>NZ_JAKUKO010000010.1:0-87506 GCF_022449185.1 Acinetobacter pittii
AGTATTAATTGTAATACCACGTGCTTTTTCTTCAGGTGCTGAGTCGATTTGTGAGTAATCTTTCGCTTCACCGCCGTAAGTTTTTGCACAAATTGTTGCAATCGCAGCAGTTAAAGTTGTTTTACCATGGTCAACGTGACCGATTGTGCCCACGTTTACGTGTGGCTTATTACGTTCAAACTTAGCCTTAGCCATGTTTATAGTCCTCGTTTACGTCGAACACAATTCTGAGCAAAAACTCAGCATCGACATATCGCCTAAAAAATCAAACACCCAATACTTGAAAAGCAGACTAATAAGCCTGCTTTTTAAATCTTTGTAGAAAATCTACTAAACTGTATCTGGAGCTCTTATCGAGATTTGAACTCGAGACCTCTCCCTTACCAAGGGAGTGCTCTACCACTGAGCTATAAGAGCGATTATCCTTCGATGGAGCGGGAGACGAGGATCGAACTCGCGACATGCAGCTTGGAAGGCTGCCGCTCTACCAACTGAGCTACTCCCGCACTGTGTTGGTATATACCACTTCAATCGAAGTTAATGGTGGTGAGAGAAGGATTCGAACCTTCGAAACTTTCGTAGCGGAGTTACAGTCCGCCCCCTTTGACCGCTCGGGAATCTCACCATATCACACTTATTTCAGTGTTGTTCTTTACTTCACAACTACACACCTTTAAGATGGTGCCGGCACACGGATTCGAACTGTGGACCTACTGATTACAAGTCAGTTGCTCTACCAACTGAGCTATGCCGGCTCTTCTTAGTGTTTCGTACGTTTCGTATCGGAACGGTGTGCAGTTTAGCAAAACTTCCAAACGATGCAAGCGGTTTTTTTAAAAAAACCGCTAAAAACTCATAAAATCAATCCGTTTGATGATAATTCAACCGCTTTGATCACTGCGCGAGCTTTTATTTGCGTTTCATTCCATTCAGATTCAGGATTTGAGTCCGCAACTAGGCCTGCTCCAGCCTGCACATAGACCCTTTTATCTCGAATAACACAAGTACGGATTGCAATCGACATATCCATTTCGCCGTGCCATCCTAAATATCCCACTGCCCCACCAAATACACCTCTTTTCACAGGCTCAACTTCATCAATAATTTCCATTGCACGAATTTTTGGTGCACCCGATAAAGTACCTGCCGGGAAAGTTGCTTTAAATACATCTAGCGCATCGATATCATCACGAACTTCACCTTGTACATTTGACACAATGTGCATGACATGCGAATAGCGCTCAATCACCATTTGATCCGTTACTTGGACCTTACCAATTTTAGAAACTCGTCCAACGTCATTTCGACCAAGGTCAATCAACATTAAGTGTTCCGCAATTTCTTTCTCATCAGAAAGTAAGTCTTTTTCTAAAGCAAGATCTTCTTCTTTAGTTTTTCCACGTGGTCTGGTACCTGCAAGAGGACGCACTGTAGCAATGCCATTTTCCAAACGAGAAAGAATTTCTGGCGATGACCCTACAATATGGAATGGCTTTTTATCAGTAATCGTTTGCCCTTGTACCAAGAATAAATAAGGCGATGGATTCAAATGACGTAAAGCACGATAAACCTGTAAAGCCTCTCCATCGAAATCAGAAACCATACGCTGCCCCGGAACAACCTGCATCACATCACCAGCACGTATATATTCTTTAACTTTTTCGACTGTTTCTAAGAATTTCGCTTTTCCAGTAATTGACTCAAAATGTGGAGGTGTATGTGGCTTAGCTTGCAGACTTACTGGTGTAGCTAACAATTGCTCTAATTGATCTAATTTTTGCTGAGCGTCTTCATAAGCATTACTCTGCTCTGTATCCGCATGAACAATTAAAAATAAAGTATCTTTAAGGTTATCAAAGACAATGACTGTCTTGGATAGCATTAACCATAAATCTGGCAATGTAATTGGGTCAGCTGTAGGAACATTCTTTAAACGTGGCTCAATATAACGGACTGCATCATAGCCTAAATAACCTACTAATCCGCCCGTAAAACTCGGTAAGTTTGGTAAGAGCTCAGCAGATGGCACTTTAAATTGCTTCTGAAATTCACGAATATACTGAAATGGGTCTTGGCAATCTTCTTGTGTAATTGAGCCATCAGCATGTTGTATAGACAGAACACCTGCATTACATGAGAAAACCGTCGACTCCCCCAAACCAATCATAGAATAGCGCGCCCAATTTTCGCCACCTTCGACTGACTCAAATAAATAAGCTTGTGTGTGGTCTTTAAAACGAGCAAAAACAGATAAAGGAGTTTCTGTGTCTGCTAAGCGTTGGCGATAGACTGGAATCGTGTTGTAACCAGCAGCCTTTAGTTGCTCGAATTGCGCTAATGTTGTCATGAATTTTCTCTAATATGGTTTCGATTTAAAAGTGTGTTTTTCTAGATTCGGTTTAGACACGCCATCGAAAAACCATACGCTTATTCATTCTGATCTCCATTTCATTCATTAGATAATTAACTCAGCAAGACTATCAACAACTTGCTGAGGTTGGCAATCATAGATATTTTCTCCATGATTATAGCCATAGCTAACTACAATACAATCAATTCCAGCACGACGTGCAGCCTCAATATCATTACTTGAATCGCCAATCATTAACGATTGTGAAGCAGATATTTTTAGGGTTTGCATGCAATGCAATAATGGCAATGGATGAGGCTTTCTCTCAGGTAAGCTATCTCCACCAAGTACAACTTGGAAATATGGGGAAAGCTGTAAAGCATCAAGCAACCCTTGGGCAAGTTGCAGAGGCTTATTAGTAACGCATGCCATTTGTATGTCCAAGGTTTTACAGTGTTTTAAAAACTCGGTTACGCCAGGGTAGATTTGAGTATTTACACAGAGTTCTACACCATATATATCAATAAATTTCTGCAATAAGACTTTATGTTGTTCAGAATCTAATTTTCCAAAAATATGAAGCAGAACACTTTCACAGAGCTTAGATACTCCTTTACCAACCCATTCTCGAATTTGTTTTTCTGTTACTAAAGGCCATTCTAGTTCTCGCAAACTTAGGTTCATTGATCGATATAAATCAGCAGCGGAATCAACTAACGTTCCATCTAAATCAAATAAAATTAAATTACGTTTATTTAGTTGTGCAACAGACATCTTATTCTACTCAAAATTAAAAAGGCATGCGTTCATGCATGCCTTGATTGTAAAAGCAGCAACGAATTATTTAAAGAATAACCATGCTAATACAGCTAAAATTACTAAAATAATAATACTGATTAAACCAACTGAGGCATTCTTCTGTTGCTCTTTTTCCTGAGCAACACGAGAAACTGGCTCATCAAAAGCGATAGGCTTTTCTTGTGGGGCATTGATATCTACACCCTCTGGAATAGGTGCAGGTTTTGGAATAGAAATATTCTGAGGCATACCGTCACGGCGAACCTCTACTTCTGTAGCACGCTCAGCAAGACTCGGCATTCCTTGATCGCTTAAATCTGGAGATGATGTCGTATTTACTGGTTCAGCTTCAATTTCAGGCAAGTCCATGATTTTCTGTGCAGGCGCTAACACAGAAAATTTAAAACTGGCAAACTGAACAATATCACCATCATGTAGCTGCTTTTCTTGTTCAATACGAATATCGTTTACAAATGTGCCATTCGATGAATTAAGGTCTTGTACCCATAGCGATTGATCTTTTAAAAGCAATGCAGCATGGCGACGCGAAATTTCAGCAGCCTGTAATAACAAATCAGCATCTTGATGACGCCCTACCAACATATCGCGATCAACACTAATTTCTTGGCCAGTAATTTCACCAGTAATTGCTTGTAGTTTCCAAGTCATGCGTATGTCCTATTCATTTTTTATCAATCATAACATGCTACTACTGTGCTGTGCTTGGGCGCAGTGTCGTTGTTGTTACTGTATTTTTAGTACGATTCACTTCAGGATCAGGTAACTGTAAAGTTTGTTTTTGCACTGCTGGCTCTACCGCTACAGGTGTAGTTACCGTCGAGGTTTTTCCACCTGAAGGAACCTGTTGATAGTTTTTTGGCTGAGAGGCAATACTTGGAGCAGTCATCTTTTGATTATAGACGTCATCAACCTGTTCAGGCAGTTTTGCAAAATTACCATTTTTGTCCATAGCCAATTGCAAGCTATAAAGCTGGTTATAGCGCTGCTGAGACAAACGGCGCACATCATTTGCATCACCCACAATTGTTGGATGGATAAAAACAAGAAGATTACGCTTCACATTGCTTCTATTGTCCGAACGGAACAATCGCCCAACATAAGGAATACTACTTAACCCAGGTATCCCCTGTCTTGAAAGCGACGTGTCATCTGACACCAAACCACCAAGTACTACCGTCTGTCCGTGTTCAGCCAAAACAGCAGTTTTAATGGCACGTTTACTTGTCACCAAATCAGCTGCTTGCCCTCGATTATCTTGAACAGCAGAGACTTCTTGTTCTACTTCTAGACGAACTGTACCACCTTCACCAATATGTGGAATGACTTTTAATGTCACACCGACATCCTTTCGCTCTACAGTTGTATATGGATTGATACCTGTACTATTGGTAGTAACCGAGCCTGTTACAAATGGAACGTTCTGACCTACAACAATATAAGCCTCTTCATTATCCATCGTCACAATGGATGGTGTTGAAAGCAAGTTTGATTTGGTATTCGTTTTAAGCGCTTGAATTAATGCACCATAAGCCTTACGGGAATTCTCAAAGTTACCCAGAGCCAAGGTTGCCCCATTACCTTTATTAGCACCGCTAGCGATAGCTGATGCAGCTCCAGCTGAACCACCCGATAAATAACCAGCAGCAATAGAAGATAAACTAGCCCCCACATTACTAAAGCTTAGTAAACCAATCCCACTAGATAAGTCACCAAGCGCCCATTGAATACCAAGTTGATCTGCATCATCTCCTGATACTTCGATAATTGCAGCTTCAATCAGAACTTGCTGACGGCGAACATCAAGCTGCTGAATAGCAGATTCAATTTCACGCATTAATTGAGGATCTGCCTTAACCACTAACGAGTTTTGGGCATTATCCGCAATAATACTCACACCATTTTGGCTAAAGCTAGAGATACTATTCTGATTATTATTGTTCGAATTACCGTTTAAATTAATAGATGGTGTAGAAATTGAGCTACCATTTGAACCAGAGGTATTTGAACTAGAATTCTGATTATTACCAATCAAATTATTGATAGGATTCGATGAATTAGAAGAACTGTTATTACCATTTGACGAAGAAACGGCCTGTCCTGTCACAAGACCTTGTAAAATTTCAGATAAATTTTTTGCACTTGCATATTTCAAGCGAAAAACTTTTAAACCACCTAAACGGTCGGCCGATGGCACATCCAACATTTCAATCATGTGGCGAATGCGTTTACGCGTTCCTGGATCGCCCTTTACTAAAATACGATTGGTTCGGTTATCTGCAATAATACGGATACGTGCACCATTAAAGTCTTTAGATGCTCCTGTAGCACTCATCTCCTCAAGTTGAGTAATGATTTCTTCCGCTTGGCTCGACTGAAGGCTTATCGCCTCAATATCATTTTGACCAGTACCATCTAAATTACGAATAATATTTTCAAGTTGATAAATATTTGCGGCACGGTCCGAAACAATTAGTGCATTGGTTCCTGCAATCGCGGCCATATGCGCAAACTGCGGCATTAAAGGACGAAGTGCTGGAATTAAATCATTAGGATTAGTATTTTCAAGCCAAATGACTCGGGTAACGATCTGATCACCACGAACCTTATTCCGAGAGTCGTAAGGAATTCCCGAGTTTTTAACATTGCTATCCGGAACCAGCTTAATGGTATTTCCCGAAGGAATTGCCACCACTCCATTTACATTTAAAACCCCAAGAAATAGGTCGTAAACTTCATTTTTATTGAGTGGTTTATTCGATATTACTGTGACGTTACCACGTACTCGTGGATCTACTGCAAAGTTTTTACCCGTAATGTCTGCCACTTCATTAATAAATGCAGTTAAGTCGGCATCACGTAAATTGATCTTCCATGTTTGGGCATAGACGCTGCTGCTCACTGTCGCAATCAATGGGGCTGCTGCAAGTAATGCCCAAAGTGGACGTTGATGATTCAATAAAGCCATAACTTGCGATAATTCCTAACTCTTATGGTGACGTGTTATCACTAAAAATTTTGTTGTATGGTCATCACTTGATCACCACGTTTTATTTCTATTTTCACTTGCCCAGCTCGACGAGCTTGCTCAAGTAACTGCACATCCGTTTGCCCCTGCCCAACCGTTTGACCGTTTAAAGAAACAATCCGATCACCTGGCCTTAAACCTAACTTATTTCGAAGCGCAGTGGGTGTACGTTCTGTAACTTCAAAACCCTCACCGGAGTTCCCACTAACACCCATGTCACGCAGATATTGTTCACGGTTACCTTGCATTTGCTGAATGGCCTGTCCTAACGCCTCTTGAGCCGTATTAACTGGTGCCGATGATTGAGGCGTAATAGCAGGTGGCTGCGAGGCATCTGGTGTCATAGGCTGATATAAACCGTTTGGCAAACCTTTAAACTGAAGTTCACGAGTACTACCATTACCTTGACGCAATATCACATGGTCCCAATAAACTTCCGCCAACTGATAAGATGTAGAACCTATCGTTTCTCCGACCCGATATCGGTCGGCAGTATTATCAAGCTTAATAACAGCAGACGAAAAATGGTTCGGATACCCCAGCATTACACCTTGTAATTCTAGGTTGATATTTTCCTGAGCTGCATTGGCTGAAGGTTCATTAAAAAGCGAAAAAGTACTAATGTTAGGAATTTGTGGTTGCTGCGATCCTAACTCGACCCGATCAAATTGCATCATTTGAGGAGGGGCAATTACCCACCAAAATAATGAAGCCAATTTCCAGCACAGCCATAGAATTAAAACGGCAAATATAACCACACTTAACCGATCTAATTTTTGCCACTGTAATTGCTGTAATTTCTCAATCCATACTTTCATTAGTTACCCCCTTGTATTAAGGGTTGACGAGAACTAATGACAAACGTATCTAAACCAGCTTTTCCATCATAAGATGGGATATTAAGTAATAACCTTTGGGTGAGCTGTACATCAAGCATCATGTTGGCATCTAATAAAAGATTCGCCATTTTTTGACTGCGTTGATCACGTATATCAACTTGCAATTGCCCATTCTGATCCGTTAATTGCCCATTTAAAGAAGGCATATTCATACGGTCTTGGCGATCACCGATATTATAAATTAAAGCACCGCCGCCCCAATGTAATTGACCATCAACTGCTGCGAACCCCTGCTCTTTCTTATAATTAAACTCAATATCTTTCAGTTGAATGCTGTTCGCAGGCCATTGCCAATTTACAACTTGTTTTAATGTTTCAGGCGCAACTTGACCGTTCATAGCCTTTACAATTACTTTTTTCCCCACACCATAGCCCATTACCCCAGCTAGTTGGGTATTTCCGCTATGGATATCTACATCAGCAGCGAACCTTAATAAAAACAGGTCAAGAGGTCTAGTTTTCCAATGAATCGAACCTCTCAAAGTACCACGCCGCCAATCTGCTTGGCCTTGCCAGATATTTCCACTTACATTGTGTAGAGTTTGATTATTCTTTGAAAATTTAGAAATAAGCCACGTCGCCGGAATCTGTAAAATAATAAAAATTAAAAATGCAATGAGGGCAAAAAACCACCACTTCCATTGCTTAGACTTTTTCTTCATTCAGCCTTACCAACATGCAAATTATCGTCCTTATTTTGAGAGTAGCTCCCTAGTCTGACATTATGCATACTTTTTCAACATCGCCAATTCACTTCATATAAAAAAACCAAGCAATCAGGCTTGGCGTCTCGCTAAAGACTATAAGTTGAACGTATGACAAAATCATGAAAACTTAAGACTCAACAAACTAAATGCATATTTGATCTCAATAATTCATTTAAAGAAGAATTTAAACACTCATTTTTTAAATAATATTTATAGAAAAAATTTGAGATATTTTTATCAATAAAAAAGCCAAGCAAATTTGCTTGGCTTTTAAATGGGCAATTCGATTAGATTAAGAAATCTTCAAGTTTTGCACCTTTTTCAATTTCAGCAACTAACCAGCGTGGTTGTTTACCACGACCAGTCCAAGTTTCTTCAGCATTGTTTTTGTTACGGTAACGAGGTTCAACAGATTTACGTGTTGTTTTCTTACGTTTTTGAGCACCAAACTCGAGAAGTTGTTCAACACTAAAACCAACATTTTCAGCAATCTCGATAATTTGATTATAAGCATCTTCGATTGCTTGATCTTTCTTACTTGCAATTAAAGCTTCTGCTTCTTCTTGTAAGCGTTTTAACTCTTCAACAGATAATTCACTGATATCCGGCTTCATTAATAAATACTCCAGTCTTACTGACAATTCAAAATAATACAGACAAAATTTAAAAACATAAAATCAAGACCAATATTATTTATAATCTATTCAATAAGCAATAGTTTGATCGCATTGTTTATCAGAATAATCCAAAAAATTACTTTTTAATTACATTATCAATTATAAATGAAATATATCTTATTAATATTTATTTAAGATAGATGTATTAAGTCATGCCCAACTGATTTTTCTAGCTCAATAATTTTTTGTTTTATTTCCTGCGGTATTTCACATTTTCGTTCTGTTAATTTATCTACGCATACCATAACAGCTTCACCAGTAGCCACAATTTGCTGTTGGGTTTCACTCCACAATATATAAGCCATACGGAATGCACTATTACGAAGCTCTTCCACACGAACTCCTACTTTCAATACATCTGGATAAAAAACAGGCTTTAAATACTTACACTGACTCGAAGCTACAACGGTATATAAATGTGGAGTTAATATATTGATTGCTTCCATATATAAAATACGTGAGCTTTCAATATATCGATAATACTGTACATTATTGACATGACCAAAAGCGTCCATATCTCCCCACGCTACTTTCTGTTCATATATTATCGGATAGACAGACAGTTCTTTCATTTTTACCTCATATTTTAAACTTTAAAAAATTTGCATCATTTTCAAAGATTAGGTTTAACTGTTTGATTAACACGTCATCTTCTTTAAGCGTAGACTTAATGCGTAAATAGCTCATTAAAATATTATCTGGATATAATGATAATAATGTTTCAGCTTCTGTTTGACGTCCAGTTGCCATATAGACATGCCATTTTGCAAAGGTTAAAACTGGCAAATTCATATATTGATTTTCAAATTGAATAATTTTTTCTTCAACATCGGCATAGTCTGGAACTTGTTTAAGCAATTGTTGCTGAAACCATAGATAAAATACTTCTGGGTCAAATTGCTCTTTTAATAAGTGGAGTGTTAGCGCCGCATGTTGCATGCTCATATCTGGCATGCGTGCTAATAGTTTTAGCCATAACAACTTACTGCTATAAGGTCGAGTTTGAATTTCAGACTCTAAATCTAAATAACGTTGCTGCAAGGCATGTAAGTCATCAATAGAGGCTTGGTCAAATTGCTGAAGAAGCTGCTGTAACCATAAATCACGGTGTTCTGCATCTAGCAAACCGTATTTCATGGAACGCAAATACACCCATGGATGTTGCAGCGCTAATTGCCCCCATAAAGCCGTTAATCTTTGCTGGTAAGCAGTTTCTATTTCTTGTAACCACGGTGATAACTGGTGTTGATATAAAAATTCGAGATGAGTTAATGCACGATCGGCTTCATTTTCGGCTAAAAAGATTTCAATTCGTTGTAACTCTGCCAATTCAAATGCCATCGGTGGTGATTGATCGAGAGCAGCTAATGCTTTTGGATAGTCCCCACTTAAAACCAGAAACTTGGCATCGATAATATTTTTTAAAAGCCCTGATTGAGTAAAAACACGTTCAATAAATACACGTTGATCTTCGGCCGCTTCTAATAACCAAACAATACCTAATTGTTCATAGGGATGAAGGTTTTTAAACTGGAAGATGTTTTCACTTTTTCTTTGTTCACGAGATGAATAACGTTTAATCCAGAGCCATACGAGTTGAGCAATAAAACTCATCACTACAAAAGTAAGAGTTAATCCCCAGACATTTGTTTGCAGCTGCAATTGTCGCCAGTAAATATAGACATACCCCATTCCATAGCCATAACTAAATAAAGCTAAGGCTGCAAAGAGTATTAAGCTGATTACGAAATAAACCCACAGGAGGTGTTTCATATATCCTCCTTATGAGCCGATTAGCCCAAGTGTAGAGAGTTTAGGAACAGGCACGATAGATAAATGTGCCACTTTAGCAATACGTTTTTTTAACTGCTGACTGGTTGCATCAGGCATTTCATCTAACTTTTGCATCACAGATTGCAACTCATTTTGATACTCAGTCATTTTTCCTTGATTGAGTGCCTGTTCGGCAATTAACAATCTTAATTGCACTTCTTTAAGCACCACGCTTCGACTCATTAAATTAATAGACGGCGTTTCTACCTTTTCTATACGGAACCACTTTTTCCACCAAGACACAGTCTCGGATTGATCCATTTCAAGTTTTGGCTGGGCTAAGGCTTGTTGAATATTCTTATCAATGTTCTGTAATAAATCATCGATTAATTGATGGCGTTGATTTTGAGCCAAAGTAAACTGTTGAACTGCCTGTTTATCCTGCTCGAGCGATTGATTCAAGCTATGCTGCAATGCAGGAGCAATTTCATAGTGTACGAGCGATTGCTCTAACTGATTTAATTGATCAACTGCATAAATCAACTGCTGCTGATCAATCGCAAATTGAATTAAATCCAACTTTTGTTTAATTAAAACTGTAGGTGCAATACCTGTCGGTGGAGCATCTGGTTGAACGACTGAACTCGCTTTATTCCCTGTACTTACGGGTTGATTCTGCAACTGTCGCTGTAAAGCAACCAATTGATCATTTAAATTGGCATAGTGCTGTTCTGATTGCAGCAGACTTTGTTTAAGCTCGGGAACAGTACGAGAAATTTGCCACATATCGTAACTGAGCTTAGCCAACCAAGCTATGCCCAGTAAAATGATGATAGAAACAAGTTTTCTCATACGAATCCTTATAATGCCTGAATGTGATGAATCATCCCCGAAGGCGATAAATTTTCAAGTTGAATAATGTGAAAATGAGTCTGTTGCTGATCGCGATACTCTTTAACAATTTGAAAAAGACGAGGTCCTAAAACCAGATATACACCATCAGGTTGTACATTATTTTTTGAACAAAGCTCTAACCAATATTTCCAGCTCGCTTCACTGGTAATTAAGACGAGCCATTTATTTAAATTATAATTTGAATTCTGTGTCAGATGTTTGAATGTAGAATATGAAACTTCTGGGCACTGCCGATGATATAGAACAAAATTTAAAATCTGAATTCCTTGTTGTTGCAAGGTCTCCATCATAAATTGGCGGCCGCCTTCCCCTCTCCAAAAAGCCACACTACCCGTCTGTTGCATATTGTGCAGAATAGGTAGGTTCAACATCCCCTCAGAAGTTTCAACATCTGGGATATGTGCTTCTATTCCATATTCGTTTAGACAATTGGCTGTTGCTTGCCCTACCGCAATCCATTGAATATGTTTTAAGTCGCTAATTTTTAAACCACTTTTTACTAAATACTCCATACCCAATTCAACAGCAGTTGGGCTGACGACAACAATAGCTTGCGCCTTAATTAATTGTTGGTAAAGCTGAAGTAAGTGTTCAGAAAAGGGTTTTGCAACGAGCTCTAAAAGGGGTAAAGACTCAACCTGATAACCTTCATTCTGCAAAGCTTCTGTTAATTCAGCTGCACGCGAATCAGGTCGAGTATTAATAAACAGCATGGTTTAGTAGAGGGCCTTTAATAGCTCGCCAGCACCTTGATCAAGTAAGTTTCGAGCAAGGTTTTCACCCAATTGATGAGCATTGCTGGCTTCATCTGTCAGTTCAGCACGTAATAATGTTTGGCCATCAGGGCTTCCAACACGACCTTCGATATGGATTTGACCATTTTGCAGTGTGGCATAACCTGCAATTGGGACCTGACAACCACCTTCAAGATAGGCATTAAATGCACGTTCAGCACGTACACAAACATCTGTTTCTTCGTGTAATAAAGGTTGAATTAAAGCCAATACATCTTGGTCAGCTGCACGGCACTCTAAACCCAATGCACCTTGCCCCACAGCAGGCAAACTAACATCTGGTGTTAAACAATGACGAATACGTTCTGACAAACCTAAACGCTTCAAACCGGCACTAGCTAGAATAATTGCATCGTATTGACCGTCATCTAGCTTCGCTAACCGTGTACCAACATTTCCACGCAAGTCAATAATTTGCAAATCAGGACGTTGTTTTAATATTTGAGATTTACGACGTAAGCTTGATGTACCGACTTTTGCACCTTGTGGTAAATCAGCGAATTTTTCAAACTGATTTGAAACAAAAGCATCTAACGGATCTTCACGCTCACAAATCACTGCTAAAGTTAAACCCTCTGGCAAAGCCATTGGTACATCTTTCATTGAATGTACAGCTAAGTCCGCACGCCCATCTAAAAGTGCTGCTTCTAACTCTTTAACGAACAGCCCTTTACCCCCAATTTTTGCTAAAGGCGTATCTAAAATTTTATCGCCCTGCGTGACAAACTTAACCAATTCCACCGTTAAATCAGGGTGAAGCTCCTGTAAACGGGCACGAATATGTTCTGCCTGCCAAAGAGCAAGTGGGCTTTGTCGTGTAGCAATTTTCAAGGTTTTCATAAATTCAAGCATGGGCTGGTCAAACAATACACCCTAAACTTAACTTGATCCCTTAAAATTGCAAGTAAAATCTCGCAAGTCCCAGATAACTCTTTTAAATTTAAAGCTGATGAATTCGCTCTCTAAGCGTAGATAAATGCCGACGGCTCACCGAAAGTCTTTCATCAAGACCACGTAATCTAACCTGATATTGCCCCGAACTGACTAGCTCCAACCCATCTAAATATGCGACTGCAACCAACGCATTTCGATGAATACGAATAAACTGATCTGCGAATTCGGTTTCAAGCTCTTTCAATGTTTCATCTATTAATACACTGCCATTTTTATGTCTCACAGTGACATATTTCTGATCTGCTAAAAAGTAATAGATATTTTCAACAGGGATCAGCTCAACACCACGATAGGTTTTTGCAGCAATTTGATGACGCTGTGTTTTTAAATCTTGTAAAAGCTCAGAATTCGGTAATGCATTGAGCTGTGCTTGAGTAAGTTGGGTTAGCTGGTTTAAAGCTTGCTCAAGTTCAACCGGATCAATCGGTTTAAGAAGATAAGCTTGAGCCTGAGCTTTAAAAGCTTCTAATGCATGCTGATCGTAGGCGGTACAAAATACAATCGCAGGTCGAGGATTGAGTTGACTTAACTGTTCTGCACAGACAAGCCCATTCATACCTGGCATTTGAATATCAAGTAAGATTACATCCGGTTGATGAAGCCGTGCCTGTTCCAAGGCCTCCTGTCCATGATGAGCCGTTGATACAACCTCATGT
This sequence comes from Acinetobacter pittii, assembly GCF_022449185.1. GTDB lineage: Bacteria > Pseudomonadota > Gammaproteobacteria > Pseudomonadales > Moraxellaceae > Acinetobacter > Acinetobacter pittii_I. The sequence goes on from NZ_JAKUKO010000010.1 coordinate 13,570, forward strand.
CCCATCTTTGAAACTAAACGTGACAAACGCTCCACTGCAAGTGGTTCATCATCACAAATTAGCACCTTCATTCATCCTCCTTGTCACCGTTAACTTGGTCCATTTTTTTATGGTTAACTCTGACTGACTTATTATTTTGTTTGATATTGATAGCTCATAATAGTGGTATATAAAGCTTCACCTTTATAAACCTGAAATCTAACGGTGTTCCCATAATACGCTTTCAGGCGCTGCTTAACATTTTCAAGAGCGATTCCATGCCCTTTCCGTGAATTTATTGTATCGTCTGTATATGGGTTGGTAATGACTATACTGACCTGATTTTGCAATATTTCAACCAATACCCCTATGGTTGCTTTGCCCATCATTGGTTCTACCCCATGAAAAATACTATTCTCTAACAAAGGTTGTAATGTCAATAAAGGAATAGTGATCTGTTTTAATTGCACAGATGAAAGCTCGATCTTCCAGTCTATTTTTAAACGTTCTCCCAAACGAACCTGTTCAATCATTAAATATTGTTTACTCAGCTCGATTTCTTCATGCAGACTCACCAATTTTAATTCTTGGAAACTTGCTCGAAATAAACGCGACAAACTAATGAGCATACTTTCTGCTTTATCTGGATCTATCGCAATTAAACTCACCACATTATTTAAACTATTAAATAAGAAGTGAGGATGAATTCGTGCTTGCATGGCCTGAATACGGGCATTTAATTCGGCATATTGCTGATGCAACCATTGTTCCCTGACATATAAATAACGTAAACAGAAAGCCCCGAGTAATATTCCATAGCTTAGATATAAAGGTACATTGGTAAAATAAACACTCCAGCCCTGCGTTAAAGAAGCATGTTTATTTAAAAGACCAAACTGAAAAAAATTACTGATTAAACTGGTCAAAACAACAATACTTTGCAGCATGACAAAACCAATAGTTAAAGCAAATTCTTGACGCAAGCTGCTAAAAAAACCTTGAAAGCGTTCAACCAATGCAAAAAAGGACAATATTACCCAATTAATAAAAACGATGTATTGAAAAAGCCTTCCCCCGCTTAAGGCTTGCCAAGACTGCGCTTCAGCCAATGCCAGAACCAGTGCCAAAACATTACTTGCGATAATTAATTCGAATAAGTGTTGCCAACGCCCACTTTTCGTAAAAAAATAGGAGGAATTTTGATTTCGGTATGCTGTAGGAAACAACTTTGTTTGTTGAGCTTCGGCAAGTGATATACTCTTTTTTATTTTACTGAGCCACCATGACCACATCTTCAAATCCCCCTAATTCAGTAACCCCAGACCAAACCTCAGGTATGTGGGGTGGTCGTTTTTCTGAAGCGACGGACGCTTTTGTAGCCGAATTTACCGCCTCTGTTCAGTTTGACCAACGTTTTTATAAACAAGACATCGCTGGTTCGATTGCGCATGCTACCATGCTTGCGAAAGTTGGCGTACTCACAGAAGCAGAACGCGATGACATTATTGAAGGTTTAAGCACCATTCGCTCAGAAATTGAGGCTGGAAACTTTGAGTGGCGCATCGATCTTGAAGATGTTCACATGAACATTGAATCACGTTTGACTCAACGTATTGGCATTACAGGTAAAAAATTACATACAGGTCGTAGCCGTAACGATCAGGTTGCAACTGATATTCGTCTTTACCTGCGCGACGAAATTGATGATATTTTAAAATTATTAGAACGTTTACAAAAAGGCTTGTTAAGCTTGGCTGCCAAAAATGTAAATACGATTATGCCGGGCTTTACACACCTACAAACCGCTCAACCAGTAACTTTTGGTCATCACTTGTTAGCGTGGTTTGAAATGTTGGTACGTGACACTGAACGTCTCCAAGACTGCCGTAAACGTGTTAACCGTATGCCACTTGGTTCAGCTGCTCTTGCTGGTACCACTTATCCGATTGACCGTGCTTATACAGCAGAACTTTTAGGTTTTGAAGCTGTATCTGAAAACTCTCTTGATGCTGTATCTGACCGTGACTTTGCCATCGAATTTAATGCTGCTGCTGCGCTTATCATGATGCATTTATCACGTATGTCAGAAGAGCTCATTCTTTGGACTTCTGCGCAGTTCAAATTTGTGAATATTCCTGACCGCTTCTGTACTGGTTCTTCAATCATGCCACAGAAGAAGAATCCGGATGTTCCAGAACTTATTCGTGGTAAATCTGGCCGTGTATTTGGTGACTTAATTAGCTTACTTACGCTCATGAAAGGTCAACCCTTGGCATATAACAAAGACAACCAAGAAGACAAAGAACCATTATTTGATGCAATCGATACGGTTCGTGGTTCACTCATGGCATTTGCAGACATGATTCCTGCATTGATTCCAAATATTGAAATCATGCGTGAAGCTGCACTTCGTGGATTCTCAACTGCAACTGACCTTGCTGACTACTTAGTGAAAAAAGGCGTTGCGTTCCGTGATGCGCATGAAATTGTGGGTAAAGCAGTCGCATTAGGTGTTGCAGAAGAAAAAGATTTATCTGAACTCACACTTGAGCAATTACAGCAATTCTCTGACTTAATTACAGCAGATGTGTTTGATAAAGCTTTAACACTTGAAGCTTCTGTAAATGCTCGTGATCATATTGGTGGAACTTCTCCAAAACAGGTTGAAGCTGCAATTGCGCGTGCCCACGCACGTTTAGAACAGTTATACGCTTAAGGATAAAACATGAGTCGCCAAGTATTTTGCCGTAAATATCAAAAGGAAATGGAAGGTTTAGACTTCGCTCCTTTCCCAGGTGCTAAAGGCCAAGATTTTTTTGAAAATGTTTCTAAACAAGCATGGCAAGAATGGTTACAGCATCAAACTACGCTCATTAATGAAAAGCGTTTAAACGTGTTTGAACCAGAAGCTAAAAAGTTTCTGGAAGAACAACGTGAGAAATTCTTCAATAATGATGAAAGTGTAGAAAAAGCTGAAGGCTGGAAACCAGAATAATCGATTTGTTTTAGCTTAATCATCATTAAAAAGGCGGGTCTATATACATAGATCCGCCTTTTTTTACGTGAAACTTACACAAACATAAAAAGCCTTACATAGAGCGCACAGGACTCTACATGACATCAAAAAGCGAAGAACTTAATATCACTTTATAGCAAGAAGAACACGATCCCTGTCGTGTTTATGCACTTGATTTTCTGTCCTGAACTTCCCCCCAAAGTTCGGGACATTTTTTTATCTATTATTTTTAAAAATAAAAAGGCCTTGCTTCAAACAAGGCCTTTAAATATTTCAGCTCAAGATTACTTTTCGTGGACTTTGGCTTCAATTTCTTCAATTTTGGTATGACGAGCATCAAAGCCTTTTGCCATATAAATGACTTGCTCAGCAATGTTACGCGCATGATCGCCAATACGCTCTAATGAACGTAAAACCCACATGACATTAATCACACGAGCAATATGGCGCGGGTCTTCAATCATATAGGTCATTAATGTACGTGTTGCTGATTGATATTCACGGTCGATGTCAGCATCAGCTAAAAGTACACGTAAAGCTTGATCTGCATCTAAACGTGCAAAAGCGTCAAGTGCATCATGAATCATGACACGAACTTGGTTACCAATATGACGTGTTTCCATGTAGCCACGCGGTGACCCGCCCTCTTCACACAGGTTTTGTGCAATACGGGCAATTTTTGCAGCTTCATCACCAATACGCTCAAGGTCAGTATTGGCTTTGCTCATGGCAATAACCATACGCAAGTCAATCGCTGCCGGATGACGACGCGCCAAAATCAACGTTAAGCCTTCATCAATATCACGTTCATATTGATTGACTGCATTATCTTTAAATTGAACATCAATCGCTAAATTTGCGTCAGTATCAAGTAAAGAATGAATTGCATTTGCAACCTGCTGTTCGACCAAGCCACCCATGGTCATAAACTTTGTGTTTACATCTTGCAAATCTTCATTAAATTGAGAAGAAATATGATGGCTTAACACCGGATTACTCGGACTCAAGGGAAGCCTCCAACATGATGGCGCGGGAATAAAATGATTGAGCATTAAAACACAGCAATCATTAAGTTTTTATGACAAAATTAAATTTCAGATAAAAGCATTTAATTACTGATAAGTTAACCAGCTATTAAGCTCAACCAGATCCTTTTCACCTAACTGGCCTACCGCAGCTTTTAAACGAAGCACATTCAATAAATAGTCATACTGAGCATTAAGATAATCCTGTTTTGCAGAAAAAGCATTACGCTGCGCCAATAAAACATCAACCATACTTTTTAAGCCTTCGTTATAGCTCGCTTTCGAGGCTTGAGAAACTAAAGAAGATGAATCCATTGCAGCTTTTCTTGCTTCGAGCTTGGCTTGGTCTGTATCGACCTGCATAAATGCACTTTTTACATCGACATTGGCACGGCGGATGGCTGCATCAAGTTGAGCCTGAGCTTTACTGACTTCTACAGTCGCTTTTTTAATGGATGTTCGGGTCCTTCCACCATTAAATAGATTCCAGTTCATTTCTACCCCGACCTGATCAAATTTTCCGTCAGTTGAAATGAGTGTCTCTGGTGTTTGTTTGGTATAGCCATAGCTTGCTACAGCATCTATTTGAGGATAAAGCGCTGCCTTTTCGACACGGCGCTGATCTTCACTATATTGTTGCTGTAAGCGGGCTTGCTGGATCTTTAAGTTTTTTTGCTGCGCCAAAGAAAGCCAGTCATTAAGTTCTGCTGGATAAGGCTTTTGAAAACTAAAATCACTTCGCAGTACAGCAAGTTTATCTTGATAAGAACCAATATATTCAGAAAGCTGCTCTTGGGCTAAAAGTAATTGAACATTGGTTGAAATACGATTGGCTCTCGCATTTTGATATTGAGCATTTGCTTCACTCACATCACTACGCGCCACCAAACCTTCTTTGAGTTTGGCATTCATCATATTAAGCTGCTCAAGCAAAGCTTTTTCTTCTTGTAGGTATGCAACACTCAATGCCTGCTGACGCAGTACATTAAAATAGGCTTCTGCTACATTTAAAACATGATCTTGTTTTTGCAGTCTTAAGGTAATTTCACTTAAGGCAACCGAAGTTTTAACTTGCTTATAACCTTCCCAAGCATCCATTCGAAATAATGGCTGACGCGCTGTTAAGGTCGCTTGCCGAGTCGTTGAGGTATTACTCACCAAAGCATCAGAAAGACCTTCTTGATCAACACCTGGAAAGTTTGAACGCTTTACAGTTTGCCGATTACGGGTAATATTTCCAGACAATGTGACAGTGGGTAATAATGCCCCCGTTGCTAAGCCTAAGTTCAGTTGATCTGCTTCATATTGTTGTTGATTGGCTTGCCACGTCGGGTCATTTTGTTTTGCGCGCTCATAAGCTTCAACCAAATCTAGAGCAAAACTCGAAGATGCAAAACTCCAAAGGCCAACAGCGACCATTAATTTTATTTTCATTGTTCAAATCAACGATAAAACTTGCCTTTAAGACTAAGAAAAATTCAAATCAAACTCAAGTTAGTAAAAGTTTTAGTTCTTTATATATTTCTTAGGTTTTAGCGATAGCAATCATGCAATCTTTTTCCGAGTTATAATTTGAGCAATATTAATTTCTATAAAAGTACAATGATGAAAAAAGTTCTAATAATGAGTATGTGCAGTGCACTACTTTTAGCTGGATGTAATAAAACATCAGAGCAAGATCAAACTGTATCTAAAGAGCAAAAACCAACTGAGCAAAAGACCACTCAAAAACAAGACAGTAGCTGCTTACAAATTATGGTAGCTATGCACACGATTAATCAAAACAGCAAAATAGAAGACTTAAATCAAATTAATGAAAAGCTTAAAACCTGTGTTCCCTCTTTAAAAAATCATGAGCAGCTTAAGCTGATTGATGCATCAACTGCCATGTATCAACGTTTTCTAAAACAAGACTACACTGAAAAAACAGGTAGAGCTTTTGAAGCATTTGGCTATGCCGTTTTAGAACACAAACAAGATCTTAAAAAGGTCATCCAAACTCAAAAAAAACTCTTCGCCCAACTGAGCCCGCGTGATCAATATTTACTTCAACATGAAGGCCAAGCCTACATTGAACTCCTTTATCAAGGCGAAGGCATGTTTACCTATCGACGCCAGCCAAGCTATTTAGTTGACGTTTTTTCTAAGTCCTTACCCGCGGACCAAAAAGAGTTTTTAACTCGTATGGCGAAAGACAATCAAGATATTTTTTATAACGATGGTGCTTTGGCTATTTCATGGAAAGAGCTCACTGAACGCGCATTATTTTGGGAAAATTTTATTCAGAAATATCCAAAGAGCCACTTTATTAATGATGCAAAACTACTGTTTAATGAATATCGCTATTTTATTTTCTTTGGCTTAGACAATACACCCGTGTCAGATGAATATGCGCCGAACACATGGTTTGATAAAGATGCTCTTCAACAAATTCGGTTTCTCTCTACACAAAATGAGTCGAGTTTAGCCAAACCTGCTCAACTGTTTCTTAAGTTTATTGCCACGCCTATCGATGAGCGTAATAAGCAATTTAAAATAGATTTAACTGATAAAAATGGTGATAAAAAATCAAATTATCAGATGACTCATGAACAACTTGAGCAGCTCTTAAAATTTGATTCGCCATGGAACACGGAAGTCTATCGTGACTGCCATATGGATGCGGTTTGTATAGATACAAATTGACAATGCCAGCCAACCTAAAACATGTTAGTCTGTAAATCGCTTGACGGAGCGCGAGTAATAGCTCGCTGAGATTGTGTAAATTCCGTGTTATCGCAACATAAGTTTGATCACAAGTACCGTTGAACCTGATCAGGTTAAGACCTGCGTAGGAATCAAGCCATCTGAAAACTTAAAGCCTTAAATTTATCTCATAAAGATAAATCCGCCATCGTTTTTGGTCGTGCTTGATTCGTTGATGTTATTCATAAGGATCATGTGATGAACCAGTTAACGAATCTCTCTTCTGCTGAAATTTCAGCACAACATGAACAAGATGCAAAAGATTTAACCCGCATCTTACCCGCTTCTAAAAAAGTTTATATTGAGGGTTCTCGCCCTGACATTCAGGTTCCAATGCGAGAAATTTCTTTAACCGACACCCCTACTGGTCTTGGCGGTGAACATAACCCTCCTGTTATGGTATATGACACTTCAGGTGTTTATACCGACCCAAATGTTCAAATTGATTTAGACAAAGGTTTACCTTCAGTTCGCCAAAACTGGATTGAAGAGCGTAACGATACTGACGTACTTTCTGGTTTAACTTCAAAGTTTGGTCAAGAACGTTTAAAAGACATTCGTACCGCTGATATTCGTTTTGCCCATATTCAAAATCCGCGCCGTGCCAAAGCAGGCAAAAATGTCACTCAAATGCACTATGCCAAGCAAGGTATTATCACACCTGAAATGGAATATATTGCAATTCGTGAAAATCAACGCCAGCGTGAAGGTGTTGATATGCGTCAACATGCTGGACAAAATTTCGGTGCAAAAAACTTAAAAGAAATTACACCTGAATTTGTTCGCCAAGAAGTTGCTGAAGGTCGTGCGATCATTCCTGCAAACATTAATCACCCAGAACTTGAACCAATGATTATTGGTCGTAACTTCTTGGTTAAAATTAATGCCAATATTGGTAACTCAGCGCTTGGCTCTTCAATTGATGAAGAAGTTGCAAAAATGACTTGGGCAACCCGTTGGGGTGCCGACACCATTATGGACTTGTCGACAGGTAAAAATATCCATGAAACACGTGAATGGATTATTCGTAACTCACCTGTTCCAATCGGTACTGTACCTATTTATCAAGCGCTTGAAAAAGTTGATGGTGTTGCAGAAGATCTGACTTGGGAAATCTTCAAAGACACACTAATTGAACAAGCCGAGCAAGGTGTTGACTACTTCACAATTCACGCAGGTGTATTACTTCGCTATGTACCACTTACAGCAAACCGTTTAACAGGTATTGTATCTCGTGGTGGTTCAATCATGGCGCAGTGGTGTCTAGCACATCATGAAGAAAACTTCTTATACACACATTTCGATGAAATCTGTGAAATCATGAAGGCTTATGACGTTTCATTTAGCTTAGGTGATGGCTTACGTCCAGGCTGTATTCAAGATGCGAATGATGAAGCACAGTTCAGCGAACTTAAAACATTAGGTGAACTGACTCACCGTGCATGGGAACATGATGTTCAGGTCATGATTGAAGGCCCTGGTCACGTACCAATGCACATGATTAAAGAAAACATGGACCTTCAGCTAGAAGTGTGTAAAGAAGCGCCATTCTATACACTTGGACCATTAACAACAGATATCGCTCCAGGTTATGACCACATTACATCTGCAATTGGTGCAGCCATGATTGGTTGGTACGGCACAGCAATGCTTTGCTATGTCACACCAAAAGAGCATTTGGGTCTACCAAACAAAAAAGATGTTAAAGACGGGATTATTACCTACAAGCTTGCAGCACATGCCGCTGACCTTGCGAAAGGTCATCCGGGTGCACAGGTACGTGATAATGCCTTATCAAAAGCACGTTTTGAATTCCGTTGGGATGATCAGTTCAACTTAAGTTTAGACCCTGACACAGCGCGTAGTATGCACGATGAAACCTTACCAAAAGAGGCTCATAAATCTGCACACTTCTGCTCAATGTGTGGTCCAAAATTCTGTTCAATGAAAATCACTCAGAATGTACGTGACTATGCCAACAACCTCACCAATAACGATTCAGAGGTTGAAGAAGGCCTCAAAGCGATGAAAGAGGTTTATCAGGAACAAGGCCAAAAACTGTATCATAAAGTGTAAATATTCAAAAAAAACACTTGCCTAGCCCTGATTCTCGGTTAGGATGAAATAAATAGATTTCGTCCTGACCGAATCATGAGTATTGTTGAACGTCCAAGTTATACATCTAAAGATGTCGAAGTAACATCACGTGAATCTCTATTCCGTGGTTTTATTCAAGTTGAAAAAGTCAGCCTTCGACATCGTCTATTTAATCAATCTGAATATACTCATGTATTGCAGCGTGAACTCGTTCATCGGCCTGAAGCAGCTGGTGTACTACTCTACAACGATCAAAAACAACAATTTGCACTGATTGAACAGTTCCGTGTTGGGGCTTTAGACGACTCTCAATCCCCATGGCAGCTGGAAATAATTGCAGGCGTGTTAGATGGTGATGAATCGCCAGAAAGTTGTATTCGACGAGAGAGCCTTGAAGAATCAGGTTGCGAAGTTCAAGATTTAGAGCATCTATTTAGCTTTTACCCGTCAGCTGGTGCTTGCTCAGAGTTATTTCATCTCTATGTTGCTGAAACTGAATTACCCGCTGAAGGGGGTGTATTTGGCGTAGATGATGAGGGGGAAAATATTCAATTACACTTATTTAATTATAGTGAAATCCAGACTCTACTCGACAGCGGACGTTTAAGAAATGCTCCTGTCATTATGGCATTACAATGGCTGGCCCAACACAGCAAAACGATAATAAATCCGAAGAGGTAGGACGGTGACTTTTCAAGTCTCAACACTTTCACAAAAAGACCATGTCATTATACAAATTACCGATACCCACCTATTGGAGTATCCGCATTTAGAATTTGTGGGTATGAATCCTGAAGAAAGCTTTCATGCGATTATTCAACAGATAATTAATAAACATCCTGAAATTGATGCAATTATCCATACTGGGGACCTAGCTCAGGCACCAACGCCTATTACCTACAAACGTTATATTCAATATATGCAAACGCTTGGTCTGCCCTTTTTTCAGACCTTAGGTAATCATGACAATGTTGACCATTTTCCATTGCATAAAGAGAATCATCAGGAACCTGTAGTTATTTGCTTAGGGAACTGGCGGGTTATTTTATTAAATAGTGCGGTAAAAGGTCATATTGATGGACATCTATCAGCAGAACAGCTAGAGAACTTAACGAATTTACTTGAAGAGTATGCAGATAACCCGATTTTGCTGGCTTGTCATCACCATCCTTTTGCCATGAAGTCAAAATGGATTGATCATCACAAGTTACAAAATTCTAATGCCTTACTTACTACCTTGGCTCCATTTAAAAATGTAAAAGCTTTAGTCTGCGGGCATGTTCATCAGGACTCAATAAACACTTGGCAAGGGATCGAATTTTTCTCTACACCCTCGACAAGTGTGCAGTTTAAACCCTTTAGCAATGATTTTGCTTTAGATCAAAATGCTCCCGGCTACCGTTACATTCGTCTAAAAAACGATGGTAGTTTTGAAACCGAAGTCTTCCGTCTTGAAAATTTTCAAGGCCATATAAACACTGATATTTCAGGCTATTAGCCCTATTTCTTATATGCTTATATATAATTATGACTGGGGTAAACACGTTTTGAAAATATTTACGGGTCGGAATGACTATCATCTTGCAGGAAAAATCTATATGATGACGACCCGATGGGAAAATCCCATCGATGGTTTTCTATAAAAACACTTGCATATCACCATATTTTTTGCGTATAGATAATACGTGTATGATGAGGAATGCCCTATTATGGCGAATGACAACCACAACCAAGTTTTGGATGAACATACAGAAGTTGTAGTGGAAGGTGACAAAGCTTCTGCAAAACGTGCACGTAAAGTGAAACCTAAAACTTCTGACATAGGCACAACTGCAAGTTTATTTGGTATTGCACCTTATCAACCTAAGAAAAATGAAGAGTACATGTCTGAAGGACAGCTCGAGCATTTCCGACAAATTCTGCAAGCATGGAAAGCTGAATTAATGTCTGAAGTTGATCGTACTTTAAATACGATGCAAGACGAATCAACTGCACTGCCAGATGTAAACGACCGTGCTACCCAAGAAGAAGAATTTGCAATTGAATTACGTACACGTGACCGTGAACGTAAGTTAATTCGTAAAATCGAACAATCTATGGAAGCTATTAAGAATGAAGACTACGGTTTCTGTGAAACTTGTGGTATTGAAATCGGGTTACGTCGTTTAGAAGCACGTCCAACTGCAACCTTATGTATTGATTGCAAAACTTTGGCAGAAATCAAAGAGAAGCAAAATAACGGTTAATTGTGACTGTTGACAATTCTCCAGCCGAGCACAACTCGGCTCTTGCACAGCAGTTAAATCGTCTGACAGAAAAGCATAGCTTTTCTCTTGCGCAGCGGCGGAACAATGTTCCGCTTAATCGCTGCTCATACTCAGGTCGGTTTGCGCCATCGCCAACCGGCCCTTTGCATTTTGGATCACTCATTACTGCTGTTGCCAGCTATTGCGATGCAAAAGCCCATCAAGGCAAATGGCTCGTTCGTGTCGAAGATACAGATATTCCCCGTATTTATCCCGGCAGTGAAGAGCATATTCTCACATCACTGGAAGCCTTCCAGTTCGAACCCGATGCAGAGATCATCTTTCAAAAAAATCGTTTAGATATTTATGAAAGCGTATTAGACCAACTCAAAAAAGAAGGTCTTATCTATGCATGTCAATGTACCCGCAAAAAGCTTGGTTCAAATGCAATCTATGCAGGTACTTGCCGCGATCTCAATCTTGATTTTCAAGGTCAAGCGATTCGGGTAAAAGTTCAAGATCAGCAGATCTGTTTTGATGACCGATTACAAGGACATCATTGCTCCAATCTACAACACGATCTTGGAGATTTTGTTCTTAAGCGCCGTGATGGGATTATTAACTATCAACTTGCGGTCGTCGTGGATGATTATTTACAAGGTATTACCCATGTCGTTCGAGGTGCAGACTTATTAGATAACACTGAACGTCAGATCTGGTTAAGCCAGCTTCTAGGTTATCCTCAACTAAGCTATATGCACCTTCCCCTTGCCATGAATGATCAAGGGCAAAAGCTCTCTAAACAAAATCTAGCTCAAGCACTCGATTTATCAAAAGCTCCTGAATTACTTCAAAAAGCGATACTCGCCTTGGGACAACCCAACGTTGATTTAGATCAACCTAGACTGATGCTCAAACAAGCTGTAGCACAGTGGAATGTTAATTTGATTCCCCATGGGCAAGAGCTCAGCGGAACATATCTATAAATAATAAAAAAGCCCGATATCAAATCGGGCTTTTTAAACTTCTAAGTACTCAATTAGAAGTTTGACTCTTCTCGTTCTGGGTTGACTTCTTGTGTTGATGCATCAATCTTTAAGATTAAGCTAATCATCGCAGCACACATCATTAAAGACGTACCACCATAACTAATGAATGGCAAAGTCAAACCTTTCGTCGGCATTAAGCCCATATTCATGCCCGCATTTACCAAAATCTGGAGCAAGAAAATAATACTAATACCGTAAGCTAGATAGCCTGCACGAAGGTAATGATGTTTCAAAGCACGGTGACCAATTTTGATACAACATGCCAGCATCAAGAAAGACAAGCCAATAACAATAGAAATACCCACGAAACCAAACTCTTCCCCTAGCACTGCCAACATAAAGTCAGTATGCGCTTCAGGTAAATAAGATAGTTTTTGTACACTATGCCCTAAGCCTGTACCAAACCACTCACCACGGCCAAAAGCCATTAACGCATTTGATAACTGGTAGCCCACACCTAATGGATCTGCCCATGGGTCAGTAAACGAAATCAAACGTTGGAAACGGTAGGGTTCAAATAAGATCAAAAACACGATACCTGTGACAATCGCACCCAACATAATTAAGAACTGAGTTGGCGGTGCACCAGCTAAAAAGAACACCCCAACCATCATCATGACAATAACGACGGTTGCTCCCAAGTCAGGCTCAGCAATAATTAAACCGACCGTAATGGCCATAACACCACTTAAACGCAATAAGCCTTTCCAATGAGTACGAACCTCTTTGGCACGGCGTACCACATAGTCTGCGGTAAAGATTGCCATCATGACCTTAGCAACCTCAGTTGGCTGCAAGGTAAAACCACCGATTTTAATCCAGCGCGTAGAACCGTTGACCTCTGAACCTACTACCAAAGCAGCAAGCAGCAAAAGCATGGTTAACAACCATAAAGGAAAGGTATTTTTAAACCATGTATTGAGTGATATTCGATAGGTCAAATAAGCCACTACACCCGCAGCGACAATCGAAATACCATGACGAATCACATAGTGAAACGGGTTTTCATGCATATATTCAGCATAGGGCATCGAAGCAGATGCAACCATCACTGAACCGATACACAATAATGCAACGACACAGAAAATCAGGACATTACGTGGCGTCACTTCCGCTGGCCATTTAGGCAATATCCGTTCATACCAATGATTGATTTTCTGGATTGTGGTCTGAGCTAAGCCTGCCATACTACATTCCTAATCATGTTTTCTTTAAACCAACGAATTGACGCAGGCAACAAACTGCTGACCACGGTCATTATAACTTTTAAACATATCAAAACTTGCACATGCTGGTGATAACAACACCACATCTTCGGCCTGTGTTTCACGTTGAGACAGCTCTACAGCTTCTTTAAGCGTTGCTGCATGTAAAATTTTGGTTGCACCTTGAATGGCTTGTTCAATCACCGGAGCATCCTCACCAATCAATACCACAACTTTGGCATATTTTTCGATAGAAGAACGTAATGGGCCAAAATCCTGACCTTTACCTTGCCCACCTAAAATCAAGGCAACCTTACCTTTTTTAACCTCAATTGCAGCGCCTAAACCATCAATCGCTGCAAGCGTAGCGCCAACATTAGTGCCTTTAGAATCATTGTAATAACGTACATCATGCACAGTCTTTACATATTCACAGCGATGCTCTAAGCCTTTAAATTGTTTTAAAGTTTCAAGCATAGATTCCATAGGCAGGCCTATTGCCTCTCCTAATGCGAGACAAGCTAAAGCATTTGCTACGTTATGCATGCCTTGAATATATAAATCTGAGCTTTTAATTAAACGCTGTAAACCACGCGCAAGCCAAAGCGTGCCATCGCCATCTCTTAAAACACCATATTGATTTAAATCTGGTGCATTTAAACCAAAGCTTTGCATTGGTGTGGTATCTGGAACAAGAGGACGACTTAAAGCGTCATCACGGTTAAATACTACTTTTTTAACGCCTTGGAAAATACGGTGTTTTGCTTGATGGTAACCCAACATATTGCCGTGACGATCTAAGTGGTCTTCACTCATATTGAGAACCACAGCAACTTCAGCATTTAAGTGAGACGTGGTTTCTAGCTGAAAACTTGATAGCTCAAGTACAATTAATTCAGGTTGATCTTTTAATAAATCTAGAGCTGGGCGTCCAAGATTGCCACCCACGGCAACTTTCTTACCCGCATCTTTAGCCATTAAGCCAATTAAAGTCGTTACTGTACTTTTAGCATTAGAGCCAGTGATCGCCACAATAGGCACATCGGTTGCACGGCGTAATAATTGAATATCACCTACCACAGAAACACCTTTAGCAATAGCTGACTGAATTTCCGGTAATTGCGGTGCAAGGCCTGGGCTTAAAATAATTTCTTCTGCTTGTAATAATAATTCTTGGTCAAGTTGACCAAAACTGGTTTTAACGCCAGCTGGGATCTGATCATGCCCTGGTGGCGTGGGACGAGAGTCTGTTACTGCAACTTGGTAGCCTTGTTCATGCAGGAAATTTACAGCAGAAACGCCTGATATTCCCAAGCCTGCTACAACTTTTAACCCACCACGTTGTATTAACATTTTTGCCCCACAATTTATCAATCGACAGAATGGCAAAAATGTTAGCACTTTGCTGTTTTGAATGCTTTTTCAGTTTGAACTTTATTCATCTTTTTTTGTGTCAGTGCGTAAAAAAGCCATCAATATGATGGCTTTTTAAACGAAACAAGAAATACTAAATTTATTGCCATTTAATCGGCTTAATTTCTTGAACTGTATTGGTAGGTTTATCTTCGCTTGAACACCCACAACCGCCAGCACAACCAAAGGCCATTTTCGGTTTAAGCCATTTTGCCAAGGTTACCCAACCTTGCTTTTCGCAAAATGCAGAGAGTGAAGAAAAGACTGAATTTGCTGTTTTTGGAAATACTTTCTTAAAAACAACTACAGCACTCCAAATCACTAAAACCGCAATAATCAGATATTGAACCATATACAACCTCCTTTATTGCTTTAGCCCCAGTAGTGGGAAGCAATTTGATAGGTAACAAACGATGCAAAATAAGCTAAACCAAACAGATATGCAGTCATAGCTGCAACATGTTTCCATGAACCTGTTTCGCGACGTACCGTTGCCAGTGTTGCCAAACAATGTGGAGCATAAATGAACCACACTAAAAGTGATAAACCTGTTGCCAAAGACCAACCTGTTCCATCCGCACTAATCAGATGTGACAAACCTTGTGCCACAGCATCATCATCTGTTGCAGACAAGGCATAAACTGTACCTAATGCCGCGACAACCACTTCACGAGCAGCCATAGCTGGAATTAAGGCGATACAGATTTGCCAATTAAAACCAACTGGAGCAAATAAAGGTTGGATAAGATGTCCGAGCATACCTGCAAAACTATAATCTATGGCAGGTAATGTCGCCCCTTCTGGTGGCTGCGGGAAAGTACACAAGAACCAGAGCAAAATAGAGAGCGCAAAAATGATTCCACCGACGCGTTTCAAGAAGATCTTTGCACGATCCAATAAACCGATTCCCACACTTTTTAAATCAGGGAAACGATAACTTGGTAGCTCTAGCAGTAAAGCATGCTGCGACTTATCTTTTTGCAAAAACTTCATTAAAAATGAAACGCAAAGCGCACTCACAATACCAGCCATATACAGACCAAAAAGCACTAAACCTTGTAGGTTAAAAATACCCCAGACCATTTTCTCTGGAATGAAGGCAGCAATCAGCAAGGCATAGACGGGTAAACGTGCCGAACAAGTCATTAAAGGCGCAACCATAATGGTCGTAAAACGATCACGAGGGTCACTAATACTACGCGTTGCCATAATTCCCGGTACTGCACAAGCAAAGCTCGAAAGTAAAGGAATAAAGGCACGGCCACTTAAACCAGCTTGGAACATTAATTTATCAAGCAAGAATGCTGCACGCGGTAAATAGCCTGATTCTTCGAGTACTAAAATAAAGAAGAACAAGATCAAAATTTGTGGCAAGAACACAACTACGCCACCCGCGCCTGCAATAATTCCGTCAACAACCAAACTATGCAGTAGTGGTTGGGTAATCACAGTTCCCACTACCTCACCAAGCCAGCCGAAGAAGCCTTCAATACCATCCATGAATGGAGCTGCCCATGCAAACACTGCTTGGAACACAATAAACATCATGATGGCAAGGCTAAGTAGGCCTAAAACCGGATGTAAGAAAATTCGATCTAGAAAATCAGTACGCTTATCTCCCTGATCAACATAATGAACTACATCTTTAAAAATCATATCGATTTTTTGATGATGAGTTCCAGTTAAACCACTCAGTTCGGTTTGTGGCACACTGTATTTTTCTTGATCAAGGGCATGTAATAAATTTTCAATACCCGCATTACGGACGGCAACTGTTTCAACAACTGGTACACCCAAACGTTGAGACAACTTTTGAGTATTAATTTGGATGCCACGACGACGCGCTTCATCCATCATATTCAGTACAAGTAAAATCGGACGACCCAACTCAATCATTTCGAGTACTAGTCCTAAATGCAATTTTAAGTTAGTGGCATCAACCACACATAAAAAGGCATCTTGCTGCCCTTCTTCTGCAATCTTACCCAAACAAACGTCACGGGTAATCACTTCATCAGGACTGGTGGCATTAAGGCTATATGTACCCGGCAAATCAAGTACACGCACTGCTCGGCCTGAAGGCAACTGAAAATGACCAACCTTACGCTCGACCGTTACACCAGCATAGTTTGCAACTTTTTGTCGAGTTCCCGTTAAATGGTTAAAAAGAGAGGTTTTACCACAGTTAGGGTTTCCCACAAGGGCAATACGTAACGCATCACTCATGCGGGTACTCCTTCTTCTACTTGAATTTCAATTTTTTCCGCTTCTGCTTTACGTAAAGCGAAACGAGTAAAGCCAATTTGGATTAAGATCGGATCACCACCAAAAATACCTTTGGTAATCACTTCCACTCGTGTGCCCGGTACAAAGCCCAGACTTTCCAAACGAATTGCGACCAAATCTTGCTGCTCGGACTCTAGTTCTATCCGATTCACTTTGGTGATGGTCGCCGCTTGCTTCACTTTTAAAGCTGATAAACGCACCGCATCCGATCCTAAACCTTTTTTAATAGTATACATATAAATGAGAATAATTACCAAATAAGGTTAAATTTCACTTCTTATCTAGTTTAATCGACAAACCTTAAAGTTTCTTTTACAGTACAGAGGTTTAGAGGATCTAGTGTATGTTGAATAAAAAACCGCGTATTCCAAGCCCTGTTCAAATTCCTGAACATTTAAGCTTTTTACAAGGTTTTCGTGACTATCTCGTTGCTCAGACGGTAAGTCCACATACACGTAATGCTTATTTATCTGACCTTATTCAATGTAGTGAACTACATAAAAAATCAGCTCTTCCAGAGTGGACAAGTGATGATATCGCTGATGTTTTGATTGAGTTAACTAAAGCGGGAAAAAGCCCACGCTCGATTGCCCGCTGCTTATCTGCCCTACGCCAGTTTTACAAATTTTTACGTGAACAGAAATTACGAAGCGATAATCCTGTAGCAACTCATCATTCTCCAAAAATTGGCAGAGCCTTACCCAAAGATTTATCAGAAGAAGATGTCGAAGCACTGATTCAGGCTCCTGATATTGATACAGCACTGGGTTTACGTGATCGGGCAATGTTTGAAGTCCTTTATGCATGTGGTTTACGTGTTTCAGAACTACTGAACTTGCGCCTAGAACTTATTAACTTAAAACAAGGCTATTTAAGAATTACGGGTAAAGGTAATAAAGAGCGTTTGGTCCCGCTAGGGCAATTTGCTTGTGAATGGGTAGAACGCTACTTGCAGGATGCTCGGCCTCAACTCTATAAAAGCTCTACTGACTATCTCTTTTTAACTCAACACGGCGGAATTATGAGCCGTCAGAACTTCTGGTATGCCATTAAGCGTTACGCCTTACAAGCCGATATTCAAGCTGAACTCTCACCTCACACCTTACGTCACGCCTTTGCAACACACCTGCTCAATCACGGCGCCGATTTACGCGTAGTACAAATGTTATTGGGCCATAGTGACTTATCAACTACTCAAATTTACACGCATGTAGCCCAAGTAAGAATGCAACAATTGCATGAAAAACATCATCCTAGAGGTTAAAAAATTTAAAACTTATTATTTGAAATACATCCAACAATCAATTGATTTCGTTCACAAAGGTTAAGAAAGTTTTAACAATACACACTAGTTTTTTTGTTATGCTTAGCAGCTTCTGACTATAAATACTGATGAAATAAGGGTTATCTATGTCTTTTACCCGATCTCAACTGTTTCTTGCCTGTGCTTTGGCTTCTAGCCTGTTATTCAGTGCTTGTTCTAAAGAAAACAAACCACAAAAAGAAGATGCGCTCACTGCGACCGCACCTGCTACTGGGGAAGCTTCAACCATCATTGAACGCAATGCGAAACAGCGTTTAATTGAAACTTTGCAAAAACAATTTAAGAATGCAAACATCAACGCCAAAATTTTAGATATCAAGCCTACTGAAGTTCCTAACTTATATTGGGTAAATCTCGAAGGAATGACGTCGATTTATACAACCAGTGATGGCAAATACCTGATTCAAGGTGATGTCATTCGTTTAGGCGGTAAAGAACTGCATAATATTGGCGATAGCCTCCAAGCATCGGAAAATAAAAAGCACCTTGCAGCTTTAAAAAATGAAGATTTGATCGTCTACCCTGCAAAAGGTAAAGCGAAACATGTGATTTATGTGTTTACCGATGCAAGTTGCCCTTATTGCCATAAGCTACATGAGCATTTACCTGAAATTAATGAAAAAGGTATTGAGGTACGCTATATCGCTTGGCCACGCGGTGAACAATTTATGCCGACCATGGAAGCTGTATGGTGTAGTGCAGATCGTAAAGCTGCCTTTAACCAAGCAGTACAAGGCATTAATATTCCACCAGCTCAATGTAAAAACCCTGTCCGTGAACAATATCAACTTGGCTTAAACATGGGTGTAAATGGAACACCAGCTATTTACAATGTTGATGGCGAGTACTTAGGTGGATACCTAACACCAGATGAATTAATTAAACGTCTGGATAAATAACACCCTTTAAGCTGATGAATGATTAATCATCTATCTCTTTTAAAAAGCGCTGCTCTGATTGCAGCGCTTTGTTTTTTCAATAATTAATATTTAAACAACCTCTGTTTAAAGACTGATCTACTCTTCTTTTCCAAACATCGCACTCTAATTCATTGAACAAGCACTAAAAGCGCTAGAGTCTGGCGTTTTTTTTAGCTATGATCTAGCTTCAACTAAATGATTAAATGATGAATGGAGTGTGACGTGAAACCAGTTCGCCTGGCAATACTCGGTCTAGGAACCGTAGGTGGAGGAGCCCTTAAACTACTACAAGAAAATGCCGCTGAAATTAAACGTCGCACCGGTCGAGAAATTCAAATTACCCACGTTGGAACACGCCGCCCTCGTCCAGATCTTGAATTGGAAGGGATTAAACAAAGCGCCGATTTACTTGACATCGTTCGTCAACCAGACGTTGATGTAGTTGTAGAAGTTATGGGTGGGATCCACCCTGCTTACGAAGTTATCATGGAAGCGATCAAACACGGCAAACAAGTCGTGACTGCAAACAAAGCGTTACTCGCTGAACATGGCAATGAATTATTTAAAGCAGCAGAAGACAATGCTGTGCAAATTGCTTATGAAGCAGCAGTTGCTGGCGGTATTCCAATTATTAAAGTGATCCGTGAAGGTCTTGCTGCAAACCATATCGAATGGTTGGCAGGTATTATTAATGGTACAGGTAACTTTATTCTGACTGAAATGCGTGAGAAAGGTCGTGCATTTGATGATGTATTAAAAGAAGCTCAAGAACTCGGTTATGCAGAAGCAGACCCAACTTTTGACGTTGAAGGTATTGATGCTGCGCACAAACTTACCATTTTAGCGTCTTGTGCGTTTGGTATTCCTCTTCAGTTTGATAAGGTTTATACCGAAGGTATCAGCAAAATCACTGCACAAGATGTGAAATATGCAGAAGATCTTGGTTTCCGCATTAAACATCTCGGTATTGCACGTCGTGCTGAAAAAGGTATTGAGTTACGTGTTCACCCAACACTTATTCCAGATGAACAGCTTATTGCGAATGTAAACGGCGTTAAAAATGCTGTTTTAGTTCAGGCAAATGCCGTAGGTCCAACACTCTATTACGGCGCGGGTGCAGGCGCAGGTCCAACAGCTTCTGCGGTTGTTGCCGACGTTATTGATATTGTTCGTGACATCTCTTATACCGAAGACGGCGCAGGAACAATTCCTCAGTTGGCTTTTGAAGCATTAACCAATGTGCCAATTTTAAGCCGCGAAGAAATGACCACAGGTTATTACATCCGCTTAAATGCAGAAGACCAAACTGGCGTACTTGCAGATGTTACTACCATCTTAAGTCGCGCTGGAATCAGTATTGATGCAATCATGCAACAATCTCGTTTAAAAGACCTTATTCCAATCGTGATTCTGACCGATCCAATCGTTGAATCAAAAATGGATGATGCTCTTGCACAAATTCAAGCATTACCTGCAATTCGTGGCGAAATCGTAAGAATTCGTTTAGAATCGCTCGATAGTTAATCAGGTTGAGGGAAAGATTCCCTCTCCCGCTTCACCTCTAATTGGAACACCATCATGTCTAATGCCAATCGTTATACTGGTCTTGTAGATCGTTATCGTGACCGTTTGCCAGTTTCGGCAACTACTCGTGCTATCTCTTTGGGTGAAGGCAACACCCCACTCATTAAACTTGAGAATATTCCACGTATTATTGGCAAAGATGTTGAAATTTATGTGAAATACGAGGGTTTAAACCCAACTGGTTCATTTAAAGACCGTGGTATGACCATGGCTGTAACCAAAGCGGTTGAAGAAGGCTCTAAAGCGATTATCTGTGCATCTACTGGTAACACTTCTGCTGCTGCTGCTGCCTATGCTGCACGTGCAGGTATCAAAGCATTTGTTTTGATTCCAGAAGGCAAAATTGCGATGGGTAAAATGGCACAAGCGATGATGTATGGTGCGATCACGATGCAAATTCGTGGTAACTTCGATGATGGTATGCGTCTTGTAAAAGAAGTTGCTGATCAAGCGCCTGTAACGATTGTAAACTCAATCAACCCTTACCGCTTGCAAGGTCAAAAGACTATTGCTTATGAAATCGTTGAAGCTTTAGGCCGTGCACCTGATTACCACTGCTTACCTGTAGGTAACGCAGGTAACATCACCGCTCACTGGATGGGTTATACCGAAGCTGTAGCAAACCAGCCTGCTGATCAGTTTGAACAAGTGATTTATGATGCTGCGACTGATCAATTCACTGGTCCAAAACCAGAAGGTTTACCAACAATGGTAGGTTACCAAGCTTCTGGCGCAGCTCCATTCTTACGTGGCGCTCCAGTTGAAAGCCCTGAAACTGTTGCAACTGCAATCCGTATTGGTAATCCACAAAGCTGGAACCATGCAAAAGCTGTAGTACGTGACTCTAAAGGCTGGTTTGATGAACTTCAAGACAGCGAAATTTTAGAAGCTCAACGCTTACTTTCTATATATGAAGGCGTATTTGTTGAGCCAGCTTCTGCTGCTTCTATCGGCGGTGCGATCCGTGATATTAAAGCGGGTAAAATTGCTGAAGGTTCTGTAATTGTATGTACAGTAACGGGTAATGGCTTGAAAGATCCTGACACTGCAATCAAACAATGTGCTGATGCAGTGATGTTGTCAATTGATGCAACAATGGACCAAGTAAAAGATTCGATTTTATCTAATATGTAAGATCTGATTTTTCAAAAAACGGCTGTATTAAACAGCCGTTTTTTTATGTCTTTTTTTATAGCCATAAAAAAACGCTTCTTGATAGAAGCGTTTTTTAGAATATTGAACTTAAATACGTTTTGGTAAATTACTTAACCAACCCAATAAGTTAGTTGCATCATTATTACGTGCCTGTGTACTTGGTTCACCCAGTAATACAATGACTGCTGGACGTGAATTTACAGTCGTGTGCATTACAACACAGCGACCTGCTTCATTAATATATCCAGTTTTAGACAAGTTAATATTCCAACCACCATTGCGCACTAGAGCATTGGTATTGTTAGATTTCAACACGCGATAACCCAAGTTAAAGTCATAAGTTGGTGTAGTTGAGAATTGACGAATCAAGCCATATTGAGAAGCTGTACTTACCAAAATACCTAAATCACGTGCCGAAGATACATTTTGCGGATGTAAGCCCGTAGATTCAATATAATGGGTAGCCGTCATACCTAAAGCACGTGCTTTAGCGTTCATCGCTGCTACGAAAGCAGGACGACCACCTGGATAAGTACGTGCTAGAGCCGCCGCTGCAGGGTTTTCTGACTTCATTAGAGCGAACAGGAGAACTTCTGCACGGTTCATTTTGTCGCCAACACGGAGTGTTGAACTTGAGTTTTTACCACCTGCGCCAGCAAAATCAATTTGCTCAAGTGTAATTTCTTCAGACATATTCAAACGTGCATCTGCTGTTACAACTGCTGTCATCAGCTTAGTAATAGAAGCAATCGGCACAGAAGCGTTTGTATTTTTACTGTAAAGCACTTCACCAGTTTGCGCATCCATCACTAACGCAGCTCGAGCACTTACACTCGGCTGGGCATTGTAACCGGTCGTATCACGGATTGGAGCAACCTTTGGTACAGATGCTACAATTTTTGGTGCACTACTACCACGTAATGTGGTAGTTACAGACGTTGAACCTTGCGGAGTAGGTTCGTCATCATCATCATTTAAAAATTGGCTAGCGTCAGCTGAAGACCAATTTAAGCTTGCAGTACCGCTATTCCCTGAGGACGGGTTATTGACGAGTTCTGCAAAGCTTGTTGAACTCAAACTAAGCAAAATAGACATGCTTAGCACATGCATTAAAGACTTTTTAGAATTTTTCACGGCACAATACTCGACTCAGGGTGATACACATTTGCGCTTACTATCATTATGCCTTACATTTGAGGGATAAGGTATAACGCTTTTACCGACACAATTGTGCACAACTATTCGCTCACTATATGAGAATAGGATTGCTAATTTTGTCATTCCATTGCAAGCTAATTTTGCTTTATGTAACAAAAAACTTGTTTTTTGAAAGAAAGGAGGTCTTCTTGATTACAGTTTTAGTTGTGGATGACCATGAACTTGTACGTACAGGTATCTGCCGTATGTTAGAAGATCATGCCGATGTAGAGGTCATTGGACAAGCCGAATCGGGTGAAGAAGCAATTGCTATTGTTCGTCAGAAACATCCTCAAGTTGTGCTACTTGATGTCAATATGCCTGGCATCGGAGGCGTAGAAACAACCCGCCGTTTACTACAAACCGCACCAGATACAAAAGTGATTGCAGTCAGTGGTTTAGCAGAAGAACCTTACCCATCTCTTTTACTTAAAGCCGGAGCTAAAGGTTACATTACCAAAGGTGCCCCAATTACAGAAATGGTTCGCGCAATTAATAAAGTGATGCAAGGTGGCAAATATTTCAGCGCCGATATTGCCGAGCAATTAGCGAGCTCATATTTATCCGATACACAACAATCGCCCTTTGACTCACTATCTGAACGAGAAATGCAAGTTGCAATGATGGTTGTAAATTGTATTAGCGCTCAAGAAATTGCAGACAAACTTTTTGTAAGTGTCAAAACAGTGAATACTTACCGCTACCGTATTTTTGAAAAGCTAGCCATTGATAGTGATGTTAAACTAACTCATCTCGCGATTCGCTATGGTCTGATCAAGCCTTAATCAGACTTACATGCAATTTCCCGTAAACTCATCCTTGTCCCATACGATATTTCGTTTGGGCACGTGGTATGGTTTATATCGCCTTATTATTGCGGTTAGTCTGAATATTATTTTGGTTTTAACCGATGCTCAAATCGACAATAGTCTACAACAACCCGCTTTATATTCTTATACACTACTCGGCTATTCGCTCTTAAGCCTTCTTCAACTTTTATGCTTTAAGTTTATTGCTACTCAAGCAACAAGGCAGCTCATTTTATTTTTTGTAGTTGATGTTATTTGCCTGAGTTTACTTACATTTTCTGTAGGTGAACCAAATCTTCAACTCAGCTTGCTCTATGTTATTGCCATATTTACTTCGGCCATTTTACTTAGCGCAAGAATGTCGTTGCTCATTACATTACTTGCAGTCATTGCGATTATTTACCAACGCTTCGTTGGCAGTTTATTTGACTACAATAATTTAAATACGATTGGTAATAGTGCGTTATTGGCATTCTTGTTTTTTGTAGTACACGGAATCGGACAAATTGCGGTCCAGCGCTTTAAATTACTTGAAGCGCTAACTTTCCATCAATCAATAGAACTCTATCAACTACAAAATATTAACCGCTATATCTTGGAACAAATTGAAGAGGGCTATTTAGTTCTAGATGAAAACTACGACATTGTTTTAAGTAATCCAGCCGCCTGCTCTCTTTTAGGAATTCCACCTCAATTTGCCAGTGAAAAATATCCCTTAGCAAAATGGCATGCTGACTTATTTGAAATTCTTAAATTTGATAACCTAAAAGAAGGTGATCGATTTATTTTTGAGTCCCGACTGTCGGCTTATTCTATTAATATTAAAGTGCAACACCTTTTGGTGCCACAGCAAGCATTAACACTCCTCATTTTACAAGATGCACAGCAGATTAATCAGCAAGCTCAACAACTCAAACTTGCCGCTTTAGGCCAACTCTCAGCAAGTATTGCACATGAGATCCGTAATCCTCTTGCAGCTATTGTTCAAGCAAATGAATTACTCAAAGATAGTGACGCGGAACAGCAAAATACTTTGCGCAATATGATTAGCAAGCAAACGAAACGCATTGATAGTATTGTTCAAGACACGTTAGGACTTGCCCGCAGTGAAAGAACGTATCCAATCCAGATTGAATTAAACGACTTCATAAAAACGTTATTAGATGAAGATTTATCTGATGTTAAACATGCGATCCAGCTTAAAAGTTCTGATTTATCCTTAAAGCTATTGTTTGATGAAAAGCAACTCAGACAAGTGCTAATTAATCTTGTTAGGAATGCTCTACGACACAATGCACCCGATTCGCCCTATGTTCTGATCAATATCCATTCACAAACAAATAAAATTTATATTGATGTGATCGATTACGGTGAAGGTGTTTCAAAACGTGATATATCTCAATTATTTAAACCATTTTTTAGTACCGAAATTAATGGAACTGGTTTAGGATTATATTTGTCTCATAGTTTTTGTGAGGCAAACCATGCGAAGCTCACTTATTTAGAGCAAAAACAAGGGGCATGCTTCAGAATAGAATGCTCAATAATATATTGATTTTTTATTAGGTTTTTGGGGAAATGGCAGAACAGCAACCACTCGTTTTGCTTGTAGACGATGAAGAAGATTTGTGCCTGTTAATGCAAATGACTCTTGCACGAATGGGGATTAAGACACATCTTGCTTATCGGGTTGAACAGGCCAAACAGCTCTTTACTCAGTTTCATTACGATGCGTGCTTGACCGATTTAAATCTACCTGACGGTAGTGGCTTAGAATTGGTCCAACATGTTTCTCAAACTTACCCACACACACCCATTGCAGTCTTAACTGCATACGGCAATATGGATATTGCAATTGCAGCATTAAAAGCAGGAGCTTTTGATTTTGTCAGCAAACCTATCAACCAAATTCATTTAGATCAATTGCTAAAAAAGGCGCTCAACCAGCCAAAACCAGAGCATGAGTTCGGTGAAACAACATTAGAAAATGACTTATTAATTGGGCGTTCGCCACCTATACAAAACTTACGGACAGCTATTAAAAAAATAGCCCGCTCCCAAGCTCCTGTATTTGTTACAGGCGAATCTGGTACGGGTAAAGAAGTTGTTGCTAATCTGATTCACCGCTTAAGCAACCGCAGTGAAGGACCATTTATTGCAATTAACTGTGGAGCAATCCCAACAGAGCTCATGGAAAGTGAACTTTTCGGGCATAAAAAAGGCAGTTTTACTGGAGCAACCCAAGACAAACAAGGTCTTATTTTATCGGCACACGGCGGCAGTTTATTTTTAGATGAAATTGCCGAATTGCCTTTAAGTATGCAAGTTAAATTGCTTCGGGCAGTACAAGAGAAAAAGATTCGCCCAGTAGGTTCAGATCAGGAAATTGATGTCGATTTTCGAGTAATCAGTGCGAGTCACCAAGACTTAGATTTATTAGTTCAGCAAGGTAAATTCCGTCAGGACTTATTTTTCCGTATTCATGTTATGGATATTATGTTGCCGCCACTACGTGACCGTGGTGGAGATATTTTGCTATTAGCCAATCATTTTATTCAAAAGGTTTGTACGGAATGGGGAATTTCAAGCAAGCAATTAACGGCGAGCGCTGAGACTTACTTATTGCAGCAAGACTTCCCAGGTAATGTTCGTGAATTAAGAAATATGATTGAACGAGCTATTACTTTAAGTGATGATGAGTGCATTGATTTGACACACTTAGCACCTCCACTTAGAGGTAGTAGTGTGAGTCCGCAAATCGTAACGAAACAACTAAATCAAACACCGACTGTTCAGACTCACCCAAAATTTCCAATGGAAGGTTTAGAACGTTACTTAGAAAATATCGAAAAAGATATTTTACTGAATGCGCTAAATATGACGCATTGGAATCGAACTTTGGCAGCTAAAAAACTAGGAATGACATTCCGTTCTTTGCGCTATCGACTCAAAAAGTTTGGCTTAGATACTGAAATGGGAGAGGAAGTATAAAAATTACTTCCTCTTTAGGAATAAATCTGCAACGCGCTCTAAATATACGTCTTCTTTCATTTCTGCAGGTAATGGATAGGTCTGGTTAGGTTGAATACCCTGCCCTTCAATCATATTGCCATTTGGCGTGTAGTAGTGTGAGACCGTCATTTGTAGAGCCGCCCCACTTGGCAAAGGAAATAGCTTTTGCACAACACCTTTTCCATAACTTTTTTCACCCATCACCCAAGCACGCTGGTGTTCTTTCATGGCCGCAGTAAAAACTTCTGCTGCCGATGCAGAGCGGTGATTAATTAATATACCTAGTTTTATATTCTGAAATTCATTACCGGGCAAAGCCTGAAACTGCTGGTTACCTTCCGAACGGCTTTTGGTTGAAACAATAATTCCGTTATTTAAAAATAAATCTGCTGACTCAACTGCTGCCGATAACAACCCACCCGGATTGTTTCGCAAATCGATTAAAACAGCCTTTAAACGTGGAGAACTGTTTTCTTCAATTAATCTTTTAATTTCATTAGCAGTGTCTTGTTGGAATACTCTAATTTTGAGTACGAGCACCTGATTATGTAGCATTACAGGTTCTATATCGGTTTCTATTTTTTTATTACGAACTAAGTTGATATTTCCGTTTAGCTCTTCTGCTTGTACTTGAAGTGTACTTCCTATAGAACCGTAAAGTAGGCCAAGCACCTGATCTTGGTTTAAATTTTTTAAATCTTGATTATCAATTTTGAGAATCGTCTGACCATTTCTCAAACCTAATTTATAGGAATCTGAACCTGTTTTAAGATCACGAATCATCCATTTATGAGCATGTGATTCAGGGCTTAATGCAAAATCAACTGACGCAAGATCACCCTCTGTGTATTGAATCAGTTGGCGGTATTCTTCTGCCGATAAATAACGCGAATAACGATCTAACCCACTCACTAACCCTTTTATGGCTTGTTGAAACAAGGCATCGTCAGATTTCACATCAACGTAGTTATCTCGAACAATTCCATAGATTTGCACAAACTGTTGAATCGACTCGATCGGCACCTCTGCGTAGCTATGTTCCGGTTCTTCCGAATCCGAATGCAAAGGTGACATTTTTTCTTTTACAACTGGCGCTGCAAAGGTAAATTGGCTGCAACACAGCAACATACTTACAATAAGTTTTTTATATTTAATGTGTTGCAGCATCCAATCACCTTTAACTTATGCAGATAGTGTAATCAGATTACGTCCTTGCATTTCGGCAGGAACAGGAATCTGCATTAAATTGAGAATTGTCGGTGCTACGTCTGCAAGCACACCACCTTCTGCAATTGTTGCTTGTGTTGGGCCAACATAGATAAACGGCACAAGCTCGGTTGTATGTTGAGTATGCACTTGCCCACTTTCGTAGTCTTGCATTTGTTCAACGTTACCATGGTCAGCAGTAATGAGCATATGACCTTTTTTCGCCATAACTGCTTCATAGACACGACCTAAACAAGTATCAACCGCTTCAACTGCTTTAACCGCCGCATCAAACACACCTGTATGACCGACCATATCACCATTTGCATAGTTCACAACTAATAAGTCGTATTCACCCGAATTAATTGCCTTAACCAACTCATCAGTGACTTCATAAGCACTCATTTCAGGCTTAAGGTCATATGTCGCAACGTTTGGAGATGGAATTAAAATACGCTTTTCACCCGGATATTCATCTTCACGGCCACCACTAAAGAAGAATGTTACATGAGCATATTTTTCAGTTTCGGCAATACGTAACTGAGTCTTTCCAAGTGAAGATAAATACTCACCCAATGAGTTTTTGAGGGCTTCTGGCATGTAGGCAACTGGTGCATCAATGCTCGCCTGATAACGCGTTAACATCACAAATTTAGAAAGATTCGGTACAACTTTGCGTTCAAAACCAGCAAAGTCTTTCTCTACAAACGCGCGAGTAATTTCACGAGCTCGGTCAGCACGGAAATTCATAAATACAACGCTATCACCATCTTGAACTTTAGCAATATCACCAATACGAGTCGCTTTTACAAACTCATCATTTTCATTGGCTGCATAAGCTAACTCCAACCCTTCAACTGCTGTTTGCGCAGTACGAAGTGCCTCGCCTTCAGTTAACAAGCGATAAGCTTGCTCAACGCGATCCCAACGGTTGTCACGGTCCATTGCAAAGTAACGACCAATCATGGTTGCGATACGGCCTTGGCCTGGATATTGGGCAAATAATGCATCTAATTTTTCTAAAGACGGCTGAGCACTGCGTGGAGGTGTATCACGACCATCAAGGAAGGCGTGTAAATAAACTTTTGCACCGCGTTTTAATGCAAGCTCACACATCGCCACAATATGATCTTCATGTGAATGAACGCCACCTTCTGAAAGTAGTCCCATAATATGAACAGCACCGCCAGCAGCTTTGGCTTTTTCAACAGCGTCGATCAACACTTCATGTTTGAAAAAGTCACCAGTACGGATATCTTTAGTAATACGGGTAAAGTCTTGATATAACACACGGCCAGCGCCAAGATTCATGTGGCCGACTTCAGAGTTCCCCATTTGTCCATCAGGCAATCCAACATCTTCACCTGAACCAGAAATTAGACTATTCGGATGCTTGGCTTTCATTGCCGCCAAATTTGGTGTTTTTGCTGCAAGAAAAGCATTATCTTCAATCGCTTCACGGTGTCCAACACCATCCATAATGACCAGAACGTGAGGGATCTTGCCAGCAGTTGCATCCGTCATAATCAATTTCTCTTTTGTCTACAATTTCGTCACAATATCTTACCGAATTTTCGGTCAAGACTCTATTTATTCCTATGGCTTTCACCAATATCCGCGATTGATGAAAACCATAAATATCACTTATTTCTAGCGAGCGCGGTAAAGCAAATAACTTCCGGCACCAAACATTAGTAAGATAGGTACAAGTACGAACCATGCTGGAGATGGGGAATAAACCAAGCTCGCATAGCCCAAGAAATCCTGCAAATAATAGAAACTCAAACCAATAAACAATGCGATTACCAAACGGAATCCCATCGATTGTTGGCGTAATGGTCCAAAAATAAAAGAACACGCTACGAGTACTAATGCGATGAGTGAAAATGGCGAAGCAACTTTTTGCCAGAAAGCCAATTGGTAAGTTTTTGGCACCTGACTATATTCATCCATATAACGCATAAAGCTAATCAGTTGGCTTGGCGATAAATCTTCAGGATCTAAAGTCACCATGTGCACATATTTAGGCTGTAATGCTAACGAAAGCGATTGCTCTTCATGATCAGTTTTGATGGCATTTCCTGCCGCCAAAATGTCCATTTGTTCAGCTTTTTTCAAAGCCCATTGACCATTTTTAATAAACTGTCCTTGCTGAGCATTAATTAATGATTGCAAGTAATAGTTCTGGTCAAAGTCGACCACTTGAATGTCTCTTAAATTACCCTGAGAGTTAGCATAGTCGATATAGATAAATCGCTGTCCTTCACGTGACCAATAGCCTTTAACTTCACCTAAAGCAGCTACAGAACGATGATTTTTAACACTTTGTGCTTTTTCATTGGTATAAGGAATAACCCATTCACTTAAAGCAAACGACAAAATAATAAGCAGTAAAGCTGAGCGCATAACCCAACCAACAATACGCCATAAGCTAACACCGACTGAACGCATAACAATGAGCTCACTACTCGTTGCTAATGAGCCCAGCCCAATTACAGCACCAATCAAGGCAGAGATAGGTAAAATTTCATAAAGATAGCGAGGAGCTCCCCACAAAACATAAACGAGAGCTTGCCATGCGTTATAGTCTGGTTTGAGCTCACCCAACTCGCCAAGATATGTAAATAAGACCTGAAGAATGGACAAAACAACTGTGGTGCCAAACATCGCAAGCGCAGTGGTTTTCGTCACATATTTGGCGACTATTCGACGTGCTAACATTATAATTTCACTCGCTTGATCTGTTTCTTAATTTTTGGCCCTAACTTCTGCTTACGTGAGAATAAAGCGGCAGCAACGCCATACACAACTAACACGGCAGGATAAGCCCAAATATCGAGTTCTTCTTTACTAATACGAGTCTTGATTGCAATCATTAATACGATCAGACTGGAAAAAATAAAAATCGCCGGAATAAGACGGTAATAACGACCTTGTCGTGGGCTCACCTCAGACAATGCCACTGATAGCATTAACGCAATAACAATGGTGAATGGCCCAAATAAACGCCATCCCAACTCACTTCTGATGACTGGATCATTCGTTTTTGAAAAGAGTTTTGTTGTTGATAGTGCTTCTACATCGCCACTCTCAAACTTAACATCTTTGTCATTTTCTAAACGTAGACGATAAGACTGAAACTCTGCTTGTGTATATTTTGGTTGTCCCGGGAATATTTCATAGCGACGACCTTGTACCAGATCAACGACATTGGCGGTGTCATTTGCAACTTCTACACGAGTCGCTTCTTTTGCCAAAATCATAACATCTGGCTTATCTTCTTTAGCAGCGCGCTGATAAAAGAAAATATCCTTCAAATTTTTTCGGTCTTCTGACAATGAACCTGCATAGATCGTATATGGCCCAGAAGAAATAAACTCTCTTGGTCGAACCAAATCGAAACCTGTCCGAACAGCTTGTGTAGTTGTTAGTTTTTCAAACTCGTGTAGTCCCCACGGCGTCATCCAGAGCATAAGTACAGACTGAAACACCATATAAACAAGCGTCATTGGAATGAGTAATCGTGCTAATTGATGACGGCTTACACCACTACCATTCAGTACTGCCATTTCATGGTCAACATATAAACGACCAAACACCAACATTAAACCAATGAAAAAACCCAATGGTAAAATGAGTGTTAGAAATTCAGGTAAACGATATCCAATGATGCTAAACAAGATACTGGCATCTAAACGCCCCTGCGCCGCCACACCAAAGTATTTGATCAGACGACCACCCATCATGATTAAGGTCAGTAAAGAAATGACCACCAATGAGGTAGAGACAACTTGCTTGACGAGATAACGCCGAATAATCAAAGTAATACTTCCAAAAGGCTAATCGGGACGTGTGCTAGTTTACCCGAATGTTAAAAATATAAAACCGCGCATTGCAACGCTATGCTTGAAAGTGTTTCAATGTTTTAATCCAACATAACTTTCTATAGGCAATCACGGCAGCCATGAAATTTACAACTTATACAACTTTTCCCGAACAGACATCTAATGAATCTTTGTGGGTTTTAGTTGATTCAGAACAGCTACAAAGCAACATCAACACATATCAAATCAATAACCTAGAAAGCGTTCTTACTGCCACCCAATTCAAAGGCAACTTCAATGAAACTCTGCCTTTATTCGGTCAGATTTCAAATCAACCTCATAGCCAATTACTTGGCCTAGGAAAAACAGCTGAACTTCAGGCAGTTAAGCTCGCTAAACTTGCCCAAACCATTATCAAATCGACACAAAATAAATTTAAGCATATCGCGATTGATATTGCTGCGTTACCTGTCGAATACCATTATTTATTCGCTTTAAGCTTAACTCAAGCAGCTTATGGTTATGATGAGTTTAAATCGAAAAAAAATGAATTTGTGTTACAACAGGTTGATTTAATTAGTTCAACCACGAGCCTCGATGAAAAACAATTGGCTTTAGTGCATGCCGTACAGTCTGGTCAGTCGTATGCACGTGACCTTGGAAACCGTCCGGGTAACATTTGTTTCCCTGAATATTTGGCAGAACAAGCATTAGCTTTAGCTGCAGAATTCCCTGACTTACTCAAAGTAACTGTCTTAAATGAACAGCAAATGGCTGATTTAGGCATGTATGCTTTTCTTGCAGTCAGCAAAGGATCTGAACGTCCGGGTCGTATTGTAACACTCGAATACCAAGCTGGAATTGACCAAGCGCCTGTTGTGCTTGTTGGTAAAGGCGTTACTTTTGATACAGGCGGTATTTCTTTAAAACCAGGCCTAGGCATGGATGAAATGAAGTTCGATATGTGCGGTGCAGCCTCTGTACTAGGTACCATTCGTGCGCTATGTGAAGCGAAACTCCCTATTCATGTCGTTGGAGCAATTGCAGCTGCAGAAAACATGCCTTCAGGTAAAGCAACTCGCCCAGGTGATATTGTGACAACCATGAGCGGACAAACTGTTGAAATTTTAAATACCGATGCGGAAGGTCGTTTAGTACTGTGTGACACATTGACCTATATCAAACGCTTCAATCCAGCTGTCGTGGTTGATATCGCAACATTAACAGGTGCATGTGTAGTCGCTTTAGGTAAAGTACTGAGTGGTTTGTTCTCACCAGATGATGCTTTAGCAGCTGAACTCCAACAAGCGGGTGAGCAATCATTTGACCGTGTATGGCGTATGCCAGTCATTGAAGATTATCAAGAATTACTTGATTCACCATTTGCGGATATTGCAAACATCGGCGGTCCATACGGCGGTGCAATTACGGCAGCTTGTTTCCTTGAGCGCTTTACACGTGAGTATCGTTGGGCTCATTTAGATGTAGCAGGAACAGCGTGGTTATCTGGTCCAGCTAAAGGTGCAACAGGTCGTCCAGTGCCATTACTCATGCAATTCTTAGCGAATCGTGTAAATACGAATGGCTAAAGTTAGTTTTTATCTGTTTGAAACCAGTGAAGAACGGCAAGTCGATAGTGCTTGCCGTTTATGCCGAAAGATTTTACAGAAGCATCCTAAAATCTGGTGGTATTGCCCAGATGTGCAGCTACAACAAACTCTTGATGAAAGATTATGGGATTTCGACCCTGTCAGCTTCATTGCACATGGAGTTGATCAAGCTGAGGCTGCTGTATGTATTTCGGCTAAACAACCGCTTGAACAAGGCCTGTTAGTATTTAATTTTAACAATCATGCACTTGAACAAGTTGATCATTTTAGCCACATTATAGAAATTGTTGAAAATAATGAAACAGCCAAGCAAATTGGTCGAGAAAAATTTAAAATGTATCGCCGTTTGGGTATAGAACCGCGGACCTTTAAATTATAACGCGATAAAATGTTGAAACTGTTGAGTAAAGGAGAACTGTGGTGGCATTAAATGTCGGGCAAGATTTTAAAAAAAGATGGTTAAATGCGCCTGAAGCTGTCCGTCATGCCTATCAACAGGATCTGGCACGTATTTGCGACCTATTAGAACCCCAAACCCCTATTCAGCTTTGGGTTTTAAATGACGAAAAAGCGCAGTTAGAATCGCAGCAAAAAATTGAACAAGCTTACGCGGACCTTAAGGCAGAGCTTATTGAGCAAGCACGTATCCGTCGTCAGCTCGCTTTAGAAAAAGCGCTTGCTGACAAACGTGCATCAGAAGCTGCTTATGCTGCGGAGTTGCAAGCAGACGAAATTCGCAAGTTTAATGAACAGACTGAAACATTACAGACATTACGTAGTCATTTAGAACAAGAAGTTGCAGAACAAACTGCACGTTATCAGAAAAACCCTGAAACCCCAGCCGTCAATTACTCTGCTGGCGTAAAACTTAGTATCACCGATGATCAAATCTTATCTGAGCTTGAAAGTTTACGCATTCGTTTAGAACTTGAAGCTGAAAACTTAATTGAAGAGTCCGTAACGGCTTTCCGAGCTAAACTACATTCGGCAGCTCAAGAAGAAATTGAATACATTTTAAAGAACTCTAAGTTTTCTGATGAAAAAATAGAGAAGTAAAGTTTTTAAAACTTCTTCTGTCATAAAACTGACACCTATATGTCACAAAATAGACATAAATATTATTCTTGTAGATCAAATGATTATGAGAATAGAAAGTAGTGATTTTAAGAGAATTAATGAGGGTAAGAAATGGACATTCCGCATCAGATTTCAAAGCAACTTGAGCAGCTTAATCAGGGTGAGCAATGGACATTTTCAGCACAAGAACTTTATATGAGTCATAACGACTTTAATTCGCTTTCAATCTTGCTGACACGAGCGTCGGAAAAAGGTGAGTTTTCAATTACACGCACTCAGCATACTAAACCATGGGTTGGCACACATTCGGTTACACTCACCAAGCATTAATTTTTAAAAATAAAAAAAACCGGAACATATGTCCGGTTTTTTTATTTTGATGATCTGGCTTTTATTTTAAAAAACCATTTTCAGCTAAAAAAGCCATACTAATATTTGACTCAGTTTTTTGCTCAGCTGCTTTATCACCTAGCAATAAACGCTCGATATAACGCGCCAACACGTCGACTTCAAGGTTGACCTTACTGCCTACTTGCCACGTTCCAATATTGGTACGTTCTGCAGTATGCGGAATCAAATTCAAGCTTAAAATATTTCCACGTAAGTGATTAATCGTTAAGCTAATTCCGTCAACGGTTACAGAGCCTTTTTCCGCCAAATATTTAGCAAGTTCGGTTGGTGCTGTAACTTCATAATAGATTGAACGAGCATCTTCACGCACTACGGTAATTTCACCTACACCATCAACGTGACCACTTACAATGTGCCCGCCAAAGCGCGTTGTCGGTAACATTGCCTTTTCAACATTGACACGTTGCCCAACTTTCCAGTTACCCAAAGTCGTTCGATTTAAACTTTCACGGGAAACATCTGCCGCGTACCAGTTATCGCCCCATTCAATCACTGTGAGGCAAATACCAT
Source organism: Acinetobacter pittii (assembly GCF_022449185.1). Classification (GTDB taxonomy): domain Bacteria; phylum Pseudomonadota; class Gammaproteobacteria; order Pseudomonadales; family Moraxellaceae; genus Acinetobacter; species Acinetobacter pittii_I. Next base: position 49,270 of record NZ_JAKUKO010000010.1, read on the forward strand.
TGGTTGCAATCGAGTCACCCAAATGTACATCAGACATATCCAGATCAGTCTGAATACGTAGACGTACATCACCACCTACACTTTGCAGGCTTTCAACTTTACCTAAACTTTCAATAATGCCTGTAAACATGGCTCAATCTCCAAATCTTTTTACACTGCTTAAATTGCAGCGCTTACCAAAGTGCGAGCTGTGTACTATTACCTGAGGTATCTACACCACCTAGCTCAGCGAAGTGGTAAAGCTGGCCTAATAACTGACGTAATGGTGGTCCTGACTTAGCATGAGTATCAGTAATCACAATAAACTCAAGCACGCGTGCACGTTCAGACTGTCGTTGTTTACTCACTCGATAGCGCGGAACATCTTGTGTTAACAAGGTTACTTTGCCTCGTTCCAGATTGGCCATAAGTAAATCTTTCGGTTCGATATTACCATCAGTTGAATAGCTGGTCAGAATATAGCGCGCATTGATCGTTGAGAGTAATTTCTCATATGCATCTTTTGCATGTTTAGAAGAGTTATATGGACTCGGACGCTCTTTACGCCATGCTCTATCAATACCACTCTTATAACCTTTAGTATCTGGTGATGGTAAATCCACCTGATCCCATAAAGTTAATGCATTTAAAACGTGGTAATTACTACTATATGCGTGCTGGTTATATGGTGGATCGAGATAGGCAACATCAACCTCAAAACCACTCATTTGATTTGCTAGATGTTGTGAATCTACACACCACATTTCAGCAGCCGGACGTTTGCGATCACCAATCTCACAAAAACGGCTCGGTGTTAACCAAAGTAATGATTCAATTCGTTCTAGCGCAGTTTGAGTACGTCCGCCCCACCCTTGGTGGAAGCTTTTAAATACACCACTGGTGTTACTGACAAAACTAGCTGAATAGAGCAATGGCGCAAGCAAAGCGCTCATCTCTACATCATTAATTGCACCTTGTGCCTGCCATGTTGCAATCTGCTGACGAATTGCATCGATACGCATACCGTTACGACGTTTAAAGAATAAACGGTCACGAGTTGGATCGTATACATCATCGTTACGTGGACAAAGGTTATGCGTTACCCAACCTTTAACTTCAGGTAAGCGATTTAAATAATCGATTGCCTTTTGATAGCCCCCCAGTTCTTTAAAAGCAGGTGCATCTACACAGGCTAAAATCGCATGATTTAAAGCATGACTATAAGGTTCCCAGTCATTCGCAATCACACGGTAACCATTTTGACGTGCTAAACGAGATACAACGCCACTGCCGGCAAAGAAATCGGCAAAAATCGGTGGATTCTTTTTCTTGCTATTCAGTGTCCCTGTAATTTCAAGGGCTTCTAAAATTAGATGGAGCAATCGGCGCTTGTTACCCAAGTACGGCACAAGCTGATGGAAAAGATATTCGTCTGTCGTACGGGCTGCATGACGACGTTTGTGATAAACCGAAGGCTCTGAATTCATACTTTCTCTTGCGTAGGGATTAACCTTAAGCGTATATCTTGATCAATTTGTGTCACATCAAGAAGTGTAAAACGAAGTTGCTCTGCCATATATTCAAACTCTCCATTGAACATGGCCCTTGCACTTTTCCCCAATAAGGTCGGGGCAATATAACTGATCAATTCGTCCACCAAACCTTCTTGCAAAAAGGCAGTAGACAATGTTGCGCCAGCTTCAACCAACACATCATAAATTTGATGTTGCTTAGATAGGGTCTGTAACAGCATTTTTAAAGGCTGAATTTCTAATTGTATCACGCCTAAATCAGCAAGTTCTTGACGATACGGCCCCATTACCATCACAGTTTCAGGATTCTCTAAGATCTTAGCGTTAAGTGGTAAACGTCCTTGGCGATCTAAAACGACACGTTTTGGCTGAGCAACCATCTCGATATCAAAATTATTGAGTGAACGCACATTAAGCTGACAATCATCTGCAATCACAGTTTCAATACCTGTAATCACTGCTCCAGAAATGGCACGCCAATGCTGGACATCTTGGCGTGCAGCCGAACCAGTAATCCACTTCGACTCACCTGATGCCATTGCAGTACGCCCATCTAAACTTGAGGCTACCTTTAAACGTACATAAGGTATGCCTGTAGACATTGCCTTTAAAAAACCTTGATTAAGTTTTGATGCTAAATCTTCACAAATGCCAACTTCTACTTCAATTCCAGCATTTTTCAAAATCTGAACACCCTTACCCGCCACCAATGGATTTGGATCAGGACAAGCGACCACTACTTTTTTAACTTGAGCTTTTACCAATGCTTCGGCACAAGGAGGGGTTCTGCCATAATGTGCACATGGTTCAAGCGTGACATAAGCCGTTGCACCTTCTGCATGTTCACCCGCCTCACGTAAGGCAAAAACTTCAGCGTGTGGCTGACCTGCTTTAGGATGAAAGCCTTGTCCAATTAACTGATCATCTTTGACAATCACACAACCCACATTTGGATTAGGCTTGGTCGAATATAGTCCTCGTTTGGCCAGTTCAATAGCTTGCTGCATCCAATACTGATCTTGTTTCAACTCAGACATAAAAATCTCAAATGATTAGTGTTCACGTTGCTGCATTTGCTCTATTTGACGGCGAAACGCTTCAACATCCTGAAAATCTTGATAGACAGAAGCAAATCGGACGTAAGCAACATGGTCAAGGGCAAATAAAGATTGCATGACAATTTCGCCAATTGTTCTAGATTTCACATCACGCTCACCTAAACGGCGAATCTGCAACTGAATATCACTTAAAACTGTTTCGATCTGCTCTTGTGTGACCGGACGTTTTTGCAAAGCATGCATTAACGAACGACGCAATTTGGCCTCATCGAAAGGTTCATTTTTTCCATTCGATTTGATCACACGGGGCATTACCACTTCATAGCTTTCAAAAGTGGTAAAACGTTCACCGCAACTTACACACTCACGACGTCGACGAATCTGACAGCCTTCGGCGGCTAAACGTGAATCGATGACTTTACTATCTGCGGCGTTGCAAAATGGACAATGCATAGCGGATTTATAGGGTCGATTACTTTGACCTAGTGTAGCAAAATTTCTACACTTACAGAACCAGCATTCTTCAAGACAAAAAAACAGTCCGAAGACTGTTTTTTGATTGGAATATATTACGAATTATTCGATACGTTCGCCATGTTGGCTTAAATCCAGACCCATGCGTTCATCATCAGCATTAACACGGATACCAATCACAAGATCAATCACTTTAAGAATAACGAAAGTCGCGATACCGCTGTAAACCATGGTTGCCAATACGCCTTCAACTTGTACCCATAATTGGCCAGCGAATGTTGGAGCTAATGCAACGTTGGCTGCTTTAATAATTTCGTCACTGTAGAATACGCCTGTTAAAATCGCACCGACAATACCACCTACCGCATGCAAACCAAACGCATCCAAAGCATCATCGGCTTTAAGTAAGCGTTTAAGTGCTGTAATACCCCAGAAGCACACTACGCCACCAATAAGGCCCATCACTAAAGCACCGCCTACCCCAACAAAACCTGCTGCTGGTGTAATCACAACTAAACCAGCTACCGCACCAGAAGCACCACCTAATACAGATGCTTTGCCACGAATCATACGTTCAACAACTAACCAAGAGAATGCAGCAGCGGCAGCAGCAACTTGAGTCACTAAAATTGCCATACTTGCACGAGCACCAGCGCCTAGAGCACTACCACCGTTAAAGCCGAACCAACCTACCCAAAGTAAGCTTGCACCCACTACAGTTAAAGTCAGGTTATGGGGAGCCATAGATTCGCGGCCAAGGCCAATACGTTTTCCAAGCATGTAAGCAGCAACTAGACCTGCAACACCTGAGTTGATATGTACAACTGTACCACCAGCAAAATCTAATGCACCTGCTTTAAATAACCAGCCATCTGCAGCCCACACCCAGTGGGTAATTGGTGCGTAGACAACGAGCACCCAAACTGCAATAAACACCATGAAAGCTGAATACTTCATACGGTCTGCAATAGAACCGCTAAGGATCGCAACTGTAATAATGGCAAAAGTCATTTGGAAAATAACAAAGAGACTTTCAGGAATTGTCCCACTCAATGCATCAAACGCTACCCCGTTTAGCATTGCTTTAGACAAATCACCAAAAAATGCACCTGTGCCAGAGAACGCGATTGAGTAACCAGCAATCACCCACAGCAAACTTACCAAGATTGCAGCTGAAAGGCTGAACATCATCGTACTGAGTACATTTTTTTTACGTACCATACCGCCATAGAATAATGCCAATCCCGGAATGGTCATTAATAGAACCAATGCGGTTGAAACTAAAATCCAAGAGGTATCACCCGTATCAAGCGTAGGTGTCGGTGCTGGAGCTGCTGGAGTTTCAGCAACTGGTGCTTCTGCAGTAGTAGTTGCAGTAGCTGGAGATGTTGATGCAGCCGCAACTTCCGATGTTGGCGTTGTTACAGCTTCTTCTGCCCAAACGGCAGTACCACCCAAAAGAGCGCCTGATAGACTGAGCGCCATAAGCATTTTTTTCATTCGTGTCCCCCAACCTCATTTGCGAGTTATTTTCTACTCAGCAAGCTTTGTGCCAATTTAGACAGCATCCGGTCCAGTTTCACCCGTACGAATACGGATTACTTGTTCCAGGTTAGTCACAAAAATCTTACCATCGCCGATTTTTCCAGTGCTTGCTACACGTGTAATTGATTCAATTACTGCGTCGACCATTTCATCACTAATCGCAATCTCGATTTTTACTTTAGGTAAGAAATCAACCACATACTCCGCACCACGGTAGAGTTCAGTATGCCCTTTTTGACGACCAAAACCTTTAACTTCAGTTACGGTAATCCCTTGTACACCAATGTCAGAGAGTGCTTCACGCACGTCATCCAATTTAAACGGTTTTACAATTGCAGTTACAAGCTTCATGTTTGTTTCCTTCGGCTTCTTTTCACCAGTAAGGTTTTATGTTCAATTTTCATGCCAATATTTCAAAGGTTGAGGGAAATGAATCTTTTGCATGAACTTTCTTTATAACCTATTTAGTGAGCAAGATGTAGATGAGCTATCAAAAATAAAATGAATTTTCAGTAGTGTTATATGCTGATTTAATGATCTATTTGCACTAAAAGAATTGAAACCTATATCCAGCGCTTAAGCAGTGTTAAACTGTAAACCATAAGGTAATACAACACTTTGGATATTTCATGCTAGAAACTTTGCTACAGGCCATTCTGGAACAAATTGATGAGCCTAAAAAAGATTTGGAAAAAAATTTACGTGCATTATTAAATGAAGCGGTCGAAAAGTTGGATCTTGTTTCCAAACAAGAGATCGACCGTCAAAAGACTGCACTTCAATCAGCCAATCAACGTTTAGAAGAGCTACAAAAACAAGTAAGTTTGTTAGAAGAAACTTTAAAGAATAAAAAATAAGCACCAACGTAGCGCATTTATACTTTACAACGATTAAAAATGAAGCACCATAATGGAACAATAAGATGTCTTTTTCTAAAATTTATACACGGGGACTTTTAGGTTTACATGCACCTCTGATTGAAGTTGAGGTACATGTGAGTCAAGGCTTACCTTCTCTTACTATTGTCGGCCTAGCAGAGGCGGCGGTAAGAGAAAGTAAAGACCGAGTTCGCTCAGCCATTATTAATAGTGGTTTTCAATTTCCAACTAAAAGATTGACCATTAATCTTGCACCAGCAGATTTGCCCAAAGATGGATCGCGTCTAGATTTACCTATTGCTATAGGTATTTTAATTGCATCTGGCCAGCTCCCAGAAAACTGTGCCGAAGATTTTGAATTAATTGGTGAATTAGCTTTAGATGGCCATGTAAGACCAGTATCAGGTACTTTAACTTTGGCAATGGCGTGTCAACAGGCCAAGCATAAAATGCTTTTACCTCTCGATAATAGTCAGGATATTAGCCATTTACCGAATCTTGAATGTTATCCAGTGAGCCATTTAAAAGAAGTCTGTGATCATTTCTTGGGCATAAAATCACTATCTTCGATTGAACCTGCAGTGACTTCAAATCAAATGCCTTATAAATTTGATCTGGCAGATGTAAAAGGTCAGCTACGTCCACGTCGCGCACTAGAAATAGCCGCGGCAGGCGGGCACTCGCTGCTCTTTAAAGGGCCACCAGGTACAGGTAAGACGTTACTCGCTTCACGCCTTCCTTCAATTTTGCCACCGCTTTCTAATCAGGAAACGCTTGAAGTCGCGAGTATTTATTCTATTTCAAATACACCGCATACCTTTGGTCAGCGTCCATTTCGCGCGCCCCACCATACGGCATCAGCGATTGCACTAGTTGGGGGCGGTTCACATCCTAAACCGGGTGAAATTACCTTATCTCATTTAGGCGTTTTATTTTTAGATGAACTCCCTGAGTTTGATCGCAAAGTATTAGAAGTCTTACGTCAGCCACTTGAATCAAAAGAAATCATTATTTCACGTGCAGCTCGGCAAATTACTTATCCTGCAAACTTTCAGCTCATTGCAGCGATGAACCCTTGCCCATGTGGTTATGCGTTTAATCAAGACAGCCGTTGCCAATGTTCGCCTGAGAGCATTAAGCGCTATCAAAATCGTATATCGGGGCCATTACTTGACCGTATCGATTTACATATTGATGTACCGCCTTTAAAAGCTCAAGAACTGCAAGATCCAACGCCTGCTGAAGACTCTACGGCTGTAAGACAGCGTGTGATTTATGCTTATGAACAACAAATGCAAAGACAAGATTGTTTAAATCAAGCACTTTCACCGAAACAACTTGAGCAATATGCTGTACTTGATAGTACTTCTCAACGAATGATTGAAATGGCTCAACAACGTTTGAATCTGTCGGCTCGTGCTTATCATCGTGTTTTACGGGTTGCTCGTACCATTGCCGATTTGGCGCAAAGTGAGATGATCCAAAGTCCTCATCTTACAGAAGCGCTCTCTTATCGAGGCAATCATTCTTAAGATAAAACAGCGGATCGTGTATCCGCTTTTTTAATATGCATATAATTTGTTCATTAAAGAATTTATTGATGCCTATATAAAAAGGCAAAAAAGAGGACGCTATGAAAATTTTGGCTATCTCAGGTAGTGCAAGAAAAGAATCTACAAATACTGCTCTATTAAGGGCAATAAAGGATATAGCACCGTCCGACATTGAATTCACAGTTTTTGATCATATTAATAATCTGCCTGTCTTTTCTCCAGATAATGAAGGAGAAAAAACGCCTACTGTAGTGGAAGATTTCATCAAATCTGTTTCCGATGCAGATGGCATTATTATCTCAAGTCCTGAATATATTCGTTGTATTCCGGGTGGTCTTAAAAATGCAATTGACTGGATGGTTTCCCGTACCGAAATTATAGACATACCTATTGTTCTGGTTCACGCATCCAGCCGCGGCGACGACATGCTAGTTTCTTTAAGAAGAGTATTGTCGACTGTTAGCAGCAATTTCTTTGAAGATTTATTTTTAAGGATTTCTCTCATCGGCAAGTCTCCTGAACAAATTAGCGAGATGCTACAAACTGAAGAATATAAGTCACAAGTTACCCCTTTTTTGCTTAGCTTTGTCTCAGAGATTCAAAAATGTAGAAATGAATTAGAGTGAACTTTCTTAAAATAAAACAGCGGATTATGAGTTTACTGTTCTTTTATTAAGAATCTCATTTAGCTTCTCGATTAAAGCAGTGATTTCCTTCTCTGATAAAGCAGCAAAGCCAAAACGAATACAATGGTTAGATGGCTCCCCCTGTTTAAACTTCTGCTCTGTATCAATGTTGAGTTCTTTTAATTTTATAAGCTGATCTTGAGTAAATGGTTTCTGGAATTTAACCCACAAAGCCATTCCACCTGCAGGTGATTGTATCTGAACAGTCTCAGCAAAAATTCGATGGAACTCAATTAATGCATGGTCACGGCGTAGTTGATATATTTTTTTCATTTTACGGATGTGTCGTTTGATCTCCCCTCGCTGCATTAAATCTGCTAACGCAAGTTCCGTAATGTTATTACCTTGCCGATCAATCAATAAAATATCTTCAGTAATGGATTGAATGATTGGTGAAGATGCCACGATGTAACCCAAGCGAATACCGGGTGCAAAAACTTTAGACAATGAACCCACATGAATGACCAATTCAGAATGAGGCAAACTCACTAAGGGTGGCATAGGCCGACTGTCATAGTGGAATTCGTGGTCATAATCATCTTCAATAATATAAAAGCCCCTTTTTTTTGAAAGCTCCAAGAGTTGAAGACGACGGCTCATTGTCATGGTAACGGTTGTAGGATATTGATGATGCGGAGTTGTATAAATGGCAGCTACAGAATGCTCTTGTAAAATCCGTTCTAAATCTTCAATGACAACACCTTGTTCATCTAATTTAACAGAAACCACTTGAAAGCCATTTGACTGAAATGCTTTAAAAGCAGATGGATAATATAATTCCTCAATAACGATAACACCCTGCCGATTAGGTAATGCACGAGATGCAAGAAAAATTCCCATCTGACTACCACGTACAATACAAATTTCATCTTCAGCAACATTCATAAAACGTTCCATCGATAGCATTTGTTGTAAAGCTTGTCTTAACTCAATCATCCCCCGTGGGTCGCCATAACCCATGTACTGGTTTTGCGTAATTTTAATCAGTGCATGCCGATAGGCTCGTGAAAATAATTCGTATGGAATAAGCCTCGGATCTGGTACACCATCATTATGTGGGTATAAGGCAGCTTCTTGAATAATCGGCTTATCATTAACTTTTCGCTCAGATACTAGCTCTATTTGAAACTGTTTTTCCGGCAAAACATCTGCCACAAATGTGCCTTTTCGGGGGCGAGTCACCAGCCATCCTTGTGCTTCTAATTCTTCATAGACTGCTTGTACTGTTTTTCTATTAATCCCTAGTTCTTTTGACAAACTACGAGACCCTGGCAACATAGTTCCTTGCACCAAACGGCCACTTAAAATTTCCTGACTAATCAAGTTGGTCAGTCTTAGAAAAACTGTTTTTTCTTCTCTTTCATCGATACGAAAATGTACTTGCCAAGGTCTTAGCATATTTGCCCCATCTGGACCATATAACTTATAAAAACTGGATGTATTGATTCATCCAGTTATTTTCTATTCTGCCTTCACCTACTGAATTTGGTCAACTGGACTGGAGAAGAGATGAAGACAGCTTCTGTAAACAAACAAGACCTCATGCAACACGCACAGCAAGACATGCAAAAGTGGATTAGCGACTCAGATTTAACTGATCGTCAAAAGCTTGCACTCACTTGTCGTATTTTATTTGACCATGGCCATGATGCTGGTTTAGCAGGTCAAATCACTTGCCGTAGTGAAAATAAAGAGACCTTTATTACCCAACGTTTCGGTTTAGGTTTTGATGAAATTACTGCTTCAAACTTACTTGAAGTGAACCAAGATTTAGAACCCATCAATCAAGAAGGTATGGCAAACCCAGCCAACCGTTTTCATACATGGATTTATAAAAAACATCCAGAGGTGAACTGCATAATCCATACACACCCTACGCATGTCGCGGCTCTTTCCATGCTTCAAATTCCGCTCACGATTTCTCAAATGGATGTCTGCGCACTTTACGAAGATTGCTCATTTGTAGGCCATTGGCCGGGTGTTCCTGTAGGCAACGAAGAAGGTATTTTGATTTCTTCTGCTCTTGGTAAAAACCGCGCTGTTTTGTTGTCTCACCATGGTCAACTGGTTACAGGAAAAACCATTGAAGAAGCATGTAACTTGGCTCTTTTAATCGAACGCGCAGCTCAACTGCAACTACTAGCCATGTCTGCTGGGCAAATTCAGCCGATCCCACACGATTTAGCCACAGAAGCTCATGACTGGGTATCTACCGATAAACGCAACAAAGTGAACTTTGCCTACTACGCACGTAAGGCTTTGAAAAGACATTCTGACTGTATTTAAAAAGAGACCTCGACCATGAAATTAAACGGCATTATTGGCTACCCTGTTACCCCATTTTCTGATGACAACACTATTAATCTTCCTGTTTTGAAACAAATGCTGGATTTACTGATTTCAAATGGCTGCGACGCAATTGCACCTTTAGGCAGTACAGGCGAAAGCGCTTATCTTGAATGGGATGAATGGTGCTTAGTCGCAAAAACTTCAATTGAAAGTATTAATAAACGCGTGCCTGTCATTATTGGAATTTCAGAACTCACGACTGATCAAGCTATCAAAAAAGCTCAAATCGCGCAGAGCTATGGTGCGGATGCACTTATGGTAATTCCTATATCTTATTGGAAGCTAACAGACCAAGAGATTTTTGAATATTATCAAGCAATTGCCCAAGAAACCACACTACCAATTATGATTTATAACAACCCCGCGACTAGCGGTGTTGATATGTCTCCAGAGTTAATTGTGCGTATGTTTAATAGCATTGCAAATATTACGATGGTGAAAGAAAGTAGCGGTGATATTCAGCGCATGCATAAAATTTATGAGTTATCAAAAGGAGAACTCCCTTTTTATAACGGCTGTAACCCTCTAGCATTAGAAGCTTTATGTGCTGGAGCAAGCGGCTGGTGTACAGCAGCACCGAACCTATTAGGTCAGCGACCTCAACAGCTTATTGAACATGTAAAAAATGGTGAATTGGAACAAGCTCAGAAGTCATTTTATCAGCAACTTCCTCTACTACGCTTTATTGTAAATGGTGGTTTACCTAAAACGATTAAAGCTGGTTTACAACTAAAAGGTGTCTCTGCGGGTTCACCACGTAAACCTCTGTCTAAAGCTACGGATATTGAGCTTAACCAGTTAAAACAGCTACTTTCTGAAATAGAAAACTAATAAAAAAGCGGGTTACTCACCCGCTTTTTTAAAACTCAAACTTAGAATGTTTTAGTTAAACTAAACACTAAACCTGTGTCATAAGGTTTTTTCTGAGCATCAGTCATGCCAGAAGTACTAATATCTGTACCGACAACATCTAGCTCAGCAACAATACCCAAGATGTTATAGTTTACGCCGACTTTATAATCAATATAGCTATCATCTTCACCTGGTCCACCTGCAACTACAAGTAAAGAATCTTTGTTTTTAAGCTTGTTATAACCAACTGAAGCAAGTCCAGTAAATCCAGTGTCTGCAATTGGTGCTGAATAACCTACGTTAAAATACCAGAACTCATCAGAGTGGCCCCAATAATCATCTGAATAGCTTACGCCCACACTAAGTGCATCACCTTTAAATAAAGAATCAGCAAAAGTTAATTTTCCATAAAACTCGGTAAAGTCAAAACCTGTATCACCATTGTATGGGTTAGTAAATTTTGAGTCAGAACCAATATAGCCATAATGAATTACACCCACATCATAAGTTGGTGCAAGCGTATCAGACAATTTTAATGTATTTGTATAACCTAAAGAGATATCAGTTTCAGTTGAAACGCCAGGTGTATTAAAGTCTACGCTTGACCCCCAAAGCGCAACATAAGCACCTGACTTATGAGAAAAAGTGAACCCACCTTGAATAGCTGGGTTATTTGACGATTGGGTAACACCACGGAAACGGTAGTCTGTGGTCGCTGCCACACTACCTGTTGCCGTGATTCCATAAAAAGATGGAGCATCTTCAGCCATAGCCATAGTTGACCCTGCTGCACAGATACCAAGAGTTACTGCCTTAAGTGCAAATTTCATCATTTTGATCTCCCCCACAATGAACGCACGATTTATAGGAATTAAACAAATTGTGTTAATTGAGCTTTAGCAATTGCTGTGCCAAGTACAAATTTGCTATCAGTGCTGTTCATTAATTTCGTGATCAAACTCGCTTTATCATAGAACCCATGTTTAATTTTTATAAAAATATATGTAGAAAAAACATACCGATAAAATAAAACTGTTATGTAATATAAAATACTAGACATATGAAAACCCCTTATCGGAAATTACTAAACGAGGTAAGGAGTATTCATTTGTTGCACATAAATTTTCTATTTAATCTTAAAGTCGAGGTATAAAAAGTACGTAAATTTCTTGAGGGCAATGCTTGTAATGGTCTGATACAGCGCATTTCTAATAATTAGACCTGTTTTATTTATGACCCATTTAAACTGATGAACTATTTTGGATCTTTTTTAAGCAACAATATGTACAAAATGGATAGTGCACATAATTTAAGCAATATATTGCACTAAATTCGATCACTTCAATTCAATTCGATTGGCTTATTGTGACAATCCATTCTTATACATTTTGTTTTTGAAAATTATGTTACATAGTAACATTTTGAATAGTGTTTAAAATAAATCGTTGAAAAAATCAACTCAAGGAAAGACTAAAAAGTAAACATATCCCACAAAAATGATTAAAAAATAAACACAAGAATCAACTATTTTTTGATGTTTAAATATAAAATAAATGGTAAAAATCAACTAAAAATGAAATTACTTTTTTTATTTTAAACAATAGATTAAGTATAAAAGACGATTAGTAAATTTATTAAATAACCAGTAGCACATTAATCAATTTCTGCATAGCATATATAAAATAAAATCAACAAAAATATATCTTTTTTATAGATTACTTATACAATTGATGGAAATCCTAGGCTTTGAACTATAACAAGGCACAGGATTTATCGTTTTTATGAGGTTCTTTAAATATGCTAAAAGCACAAAAACTTACATTAGCAGTTCTCATTTCTGCGGCAATAATTTCCTCAGCTCAGGCAAGCGAGCAAAGTGAGGCAAAAGGATTTGTTGAAGATGCGAACGGTTCTATTCTCTTCCGTACAGGTTATCTAACTCGCGACAAGAAACAAGGCGCGAAAGATACTAGCTCAGTTGCTCAATCGGCAATTGTAAACATCGAATCTGGCTTTACCCCTGGTATTGTTGGCGTTGGTGTTGGCGTTGTTGGCGACGGTTCATTTAAAATCGGTGAAAATAAAAATGCCGGAAACCAAATGATTCCTAAACATAACGACGGTTCCGCTTACGATCACTGGGCTCGTGGCGGTGCGAACGTTAAAGCACGTTTCTCGAATACAACAGTGCGTTACGGTACTCAAGTACTCGACCTACCTGTTCTTGCAAGTAATACTGGACGTATGGTTCCTGAATACTTTACAGGTACTTTATTAACCAGCCATGAAATCAAGAATCTTGAATTGGTTGCTGGTAAATTTACTAAAGACCAAATGTCTGATCAAATCAATACCGATGCGGATGTAAATGGTAATGGGCTTGATCGCGCCATTGTTTGGGGTGCTAAATATAAGTTTGATGACAATTTAAATGCATCTTACTATGGTCTAGACAGCAAAAATGCTCTTGAACGTCATTATGTGAATGTGAACTTTAAACAGCCTCTGGCTAATGACAGTTCATTAACTTATGATTTCAGTGGTTATCATACTAAGTTTGATGAAAATGCTATCACATATTCAGAAACTACTGATGACAAGTCTAACCGTAAAAACAATATTTGGGCAATTTCTACAGCGTACAACACTGGCCCACATAATGTAATGGTTGCCTACCAACAGAACAGTGGTAACGTAGGTTATGATTACGGCCAAAATGCTGATGGTTTCCAAAGTATTTATTTACCAAACTCTTATATGTCTGACTTCATCGGCAACGATGAAAAATCTGCACAAATCCAATACAGTCTTGATTTTGGTAAGTTAGGCGTATTACCTGGTCTAAACTGGACAACTGCATTTGTATACGGTTGGGACATCAAAGTTAAAGGTTTAACTGATGATGCTGAAGAACACGAATTCTTTAACCAAGTGAAATACACAGTTCAAAGTGGTTTCGCAAAAGATGCAAGCCTTCGTATTCGTAACTCTTACTACCGTGCAAGTGATGCTTACCAATCTAATGCGTACATCGGTGATACAAACGAATGGCGTATCTTCCTTGATATCCCTGTGAAATTATTCTAATTCATAGATCTATCAAGCATAAAAAAACCTACGTCTGGCAACAGATGTAGGTTTTTTATTAGGCTCAGAATCTCAATTGAGAAATTCTGAGCTTATAAATTAAAAGCTTATTTAGCAGCTTCAATTGCTTTTAATACTTCTGCTTTAGCAACATCAGCACCTTCCCAACCACTGATTTTTACCCACTTACCTGGTTCTAAATCTTTATAGTGACTGAAGAAATGCTCAACTTGGCTAATCAATAACGGAGGAAGATCTGTATATTCCTTCACGTCTTTGTAAAGTGGAGATAATTTTTCATGTGGAACAGCGATTAATTTCGCATCAATACCACCGTCATCTTCCATGTTTAATTTACCCACTGGACGGCAACGAATTACAGAACCAGCAGCAACAGGATGTGGAGTTACAACAAGTACGTCTAATGGGTCGCCATCTTCAGACAAAGTATTTGGAACATAGCCATAGTTTGCTGGATAGAACATTGCTGTACCCATGAAACGGTCTACAAACAATGCATCAGAATCTTTATCGATTTCATATTTAATTGGTGCTGCATTTGCAGGAATTTCAATGATGACATAGATGTCATTTGGCGCATCTTTACCTGCTGGGATATTGCTGTAACTCATATCAATACTCTTTCGTTATGAAGTCAGATGTAAAATCCACTCGATTATAGCGTGGATATCATCAAAATGATGCCGATTATACAATGGGCACACGCGAAAGTTGATATGAATGATGATAGAATGACACTCAAGTCAGTTTTATCGTGACCACAAGTAAAAAGATTGGACACAATATCGATAAGAACCAAACAATCGAGCGTAAAGTTGCCCAGTTACTTAAATAGCAGATACCATAAATAACTCTTAAAATAATATATGCCCAACCTAATCTCAGAATAAAATATTCTGGAACAACCATATATTCAGCCATTAAAATAGCAGTTAAGAATAAAGGTAGGCTTTCAAAGCTATTTTGTTGTACGGCATTAGCGCGAGCAGCAAGGCCTGTTGTTTTAGCCAAAAAAGCTCTCGGGTTTTGATTATCGACGGGCTGAAAACCACCCGTAAATTTTGCAATTACGGTAAATGCGTATGGCAGCAAACATGCCACTAAAATAATATAGATAATGCCGCTGATGCCCTGCATAGTGCCATCCATCACTGAAAATACTGTTGATCATGCTATCATAACATTGCGTTTTTACCTGAAATTTTATGCAATCACTTGTCATCACTGATTAATAGGGCCATATATGCAACAACCTGATCAAAAAGAATTGTTTGAAGTCTTAGAGAAGCAAAAACAAAATCAACTTCAGGTAGACCGTATATTAAAAATCGTACTTCCTATTGTCGCTTTTTTATTGAGTGTGATTTGTGCAAATCTAAATTGGCAATCGACACTTGGCACCTTTGTTATTTTAACAATTACCTTTATTGCAGTCGGTATTAAACGACTTACTTTATGGCACTGGCTCATTGTGATTACGATATATTGCTTAGCAGATAATTATTTAAGTTATGGTCAGCTTGATTTAACTCATCTGCGTTTGCAATTGGGCACAATGCTAGTTTTTGTTGGGATGGTCGGAATTGGACGTCCTTACATAGACCGCTGGTTTATGAAGAGCCACAACAAAATGTAAAAATAAAAAAAGCGCCCTAAAGCGCTTTTTTATTAACTTTTTAGGCTGGCTTACGTAAGTCTTTACGTAAGATTTTGCCTACGTTTGATTTAGGTAATTCATCCATAAACTCAACATAACGAGGGCGTTTATAACCTGTTAAGTTTTCTTTAGCAAAGTTCAAAATTTCTTCAGTTGTTAAGCTTTGGTCTTTTTTCACGATAAAGAGTTTTGGCACTTCACCTGATTTTTCATCAGGAACACCAATTGCTGCAACTTCCAATACTTTTGGATGTTTAGCAATAACTTCTTCGATTTCGCTTGGATAAACGTTAAAGCCAGAAACTAAAATCATATCTTTTTTACGGTCTACAATTTTAGTATATCCACGGCTATCCATAACACCGATATCACCAGTACGGAAGAAACCGTCTGCAGTCATGACTTTCGCAGTCTCATCAGGACGCTTCCAATAGCCTTTCATGACTTGAGGACCACGAATAGAGATTTCACCTTGCTCACCTAAGGCAACTTCTTTGCCATCATCATCTAAAATAGCAACTTCTGTTAAAGGTAATGGAATACCAATTGTGCCGCTAAATTCAGTAGATGCAGGAGGGTTTGCAGTCGCTACTGGAGAAGTCTCAGACAAACCATAACCTTCAATAATGGTTGTACCAGTAATTTTCTTCCACGCTTCTGCTGTAGAAGGTAGAACTGCCATACCACCGCCCATCGCCATTTTTAGATTGCTATGGTCAAGTTGTTTAAATTCTTCATTGTTTACTAAAGCATTAAATAATGTATTTACTGCTGGAAAGAATGATGGCTGATATTTACGTAAT
This sequence comes from Acinetobacter pittii, assembly GCF_022449185.1. Taxonomy (GTDB): domain Bacteria; phylum Pseudomonadota; class Gammaproteobacteria; order Pseudomonadales; family Moraxellaceae; genus Acinetobacter; species Acinetobacter pittii_I. The sequence continues at coordinate 65,744 of NZ_JAKUKO010000010.1, forward strand.
TCATTAATTACCGCTGGTAAATCACGTGGGTTCGGAATCAAGATATTTGCCTGACCTTTATACATACCGTACATCGCGCAAACCATGAACGCAAAAATATGATAAAGCGGTAATGCACAAACAATACGGTCGCCTTTAGCACCATCATTTGCACCAAATTTACTTTGGAAGATACCATCACACTGTAAAAGGTTGGCAACCAAATTAAGATGTGTTAATTCCGCACCTTTTGAAACACCTGTAGTACCACCCGTATATTGAAGCACGGCAGTATCACTTAAAGTTAAATTTGGACGCTTATAATTACTCGGACTTACTTTATTTAATGCTGTATTAAATTTAACGTACCCTGGAATATTCCAAGCAGGAATTTGCTTACGCACTTTACGTAATACGAAATTTACTAATGTACCTTTAAGCGTACCAAGCATATCTCCTACTGTCGCAACCACAACATGCTTCACAGGAGTTTTACCTAAAATGCTTTGGTAAACACTGGCGAAGTTTTCGATAATCACGAGTACTTCTGAACCTGAGTCATTTAATTGATGCTCAAGCTCACGCGCAGTATAAAGTGGGTTTACATTCACTAATACTAAGCCTGCACGTAACACAGCTAATGCAACTACAGGATATTGCAATACGTTTGGCATCATCACTGCCACACGAGTTCCCTTTGCTAACCCCAAATTTTGCAAATAGGTCGCGAACTTACGGCTTGCAAGTTCCAACTCGTTAAATGACATCGCTTTATCCATAAAGATAAAGGCATCACGAGAACCAAATTTTTGGAAATTACTCTCAAAAATATCAACAAGAGAGGTATTTTCCGCAGGCAATGCTACTGTTTCTGGAATCCCTGTTTTTTGGTATTCTGCAAACCAAATCTTTTCCATAATGCCATTATCTCCGATTCGTAATCCTTAGTAATAACTGTTATTCAATGCCCCAGCTATTCTTTAGCTTCTTGGTGCCAGAACATATTTAAAACTTATTGGCACATTCATGACACTTTCGAACAAGATTATGAGACAGAAGTTTTGACAATTTGACCCTGTCAAATTTTTTGCATGGAGTACAAATTGCGTACTCCAAATTGCTGTCCTTTTAATCGTTATCCAATACCAATAAGTTCAGTTCATTGCTTGAACTTATTGCCATATATAGCGTATTTATGTTGCCCGACGCTAGCTTTATCTCTGAATCAACAGTTTATTTGCTTTTTGATATCCACGTGGTAAGAGGTGCCCTTTTGAAGCTCGTTTACCCATGTATTTCTGTAGATCATCACCTTTTAATTTTAGATGTTGTTGACCTGCAACCACCTGAATTATTTCATCTAAGTTCAGGGTTGTCATGGATAAAATCTGCTCTTTCGCTTCAAGTTGTATCAACTTATTACCTTTACCCTTATTTAAATTTGGCAGTTCTGATAAATCAATAATCAGGAGTCGACCTGCTGAGCTGAGTACAGCCAAATGTGTCATGTTTTGGGCAGATATTAACGGTAGCGCTTTTGACTTTTCAGGTACTGACAAGAAACTTTTTCCTGCCTTGGCATTGGTATCTAGCTGTTTGACTTGAGTTTTAAAGCCATAACCTGATGAGCTAGCAGCAATAAGTTCTGACTCTTCATCATCTAAATAGACCTGAATAAACGCGACTCCACTTGCAGGAGCAAGTTTCGAACTTAATGGCTCGCCTAAACCTCTTGCTGATGGCAAACTGCTAATAGGCAAGGCATAACTACGCCCTGTCTCATCAAGGAAATAAATTCGTTGATTAGTTTTGCCCACCGCATGACTTAAATATTGGTCGCCAGCACGATAGTTTAAATTCTCTGCATCAACATCTGCACCTTTTGCAGCACGAATCCATCCCGCTTCAGATAAAACTACCGTTACTGCTTCAGCTGGCATTAAATCTTGTTCTCTAATTTGAACAGCTTCAGCACGTGCAACAATTGGAGAACGGCGTTCGTCACCAAACTTTTTCGCGTCTTCTTTTAATTCACCAATAATTAGATTCTTTAAAGATTCTGGATTTTCTAATTGCTCACGAATAATCGCTGCTTTTGCTGAGAGCTCATCCTGTTCTTGACGGATTTCCATCTCTTCAAGTTTTGCTAAATGGCGTAACTTGAGTTCTAAAATTGCTTCTGCCTGTATCTCATCAATTTTGAAATGATCCATCAATACAGGTTTAGGTTGATCTTCTTCACGAATAATACGGATAACCGTATCAATATCGAGATAAGCAATTAAAAGGCCTGCCAAAATATGTAGACGTTTTTCAATTCGGTTTAAATGATATTCCAAACGGCGAGTAACCGTTTTTTTACGGATCTCAATCCACTCAAGCAAGATACGTCGAATCGACTTAACCTGAGGACGACCATCCTCACCAATCATGTTTAAATTAACACGGTAGCTTGATTCTAAATCGGTAGTCGCAAATAAGTGGCTCATTACCGCTTCTGCATCAATACGGTTAGAACGCAGTACAATCACGAGTCGTGTTGGGTTTTCATGATCCGACTCGTCACGCACATCCACCACTAATGGTAGCTTCTTAGCCTGCATTTGGTCGGCAATTTGAGTGATCACCTTAGAACCCGATACTTGATACGGCAATTCGGTAATCACGATTTCATTTTTTTCGATGGTATAAACCGCTCGCATGCGGTAACTACCACGTCCAGTCGTCTGGATTTTGAGTAATTCTTCTGGCGGAGTAATAATTTCAGCTTTTGTTGGTAAATCCGGCGCTGGAATATATTCAGCCAATTTCTCGTCTGATGTTTGCGGATTACGAATTAAGGCAATTGTTCCTTTAATCACTTCACGCAAATTATGTGGCGGAATATCAGTCGCCATACCAACCGCAATACCGGTTGTACCATTCAGCAGAATATTAGGAACTCGAGCTGGCAACGTAATCGGTTCTTTTAATGAACCGTCAAAGTTATCTTGCCATTCACTCGTGCCTTGTCCTAACTCACTTAGTAATAACTCACTGTAGGCAGAAAGTTTTGCCTCGGTATAACGCATCGCAGCAAACGATTTAGGATCATCTGGCGAACCCCAGTTCCCTTGACCTTCAATTAAAGGATAGCGATAACTAAACGGCTGAGCCATCAACACCATGGCTTCATAACATGCCGAATCACCATGCGGATGATATTTACCGAGTACGTCACCTACAGTACGGGCCGATTTTTTTGGCTTACCACTGCTTTTTAAGCCCAACTCGCTCATGGCGTAGACAATACGGCGCTGTACAGGTTTTAAGCCATCACTGATATGTGGCAATGCACGGTCCATAATGACGTACATGGCATAATTCAGGTAAGCCTGTTCAGTAAATTCGGCTACAGAGCGGTTTTCTGTCGCTTGATGCGCAAGGCTGGTCATAGTCAGCTTATCTTCCAAATCAGTCGTTATTTTAAGTGAGTCTTATGCTAAGTGGGCTATGTTACAGACACAAGAGGGACTCTGTCACCTGAGCGTCAAATTATGTCTCATCTCTCTATATTTTTAGTTACTTGCTATAAAGTTAGGCAAAACTAGAGACCGATCGACTCTAGTCTTTTACCTTGGGTTTCTTCACCTAATATTAAAATTACAGCTGCAACCAAAAGTAAAACAATAGTAAACATCATAAAAACGTGGCTAAACCCATTTTTGGAAACCATCATATGAGTGACGACGATCGGCGCCAAAATTCCACCTAAACGGCCCATTGCCGATGCCCAGCCCGAACCGAAAGCCCGAATGTTGGCTGGATATTGCTCTGGTGTATAGGTATATAACACTCCCCATGCACCCAAATTAAAGAAGGACATGAGACAACCCCAAAACATAATGCTATTTACACTATCGGCTTGTCCAAAGAAATATGCAGACAAGGCACAAAACCCGATAAATGCAGCGAGTGTAATTTTTCTACCTAATCGCTCTACAAACCATGCCGCTGCCAAGTAGCCTGGTAGCTGCGCCAAAATCATAAGCAAAACATATTCAAAAGATTTAACGATGTCATAGCCCTGTTTCACTAATAAACTTGGCAGCCACGTAAAGATCCCGTAGTAGGAATATACGATCCCAAACCAGATGAGCCAAAGCATTAAGCTTCTGCGAGCAAATTGACCACTCCAAAGTTGTTTAAAAGAGACTTTTTGTCGCATGGCTACTGGCACGACTTCAATATGGTGAACAATTTGAACGCCTGCTTGGGCTTCTAATTTTTGAACTAATGCGTGTGCTTCTTCAACACGTCCACGGTTAATCAAATAAGGTATCGATTCAGGGAGTTTTTTCCAAATCACTAAAATATAAATGAGTGGGAGGCCACCCATGAGAAATGCAATGTGCCAACCAAATTTAGGAATAATAAAATAAGAAATGAGTGCAGCAACTAACCAACCTAAACCCCAAAAACTTTCAAGTAGTACAATAAAACGACCACGTACATGTGCAGGTATATATTCACTCACCAATGTCACTGCAACGGGTAACTGACCACCAAGCCCAAGACCAACAATAAAACGAAAAATTAATAACCACTTTAAGTCTGGAGCAAAAGCACATAAGGCAGTGGCAATGCTATAGATGGCCATCGTAATCGCAAATACCGTTTTACGGCCAAAACGATCTGCTAAAGCTCCCGAACAAACAGCTCCAATAGCCATTCCTACAAAACCGATACTTACAATCCAACCGCTTTCGGCTGGTGTTAATGCCCAGTCTTTAACAAGCGTTGTCATAATAAAAGCAATGATCCCTGTGTCCATCGCATCAAACATCCAACCTAAACCAACCACCCACAGTAATGTGTAGTGAAATTTGCCAATTGGAAGATTTTGTATACGTGAAACCAGATCCATAGGAAAAACTCTACTGGAAAAAATAAGTGAGCAAGACAATATATTTTATTGTTATAGCATGCTCACATCGAATTCTGCATGATTAATGTTCGTCGGTTGAAGAAGCCGATTCTGCATCATCATCTTTATAAATAAATTTAGGCATTTCTAAACCAAAATAGATCGCAATCAGACGTAAGGTAAAGCCAAAAATTAAAGTTGAAATAACGGTTAACTCTAGACTTAAACCCAAATCTTGACAAACCCAGTAACAGATGACTGCCACAAAAGAGATACTCGCATAGAGTTCACGGCGGAAAACGAACGGGACATCGTTACATAAAATATCACGTAAAATACCGCCAGATACTCCAGTCAACACCCCAGCTACTGCTGATACGACAAAACCATGTCCCATTTGTAGGGCGATCTGGCAACCAATGATCGTAAACCCAATCAAACCTAAAGCATCGAGCACCAAAAAGATGTTATGTAAATGACGCATCCATTTGGCAATAATAATCGTGACAAATGCAGCACAGCAGGTCAGGACCAAGTATTCTGGATGTTTTACCCAAGTTAAAGGATAATGACCAAGCAACACATCTCGCACCGAACCACCACCCAAAGCAGTTACACAGGCAATCAGTACGACACCGAACCAGTCCATACTCCGTCGACCAGCAGATAATGCACCTGTCATGGCTTCCGCAGTAATCGCAATAATATAAATAACGGTGAGTAACATCGCCCTTTCCCTCAGGCCAAACAGTGGGCGTATTTTAAGATAAACTTACAGAAATTGTGCACAGCATTGCTTAAATTTTTTTCCTGAACCACATATACAAGGTTGTTTCATTGTGACGTGCATATCGACCGTTGGGTCGAGGAAAAACCATTTTTGCTGGTGATAAACAAAATGTGAAACCTCATGATGAATTTGGGCTTTTTGTCCATCATGATAGTGAGCCTTGAACTCAACCTGTGCGTGGGTTTTATCTAATTTTTCGTTGGCATTAACCACCTCTAAACCCAACCATTGATTTTGTTTGCTCCACTCTGCGATGGCATCTTTATCTAGTGCTGTTTGCTGACCTAAAGCAGTCGTTTGCACAATATAATCAATTTGCTGTAATGCAAAAGCGCTATAACGTGAACGCATAAGCTGCTCTGCCGTTAGTGCTTTGGCTGTGCCTAAATGTAAAGGCTCACAACATTCTATATAGCGGCCTTTTCCACATGGACAAGTTTGTTGGGTCATTTGGTATTTCTCAAATAAAAAAATAGCTCAGAGTTGAGCTATTTTATGATGTTTCTAGACTTAAAACGTCATTTAATCTTTTGATTCATCTTGCTCGATAGAAACAATATGAACTTTCTCAATTTTATGACCTTCCATCGTAATCACTTCAAAGCGATAACCGTCTGCCTCAACAGCTTCACCATTTTCCGGTAAACGACCTAAATGGAATAACAGGTAGCCCGATAAAGTTGAATACTGCTCACTTTCGTCAACGAGATCACGGCCTAATAAAAGTGATACATGGCGAATATCAGTTGAACCTTCAAGCATTAATGAACCATCTGCCAAGCTTTCAGCAGCAGCGTCTAATTCATCTTCATCTGGGAATTCACCAGCAATCGCTTCTAAAATATCAATTGGCGTTGCGATACCTTCGATAGAACCATATTCATTTAATACGATCGCCATTTGTAAAGGAGCTTGACGTAATTGTTCCATCACCATAAGTACTTGAGCATTTTCATGCACAATCACAGGTTCACGTAAATGCTTTTGGAAATCAATCACGCCTGTTTCAATAAAGTTATTTAAAACTTTATGCGTAAGCGCAATACCTTCAATATTATCAAGCTCACCACGTGCAACGATCAAACGAGAGTGAGTCATTGACATTAAACGTTCTTTTAAAACTTCAGGTTCATCGTCTAAATCAATCCACTCTAATTCAGGACGTGGAGTCATAACAGACTTTACTGGGCGCTCTGATAAACCAAGCACACCTTGTACAAGCACACTGTGATAAGCACCATTTTCTTCGTCAAAAACTTCATCTGCAAAAGCTTGCGTCGCTAATACATCTTCTTTATCAGAAGATTGATTGTCTGAAGAACCAGTACTTTTGCTACCTAACATACGCAAAACCGCAGAGGCAGTGCGATAACGCAAGTCTGTGGTGGTAACCATTTTTTCCTGATTGCGGCGCATGCTCTGGTTGATAATTTCCACCAAAACCGAGAAACCAATTGCAGCATATAAGTAGCCCTTCGGAATATGGAAACCAAAGCCTTCCACCACCAAAGAGAAACCGATCATCATCAAGAAGCCAAGACACAGAATGACAACTGTTGGATGTTTATTGACAAAATCCATGAGTGGTTTTGATGCCCACAACATGATTCCGACAGCAATAACAACGGCAACCATCATGACTGACAGCTCTTTCACCATACCTACAGCTGTAATCACACTGTCTAACGAGAATACAGCATCAAGCACAACAATCTGGACAATAACCATCCAGAATGCAGCATGAACAGGATTATCTTCTTTATGAAGTTGTTTCCCTTCCATCCGTTCGTGCAATTCCATGGTGCCTTTAAATAATAAGAACACACCACCGAATAATAAAATCAAATCACGACCAGAGAATGGATGATCAAAAATATGGAAGAGTGGTTCAGTCAGCGTCACGACCCAAGCAATTGAGGCTAAGAGTATAAGGCGCATTCCCAAGGCAAGCACTAAACCGATTATACGTGCTTTAGCTCTTTGCTCTGGAGGCAATTTTTCGGCCAAAATCGCGATAAAGACGAGGTTATCGATCCCCAATACAATTTCCAGAACGATTAAAGTTGCTAAACCCACCCAAGCAGAGGGATCAGACATCCATTCAAAGATCATTGATCCTGCTCCTGTGTTGTTTGGATTTTATCTTTATTTGGCAACACAGCAGGCGCGCCTATACAAAGTGAGGAAAATGTTTTTTTAAGACAAGAAATTAAAACGGAGCGACTACAACCACTACCCATATTTGTTCATATGTTGTTAAACGAATTTTTAGTATAGGCAAGATTTAACATAAATTCATCATTTTTATTTGTTCATGACTAGCATTCACCAAACCCATACAAAACATGAATCTTTCTTATAAATCTGCTTATAAAGTTGTCATATCTTTTGCTTACTGTAGACAAGAAATATGAACGTGATAAGGTAAAAATAAAACAATGAATAGCGTATTAACAATGGCAGTAAATGATTCACCAATAACAGCTGTAAAAACAAAACAACCTCTTATTGCATTATATTGTGGTTCACGTGCAGGAAATAACCCAATCTACCGAGAAAAAGCAATTGAACTTGCTCATGGAATCGCTGAACAAGGATTTGGTTTAGTCTATGGCGGCGCCAGTATTGGCTTAATGGGACAAGTCGCAGAGAGCGTTCTCGCAAACGGCGGAGAAGCTGTGGGTGTGATCCCTGAATTTATGCTTGATTATGAAGTCGCACATGCAGGCCTAACTGAATTACATGTCGTAGAAACCATGCATGAACGTAAAGCCATGATGGCAGAACGTGCAAGTGCATTTATTGCGTTGCCGGGTGGTTTAGGAACATTTGAAGAAATATTGGAAATAGCCACTTGGGGCCAACTCAACCAACATCAAAAGCCCATGATTTTATATAATGTAAATGGCTTTTATAACGCTCTTATTGCCCAATTAGATCATGCAGTTCAAGAAGGTTTCCTGCCCCTTCAGCACCGAGCTAAATTAATTGTATGTGATGATGTTGACCAAATTTATAACGTCATTAAAAACTTAAAAATGCCGAAAAGATTTGTTGTCTAGTTACCCACCTACTCTCCATAAAAAAGCGGTTCTGCCGCTTTTTTTGTTTTAACTATTTTCACCTCTGCCTTCAAAAGAACTTAGATTTAGTAAAGGGGTATTCAACATTGGCTTACTTCTTTTAAATTCAATTTGTTTTACACTAGACCAAAACGTTAATTTTCAAATGTTATGAATGCCACGCCGACTCACCAAGCCTTGCAACCCGAATATCGACTACTCGTTCTTTTGGTTTCTATTGGCTTTTTTATGCAGGCCTTGGACACAACCATTGTAAATACCGCGATTCCTGCAATGGCTCATCATCTCAATGAAGATCCTTTACGCATGCACAGCGTAGTGGTGGCCTATGTATTATCGGTTGCTGCCTGCATTCCTCTAAGTGGATGGTTAGCAGACCGCTTTGGTGTTAGAAATATTTTCTTATCGGCAATCGTAATTTTTACTCTGGCTTCTTTAGGTTGTGGTCTTTCTCAGAGTCTCAATGAGCTGTTATTTTTCCGAGTCATCCAAGGCATAGGCGGCGCCTTACTACTTCCTGTTGGCCGATTATCACTTTTAAAAATTATTCCTCGAACTCAGTTCTTAGCTGCGATGAGCTTAATGAGCCTCGCGGGTTTACTCGGGCCTTTGGCGGGCCCAACTTTGGGCGGATGGTTAGTTGAAGTTGCAACTTGGCACTGGATTTTTCTCATCAATATTCCTATGGGTATACTTGGCATATTAATGACACTAAAAGTCATGCCAAATGTAAAAGAACCCTCAGTCAAAACATTTGATTTGGGTGGATTCATCTTATTAGTCGTGGCTATGATTGGATGGTCTTTAGGGATCGAACACTTAGCCTCACCTGAATATTCAAAATGGTTTAGTATTTCATTATTAGTCGTCGGAATAATCGCAACACTATGGTATGCCTATCATTCACATACTCATCAAAATGCATTATTTCGTAGCCGACTCTTTAGAAACAAAATTTACGCAATTGGTATTTTAGGTAATTTCTTTGCTCGCTTTGGTGGTAATGCTTTGCCTTTTGTTTTACCCCTCATGCTACAGGTAGCTTTTGGCTTTGAACCTTTCATAGCAGGTTTAATGATGATTCCTTTGGTCTTAGGCTCATTATTTTCAAAGCCAATTGTCAGACCGATTATTCAAAAGATTGGCTACCGACGTTTTTTACTCATTAACACAACATTAGTTGGGCTATGTATTGCCTCTTTTGCAATAATGACCGTCGATACTCCAACTTGGTTTAGAGCCTTGCACTTTTTCTTGTTTGGCACATTAAATTCACTGCAATTTGTTGGCATGAATACATTAACCTTGAAAGACTTACCTCAACAAGATGCGAGTAGCGGTAATAGTTTCTTGTCGATGATCATGATGCTATCAATGAGTATTGGTGTGGCGCTAGCAGGCACACTCATCAATATCTTTACTAATTATTATGGTGCAGACCACGTGACAACAGCGTTTCATGTCACTCTCATTTGTCTGGGTTGTATCAATGTCATTACTGCTTTTATTTTCTGGCAAATTCCAAAGGATACGTCTGTATAAGCGGTTGCATTTTTAGCATGGTTTCTCGCTCGCGAATCACGCTATGATGTCGACTTCAAATTTTAACGAGTTTTGAATGAGCAAACTGGCTAAAACTTTTTTCACATCACGGCACAATACCCTAATCGGAATTGGCTTAGCTTGTGTTATGGGAGTCTTAGCTTATTTTGGTCTGTTCTATCAACAAAAAGCTGTTGCGCAGGATTATCCAGTGCAAGGGTTCGATGTTTCTCATCATCAAGGTGATATTAACTGGAAAAAAATATCACCGGAAAAATTCCAATTCGTCTATTTAAAAGCGACTGAAGGCGGCGATTACAAAGATTCAAAATTTCAGGAAAACTGGCTCAAAGCACGTGAACATGGGTTTCATGTAGGCGCTTATCACTTTTATCGTCTATGCCGTGGTGGTAAAACGCAAGCAGATAACTTTATTGCGACTGTACCCAACAAAGCCGATGCCCTTCCTCCTGTTATCGATCTAGAATATGACGGTAACTGTATTAATGCGCACACCAAAGAACAATTACTTAAAGAAATAGGCATCATGCATGATCGCTTAAAACAGCATTATGGCAAACAGCCTGTTTTTTATATTTCCAAAACTTTTTACCACATTGTATTAATAGGAAGTTTTCCTAATACACCGCTTTGGGTCAGAGATTACGAAGGAAAACCTGAGCTGAAAGACAAAAGAAAATGGCTCTTTTGGCAGCATAGTAATCAGGGTAAAATTGAAGGAATCACAAAGTCTGTAGATCTCAATGTTTACGAGGGATCTGTCAAACAATGGCATCAATTTTTACAGCAGCAAGGCATCGTGAAAGCACAATAATATGCGCAAAATCATTCATATCGATATGGATGCCTTCTATGCATCAGTCGAATTGCGAGAGCGTCCTGATCTAAAGCATCTTCCCGTCGTTATTTCTTCGCATCATCCGCGAGCTGTGATTGCTGCTGCCTCCTACCCTGCCCGTGAATTTGGTTTGCGTTCTGCCATGTCGATGAGTCAGGCAAGAAAACTATGTCCTCAAGTTGTCATTATTGAACCAAATTTTGAAAAATACCGTACGGTTTCCGCTCAAATTCACTCAATCTTTCAGCAATATACGCTACTTATTGAACCTTTATCTTTAGATGAAGCCTATTTGGATGTCACTGAAAATCTAAAACAGATTGCGAGTGCAACCGAGGTTGCGATGCATATTCGAGAAGATATTTTTAGGTTAACTGGACTGACTGCATCAGCAGGTGTAGCCCCTAATAAATTTTTGGCAAAAATTGCTTCAGATTGGAATAAACCGAATGGCTTATGTGTAATCAAACCTTCGCAGGTTGCTAGTTTTATTCAAGACTTGCCACTTAAAAAAATTCCAGGCGTGGGTAAAGTCACTCAGGAAAAATTGCAGCCGCTTCAGCTACATACCTTAGGTGATTTACAGAAAATTGAAGAAGCTGTTTTGGTTCACCACTTCGGTAAATATGGACAACAACTCTATCTATATGCTCAGGGCATTGACCATAGACCTGTTCAAGCTGAAAGAGCTCGCCAACAAATTTCGAAAGAAACAACTTTTGATAGTGATTTTACTTTGGCTCAATGCCAGCCCTATTGGCATGGATTAGCCGAAAAAGTGTGGCAAACACTAGAGAAAAAACAGCTCAATGCACGTGGTGTGAATATCAAACTTAAACTCAAGAATTTTCAGACTCTACAACATAGTAAAAGCTTTAAAAGACCGATCCAGTCGCTACAGGACTTAATCCAAGTTTTATTTTTATTGTTAAATGAAATGCAGATTCCCGAACATTTCCAGTTTCGCCTGATTGGTATAGGCGTTTATCAATTACAGACCCAAGCTGATGACTTCCAGCTTAACCTCTGGTAATTGACTACTTTTCACTCAAAAGAGCAACTTTTAAACAAAATAGACTCCCTTTTACTAAAACTTTAGAGTAACCTAATCCACGCATATTCATTACCCATGTATTTGCAACATGCCAAAGCAACCTTTACTTTCGGCATATCGTCCTGTGATTGGCGTGACGACCAAATCCGAATATTGCAGGGCTCTTCTGATACATGGCTTAGATATCCCTTCCTCACAATAATCTACTGAAATTCTTTTCTACTTGCTTGCACCGACCTAGCAACTCTTCATAAAATCAAAACTATTAAATAAAGCCACTTTAGAGCATTTTTATGACGGTAAAGCGTTTACACGTTACTTCACGCTACTGCGAAGTTGCGATTTCAGGTAATTTGGTACACCTAGCTGGGCAACTCGCCGATGATACAAGCGCAGATGTCACAGGGCAGACTCAACAAACTTTAGATAATATTGACCGTCTATTGGCAGAAGCTGGAACTGATAAAACCCATATTCTTTCTGTCATGATTTTTTTAAAAGATATTGAAAAAGATTATGCAGCAATGAATGCGGTTTGGGATGGATGGATTAGCGAAGGGAACCCACCAGCACGTACATGTGTAGAATCAAAACTCTATGCGCCAGATGTACTTGTAGAAATGACGGTTGTTGCGGTACTTCCATAATTTTTATATTTATAAATCCATGTAAAATTGAGCAATATCTTGGGTGATATTGCTCAATTTTTTAGTAATTTTAAAATTTTGAATTTCAGCATTTTATTCAAATCTTCTTAAATGAGTTCTCAAATCAATTTTGCTAATGTCGAATTTTTAAGGCTTCACAAAAGCGTTTGACATTCTTTCTAGCTGGGGTGTCGCATGCAAAGTTGCTAATTCTGATTCAGGACTCAATAAGTCTCTTCTTAGGTCATGATAATCAGGCACACTGCTATAATGAAGCACACGATAGCCAGCCAATTGTAATAGGCGACGCTCGTATTGTTGATGCGCTCGGCGTAAACCGTTTTCCCCTAGAACAACAACTACAACTACCTGATAATTTTGATCAAGCACAACAAAATCAGCTGACATATTTTGATATTTACGACGTGTATGCGCATATTTTGTAGTTAAAAGTGCATCAAAAGATACATGAGCCAATACTGTAAATTTAGGCAAAACAGTTTGTAGTCTGGTTAAGGTCATTTGCTCATGACTAGTTAACACTGCACGGCGCTTTAAAGCACTATCATGTTGATGCCTTCGTGACAGACTTTTCACTGCCATAACAGCAACCAGAAATAATAATAAGATCGTAATTAAATAGTACATGGGTCCATCCTTTAAGTTTTTTATAATGATTTTGCTAGATCACGCTTTGTTTTAATTGATAACGACACAGCCGTTTTTTAAAAGGTTCACTTAGTAATTTCACTTGTAGTTATCAAGCTTGGCTTAAATTTAGCCACCCTCACATTATTTATAATCACAGAGTCAACAACAATCAAGTGCAGCTCGTCAGATTTTTAGTATTTATCATTATTCGTTACGTTTTTTGTACTTTAAATACTCAAAAATCTCATTATACGATTTAAATAGAATCATAAAAAACAAAACAGGCTCTATTTAAGAGCCTGTTTTATCATTATCCACGAACTTTAGATTTAGGTTTGCTTTTCCCACCAAACGGTCTTTTTTCTCCTGTTTCACGAGGAGGTAAACCTGTATGTTGCGTTAGAACCTGTCCTTTTTGTGGACGCTTTTGATTCGAATGATTATTCGTTTGCTGGTTATTTCGTTTAACCGAATCACCTGCTGTAGACGAATTTTTCTTACGAGCAGACTTATATTCCCCTTCTGTGCCTTTTGGCTGATAAGTCGGAATTAAATGCTGCTTCGAATTACCAATTAAATCTGCGCGACCCATCTCTTTTAGGGCCTCACGAAGTAATGGCCAGTTGTTTGGATCATGATAACGTAAGAATGCTTTATGCAGACGACGGCGTTTTTCACCTTTTACAATATCAACTTTTTCAGTATAGCGAGCTACTTTAGCAAGCGGGTTTTTACCCGAATAATACATGGTTGTTGCCGTTGCCATTGGTGATGGATAGAAAGTCTGTACCTGATCGGCACGGAAACCATTCTTTTTCAACCAAATTGCAAGATGCATCATGTCATAATCTGAAGTACCCGGATGCGCAGCAATAAAGTACGGAATTAAATATTGCTCTTTCCCAGCTTCTTTACTAAAACGGTCAAACATTTGTTTGAAACGATCATACGTACCAATACCCGGTTTCATCATCTTAGATAACGGGCCTTGTTCGGTATGTTCAGGAGCAATTTTTAAATAACCACCAACATGGTGTTGTACTAATTCTTTGACATATTCAGGGTTGAGTACCGCAAGGTCATAGCGCAGACCAGAACCAATTAGAATCTTCTTCACACCTTTAATAGCGCGCGCTTTACGGTAAAGCTGCACTAATGGTGCGTGATCGGTATGTAAGTTTTGACAAACACCCGGATAAACACAAGAAGGTTTACGACAGTTTTTCTCAATTTCAGGATCTTTACAGTGCAAACGGTACATGTTTGCTGTTGGGCCACCTAAATCTGAAATAATACCGGTGAAGTTTGGTGCCGTATCACGGATTTTTTCAATCTCACGTAAGATCGAATCTTCCGAACGGTTTTGAATAATACGACCTTCATGTTCCGTAATTGAACAGAATGTACAACCACCAAAGCAGCCACGCATAATGTTGACCGAGAATTTGATCATATCAAATGCAGGGAAACGCGCATCACCATAAGTAGGATGTGGCAAACGTGCATAAGGTAAATCAAACACATAGTCCATTTCCTCAGTCGTTAAAGGAATTGGAGGTGGGTTAATCCATACATCACGTTCACCATGGCGTTGCACCAATGCACGGGCATTACCAGGATTAGTTTCAAGGTGCAAAATACGGTTTGCATGCGCGTAAAGCACTTGATCATTTGCCACTTCTTCAAAAGAAGGTAAGCGAATGACCGCCAACTCTCGTGGTGGTAATTTGTGTTTAATTGCTTTTGATTGCGCAGGCTTTAGTTGAACAATTTGAGTGTCGTCATCTAGTTTATCGCCTTCACGTACAATCGGATTTGCAACAATCTCTTTCTGGAAATCTTGATACTGAGCTAAAGAGTTACCCTTTTCTTTTTCGACCTCACAGCCATCAATATCTTCAGTCATGACATATGGGTTAATAATTGGATCAACACGTCCAATCGTATCTACATCATTACTCGCAACTTCAACAAACTTTGCTTTTGATGCTTTGTTATGTTTATTAATAATAAATGCTGTACCACGAACGTCTGTAATCTCGTGGATTTTTTCACCTTTAGCCAAGCGATGCATCACATCAATAATGGCACGCTCACCATTACCATACATCAGCAAATCGGCTTTTGAATCCATTAAAATCGAACGACGGACTTTATCTGACCAATAATCGTAGTGGGCAATACGGCGTAAACTGCCTTCAATACCCCCCAATAACACAGGTACGTCAGGGAATGCTTCACGACAACGTTGGCAATAAACTGTTGCAGCACGGTCAGGACGTTTATTTGGTTCATTATTTGGAGAATAAGCATCATCCGAACGGATTTTACGATCTGCCGTATAACGGTTAATCATCGAATCCATATTACCTGCGGTTACACCCCAAGCAATTGTTGGCTTACCTAAAACGCGGAAGCTTTCAACATTGGTCCAGTCTGGCTGTGCAATAATTCCGACACGGAAACCTTGTGCCTCAAGCACACGTCCAATCACACCTGATACAAATGATGGATGGTCAATATAAGCATCACCACAGACTAAAATAAAGTCACACGCATCCCAGCCGAGTTGGTCCATTTCTTCTCGTGACATCGGCAAAAATGGTGCGGGTTCAAAACACGACGCCCAATATTTGTCGTAATCAAACAGCGCTTTGGGCGCAGTCTGCATGGTGTAGGCAGTAGACATGGCTTGCGAATCTCGGCTAGCAGATGAAGGAGAGACATCTAAAGATGAAAGCCGATCATTTTAACATGAATTTCATTCATTTTCCCTGTTTATAAAACATGCGAAAACAACAATATAGAAATTAATTTGATTAAAGTTTATTCAATATTTTTTCTTGGAATAAATACGGCGGACCAAAATCCGCCGCAGTTTTAATTTTTATTTATAGAACTTAGAACAAAGCTTTTGGCAAACGGATCTGAATAATCTCGTTATCGTCAGCCAGTTTTGCGTTACGTCCTGTCGAACCAGGGAAGTTATTATCATTGAAAACGGTAAGCGTTGTGCCATTTTCAATAATCACATCTTCAATGGTTTCAAATGGAAAAGCAAAAACCTGTCCCATACCAATATCCCCTGCTCTAGCTGTGCCATACAGCATATTCGGGTTAGCAATTTTAATTAAATCGACTAAATCTTCACGGCTTACTAGCTGGCCTGACTCATTCAATTTAATACGAATTAATTTTTTATAGCCACCTAAATTATTCTGCGTTGCATCACGTTCAATAATAATGCCTTCCTTATCATTAAAGAGTTGGAAGTCACCAATATTGGTTGCCTTACTGTCTAACTGGAACCAATAATATTTTCCTGTATACGCTTTTTTCTTCACATCAAATTGAGAAATCAATAATTGTCTTTCTGTTTCTCGAATTGACTTAATTGGCTTTTCTATAAGTGGGTAAAGATACTGCCCATCTGGCGAAATCGCCATTCCTTCAAAACCACCACTTTGCTGAACTAGAGGTTCTACAAAATTAATTTGCGCTTTATTAAATTGATTTTGTGGTGAACGTAATTCTTGAGTCGGATTTAACGGATTTGGCAGAGCAATCGGTGCATCTAATAACACGCCATCTGCTGAAAAATGAAGTAAATAAGGTCCAAACTCATCTCCAATCCAATAAGTCCCATCACTAGTGCGTTGCATTGACTCTGGATCAAAATCAGCACCCGTTAATAAACGCTCAGCTGTATCACTATTGACTATATTAAATGGAATTAATTTGTTCGGATCACGCAGTTGGATAAGGCTTTGTACAGTAACTTGGCTCGTGCCTTTAGCTTTAGTTTTGAAATCCGGCTTTATTTTATAAATACGAAGTAAAAAGTCTGCTGAATTATCTTGAGTTCCAAAACCGTTATCGGCCATTGCCATATAACTGCCATCTTCATTTTTTAATGCAGCAGAAAAGCCTTGTACAGGTTGACCTTTAAATGGAGGATAAATTCCATTTGCACCTTTCACATATGCGCCAGAGTCTGGACCAGCAGCATAAGTTTCTACAGGTAACTTAGCAAAAGAAATTAAGGTTGGTTCGGTAACATTTTCAGTAGGTGAAGTTTGTTCTTGGTCGTTATCATCATTACATGCCGCCAATCCTAAACTGGCACAGCATAATAATGCCGCTAATGTTTTTTTGCTCATGGTTTTATACAGTTGGTAAAAAATTAAGCAAATTTAATCAAGCTTATATGAAGTTTTTACTTCAAAAAGATGAAATCTTTATGGCGAAAATATGACAAGACCAACTATTTAATACAACCTCAAAAATTAGACCTCTTCGCTAAAAACTGCTTAAAGTTTTGTTGGCTGATATTCTCCAGCAATCGCTGCTTTCAAAAAGTTCTGAAAAGTTGGGCATTCCATATGATTTTCAGCAGGACATACAGCAGCATGTTCTAATCCTTGACTAATAAAATGTAAACGCTTTGCCATTTGCTCTAGTTGTTCAGCTTTATCTTTTAGTTTTTGCCGATCAAGCTCAGGCTTACCATCTTGTCCAAACATTGCAGCAATCTCATTTAAAGAAAAACCCGCAGCACGACCTAAAGAAATTAATGCCAATTGATCAATGACCTGCTTGCCATATTGTCGACGTAAGCCTTGCCGCCCTATCGATTTAATTAATCCCTTCTCTTCATAAAAACGTAGTGTAGCCGTTGTGACTTTTGCCTTTTTAGCAACTTCACCAATATCCATAATAACCTCTTGACTTCAAGTGAACTTGAACTTGCACAATAAATTTATCACGTTTCATACGTATAAAAAGCAAGGTGTAAAAATGAATACCTCTACGTTGTTCTTTCAAGCTTTATGTCTTGGTATTGGTGCAACTATATTTATGGATATCTGGCTGTTCATATTAAAGATATTCAAAATTCCGACCTTAAATTTTGCCTTCCTCGGCCGCTGGGTTGGTTGGATATTTCAAGGGAAACTTATTCATGAATCTATTGCAAAAAGCCCTCAAATTAAGGGTGAATATTTTTTAGGTTGGATTGCTCACTATAGTGTGGGGATTATCTTCGCATTGAGCTTTCTTTTCATTGTTGGCTCAACTTGGCTTAGCCATCCTCAGTTTTACTCAGCTCTAATGTTTGGTGTAGTCACCGTTCTCATTCCATTTTTTATTATGCAACCTGCGATGGGTAGTGGCTTTGCTTCATCAAAAACACCTCATCCTTTTTTGAACTGTCTAAAAAGTTTGATGAACCATAGTGTTTTTGGTTGTGGCTTATATCTCACTGCAAAACTATTTCAAATTTAAATAAAGAGGAGACTACTCATGAAAACTATTGCCATCATTTACCATAGCCGCCAAGGCCACACCCAATTTATTGCTCAGCAAATTCAAACTGGTATTTTGAGCCATAAAAATATGAAAGCAGATTTACTCAATACTGAAGATATTATCAACAGCCCAGAAATTCTTATTCAATATGACGGCTTAATTTGGGGATCCCCCACTTATTTAGGTGGTGTATCTTCCAAATTAAAGCAACTCATGGATGCAACTGGTCCATTATGGAAAAAACAAAGTTTTAAAGGAAAATTAGCAGCTGGCTTTACCGTATCTTCGCTTCCCGCTGGCGATAAACAATCAACACTAATTTCACTTTTTACCTTTTGCATGCAACACGGCATGTTATGGGTCGGCAACCCGATTATGCCAGAACAACACCAAGGTATTCCTTATACTCAAGCAGCCAATCGTCTAGGCTCATGGTCAGGCTTAATGGCTCAGGCTGAACATGGCAGTAATGCCGATAGGTTTGATGAAGGAGACATTAAAACTGCTCAACAATTTGGAGAAAATTTTGCATTAACCTTAAATGCTTATCAAGGAATATAAGGCCATGAAAGCACAGAAACTTTTATTCCTCTTAATTTTATCAGGAATGATGTCTTTTTATAGTTTCAGGTATTTCAACTTTCAAGGCTGTAGGGCTAAATCATCACTTTGTTTCATTATGGTTATCGGCTTGGATCATTGCATGGATATTAGCTTTCCCAAGTGTATTGATTTGTGCTCCTATACCCCAGAAATTAGTCGACATCATATTTAAGAAAGTTGAAGAAGTAGGTCTGTAAGTAAAAACGTACAAAGCTTGCGGTCATTTGCGAATATTCAACTTTAGTATTTTTTCATAATATATGAAACATAGAGAGACAGGATGTCTCATTGAAGAAGAATAAGAACGCAGGAAGCGGTAGTGGACAGGAGTTAGCTACATAAAGCTGAATACGAAGAAACCTCGACAGGATGTCGGGGTTTTTTCATTTCAATTATACAAAATTCTTACTTTCTAGATGTACTCAGCAACAGAACTTATATTGATCCGATAAGTACGGATGAATACCATCATTTCATTTGAAATTTGATTATTGGTTTTGTATTTTGCTTACCTCATCTTTAGCTCAAGATCATTTTGAACCATCAGAATTACACCGCCTTAGCCTCAAATTTTTTATTATTGTATTGATGACAATAATGACAGGGTGTACAAGCTTAGGACCGAATAGTGGCTCATTTTCTTGGCGCTCAAATAAACTCTCATCTGGCTTACAAAAAGCTTATTCTGTTCCAGCGAGTACAGCCAATCGGCTATCTCCAATGATTATTCAAAGTGCTGACCAATATAATGTCCCCCCTCTTTTACTCGCAGCAGTCATCAGGCAAGAGTCTAGTTACAATAGTAATGCTCGCTCTCCTACTGGCGCCGTCGGTTTAACTCAAATTATTCCGAGTTATTGGCAACAAACTTGTGCGGGGAATTTATATGATGAAACCACTAATATTCAATGTGGTGCTTATATCTTAAATCACTATTATCAGTCAGCTGATAGTTGGTTCAAGGCAACAGCTTATTATAATGTGGGACCAACTGGATATGAGCGAAGCTTCTGGACACGACACAAAGCAAAAAAATATGCTCGATCTGTGAAACATCATCAGAAAACTTTAAAAAGTGCATTATAAATTCAGATCAAATAAAAAAAGCCCATCTATTTAATGGGCTTTTTTACATAGTTAATTTTATTCGTCAAATAAACCTTCAAATAAAACAGAAGATAAATAACGTTCTCCGCTATCAGGAAGAATAACAACTATTGTTTTACCAGCATTTTCAGGACGCTCTGCAATTTTAGCTGCAGCAGCCAAGGCAGCTCCACTTGAGATACCTACCAAAATACCTTCTTGAGTTGCACAGTTTCTCGCCCATTGAATTGCTTCTTCACTACTCACTGGTAAGACTTCATCAACCAAATCCAAATCAAGATTTTTTGGAATAAAGTTTGCACCAATCCCCTGAATTTTATGAGGTGCAGGCGTAATACTTTCACCATTTTTAGTTTGAGTAATAATTGGAGACTCAGCAGGTTCAACTGCTACTGAGTACAATGGCTTATTTTGGACCTGTTCAAAATAACGAGAAATACCCGTTATCGTACCTCCAGTACCTACGCCAGCAACTAAAATATCAACCTGCCCACCTGTTGCTTGCCAAATTTCTGGGCCAGTTGTGTCCACATGAATTTGTGGATTGGCTGGATTTTCAAATTGTTGTGGCAAAAAATAAACATCTGGCTGTTCAGTTGCTAATCGTACCGCTTCATCAACCGCCCCTTTCATCCCTTTCGCCGGTTCAGTTAGAACTAAATTAGCACCTAAAGCTTTTAATACTTTTCTACGTTCAAGACTCATGCTGGCTGGCATAGTCAAAGTAATTGCATAACCCTTCGCTGCCGCAACAAAAGCCAATGCAATCCCTGTATTACCACTAGTTGGTTCAACTATATGCATGCCTTCTTTCAACACACCTCTTTTTTCTGCATCTGCAATTAGTGCAGCCCCAATACGGCATTTCACAGAAAAGACAGGATTACGACTTTCTACTTTCGCTAATACAGTTGCACCAGTTTTAATTAAACGGTTGATGCGAACTAAAGGAGTATTACCAATAGCTTCTGCATTATTTGTATAAACTGCAATACCTAAATTATTGGGTGTTGGGAATTGTTGATCGGTAGACATGTTATATCCTTATTAGACTTGATATGAATTTCTTCCATTATAATCATATAAAAAATTGAGGATACAAATTCCGCACATAAAGCAACACCCCAACCTCTTTTGAGATTGGGGTGTTTGGAATAATGAGCTGGCGATGACTTACTCTCACATGGGTAACCCCACACTACCATCAGCGCTAAGAGGTTTCACTTCTGAGTTCG
>NZ_JAKUKO010000011.1:0-70124 GCF_022449185.1 Acinetobacter pittii
CGAACTCAGAAGTGAAACCTCTTAGCGCTGATGGTAGTGTGGGGTTACCCATGTGAGAGTAAGTCATCGCCAGCTCATTATTCCAAACACCCCCATTCTAATGAGTGGGGGTGTTTCTTTATGTGTGATAAAAAATATATGTGTGGGGAATAAATATAAAATAGTAAGCTATGAGTTGAAATCTTTAAATTTAATAGAAAAAAACTATACAATCGAAGAGTAATCAATTAGACAAAATTAAAAGAGGGCTAGCTCTTCCTAATTAACTTTTTATAACAAGATTTCGTGTCTGACTTTATATGAGAACCATGTTTGATAGAATTAATTTAATAAGATTATTTTTATAATTGAAAAAATCTCTTTTTTCTTCTACAAATTTCAGTTGGATATGTATGACAAATGGAGACTATATGTTATAAATATTGAATAGGCATGATTTTTGCTTGTTTTATGGAAAATGAAATATATGAAATTATCTGTTGGATTGAAAGTAGCGAATTCTCTATCGTTAACACCTCAATTGCAGCAGGCGATTCGTTTGTTACAACTCTCTAGTTTAGAGCTTGAACAGGAAATTCAGATTCAACTAGATAGTAATCCTTTACTTGAAAAAATAGAAGAAGAATCACTAACGGAGAACCTGTCTGCATTAGAAAATAAAGAGTCGAATGACTTAACGACTGAGCTAAATGCAGACCATTTGCCTGATGATTTACCCGTTGATACAGAATGGGATGATGTTTATACCCATCAATCAACAGCTTTGGCTACTCCAGAATTTGAAGAGCGAGAGGATAATCGCCAAGTTCAATTATCTCTTAAGGAACATATTTTAGAACAAGTTAATCTTTTGCATTTTTCTAAAATAGATCAATTGATTGCTTATTGTATTGTTGATGCATTAGATGATAAAGGTTTCTTGGATGCTGAAATAGAAGAAATAATTTTAGCAGCACAACAACTGTTGAATGAAATGGATATCGAGGAGGAGATTGAAGAGGATGAGGTTTTAGTTGTTTTAAAACATATTCAAAGACTTGATCCGTTAGGGGTTGGTTCTCGTAATTTAGCGGAATGTTTAAAGGTACAGCTCGAATTTTTACCCAAAGATGTTGAATATATAAACGAGGCAAAAAAACTATTAGAGTATTATGAGCTCTTGATAGCCAATGATCTTAATAAATTACTCAAACAAACTGGTTTAACGAAAGACCAATTAAAGTTTGCAATCAATCTTTTAAAAACGTTAAAACCTTATCCTGGTATGGAATTTGATAGGCAAGAGTCTGATTATCAAATTCCCGATGTAGTAGTTTCAAAAAAAGATTCACATTGGCAGGTTCAGTTAAACCCAGATGTACTCCCTAAATTAAGAATTAATTCTTTTTACTCTAGTATGATTCGTAGAGCAGATCAGAGTGAGGATAATTTATATTTACGTAATCAAATGCTTGAGGCAAAAAACTTTATCAAGAGCATTGATGAAAGGCATAAAACGTTATTAAAAGTAGCTTCTTGTATTGTAGAGCATCAAAAAGCTTTTTTGGAAATAGGCCCTGAAGCAATGAAGCCGCTAGTTCTTCGAGACGTGGCAGAAGAAGTCGAATTGCATGAATCAACAGTTTCTCGTGTAACTACAAATAAATATATGCTTACGCCTCGTGGTCTATTTGAGTTGAAATATTTTTTCTCTAGCCATGTAGGAACAACAGCAGGGGGAGAGGCATCTTCCACCGCAATTCGGGCAATGATTAAGAAACTAGTCGCAAATGAAAATCCACGTAAGCCTTTGTCAGATAATGTAATTGCTACATTGTTAAAGGATGAAGGAATTGAAGTGGCTCGAAGAACGGTCGCAAAATATCGAGAATCGTTACATATTCCTTCGTCATCTGAAAGAAAAGTCTTGATCTGAATTTTGAAGTATGGCTATTCTAGAGATTCATTATGACGAAATAATGAAATTTCATTTTCACCAAGAGAGTAACTAAAATGGTTTAATTGTTCTAAGTTTTCTTTTTGATAGCATTAAATCGTTTTGGTTCTTCTTTAGATAACCTAAAAAAGGTGAGGGATAGAATTATGCAAATAACGATTCGTGGACATCATTTAGCAATTACACCAGCTATAGAAGAAAATATTAAATCAAAATTTAATCAGTTAACAAAACACTTAGATCAGGTGAATAGTATGCAGATTAAATTAACAAAAGATCATCAAATTGATAAGCGCTCTCATAAAGGTAGTTCGAACCATGTTGCAGAGGCTATTATAAGATTGCCAGGAATTGAGCTGTTTGCTCAGGCAGCAGCAGATGACATGTATACTTCAATTAAAAAACTAACTGAAAAATTAAAAAAACAATTATTAAAATATCGGAAAATGCAGTGCACTTATTCGCAAGTTGCTGTTTCTATTTAATAAGTTTTATATAATTAAAAGAGGCTTGAAAAATAGCCTCTTTTTTATTGATAAAATATAAACACGTACTGAATTCTTTGAAAAAGTTATAGTAAAATACTTCGTTTTACACCTTAGGTTGTGTCAGAGGTCTCTGCAATGAATAGTGAACAGCTCACTCAAATTTTAAAAGAAGCTTTCCCTGAAGCGGAAGTAGCGGTGAGCGGACAGGCCGGAAAATTTGACCTCCGTATTGTGGATGATCAATTTGACGGTAAGCGTACTGTTGCTCGCCAACAATTAGTTTATGCACCATTAAATACTTATATTGCAAGTGGCGAAGTTCATGCGGTAACAATTCGTGCAATGACCAAAGATGAATGGCGTAAAGCAAGCCTTTTCGGAGCTTAAATATTAATGGATAAATTTTTAATTACGGGTGGTGTTAAGCTCGAAGGGGAAGTACGCATTTCTGGTGCTAAAAATGCAGCTTTACCATTGCTTGCTGCAACTATTCTTGCAGACTCTCCAATTACAATCACTAATGTTCCAAATCTTAAAGATGTAAATACTTTGGTCAAGTTGATTGGTGGGTTAGGGATCACAATCAGCTATGAAAATGACACAGTAAAAGCTGATACCTCTACTTTAGATAATCAATTTGCTCCTTATGAACTAGTAAAAACAATGCGTGCCTCAATTTTGGTTTTAGGACCATTATTAGCGCGTTACGGTAATGCGAAAGTTTCTTTACCAGGTGGTTGTGCAATTGGATCACGTCCAGTTGATCAACATTTAAAAGCTTTAGAAGCTTTAGGTGCACATATTGAAGTTGAAAATGGTTATGTCCATGCTTCAGTCGAAGGTCGTTTAAAAGGCGGCGAAGTTGTTTTTGATATGGTTACCGTTGGTGGTACTGAAAATATCTTGATGGCTGCTGCACTGGCTGATGGTGTTACGACAATTCGTAATGCTGCTCGTGAGCCTGAGATCACTGACCTTGCTCAAATGCTCATTAAAATGGGTGCCAAGATTGAAGGACTTGATACTGATACTCTTGTTGTAACTGGAGTAGAAAGTTTGCATGGCTGTGAATATGCTGTGGTAGCTGATCGTATCGAAACGGGATCTTATTTGGCAGCTGCGGCAATTACGGGCGGTCGTGTCAAAACTACACATACTGACCCTGCATTACTTGAATCCGTTTTAGATAAGTTTGAAGAAATGGGTGCTGAAGTCACTCGTGGTGATGACTGGATCGAACTTGATATGTTAGGTAAACGCCCTAAAGCTGTAAGTTTTAGAACTTTGCCACATCCAGAGTTTCCAACAGATATGCAAGCTCAGCTTATGGCTGTAAATGCTATTGGTCGTGGATTTGCAACTATCTCTGAAACGATTTTTGAAAATCGTTTTATGCATGTTCCTGAATTGTCACGCATGGGTGCTAATATTCAGGTTGAAGGTCATGATGCTGTCGTGACTGGAGTAGAAACTTTACAGGCTGCACCTGTAATGGCAACAGATTTGCGTGCTTCGTTCTCTCTAGTTTTGGCAGCTTTAGTGGCAGAAGGAGATACCTTAATTGACCGTATCTACCATATTGACCGTGGTTATGAGCATGTCGAAGAGAAACTTCAAGGTTTAGGTGCCAAAATTAAGCGAGTAAGTTAATGAATGATGTAAGAAACGATGATCCTAATTTTGATGTGATGGGCAATTTTGATCATGGTTTGACCTTGGCACTCAGTAAAGGACGTATCTTAAAAGAGACGTTACCTTTACTAGCTACAGCGGGTATTAATTTGCTCGAAGATCCGGAAAAGTCCCGCAAACTGATTTTTCCTACTACGCATAAGCAAGTACGTATTTTGATTTTACGTGCATCTGATGTGCCTACCTATGTAGAAAATGGCGCAGCAGATTTAGGTGTAGCAGGCAAAGATGTGTTGATGGAACATGGCGCTCAGCATGTATATGAGCTACTTGACCTGAAAATCGCTAAGTGTAAATTAATGACTGCTGGTAAAGTGGGAATGGAACGACCAAAAGGCCGTTTAAAAATTGCCACGAAATACGTCAATCTTACTCGTCAGTATTATGCAAGCTTAGGTGAGCAAGTCGATGTGATCAAACTCTATGGTTCTATGGAGTTGGCACCTTTGGTTGGTCTGGGTGATTACATTGTCGATGTGGTCGATACTGGTAATACGCTAAGAGCGAATGGTCTTGAGCCATTAGAGGAGATTTGCAAAGTCTCTTCACGTTTAATTGTAAATAAAGCTAGTTTTAAACGTAAGCAAACTTTATTAAACCCAATCATTTCACAGCTTGAGCAAGCTGTTCAATCACGTTAAAAGCAATTTCCCATCACGCTTTTGTGATAGTTGCTTCAGATGATGCCCACAAGCGCCTAGAAAAAGAGTAAACTTGGTTTTTCTTTTCCGCCTTGTGGGTAAATTGATGCGACGTTTATCGACTCAAGATCAGAACTTCAAACAGGTTTTTGCTGAGCTTTTAGCATTTGAAACTGTGAATGATCTTAATTTAGTGCAAACAGTAGATCAAATTATTGCTGATGTTCGTCAGCATGGTGATGATCATGTTTTAAAGCTTACTCAACAGTTCGATCGACATCCCGCACATCAATTTTCAGATTTGGAATTATCTCAACAACAACTTAAAACTGCTTTTGATAATTTAAGTCCAGAAATTCGTGATGCTCTAGAGTTAGCAGCAAAGCGTATTCGTTCATTTCATGAAGCTCAGAAACAAGAGAGCTGGACTTATATAGATGATTTGGGTAATAAACTGGGACAAAAAGTCACACCTCTAGACCGTGTGGGTATTTATGTACCAGGTGGTTTAGCCTCTTATCCATCTTCAGTTTTAATGAATGCAGTGCCAGCCCATGTTGCTGGTGTACCTGAAATTATTATGGTTGTTCCTGCACCAAACGGTGAACTAAATCCATTGGTTCTAGCTGCGGCTTACCTTGCAGGAGTGAGTCGAGTATTCACCATTGGGGGAGCTCAAGCTGTAGCAGCTCTTGCTTATGGTACTCAGACCATTCCACCTGTAGATAAAATTACTGGCCCTGGAAATCGTTTTGTAGCAGCTGCTAAACGTGCTGTATTTGGTCAAGTCGGTATCGATATGATTGCTGGACCTTCTGAAATTTTAGTATATGCAGAAGGTGAAAATAATGCAGATTGGTTGGCTATGGATGTTTTATCACAAGCAGAACATGACACTGTGGCTCAAGCTATTTTTATAACTCCAGATGAAGCTTTGCTTAATGCAGTCGAGTTGGCAATTGAAAAGCATTTAAATGAATTGCCAAAGGCAGATATTGCTCGAACTTCAATTGAAAACCGTGGTGCTTTGGTATTAGTCAAAGACCGTGCAGAAGCAGTTGAGTTGATTAATCAGGTTGCACCAGAGCATTTGGAGCTGTGCTTAGATGATGCCGAAGCAATGAGCGAAGAGATTCGTCATGCTGGAGCAATTTTCATGGGACGTTATACACCTGAAGCGATCGGTGACTATTGCGCGGGTCCAAACCATGTATTGCCGACATCTGGAACTGCTCGTTTTTCTTCTCCTTTAGGCGTTTATGATTTCCAAAAACGCTCGAGCTTAATTATGTGTTCGAAAGATGGAGTCAAATCGTTAGCTAAAACAGCCGACATATTAGCTGTTCAAGAGAACTTAGATGCCCATGCACGCTCAGCTCGCTATCGTTATCAATAAGCTTTTAAACCTTGTAGTGTTTTTAATTATTACTCAGGGCTGAATTTCAGCCCTTTTTTGAGATAAGACTATGACTGTATCTACAGCACAAATGCGCTTTTGGAGTCCAGAAGTTCGTGAGTTAGAACCGTATGTTCCTGGTGAACAGCCTAAAATTCAGAATTTATTGAAACTCAATACAAATGAAAATCCATATCCGCCATCACCAAAAGTAGTTGAAGCAGTTCAAGCTGTTTTAACTCATCAGGCTGATGCATTGCGTTTATATCCAGACCCAGATGCTACGGCATTAAAACATGCGATTGCTAAGCAACAGAATATTGAAGTTTCACAAGTTTTTGTCGGTAATGGCTCAGATGAAGTGCTTGCTCATATTTTTAAAGCATTTTTTCTTCAAGATGAACCAATTCTTTATCCAGATATCACTTATAGCTTTTATCCAGTTTATAGTCAGTTTTTTGGTACAAAGACTAAAGAAATTCCGCTCAATGAAAATTTTGAGATAGAAGTTAAAGATTATGTGCAACCAAATGGCGGGGTTATTATTACAAACCCTAATGCTCCAACCAGTATTGCACTAGGCTTAGCAGAAATCGAACAAATTTTAAAAGCGAATCCAGATCGGGTGGTTGTCATTGATGAAGCTTATGTTGATTTTGGTGCAGAATCAGCGGTGAGTTTAGTAAATCGCTATGAGAATCTGGTCGTGTGCCAAACAACTTCAAAATCGCGTTCTTTAGCAGGTTTACGTGTCGGATTCGCGATTGCTCAGTCACACTTGATTGCAGCACTTGAAGCGGTAAAAAATAGTTTTAATTCATATCCAATTGATCGCTTTGCTATTGCTGCGGCTGTGGCTTCTTTTGAAGATCAGGATTATTTTGAAGAACAATGTCAAAAAGTTATTACGAGTCGTGAAAAGCTAGTAGATGAATTAACTGCTTTGGGCTTTAAAGTTTTACCTTCTAAAGCAAACTTTATTTTTGCTTCACATCCATCGCATGATGCAGGTCAGCTTGCACAGCAATTACGTGGGCAAGGTATTATTGTGCGCTATTTCAATAAGCCTCGTATTAATCAATTCTTGCGAATTACTGTAGGAACTGATGAGCAAAATGAGCGTTTAGTACAGACATTAAAAGAAGATATTCTCTAAATTTTACTCTGCTGTGCTGTTCATCAAGTTCAGCATAGCAGAGATTTTATCTAAGCTTTCTTGATATTCTGCTTCTGCATTTGATGCAATCGTAATACCACCACCTGCCCATAAAGAAAGCTGATTCTGATATTGTTGAAAACTACGAATAAGAATATTCCAACGACCAGTACCATCAAAATTAAAATATCCCAAAGTACCGCAATATGCTCCTCGTGGTGAACCTTCTAACTCTTCAATGATCTGCATTGCCCGAATTTTGGGAGCTCCTGTGATTGAACCTCCTGGCAAGGCAGAGAGCAGCATTTGCATAGGATTAATATCATCTTTAAGGGTCGCAACGATCTCGCTTACCATGTGATGTACTTGATTAAAACTTTCAATCTCGAATAATTTTGTTGTTTTTACAGATCCTGTATTGGCATAAATGCTCAAATCATTACGTAATAAATCGACAATCATCACGTTTTCTGCTTGGTCTTTTTGAGAGTTTTTTAAGGTTTGTTTAGAAATTAAATCTTTTTCTGCATTCTCATAGCGAGGCATTGTGCCTTTAATAGGTCTAGTTTTAATTTGTTTATTTTGATTGAATTCGATGAAAAGTTCGGGAGAGCAACTTAATAATTCAAAATCGTCTAATTTTAAATAACCTGCATATGGAGCATTTGTAAGTTGCCATAGATCTTTAGCTTTATTTAATAAGGATCCTAAAAATTTAGCTTTAAACTCTTGGGTTAAATTAATTTGATAGCAATCTCCAGCTTTAATATATTCTTGTATTTTATAGAAAGCATCGAAATATTGTTTTTTAGACCATCTTGGTTGAATAGTGGTTTTTAATTCAAATGTATTTTTAGAGTTATTAGAGCTAAAATTCTCTATTTTATTTTCAATATATGAGAATAGATCAATTGCATTTTCTTCATCACTGAAAAAGTACCAATTATTATCTATATATTTTAAAAAAGATCGATATTGCCCTAGGAATAGAGACGGTTGTATCTGGTTTTGTCCATTAATAAATTGATGAGCACTGAAATCATAGCTAATAAAACCAATATAACCACCCATAAAACTTGTTGTTGATTTAATGTCTTTGTTTAAATTGTTTTCTTTAAATTTAATAAAATTTAAGAGTTGATTTGATTTTAATGTATTTCTATATTCATTTAAATTTTGGCGCTCAAATTCTAAATAATTTTCATTTTGAATAATAATATATTCTTGCGGAAGAAAACCAATAATTGGATTGTTGTTGTCATTTAAGTAAATAAGCCCAGTTAATCCGTCTAATTTTTTTAAAATATCGGCAGCATTTTTACTATGTAAAGAGATTTTTTTCTTTAACTGTGACATTTTTGAATAAGAGGATGGTTAATGAGAAAGTGATTAGTTTACTACAAGTTATGGTGTAACAGGAGAAAGTCTTTTAATTAAGAACCCTTGTTGCTGATAAAATGAACTAAATTTTTAGATTATAATTTATGGTGTCCAACAAGATCCATGTAGAAAAATTTGAGTGTACCGTTTGTCGGGTAATTGGCAAAAAATGCATTACAGTAGTTGAACAAAAATTAACGTAGCTGTAATTTAGTAATTGCTAAGCAAAACTACTCAAGGATTGGAAGTTTCGGTTGCCATATAAAGAAAAATGCAATTTGAGACAATGAGAGTGGTTAAGTCAAAAAATAAATGCTCTTGGGAGAGTGCTCAATGAAAATGTTCACTAAACTTGCTTTAGTTTCTTCTTTAGCTATCAGTGCAAATGCAATGGCAATGCAGTCAATGGACGATGCTGCACTTAGTGCTGCTACAGGTCAAGATGGTATTAACATCGGTATCGCTTTAGGTGCTGGCGGTATTTCTATCGATAAAGTATTTATTCATGATAACGATGGTTTAGACCCTGCTACAGGTATTGCTGGCGCTGCAGCAACAGCTGGTGCGATTGTAGTAAGTGGTGTAGGTGTTACTCAAGTAGATCCAACAGCAAACCTATTAGATCTTAAAATTGATAGCGTCGGGGCTTCAGGCGCAAACGGCGCGTTTTTAAATGTTGCTGCAAATGTTGGTGCTGTTAATGTAAGTGTTGGTTCTATTGGTGTAGGTACTTCTGGTACGTTAAATACAACAACAGCTGTACGTGGTATTACTGAAACGGCTCCAACTGAAATTATCTCTGGTTTAGACTTATCTTTAGGTGCGATTTCAGCGAATGTACAATTGGGTTCTACTCCACAAGGTGCAATGATCAAAGTAAATTCAAGCTTACAAGGCGGTTTAACATTATCTAACTTCGGTATTAACGATGCAGCAGGTGGTGGTGAGATTTTCTTGGATAAAGTTATGGTTCGCGGTGCTGGTAACACAACTGGTGATTTAGATGTTGATGCTAATATTTCAGTTGTACCAACTGGCTTGAAAATTCAAAATAATAGTGCACAAGGTATGAATGTTTATGTACAAGGTGTACGTTTAGGTTCTAGTACAGCTGCTTCAATTGGTGACGTTGAAATTCAGGGTTTAAATGTAGGAACTTCTACAATTACAATCTCTGGTCACTAATCTGAGTTTTTCATAAAAAAGCGCGTTTATTACGCGCTTTTTTATTTATTAATTAACTAATTTAACTATATAAAAATATATTTTTTATTGATAAAAATAAGCTGTTAAATTAAAAATCTATTTAAATTAATCACACAAGTCTCTCTATTTTTATAAAACTAAACGTTCATCAAAAAAAAGTAAAAAAAGGCTGTTTTTTTCAAAAAAAAAAGGTATCTTCAACACACAGGGATGTAGAGCTTTTGCTCTAAGAATAAAATGAATAAGGCCGGTTAGGCCACCATTTAGAACAAGTGCTTATGTTAGAGATTGCTTTAGGCTCAGCATTGATATATTACTTTGCGACAGAAGCCTTCGAAATAGAAAAAAAGCCGCCGGGAACTGTTTATTATACAGAGACTGCCGATTCACGTAATTTATCTTTCCGCCGTAATCATATTGAACCAGTTCAGATTAAACCAGCTGTAGAAGATCAGTTCCGAGGTATTGTTCGACAAGCTTATGACTATAGTTGTGGTTCAGCTGCTCTTACTACACTTTTAAATGGTTATGTGGGAACAAGTTTGACTGAACAGCAGACTATGAGTGGTTTACTACAGTATGGTGAATATCAACGTATTATTGAACGCCGAAGCTTCTCATTACTTGATATGAAGCGCTTTGTAACTGCTATTGGTTTGGATAGTGGTGGTTATCGAGGGGAGTTTTCTGATTTAGTCAATCTTGGACAACCTGCAATTGTTCCAATTTCTTATGCTGGTTTTAAGCATTTTGTCGTATATAAAGCTTATAAAGATGGACGTGTGTATGTTGCTGACCCTGCATTAGGGAATATCAGCTTTGATGAAAATCGTTTTAAAGAGGTCTGGGATAACAATACATTATTTGTCGTTTCTGTTCCTGAATCTCAACGTAAAGACTTATTGGCTTTAAAAGACTCAGATATGCGTCATGTGGAAGATGCAACTGTTAACCGTTATGCCTTTGTGGATGTGCAATATCCAACATTCAATTATGACCGTTTAGCAAATAAAGCGTCAACCATGCGCCGGGTACTAGATAAAGACCCAAATTCTGCAACCTATAATCAGCCAATTGAAACGTATATGCGTCTTTACTATAAGCGTAAATAATCAAGTATGAATTGAGTAAAATAAATACATTAGGTGGGAAGAAACATGAATAATCGATGGATGAAGATGAGTGTGTTGGCATTAAGTATGAGTGCCATTACGGGTACACTTTATGCAAATGATCAAGTCACACAAACTGAAACACAAGACAGTGCAGCTGTTTCTGAAGCGAGTACGGGATCAGTAGTAATACCAGCAACTGATTCAGTTCAAGAAGCGAGTACAACTCCAGCTACAGACGTTGTAACTACTGAACCTACTCCTGTTGAGGCAGTAAATACTGGAGCTAATCAAGCTGCTACTGCATTACAGAAAAAAGAAGGTGATGCGACTCAAGAAACAAATTTGCAAGAAGTATTTACTTCAAATGAGCGCCAATATTCATTGATTAAAAGAGGCGTATTTTCTGCTTATTACGATCTCGATTATACCTATTATCGTGATACTCGAATTGATTTAGCTTTAGCTGATAATTCTTCTCAACTCAACCGTTTACGTATTGAAGAAGATGCGAACCATACTTTAACGAATAGTTTTACCGTTCAATATGGGGTCTTGGACAATTTAACGTTATCTGCAACAGTTCCTTTCGTTGCCAAGTCTGAAATTGTTAGGGATACAACTGCAGCGGGCTTAGGTGATATTTCTTTAGGGGCACGCTGGGAACCTTTCCCGTTAAAACAAGGCCGTTTACCATTAGTGTTATTTGGTAACCTATCAACAAAAACTGGGGATAGTCCTTACGAAATTGGTTTAGATGAGCTTTCAACCGGTAAAGGATATTACTCTGTTGGAGTGGGAGCAAGTACCCGTAAATATATCGATCCAGTGGTTTTATTTGCCTCAGCATCTGCCAATTATGGTTTTAAAGAAACGGGTTTAAATCAGGCACGTGGTTCAAGGACGTTAACATCTTTTGACCCCGGCATTAGTGGTGGTTTCTCATTCGGTTTTGCTTACTCGTTTAACTATGATGTGTCTTTAACCATGTCATATCAACAAAGCTTTAACATGGATGCAGAATTTCAGTTTGAGAAAGGTGAGACATATAAGTCGCCGGACCAAAGTAGCGCGATGTTGTCATTTGCTTTAGGTGTACGTGTTTCACCTGAAACAATTGTTAATGGCACAGTGGGTATTGGTTTAACCGAAGATGCACCAGATGTTTCGCTTGGTCTATCTTTCCCGCTAGATTTTATAGGCTTTGGCAAAAAAACAAAATAAGGAGATAGGCAGGTGAAATATCCTAAATTATGTCCTTTAACGGTGGCAATTGTGATCTCCGGTTTTTCTAGCTTTGCCAATGCTCAATTAGGACAAAACCTAGCTGTTGATATTCGTTCACTATCGATGGGAAATGCTGTAACCGCAGATCCGCCTGGTATTAGTGCAATTCACTTTAACCCAGCAGCTTTAGCAAAAATTGATGGGTTACAGACAGATGTGCAAGGAATTTTAGCAAACTTTGATATTCAGCGTGAGTTCTCAGCACCCCCTGGTTATAACGTTTTTGGCTACTCAGATGACCCGCTTGTTTGTAATGATGGTCCAGAAGTCACAGCCAATATTTGTACTGATTTTAAGGGGCCTGTACGTGGCGATGTTGAATATGCCAGCCTATATGTGCCGATTCTAAAAAAAATGGTTGATTTAGGGGAGGGTTATCCACTCGCTGCTCCTACCGCAGGAATTGCCTATAAACCACCTGGTTCAAAGCTGACCTATGCTACTGCAATTTATGCACCTTTAATTGCAGGTTTTGGCGCTGAAAATGGTAACGCTGGAAACTTTATGGGCCAGCAAGTTGCTGTTGAGCGGATTACTTATCTGTCTCCCTCTTTTGGTTATCAAGTAAATGATCATTTGTCGATCGGTGCCTCTGTGGGGATGTCTTATAATGCTCTTGCTATGAAAACAGATTTGCGATTTCCCAATGATATGATTGGGGTGTTGCGTATGGTTGATGACGTAGTATGCGGGCCTTTCAAAGACAATAACGATATGATTACTAATTTATTGTTATTTGGTCTATGCAATACTCAAGAAGGAATGAACCCTTTTAATAAAATGGGTTCTCTACAAGTTTCCATGGAGCAGTCTTTAAGCCCAAGTTATAACTTGGGGTTAATGTGGGAACCAACGGATGAGTTCGGCTTTGGTATGGTCTATCAAAGTGCTGCCAAGATGCGTTTGAAAGGGAAATACCTGATTAATAATGCTAAGGCCCCTCAAGAATTAATTAAAGGCCTAAACTCCTCAGCTACAGGTCAGGTTTTGGCTGCTATTCTTGGTTTACCAGGAAATGTACCAAACTCTGAGTCTGGACTGGCCGCAATGGATCTGGAATATCCTGCACATTTTCAAGCAGGGATTAAATATAAAATATTCCCTGATTTACAAGTTAACTTTGATGTGGGTTGGACAGACTATTCTGCATGGGATAAGTTCAAATTTGAATTTGACAGACAAATTACTTTACTAAAAGTTGCCAAACTTTTATCAAATGATGTAACAGATGCTTCATTAGGTTTACCTTTAAAGTTTACCTCACCATGGAGTTGGGGGATTGGTTTAGAGTATTCAGCAACAGATCGCTTAAAGTTACGTGTTGGTTATGAACCTCGAGCTAGTGCTATTCCAAATGACAAACGTAATACCATGATTCCAATTAATAATGCGCAATTATTTGGTTTGGGTATTGGATATCGATTTGATGCAGATACAGATTTGGATCTTTCAGTTGGTTTCTTACGTAGCCGCGATAATATTCCAGCAGGGACCAGTACCTTATCTAATAAAACGGGAGTTGATAATATCCTGTTAAACCCTTATGCCGGTTTGGATGTTAAAACCAATACCAAAGTTACAGTACTCGGGTTAAATTATAGAACAAAATGGTAAAATTAAATTGTGAACGGATGTCTCGACCTAGATTTGCTATTGCGATTTTTTTTATTGCAATAGCAAGTAATTCTGCTATTTATGCGGATGGTTTCTATACAATTATTGGTCCTGATGGTCGACCAATGATTGTTCCGAGTAAAAGGGTGGAACGAACCGTTACACCGTCTAAGATATTAACAAATCCAGAGATAAAGACGAATAATCCAGAACAGCAAGTATTGCCAGAAACATCCTTAAAATCAAAAGAATTGCCTAAAGTAATTACGAAATCGTCTAATACTGCACCAACTGCACCAACTGCACCAACTGCACCAACTGCACCAACTGCACCAACTGTTTCTATAAAGAAACAATCTACAGTTTCAAAACAGACAAAAATAAGCAAAGAAGAATCACAAACTGTTAATCAAAAGTCTAGTTTAGCGATTACTAAAGAAAAAACGGTGATAAATGATTCTGCTTCCCAACGAAAGGTTGAAGAAAAAGTAGAACTGAATTCAGTTGAACCTTTATCTAAGGATGTCGTTACTTCATCAGCACTAGTAGCACCAAAAAACGATGAGACGAAGTACACTACCATTGATGGTGTGGAATACGTTAATAATGAATATTTAGAGAATCAAGAGTTTAATCTAGAAGGAAAAAAACGTTTTTATATTATGCCTGATGGTTTAGGTCGTACTGAATCTATTGAGCGTAAAAAAGGTGTTGGTCAGTCTATCCTTGATAATGTATTGCATCGATCTCAAGAAGATCAAGTCTCTTCTGTGGTATTGGCTCCTACTTATGTGAGACTTTCGCACAAAGAGTTAGCAAATACTTTTGAAAATGATTTGTGTTTTATTAAAGGCTATAACAAATCAATTAAGAAATTAAGCCAGAATAAAGAAGTTGCGCTATGGCCGAGAAAACCTCTTAAAGAAAAGTTTGAATATGAAGTCGTAAAAGTAGATGCTTCGATTAAGAATATACAAGTAGCTTCCTATGCCACAACCAATGACAAGCCTGTATATTATTGGCCCCTCGCTGTTTTCTTGGATGAAAAAGGTTGTGTTTTAGAAGGTGCTAGCGGTTTTAAAAGTAAGTCGTATCCTGCGACGATTTTGCAACATGCATCGATTTTAGGTGTTCTACAAGTGCCAGAACATACGCACTATATTATGTTAACACCTTTATCTTCGGCTGTAGATATGCCGGATCAAGAACTATCTAATCAGGGACAAATTAAAATTTCGGTATTACGTTAAAAAATAAATAGGAATGATGATGAGTAAAAATTTTTTATTACCTTTCGCATTATCCACATTGGCAATCGTATTAAATGGTTGCGGTGGCGGCGGCTCAACAATTAATGAGGATCCTACACAAGGTGGAGGTGAGATTCCAACTACTAATTTGGATTGTAAAGCCGCTAATGTTTCAGACGAGTCTTGTTTAAACTTTGAATTAAATTATCCAGTTGCTGGACTGAACTTTGATTGTAGTTTATCACCTAATCAGCGTTACATTACTAAATTGGTTGGTAATTCAGTGGGTGGTGCTTGTAGTATTAGTAGTAGCAAATCAGATGAAACTATTACGCTTTATCTACAAGGCAGTGATACTCACAAGATTGCGTTAGGTACGATAAAACTCGATACACTCGGGAAATACGGGACAACACATTTAACTGTTTTGGATATGGCAACAGCATTAACTGGACAACCTCCAGCTTCAATGAGTAACGCTGATCCAACTATTAAAGTGGCTATGGCTTTAGTTAAGTTATTCCAAAGTATTGGTGTTGAACGTGGTGATAATGTAGTGGGTGATTTGCAACCAACCCAGTTTACTCAAGATAAGAAAAATCTGTTGACTAGTTTGACACAAGATATAACTGCAACGGAATGGAAGAATGGACAATATGCAACTCTTTTAAAACCTTGGTTGGATGTAAGCAAAGTGTCAGATGCACAAGCTTATGCACTCGTAGTTCAAGTAACGAATTTGGCAAATGCTGCATTATTTCAGGCAAATGAAGCGACTTATGCGGGTATTGTAAATCCTGTTAGTTCACCGTTACCACTCGGTTTTTATGGCTGTAATCAGGCATTAGCAGATTGCTTTAATAAATCTACGACTAATTTACGTCATATGATGGCTAACATGTTCATGCTGACTGATCGTGAAGGTTATGCAATGGGTTATGGCCTACAATGGCGTGGTGATGCTACTTTATATAAAGATAATAAAGGAAACGTGACTGGTGTTGCTCCACCAGTTTTATTGTGGACTAAAGCAAAACCAACGCAAATGCTTGTTGCTCCTCAACAAAATAGCTGGCTTAACCCAATTTCAAAAGATATTCAATCGACTCAGCCATTACGTTTAACTGTTGATAGCAATGCAAATAATGATTTGCAAATCTATCAAGGTAAATTTCTGAACGATTATGCTGTTGCGGGTAGTGAAGGTTTTTATAAACAATTAACACGTTCGACGGCAGGAAATATTCAGCATTATGGATTATGGCGTCAAACAGTAGGCACAGAAAACTATAAGGGTTCACTTGATATTATTAAAGCCAATCCGATTAGTTATCTTGGAAAAGAAATTTTTAAAACTGCAGCTAACGTGAGTTCTGGCCAACGTTATATCTTCCCATTATATGCAACTTTAACATTCAGATTTGATACTACAGGAATCGCTCCTGTCGATTTAGGTATTGTTGTTGATGAAAAAGGAAATATTCGTACGGATATTAAACCAAATGCGACTGCAACCGATATGTCTGGTCAATGTGCAACAGTAACAGACAACAGCTTAATTGATAGTAATGGTGTGCAACAATACCGACTTGGTACGACTGGTGGAACAGAGTCATCGGATAATGATAGCTCTATTACTGTTCGTATGATTTTATCGAATCCTCAGCTAGGTAACCTTAATGGGATCCTGATGGGTCTTAATTCTGTGGTGAGACAGGATACTAATCCAGATGATAATGTAAATGATTCAATTTCGGTAAATGGAGCCAAGATTAACCTCTATAACTTATTAGCAGGTCAAAACAGTAGTAATAGTATTAATTTAAGTGATTATGAAAACAAAACTGCACGTTGGATT
The DNA here is from genome assembly GCF_022449185.1 of Acinetobacter pittii. Lineage (GTDB taxonomy): Bacteria > Pseudomonadota > Gammaproteobacteria > Pseudomonadales > Moraxellaceae > Acinetobacter > Acinetobacter pittii_I. The sequence goes on from NZ_JAKUKO010000011.1 coordinate 17,017, forward strand.
AATCTTTATGCTTTCTATCAAGCTGTTTATAATAATATTAAGGATATTAGCCCAGCACCAACAGATGATGAGAAAGCTTTGGCTCAGCGCTTGTCTGGAACGGTGTCTATTAAACTAGCCAATCAGTCCATTCCAGCTTGTAATGCAATTAAGACTAAATCTTAAAAAATAAAAGACAAATAAAAAAGACCGCTATGCGGTCTTTTTTATGATTCAAGTGATTAACCTGTATGGTCTAAACGAGTCCCCAAAGTTTCAAGATGTGTTGGAAAAACTTGTTTCTTACGATCTTCAAAATAATGTCTTAGTGTGTGTTCGACGCTAGGGAAGGCAAGCTCACCCCATGGAATTTCATGCTCTTCAAACAACCGACTTTCGATGCTTTCTTCACCAGCACCAAAAATTCCATCTTTCAGCTGTGCTTTGAAAAGAACATAAATTTGACCAATACGTGGAATATTGTACATGCAATAAAGTTGTTCTATTTCTATCTCGGCTTCTGCTTCTTCACGAGTTTCGCGTGCTGCACCTTGTTCCATGGTTTCGAATAATTCCATATAGCCAGCAGGCAAAGTCCACAAGCCATAACGAGGCTCAATCGCACGACGACAGAGTAATACTTTATCTTCCCATAAAGCTAAGGCACCGCAGATTACTTTGGGATTTTCATAGTGAATATTTCCACAATGAGTACAAACACGGCGTACTTTATGATCACCTAAAGGAATTTTTTGTTCGGTTTTATGCCCACACGCTACACAGAAACTCATAATTATCATCGAGTATAGAGATGCCTCAGCATAACTGAATTTTTAGACTTACGCATCAACTCTATTCCTTAACTTTGATTTTCAGATATGATGAAAAGAGAGACAGAATAATAGGTGAAAGGTATGGAAGAGCACTTGCTAACACAAAAGTTACAGCAAAGATTGCGCTTTTCCACCCGCATACAAGAAGCACAAGCAGCAGTACTCATTGCAATTACAAATGAGAATGATCCAAAGGTACTGCTTACACGCCGTTCAATACATATGAACAACCATGCGGGGGAAGTTTCTTTTCCTGGTGGAAAGCGTGACCCCAGTGATACGAGTAATATTGTTGTAGCGCTAAGAGAAGCTCAAGAAGAGACGGCTTTAAATCCGTTTGATGTACAGTTGTTAGGTGATTTACCGATGCAGCGTGCAAGAAGTGGTTTGTCTGTAAAACCCATCGTTGGGCTTATTCCCCCTGAGGTGACTTTAATACCTCAGCCTACCGAAATTGATCGAATTTTCTTTGTCCCGTTACAGCAACTTATTGAAACACGTCCGACACCCTATGAAGTACGGTATGCTCATCAGTCTTTATATTTCCCAAGCTTACAGATTGATAATGAAATTATCTGGGGTTTAACTGCTCGTATGTTGGTTGCTCTGTTTAAATATGGATTGGGTTATCAAAAAGATTGGCCATTTTTACTTAACTCACCAACCTTTGGAATGCCAAAGTTTTCTCATAAAAAATAAAGATCAGGATTGATAAATTATGATGTATAGCTATCAAGGACAGCACCCAAAAGCATTACATGAGCCATGGGATGGCTGGGTTGCTCCAACTGCAACGCTTATTGGGCAGGTGGAACTAGGTCGTCAGGTCAGTATTTGGTTTGGTGCGGTAGTTCGTGCTGATAACTGTGTCGTTCGGATTGGTGATTTCTCTAATATTCAAGAAAATTCTGTCTTGCATACCGATGCTGGACTTGAGCTAAACATTGGTGAATATGTCACGGTTGGGCATAAAGTCATGCTGCATGGTTGTACGATTGGTGATAATAGTTTGATTGGTATGAACGCCGTAATTTTAAATCGGGCGGTGATTGGTAAAAATTGTATTATCGGTGCTAATGCTTTAATTCCTGAAGGAAAGGTGATTCCAGATAATTCAGTGGTGATGGGTTCACCTGGCAAAATTGTCAAAACTTTAGATGAAGATGGCGCTGCAAAAATACGTTTGAGTGCATTGCATTATGCTGAGCACTTTAAAAGCTATGCAGATTTAAAAGAATTCCACTTTTAACTCTTTTTTAGCAAAATATTTTATGCCAAGCACAAGCTTGGCATTTTTATTTAGAAAGAGAACAACTCGCCTATCAGAGCCGAGTGGAGTATCATAACCCTCGTTTTTAATCTGATTTAATACTAAGGTTGTGCATGAAATTGCTGGCGTTGGAAACTGCAAATGAGCAGTGTTCTATTTCATTAGTCGATGAAACCCAAGAACTGTTTTTTCAACTCGATACGCGGGCGAAAGCACAAACCCAGACCATTTTGCCTATGATTGAGCAAGGGCTACAACAAACAGGTCTTGAAGTTGCTGGTTTGGATGCGATTGCCTTTAGCCGTGGGCCCGGTTCTTTTAGTGGTGTTCGAATTAATGCTGCTGTTGCCCAAGCTTTAGCTTGGTCACAAGATTTACCTGTGGTTCCAGTTTCTACATTGCAAGCTTTAGCACAAGCGGCATACCGACTTGAAGGTTTGGAGCAGGTGACTGCGGTGCTCGATGCACGTATGAACGAAGTTTACATTGCAAGTTTTGTTCTAGATGAACAAGGAATTATGCAGTGTATTGATGAAGAAAAATTAATGGGCTACGAGCCAGCAGCAGCTTATGCAAAACATTGCTTAATTGGTTCGGGCGCAAAGTTACTTCAAGCTGATGCAGAGCATCAAACAATCACTGCAACTGCACAGGATATTGCTTCTATTGCACGTGTCTATGCTGCACAAAAGCAATGGGTGGATGCCGAACATGCTTTGCCAGTTTATTTACGTGATGATGTGTGGAAAAAGATAGCGGATCAGGGTAAAGCAAAATAAAGGCAGTACTCATGCATATATATTTTGAAGAAGATTTTCAAGAACAAGCACAGCACTACCAAGTTGTGCTTTGTTCTAGAGGTGTGACTGTCGATTTACAGCCAATTGAAAAGCTGAATGCGCGATTTTTACGCTTTAATCCTGAAATTGCCCTTTCTGTAGATGAAAACGGACTTTGGTTATCTGCTAATGGCATGAAAATGCAGCCCGACTGGAAAGCAGAAATTCCACGTTTAAAACGTGCAAGTCTTAAATCGGAAATGATTGCCCGTGCTTGTCAGTTAGGTGAAAAGCCGGTACTGGTTGATGCAACAGCGGGTTTAGGCCATGACAGCTTACTTATGGCTTATCTAGGTGCCCAAATCCAGCTCGTTGAGCGCCATCCGATTTTATTTACTTTACTTGAAGATTCGAAAGCTCAGGCGGAACGTGATCCATTCTTAAGTCAATTTATGGATCGTATTCAATTGATCTTTGCTGACTCTGGAAGCTATTTACAGCAATTACATCAAGAAGCAAAAACGGTTGATGTAGTCTATCTTGACCCGATGTTCCCACAGCGCGACCAGAATCAACAAGCAATAAAAAAACAAGCTCAAGTCAAAAAACAAATGCAGCTTTTACATCTTCTTTTACCCGAAGATGGTGAGATGGATTTGGGGGATAATTTGCTGGTTTTGGCACAGAAAGTTGCTAAACGTGTAGTCGTTAAACGACCGCGCCATGCTATTTTCTTGGCGAATCAAGAGCCAGCTCATCAATGGCAAGGAGATGCTTGTCGTTTTGATGCGTATTTTCAGTAGGCTTATGTAAGGTTAGGTTTTATTGCTTGAATAATGTACAAATATATGTGATATAGTTCAAAAGCATGATTGCTAAAATTCTTAGCAGGCATACACTTAAGATGCCTGTCAAAAACGAAATTTTTGAAAACCTTCTATGATTGATCTTAAACCCTCCATTAATTTTTGGCATGATTTTAAAAGCAACCAAATTGCCGGAATGTGGCTGTTTTTGGGGTCAAGACGTTCTTTACAGATTGTACATCCATCTATTCTTCAGCTTATTGTTTGGGGAATTTTAGGGGGGTGTACTAACTCTCTTTACAGCTGGCTTGTAGCTGGTCAAATCGGCGACTTCAACTCACAAGGCCTAATTGGATATGCACTCTGGCCTTTTATTGCGCTGATTGTTGGTATTTTCTTATCGCAGCGTATTAATCAGCCTCGTTTAATGTTGGTTCCAGCCTTACTGTGGTTGGTTTTAGATACCAATATTTTATTAATCCAATGTCTAATTCAATATTTGGGATCTAATGGTTATCTAAACTTTATTCCTGATGCTATTTATAACGGTATTTTACCGGGGCTGTTTGTCGCACTTTTTGTGTGGCAAAGTTTAGCGGTCATTTGGGTTTTCTCACGTGAGCTTAAGTGGCCATGGTGGGAACGTGCACTGGTTATGGTTGCGACTATTGCAACGATGGTGGTTTGGCAACTTTCTGTAAAAGATCAACCGATTTGGAAAGTAGAAGATACGGCCCCAACGTTTACTGAAGATGCTTTTTATGCGCAAAGTAAACTATTAAATGATTCTTTAGAGCAAGTTCAATATGGTGAGCTCGCCAAAAGCCATTGGTACTTTTTAGGAGTTGCTGGCGATAGTTACCAAGATGTTTTTAAATCGGAAGTGGTCCGTATTAAAGAACAGTTTGACACACGTTTTGGAACGATTGGTCGTTCGATGATGTTGGTCAATAACCCAGATACCCGCACAGAAATTCCGATTGCCTCGAAAACTAGTATCGAGTTAGCCCTACGCCGTATGGGGCAGCAAATGAACCGTGATAGTGATGTCCTATTTCTATATATGACTTCACACGGTGAACAGAATCACTTCGAAATTGAAAATGCACCATTAGATTTAGGGCAAGTAGACCCGAAATGGTTGCGTGAAACACTTGATAAATCTGGTATTCGCTGGCGTGTGATTGTTATCTCAGCCTGCTATTCAGGAAGCTTTATTCCTGCTTTACAGTCTCCTGATACTTTAATTATTACTGCATCTGCCGCTGATAAAACTTCTTTTGGGTGTAATAACGAAGCTGACTATACCTATTTTGGTCGAGCTTTCTTTGATTTGGCTATGCGAGAGGAATCGTCGATGAAAGATTCGTTTAACACAGCTAAGCAAACAGTAACCAAATGGGAAGTGGCTCAAGGTGTAGAACCTTCAGAACCTCAGTGGATGATCGGTAAAAATATGGAACTTATGCTACCTCAGTTGGAAAAATATCTTTTCCCACAGCAAAGTACGGGTAGTGTAGATATTGCTCAAACAAAAACAGAGGCTAAAAACGATGCAACTCCTGCAAAAAAACCGCTGCTTTGAGGGCGAGCAGCGTATATACCAATTTGAATCTTCTTATTTAAAAGGACCAGCGAAGTTTGGTGTTTATTTACCACCAGCAGCTTTAGAGGGTAAAGCTTGCTCAACTCTGTTTTACTTAGCTGGGTTAACGTGTACTGAAGAAACCTTTGCCATTAAAGCACATGCACAGCATATGGCAGCACAACTGAGCCTAATATTGATTACCCCAGACACTTCTCCTCGTGGAGAACAAGTCGCAGCTGGGGATCATTGGGATATAGGTCAAGGCGCAGGTTTTTATATTAATGCTACACAAACACCTTGGTCTGAGCATTATCAAATGGAAAGTTATTTAATTGATGAGTTATATCCACTCATTTTAAAAAGCTTTCCTGTAAACGCTCAACAAGTTGGTATCTTTGGACATTCAATGGGCGGCCACGGCGCATTAACTTTGGCTTTTAAATATCCTGACAAGTTTAAGTCGGTATCTGCTTTTGCACCGATCTGTGCACCAAGCGAATGTGCATGGGGCGAAAAAGCATTTAACCATTATTTAGGCGCAGATCGTGAGAGCTGGTTGGCTCATGATGCCACAGCTTTAGTCTTAAAAAATGGTGCAGTTTTTAGCGAAATTTTGGTTGATCAGGGATTAGATGATCAATTTTATGAACAACTTCACCCTGTAAAATTTAAGCAAGCATGTTTAAAAGTAGGACAGCCTTTAACTTTAAGACAACATGCTGGCTATGATCATGGTTATTACTTTATCCAGACCTTTATGGATGAGCACTTACAGTTCCATGCGATCCAATTAGAAAAGGTCGCTGGCTAATTAGTGTTGCCATTCCACCTCAAATTCTTGTTGAGCCATGCGGTTTAGATGATCAAGGACAACTTTTTCCAAGTGGTCGTGGTCATCTAACTGACTATCAATAGCAACATTTAACTGCTCTGTTTGAGGTGCAAGTGTAATGGTTGCTGTAGGCATTAAGATTTTAAAGTCTTGCTCAGTTTCTTGTACTTCAAACTTATGTTTCCAATGGTTAACGAGACGTTTTGCAATGCGTTTTCCATCATTTGTTAATAGATGAGTCGTACTTTTCATTATCAATCCTCACATTGGTTTAATGTACCTTAACAAATTCGTATGGCACTTGGCATTCTATAATAGCAACGTTACGTTGCAAGCTTGAAATGTTGTGATTTAGGCAAGGAAGAGCGGGTCAAGGAGGTTCTTTTTTGTTATAATTTTCAGCCTCTCCTTAAATTTCTAGCCAGGTCATCCACCTATGTCCAAGCCTTATTTGATTGCTCCTTCTATTTTATCTGCCGATTTTGCTCGTTTAGGCGAAGATGTAGACAAAGTGTTAGCCGCAGGTGCAGATGTAGTGCATTTTGACGTGATGGATAACCACTATGTTCCAAATTTAACTTTTGGTGCAGGTGTATGTAAGGCTTTAAAAAACTATGGGATTACAGCTCCTGTCGATGTGCATCTAATGGTATCTCCAGTTGATCGTATTATTGGTGATTTTCTAGAAGCAGGCGCAGATATTATTACATTCCACCCAGAAGCATCTCACCATATTGACCGTTCATTACAGCTGATTAAGTCTGGTGGTGCTAAAGCAGGTTTGGTTTTCAACCCAGCAACGCCATTACACCATTTAGATTATGTACTTGATAAAGTTGACCAGATTTTAATTATGAGCGTAAACCCTGGTTTTGGTGGACAAAAGTTCATTCCAATGGCTTTAGAAAAATTACGTGAGGCGCGTAAAATTATTGATGCAAGTGGTCGTGATATCCGTTTAGAAATTGATGGTGGTGTTGGCCCTGCAAATATCCGTGAAATTGCAGAAGCGGGTGCAGATATGTTTGTTGCTGGTTCAGCTATTTTTGGTCAACCAGATTATAAAGTTGTAATTGATCAAATGCGTGCAGAGCTTGCTAAAGTAGGTAGTGTAGACGCTTAAAAAGTTTGTCGAACTGAGAATAAGATTGTGGATAACTTTGTTTATAACTGTATGGATAACTGTGTTGATAACCGTATGGATAAGATGTTGGTAAAATAAACAAAATTAGATCAACCGTTTATTCTCTAAGCGAAATGTATGAAAAAAGAACGTTTTGGCGTTCTTTTTTTATGCGTGTTGAATATTTTATTATCTGATTTTTTATTGAGCTTTGCTAAAAAATAACCTGTGCAAAAAACGATACGGCTCTGTGTGAAAATTTTTTAGAGATAGATAAGTATAAAACTGTAAAAGTGTCATGAAAAATAAAGCTAAATTTGGTTTAATAAGATTTTAGTAAGAGATTTAGATAATTAATGACGATAAAAATTTTAGCGGTAGATATGGATGGGACTTTTCTTAATTCTAAGAAGCAGTACAACAAAGCACGTTTTTTAAAACAGTACGAACAACTAAAACAAAATAATATTCATTTCGTGGTTGCCAGTGGTAATCAACTTGCAAAACTTGTTACCTATTTTCCAGAAATTAATCATGAGATTGCTTTTATTGCAGAAAATGGCGCACATGTTGTAGATGCGGGGCAAGAACTCGCTTTTGCCCATTTAAGCAAAGAACAATTTAGTAAGATTCTAAAAGTGATTGACCCTTCATATACCTCAACAATGGTGATCTGTGGAAAACAAAGTGCTTACGTGCATAGAAGCATGAATGCAGAAGACTATGCCAAAGTTGCCCGATATTTTGAAAAACTGACAGTTATCGATGACTTTTATGCGTTAGATGATCTGGTGTGTAAAATTACTTTTACTGCTCAGGAAAACGAAAGTTTTGCAATTTTTGAACATTTTCAGAAGCAAAGCTTCGTAGCAGATAAGGTTTTAGTGCCTGTTTCTAGTGGCTTTGGTTTTATTGATTTGATTCTTCCAGATCAACATAAAGCGCATGGTTTGAAGCTATTACTACAAAAATGGCAGATTGAAGCCAATCAAGTGGTTGCGATTGGCGATAACAATAATGATATCCAGATGATCAAAGCAGCAGGTTATGGGTTTGCGGTTGAAAATGCTATTGAAGCATTAAAAGCTGTGGCACCTTATATCACTGTAAGTAATGAGCAAGAAGGTGCATTAGAGGTGATTGATTTAGTCCTTCAACATCAACCTCCATTTGCTTAATTGCCCTATAACAAGCATTTAAGATAGAAAATTGTATCTCTTTTAAAACTTCGTTATGCTAATGGCATTAAGATCACTCATCGGCTCTAGGCGATAAACCACAATGGCTCTACAACACTTACGCAAGTATGCTTGGTTTGTGTTCCTAATGGCTTTGGTCATTGGGTGGAGTGGTGTGTCTATTGCACAGACGCCTATGCAACATGATCTTCATACTATGCCGTGTCATAGTGAAAAATCTTCGCATAACAATATGCATACTCAAGCAAATGATCAGACCGTATGTCATCAAAAGATGACTCAGTCTCTTCATTCGCATGGTGAGCATTGTCAGGACTGTAACCCAGTCCATTGCCAAATGGTAAATTTGGCTCTGCAGCAAGCTGTACCTGACGTTCAATCCCCATTTATTCCTATTTCATATCAATTTAGCAGTATTTATCAGGCTCAGCATTTAGCCGGATACTGGCAAGAGATTTTACGTCCTCCTAAAGCTTGATCCTTATTTACTTATTTTTTTAATTAAAAAGGATCACAGCAATGTCTCATAAAACGATTAGCAGCTTAGTCGCTGTATTTGGACTATTGGTTTCACCATGGTCACTCGCAGCAATTAAGGAATATCACCTTAATATTAATGAACAACTGGTCAATGTTACGGGCAAACCCCTTAAACGAATTACCGTAAATGGAAAATTTACAGCACCACTCCTTGAGTTTGAAGAAGGGGATGATGCTGTTATTCATGTTCATAATCAGTTAAAGAATCAGGATACATCTTTGCACTGGCATGGGTTGTTACTGCCAGGGTTAATGGATGGTGTGCCTGGTTTCAATGGTTTTAAAGGAATCGCGCCAAACGGAGATTTTGTTTACCGCTTTAAGGTGAAACAAAACGGCACTTATTGGTATCACGCGCATAGTAAAGGCCAAGAGCAAGATGGTTTATATGGACCACTCGTGATTTATCCAAAAGGAAAAATACCCGTAGCGGCGCATGAAAAAACTGACCGTGATTATGTGGTGATGCTTTCAGATTTTCATAACTCTTCTAGCGATAGTATTTTAAAGAATTTAAAGAAATCTGCTGAGTATTATCAAAACCGCCGTGAAACCGTATCTGATGTTTTGAAGCAAGTTAAAACACAAGGCTTAAAGGCAACTTGGCAAGATCGTTCCATGTGGAATCAGATGCGGATGTTAAAAACCGATATGTCTGATGTGACGGGTTATACCTTCTTAGTTAACGGCAAGACACCAGAGCAAAACTGGACAGCTAATTTTAAAGCTGGCGATAAGGTTCGATTACGATTTATTAATGCTTCAGCAATGTCTTTTTTTGATGTCAGAATTCCAAATTTAAAAATGACTGTCGTGAGTGCAGATGGGCAGCCAGTCAAACCTGTTGCAATTGACGAGTTTCGTATTGGTACAGCTGAAACCTATGATGTCATTGTAGAGCCTAAACAAGAAAATTATCAGATTGAAGCAGAGTCTATTGACCGTAGTGGTTTTGCTATCGGTACTTTGCATAATGAAAATGCACAGTCTCTAGGCCCAGTTCAAATGCCAGAACCACGTCCACGCGCTTTGTTAACTATGGATGATATGGGCATGAGTCATGGGGATGGAAATGGTGAACATGCTGGCCATCAAATGAACATGCAGCATGACATGTCGTCCATGCCTGAAATGAAACAAGAGGCGAGCCATCCTAATCATGATTCTACGATGATGAAAATGGATCATGACATGAAAAATATGTCATCTGACGGACATGATCATTCTATGATGCAAATGAAGCACGACATGTCAGCGATGTCTGAAATGAAGCATGATATGCAGGCAATGTCAGCTAGCGAGCATGACCACGCTATGATGAATATGAATCATGAGATGCCGATTCAAGCTGACAATAAGACTAAAAAGGATGAGCCAGTTTATGGCTGGGCAAATGCTTCAACACCAGCGGGTATGAAGGCACTGCAATATAGTGATTTGCAATCTTTAACACCTCAGCCAGACACGCGTGCACCAGAACGTGAATTAGTTATTCGTTTAGGTGGCAACATGGAGCGTTATATCTGGACCATTAATGGCAAGAAATTTAATGAAGCTGAGCCATTACAAGTTAAGTATGGCGAACGTATTCGCTTGAAGTTCGTGAATGACAGTATGATGGCTCACCCAATGCATTTACATGGCATGTTTATGCAGTTGGAAAATGGTCAGCAAGCTGAAAACTTACCAAATAAACATACCCTTATTGTTCCACCTGGAAAAACCGTTACTGCGTTATTGACAGCCGATGCATTAGGCGAATGGGCAATTCATTGCCATTTGCTCTACCACATGAGCGCGGGAATGATGAATAAATTGATTGTTGCTCAAGTGAATGATGGACAACAACCTGCTCAAGCTCAATCACCTGTTCAATCTGAAAATGAGAAAGGAGCTAGTCATGCGCATCACTAAGTTATTTTCTCAAATGTTATATTGCGGTGCTTTCTCGAGCATATCAGTATTTACTTTTGCTCAAGAGCCTTTAACTCATGATCATTTACGTGAACATGGCGGACAGGTTTATCAAGCAACAAAAATTGATACTGGCTGGACTCAAAATGAAGAAGGAGAAGGTAGTTTTTCTTCTGAATTAGAAACTTGGGTGGGAACGGATGAAAATAAATTGTTCATTAAAGCCCACGTTGAAAAAGCAGAGTCAGAAGATGCCAATTATGGCGGTTCAGTACTTTATAGTCGAAATGTAGCTGACTATTGGGATGTACAGGCCGGTGTAAACTACGAACGTTTGCAACGCGAAGATGAAAAGCAAGAACGCTGGGCTGGTGTAGTGGGCTTACATGGCATGGCGCCTTACTTTTTTGAAACCGATGCATATCTTTATGCAGGTGAAGACCAGCTATGGAAGTTAAGTTTAGAAACGGAAAGGGACTTGCTCTTTACCCAAAAGTTAATTGGTAAACCTTATTTAAAAGCAGATGTCGTTTTGCAAGACGAATCTCGCTATGCAAGTAAAACAGGTTTATCAAGTTTACAAGCTGGTTTTCAAACCCGTTATGAAATCAACAAAAAGGTCATGCCATTTGTTGATGTTGGTTACGGCTATGAAAAAGGTTTAAAACAAACTGCTTGGCAAACTGGAACCGACTCCGAACATGGTTGGTATTATGGAGCTGGGTTAACACTAAAATTCTAATTGCTGAACAAAAAGTAAGCTTAAACATATGCCATTGGTTTATACTAATGGCATTGTTTTTTGTGTCAGTTATGGTGCAAAGATGGCTTTAGAAAAACAAGAGAATCAAATACATTTAAGTAAAAATAGCTCTAACTGCGGATGCTCAAGCATGTTGTCTCAGGAGTGTTTCACGCCTAGTGAACCTGTGGCTAAAAAGAGCCAATGGGTAAGTTATTACCATATTCCTCGCATGGACTGTGCAGCCGAGGAGCAAATGGTGCGGATGGCTTTGGCCTCTTACAATGACGATATTCAAGAACTTCATTTTGATTTACCAGCGCGTCATTTAGCGATTTATCACAGTCTTCCAGCTGAAATGATTACTCAAAGTTTACAGCGTTTAGGATTAGGAGCCGAGTTACAACAAACACAGCCACATTATGAACCTGTTGAAAAACCTAAAAAGGTTCAAGCTAGCTCTTCAACGAATTCAGCACAAAAGCAAGTTTTACAATGGTTGTTACTGATTAATGGCGTCATGTTTGTCATTGAGTTTATGGCCGGCATCATCGCTTCCTCTACAGGATTAATTGCCGATTCGCTCGATATGTTTGCTGATGCTGCAATTTATGGCATTGCTTTATTTGTGGTGGGTAAAAATCTAAATGCGCAATTAAAGGCTGCCCATCTTTCAGGATGGTTTCAGTTTGGCTTAGCCATGATTGTGTTAATTGATGTATTGCGCCGTTTTATTTATGGCAGTGAACCTGTTTCAATTCTCATGATTTTAATTGGCGGATTAGCTCTTGCGGCCAATATTAGTTGCCTTTATTTAATGAGAGACCATAAGGAGAGCGGGGCACATATGAAGGCGAGTTATATCTTTTCTGCAAATGATGTCATCGTTAACTTAGGTGTCATTATTGCAGGGATATTGGTTGCCATTACTGGTTCGCGTTATCCTGATTTAATGATTGGATTAATTATTGTTTTGTTTGTTTTAAATGGTGCACGAAAAATTTTAAAGTTAAAAAACGAATAATATTTTCTAAAACAGGCAAGCTTTAGATAGGGGTTTGCCTTCATTTTTTATTTTAAAGTAAACTGAGTCCTCACATAAAGGAGGAACGACCTCCCCCATAATGGGTAATCATGTCGGGACGACCTGACACTATAAAAATTAGTGAATGTTATGGCTTGGGCTATTTTAATTTTAGCAGGTGTATTTGAAATCATTTGGGCATATTCTATGAAAATGTCTGAAGGTTTTACACGTTTAACCCCTAGTGTTATTACCGTAGTTTTTATGATTTTGAGCGTAATTCTGCTTTCAATGTCAATGAAAACTTTACCGCTTGGTACTGCTTATACGGTTTGGACAGGAATTGGCGCAATCGGGTCATTTCTAGTCGGTATTTTCTTTCTTCATGAGCCTGTTGGCGCTATGAGAATGATTGCCGCTGTATTGATTGTGTCAGGCTTGGTTTTAATGAAAATTTCATCGCCTTCCTAAGAGAATAAAACTATGTTGCTGTCTTATAAGTATATCAATTCGCCTGTTGGGCAATTAAAACTAGTTGCGAATGAAAATGCTTTGGTGGCAATACTCTGGGACAATGAAAATCCAAAACGTGTTCGACTGGCCGAGCTGGTCGAACAACTTGAGCATCCAGTTTTATTAAAGACGGAACAACAATTAAAAGAATATTTTGAAGGCAAACGCCGTGAATTTACATTGTCGTTAGATTTCGAAGGGACTGCATTTCAAAAACAAGTATGGGCTGCTTTACTGACCATCCCTTATGGTGAAACAAGAAGTTATAAAGATATTGCTGTTCAAATTGGCAATGAAAAAGCGGTGAGAGCAGTTGGCGCGGCAAATGGCAAAAACCCGATTTCCATTATTGCACCTTGTCATCGAGTCATTGGTGCGGGTGGGGCATTAGTTGGTTTTGCTGGTGGGCTTGATAAGAAAGATATTTTATTAAAACTAGAGCAACAATGAGCCGTTTTTGCGCTCGATTTTTTTAGACTTTTCTACTAAGCTGTCCACTATGATATTTCATAAGGTCGGTGCTTTACTGCATCGCTTTTTTTGAAATATTGATCTTATTCAACAAACTTTGGATGTTCTAAAAATGGCTGTCGGTGACGTAACAATGCCACAAATGCATGTGGTAAAAGGTGTAAAAATTGGCTCAACAGAAGCATATGTACGTTACCAAAACCGACGAGATTTAGTCATTTTTGAGTTTGCAGAAGGTTCAAATGTTGCTGGTGTATTTACTCAAAATGCATTTTGTGCAGCGCCTGTTCATGTCTCTAAAGCTCATCTTGCCGAAGGTAATCCGCGCTATTTAGTAATTAACACGGGTAATGCCAATGCAGGTACTGGACCTACAGGTTTGAAAAATGCTCAGGATACTTGCGCGAAGTTAGCTGAGCTTGCAGGAGTTAACAGTTTTGAAGTACTTCCGTTTTCTACAGGTGTGATTGGTGAGCAGCTTCCAATGGAGCGCTTACTTGCCGGTCTTCAGCCTGCGTTAAATACCCTGCAAGACGCGGCTTGGAATGATGCTGCATCTGGCATTATGACCACAGACACTGTACCTAAAGGCGCATCTGAACAATTTGAGCTTGATGGCATTACTTATACCATGACAGGTATTAGTAAAGGCGCTGGCATGATCCGCCCGAACATGGCAACCATGTTAAGTTTTGTGGCAACAGATGCACCTATTAGCCGTGATTTAGTACAAAAGCTATTAAAGACCACGGTTGAGCATTCATTTAATCGTATTACGATTGATGGTGATACCTCAACAAATGACTCTTGTATTTTCGTAGCAACAGGTCAGGCAGGTGGTACTGAAATCACATTAGACAGTGATGCACGCTACGCTAAAGTGTTAGAAGTTCTTGCTCGTGTAATGAATCGTTTAGCACAGTTAATTGTCCGTGATGGTGAAGGTGCGACGAAATTTATTACTGTTGCTGTAGAAGGCGGCGCAAATACTCAAGAATGTTGTGATATTGCTTATAGCATTGCCCATTCACCACTTGTCAAAACTGCACTCTTTGCATCGGACCCGAACTGGGGACGTATTTTAGCTGCGATTGGCTATGCAGGGGTTAAAGACTTAGACGTGTCTAAAATTCAAGTGTGGTTAGACGATGTACAAATCTGTAAAGATGGTGGCGCAGCTGAGGACTATACCGAAGAAGCGGGCGCGCGTGTTATGGCTCAAACCGAAATTACCATCCGTGTTGATTTAGGACGTGGTCAGGCCAAAGACACGGTATATACCTGTGACTTATCTTACGACTATGTCAAAATTAATGCTGATTACCGTTCTTAAATATCAGTTATAATCAAGCCTCGACAAAGAGGCTTTTTTATTAGCCCCATCTTTTGATATTAAATGATTCAATCCATAAATCATTTAAGCAGTAACGTTATATGCGAGCAGGTATGCCAGCATGAAGGATAGAGAAGACGTTTTATGAGTGATGCGACTTTAATTGCCAACGATGCAAAAAACATTGTACAAGCGCATTTAGACCGTTTAGGTGAGCCAAAAGACAATCGCTTAAGTGAAGAAGCAAAACAACAAAAGTTTGCACAGATCGAAGCAGAGCTCAAAAAACGTGATGCTGTCCTTGTTGCTCATTACTATTGCGACCCTGAAGTACAAGAACTTGCAGAAAAAACAGGTGGATGCGTTTCTGACTCTTTAGAAATGGCCCGTTTTGGACGAGATCATGCTGCCTCAACACTAGTTGTTGCTGGGGTCAAATTTATGGGAGAAACAGCTAAAATTCTGTCTCCTGAAAAAACAATTTTAATGCCGACACTTGAAGCAACCTGCTCACTCGACTTGGGTTGCCCAGTTGATGAGTTCACGGCATTTTGTGATCAGCACCCAGACCACACCGTAGTTGTTTATGCTAATACATCTGCTGCTGTTAAAGCACGTGCAGATTGGGTCGTGACTTCAAGCTGCGCGGTCGAAATTGTTGAGCATCTAGACAGCTTGGGTGAAAAAATTATTTGGGCACCAGATCAGCACTTAGGTCGCTATATTCAGAAGAAAACTGGTGCAGATATGTTGCTTTGGGATGGCGCATGTATTGTGCATGAAGAATTCCGTGCGCGTGGTATTGCCAACATGAAAGCACTGTATCCAGATGCTGCTGTATTGGTACATCCTGAGTCACCAGAGTCAGTTGTAGAAATTGCAGACGCGGTAGGTAGTACGTCTCAACTCATTAAAGCTGCGCAGACTTTGCCAAACGAAAGACTCATTGTGGCAACAGACCGCGGTATTTTCTACAAAATGCAGCAAGCAGTACCCAATAAGATTTTAGTTGAAGCGCCAACAGCGGGTGAGGGGGCAACTTGTCGTTCATGTGCTCACTGTCCGTGGATGGCAATGAATGAACTTGACGGAATTTTAGAAGTTTTACAAAAAGGTGATCAGGAAATACACGTCGATCCAGCGCTTGCTGAACGTGCCAAAATGCCTTTAGATCGAATGTTAGCCTTTAGTGCATCGTTAAAACGTTAAAAAACCTCAAAATGCTTGTTAAATATACATTTGATAAGGATTTTTAACTTTTTTTGAGAATAGGTGTTGACGTCTGAGGGCGTCGCGCCTAGAATGCACACCGTACCGCACGATGTGCGATACAGCAAAAGCTGAGATAGATCGGAGCATAGCACAGCCTGGTAGTGCACCTGGTTTGGGACCAGGGGGTCGTAGGTTCGAATCCTACTGCTCCGACCACTTAAAATAATATTTTAAGATCGGCGAAGTATCGCATGATAAGCATCATCGGTTAAGCGCCTGTAGCTCAGTTGGATAGAGCATCCGCCTTCTAAGCGGATGGTCACAGGTTCGAATCCTGTCAGGCGCGCCATTTGGTAGCTTGGTACATAGAACTTATTTGATGGTGGATGTAGCTCAGTTGGTAGAGCCCTGGATTGTGATTCCAGTTGTCGCGGGTTCGAATCCCGTCATTCACCCCAATTTCGGAGCATAGCACAGCCTGGTAGTGCACCTGGTTTGGGACCAGGGGGTCGTAGGTTCGAATCCTACTGCTCCGACCATATTTAAAAGTGTTCAAGCTTTAAAAATATCCCAAATATTGAAAAGAATTTCTTCTAGTCTTACAGGTAGAAGGAATTTTTTTGTTTTTATATATTTAAATTTTAATTCATACACACTCCAATATTTGAACTTATTTATATAAGCTCTGTTCTCTGTTCTCTGTTCTCTGTTCTCTGTTCTCTGTTCTCTGTTCTCTGTTCTCTGTTCTCTGTTACTGATATTTCTGCCTTAACTCATCTTTTTCTTGATCTGATAGAAATGCGATTTTTAGGCCGTTTTCTTGAGCTGTATAAATTTGCTCAGGGCTTAAACCCGCTAATGGGGCGGCAGTTAAATATTCATGCTGTATTTCAATGCCTTCTACCGCTGGGTCATCCGTATTAATGGTAGCAAGCACACCATGTTCTAAAAAAGTCTTTAATGGGTGCTCTGCTAAAGAAGGCACTGTGTTGGTTTGAATATTTGAGGTAAGGCAAGATTCAATACCAATCTCATGTTTAGCTAAATAATCTAAAAGTTTTAAATCTTGAACTGCTTTAACGCCATGTCCAATTCGTTCGGCACCTAATTCTTCAATAGCTTGCCAAATACTTTCTGGGCCAGCAGCTTCACCTGCATGTACCGTAATGTGCCAACCTGCATCACGCGCTTTTTTAAAGTGATCAATAAATAAATTGCCCGGGAAACCAAGTTCATCTCCAGCAAGATCCAGTGCTTTAATATCATTTTTATGGGCGAGTAGGGCATTTAATTCTTTTTCACAGGCTTCTTGACCAAAAGTACGGCTCATAATGCCAATTAAATTCGCTTTTACTCCGTACACCTGACTGCCTTCTTTCACACCAGCAATAACTGCTTCAACAACACCTTCAAGGGGAAGTTGATGTGACATTCCCATATAACCCGGTGAAAAACGCAGCTCTACATAGTCTAGGCCTTGTTGGGCAGCATCCTGCATATTTTCAAATGCAATACGCTTACAGGCATCTAAACTGGCTAATACTTTTACGCCCCAATCGAGCTTAGATAAAAAACTTAATAAGTCAGGTTGGTTATCCATAACTTGTACGTGTGGTCGTAAAGATTCAATGTCGTAAGCAGGCAAATCTAGATTGTATTGTTGCCCCAATTCTAAAATGGTTTGAATGCGGATGTTGCCATCAAGATGGCGGTGTATATCTGTAAGTGGAAGTGTTTTTGTAATCATGGATTTCTTCTTGTCTGTTACTATTAATTCATCATGCCTGTTTAAGACTGCTGATAAAAGTTTGGATTTGCTATGTTTTTGTGAAAAGCGTTGAGTTGAGTTTTTTGAACTTACTATATTTGTATAAGTTTTAATTTTGATGACATTGTTCTGGCCTAAGAAGACAACGCAGTCTGTGTAAGATACAAGCACCAAGATTTTTATTGTTTTTAATTTCGCTGAGCCTGTTTTTTTGTTGACTCTTCAAGAGTGGATTGGCTGAAGAATGGTCATTGGTATTTTGCCTTTTACTTGTAAAGATGAATAAAGGCTTGCTAAAGACCAAACTGATAAAGCGATTAATTTATCTGTAGAAATCTATTTCTGGCAAGTAAATGAAAAAGAAGAAATAGGAAGCGCTCAAATGAAGTCGGTACTTTGTCATCAAGCAACGTTGCAAGTCGTGGACCAACCGAACTTAATTCCTGCAAAAGGGCAGGTTTTATTGGAAGTGATTCGATGTGGGATTTGTGGTTCAGATTTACATATGCAGCATCACTGCGACCACATGCATGATTTAGCGGCACGTGTCGGGTTTAATGGTTTAGCTAAGTCTACAGATCCGTTTGTATTGGGACATGAGTTCTGTGGCAAGGTTTTAGATTATGGTCCAAAAACACGTCATAAATTTAAAGCGGATACACTCGTTTGTGCAATGCCGCTTTTAAACGTTGATCAGCATGGTTATTTATCTACAGGGCTTTCCCCAAATGCTTCGGGTGGCTATGCCGAGCAAGTATTGGCTCAATCAAGCTTGATGTTTGAAGTACCCAACGGTCTAGATGCAGATAGTGCTGCCATGACTGAACCTATGGCGGTTGCATTGCATGCTGTTCGCCGTAGCCGTGTAAAAACTAGTGAACCTGCGATTGTGATTGGCTGTGGACCTGTTGGGCTAGGTGTCATATTAATGCTTAAAGCGGCTGGTGTTAAAACTGTAGTTGCCAGTGACTTTTCTCCAAACCGTCGTAAGCTTGCCGAGCAATGTGGTGCGGATATTGTGGTAGACCCTAAAGAGACATCACCATTTGCCAACTGGAAAGAGTTTGGTTTGCTTGGCAATGTTTCTGATGCCATTAACATGGGCATGGGACTGTTTGATAAGTTGCAAGCGACACGCTTACCTTGGTGGCATGGATGGCGCATGATTGATAAATTGGGTGCTCTGCCAAAACGTCCTGTTATTTTTGAATGTGTGGGCGTACCGGGTGTTTTACAGCAGATTATTGAAGGGGCGCCTTTATTTTCCCGAATTGTTGGGGTGGGCGTCTGCATGCAAAGTGACAAAATCGAACCCGCACTTGCAATTAATAAAGAGTTAGAAATTCAGTTTGTGTTGGGCTATACACCGCTTGAGTTCCGAGATGCGCTACACATGATTGCAGAAGGTAAAGTGAACTGTTCACCGCTCATTACCGGTGTTGTTGGCTTAGAAGGTGTTACTAATGCATTTGAAGCATTACGTGATCCTGAACAGCATGCCAAAATTTTGATTGACCCTAAACGTAGCGGTTCAGATATTCAATTGATGAGTCATTAATTCAAAGTCATTTATGCTTAACTAAAAGATTGTGATTTGATTAATCACAATCTTTTTTTTATTTTTATAGATCGCAATATTTGGCACAAATCAAAGCTGCTGAGCTAATTTGTATTGCTCTTTAGTTGTTCTAGTTCTTGGTAAATCCAGTCAACAAATTTCTGGATGGTTGGTGATACATCTTGGCTTGAGTGAATAAGATAGTATTTTCGACTACCTTTTAGTTTTTTATTAGAAACAATCACCAGTTCCTTTTTTTGTAGTTCAGACTCAATCAACATTTGCGGAATTAGTGCCATTCCCATGTCATGACTGGCAGCAACCGCAAGCATTGAAAATAACTCATGGCGTTGTCCATCAAAAGGTTTCGGGTGCTGCATGTGATGGGTCAGAAACCATTCTTGCCAAATACTAGGTCGAGTGGTTTGTTGTAGCAGGGGAATTTTCAGTAAATCTTCAGAGCTTAGATCATAGGTATTTTCATTGATCATCACTGCATCTGGAAAATACTTTTCGATGAGTTTTGGTGAGCATACAGGTACAATTTCTTCATCCATTAAATAATGTGCTTGTATGCCGGGCCAGTGGTCAATTTGCTGCTGGGTACCTGCAAAAATCGCAGCATCAAAAATGTTGTCATTAAATAAAAAAGGTTTAGTACTGGTTTCTAAATGAACCGTAATTTCAGGATGTTTTTGATTTAAAAGATGAAGCTTGGGTAACAGCCAGCGCGTTGCAAAGGTAGGAACTACACCTAACTTTAATGTTCCACCTAAACCTTTATGAGAAATCACATCGGCCGTACATTTCTCTAAGCCTAATAAGTAGGGTTTAATGCTTTTAAAATACTGCTGACCAGCAATGGTGAGTTCAACACCATGCCGAGTACGTATAAAGAGTTCAACGCCCAAAAAATCTTCTAACTGCTGAATTTGGCGCGAGACTGCACTTTGGGTAATACATAACTCTTGTGCAGCATAGGTATAACTTAGATGTTTTGCTGCACTTTCAAAGCAAATTAGACCCTGAATGGACGGGATGCTTCTTCGCATAAATAAATCCTTTTATTTGTCGTCATATTTCAAAACAGCATATGACCTAAATGCAGAGAGCAGAGTTTAGTATAAAAATAAGCCATTTTTAATTAAATACAACGAATTAAATATCTAAATTTAATGCATCTTATTTTAAATATGCGTAAGTCGCATATCTGCATGAACATTTATCGTTTGATTACTGCATTTTTCACGCATAACATCGAGTTAAATAAAGAAGATCAAATCAAGCAGAGGATGCGATGAATCACATGGTGACAACAAAAAAAGCAAAAGTTCAATTTAACTGGCAAGACCCATTTTTAATTGAGCAACAGCTTACCGAAGATGAGCGCATGATTCGTGATGCTGCTCACGCCTATTGCCAAGAACGTTTGCAACCACGTGTACTTGAACAATTTCGTCATGAAACAACAGATCCATCTATTTTCCGTGAAATGGGAGAGCTAGGCTTACTGGGTCCAACCATTCCTGAGCAATATGGCGGCGCGGGTTTGAACTATGTGAGTTACGGTTTGGTTGCACGTGAAATTGAATATGTCGATTCGGGTTACCGCTCTATGGCGAGCGTGCAAAGCTCATTGGTCATGGTTCCGATTCATGAATTTGGTACCGAAGAGCAAAAGCAGAAGTACTTACCTAAACTTGCTACTGGTGAATACATTGGTTGTTTTGGCTTGACTGAACCTGACCATGGTTCAGACCCAGGCAGTATGATTACACGTGCTAAAAAAGTTGACGGTGGTTATCGTTTGACTGGCGCAAAAATGTGGATTACCAATAGTCCAATTGCCGATGTATTTGTCGTTTGGGCAAAAGAAGTTTCTGCTGAAGGTAACGTGGGTGATATTCGCGGCTTTATTTTAGAAAAGGGCTGGGAAGGTCTATCTGCACCTGCCATTCATGGCAAGGTTGGTTTACGTGCATCGATTACAGGTGAAATCGTGATGGATAACGTATTTGTACCTGAAGAGAATGCGTTCCCTGAAATTCGAGGTTTAAAAGGCCCATTTACCTGTCTAAATAGTGCCCGTTATGGTATTGCATGGGGCGCAATGGGTGCTGCCGAGTTCTGCTGGCATACTGCACATCAATACACCATGGACCGCAAACAATTTGGCCGTCCGTTGGCTGCAAATCAGTTGATTCAAAAGAAACTGGCAGATATGCAAACTGAAATTGCTTTGGGTTTACAGGCAGCTTTACGTTTTGGCCGTATGAAAGATGAAGGTATTGCATCAGTTGAAGGGACATCTTTAATTAAGCGTAATAACTGTGGAAAGGCGCTTGATATCGCTCGTATGGCGCGCGACATGATGGGTGGAAATGGTATTAGTGACGAGTTTGGCGTAGCACGTCATTTGGTTAATCTTGAAGTCGTAAATACCTATGAAGGTACACATGATGTTCATGCCTTGATTTTAGGTCGTGCACAAACAGGCATAGCCGCATTTAGTAACTAACTCATTCATTTGTAACAGATCGAGGTGTTCTTTCGAGAGCACCTTTAGGGATTTTTACGCAAAAATTTATGGAAAATGACAAGATTCATCGTAAGGATACTCATGTAAAGATGTGCCTCTGTGTACTTAAAAATAAACGTAAGATTATGAAAATATAGAAGATTAAGTCATACAGAAAACATAAGTAAGCTATCGATGACTCATTTGGGAAAATGAGGAACTAAAGATGAACAATGACGTTCAAGTAATATCGAAAGAATTAAGAAATACATTTCCAAGTAACCTTGGAACATATGAAAAGATTGGACCAAATACATGGAAATGGGCGTTGTTATTTGCCTATTTTGCAATGGTAGTCGATGGCATAGATATTATGCTGTTGTCTTATAGCTTGACCAGTTTAAAGGCAGAGTTTGGTTTAAGTACCTTTCAAGCGGGTGCCTTAGGTAGTGCTTCTTTAGCAGGTATGGGTATTGGCGGAATTTTGGGTGGCTGGGCATGTGACAAGTTTGGCCGTGTAAGAACCATTGCGAACTCGGTAACCTTTTTTTCGGTAGCGACCTGTTTATTGGGCTTTACACAAAGCTTCGAGCAATTTATGGCTTTACGTTTTATAGGTGCTTTGGGTATTGGAGCACTCTATATGGCATGTAATACCTTAATGGCTGAATATGTGCCCACCACTTACCGTACAACGGTCTTGGGCACATTACAGACGGGCCAGACTGTAGGTTATATTGCTGCGACGCTATTAGCTGGCGCGATTATTCCAGATCATGGCTGGCGTGTTTTGTTCTTCCTGACCGTGGTGCCTGCTTTTGTAAATATTTTCCTACAACGATTTGTGCCAGAGCCAAAATCTTGGCAGCTCACCAAAATTGAAAGTTTGCAAGGCAACAGACAGCCTAAAGAAAGAGTGGTGGCTGAAAAGCCGAAAAGTGGCAGTATCTATAAGCAAATTTTTAATAACTTTAAGCACCGCAAGATGTTTTTGTTGTGGATGACTACGGCATTCTTCTTACAGTTTGGTTATTACGGCATTAACAACTGGATGCCAAGTTATTTAGAAACAGAAGTGCATATGAACTTTAAAAACTTAACCAGTTACATGGTGGGTTCATATACTGCAATGATTCTAGGAAAAATTTTAGCGGGTTATCTTGCTGACAAATTTAACCGCCGTGCTGTTTTTGTGTTTGGAACAATAGCCAGCGCCGTGTTCTTGCCAATCATTATTTTCTTCAATACCCCTGACAATATTTTGTATTTATTAATTACCTTTGGCTTCTTATATGGCATTCCATACGGTGTGAACGCGACTTATATGGCTGAAAGTTTTTCAACTGATGTACGCGGAACAGCCATTGGCGGTGCTTATAACATTGGTCGTGTCGGGGCCGCTATTGCACCAGCTACCATTGGTTTCTTAGCATCGGGCGGTACGTTTACCATGGCCTTTATTGTGATGGGCGCTGCGTATTTTGTTGCGGGTGTATTGCCGGGCTTATTTATTAAAGATCGTCAGTACGACCCACAAAGACAATCATAAACAATGACAGGGAGGTGCATTGAGCACCTTCTAAAAAGATAAGGGTATCGTTATGGGTGCATTACAAGGAATTCGGGTTTTAGATTTAAGTCGTGTACTTGCAGGACCTTGGTGTGGGCAAATCTTGGCAGACCTTGGCGCAGAAGTGATTAAAATTGAACGTCCTCGAGTAGGTGATGATACCCGTATGTGGGGTCCACCATGGATGCCCGATCAAGATGGAAACATGACCCGTGAATCTGGTTATTTCCAGTGTACCAACCGTAATAAATATTCGGTTGCGGTAGACATAACCACACCCGAAGGTCAGGCCTTAATTTATGAAATTGCCAAGACTGCCGATGTTGTCATTGAAAATTATAAGACAGGGTCTTTGGCTAAATATGGTTTGGACTACGCGTCATTAAGTGAGTTGAACCCAAATATTATTTATTGCTCGATTACTGGTTTTGGGCAAGATGGCCCACGTGCAGAAGAACCCGGTTATGATTTTATTATTCAGGGTATGTCTGGCTTAATGAGCATTACTGGTGAGCCTGATGATGTGGCAGGCGGTGGTGCACAAAAGGTTGGAGTGGCTGTTGTAGATATTCAAACTGGTCTATATTCCACCATTGCCATTCAAGCTGCCTTGATTGCACGTTCGCACACGGGACGCGGTCAGTATATTGATATGTCACTCCTTGATGTGCAGGTCGCGGCACTGGCAAATCAGGGAATGAACTATTTAGCTTCGGGTAAAGCCCCACAGCGCATGGGCAATCAACACCCAAGTATTGTGCCGTATCAAACTTTTAAGGCTAAAGATAAAGAATTTATTATTGCTTGCGGTAATGACAAACAGTTTAAAGATTTGTGTATTGCGATTGGTTATCCAGAGTTGCTCGAAAATGAAAAGTTTATACGCAACCAAGACCGTGTCAAATATCGAGATGAACTGATTCCTTTATTGTCCGAGCACTTTTTGCAGAAAACTGCCAAAGAATGGGTCGACATGATTCATGCGCTTAAAGTTCCCGTAGGTGTAATCAACTCTATTGAAGATGCTTTGGCTGAACCACAAATCGTACATCGCAATTTGGTGGTCAATATTCCTCATCGTTTAAATGAAAACTTCCAAACCATTGGCTCACCAATCAAGTTATCTGATACTCCAGTTGAATATCATCATGCGCCGCCAGAACTTGGTGAACATACTGCTCAAATCTTATCGAGATTTAAAACAGCAGAAGAGCTTGTTGCATTAAAAGAGAAAGGCATTATTGATGGAAAAATTGCTTAAGCTATTGCCGCTTTTAATGTTATTCAATTTTAATGAAAACTGTGATTTGCAATAAATCACAGTTTTTTTATTGGAAAATAAGAGCCTTAATATTTAAAAATAAGTGGCAGCTCTGGTCTGAAATCATGAATTATTCCTTGAGGTTCATGATCAAAACTGATTTCCATTAAATGCTCCGTTCCATCGGTGATTTCAAAATCATCAAGCGTATTGAACAGTAACGAAGTAGGGTGCTGTTCGAGGTTTGGAATAGAAACTTTGATTGCGGTTATTTCTGATAAATCTTTGCTATGCACAAGTGGTTGTTGTTTTTCTTTCGCAGCAAGGTCTGGTCGTGAAGCAAATGAGAGAAAGAACCACATTGGCTCAGATACAACAGAGTCTTTGGCAACATTTACTTCTAAGCTGGCTGGTAAATAGCTTGGCTTGTAAACCCAATTAGGAAATTTTGCGCCGTTATCATCTTTATCTTTAGGTCTAAAGCAAATACCAAAAGGGGACGCGATATTATCTTGAGCACTCAGTCGTTCAAAAAGCAGAGTTGGTTTGGTGAGATCGCTTGAGGCTTCTTCTGGATTATTTAAAAAGATTAACTCGATAAAACTGTTTTTAAAGAAAAATCGTCTGTTTTCGGTACCTTGACCTGGGTGCTTATTGGATGAACCTTCTGTTAGACCGAATTTTTTTAAAGTTTCAGCTTCGGGAGCGCCTGATTGTACACAAATAAAAATATGGTCCACTTCCATTTTAAGTTCTCATGCTAATGTTGATGAATATTAAATAATTGATTAATAGAGTTTTTCATGTTTGTCGCAAGTGTTTCATCGAAACCATCGACTAAAAAGCGGCTAATTAGCCCTTCAATCACCGTATAGATCAGCTCAGATAAAGCTTCACCATTGGGTATATTGCAGTTTTGTGCAATCAATACTTTAATCCATTGTTTATGGGCTTTAGAAATAGAAATAATGTCTTGATCATTTTGGTTAGATTCAGCGACCGCTCTTACAAATAAACAGCCTTTAAAAAAATCTTGCCTAAACCAATTGGTATGCCAGTCAAGAATTTTATTGATGGCCTCTAACCCCGTTGCATCTCCCACATAGCCTAAAAGACTTTGCTTAAACCTTTCATCACGTGCAACGAGCACAGACTGAACCAGTTGATTTTTATTTTTATAGTACGTGTACATGGTGGTTTTGGAACAACCGGATTCATCGCGAATCAAGTCAACGCCAACCCCGACAAAACTATTTTCATTAAATAACTTCTCGGCTGTATCTAATATTTTTAAGGCAGATTTTGACATAAAACTTTTCCAAAAAATAAAATAGTACAGATCTGTACTATTTAGAATTTTATCTATATGCTTTTTAAAAAGCAACTTTTTGTTTGAGGAAAAAACCATGTTCTCTATTTTTTATGGCAAAGAAAAACTGGCTCCATCGCCCACTAAAGTTGATGTCTTAAGAAGCCTTGTTGGAGGTACGCTCAGTATTTTTATACTGTTGTGGTTGAGTAAGCTCACACACAATATTTTTATCATGGCGCCGTTTGGTGCGACTTGTGTACTGCTTTATACAGTGTCGCAGTCACCTTTGGCACAGCCGAGAAATATCATATTTGGGCATCTTATCTCGGCTTTTGTGGGTTTGTTTTTTCTAAAATTTGTCGGTGTTTCCATTTTTACAATTGCTTTTTCAGTGGGCTGTGCCATTGCACTCATGCAAGTATTTAAGTGCGTTCATCCACCTGCTGGGGCCAATCCTTTGGTTATTTTGTTGACCGCGAGCAGCATACATTACCAGTGGAGTTTCTTAATTTTCCCTGTTTTGGTCGGCGCAGTGTCTTTGGTTTTGGTAGCGATGCTGATTAATAATATTAAAGCGAGTACGAAGTGGCCAATGTATGGCTTGGGAATTTTAAATAGTAAAAAATAGGCAAGGTATGAAGTGTTTTAAGCTTAAAAATAATAAAAGTATTCACTACGCCAAGATAGTGAATACTTTTGAATGAAATTATGACTTCTTGGAAATACGTTCTTCGATGGCAAATTTGAGTAAAGAAGCACTGCGGTAAAAACCATGTGCGAACTTTCCAAATGGCATGGTAATAAAGAACGTCATGACCGTGGCTAAATGGAAAATCAGTAAAAGTGCCATGTAAGGGGTATTGCGAAATGCCATAAGTGCTAGCCCTGAAGCGCTAACGATAAGTAGAAGGAAAATAAAGCCTCGATCTACAGGTTTTTGCTCACGGTCACCATGCAACGGATGACGTTTAAGATTTAAATAGAGCAAACCGGATGGTCCAACAACTAAGCCGATTCCACCCAAAGTTCCTAAAATGACAGGCAAGCTTAGGTAAGGATAAGGTGCATGTAGGTCAAGAAAATAATGATATAAAGTCGCTACACCTGTAGCTGCAAAGCAGAGCATAAAGCCATAAAACGTCAGGTGATGGAACACTCGGCGGATTTGTGTGTAACGGTCATCTTGCTCATTACAGCCTTTGCCATGTCCACCATCTAAATATTTAAGTGTTAATACATTTTGGGTGGCTTGAACTAGGTCTGGTTTTTCAACTTTGCCATGAATGACTTTTGAGGTTTGTCGCCAGAATTTACTAATCCCGATACCGAGCAAAACAATCGCAACTGTAAAGGTCGCTCCAAACAATAGTGCTAAAAAGTTATGCGGGAAAATCGCATAGAAATTACCTTGATAGCCTGCAAACAGGTCGGTGCCTTTGTACCACACTACGGCTAACATGCAAAAAAAGAAAATAAGTGTTAACACTGAAACAAAAGGAATACCCACAGATTTATAAAGTCGACCTAAAGGCTGAGGGGTCGCAAATTCTTGATAAGTTTGTAAACGTACTTGCGCCATCGCTTTTGGAATGTTTACGCCAAACTCATGCGGTGGGGCATATTGGCAAGCGTGTAAACACGCACCACAGTTATGGCACAGGTTTGCGAGGTAATGAATATCGGCTTGGTTAAACTCAAGACGTTTGGTCATGGCCGCAAATACAGCACAAAAAGACTCACAGTAGCGACAAGCATTACAAATCTGTAGGGCTCTTTGGACTTCTTGCTCATGGTCAGAGAGCTGAACAACTGGAATTAGGGCTTTGCTATTAGCATTCATGTTCAACTCCTTGTGAAAGTGCATAGTGGGCTGCATTTTTTCCGGCAATGCGTCCAAAGGTTGTGCCAATCGACATACCAACACCTGCGGTATAACCCTGACCAAGTACGTTACCTGCCATCATTTCACCTGCGACAAACAGGTTGCGGCTTGGCTTATTGTTAAAACGCACAGCAGCATCGTCTTCGACTTTTAAACCTAAATAGGTAAAGGTAATGCCAGGTTTAAGGGCATAGGCATAGAAAGGTGGTTGATCGAGAGGAACGGCCCAGTGGGTTTTGTTGGGAACAATATTTTCGGTGGTGCAGTCATCTAAAACGGTATGATTAAAGGTGCCTTGCACACAGGCTTGATTAAATTCTTCTACGGTATGGCATAAGGTTTTGGCATCTAGCCCGATTTTTTCGGCTAACTCTTGAATGCTATTTGCTTTTACGCCAGCAAATACAGGTGGCATAAAACGACCAATGGCTTTTGAATCAATAATCGAATAAGCAATTTGCTGGGGTTGTTTAGCAACAAGGCGGCCCCAAATCGCATAACGTTTTGGCCAGAAGTCTTCGCCTTCATCATAAAAACGTTCAGCTTTGTTATTGACCACAATTCCCAAGGAAACGCAGTCAATACGAGTACAAATACCACCGTCATATAACGGTGCGCGTGCATCTACGGCGACACAGTGCGATTGCGATGGGTCACCAATAATATCGGCACCTTGATCTATCATAAATTTGAGCAAGTTGCCTTGATTAAAGCGGGTTCCGCGAATAATGAAATTATCGGCAGGCCATTCGCCGTTTTCATTTTGTCCCCATGCTTCTCTTAACCATTCTAAATTTGACTCAAAACCACCTGCGGCCAAGACACAGCTTTTTGCTTTAAACACACGGCCATCTTCAGCAATTGCAGCTTCAAAATGTCCTTGGTTTAACTTTAGATCTTTAATTTTTGTGTTGTATAAAATTTCAATACCAAGTTCTTGGGCACTACGGTAGTACGCATTAATGAGGGCTTTACCACCACCCATAAAAAAAGCATTAGTACGTGCAACATGCAAAGCACCCGATAGCGGTGGCTGAAAATTCACACCATGTTTACGCATCCAGTCGCGGCAGGTCGCCGTGCTACGAATGACCAGACGGGCTAAGTGCTCATTGGTTTTCCCCGCAGTCACTTTAAGTAGGTCTTGCCAATATTCTTCTTCGGGATAGGCGTCAACCAATACATCTTGAGGAGCGTCATGCATGCAACGGAGGTTACGAGTGTGTTGTGAGTTACCACCACGCCACTCTTTGGGCGCTGCTTCTATTACCAGTACAGAAGCGCCACTTTCTTTTGCCATGAGCGCGGCACACAGTGCGGCATTCCCACCACCAATTACAATCACATCATGCATGGATTTCTCCCTTTCTCAGCTAGGGCTAATGTAGCTTTAAAAGGAAAGGTGAAGTGAGAGGCTAAGCTTGAATGGGTGTTTAGTAAAAATAAACACTAATGGCTTAAGTGTTTATGAGTTCCGCACCGGGCCAGCGCTTTTCATTAATCAAGTTTGCTACACAGGCACGAATCACCACCTTCGTGGCTAAGGTGGCAGGCGAGAGCTCTTCTTCAGAGAGACTAATTAAATAGTTAATACGTTCAATAGAAGGTTCTACAACGCGCAGTAAACATAAGTCTTGCCGTGAGTTTAACGATGCACCCGCAGGTTGAATCGTTGCCATTTCGAGTTGGCTAATGCTTTCCATTAACAAATGCAGTCCATCAATTTCATAGGCCACTTTAAGCTGATGAATTTTCTGTTCGAGCAGTAAACGCAGTCCATGTCGTTGACTTGGTAAAATCAGAGGGAGTTCTTTAAGCTCTGAATGGTTAATGGTCTGAGTGTCGATACAGCTTTCAAGGTGGTACTGACTCAACACTTCTTTAGGTGAGATTAAAAACATCTGTTCTTTGACTAAAGGTTGTATGGCCCACTGTGGGTCGACATCGTCACTAAAGATGATGGCAACATCGAGTTGCCTTGCATTAACTAAAGCTTTTAAGTCACCCGATAAGCCTTCAATTAAACGGACTTTAATGTCGGGATAACGGTTTCTCATGAGTTTTAAAAAGTGGGTGCCGATAACCGACGCGACACTCGGCGAAAAACCGACGGTGACATGACCACTTAAACGCGAAGAATGCGCAGAATCTATAGCATGGTCTAGGTGTCTAAGTGCCAGTTGTACTTGTTGAAAAAAAGCTAAACCCGCAGGGGTGGGAACCGTACCCAAAGCGGTACGTTGTAAAAGGCGAATAGAAAGCTCGCTTTCTAATTTTGAGATTTGCTGGCTTAATGCAGAAGTTCCAATATCGAGATTTTTTGCAGCTTTACCCAAGCTTCCTGACTCGATCACTGCAATAAAATACTTTAATTGTTTAAGTTCCACGGCAAATACTACATTAACCTTTATGGATTAATTCTACACTGGTTTATCGCTATAGTTTTTGTTCTATTGCTTTGAGTAAACTTGCAATAGAGTAAAGGCAACATCACCTCAAGATGTTACCTTTTAGAGCTTTTATTCTTTAACCTGCTCAAGACCCTGTTCTTCAATAATTTGTGTTGCTTGTGGCGATTTCACAAATTTAATTAACTCTTTTGCGACTTTTGCATGTTCCGAGTTTTTACCAATGCCTGCCGCAAATACTGTCACTTTTTGATACGGTGCAGGAATTGGACCGACTAATTCAACTTGACCATATTTGCCTGTAAAAGGTTTGATTTCACTTATTTGCTGGAAACCAATATCAAACTGGCCTTCGGCGATACGTTTTGCAACGCGGTCACCCACTACTTTTTCTGCCTTACTCGAAATTACTTTGTACTCGACAGGCGGGAAGCTTGGGAAAACATCTTTTTCAAGATGTGTACCGCTCGCACTTGCTGAATAGCCTATGTGCTTGGCATTTAATAAAACTTTTTCAAATTTTTCTGCAGAGCTGATATCTGGCTTTGGTGCACCTTTAGGCACAGCCATACCAATGCTTGAATTCACTAATGCACTTTGTGAATTTGGGTCTACAAAACCTTTTTCTGCAAGCTTTTTTAGTTCTGGAGCAGCCAATACCACCATGTCAAAACGTTCACCACGGTCAAGACGGTTTGGGATTGCAGTTGGTGACGCACCCATGGATGAACCAGATGAGAGGTGAACCGTGTGACCAGTTTGCTTTTCAAATATTGGAATGAGTTTTTCCATAGATGAATAAAAACCACCTGAGCTAATCACTTCGATTGTATCTGCATTAGCAAGTGTTGATCCTAAGCCCGCACTAGCTAGGCAAATAGTCATGAAGATAGGGGATTTTTTCATAATGCCTCACTTTAGTTGCAAGAGACGCAGTACGGAAACTGAAGATCTGCCGTACTGTTCATTAAAATTTCAGGTTAAGTTTTAGTTTGTTTTAAGCGCTAATTTTTGCAGGTTCAGCAATCGCGTCAGTATTTTTCTGTTTAGAACCGCGGCATAGATACAAGCTTGAGATGAGGCTACAGACCGCAGCAAGCATGAGCCAGAAAGCAGGGGTACTTGGGTTTCCTGTGTTTTCTACAAGGAAGGTACACGCCATTGGTGTCATACCACCAAAAATAGCGGCTGCAAGGCTGAATGCTAAAGAGAAACCAACTGTACGCACACGTTTCGGCATCACTTCTGCAAGTGTTGCGACCATGGTTCCGTTGTACATACCAAAGAAGAACGAGAAGTAAGCAAGCGTAATTAGAAGGTTTGAAAAACTAATGTTGCTCACTAACCAACTTAGAACTGGATAACTTGTAAAGAGAGCAAGTGTGGTAATACCGACTAGTACTGGACGGCGACCAATTTTGTCTGAAAGCAAACCACCCATTGGTAACCAGAAGAAATTAGACAAACCAACAAACACGGTTGCTAAAAGGCTGTCTGTTACTGACATTTCTAAAGTACGTTTTGCATACACTGTGGTGTAAACCGTAATAAAGTAGAACGTGGTTGTGGTCATTGCACTCATCATCATACCCGCAAGGACGATGCGCCAGTTGCTCGCCAATGTGCTGAAAATTTCTTTTGTTGAAGGATGAGTCTTTTGCGATTTAAAGTCTTCAGTTTCCTCTAAGGTACGACGGAACAAGAAGATTAAAGGAATAATCAAACAACCAATTAAGAACGGAATACGCCAGCCCCATTCACCCACTTGAGCCGTAGTTAAAATGGTGTTGAGCCAGTAGCCAAGTAATGCGGCAAACACAACAGCAACTTGTTGGCTGCCAGACTGCCAGCTTGTGATAAATCCACGATTTTTATCCGTTGCAATCTCTGCTAGATAAATAGAAACACCGCCAGATTCAACACCTGCCGAGAAGCCTTGTAATAGACGTCCAATGACCACCAAAATTGGTGCGATAATACCAATGGTTTCATAACCTGGGATAAAGGTAATTAAGATGGTTCCCATTGCCATAAGGCTTAAGGTAACAATAAGACCTTTACGACGGCCCACTCTATCGACATAAGCACCTAAAAAAATAGCGCCGAGAGGACGCATCAGAAAGCCCGCAGCAAATACGGTAAATGTCATCATTAAAGAGACATATTCATTTTCAGAGTGGAAGAATTTTGCTGCAATATAAGTGGCATAGAAACCAAAAAGAAAAAAGTCGTACTGCTCTAAAAAGTTGCCACTCGTTACATTTAATATTTTTTTAAAAGTAGCCCTACGGTTATTCACGACATCCATTGGAGACCTCCTTGGCCTGACAGAATGGAAACATTCACGATTTTCGAGGTCGAACCTAAAATCGATTCAATCAATAAATCTAAAGAGCAAATGAGTTTGGCAGGAGATTTACAGACGACCTTGTTGGAAAATGTGATGCCTTGTTTCCAGTTCAAACTACACATCTATATTTCGATAAGCAGAAAACCACTTATCATTCGGACGAAAATGTAATCTCAAAAATAAGGAGGGAGTGAGAGGGCAAAATTAATTAGGTATTTAATAAAATTAATGACTCTTTATAAAATAATTTCAGAACATGGCCAAATCTGGTTTTGAATCAAATCTTTCACACAGGCCTTAATGGCTGACTTTGCAGCAAGTGCAGCAGGTGATAATTCTTCTTCGGCAAGGCTGACCAGATAATTGATTCGCTCAACTTCGGGTTCTACTAACTTGAGTAATTGAAGCTTATGTTTGTACTCTTGTAGACAAGCGCTACCTGGGCGGACACTGGCAAGGTCGAGGTGAATTAGACTGTCCATGAGTAAGTGTAGGCCATCAATTTCATAGACGACATTAAGCTGACCAATCTTGTGCTCAAGCAACTTTCTTAAACTATGACGCTGGCGTGGTAATACTAAAGGAAGGTCTCCAATTTGTTGAGACTGAATAACGCCACTTTTGATGCATTCGGCAAGGCCATGTTCTTCTAGCACTTCCTTTCGTGCCATTAAATACATTTGCTCGCGTACTAAAGGTTGGATCGACCACTGTTTATCAATTTCATTGGTAAAAATAATGGCAATATCAAGCTGGCGTGAGTTAATAGACTGAATCAGGTTACCTGACAGCGTTTCCACAATTTCTAAACGAATATCCGGATAGCGTTCAGACATTAGTTTCATTAAAGGGATGCCAATTAAAGCAGTAATAGTTGGCGGAAAACCAAGACTGACATGACCAGAAAGCCGTGCTGAATGCGCAGCATCTATTGCGAAGTTTACTTGACGCAAAATAAGTTGAGAGTGCTTTAAAAAAGCAAGGCCAGCGGGAGTTGGGGTCACACCAAAAGCATTACGCTGTAATAAGCGAATGCTCAACTCTTGTTCTAACTTACTAATTTGCTGACTAATCGCAGAAGCGCCAACATCAAGTTTTTGGGCAGCCTTACCAATACTGCCTGCTTCAACAACCGTCAAAAAATACTTTATTTGCTTGATTTCCATATGTAAATTCCATATTAATTTTAATAAGCATCAAACTTCATAAATTCTTTGTATATTAACAGTTGTATATTCTCTTATAAATGATCACCCATTCTTATCATAATCATTTTCAGTTTGAGCATCTAAACACAATAAAATTTTCATTTTAGTTACTGATTAACATTTAAAGATTGAATATTTATTTTGAATTATGAAAGAACCCGAGTTGATGAGTAGTCTAAAAGTAATCACACCTCTTTGAACCTAATGTCACAGTCAATCTACTCATAAATTCATATTCTAGAATTTCTAACCTATTTAATTTTACTAATGCCCCCTTTAAATTATTGGTATCACGATAATTTCTTATTCTGTGCTTTAATTTTCTCAAATTCGAAAGGGAGAATATTAAATGCATGATGCATTAGGTTCGCGAGTAAAGAAAAAGACTTGATAACTATTGGTCAAAACAAATGAAGATCTGACTCATTTGATTATTAGGACGGTTTGGTTGGTGGGTAAATAGATTTAATTGCTGGCTGTATATTTGTTGATTGTCATGATTTTTCCATTGCTTAGTTATTTCTTTTAATCGCTTTACTCATAATTTTTTTACTGTAACGCAGCATTAATACGTTCGTTGTAACAAAGCGACCGCGAACTTTGTCAAAAACTCATTCCCATAAACATGTTCGTGCCAAGGAGGCCGAGAATGCGTATGGGTAAAACCAAAAGATGAATAGATGAAATACGGTATAAGGATGTAGTTAATATGAAAAATTTAAAATTACTCACATTAGCATGTGTCAGTGTGACCATGGTTGGGTGTGGTTCAGGAAATGCCTCTAAAGAAGCTGGTCAGCCAAAACGTCCGGAATGTATAGCCCCAGCCAAGCCGGGGGGCGGGTTTGATATGACCTGTAAATTGATTCAATCTGGCTTTAAACAAACAGATCAGCTCAAAGATCCAATACGCGTAACTTATATGCCAGGTGGAGTAGGTGCTGTAGCCTATAATAAAATCGTAAACAGTGATCCTGCTAATAATAATGCCGTGGTTGCATTTTCTACTGGTTCGCTCTTGAACTTGGCACAAGGAAAATTCGGACACTTCACTGAAAAAGATGTGAAATGGTTGTCTGGCGTCGCTGTCGATTATGGTTTGGTTTCGGTACACAAAGACTCACCACTGAAAAATCTTGATGATTTAGTGAAAGTACTACGTGAAAACCCAAAGACAATTACTTTTGGGGGAGCTGGAAGTGTAGGTGGTCAAGACTGGATGCAAACAGCAATGTTGGCAAAAAAAGCCGGTATCAAACCAGCCGATTTAAGATTTGTAGCTCTTGAAGGGGGAGGCGAAGTACTGACTTCCTTACTGGGGCAGCATATTCAAGTTGGGGTAGGTAATGTCAGTGAAATTGGTTCACATCTAGAGTCTGGTGATATTCGAGTTTTAGCAGTTTTTGCAAATAAGCGTTTAGACGGGAAGTTCTCAAAATTACCTACTGCAAAAGAGCAGGGTTATGACATTGAGTGGCCAGTCATCCGTGGTTTTTATATGGGGCCAAAGGTCAGTGATGAAGCCTATGGTTGGTGGAAAAATGCCTTCGATAAAATGATGGCTAACCAGAAATTTAACGCAGTCCGTGAAAAACAAGATTTACTTCCGTTTCAATTAACAGGCGAAGAACTCTCTGCTTATGTATATAAGCAGACTGAGGAAATGCGCCAGTTGTCGCAAGAATATAAATTATCAAATTAATAAATAGACTGAGTTGAGAAGCTGTTTCTCAGCTCAGTTTTTTTTGAGGATAGATGATGAAATCTGAACGGATTCTTACGGCCATTATTGCAGTTTGCGGATTATTTTTGTTGATCTATGCAAGCGGTTTTGAAGCTCCTATTTCCTACGATCCTGTAGGACCTAAAGCCTTTCCTATTTTATTAATGGGATTAATTACAGCGAGTGCAATATATCTAACAGTACGTCCTGCCATTATGTTTGAACCCGTTGAGTTGGGTTGGACAAGGCATCTAATCTTTAAATTAGCGTTGTGTGTGGTGGCTTTAACGCTATATGCATTAGTTTTTGAATGGCTAGGCTTTATTGTTGCCACTCTATTGATGACGATTGCGGTGGGCAAACTTTTCCATGGCAAGACCATACCAGTTTTGGTGACAGGCTTGGTACTCAGTATGAGCACCTACTATATGTTTGACCGTTTCTTGGATGTGCCATTACCTCTTGGATTTTTTGGTTAAGGATGACCCGATATGGATGTATTAAGTTTTTTAATGACAGGCTTTGGGGTTGCCTTGCAACCACAGAATCTTTTAATTGCCTTTATTGGTGCATTTATTGGAACGATTGTTGGTTTATTACCAGGTTTAGGTCCTATTAATGGGGTAGCAATTTTACTACCGTTTGCTTATGCCCTAGGTTTACCCGTAGATAGTGCATTGATTTTATTGGCAGCAGTGTATTTGGGCTGTGAATATGGCGGGCGTATTTCAGCGATTCTGTTAAATGTGCCAGGAGATGCTGGAGCCATTATGACCACGTTAGATGGTTATCCTTTGGCCCAGCAAGGAAAGGCAGGAATTGCATTGTCTTTGTCATCGGTCAGTTCCTTTGTTGGGAGTACTGTCGCCTTTATTGGAATTGTATTGTTTGCTCCTATATTGGCGAAATGGGCAATTGCATTTGGTCCTGCTGAATATTTTGCGCTGATGGTCTTTGCTATTGTTTGTTTAACGGGTCTGGTCAGTACGCAACCTTTTAAAACTTTAATTATGGCACTCATGGGCCTAGCACTTTCAACTGTAGGTATGGATGCAATTACAGGGGTATATCGCTTTACCTTTAACAGTGTGGGGTTAAGTGATGGAATTGCTTTTACGACTTTAGTGATTGGTTTATTTAGTGTAAGTGAAATTTTATTACTACTTGAACGTACCACAATTGGTAAAGTTGCATTAAAACAAGGCAAACGTACCTTATTTAATCTAAAAGAATTCCTCAGTTCACTGGCTACTATTATCCGTGGTGCATTGATCGGTTTCTTCTCAGGAATTTTACCGGGTGCAGGAGCAACGGTTGCAAGTGCGATGGCTTATACCACTGAACGGAAGATCGCAAGCGATAGTAGCAAGTTTGGGAAAGGTGACTTACGTGGGCTTGCTGCACCAGAAAGTGCTAACAATGCTGCGGCTTGTGGTTCATTTGTACCCATGTTGACACTAGGTGTACCTGGCTCTGGGACGACTGCGGTAATGATGGGCGCATTGCTTATGTACAACATAACGCCAGGTCCCCAGTTATTTGCTCAAGAACCTGTACTGGTCTGGTCACTGATTGCATCACTTATGGTGGGAAATATCATTCTGTTGGTATTGAATTTACCATTAGTAGGTTTCTTTGCACGTATGCTAAGTATTCCTAATTATATTTTGATCCCGATTATTGCAAGTGTCAGCTTTGTGGGAGTATACGCTATTCATACCAACATCTTTGACTTGCTGTTATGTATCGGCTTGGGGGTGTTTGGATATATTCTAAGAAAATTTGATTTCCCGTTGGCACCATTAATCTTAGGTTTTGTACTTGGAGAGTTGATGGAATCGAATCTGCGCCGTGCTTTGTCAATTTCTCAAGGTGATCTTGGCATCTTATGGAGCGGGAATATCAGTATGGGTCTTTGGATTATGTCAGGATTATTATTGATCTTGCCAATTGTTCGTAAGTACTTATATATCAAAAAACATAAAGCTTAACGGGATAGCAAAAATAGTAAGCAGATGTTTACTATCTTTGCTCAAAATTATGGAAAAAATAAGCTTAAATATAAAAGGTTTAGCAATTGCTCTACTCGGAGCTTTAATTGCCAAATACTTGCACGTTCCTTTACCTTGGTTGCTTGGACCTTTATTGACGGCCTTATTGTTCGGTAGCGTTGGACACCCATTAGTGTGTGACCCGCGCTGGCGACTTATAGGGCAGGCCATTATTGGTATGGCCTTAGGCCTATACTTTTCACCAGCTTTGGTACAGGCAGTGGCGGCATATTGGGGCTTTATCTTAATCGGGTTGGTATGGTCACTTGTGTTGGGTACATTACTGGCCGGATTACAATATCGAATCAATGGGGTGGATTGGGCCACCGCATGGTTTTCTTCTGCAATTGGCAGTGCTAGTGAAATGGTGAATATTGCAGAACGCTATCAAGCTCAAGTTGAGAAAGTCGTTGCTGCCCATAGTTTGAGAATTGTGATTTTGGTTGTGCTGGTTCCAATTTTTATGGAGCTTTATTTTCATGTCGAATGGACTGGTTTAAAGATACCGGTGTCGGATCAATTTAGCTTTTTTCAGGTCGTCTTACTGTTTTGTCTGGCTCTATTTGTGGGTAAGGTTTTTCAATTTTTTAATATTCTAAATGCATGGATTTTGGGGCCACTCGCCATTATTGGGTTATTGTCATTTTGTGGAATACTTCAGATGAAATTGCCTGAGTGGTTTACTGCCTTTGGTCAAGTCTGTATCGGCTGGTCACTCGGTAGCAAATTTCCATTTAGCTTTTTAAGGAAAAATAAAAAATTTATCGGAATCACAGTCATATTCAATTTGTTGGCTTTAGCGTTATCGATCAGCGTTGCTTTATTACTGGTTAATTTAAGTCATACAGAAAAGCAAATCTTGATTTTAGGGCTTTCACCTGGAGGCATCGCAGAAATGTCACTGATGGCTAAAGCTCTCGGACTCGCAGTACCCATCGTCGTTTCCTTTCAACTCTCAAGATTAATTTTCGTCATTCTCACTACACGCTTTTTTTATCAATACAGTCTGCAATTGTTTTTTAAATCTAAAAAGTAAGTAAGACATTTTTAAAGAGCTGAAAAGCTATTTAAGGGGAGACTATATCTAGAATTTTTATAAATGGATGAACAGCACGCTTTATTGAAATAAAACAAAGGAATGCAAAATGAAATTTAACTCACCTAAGACAGTACTAATCGTTAGCTTGACGACGATTACTACATTTACCCATGCCAATCAGAGTAGTGAACTTGAACAGTTACGTGCAGAAGTGAATGAACTCCGACAAATGCTTCAGGCTCAGCAAGCAATACCTACAAATAGCGTACAGGTTCCACACGTACCTACGGCAAGTGTTATCACGCCGCCTGAAAAAAATACTCAAGCTATATTCAAATGGCAAACAAAATCCGGTGCCAATGTTAATTTGTATGGCTTTGTTCGTGCTGATACTGCCTATCAGTTTGAAGGTGGGAAAGGTATGTTTAACCGCATTAATGGTGTGTTACTAGAAGGTGATCCTGATAAAAAATCGACTGAAGATCGCTTGGATTCGACCGTCAATGCCTCTCGTATTGGTTTAGATTTTAATACTGGCGTAGGGAAAAAGACGTTAAAAGGGAAAATTGAAATAGATTTCCGTGGTGGGACAAATAAAGACAATGCCCGTCTGCGACATGTGTATTTAAACTATGATCGGTGGTTGATTGGTCAAACGACGTCTACTTTTCTTTCAACTGAAACAGCACCAGAAATGCTAGATTCAAATACCGCATTAGGTGGTGGTACTAATCGTAATCCAATGGTGCGTTATTCTGGGCCAATTAATGCATCAACCTCTTATTTCTTCAGCTTAGAAAAAGGCAATGACGAGAACCGTCTGCCTTTACTGGCGAGTAAATTGAAATATGAATTTGCTACGGACAAAGGTGTAATGACCGCACGTGGTTTGATCCAAGAAGTCCGTCTACGCAATGAAAATGATGAAACTAAAACGGGATGGGGTGCTGCATTAGGTCTTCGCTATAAAATCACGCCATCCTTATTATTTAATAGCAACTATTCGCATGTTTCTGGAGACAATAAGTTATTACTGGCAACTTCAGATAATGTCCGTCATATTCAAAACGGGGATGATGTCGAATTAATTGATTTTGATGCATTTCAATTGGGTCTTACTTATCAATTTAATGAAAAGCTAAGGGGCACAATAGGTCATGGTGCATTGATCTATGAAGATAAAGACCTAATAACAAAAGATGCCAATAAAAAGTTACAACAGAGTTGGGCGAATCTGATGTTTAAACCCAATAAACCAATAACTTTTGGGGTTGAATATGTCTATGGTGAGCGTAACACTGTCAGCCAGCAAGTAGGAAAAGATAAGCGTATAGAAATGATGGCAAAATATGAATTTTAGATCAGCGATTATATGGTTAAGTCATGTAATGTCTTAATCTATTGAACAAAATAAGCTAAAGCGATGCTCTGTATTTATTATCGCTTTAGCAATCAAGTGCCTTTACTGAAACTTAGTAAAAATTAGAATCACGCCTAATACACATAAAATTGAGCCAATGACCCTATTAATCTGTACTTGCTTGGCTAACATTTTCTGTCTCAGTAGCATGGATGAAAACAGCACAGCGACCAGTGAAAACCATACAAAATGGGCAAATGACATAAAAAAGCCATAAGCCAAAAGAATGGTTTTAGGCGTGGTTAAGCTCACAATTTGCGTATAGGTGCTAATCACAAATAGCGTGGTTTTTGGGTTCAGGGCGTTGGTAAAAAAGCCGTATTTTATGGCTTGAAAAGTACCTATAGAATTTAAAGCCGCAGTGTCTAAAACTGGTTTTTGAGTAAAAGTTTTATAGCCAATGTAGATCAGGTAAAGCGCGCCAATATACTTAACAATATTCAAAATTTGTGGCGTATAAGTCATCACAAAGGCAACGGCAACTAACGTATAGGTCACATGTACCAATACGCCAAGCGATATTCCCAGTGAAGTGAACACACCTATTTTTCTGCCGTACAAGTAACTATTTTTCGTAACGATCGCGAAGTCAGCGCCAGGGCTAACCACCGCTAAAATCGTTATGAGAATAACCGCAATAAACTCTGCCATTATCTTGCACCCTCACTGAAAATGAGGGGGTTGATCAGTACTTTTTGGAATGTATTTGAGAGGAGAACTGTTTTACTTAAAGCTGTTATTCTTTTCCTGAGAAAGATAGGGGCTTTACATTTATGAAGATAGATATAGATATCTAATATATTTTTCATCATCTAAAATAGGTTTTAATAAAGATGATTTTTATTTTGAACAGAAATCTAAAAATAAAAATCGATAAAAACGACTATACCTCTATGAGTTTTTGGAATGATCGAAAGAATATCGCTGAATTCACTAAAATTTTTCTATTTTGTGGCGAAATATGGCAGCGTCACTTTAGCTGCAAAGAAATTATTTGTGACGCAAAGTGCGGTCAGTAAACAAATTTATAATTTAGAAGAAGCTTTAAATACGACTTTGTTCGATCGAAAAAATAAAACACTTGTGATGACCGAGCAGGGTGAAATTTTATTAAGTTGTTGCCATCAGGTGTTTGGTCAACTCGATGAATGTTTAATACAGCTAAGCCAACCTAAAACTCATAACAAGCAACTGGTTTTGTCGTGTGAACCGACGCTTTCAATGAAATGGCTCATTCCACGGTTGTCAAAATTTAAAAAGCTCGGGTACGATTTTGAGGTTGTGCTACTCACAGCAGGCGGCGTGGTCGATTTTGAAAAAGATAATATTGATATCGCGATTCGCAGAAATGACTTTGATTGGGGAGAGCATATCTATAGCGAAAAAATTGCCGATGAATATATCGCTCTAGTTCAAGCAACCAAGCCATCGGAAACCAACGACGTACTCATTTCGACTTCTAGACCAAATTTTTTCAAAAACATGAGCCGCATTGCTGAGTTAAAGCAGAGTTTAAAAGGCTACACCAAAGTTGAACTCGAACATTTTTATCTATGTTTAGAAGGCTGTTTAGCGGGACTTGGCGCAACAGTCATCTCAATTTATATGATTGAAAAAGAGCTTGAGTGGAACTTACTGAAAAAAATTTCACCTGTTGTACAAGATAATTCAGCCTATTTTTTACTTTCTCATAGTGCTTTTGAGGAAGATTCACGCAAAACCATATTTTTAGAATGGCTAAAAGCAGAGATGAATGAAAGTCAGCACACATTACTTTAGGTTGATTCTTTTTAACTTAAATTTTTACTATTAAGTATTTGAAAGTAATAATTAATATTTAAAATAATTAAGGTGCCGTGTGAGCGCCGCATATTGAATTTCTGCTGTCTAAAATTCCCGAAGATGAAAAAAATTTAACTTCATACTTATTTATTAAACCCTAAACATGAATTTCACTCAGTTTGTAATGAGACTAAATCATTTTTATTCATGTTCTGATTGCGGTATAAATCTATTCATGCTTTGAAGCGCTCCAGTAATTCACTTTGATAAGACCATAAGGCACAAATCTGACAAGTCTGGAAAGTTTAAAAAGAGCAAAAAGTTTTTATTTAGGTTTTATCTCAGAAATTAGGGTACTGATCACAATGAGTAAAGAATTTACATTTACGATTAAGAGTATTTGTTTCGATGAGAACTATCGTCCAGCAGACAATACACGTATTACAACCAACTTTGCTAACTTGGCAAGAGGGATGAGCCGCGAAGAGAATTTGCGCAATACATTGCAGATGATCGACAATCGTTTCAATGCCTTAGCTCATTGGGACAACCCTAAAGGCGACCGCTATGGCGTTGAACTTGAAATCATTTCAGTTGAAATGAACATTGATGCCGAAAACCGTACTAGCGGGCTTCCTCTCATCGAAATATTGAAAACCAATATTGTTGATAAGAAAACCAATGAACGCATCGAAGGTATTGTAGGCAACAACTTCTCGTCTTATGTACGTGATTATGACTTTAGTGTGCTGTTGTTAGATCACAACAAAAACAAGTCGACTTTTAGTACGCCAGAAAAGTTTGGTGAATTGCACGGTAACTTGTTTAAGAGCTTTATTAACTCTGAAACTTACAAAGCCAACTTTAAAAAAGCACCTGTGATTTGCTTAAGCGTTTCGACGACTAAAGAATACCACCGTACTGAAAACGAACATCCTGTTTTAGGTGTTGAATACAAGCAAGAAGACTATTCATTAACTGATGAATATTTCCAAAAAATGGGCTTAAAAGTTCGCTACTTCATGCCGCCAAATAGCGTTGCGCCGTTAGCGTTCTATTTTACAGGCGATTTGTTGAGTGATTACACCAACCTTGAGTTGATTAGTACCATTAGTACGATGGAAACATTCCAAAAGATTTACCGTCCTGAAATTTACAACGCAAACTCAGTGGCTGGAAAATCTTATCAACCAAGCTTGAAACACGAAGATTATTCACTTACTCGAATTGTGTATGACCGTGAAGAACGTAGCCGTTTGGCTATTGAGCAGGGGAAGTTTGTTGAAGAGCAATTTATCAAACCATACCAAGCGATTCTTGAGCAGTGGTCTGCTAATTACGCTCCTAATTAATCAACATACGGGTCATTGATCATGAAAAAATTATTACCGACTTCAACTGCTGGCAGCTTACCTAAACCGTCTTGGCTTGCAGAACCTGAAAAGCTTTGGTCACCTTGGAAACTTGAAAACGAAGGCTTAGCCGAAGGTAAAAAAGACGCGTTACGTTTGGCTTTGCATGAACAACAACTTGCTGGCATCGACATTGTGAGCGATGGTGAACAAACTCGCCAACACTTTGTGACCACGTTTATTGAACACTTAAATGGTGTAGATTTTGAGAAGCGCGAAACAGTTCGTATTCGTGACCGTTACGATGCAAGCGTACCGTCTGTGGTAGGTGCGGTGTCTCGTCAAAAGCCAGTGTTTGTTGAAGATGCAAAGTTTTTACGTCAGCAAACCAATCAACCAATTAAGTGGGCATTACCTGGCCCAATGACCATGATTGATACGCTTTACGATGGTCACTATAAGAGCCGTGAAAAACTGGCTTGGGAATTTGCCAAAATCTTGAATCAAGAAGCGCGTGAGTTAGAAGCTGCTGGTGTAGATATCATTCAGTTTGACGAACCTGCATTTAACGTATTCTTTGACGAAGTAAATGACTGGGGCATCGCGACTTTAGAGCGTGCAATTGAAGGTCTAAAATGTGAAACTGCGGTACACATTTGCTACGGTTACGGCATTAAAGCCAACACTGACTGGAAAAAGACACTTGGTTCTGAATGGCGCCAATACGAAGAAGCTTTCCCAAAACTTCAAACGTCTAACATTGATATCATCTCGTTAGAATGTCACAACTCACATGTGCCTATCGATTTACTCGAACTCATTCGTGGTAAAAAAGTCATGGTTGGTGCAATTGATGTTGCATCTAACCAGATTGAAACACCAGAAGAAGTGGCTAACACACTACGTAAAGCGCTTCAGTTTGTAGACTCTGACAAGCTTTACCCTTGCACAAACTGTGGTATGGCACCTCTTTCTCGTGAAGTGGCACGTGGCAAGTTAAATGCTTTAAGTGCAGGTGCAGAAATTGTTCGCCGAGAACTGACTGGTTATGATCTTACTGCTTAATATTTACCAATAAGTGGTATAAAGGGTTACTTTTTTGATGGCAGTTGATAATCAAACAAGTAACCCTCATTTTACTTACTACATGTCGCTCTAATCAGATCGCATGTCGATAGTACCTTCCTGATGGAGTTGGGCGGTATAGCAAACACACAGGACAAGGTACGGTTCAATTTAGGAATAATGTCATGGTTCAAGCAACAGACTTTAGAAATGCAATGTCTTTACTCACAAGTGCGGTTAGCGTTGTGACCACGGCAGGCATGTCTGGCCGTTTTGGATTTACTGCCTCTGCTGTTTGTAGTGTGACTGACACACCGCCGACATTATTGGTGTGTATGAACCAATCTGCGAGTTCACATGCACATTTCCTAGATAACAAAATCTTAACTGTGAACGTGTTAGGCGCGCACCACGAACATATTTCAAAAGCATTTTCATCTAAGCTCACACCAGAAGAGCGCTTTAAACATGGCGCATGGATTGAGTTAGAAACGGGTTCACCTGTGTTGGATGATGCTTTGGTAAGTTTCGATTGTGAGATTGAGCAA
Organism: Acinetobacter pittii; assembly: GCF_022449185.1. Lineage (GTDB taxonomy): Bacteria > Pseudomonadota > Gammaproteobacteria > Pseudomonadales > Moraxellaceae > Acinetobacter > Acinetobacter pittii_I. The sequence goes on from NZ_JAKUKO010000011.1 coordinate 61,990, forward strand.
ATTCAACAAGTCGGCACACACACGATTTTTATATGTCCGATTGTGGCGATTAAACAAAGCCAACATGACCAAAGCTTGGTTTATTTTAACCGTGCTTATCACCAAGTGGGGCAGACCGAGATTGTCTAATCTCACTTTCCATTTTGTTGTTTCAAATTAAAAGTTAAAAGATAGAAATGAGTAAGCATGGATCGCTTCACTTAATTTAAAAATATAATTAAATATAATATCTAAAATAATAATTTAGTTAATCTAATGAAAAACAATAAGAAATTTAAATACTTGTCATAAAAGCTACATTGACACCTCTCAACTCTCAGATTATGCTTTGCGTGCTGGCCACATTGCCAGCCGGCTTTGACAGGCTGATCTTTGAGAACATTGAAAAAACACGTTTTTTTGATGTAGACTCACTCGTCTCCCTTTTTGTAGCGGTAGGACGGAAGGGGGACGCCTTTGTGCGTGCTGGGTTCTCGAAGCCAGTCTGTCAACCCTCTTTCGTTCTGCCACCATAATTCCAAATGAATGCTTTGGCAGAACTCCCAAAATCAGGAGTTGGCTATGCACATCCATCATTTTTTGGCCCTCAATGCCAAAAGCTATAACAACACAGCTTAAAAAATTACAGCAGCTTGAACGCCCTAAGGTTTTCAGGCTTTACGTCATTTTTACTTAAAACTTAGCAAAACAAAACTTGAGATGTGCCAAGCACCGTCTTACGGCTTTGCTGTGCCTTTTTTTCTCCCAGAAAAGGCACAGGCTTTTTATCTCATTTAGAAACAACAAGAATTTATAACGGTAAAACTATGCCAACTTTAGAAAGATCTTCCAAAAAATTACAGGTGGTTCAAACCGCCATCCAACTCTTTACCACGCATGGATTTCATAATGCAGGCGTAGACCTGATTATCAAAAAATCCAAAATTCAAAAAGCCACGTTTTATAACTACTTTCACTCGAAAGAACGGCTTGTTGAAATGTGTCTAATCTTTCAAAAAAGCCGACTGAAAGAAGAAGTACTGGCAATTGTCTATTCACATCGCTATCCAACCGCAGCCGATAAACTCAAAGAAATTGTCCGTTTACATGTCGATGTGAGTAGCCTTTACCATCTTTTGTTTAAAACCATTTTTGAATTAAAACTGCTTTATCCACGGGCTTACCGCATGGCAGTTGAATATCGTAAATGGCTACTTAAAGAGCTTTTTGATTTGGTCTTTAGTCTGGAAACTAACAAACCGAAACCCGATGCCAACATGGTTTTAAACTTAATTGATGGCTTGATGCTACAGGTTTTAAGCTCAAATCGTTTGGATGAAAGAGATGTGGTGTTAGAGATGTTTTGGGGAAGGGGTAATAATAAAATAGTATACGGTGACTATACTTAAGGTTATTCAATAAAATTTTATTTTCATGCTAATATTTAACCGCTAAGGGTGTATGAAATATATTTATATATTATTTTATATATTAATTTGAGAGTGGTTATTTAGTTTAGGATATATTAATGATGAAATTATTTATAAAAATTATTTTATCCTTAGTAGCTGTTTTTCTTATTCTATTAATTTTAACTTCATCTTTTAACCTGCAATCAAAAGTTTTTAAATTATTTTATCCTGATTGGATTGAAGTAAAAGATTATAAAATTTTAGATTATAAAGTTTACTGTTCAAGTAAACCATGGCGACGAGGAATGGATAGGAATGCTCGTGGAAATATAAAGTATCAATATACATATCGAAATACTACTTATACATCAGAAAAAGAAGATTTTTTGGTTGTATATAGACTGTTTATCTCTGAAAATTGTGATGAGATGAAAGAGCAAAACATATCTATATTTAATGAGATAAAGAAAAATAATGAAATAAAAGTTTTTATTTCACTAGACGCAAAGAAATCGAAAATATTAATAACCAAAAAAGGTTTATCATTTAGAAATTCTTGGATGATAAACCTTATGTTAGAAATCCAGTTAATAATTTTAGTTTTAATTGGTTTAATTATATATCTGATTGTGACTTCTAAGAAGTAAATTACTTAGAACTATTGGAAGTGTTCTAATGCTTCTTTTGCTGGCTCATATCCATTGTCGGCAGCTTTTTGGAACCAAAATTTAGCTTTTTCATAATCCGATAAAACATTAGCATACATATAGGCTAGATTATTTTGAGCTTCAGGTACGCCTTTTTCTGCTACTTTTGTATATAGCTCTAAAGCTTTTTCATTATCTTGTTTAACAAGAGTACCATCAGAATAAATATTTGCTAAATTATATTGAGCTTCAGAAAGATTTTGATCTGCAGCTTTCTTATATAATTCTAGTGCTAAATTAATATCTTTTTTTATTCCATTCCCTGAAAGATAAGCATTTGCTAAATTATATTGAGCTTTAGCATATCCTTGATCAGAAGATAATTTATAAAATTCTAAAGCTTTTGATCTATCTTTATTTACATAATAGCCATTATCGTACATCAAACCCAAATTATATTGAGCTTCTGGAAAGTTGTTTTTAGCAGCTTTCTCATACCAATAGTAAGCTTTTTCTTCATTTTTCGGAGTGCCTATTCCTTTGGAATACATTCCTGCTAAATCATTTTGTGCAATAGGTAAGCCTTTTTCAGCTGCCATTTGGAAATAAGAAAAAGCTTTTTGATAGTCTTTAGGAGCATCTTTACCTAAGAAATATTTACCGCCTTGTTCATATAATTGGCTTGCTTCACTTTGAGTTTTATTTTGTTGGGGAATAGGTTCTGAGCAGCCTGCACTACCTAATAAAAATACACTTATGAGGCTAGAAATCATTAAATACTTTAAATTCATAATATAACTCTTTTAAATTAATCTGCTCCAACTATATGCCATTCTAGCATTGGATCTCTTTTGATCGCCTCTTGCTTTTCTTTTTCTGCTGCTTTTGTTTCAAGTTCATCTACCATATCTATTGCATCAAGAACACCTTGAGCTGTCTGGATGGCAGTATTTGTTTTTCCAACCTTTTCTCCTAAATAATCTCCAGATTCTTTTAGTCCATATTTTAAACCTATTGCTGCACCAGCACAGGTGAGACCAACAACTGTAGCTTTTCTAGGATCTAATCGTTTTATTGCTACTTTTGCGCATTTTCCAGCAGCAGCAAGCCCAGCTACTTCCCCTGTCTTTTCTCCAGCTTTAGATAACACTAATGTAGAAGATTTTGTTGCAAGGGCTTCAGGGTTTCTATCGACAATAGCTAAAGTTAACTCTACTCCGTCTCCAAAGTTACCTGCTTTTGATCCTAATTTATCAACCTTGCTACCGAATTTTTTAGTATCAAATACTTTTGTATGCTGATTACCTTTGAAAATTCGTCCTGTCTGGGGATTTTCTTTATAAAATCGGAATTCCTTAGCTTTTTCCAACCTTTCTTTACTAAACAAAGGCGTATTTTTTGAATGAACAAGACCCCATCTAAAATTGTAATTGTCTATAACTGATGTTCCATCTTTTAAATAACCTAATACATCTGAAGTTTTTGCAGCTACATTACCCGCAGTTTCAAGATGCTCTCTAGTAAAAACTGAAACAGGCCTACCATTTTGGTTTACTTTCTGTTGTAAATCTTTCTGTTCATTTGCCATCTTTATCGCTCACAATACTTTTTGAATATTCAATTATTTATGATAGTTACTTCTTAAATAATCGCCTTTCTCATCTGTTTCTTGTAATAAATCGATTTCTTTTAAGATCTTGGGACTTACTAAAATTATCTCCCTTACCAAGTTATTTTCTATTCTTAGTATTGGTTTAAATTCATTAGTAATTAAACTTTTCACGGATAGTATTGGAAAGTCATCTTTAGGACATACAAATACGGCTTCACCATCATTATTTGTTCTACATTCCATAAGAATTTTATTATTATCATTACTTAAATTAAACTCTAAATTTGGTATAGGATCTCCTATAAGGTCTAGGAATTTAATATAAGTATTATCCTCAATAGTTCCACCAAAACGGCTAATATAATAGTGCCATTCATCGCCACCAATCAGAACTTTAACTTTTTCCTGTTCCTGAGATCTGATGCGTCCAGTCCTACCATACTGGTCAAGGAAGCCAGTTTTTACTTGTCCATTTGAATGTAAAACAGAATATTTAATATTTGATGTATCTGGAAATAGATTATAAACATCTAATTTATTACTAAAAGGAGATTGAACGTTAGGGATTTCGGGTAAAGAATAATTAGCTTTTTCCCCGCCTTTAAAAAGGTGTTGTCCAGCTTTCGGCTCAAATTTTCCTGGTGTAATCAGAGTAATACCATCTTTATTAATAATAATTTGAGAACCACCAGCCATCAATAACCTCAATTTTTATAAAAAAATATTCAGAATTTTGTATGGATATAGCCTAAAATAAATGTATATCAAATGTCTCGTTATTTTACGTAAAATATGACTTTCATCTTAGCTATTCAATTAAACGATAGCATTGTCGTTGCAGCTGATAATAAAAGAGTAACTGTAAATGAAACCTTAGATGTTGAACTTTCTACTACACATTACTCGAAGTTATATGCTTGGGAGCAAGGTATTATTACTGGTACGGGCGAATCAAGAGTGGTTCAGCAATCAGTTGATATATTTAAAAATATAGCAAAATCTAAATTAAGAACTTTACCTGAATGTTTAGATATTTCTAAGAGAATACGAACCTTAGAGTTAGGTCAAAACCTTGATCAGGTTCATAATGGAAAATTACTTTGCTCTAGTTATAGTCAAGAAGGTGCGCAATTATATAAAATTGAAAGATTTGATAAAACTTCTCAGCATACGCTGCAAAAAGTTTCTCCCATGGAGATTATTATTTGGCTGTTTCATCCTAATGTAGACTTGATTGCAGATAATTTGAATAACCTATATTTTGACCTTAAAGATTATTCTTATTTTTCAAATCAAGTTGATTGGATCAATTATTATATCAATAGGCTTACACCAATTTATCAAAAACAAAGTGAAGTTGATCCATTTATGAGTCAAAGCTTTGATATCTTTTTTCAAACAAAAGATGAGCATTTTTTTGGGCATATACCTAACACACAAAATATTCCTTTAAGTTTTCAATAAGAATAGCTATATGAAATAGATATAAAAAAATCGAAATAAAGGTAGATTTTAAAATAGCTATTACTTTAGGCGTAGCCATAAAATTACTGGCTTAACGTATCAATTGTTTGATAAAAATTATCCTCATTTACAGGAAACTTTCTTCATACTCCAAATACCCATCTTCAATTGCAGGAATAATCTCTACAAACTCAAAGTAGGGTACTGTACAAAACTCAGAGTCTCGAATCGCATCAATTACAAAATAATAATCTTGCAAAGATGTGGTCTCAAACACAGCAATATCACTGGCTTTAGTGCTAAACGCTTCAACGTCATACCACCGAAATTTTACAGTTGGGTACTTCGCAAAAATAGGTTCAAGCTTCTGTGTAATAAACTCAGCCCGCTTTTCACGAGCTAAAGCCAACCAAGCAGGCAAAGCTCTTAAATGAATAAAAAAAGTATAGGTTCTAGGCATAACCACTCCATGACTGAGGCGAGTTGTAGTTCAACTGAAAAGACAGCATTTGCTTGTCATATCAATATGACTCAGTCAGTATATGAGTGATTACTCACATTAAATACTCGCATTTCGGCTCATGTCAGAAACCCTCCCAGACCCACGCAAACGCCCGCGTCAAGCACGCTCAGTGGCTACATTTGAAGCTATTTTAGAGGCGGCTGCTCGCATTTTGGAGTCGTTAGGCTTTGCTGGATTTAACACAAATGCCGTGGCTGAACTTGCTGGCGTAAGCATTGGTAGCCTATATCAATACTTTCCATCTAAAGATGCTTTAATTGTCGAGTTAATTCGACGTGAGCGCGCCAAACTTTCAAGCCATATTGTTGAAGCCATACAGCAGCATGAAGCCGCAGACTTAAAAGAAAAATTAAAACTCATCATTCAGGCTGCTGTGCAACATCAATTGAGCCGTCCGCAGTTGGCACGAACTTTAGAGTTTGCTTCAGAACTGATTGGAAAAGATGTTGAGGAAAATGAGCTTCAACACGAACTTGAAACCATAATTTCTGAACTGTTTATATATTCTGGTATTTCACATGAGCAGACAGCCGCACAAGATGTAATTGCGTTAAGTAAAGGAATGATTAACGCAGCAGGCATAGCAGGGGAAAGTGATTTAAACCATTTACAGCAGCGAGTTGAAAAGGCTGTATTTGGGTATTTGGATCTGACGTAATATTATTAATTTATGAATCTGTAGATATAAAAAAGGGCTGTTATTGGCATCCTTTTTCGCAAAATATATATTGTGTTTATAAAATAGATGGGGGAGTGTTTTTATTAATTTTATATGTTTTTAATCATGTGTTTTAAATTTATTTAAATTAATCATTATTGCTGCTTTTAAATAAATGATATATCTTTAATATATGATTTTTTAGAGTTTATAGCCTACCACTTCCCCAAGGGGTAGGTTTTTTTTATTTAAAATTTTTACTATAGCTGTTGAGTTGTATAGTTTTATTAGGTTTTAAATGTGTGTGTTTAAAACTTATTTTTATAATTTAAATTTTAAAAAAATTAATTGTTTAGTTAATGTTTTTTAAAAATAATCATTTTTCGCTTTATTTTTTTTAAAAGAAAATTATTCTGAAAATTATTTGTTTAAGGTGTGGGGTTAATAATTTTTAAATAAGTTTTGGATTGTTTTAAAATATTTCAAGAGATTAGATCTTCTAATGAGTAAATTGCCTCTTCCACACAATGATTTACAACTTATAATCAAATCAGGTACAAAGTTTTTTATATATTTTTGTATTGCTTCTAGTTTATCAATATCAATCACAAAAGCAGAGACGGTGTCTGTTAACTCGGGAAAAAACTTAACAAAAAAAGTTTCTAAGCTCTTTAAACCCACGCCGGATGAAAGCTATCGATCTATCGACTTCCAAAAATTAAGTAATTTAGGCTTTGATCAGAACCAATTTCAACGGTTTGGAAATGATGGGAATTATTTACCGACTTCTACTGCGATGTGGAATAATCAAGTCAGTTTAGTTGATGCTGTTCAATATGCAGTTCAACGAAATCCTAACATTTCTCAAGCCATTTCAACTTTAGCTGGCCAAAATGCCGGTATTGATGTTGCGAAGGCGGGTTATTACCCTCAAATTTCAGGTGGTATTACCACAGGTGACTTGAGTAGCGGTGAGCGGGGAAGGCAGTTACTCACATTATCTGCAACTCAAATGCTTTTTGATTTTGGTAAAGTCAAATCAGGTGTATCGGTTGAGAAGGCCAAACTCCAAGTCGAGCAGGCGAATGTTTTGGTCAGCATTGACGATATTGCACTTGATGTGGCTCAGTCGATTATCAATATTCAGCGCTATCTCCAATTAAATAAAATTGCCGAGCAGCAAATTGCGGGTATTCAGCGAATTCAGGAAATCGCTAATTTACGTGCAAATGCTGGTATTAGTAGCCAAGCTGATCCAGTTCAGGCACAAACATATTTAGAATCTGCGCAGTCAACACTCATTGCACAGCAATCTTTATTACGTCAATACCAACAACATTTAAGAACTCTGGTAGGCGTAGATGTTTTTAATAAATCATGGATCATTCCTGACGATTTAGTGAAACAATCTGGTCTTTATAGTGAACCTGAGTTTAATACCATTCCAAAAATGATCGCTGCACAAGCAGGCATTGAGGTGGCTAAAGCTCAAAAGGAACAGACCCGACTGAGTCGTTATCCGACTTTGGCAGTGAAAGGCTCTTTGAGTCAGGCTATTAACGGAAGAAACCCAAACAATAATGAAGATGACGGTTTATATAGTTCCATCATGCTTGAAGCCACCAGTCAGTTTTATCAAGGTGGATCAGTTTCTTCTCAGGTAAAAATGGCAAGTTATGCAGAAGAAGCCGCTAAATCTAAAGTGAATTCTGTGTATCTGGATGTGCTCGATCAGATCAGAACCAGTCGTGAGCAAATTGAAAATAAACAACGTCAAATGCAGGTTTTAGCCAACCGCCAAGCGACGACAGTTCGTACACGCGAACTTTATCAAGAGCAG
>NZ_JAKUKO010000012.1:0-49783 GCF_022449185.1 Acinetobacter pittii
TCGAGTAATTTAAACCAATCAATCAATGAAAATTATTTCGATTAATCAATCAGTAAAAATCCACACAAGTTGTTCTTCAATTCTCTTAATGATTTTTCTGCTCTTCGTCAGAGACAGAATTCAACGCAATACAAAGCTTTCATCTTAACCCTGTAAGCTAAGATATTCTCGTGTATCGCGTCGGGATGAGTGCATTATAGGGAAAAAAAACTGGTACGCAAGCACTTTTATAAATATGCACGTTCGACCGATTCTTTTTCAGCCAAATAAAATCTCAAAAATAAACAAATAATTGATTTATATAGTTAATTTATTTTTGGAGAGTTTTAAACTTTATATCTACTATCTTTATAGACTGTTTTGGTACGTTTTGATGCATGCCATAGTTAGATGTAGGGACCTGAACAATACGGTCAACCACATCCATTCCTTTAATTACTTTTCCAAAAACTGCGTAACCCGCATTACCCGCAGAACGATTTAAAAAATTATTATCTGCAACGTTTATGAAAAACTGACTAGTAGCTGAGTCAGGATTTGCAGTACGAGCCATCGCCAACGTTCCGCGTGTGTTAGCAATTCCATTTCTAGCTTCATTTTTGATAGGTGCTCGCGTAGTCTTTTCCTGCATATTTGCAGTAAGTCCACCGCCCTGCACCATAAAACCAGGAATTACGCGGTGAAATATCGTATCTTTATAAAAGCCTGACTTTATATAGTCTTTAAAATTCTTCACACTGTTTGGTGCTTTATCATCATAAAGTTGTATTTCAATGTTGCCTAAATTTGTTTGCATTTCAACTAAAGTGTCAGCCCAGACTGAATGGCTGCTTATACCCAAACAACATAACATTAATAATTTTTTCATATCTTCCTACAATAAAATGCAAAACTTAATGATGAAGGATAAATTTAATCATCTATATAAAAGAATTCTAGTGAGTATTTATTATCTTTTATTTAGTACTTTATATTTTAGATTTGAGTATTAGTCCACGTTCCACGTGAAACATGGACTAAGCTTTTGTTTAACTATTTTTATCCCAGAACTTTCTGAAGTTCTTACTGATCTCGATAGTATATCTTTTTGCCTTTTTAGAAATAGGTGTCAAATTTATAAAACCATGGGTTTGATCTGAATATTCTTCATAATGCATTTTGACGCCATTTTGTCTTAGCTTATAGCTATAAATTTTCGCTTCATCATGCAATACGTCATGACCAGCCGTAATCACGAAAGCTGGCGGGTTCTTTTTCAAATTACCATAGGTTGGAGAAATAATCGGATCGTCTAATTCTACATTATGCTGAGTTGCATAATATTGGGTAACATAATTGATATCATTATCTGTTAAAACCAATCCTTCATTATAGGCATAGAAAGAAGGATGTCGGCTTTTAAAATCAACTGTAGGGTAAATGAGAAGCTGTGCTTGTGGAGCATAAGGTTTGTTTACTGATCGTTGAGCCACAACCGTACTGATATTGCCGCCTGCACTATCCCCTGCTACAGCAAGACGATTTTTTAATATTTTTAGTTGTCTACGATTTTGATATACCCAAGCTAATGCATCTTCACATGATTGGATTAAATGTTGAGGTGAGACCTCAGGTGCAAGTGGATAATCAATACTGAGTACTTGTACTTTTGCATATTTTGCCAATATACGACAAACCTCATCATGAGTATCTAAACCACCCACAACGAACCCTCCCCCGTGATAGAAAACAATCAGAGGTAATTTTTTATTCGGTGAAGGATGATAGTGTCTTGCGAAAACAGTTCCACTTTGAAGCGGCAAACGAATGTCTTCTACTGAATCAATTTCAGTTGATTTCTGGCGTATAGCCAACATTTGTGTATCAAACTGCCGTCTAGACTCAATAGGATCTGAACCAATGAAACCAATACGTCCCTGTTTAATTTGTACGGCCATCATACATTTAGTAAACGAGTCGAGCTCTGGGTATTGGTAGGCATATCCAAGGATTTTGGCAAGTGATTCTTGAGCTAATCGAGGTAACTTATCAAGAGCTCGAGCAGCAGGCCCTTGGCCCTTATCTAGCAATGTTTGAATTTTTTGATTAAATGCTGTCATGCCTATCTCCATGAATTCCTCTTATCCTTCATATTTTCTACAGAATTCTTTGTTGTTTGACTATATTCGCATACAACTCATGTAATCAAGATACAAAGTAAAAACCAATCTACGCTAATCTGATTTATAGCAAATGTCATTAACAAATCTGTCGTTTAAAACAGGACTTTTTTGCCAATTATCGTTAACAGACAAAAGGAGATTGTGCTATGTCAGCAAAACTAGTTGTTACTTTATTAGCAACCAGTCTTTTAACTGTAGGTTGTGTTGCTTATACAGATGATCCTTATTACCGCGGTGGTTATGGTTACCATGATCATGATGATGATCGCTATGACCGCAATGATGGACGTCGCTATAGTGACTGGGAACGAAAACGTTGGGAAGAGCGTAAGAGAATATACGAACAACAACGTAAGGATGCTCGCGAACAGGATAGAAATCGTCGTGAGTGGGAAAAAAGACACCGTCAATGGGAGAAGAAAAGATTAGAAGATCGTGATCACAATCATAGAGATTATCATGATGATGACTAAAATCTATTGGAATATGGAAGCCCCAAAGAAAAAATCTCTTGGGGCTTTTTTGTTGAGAAATCCACATTCTCTTGACTATAGAATAATGAGTAGCAGCTCATTTCATATATAAATCGGCATCTTGAATATATGTACTCTATAATCTTTTAACTGTTCTTATCGCTAAGAATTACTGAGCAGTTGCAGAACCTGAAACAGAACCAGAAGCACCAGCATCAACTTGACCTGGTTGTGCTTGACCAGAAACACCTGCATCTACACCAACACCAGCTTGTACGCCAGATGGGCTAGCGCTAGTTTGAGCTGAACCTGATGCATTTAAGCCAGCTTCAGATGCACAACCAACAGCTGTAAAAGCAACACCAGCAAGTACTACAGAGATAAGACCTAATTTTTTCATAATCACTTTCCTTTCATTACGACAAACATTTAAATGCAAAGTTCATCTTCGCGCTGCCTATAATTCACAATTTTTTTTTCTGGCGTGCGTATCATTGGTTGTCTTTTGTAGTAATAGAAGTACAAATTGTGCAATTTTTTATTAAAACCTCTTCCTTAGCCTCACCTCTACCTTTTATATAGAAGCTATAACTTAAGCTTTTGTTTATTTTTATCAATTTCTAATTTTTATCTTAGCCTTTTACTCTCGTTAAAAATTTTCTCTTCATAGAAACGCTATATAAGGTGCGTAGAATGTTACAGAGACTTTTTACTTGAAAATGCCTTATTTCATAAAAAAAGCCGGGGATAGACCACGGCTTTTTAGAAAATTTATGGTGTTTCGATTTTAATTATGGCCATTGCATCTCACCTTTTACAACTTTTGCACCTAGTTCTAGGCTATCCACACTCTTTAATGTTGGATATTGTTTCTGCATGAGCTGACTTAGCTCACTCGCATTTTTACTTACTTTGACCGCTTTCTCATAGCTCTTGAGATAGTCGATAGAGAAGTTAACCGCATCCAAACCTTGTGGAGCTCCCTCAACCATATGAGCTGGAACAACAGTTTGAGGTTGGAGTGATTTAATACTTTCTAAAGCTTGAATCACTTCATTGCGATCTTTAACTTTTGGCGTATCTGCCATCCATAAATGAATACCTGAAGAGACAGGAATACCGCCTACAACTGCTTTTGAAGAAGGAATCCATAAATAAGTAAGTTCTTTCTTACCTTTAATCTCGATTGACTCATTCTCTAGTTTTAAAGTTTTAGCAGCATAAGCTTGAGGCACAATAATTTGGCTAGGCGCATTTGCACCCATTTGTGGGCCCCAGTATTTCACTTTAAGCGCTTGAGTATCTTGGATATGTTTAACAGTTTCTGGTGTTGCAATGATTTGTACATTTGGGAAGTATTGTTTAAATACATCTAAGCCAAAGTAATAGTCCGGATCGCCATAACTTACGAAAATTGTCTTTAATGTTTTACCGCTATCGAGAATATCGGCAGCAATACGTAATGCTTCAGATTTTGAGAATTGCGCATTTACCAACAGAACTTCTTTATCGCCTTCAATTAAAGTAGAAGTCACACCAAAATGTTCGGGTTTAGCCAAGAAACTTTGGATTTTCAAATCTTGCGCAAAAGCTGAGGAAGTTACTGTTAAAGCGGTAGCAGTTGCTAGGACTGAAGCAGTTAATTTAAAAAATTTCATTATGTATTCTCCAAATTCATGAGAAATACTTTAAATTGCAATTCTTGTAAGGTAAATGCACTAAATTAAGATAAACTGTTGCATATATTGTAATAATGATAAAGCATATGGACACATTAAAAGCCATACACGTCTTTGTTTCTATTGCTCAGCATGGCAATTTAACCAAAGCCGCCGAACATCTAAATTATTCCCGTGCGATGGTTTCTCGCTATCTTGAGCACCTAGAGTACACCTTCTCAACTCGACTATTTCAAAGAAATACCCGAAAAATATCTCTCACTCCAGCGGGTGAAAAAGCCCTACTCTACTGCGAGAATATTTTACAACAACAGCAACTTTTACAAGAGTTAGCCGCACCCGAACAACATAACGGTACGATTCGCTTTACCTGCGGTTTGTTTTTATTTCAATTAGGGGTCGGGGAATGTATCCGCCAATTTAAACAGCAACACCCACATATTCAATTTGATGTATATCTTACTGAAAATACTATGGATTTAATTGATGCTCAGGTCGATTTAGCCTTACGTATAACGCAAAAAGTTGCCGATGGTTTAATTGCACGACCTGTTTGTCAAATCGAATCTGTATTCTGCGCTCACCCGGATTATTTAAAGCAACATAGTCCCCTCTCCCACCCAAGGCAACTTATTCAACATGAATGTTTAGCCCACCATAGCCAACATCAATTTTGGACACTTTTTGATACTGAACAGCAACCTCAAAACTATCCTTTGAACGTTACCTTTAAAAGTAATGATGTAAATGCTGTTTATGACATGTGTGCACATGCTCAAGGTGTGGCAATGTTACCTACTTTATTAGTTAAAAAAGATTTAAAAGAAAAACGATTAGTTCCTTTATTTGAAAACTTTTCGGCTCCTGAGTTAAGTTTGTCTGTGGTATATGCTTCAAGACAACATTTGCCCAAAATAACTCAGGAATTTATTGCTTTTATGATCGAAAATTTAGATTTTTACTTAAAACCGCAAAATTAAAAGTTTTAAATTGCCGTGTACGCTTGAATTTTTAGGCAATGCCCATACTTCATCCCTATTAATGAATTACAGCATATGCATGGCAGTTCAGGTTTTACCCAGTAAATGCTGATGCCAAAAGGACTGTACATGTTTAAAAACCCATTTAAACGGAGATCATCAATGGCTAATGAGCAAAATGAGCAAGCTCAAGACATTCAACACGAGCAAGCAGAGCAATCTAATGAGCAAACTCAGGCTGAAGGTGTAGAGCAAGCAAACGACGTTACCGTTGAATCTTTACAAGCGCAAATCACCAAATTAGAAGAAAGCCTAAAACTTGAAAAAGCACGTACTGCAAATGCAGTTTACGAAGCACAAAAAAGTGTAGAGCGTATTCAACGTGAGTCTGACAAGCATAAAGAGACTGTGCTTGAAAAATTTGCAAAAGAGTTACTAGATTCGGTTGATAATTTAGAGCGCGCAATTCAAGCGGCTGGTGATGAAGAAACGCCAGTACTTGAAGGTATTAAACTGACCTTGAAGTCGCTGTTAACCACACTTGAAAAATTTGGTGTTGTAGAAGCTGATACGAAAAATGGCTTCAATGCGGATTTACATCAAGCTGTAGGTATTGATCCAAATGCTAAAGCGAATGAAATCGGTAGCGTTTTACAAAAGGGCTATACATTAAACGGTCGCTTATTGCGCCCAGCTATGGTTATGGTTGGTCAATAAATAATTTTTTGAGAGTTTTTAGATTTTTTTTCGCTAAAACGCTTGAAAAAAATAGATTCACTCTCATATCGGATAACAAGCAAAAACATTGCAAAAGAATTTTTGAGGAAAACGTCACATGGCAAAAATTATTGGTATTGACTTAGGTACTACCAACTCATGCGTTGCTGTACTTGAAGGCGATAAAGTAAAAGTAATCGAAAACGCTGAAGGCGCACGTACAACTCCATCGATCATTGCTTATAAAGATGGCGAGATCTTAGTAGGTCAAAGTGCTAAGCGTCAGGCAGTAACTAACCCGAAAAATACATTATTCGCTATCAAGCGTTTAATTGGTCGTCGTTATGAAGATCAAGCGGTACAAAAAGATATCGGTCTTGTACCTTATAAAATCATCAAAGCAGACAATGGCGATGCTTGGGTTGAAGTAAACGATAAAAAATTAGCACCTCAACAGGTTTCTGCTGAAATCTTGAAAAAGATGAAGAAAACTGCAGAAGACTATTTAGGTGAAACAGTTACTGAAGCAGTTATTACTGTTCCTGCTTACTTTAACGATGCTCAACGTCAAGCAACTAAAGATGCGGGTAAAATCGCTGGTTTAGACGTTAAACGTATCATTAACGAACCAACTGCTGCTGCGCTTGCGTTCGGTATGGACAAAAAAGAAGGCGACCGTAAAGTTGCAGTTTACGACTTAGGTGGTGGTACTTTTGACGTATCAATCATTGAAATCGCAGACCTTGATGGCGACCAACAAATCGAGGTGTTATCAACAAACGGTGATACTTTCCTTGGTGGTGAAGACTTTGATAACGCATTAATTGAATTCTTAGTTGAAGAATTTAAGAAAGAACAAAGTGTGAACTTGAAAAATGATCCACTTGCGTTACAACGTTTGAAAGAAGCTGCTGAAAAAGCAAAAATCGAGCTTTCTTCATCAAATGCAACTGAAATCAACCTTCCATACATCACTGCTGATGCAACTGGTCCTAAACACTTAGTGATCAATGTAACACGTGCGAAACTTGAAGGTTTAGTTGCTGATTTAGTTGCTCGCACTATTGAGCCTTGTAAAATCGCACTTAAAGATGCTGGTCTTTCGACTTCAGACATCTCTGACGTGATCTTGGTTGGTGGTCAGTCTCGTATGCCACTTGTACAACAAAAAGTACAAGAATTCTTTGGCAAAGAGCCACGTAAAGACGTAAACCCTGACGAAGCAGTTGCAATCGGTGCTGCGATTCAAGGTGCTGTATTGTCTGGTGACAAAACTGACGTTCTTTTATTAGACGTAACTCCATTAACTTTAGGTATTGAAACAATGGGTGGTGTATTAACACCAATCATTGAGAAAAACACGACGATTCCTGCGAAGAAATCGCAAGTGTTCTCTACTGCTGCTGACAACCAGCCTGCTGTAGACATTTCAGTTTACCAAGGTGAACGTAAGATGGCTCAACAAAACAAATTGTTGGGTAACTTCCAATTAGGCGACATTCCACCTGCTCCACGTGGTGTGCCACAAATTGAAGTATCTTTCGACATCAATGCTGATGGTATCTTGAAAGTATCTGCTAAAGATAAGAGCACTGGTAAAGAGCAATCGATCCAGATTAAAGCGAACTCAGGTTTGTCTGATGCTGAAATCGAAGCAATGATTAAAGATGCTGAAGCGAATGCTGAAGAAGATCGTAAGTTTGAAGAACTTGCAAAAGCGCGTAACGAAGCTGATGCATTAATTTCAAGCTCGAACAAAGCTGTTAAAGATCTTGGTGATAAAGTTACTGAAGATGAAAAAACAGCTGTAAGCACTGCCGTTTCTGAACTTGAAGCAGTAACAAAAGAAAATGATGTAGAAGATATCAAAGCGAAAACTGAAGCTTTACAAAACATCTTGATGCCTATCACTCAACGTGCTTATGAACAAGCGCAACAAGCTGGTGGTGCTGAAGGCTTTGATCCAAATGCATTCCAAGGTGGTGATGCGGGTCAACAAAAAGCAGATGATGGCGTTGTAGATGCTGAATTCACAGAAGTAAAAGATGACAAAAAATAATTTGTTTCTTTAATAAAAAACCGCGCTTAGGCGCGGTTTTTTATTGTTTACAAAAATTAACAATAAGTTTTTTAATGATATTATTCAAATATTTCTGTCAGAAAGATCAATCATAAAAACTAAATATTTAATTTTAAATAATATTTTTTTATTAAAAAACCAATATTATTTACTACATTAATTATTTGATTATTGCCAAGTCTGAGAACATCTTTTTTAATTTTTCGACCAATATCACAAAGCTCACCCACTTTCCTGTACTTTTTATCATTTTGACGAATTAAATTAAGTAGCTAACAATAAGATTTATTTATATTTTTTTATTTTGCCATGAAAAAATTTCTATGGTGGGGATTGAGCTTATGCTTATGTATGGGCTTACAAACAACACTTTTTGCTCAAAGCAATCTGCCAATTAAGTCATCTCATCAACCTTTAAAATACCGAATTGCCTTTATTGATCCACGGTTTCAACTCACTAAAGAACAATTAGTTGAGGTAAGCCAACAAGCTGCTGAAATCTGGCAAAAAGAAACTGGGAAGACCTATTTTATTTATGATTCACAGGCTCAATTGTCAATTAACTTAATCTATGATGATCATCAAATGCTTAAAGATGAACAACAAAACAATTTGGATGCACTTTTGCAAAAGCAGGAAGCTTGGCGCATTAAAAATGAAGAAATTGTTCTAAACAAACAGCAAGTTGCTCAACTATCAAGTGATTTAAACAAGAAAAAGGTCAGTCTAAAAGTTGAGTTTGAACAATATCAACAAGATGTAACTCGCTTTAATCAAGGAGAACAGCAGTACTCTAGTGCCAATAATTTAAAAGAATGGCAAAAACAACTAAAGCAAAAATCGGAAGATTTACAAAATGAATCCAACACTCTAAACCTTAAGATTCAATCACTTAACTTAAAAATTAAAGAGCTAAATCAAGAGCAAAGTGATTTAAGCGCTTTAAAAACACAATTCAAACTAGAGCAGAAAACGAGTATTCAACCCTTCCATAAAGGTTTATTCAGTCAAAACCAAATCCAGATTTACGGCTATGCTTCTTTAAATGACTTACGTTTGACCCTTGCTCATGAACTTGGGCATGCTTTAGGACTAAAACATACTAGCAACCCAAAATCTTTAATGTATCCCTATTTAAAAGAGCAAGATATTCATAACTTTAAATTAACAGATTCAGATTTAGATTTATTAGGTTCAATTTATAGACCAAATTAAGGAAAAATCGTTAAAGTTAAATGATTAAAAAAACTAAATAAAACGGAATATATTAAATTTTTTCTAAAAAATAATTTGGCATTTGGTAAAAAATAATGAGACTAAAGTCTCATTTATTTTCCTAATTTGTACATTTTTTGATTGATTTTTCATTTTATATTCTTATAATACGTTTTTTTTAAAATCTCCCCCCTTCAATTATGCGTTTAACATCTTTGTTATTAGGCGTAGCCTTTGCTTTTTCTAATTTTCAGGCTAATGCTAATCTTGCAACTCCAGCACATACTCAAATCCAGCAAAAAACAGGTCAACATTTGACTTATAAAATTGCTGATATTGATCCACGTTTTGGTTTAAGCCAAGACCAATTAATTCAAATTAGTCAACAAGCTGCGGACATTTGGAAACAAGGTACTGGACAGGATTATTTTACTTATGATCCAAATGCAAAGTTAGAAATTCGTTTAGTTTACGATAATAGTCAAAGCCGTTCTGAACAGCGTCAAAAAATTGCAGCTCAGTTCCAACAAGAACAGCAACGTGTAATTGATGAACAGCAACAAATTAAGCAATTGAAGCAAACTCTTGGTCAAACTCAGTCTGAGCTTGAAAATAAGAAGCAGATTTTGAATGGCAAATTGAAAAATCTTGACCAACTAATGATGGAGCTTAACCAAGGCAAATTAGCACCTGAATACAGCGCTAAATCTTTGGCTAAAACTCAGAAAGATTTGCAAAAACAAACTGTTGCTTTAAAGAAAGAAATTGCTGCATATAATCAGCAAGCTAAAGACTTAAATGTCAAAGTGACTCATTTTAATCAGATTAATAATGAGTTTAATAATTCATTGAACCAATTTAAGCAAAATGCTCAAGCGGATGTCTTTAAAAAAGGTATCTATAACGGCAAACAAATTGTGATTTATGAGTTTAAGTCTATTGATGATTTACGCTTAACGATTGCTCATGAGTTAGGACATGCACTTGGTTTAAAACATAGTGATCAACCAAATGCATTAATGTACTCAGTACGTAAAGATGGTGACAAAAAAATCACTGGAATTACTGATGCTGACCGTGATCTATTAAGTGCTTTACCTCAATAATTAAAAGCTTGATATAAAATGATATATCTATTTCTATTCAGATACATCGAAATTGATATCAAAGTCATGTTATTGTGGTCATAAGAGCTAACGAAAATAGAATGGAGATCAAGATGAGTTATTATCATATCCTGATTGAAGTAAATGATCATATCAGCACGATTGAACAAACTCGTGATATTGAACTGTTTGATATTATTGAAATTAAACCATACCTCCATTCTATTTTAATTCCCTTTTTCAATGAGCATGAAATCGAGCTTGAGGATGAAAATATCGAATATAAAGATATTCTTCATCTTGAAGTAAAACAGACTCTGTTACCGATTGAACATTTAATTGAAGAAGAGCAAAAGCAATTACCAAGTGATACTGATGTCACGATCACTGCGTATGAAATCTTTAATGATCGTGATTTAAGCCAAGATGTTACGTCAGTTATTTTTGATATTTTGGAAGCAGTTAAATTAGAGTAATCATCTTATATAAGTATCTATAAAAAAGGTCTGCATGAGCAGACCTTTTTTATTATTTCTAGTTTATTGCATCATTTTCTGAGCTTGTTCTTGACGGAATGCGCGTAAAATTTTCTGCCCTGCCCGTCCTGTTGGATTTAAACCTAAACGAGTCTGCTCCTGACGAATAGCTACGCGGGTTTTATCTCCAATAAGACCGTCAACTGCACCAATATCATAGCCACGATTAATCAAAAACTGTTGGATTTCACGACGTTCTGCACGTGAAGTTCCCGGATCATCAGTTGGCCAAGACGAAACAAATGGACCAGCACCTTTTAAACGATCAGATAAATGTGCAATCGCAAGTCCATAGCTTTCCGCAGCGTTATAGCTGTAGATAGCATCAAAATTCTTAAATACTAAAAATACTGGACCATTTACACCTGCAGGTGCCATTAAACCTGCTGAAGTACTGCTAGATAAAGCCCCTTGAACAAGTGGAGAACCATCAATTCGAGTAACGCCTCGTGCACTCCAACTATTTAAAGATTTCTTTGAACGTCGCCCTTCTCCATCAATTGACATACCCTGGGGAACTTTGACTTCAAAACCCCACGGCATTCCTGTTTGCCAACCTGCTTTATTTAAGAAATTAGCCGTTGAAGCCAGTGCATCAGCTGTACTCGACACTAAATCTCGACGGCCATCACCATCAAAATCAACAGCTAAACGTTCATAGGTAGATGGCATAAATTGAGTATGACCAAATGCCCCAGCCCATGAACCTTTCAGTTGGCCTTCGGTTAAATCACCACGTTGTAAAATACGCATAGTGGCAAAAAACTCAGTGCGGAAATAACTTTGTCGACGCCCTTCACAACTTAAAGTCCCGAGTGCTTGTAATAAAGGATATTTTCCAGAAATATCACCAAAATTACTTTCAACACCCCACACTGCTACAATTGTTTCCGGCGGCACACCGTAGGTTTGAGAAGCACGGTTTAAAACATCTCGATGTTGCGCCAGTTTTTGTTTACCAAGCTCAACGCGCTCTTCATCAACTAGACCAGAAAGATAATCCCAAATTGGTGTCGAAAATTCTGGTTGATAGTTTAATTTATCAATAACTGAATAATCTGGGATCAAGTTTTGAGTATAACGGTCATAAGTTGTACCCGATACTCCAGCAGCAATTGCTTGAGAACGTAAATTTGCCAAACAACTTTGGAAATTATTATTAGGCGTATAATCTTCGCTCGTCACTACTGGAACAGTAGCACTGCTAGATATTGTAGAACCATTAATTACGAGCTCTGCTTGAGCCTGAGTCATCGCCAAAAATACAGAGCCAACAATACAAGAAAAACGTCGCATATTATCCTAGTTCGATTTTTAAATTTAAATTTGTAAGTACCATACCATTATGAGTCCAAAATTTCAGAGAGAAAACGTAAATTTGAATTCATAATATCTACTTTAAATTCATTTCCCATGTTTTAAATTCAAATTTCTACTTTATTTTTGAATTTAAAATTCTCTAGATCCAAACTATTAGTTTTAAATTCAAAACCAATACTCAAGTTTAAATTCAAAAGTAATTCTTTAAATTTAAACTACAAGCCCTTCTTTATTGTGGATAACTTTATCCACAACAGAGCAAAAACACTTCTATTTCTCAATCCTATTCTATATCACCTTATTATTTATTATAGGTTGGAACCAATCACCACAGAAATTCGTATTTTTTTAAATTTAAAGATCAGCCAAAAATTTTAAATTCAAAACCCCATACCAATAGACTTCTATTTTTGAATTTAAAAAGGCACATCCAACCCTATCATTTAAATTTAAAAATACTTTTGTGGATAACTAATTTTAAATTCAAAAGCACCCAAAACAGTTATTTGTGGTTTTAAATTCAAATTACAGTAGCTTTTTTTAAATTCAAAAGTTTAAATCAGAGTTATCCACAAACATAAAATATGCATGTTCTATTATTTTTTAAATTTAAAAGATAAAAAAAGCGATCTGAAGATCGCTTTTTAGAGTATTAAATATACTTTTAGAGGGTCATATTTGCCTTTAAAGCGAGTGGTTCTGGCAAAATTTCTGCCAATTGACGGCATAAATTCGTCAATTCATTACTATCCACGGGCATTAAAGTGATATGGCCTAATTTGCGGCCAGCACGTTCAGACTTGTTATAAAGATGTAGATGAGCACCATTTAAGGCAAGTACATCTTCAGTTTTAGGATGCTGACCGATGATATTGATCATGACCGTTGGACGAACAACGTCTGTTGAACCCAATGGAAGACCTGCAACAGCTCGAATATGGTTTTCAAACTGGGAACAGACCGCGCCTTCAATTGACCAGTGGCCTGAGTTATGCACACGTGGTGCCATCTCATTTGCACACAAACCTTGTTCTGTTACAAATAGCTCTAGAGTCAGCACGCCAACATAGTTGAGATGATTCAGCAAACGTGTAATGTAGTCTTGAGCAACAGGTTGCAAAGCTTCACTATTTGGTGCCGGAACAATTGAATGCGATAAAATACCATTATGATGATGGTTTTCAGCCAGAGGCCAAGTTTTTACTTCACCATTTTGGCCACGCACCGCAATAATTGAAACTTCGCGAGAGAATTTAACAAAGCTTTCGGCAACTAGACTTTTTGCAGGACCAAGCTCAGCCCAAGCAGTATCAATCTGGTCTTCTGAACGAAGTACAAACTGGCCTTTGCCGTCATATCCACCAGTTGCAGTCTTAAGCACGATCGGTAAACCAAGCTCAGCCACAGCCTTTTTCAAGCTTTCTAAGCTATCTATAGCACGATACGGCGCAACAGGAATATTAAGCTCATCAAACAATGCTTTTTCTGACAAACGATTTTGCGCAGTTGCTAAAGCAACACGGGGAGGGTGCAATGTTTTAGTTTGTGTCAAAACATCCACATCCTCAACTGGCGTATTTTCAAACTCAAGACTGAAAACATCAGCACTTTCAATAAACTGCTTTAAACCTTGCTCATCTTGACTAGAAAAAACTTGGCCTAAAACACCTGCTGGACAATCTGTATTTGCTTCAAAAAAAGTACATTGAATATTTAATGGTAAAGCTGCTTGCGCCATCATACGGCCCAATTGCCCACCACCAAAAATACCGATAGTTTTATCCATTTCAGCCTCTTACACCTGACCCGGAATATTGTTGCTTGCAACTTTATCAGTTTGCGCAGCACGGAAATCAGCAACATTTTTTGCGATTTCTGGACGAGTTAAACCTAAGATTTGTGCAGCCATAATCGCAGCATTGGTCGCACCAGCTGGACCAATCGCTAAAGTACCCACTGCTATACCTGCTGGCATTTGTACGATTGAAAGTAATGAATCTACACCATTTAAAATTGATGATTTAACTGGTACACCCAACACAGGTAAGTCAGTTTTTGCGGCACACATACCTGGTAAGTGCGCAGCACCACCAGCGCCTGCAATAATCACTTGAATACCGCGATCACGCGCAGTTTCTGCATATTCAAATAAACGGTCTGGAGTACGATGAGCAGATACCACTTCCGCTTCAAATGGGACACCAAGCTGTTTAAGCATATTGGCAGTATGTTCAAGCGTTGCCCAATCGGACTGGGAACCCATGATAATTCCGACTAAAGGTTGGGTATCTGTTGCGACCGCGTTCATTGGCATTTCCAAAGCGTAAAAATGGTAAAACTCGACTTGTACCAAGCCAAGCATGAGAGAAAAAGATGAGGGAAATATTATAGCTGTTTTTTCACTCACCCCAAAGCCCAAGTTTATGAGGAAAAAGCATCAATCCGATGGATTTAACAACGATCTATCTGAAAACAGGATTCTGATTAATTTTACTGGCTTCTAAATACGAAATAAACACAACCAAATAGGCATAACATTGCCCATAAGTAATCGAGTTTAAAAGGTTGCTTAAACAAGAAAATCATAAAAGGTACAAACACGACCAATGTAACCACTTCCTGAGTGATCTTCATTTCACCGAGTAACCAGCCTTGTGCACTTAGCATACGAGTGGCTGGAATCATAAAACTGTATTCAAGTAAGGCAATAATCCAACCGAATAGAATCGCTTGCCAAAGTGGAGCATGGTGCAAAAATTTAAGATGCCCATACCATGCAAGTGTCATAAAGCAGTTAGAAATAATTAATAGCGTAAAAGCTAAAACCGTTGGGCTCAAAGGCACATCCTTCATCATCACGATGATTTAAGTATTTTAACGATACAAAACATTATAAAAGATAAAACTGTAATTCAGCTTAAATCTAAAAAATAAAGCTGTAGTTTTATTAGGGTCTCAAACACATAGAACAACAACGATTTTTGACTATCTTTTCGAGTTTAGCCTTGCTATCGTTGCTGGCAAATTTATCAATAATGCACACACAGCAATTCATCTTAATGTTGTGTACAAAAGCAGTGGAGAAGGCGAGCAATGCATCTGCATATCTTGGGTATTTGTGGCACTTTTATGGGCTCTTTAGCACTTTTGGCTCGTGATTTAGGACATAAGGTAACTGGTTCCGATTTAAACGTTTACCCACCGATGTCTACCCAGTTAGAAAATGCAGGCATTACACTCATGCAAGGCTATGACCGTAGTCATTTACAGCCTCATCCGGACTTGGTTATTGTCGGCAATGCCATGAAACGTGGTATTGATGCTGTTGAATATATGCTAAACGAAGGCCTGCCATATATTTCTGGTCCACAGTTCCTTGCCGATCATGTTTTACAAGGTAAACATGTACTTGGTGTCGCCGGTACTCATGGTAAAACCACGACTACCACCATGCTAGCTTGGGTACTTGATCAGGCTGGTTTAAATCCAGGCTTTTTAATTGGTGGTGTTCCACTTGGTTTTAGTGAAAGTGCTCGTTTAGGCGGTGGAAAATACTTCTGCGTTGAAGCCGATGAATATGACTCTGCTTTTTTTGATAAGCGTTCTAAGTTTGTTCATTATCATCCAAAAACGGCGATTTTAAATAACCTTGAATTTGACCATGCCGATATTTTTGATGACCTAGCAGCGATTCAAAAACAGTTCCATCATCTTGTGCGTACCATTCCAAGTGAAGGCCGCATTATTGCGCCAATTACTGAAACTCATATTGATGAAGTGCTTGAAATGGGTTGCTGGACACCAGTCATTCGTACAAGTTTAGAAGCAAATGAAAAAGCTGCTTTATCTGCCGAATTAATCTCAATTGATGGCAGCCATTTTAAAGTACTCGAAAATGGTCATATCGTTGGCGAAGTGAAATGGAGCATGACAGGGCAACATAGTGTAGCAAATGCTTTGGCAACCATTGCAGCCGCTCAACATGTAGGTGTTACGCTTGAACAAGCTTGTGAAGCTTTGTCTAACTTTGGCGGTGTGAAACGTCGTATGGAGTTACTCGGTACAGTCAATGGTATTGAGGTTTATGACGACTTCGCTCACCATCCAACAGCAATTGACACAACTTTAGATGGCGCACGCAAACGCTTAGGTGAACGCCGTTTATGGGCCATTATTGAACCACGTTCAAACACCATGCGTATGGGCAGTCATAAAGATGGCTTAGCACACTCAGCACGCTTAGCAGACGAAGTCATCTGGTATCAGCCAGAAGGCTTAGATTGGGATTTACAACCAGTGATTGAAGCTGCTTCTAACCATGCTCAAGTGAGCCGTTCACTTGATGAAATTATTGAGCGTATTGTCAATGAAGCAGGTGAGGGCGATGCCGTTGTGATTATGTCTAATGGTGGCTTTGGTGGCTTACATCAAAAATTAATGAGCACATTAAAAGCAAAAGCTGCTTAAATTTCGCTTTAGATGATTCAATAAAAAATGGGTTTCAAATTGAAACCCATTTTTTATCAGTGACTTTTAAATCTTTTCTGGCTCTATATTGGCCATGAATTTATTAGAAACCATTAAACGTAAACTATAGACAATGCCCATCGCAAAAACGCTATATCCCACGTTATTACAAATAAACGGAATACATAAAATAATGAGCGCTGTGATCGGGTAAAACCATTTCGTGATTCCAGATAAGCATTGGAACTCATAAAGTATCCAAATACAGGTGGTATAAAGCACTACACTCACCGCAACAACTATTCCCATATATAAATCAGAAATATGCGCATGATGGGTTGTAACATCCACGGCAGCACCTACTGCAGCAATACTCACAAAGACAAAATAATGGCCGTATCCCCAAACAAATGGGCGCACACCTTTAACATGATGGTGCTGTTCGCTACGGTCAAAATAAGCCCACCACATTGCGAACATCAACATCAATCCACCGACCATTAAGAAAATGGCAGGGATATTCATTGATTGAGCGGCTAAAGCATCACGTATGGCATTAAAACTACCGACAATCGACTCACCCAACACAATAATTGTGAGTAGGGCATAACGTTCTACAATATGATGAGGATGCCACGGCGTTGGAGAATATTTTTCTGCATAGATTGGAACAAATAATTCCACTACAACCAGAAATAAAAATAGAGGTATTGAAAGTACATGAGCAAAGTTAGCGACAAGCCAGCCAATTTGTACTAAGACTATACCTATTGCATAGCGATAAGCCGTAACTCGCCGTTCAGGATCATGTTTTGCTGCTCTGAGCCACTGAGTCACCAAGGCCATGCGCATAATCACATAACCGATAATGATTACATCAAAATCCTGACTACGAAATACATCAGGGATACCCGCCGCCATCACCAATGAACCTACAATCTGCACAAAGGTAAGGCATCGATACAATGCATCATCGTTATCGTAAGCCGAGGCAAACCATGAAAAATTCATCCATGCCCACCACAGCGCAAAAAATACCATCAGGTAGCTTGGTAATGCATGCCAGAGGTGATTTTCAATAATTGCATGATGTAACTGCTGACCCGCTGTTGCAATCGCGACCACAAAAATTAAATCGAACAATAATTCGAGTGGAGTCGCTGCTCTATGCTGCTGATCAGGATCTCTTGGGGATAGGGGCCTCAAGCTTAATTTTTTCTGTTTTTCTTGAGTAGTCATAAAATAACGTTCTCGAATAAAGTGCCAACACGTTAACACTTTAATATTAACACCCAGAACACGCATTAAAAATTATCTAGACCTGCTGTTTAATCTTTACTCACAAACAAACTATATTTCATTTTTGTGACAATTCTTTATCAAGACCTTAAGCTTAATTCTTTATCATAGCTCACGTTTTTGTTCTTGTTTGGAATATGAATGTCTTTAGAAACACTCAACCTTAGCTTATTCCATGTGATTAATGGGGCTCAGGATGCGAGTCAATTTATCATTCGTCTTGCTATCTTTTTTGCTAATGATCTCCTCTATATTCTCTTATTCATCCTTACATTTTTATGGTTTTATGGCGATCAAGATTTAAAAAATAGGGTCATTAAATCTGTCTTTTTAACCTGCGTATCACTTTTAGTCGGTTACGTTATTTCTCTGTTTTACCATCACGCAAGACCGTTTGTCATGGGTGTGGGTACGACTTTTATTGAACATGCACCAACAGCATCTTTTCCAAGTAATCATATGCTGATTTTCAGCACCATTGCTTTATCTTATTTGTTTGCTCAGCGCAAAATGATTGGAATTATTCTTTTATTTTTATCATTTGTAGTGGCGTGGTCACGTATTTATTTAGGTGTGCATTTCCCTTTAGACATGTTAGGGGCTTTTATTGTCGCACTACTAGTCAATACAGCAGGTTATTACTTCTGGAATGCTTACGGTACAAGTTTGACGGCATTCTGTATTCACCTTTATCAAATTATATGCAAACCACTTTTAGACCGCGGTTTGATTAAATAACCTATAGATTTTTTTTGCATTAAAACCACCACATTAAGTTCAGTTGCGTAATACAAAAAAATCTGCCATTCTATGTGAACTTGGATATGTTTTATCCAAAACAGAATTTAGTTTGACAAGGGGAGTAGCCTCCTCCAAACATAACAGCAATGTTATGTGTCAGATATCGTCAATACACTTTTATTAAAAAGTCGGTATCTGAGCATCGTGAAATTCATGATGTAGGCAAGACCTTGATCATGTTGATACAGATGTTTAATTCATCTGGCAACTGGTCGAGGTTTTTTTATGCCCAATTGCCGGATGTATGGAGGATTTATGGAAACAATCGGCAATTTATGGCTGTACATAGCATTCTTTGGCATAGTCATTGTCATGCTCCTGATTGACTTTTTAGGCTTTAAGCAAAAGCAAGATCAGGATGTCTCAATTAAGCAAGCTGCTTATTGGAGTGTAGCGTGGGTAAGCGTCGCAGCCCTATTTGGTGGTGGTTTATGGCTTTACCTACAACAAACAGTTGGGGTGACCTTAGCAAACCAAAAAACCATGGAATACTTTGCGGGTTACTTACTCGAAAAATCCCTCGCAATTGACAACGTTTTCGTCTGGTTAATGATTTTCGCAGCGTTTGCTATTCCAGCTGCACTACAACGTAAAATTTTGCTCTACGGCGTATTAGGCGCAATCGTACTGCGTACCCTCTTTATTTTTATTGGTGCATGGTTCGTTCAAGAGTTTTCTTGGGTACTTTATATCTTCGGTGCGTTCTTAGTATATACAGGCTTTAAGTTCTTAAAAGGCCAAGATGAAGAAACTAATATTGAAGATATCAAGCTCTTAAAATGGTTACGTAACCATATGCGTATTACACCACAGCTTGAAGGTGACAAATTCTTTGTACGTCAGAACGGTTTATTGTGGGCAACGCCGTTATTTCTAGTTTTGATTTTGGTTGAAGCCTCAGACGTGATTTTCGCAGTAGATTCTATTCCTGCTATTTTCGCGGTAACTAGCGACCCGTTTATTGTTTTAACGGCGAACTTAATGGCAATTTTAGGTTTACGCGCAATGTTCTTTTTACTTGCTGGCGCTGCAACTAAATTGCATTACTTGCCATACGGCTTAGGCATCATCTTATTGTTCATTGGTGCGAAAATGTTGTTGCTTGATGTATTCCACATGCCAATCTGGATCTCGTTAAGCTTTATCGTAATAGTATTAGCAATCACTGCTTACCTTTCTCTACGACACAACAAAAAGCAATTGCAGTCTTAATTCATCACAACAAGGCATCTACACGTGAGATGCCTTGTTATCTAAATTTTCAAAATAGACTGTACTTTAAAAAAACAGATTAATATTATATGCCAACTTAAAATTTATCTTTCCTAATCAGAAACATAATAGATAACAGCTATTCGGTATTTTATGCCGAACATACTTATTAAAATGTGTGGAGTCTCATGCGTTCTAAAAAAATTAATCTTGTCGTTGTCCCTCTATTACTCACGGCATGTAGCCATAATGATGGTCCTTTAGTACAAGACGTATATAACAACCAATATGACTGTGCTCGCGACTGGAATAATGAAACATGTAAACAAGAAAATAGCTCCAGTGGACATGGTTCTAGCTATGTTGGTGGTCGCTATTTAGGTCCTGCGTATTATCGAAATAATCGGGAAGTTTCTTTTCGTGGTAATACCTTACATCCTTACAGCAATTTGAGTGTAGGCCGACCAATTATTTCAAGCACAGCGAAAAGTTCATCTTTTTCATCCCCAATTCGTGGTGGTTTTGGCCGTAGCGGTTTTTCTTTCGGCGGCTAAGTCTTTAGGCATTCACTCAATATGAAAAGAAAAATATTTACTCCACGACCAGACTGGCAAGTGGAGCATCAAAATATTGGTTTTGATTATTTTAATTTACCTTCTCTCGATGGCTCAATTTACTGGTCGGAAGGAGTTGCGTATGAGTTTACCCTTAAACAGATTGAACAACTCGAAGATGCGGCAAATGAACTGCATCAGATGTGTTTATTGGTAGTAGGAGACCTCATTCAACGAGGAAACTATCCTGCTTACTTTCAAATTCCAGAAACAGCCATAAACCATATTGAACATTCATGGAAACAAAATGCTCCCATGCTGTATGGCCGCTTTGATTTCGCTTACGATGGGCGAAATATCAAAATGCTGGAATATAACGCCGACACACCGACTGGTTTACTTGAAGCTTCTGTCGCGCAGTGGCTGTGGATAGAACAAGTCTCGGGCATTGCAAACCGAGACCAGTTTAATAGCATTCATGAAGATCTGATTAAACGCTGGAAGACAATTTTACCGCGTGGTAGCCATGTGCATTTTGCTGCTTGTCAGGAAGCGGGAAGGGAAGACTGGGGCAATTTAGAGTATTTGATGGATACTGCTTATCAAGCTCATCTACAAGTTTCCGAGCTTTCTATGGAAAACATAGGCTGGAACGGGCAAGATTTTGTTGATCTGCATAATCGCCCCATTCAAAATATATTTAAACTTTATCCATGGGAATGGATCTGGGAAGAAGCATTTTCTCAATATATCCATCCACAAACACAGTGGATTGAACCTTGTTGGAAAATGTTACTTTCAAATAAAGCAATTTTGGTTGAGCTTTGGAAGCGTTATCCAAACCATCCATTGTTGGTCGAAACCCATACATATGACCCGCAACAAGCTTTGTCTGGCAAATGGGTGAAAAAGCCGATTTTGGCAAGGGAAGGGGCCAATATTCGAGTTTTACAAGATGGTCATGACCAAGGCGCGGCTTCTGGTAGCTTTTATTTTGATGACTATGACAAATATGGTTATGTCGTACAGAAATGGGTAGATACCCCATTATTTTCAGGACAACTACCTACACTCGGTTTATGGATGGTCGGACATCAATGTGCAGGCATGTCTATTCGTGAAGATTGCTATGACATTATTGGTAATGATGCTCACTTTGCAGCACATTATTTTGTCGAGTAATAAGTGCCTAGAGGTATTTTAAAAAGCACTTTTTAGGTGCTTTTTTATTGTGCCTTCCACGCAGTCAATCAGTGCGTTTTAAGTATATAGCGAATAATAATTTTTGGTTTTTAAAGCTAAATTAGAACAAAAATTCAAAAACATAATGACTTAATATCATGTAATTTAATACTTTTATTCTTATTTCTTTAATTAAAAATTAATATTGGCAAGCTCTTTGCATCTCCTAAAAAGAAAAAAGCCTAGATTTTAAGGGCTCGCGAGAGCCCTGATTTTTTTAAGGAGTGATGCCATGAATGCTATTCCAACTTTAACGCCGCTAGCAATGCCGTGTAACAGCAGTTTTGAAGCAAAAGATTGGGAAATTTTATCTACTCATTGGTATCCCGTCGCACGCACTCAAGATGTCTCTATTGCACCTCAACGAGTCACGCTACTAGACGTCAATATGGCATTATATAAAACAGAAAGTGGGGAAATTCATCTAGTTCGAGATATTTGTCCACATCGTGGGGTGCCATTAACCAAAGGTTGGGTGGATGGTGAGGAGATTGTCTGTCCTTATCATGGTCTACGCTATAACACTGAAGGGAAATGTACCCAAATACCAGCTCAGCCCGAACTGACTAAAATTTCTGATCGTTTTTCTCTGACCAAATTTCCAGTTGTGCAAAGATATGGCCTCATTTGGACCAGTATTCATGGTCGTGATATTGCTAAAGCCAATATTCCTGTATTAGATACTTGGGACCACGCAGAGCATCAATCAATTTTACCGCCTTTCGTGGATATTGGTGGTTCTAGCGGACGTCAACTTGAAGGGTTTATCGATGTCGCTCATTTTGCGTGGGTACATCACAATGCCTTTGCGAATCGCGATAACCCCATCGTCCCTAAATATCACACTGAACGTACCGACTATGGCTTAAAAACGGTCTATATCAGCAATGTCAGTAATTATCCACATGAACTAAAACATCTCGAGCCAGAAGGCTTTTTGTGGAAGCGCACCTTTGATGTCTATCCACCTTTTTCAGCCGTACTCACGGTCGATTTTCCAGAAGGTGGGGTCTTAAAAATTTTGAATGCCTGTTGTCCTATCTCAAGTAATAAAACCCGTTTATTTGTTCCTCTCACCCGTAACTTTGACCAAACAGGTGATTTAGAAAAGGTATATGCATTTAATGCCCAAATTTTTGCTGAAGACCAAGACATGGTCGAATCACAAAAGCCAGAAGACCTTCCGCTTGATTTAATGATGGAGGCACATTTTGAAGCAGACCGTTCATCAACGACTTATCGACGGATTTTAGCAGAATGGGGCCTAAGTAAACGTTATACCGTTTAAATCTTGGCTAAGTGGGGTACAATCAATCGAAAAAAGTGAAAATATAAAGGCTTTCCATGTCATTGATCGCAAATACCACCGTTGTGCGTGGTCGTTTTTTAGATATTCAACAAACTGTCTCTGAGCCAACTGATATTCCAAATCAAGTGCGTTATCTAGAAGATGGTGTATTGATTAGTGAACATGGAAAAATCAAATGGTTTGGTGCATGGGAAGACGCTCAACAGCATCTACCTGCTGGGGTTGAGATTCAACATTATCCAGAACAATTGATTGTACCCGGCTTTATTGATACCCATATTCATTTCCCGCAAACTGAAATGGTGGGAGCTTACGGCGAACAACTTTTAAGCTGGCTCAATACTTATACTTTCCCAACTGAAATCCAATTTCAGGACAAAGCATATGCAAGTGAAATTGCCCAGTTCTTTGTGCAAGAACTACTGAAACACGGTACAACCACAGCACTGGTTTTCTGTACAGTTCACCCCGAGTCTGTTGATGCCTTATTTGAAGCCGCAGAACACGTTCAGATGCGTTTAATTGCTGGTAAGGTACTTATGGACCGCAATGCCCCTGAAGCGCTTTGTGATACGCCAGAAACAGCTTACAGCGACACCAAAGCACTGATTGAGAAATGGCATGGTAAGGGCCGTGCTCTCTATGCGATTACTCCACGTTTTGCACCAACGTCTACACCTGAGCAATTAGAAAGAGCAGGGCAGTTAAAACAAGAATTTCCAGATGTTTATGTACATACCCATTTAAGTGAAAACAAAGATGAAATCGCTTGGGTGAAATCTTTATTTCCAGAACAAGCTGGCTATTTAGATGTTTATCAACATTATGGCCTGACTGGTAAACGTTCTGTATTTGCTCATTGCGTTCACTTAGAAGATCAAGAATGGCAATGTATGCATGATACGCAATCGGCTATCGCATTTTGTCCAACATCAAACCTGTTCTTAGGCAGTGGTTTATTTCCATTGAAAAAAACATGGGAAAAACAAGTGAAAGTGGGCTTGGGTACAGATATCGGTGCTGGTACATCATTTAGTTTACTGCAAACCGTTAACGAGGCTTATAAGGTTCAGCAGTTACAAGGTGATAAACTTTCAGCTTATGAAGCGCTCTATCATGCAACTTTAGGTGGAGCAAAAGCGCTTGATTTACAAGATCAGTTAGGTAACTTCAATGTCGGTAAAGAAGCAGACTTTGTAGTACTAAATCTTAAGCCAACAGCATTACAGGAACTTCGCCAGTCTAAATCTAAATCTGTTGAAGATTCACTGTTTGCATTATTCACTTTAGGTGATGACCGTAATATTGAGGCGACTTATATTTATGGAAACCGTGCTTATCAAAAAGAAACAGCCAAATAAAAAAGGCATTGTTAAGTTTTTGTTATTATTTGGAATATGTGCTATTGCGTTAAAGCGTGATCGACATATTCCGCAAAATGATAAAATTTCACAGCCATCAAAGGGTGCATGAAACGTCATTTTGCTTTAAAATTTTACCATTAACTCAGATTTTCGAGGTGTTGCTGGTCAACACCTTTTTTATTTTTTCTTTTATATCTTGTAGGAATCTGCCATGACTGTTGCAATGAGCATCATGATTTCAACCGAAGAAATTCAAGCAAAAGTCAAAGAGCTCGGCGAGCAAATTAACGCTCACTATGCAAATAGTGATAAAGAATTGGTCCTTATTGGACTACTTCGTGGTTCTGTTATTTTCATGGCAGACTTGTGCCGTACAATTACCAAACCGCATGAACTCGACTTCATGACAGTGTCTAGTTACGGCGGCGGTACGACTTCAAGTCGAGATGTTAAAATCTTAAAAGATCTTGATGGTGAAATTCGCGGTAAAGATGTATTGGTTGTTGAAGATATTATCGACTCAGGTAATACCTTAAGCAAAGTGATGGAAATGTTGCAAACTCGCGAACCAAATTCGATTCAATTGTGCACATTGGTGAGTAAACCATCTCGCCGTGAAATTGATCTAGAAGTGAAATTTTTAGGTTTTGAAGTTGAAGACAAGTTTATTGTAGGTTACGGTTTAGACTATGACCAGAAATATCGCCATTTACCGTTTATTGGTGAAATTGGTTTATAAATTTCAGAGAAATAGCACCGTAAGGTGCTATTTTTTTATATAAAACTTTAGATTTGAACAAAAAGGACACAAAAAGTCGCAATCTGCTACAGACAAAATAGACAGCTCTACCGCACGATAGAATATGAAGCAAAATCATTAACTTCATCAAAAAAACAACTGGAGAACAAATATGTGGTCACTTATTGTCGCTATTGTAGTTGGTTTCTTTGCTGGCTTAATCGCTCGTGCTTTGCATCCTGGGGATGATAAAGCAGGTTTCATCGTAACAACCTTGATTGGTATTGCAGGTTCACTTTTAGCCACTTATGGTGGTCGCTTACTTGGACTTTACGGCGAAAACTCAGCTGCTGGCTTTATCGCATCCGTGATTGGTGCAGTCATTATTCTTTTTATCTACAACTTGATTGCACGAAAAAGCTAAACTTTAATTCATTTATAAAAAAAGCACCTTATGGTGCTTTTTTTAAATTTATTTTAAAGACCTAACTCTTTCCATACGGCCTGAATTTCTTCAGCAGATCGTGCACCCACCAGTTTAAAGCCATTTGCAAAAATCAGGGTAGGAGTCCCATTAAAGCCTAGTTTTTTTCCTAGTTCCAAATTACGGTCAATGGGGTTTGGACAGTTCGTAACCGTTGGTTTAACGCCTTGCTGAATCAGTTTTTTCCATGAGTAAGATTGATTTGGTGCACACCAAACTTGTCTAGAAACAACAATAGACTGTGGTTTTAAAGGATAGATGAACGTGTAAATAGTCACGTCTTTAAGCTTGTCGAGTTCAGGTTCAAGCTGCTTACAATAAGGACAATTTGGATCAGAAAAAACTGCTAAAACATGCTGGCCATTACCTTTGACTGTTTTAATTGCATCTTTTAAAGGCAGCTGTTTCCAATCAATTGAGTTCTGTCCTAAAACTAGATCTTTGGTTAAGTTTTTCTGGTCTCTTAACCGAATCATAGAACCCACAAACATATGTTGCCCATCTTCACCAACATAAATGATTTGTTGATCAAGATTAGCGCTATATAGCCCAGGCATTTCAGTTTTCTGAATATTGCTAATTTTCAAATTAGGATATTGTTTTTTAATATTTTCCCTAACAGTATCTACATTAGCAAAACTCACACTTGTAGTTAAGCTAAATAATGCCAATATTCCTAATTTTTTAAGCATAAAACCGACTCACAGGTAGGAGAGGAGATCATTTTAATCAGTTCAGCTTTTGAAAACAGAACTGATTACCGAGTTATAACCAAACTCACACTCAGTTATGCCAATGTTTCACGTGGAACATAAATAGGTTTTAGAGTATTAATTTCTACCGATATATGCACAATTTCATCATGAATTGATAAAGCCTGACGAATCTGGTCTGCGGTTAAAGAAATATCATCAGTTTCGAGCGCCAAAATACAAGAAAACTTACCTTTCGCGACTTTCCAAACATGAATATCCGTAATTTCAATATGTTTAGGAAACTCAGCAATTACTTCACAGATCTCTTCAACTACCGGATGATCCATCTCTGCATCTAGAAGGGTTTTTCCTGTCTCTTTCATTAAGCCCAAAGACCATTTTGCAACTAAAATAGCACCTAAAATTCCTAAAAGTGCATCTAAAAAATCCCATCCGAAATATTTACCTGCAAAAAGAGCAATGATTGCAAAAACGGAAGTTACTGCATCTGCAACCACATGTAAAAATGCAGCTTTTTGGTTTAAATCATGATGATGATGCCCATGATCATGCTCGTGATGGTGATGGTGATGGTGATGGTGATGGTGCCCATCATCATGAAGTAACCATGCGCAAATCAAGTTAATCACCAAACCTAAAATTGCAATCGGAATAGCTTCATTATAAAAAATTTCAACTGGATTAAATAAACGTTGTATCGACTGAAAAGCCATAAAAATGGCAACAACCATCAGCAAAATTGCACTGCTATAACCCGCTAAAATCTCGATTTTCCAAGTTCCAAAACTAAATCGATGATCTTTGGAATAATGACGAGCTGCACGATAAGCAAAATAGGCCAAACCGAGTGCCAACATATGTGAACTCATATGCCAACCATCAGCCAGTAGTGCCATTGAATTGAAAAACCATCCACCGAATATTTCTAACACCATCATAGATGCCGTTAAAATCGTTGCAATCAAAATACGTTTTTGTGCAAGTGGATTTCCTTCATCAAACTGATGTTGATGATGACGTGATACACTATGATCCTGCATAATATTTAAACCCAATATACTCCCTACCAGTATATTGAATTATACAAGAGAACACAGATGAGTCACATTGGTCAGGATAAAAAAATAGTTAATCGTGTAAAACGACTGAAAGGACAAATCAACAGCATTGAGCATGCTGTTGAACAGCCAGATATTTCATGTATAGAAATACTACAACAAGTTGCTGCAATTAAAGGGGCAATAAACGGTTTGATGAGTGAATTAATGGAACAGCATTTACATCATCACGTGCTCAAAGACGCACAAATTGATCAAAATGAGCTAGATGAATTTTTAAAGGTTCTAAAGAGATACGGTTAACAAGGTGACTGAATGACACAGCGATGTGCATCATTCAGAATTTTGTAATTATTTTCCAATACAGAATGAACCAAAAATCTTGCCTAATAGGTCATCGGCACTAAAGTCACCGGTAATTTCACCTAAAGCATTTTGGGCAAGACGTAGTGACTCAGCAACCAGTTCACCTGCATTAAACACAACTAATTGCTCACGTGCTTCTGAAAGATAGAGCTGCGTGCGCTTCATTGCGTCTAAATGACGTGTTCTTGCAATAAAGGTGTCTTCCTCAGGGTGGAAGCCTGCATGCGCTGTAATCGCGTCTACGAGGCCTTGTACGCCCATCTCTTGTTTTGCAGAAACGGTTATATGACGGAAACCTTGAAAATCGCTTATTTCAGCTAATTGACCAGTTAAATCGCATTTATTACCAATTAACATTAAACGACGCGGTTCAATATGTTCCGCAAAATACTCTTGAGCGAGTTTTAATGGGTCATCACCTTGGTTTAAATCATAAACCAGCAATAACAAATCAGCTTGTTCAATTTCTTTGATTGCACGACGAATCCCTTCTTTTTCAACGATGTCACCTGTTTCACGAAGACCCGCTGTATCTGTTAAGGTGATTGGTAGACCATTTAAGCTAATTTTTTCATGTAAAACATCACGAGTTGTACCAGCAATATCGGTCACAATTGCACGCTCAACACCAGCAAGTGCATTTAACAAGCTCGACTTACCCGCATTTGGTTTACCCGCAATAACGACTTGTAGACCTTCACGGAGTAATTGCCCTTGTCGTGCAGAGGTTTGAACGGCATGTACAGACTGCTGAACGTCTTCAAGTAAAGCTAAAATTTTGCCATCTGCCAAGAAATCGATTTCTTCTTCAGGAAAATCAATTGCTGCTTCAACATGCAAGCGTAAATGAATCAGTTTTTCTAAAACGGTATTAATTTTTGTTGAAAAAGCGCCTTGTAAAGAGCGAACCGCAGAGCGTGCCGCAGCTTGCGAAGTCGCATCAATCAAGTCGGCAATCGCTTCCGCTTGCACCAAGTCCATCTTGCCATTTTCAAAAGCACGCATGGAAAATTCGCCGGCTTTTGCAGCGATTGCGCCAAGCTCAAATAGACGTCCAAGCAAGGCATTTTGGATGACTGGACCGCCGTGACCTTGTAGCTCTACAACATCTTCACCTGTAAACGAGTGAGGATTGGGAAAGCATAGAACTATCCCTTCATCCATAATTCTGCCATCAGCATCATAAAATTTACGGAAACCCGCCATACGCGCTTCTGGCAAGTTTTTTTGTGTCAGGTTTTGAGCAATTTCATAAGCCTTAGGTCCAGATAGGCGAATCACGCCCACACCACCACGCCCAGGTGGCGTTGCAATTGCGGCAATCGTGGTTTGACTTTGCATATTATTCACCTAAAAACCTAAAATCCAGCCAAAGAAAAATCCGCCTAAGATTACCATCTTAAGCGGATTTATTCAGCAAAAGTTCAACGATTAAGAAGCTGATTCAGTCTTATTGATACGACTTTTCTCAACGCTCTTATTAATAAACGACTGCTGTAAAATAGTAATACTGTTGTTCACAATCCAGTACAGTACGAGACCGGCAGGGAAGAACAACATAAATACCGTGAACATAATCGGCATAATGCGGAACACTTTTGCCTGCATTGGATCAGCCGGTTGTGGGTTCAACATTTGCTGTGCAAACATAGTAGCACCCATGATTAACGGCAAGATGAACCAAGGATCCATTGCTGACAAGTCTTGAATCCAGCCTAACCACGGTGCGTGACGTAATTCCACACTTTCCATGAGTACCCAGTACAAAGCAAGGAAAATTGGCATTTGTAGCAACAATGGTAAACAACCTGAAAGTGGATTTACTTGTTCACGTTTGTAAAGCGCCATCATTTCTTGCGAGAAGCGCATACGGTCTTCACCGAACTCTTCTTTCATGCGTTGCATTTCTGGTGCAATCACACGCATTTTCGCCATAGAACGATAACTTTTTGAAGATAAAGGCCACAAAATCAATTTTACTAAAATAGTAAGTAAGATAATTGACCAACCCCAGTTACCCACAATGCTATGGAAGAATTGAAGACCTAAGAACAAGAGCTTAGCAATTGGCCATAACCAACCATAATCAACAGTCTGATTTAAACCAACAGCTAAATCTTTTAATTCAGATTGTACTTTCGGACCTGAATAAAGTTTTGCATCCACTTCCATTGAAGTGCCTGCCGGAACATTAATCACTGGTGAGGTAAAACCAATGATATTCATGTGATCAGCAGATTGACGAGATTCAAGCTTAGCTACATAAGGCTGACCATTAGCTTGAGTCAGCTTAAGGTTTCCAGGAATCCAAGCACTTACAAAATAATGCTGAACAATCGCAACCCATCCACCTTTCGCTTCAGTATTTACTTTTTCTTCTGAGAAATTAGCAAATTTAAGCTTGTTGTAATGTGCATCAGGCGTTCCCCAAGCTCCACCTAAGAAAGTTCCTAGAGTGAAAATACCTTGAGAAGATTTACCTGGATCTTCAGAATTATCGCGCTTTAATTGTCCAAACATCTGACCTTGCCAGCTTTGTTGGCTACGGTTAATTACTTGATGTTTTACAACAATTGGATATTGACCTTGGGTAAAGGTAAAAGTTTTAATGATTTCAACGCCTTCAGGTGTTTTAAATACCATTGGAACGTTTAAAACTTTTTCAGATTGACCCTTTTGGTCCTGTACACCTTTAGCATCAGCCAAAGTATATGATGTCTTTTCAACAGCATATAATGGACGACCACCACGACTACTATCTGGTCCATTCAAACCAATTAAGCCAGATTGAGCAACATATGTACGCTTGGCATCATTTTCAAGCATAACAAAAGGTTGATCGCTGTCTTTGCTTTTGTCGTGTGAGAGTAATTCAATACGAACAATATCACCACCTTTTGGATTGATCCAAAGATGATAAAGGTCAGTTTGTACTGAAATAAGCTGTTGATTCACAGGTGCAGTTGCATCTGTGGTTTGTGACTGCGCAATATTTGCTTGTGGCACATCGGAAGCCACTGTTGCATTTTTAGCATTTGGCAAATCAGCAGATACTTCATGCGAACTTACAGCTGCCGCTTGTTGTTGCGGTGCAGTTGCAGCATTTCCATAATCTTTTTGCCAAGCCAAAATGAGCAAATATGCGGTGACAAACATGGCCCCGAGAATTGCAAACCTGGCCCATTGTTGCATATCTATTACCCCAAATGGTTAGAGAGATTTTGCTTCAGTAAACGATCACGAAAGGGTACAGCAACATGATGCGTTTGAGAATCTATTTGATGAAACGAAATAAAACGAATTGCTTTTGGCGGTACTGGATCATATCCAGATCCTCCCCACGGATGACAACGACATATCCGTTTAGAAGATAACCAAACGCCTTTTATCGCACCATGAGTTTGCAATGCTTCTATCGCATATTGGGAACAAGTCGGGATATAACGACAACGGGGTCCAAGAAGCGGACTAATCGCAATTTGATACAGTCGAATCAACCAACGTAGAAAACGGACCATTGGCTATCTCTTAATTCTGCGAGGTTGTGCCAACTTTAGAATGTTTTTTTGCTAAGCGCTGTAATTTTTGCCAAGCAAAGTCTAATTGTTGATATAGCTCAGCATTCGTAATCGTTTCTATACCAACTTTCGGCATCACCACAACATCTATGTCTGATCCAAAATTCGGCTGATGTAGACGAAAGCTCTCACGAGCAAGACGTTTTATTCGATTTCTTTCATGCGCTCGGCGCACTTTTTTCTTAGCAACAACAATACCCAAACGGCTTTTAGGCTGTTCGGTTAATTTTGCAAGAAATAAAAAATGGGGTTGATGCACTTTAAAAAGCGCACCATCAAATACACTTTTATAATCTGCAGCACAGCGTATTCGCACGTCTGTGCTAAAACTGTAAAGTGTCATCACACCCAAGTCTGGTCAGCGTAACAGTATTAAACAGTTAAGCTATGACGACCTTTTGCACGACGACGAGCTAATACTTGACGACCAGCTTTAGTTGCCATACGAGCACGGAAACCATGAACGCGTTTACGCTTTAATTCAGATGGTTGGAAAGTACGTTTCATATTGAAACTCCCAAAAATGATCTTTCTATAAAGGTCCGCGATTTTATTGTGCAATGTTTACGCTGTCAATGAAAAACCAAGAAAGTTTTGTATTTAACCCAAATTTTTAATCTCTTCTCTTCTTTTTATCACGGTCATAATTGAGTGCAATATATAGCTTTAAAAGTTATACACAAAGTAATTGTCTATTTTTATTAGAACTTTTAATATATACACACCTTATATACATATTTATCAACAAAACAAGATGCTATCTTGGTTTAGATTCACTGTATTTGAATTTAAATTCATATTTTGTAGTTATCCACAAAAGATCGCCACCCTATTAAATAAATTCAAATTTAGAAATTTAAATTTATTCTTATTAGGGATAACTTTTTCTGTGGATTTCTCACTTTTAAATTTAAAAAACATATATTTGAGTTGTTGATAACTCTGTTTTTACTATATTTATGGATTGTGGATAAGTTTATGTGTTAATTTATCCACAGGTTGTGCAAAAAGTTATGCACAAGCCATTTTGAATTTAAATTTATTCACAAGAGATTTCTTTTTAGACAAAATCAACCGAAATCGTCATGACAGATGTGGATAACTTGGTTAGAATGGCGACCCCTTCTCGTTAGGAAGGGTTGATCTTTAGATTATTTGAATTTAAAAACGCAGAAATAGGGGATACACATGCTTTGGACAGACTGCTTAACTCGCTTGCGACAAGAGCTCTCTGATAACGTCTTTGCGATGTGGATTCGCCCATTAGTTGCTGAAGAAGTAGAAGGAACACTGCGTCTTTATGCACCTAACCCTTATTGGACGCGTTACATTCAAGAGAACCATTTAGAATTAATTTCTATATTGGCCGAACAATTATCAGAAGGGCGTGTACGTCAGGTTGAGATTTTAGTTGATTCTCGTCCTGGTAGTATTTTGTCATCAGGTGAGCAGCCAGCAACTACAACTGCTGCTTTGCAAACTGCGCCCCAACAAAGTATTAAAGTAAAAAAAGAACCAGATTCTATTTCCAGTTCACCTACTACTAATAGTGTAGTGAACCCAAAAACACCGAAAAAGAAACTATTAAACCCCCAATTTACTTTTTCTTTATTTGTTGAAGGTCGTTCGAACCAGATGGCTGCTGAAACATGTAGAAAGGTATTAACACAATTAGGTGCTTCACAGCATAACCCTTTATTCTTATATGGTCCGACAGGATTGGGTAAGACTCACTTGATGCAGGCAGTTGGTAATGCTTTATTGCAAGCCAAGCCTAATGCACGGGTGATGTATATGACCTCTGAGAGCTTTGTTCAGGATTTTGTAAGTTCTTTGCAAAAAGGCAAAGTTGAAGAATTTAAGAAAAATTGCCGCTCTTTAGATTTATTGTTGGTCGATGATATTCATCTTTTAGCAGGTAAAGAAGCAAGTTTGGTTGAATTCTTCTATACATTCAATGCATTACTTGATGAATCTAAACAGATTATTTTAACTTCAGACCGTTATCCAAAAGAATTGACCGAGTTAGATCCGCGGTTGGTTTCTCGCTTTTCTTGGGGACTTTCAGTAGGCGTTGAACCGCCAGATATTGAAACTCGTATCGAAATTCTATTGAAAAAAGCCGAAAATAGCGGCGTTGATTTACCTCGAAATTGTGCATTATTTATTGCACAACAAGTAGTTGCCAACGTACGTGAACTTGAAGGCGCACTCAATAAAGTCGTCGCAATTTCTCGTTTTAAAGGTGCACCAATTGATCTTGATGTTGTCCGCGAGTCTTTAAAAGATGTGTTGGCAATCCGTGCACGTACAATTAGTGTAGAAAATATCCAACGTGTGGTGAGTGAATATTTCCGTATTCCTTTAAAAGAATTGGTAGGACCAAAGCGGACTCGAATCTATGCGCGACCACGTCAGTTAGCAATGGGACTTGCTCGTGAATTAACTGGTGATAGTTTTCCCGAAATTGGAATGGCTTTTGGTGGACGTGATCATAGTACAGTGATGCACGCATGCGAAAAAGTAGTAAGTCTACGTGAAGAAGATCCGATTTTTGACGAAGACTATAAAAATTTACTGCGTCTACTCCAGAGTTAATGAAATGATAAGACGTTGTTGCAAAGTCTACGTAAGTGCAGCATAGTACACAGCTAAAAAATGAAATATTTGCTCCAAGTTGCTAGAGGAATGAATCGTGCGTTTGAAAATCGCTAAAGAAAGCTTACTCAATGTTTTATCGCATGTTGTCGGTGCAGTAGAACGTCGTCATACATTGAATATTCTTTCAAACGTCAAAATTCAGACTAATGCTCAGGCACTCACCATTACCGGTTCTGATTTAGAAGTTGAGCTTGTTGCCAGTACTGTTTTAACAGAAGGGGCATGCATTGAAGCAGGTGAAACAACTGTTCCTGCTCGTAAGTTGATGGAAATTTGTAAATCATTGCCTACAGCTGCATTGATTGACTTACAAATTACTGAAGATCAAAGATGTATTTTAAAATCTGGTAATAGCCGCTTTGTATTAGGTACTTTACCGGCAGAAGATTATCCATTATTGACCACTGAAAATAGTCAAGGTACACAAGTACAAGTCACTCAACGGGAGTTAAAGCGTTTATTTGAAAAAACGGCTTTTGCTATGGCCGTACAAGATGTACGCTTCTATTTAACGGGTACTTTATTAGAAATTGATGAAAATCAATTACGTGCAGTAACAACAGATGGTCACCGTTTAGCACTATGTGAAATTACTGCTTCTTCTACATCA
The DNA here is from genome assembly GCF_022449185.1 of Acinetobacter pittii. Classification (GTDB taxonomy): domain Bacteria; phylum Pseudomonadota; class Gammaproteobacteria; order Pseudomonadales; family Moraxellaceae; genus Acinetobacter; species Acinetobacter pittii_I. Next base: position 34,729 of record NZ_JAKUKO010000012.1, read on the forward strand.
TCTCAATTGGTCCAAGCAATTGTGCCTCGTAAAGCTGTTGGTGAATTACAGCGTTTACTTAGCATTGAAGATGAACAATTAACGTTGCTGATTGGTCGTGAATTGTTAAATGTCACAATTAATACGCCAAGTCGTGACAAAGAGCAGGGCGATATCACTGTTCGTTTTACGACGAAATTAATTGATGGAAAATTCCCTGATTATCGTCGTGTAATTCCACGTGGTGGCGATAAACATGTGTTAATTAGTCATGATGTGTTCAAACAATCATTACAACGCGTCGCAATTTTGAGTAATGAGAAGTTACGTGGCGTTTTCTTGAATTTTAATCAAGATTCTTTACAGCTACGTGCAAATAACCCTGAACAAGACGAAGCGATTGAAGATTTAGCGATTCAGTATCAAAACATACCGCTTGAAATGTCATTTAATGCACAATATTTGCTGGATGTTTTAGGTGTGCTTGATGGTGATGATGTAAATATGAGCATGACTGAGGCAAATCAATCTGTATTGGTTCAAGATCCGGCACATCCTGATCAAACCTATGTCGTTATGCCGATGCGTGTATAATCTGGCTATCTAATATGCATCTTACGCGTTTAAATATTGAACGTGTGCGTAATTTAAAAACGGTTGCACTCCAAGGGTTGCAACCGTTTAATGTATTTTATGGCGCTAACGGTTCAGGAAAAACTTCAATACTGGAAGCAATCCATTTGCTTGCAACAGGGCGGTCGTTCCGTACCCACATACCTAAAAATTATATTCAATACTCTGCTGAAGATGCGATTGTTTTCGCGCAATCTGCAACTGAAAAAATCGGTATGCAAAAGTTAGCCTCTGGTGAGCAGTTGATGAAGGTCAATGGCGATACAGTGGCTACACAAGGACAACTCGCTAAACTGCTGCCTTTGCAGCATATTGATCCACAAAGTACAGATATTATTGATCATGGGGCGAAACCTCGGCGCCAGCTTTTAGATTGGCTGATGTTCCACGTGGAACCTGAGTTTTATTTTGCTTGGCAATATTATTCTCGTGCATTAAAGCAGCGTAATACTTTACTTAAAACCAGACGGAATATTTCTCTAGCGGATTTAGAGCCGTGGAATAAAATGTTGAGTGATTATGGTGAAATTTTACACTCTCAGCGTTTAAGTATTGTGGAACAATGGAATGTCTTTTTTCAAAATGATTTAAGTCAATTGCTACCTGATCTAGAGATTGAACTGGAATATAGTCCCGGTTTTCATACAGAGCAGGGACTCATGCAAGACTTGCTGAATCAACACCAAAAAGACGTCGAACGACGCTATACCGAATATGGCCCACATCGTGCAGATTTACGCTTAAAAACCCCGTTTGGACATGCTGATGTAGTTTTATCAAGAGGTCAGAAAAAACTCTTGATTATTGCCTTAAAACTGTCACAAATTGCAATGTTACATGCGAGTAATAAGGAAACTGTGGTATTATTAGATGATCTGACAGCAGAATTAGACTTAACCGCACAACAACGTTTAATTGAACGATTAAGCCAACTTGGTAGCCAGGTTTTTATGACAACTTTAGATCATGCATCGGTAAAAAAACACTTACATGATCTGTCTATTTCATATCAATTATTCAATGTTGAATCCGGTCAAGTTAGTCTTGCTTCACCATAATTTTTTGATGTTACCCATCTTTGAATAAACCTATATTTGCTAGGGAGAAACCATGAGTTCAGAGTCTCAATCAGCCTCTCAAACAGAACAAACCAATGAAAAGGCTTATGATTCCTCTAGTATTAAAGTATTACGTGGATTAGATGCAGTTCGTAAACGTCCGGGTATGTATATTGGGGATACAGACGACGGTACCGGTTTACACCATATGGTATTCGAGGTTGTCGATAACGCAATCGATGAAGCTTTAGCTGGGCATTGTGACGAAATTATTGTCACGATTCACGAAGATGAATCGGTAAGTGTTTCTGATAATGGCCGTGGTATTCCAACCGATATCCACCCTGAAGAAGGGGTGTCTGCAGCGGAAGTAATTCTTACGATCTTGCACGCAGGCGGTAAGTTTGACGACAACAGCTATAAAGTTTCAGGTGGTTTGCACGGCGTAGGTGTTTCAGTTGTAAATGCGCTTTCAAGTAAATTGCATTTAATTATTAATCGCGCTGGCCAAGTGCACGAACAAGAGTATCACCACGGTGATCCGCAATATCCATTACGTGTGATTGGTGAAACGGATAGCAGTGGTACAACTGTACGTTTTTGGCCAAGTGAACTAACTTTTAGTCAAACTATTTTTAACGTTGAAATTTTAGCGCGTCGTTTAAGAGAGCTTTCATTTTTAAACGCGGGCGTGCGTATTGTTTTACGTGATGAACGTATTAACCTTGAGCACGTATATGACTACGAAGGTGGTTTATCTGAGTTTGTAAAATACATTAACGAAGGTAAAACTCATCTAAACGAGATTTTCCATTTCACTGCTGATACAGAAAACGGTATTGGTGTAGAAGTTGCATTGCAGTGGAATGAAAGTTATCAAGAAAACGTGCGTTGTTTTACCAACAATATTCCTCAAAAGGATGGCGGTACTCATTTAGCAGGTTTCCGTGCGGCTTTAACACGTGGTCTTAACCAATATCTTGAAAATGAAAACATTCTCAAGAAAGAAAAAGTCAATGTGACAGGTGATGATGCCCGTGAAGGTTTAACCGCGATTATTTCGGTCAAAGTACCTGATCCGAAGTTCTCTTCTCAAACGAAAGAAAAACTAGTATCGAGTGAAGTAAAACCAGCGGTTGAGCAAGCAATGAACAAAGAGTTCTCTGCTTACTTACTTGAAAATCCGCAAGCTGCAAAATCGATTGCAGGTAAAATTATTGATGCTGCGCGTGCACGTGATGCCGCACGTAAGGCGCGGGAAATGACACGTCGTAAGAGTGCACTTGATATTGCAGGTTTACCGGGTAAATTGGCTGACTGTCAGGAAAAAGACCCAGCACTTTCTGAATTATATCTAGTCGAGGGTGACTCTGCTGGTGGTAGTGCTAAGCAAGGTCGTAATCGTAAAATGCAGGCTATTTTACCGTTGAAAGGTAAAATCCTGAACGTTGAACGTGCACGCTTTGACAAAATGATTTCTAGTCAGGAAGTGGGTACTTTAATCACTGCACTTGGCTGTGGTATTGGTCGTGAAGAATATAACCCTGATAAGCTTCGCTATCATAAAATCATTATCATGACCGATGCCGACGTCGATGGTTCTCACATCCGTACCTTGTTGTTAACGTTCTTCTTCCGTCAAATGCCGGAATTGGTTGAGCGTGGGCATATTTATATTGCTCAGCCACCTTTGTATAAATTGAAGAAAGGTAAGCAAGAACAATACATCAAAGATAATGATGCGTTGGAAACTTATCTCATCTCAAATGCAATTGATGAGCTATCTCTGCATACCAATGCTGAAGCACCTGCAATTACTGGTGAAGCACTGGCGAAAGTGATTCAGGACTATCAAGTTTCACAAAAGAGCTTACAGCGCTTAACTTTACGTTATCCGGCAAGCTTATTGGACGCTTTACTTGAAGTAGAGGCATTCAAGAGTGATCAAAACCATGATGAAGCTTATGTACAACAATGGGCAGATCAAGTACGCGATATCATTACCAGATTACAGCCAAGTTTACGTCCAGAAATCTCTTTAGAGGCATTTGAGCGTGAAAATGCTCAAGGTGAAAAATCTGCGCATTATTGGCCGCGTATTACTGTCTATGTTCATAATCTGCCGCATGCGTATTTACTTGATGCAGCTTTATTGAATTCAGCTGAATATGCACGTTTATTGAAAAACTCGAAGAGTTGGTTCACTTTACTTGAAGAAGGTGCTTTTTTACAAAAAGGTGACCGCCGTATTCAAGTGGCTAACTTCCATCAAGTTTGGCAACATATTTTGCAAGATTCACGCCGCGGTATGATGATCCAACGCTATAAAGGTCTTGGAGAGATGAATGCTGAACAGCTGTGGGAAACAACAATGGATCCTGAAAACCGTAATATGTTGCAGGTGACAATTGATGATGCGATTGAAGCAGATCGTATGTTCTCTTGCTTAATGGGTGATGATGTTGAACCACGTCGTGCATTCATCGAAGAGAATGCTTTAAATGCGGATATTGATGCTTAATTCTTAAGATGATTCTAAATCAGTCTAGGGAGAGAGTGATGAGTCAGAAATTATTAGCTAGTCTATTAATTTCATGTGTGTTTTTAGGAAGTTCTACTGTTTGGGCAGCAGACCTAGAAACGAATATGAAAACTTTAGCTAAGAGTACTAAAGCATTTGCTGAAGCGAAAGATGCTGATAACGTGAAAAAACAGCTTGTGGTAATACGTGAAGCCGCAGTTTCTTCTAAGCAATATTTGCCGCATAAACTCGAAGGTTTGCCATCAGAAAATTTAAAGGTAAAAGAGTATCAAGCTGGTTTAGATCAGCTTGTTGCCGAAATTGATAAAGTAACTGTTTTAGTTGAGCAAGGACAATTAGATCTAGCCAAAACTGAAGCAATTAATTTAGTCAAAATAAGAAATGAAAATCATAAAAAATTTAGATAATTGATTTTTTATGGTAAAGGGCTAATCATCATTAGCCCTTTTTTGTATCCGAAAAAAGTATTTTGTTTAACAAGTAAACTATTCGAAGTTATATTCTCTATGTGGTACTTACTAATAACAATAGGAAATATAATTATGAAAAAGATTTATAAACTTGTATTTGGTAGCATTGTTTTTGTCACTAGTGTATTTCAATTACATGCTGCGATAACCCCCACCTTTTATGGAAAATTAGTATTTCATCGTTATAGTGATTATGAGGCATGGGACAGTAGGCTTTATCTTTATAACTTCACAACACAGCAAACCACATTACTCGGCGCAAATTGGAAAATTGACCATATGATGAATGGCCATTTTTCTCCAGATGGAAAATGGTTAACTTTTATGGGAGTGAATTCTGGGCAGCATTATGGTGATGCATGGGATGTATATGTGTGGAAAGTCGGAAGCACTGAGTTACCCATTAACTTAACTCAGGGTAATAATAAGCGCGATGAAGATCCTAAATTCATAGATAACCAACGTATTATTTTTAAACAAAATGGCGATCTAAAAATCATTAAAATGACGGATCGTACGATGACTTCTGTGACTCAAAATGGTTGGGATATAGAAGAATCGATGCCTTATCCGATAGTGAATACCACCCAAATTTTGTATGCGAAAGGTGCTGGAAATAATTCTAGAATTTTCAGTATTGATCAGTCGGGTGCTTATGATACACAGCTGACTAATATCGCTTCATATTATCCAGTATGGTGGCAAGGAAGTCGGTTCTTATATGTGCGCTGGTATAGCCCAACAAATCCTCATGACCAGATCTATATTTATGATATGGCTAATAAAAAAACTATACGTTTGCCATTTAACAGCATTAATTATGATGTTTCCGATCCAGCGCCTTTAAATCAGCGATATATGGTGGTGTCTCTTGCAGGACAAACAGGGGGACGAGGCGGATACGATTTATATATTGCAGACAGCTTATCAAGCAATGTTTGGCCTTTACCGATAAATACTAATTTAAATGAATTAGGGGCTTTTTATACGCCTTATTAACAAATAAAAAAGCCGATTAAGAAATCGGCTTTTTTATTTTAGAAAATGGATTAATCAAAAGAAGCTTCCATTTCTTCTAACTCCATCATGAGTTCTAAAAGCTGCTCTTCGTGTTGCTCAAGTTTAGCTTTCAGCTCTGTCTGCTCATTCATAAGTTTGAGTAGATCATCCTTACGTGCAGCCTCATATAAAGATGTGTCTGCTAAGGATTCTTCAATTTTGGCGAGCTGTGGTTGTAGCTTTTCAATTTGTGATTCAACCTTTTCAATATTTTTACGAATAGGTCGAGTCTGTTCACGACGGCGAGCGGCTTCTTTACGCTGTGCTTCTTTATCAACTTTAGCAGGCGCTGGAGCGGCAGAGGACGAATTATTCTGTGCGACAGCAGTCTGAGCATTGATTTGTTGCTGACGGGCTTCACGTAGCCATTTAGCATAGTCCTGTAAATCACCCTCGAACTCAGTACATTTACCGCCGTGTACTAAAAGAAGCTCATCACATACACTTGCAATAAGTTGACGTTCGTGGGAAACCAGAACAACTGCACCTTCAAAATCTTGTAATGCCATGCTTAGTGCATGACGCATATCAAGATCTAAATGGTTTGTTGGTTCATCGAGAATTAAAACATTTGGACGCTGCCATACAATGAGTGCTAGGGCTAAACGAGCGCGCTCTCCACCAGAAAAGCTTTCACATGGCGTATCCATGCGTTCACCACTAAAGCCAAAACTACCTAAGAATGAACGTAGAGTGGCTTCACTAATTTGTTTATCTGCTATACGTGCAAGCTGTAGCATTGGGCTAGCGTGACCATCTAAAGCATCCATTTGGTGCTGCGCGAAGTAACCAATATTAAGCAGCTCGGAAGCTTTACGTTCACCTGCCAAGAGTGGTAAATCACCCACCAAGCTTTTAATCAATGTTGATTTACCTGCGCCGTTCATACCCAGTAAACCAATACGTGAGTTTGGTGTAATTTGTAATCTGATTTTTTCAGCTATCTGTTTATCACCATAACCAATGCTGGCATTGTCTAAAGTCAGCAATGGTGAACTCATTTTAGTCGGTTCACGAAAACTAAATGTAAACGGCGTATCTACATGGGCTGGTGCAAGTTGCTGCATGCGCTCAAGTTGTTTAATACGACTTTGTGCCTGACGAGCTTTAGTCGCTTTTGCTTTAAAACGGTCAATAAACTTTTGTAAGTGAGCACGAGTTTCTTGCTGCTTCTCAAAAGCTTGTTGTTGCTGGGCAAGACGCTCACTACGCGTGGTTTCAAATGTAGAGTAGTTCCCCGTGTAAAGCGTGAGTTCCTGATTTTCAATGTGAAGAATGTGATCTGTAATCGCATCTAAAAAGTCGCGGTCATGCGAAATTAGAATGAGTGTACCTTCATAGGCTTTAAGCCAATCTTCTAACCACAGAATTGCATCCAAATCTAAGTGGTTTGTTGGTTCATCCAGTAAGAGTAGATCAGAACGACTCATCAATGTACGCGCCAAATTTAAACGCATACGCCATCCACCCGAGAAGCTCTCAACGTTCAAACGTAATTGATTTTCTAGAAAGCCAAGACCTGCCATGAGCTGTGCAGCTTTAGAGGGCGCTGAATAACCATGAATTTCATCGAAGCGGCCATGCAATTTAGCCAGTTCAAAATCAGTCAGTTGATCTGGTTGAGCAAGCTTATTTTGAATATCCCAAAACTCTTCATCACCTGAAAGAACAAAATCAATTGCAGGCATATCTAGGGCTTTTACTTCTTGCGCCATATGCGCCACGGTCCAGCCTGAAGGACGAGTAAGTGAACCTTCATCTGCACCTAAACTTCCAAGTAATGCAGCAAATAAGGTCGATTTACCTGCACCATTTACCCCAGTTAGACCAATCTTCCAACCTGGGTGTAATTGCATAGACGCTTTTTGAAATAGAACACGTCCACCGCGGCGTAAAGAAACTTGGTCAAATTGAATCATCTTATTGTATCGAGGTGAGTTAGGGATGCTGTATTTTAAAGAGAACTGCCGATGAAAACAAAACTTTCCGGATTTTAGTGAGCAGGTATTAATAATCAGATATATCCAGACATTCTAAATTTTGCTATTCATCCGAAATTTTCAAAATATTTAACAAGATAGAATACTTTTAAAAAAATATGGCTAAAATAAAAACAGTTTAAAATTTGGTTGATTAATGAGTTGCTAATAAAACTAGACTAAGGAAAGTCAAATGAAAAAAAGATTGGGGATGATTGGCGCAGCATTTTGCTGTGCTGTGGGGACAGTGCATGCAGGGCAAAATGTCTGTGTGTTTGATTTATTGGGCAAGTCAGGTGAATCCTATAAAATGATGGAAGAGTGGGCGCTTGCAGCGAAAGAATGGCAAGCAGATATCACTTTAATTCCATTTCAAGATGAAGGCTTAGTTGACCGTAGACTGCGTGAAGGAAAATGTGACGCCGCTTATATGACCTCGATGAGGGCGCGAAATTATAATAAATTTGCAGGTTCGATTGATGCGATTGGAGGGGTAACCAGTAATGCAATCGCCCAAAAAGCTATTAGTTATGTTTTAGATAAGCGTAATAAACATCGTATGGTCACTGCACAAAATGGAAGCAATTACGAGGTCGTTGGTATTGTTCAGATTGGATTGGCTTATTTATTTGTGAGAGATAAAAACCTCAACTCAATTGAAAAAGTACGTGGGACCAAATTTGCTATTTTGCAATATGACGCGGCACAGAAAATTATGGTGGAAAGCGTTGGCGCTCAGCCTATTCCTTCAGAAATTACCGATTTTGTGAAAAAGTTTAATAGTGGGCAAGTCGATGCAATTGCGGCACCTGCTTATGCTTATAAACCTTTAGAGATTGGTAAAGGAGTGGGACTGAAAGGGGCAATGTTTACTTTCCCCGTAGTTAACGTTACGGGTGATTTAATTGCCCGAAGTGATAAGTTCCCCACAGATTTCGGTTTAAAGTCACGTGCTTGGTTTATACAAAAATTACCTCAGAATTTTGCCATGATAAAACGGCTGGAAATGGGCGTACCCTCAAAAATTAAAATTAATTTTTCAGCAGAAGACAAAACTAAGTATCAAAAAATTTTACGTGAAGGTCGCCTCAGCTTAACAAAACAAGGTGTATACGATGCAACAATGATGAGTGTGCTAAAGCGTGCCCGCTGTACTGTTGAACGAACAAATTTTGAATGTACGCTTAATGGAGAGTAGTTTGTTTTTTGAACACAAAAACGCTACATATATTTCAAAGCTGAATATGGATATGAAAATTGTGAATATAAAAAATAACTTACGTAAAATCAGCTATTTTTTCTACTAATAAATAATTTATGTCTGACAAACAATGATCTAAAGGAATAAAAAAAATCGAGTAAAAGCTCTATTTTTTTCTAAAAAACATGATTAATATCTGTGTTTGAAAGGAAACTTCAAACAAAAAAATCTGTTCCGTGGAAGGATGAAGAAAATGAAAAAAATCGTACTTGCTATGGCTGCCGCTTCTGTTGTAGGTTTTTCTGCTTCAGCGCAAGCAGCGAGTACCGTATGTGTATTCGACCTCTTAGGAAAAGCAGGCGACTCATATAAAATGATGGAAGAGTGGGCTCTTGCTGCAAAAGGCTGGGGCACTGAAATTAACCTAGTACCTCGTCAGGACGAGGCTGTTGCTGATAATGATTTTAAAGCGGGTAAATGTGATGCTGTAGCAATGACAGCAATGCGCGCACGCCAATATAACAAATTCGCAGGATCTATCGACTCACTTGGCGGTGTTCCAAATAACCAAATCGCTCAACGTGCAATTAGTTATGTATTAGATGCGCGTAATGCAGCAAAAATGACCACTAATATGGGTGGTAAAAAATACGAAGTTGCTGGTATTTCTCCGTTAGGTTCAGCATTCATTTTCGTACGCGACAAAAACATCAACTCTGTTGAAAAAGCTGCGGGTAAAAAATTCGCTGTACTTGGCTATGACGATGCACAAAAAATTATGGTGCAACGTGTAGGAGCTCAAGCAGTTCTTTCTGATATTTCAAACTTTGCTGCTAAATTCAACAATGGTCAGGTAGATATGGTAGGTGCGCCTGCTTATGCTTATAAACCATTAGAATTAAATAAAGGTTTAGGCGCAAACGGTGTAATGTGGAACTTCCCTGTATTACACGTTACAGCAGATCTAGTATTACGTTCTGATAAATTCCCAGCTGGTTTTGGTCAAAAATCTCGTGACTGGTTTGTTAAACAGTTACCTAAGAGCTTTGCAATGATCAACCGTTTAGAAGCGCAAATTCCTGGCAAATACAAAATGAACTTAAGTGCAGAAGACAAACTTAAGTATCAAAAAATGTTGCGTGATGGCCGTATGGACTTAACTAAACGCGGTGTTTACGATGCTGGAATGATGTCTGTACTCAAAAAAGCACGTTGTTCTGTAGACAAGGCTAACTTTGAATGTTCAATGCCTGGTGAATAATCCTAATTTTTTTCAGAAAGCCTAGACCGAGTTCTAGGCTTTTTGTTTTGTATGTGCTGTCAATTCTGCCATTGTGGTTGGTTAGAAAGACGTTAAGCTAAATTTAGATAAAAACTTCATAAGGAAACATGAAGGTATAAAAATGGATCAAGGACTTCTGTGATTAAAATAATTGCTAATAGGTAGGTTAATCGCTATCTATTTTTCATGGAAATAAAATCATAAAAGCAAATTCGGTCTATACAAATATTCCAACATGATTTTTATATGAAGCCTATCCGATTCATACCTGATCGGTGTGAAATTTCTTGGTATCGAAAAACAAAAATTCCACAAGGAAAGGAAAAAGAATATGCAATTTTCCAAAACGCTATTACTTGCGATGGGACTTACCACAGTTTCTTTTGCAGCTCAGGCTAAACAAACAGTATGTGTTTTTGACTTCGTTGGAAAAAATGGCGATGTATATGCACTAATGAAGGATTATCAACTTGCCGCTAAAAACTGGGGAGCTGATATCGAGCTTAAAGTAAACCAGAATGAAGCCGTGATTGCTGAAGATTTTAAAGCGGGTAAATGTGATGGTATTAGCGTGTCAGGAATGCGTGGTCGCCAATTTAACTCATTTACAGGTTCATTAGACGCGATCGGGGCGATTCCTGACCTCAAGCTTGCTGTAAAAGTGATGCAAGGTTTAGCGAGTCCGACTTTTAGTAAATATATGGTTAATGGTCGCTATGAGGTTGTCGGTGTTATTCCGGTTGGTGATGCTTACCTTTTAGTAAATGACCGTAGCATCAATACAGTAGCGAAAGCTGCTGGTAAAAAAATCGCTGTGCTTGACTATGATGAAGCACAAAAAATTATGGTTCAGCAGGTCGGGGCGCAGGCGGTTAGTGCTGATGTCACAAATTTCGGTGCGAAATTTAATAACCATCAAGTTGATATTATTGGTGCGCCAGCAGCAGCATTTAAACCTTTAGAACTACAAAAAGGTTTAGGCACAAAAGGTGCGATCGTGAATTATCCGATTTTACAGGTCACAGGAAATATTATTATCCGTCCTGATAAGTTCCCAGCTGGTTTTGGCCAGAAATCTAGGGAATGGGTTTCGGGTCAGCTACCACGTGCTTTTACCATCTTGGGTAAAATGAAGGCTGATATTCCACAAAAATACTGGATGGATGTCCCGGCAGCCGATAAACCAGGTTACCAAAAGCTCATGCGTGAGTCTCGAATTAACCTTACACAACGCGGTGTGTACGATAAACGCATGATGAAACTACTATGGCAATTCCGTTGTAAGCAAGATGCTAAAAACTTCGAATGTGGTTTACAGGATGAGAATTACAAATAATCTTGATAAAAATACTCAAGATTCGCTTTAAACTTCGAAGACAGACCCTATATTGATTATGCTATACTCAATATAGGTCTTTTTTATTTTGAAAGGCACAGCAAAATCCGAGGAACAATCATCATGAATGCCCAAGCTCTAGTTTTGACAGATAATGCTGCCAATAAGGTACGCCAACTCCGTGATAGTGAAGGGAATGACGATCTCATGTTACGTGTATATGTAACAGGAGGCGGGTGTTCAGGGTTTTCGTATGGCTTCAATTTTGCTGAAAGCGTAAACGAAGATGATGCAGAATTCGTAAATGGCGATGTAAAAATGCTGGTTGACTCACTTAGCTACCAATACCTTATTGGTTCAGTAGTTGACTATGTAGAAGGTCTTGAAGGTTCACGCTTTATTGTACAGAACCCAAATGCGACAACCACCTGCGGTTGTGGTTCTTCATTCTCGATTTAAAAGAATTTTAAAACTTAAAAAACCTCTCTAATTAGAGAGGTTTTTTTATAAGAATATTTCAACAATTAAGGAAGCTGAAACTGACAAAATAAATCATACCGCCGTGATTGTTCCTAGGATTCTGAAATCCGAAGCACCTGTTACTGCTGGTAAATTACCACTTAAACCATCTACAAAACGCATTGCTAACCATGCAAATGCTGTAGCCTCAACCCAAGTAGGGGAGAGCCCTAAAACATCTGTAGGTTGAACAGACCAATTGTGCTTACGAAGACGCCAGCGTAATTGTTCTAATAAATAAGAGTTATAAGCACCACCACCACATACATATACTTCACCTGTTTCCATATCAGAGCGATAAATCGCTTTTTGAATAGCGCGCACAGTAAGCTTTAATAGGGTAGCTTGGATGTTTTCAGGGGTATCTTCTAACTCATCGTAAGTTAAATCATTACGCCAATCGATTAACTGATCATCTAGCCAGTCAATATTGAAATCTTCACGTCCTGTGCTCTTAGGTGGTTCTTTAGAAAAATACTCATGCGCATGAAGACGATCGAGTAAAGAGCGGATAGGATGACCATAAGCAGCCCAATCACCATTTTCATCATATGGATGACCTGTATGACGATGGCACCACGCATCCATCAAAATATTTGCAGGACCTGTATCAAAACCAAATACGCCGTCACTGTTATTGGCAGGCAGCATACTCACATTAGCAATACCACCCAAATTCAAAATTACACGATGAATACTTGGATGTTGAAATAATGCTTGATGGAAAGCCGGAACCAATGGCGCGCCTTGGCCGCCTGCTGCCATATCTCTACGACGGAAATCAGAAACAACCGGAATCTGAGTGATTTCAGTAATGATGTTGGGGTCGCCAATTTGTAGCGTAAATCCATGTTCTGGACGATGTCGAATGGTTTGTCCATGTGAACCAATCGCTTTTATTTGGCTACGGTCTAATTGGTGCTTTTCAATGAGAGTATTAATCCCGTGGCCAATCATTTGGGCCAGAGCAACATCAGCTTTACCCATACGGTCAATTTCGTTGTCATCAGGTAAAGTCAATGCCATAAGCTCATCACGTAATTCGGGTTCGAATGGAACTGTAAGAGTGGCATGAAGCTGTAGTGGCTCAAATGAAGCCGCTACAATATCCACACCATCCATACTAGTACCAGTCATTACGCCGATATAGATTGCGCTCATATGCAACTTCCCCTGCAAGACGCTGAAAAAATGTTAGTATATCGCACAAATTGAATAACTGATGTGTTTAGGTTTTGTGATGTCAAATTTCTTGCCCGCCGAAGAACAGCTTGCCCTCATCCAACGAGGCACGCACGAAATTATTTCAGAAGAAGATTTACTGAAAAAGCTTAAAGAGAATCGCCCTCTTAAAATTAAAGCTGGTTTTGACCCTACAGCACCAGATTTACATTTAGGACATACGGTTCTTATTAATAAACTAAAAACTTTCCAAGACTTGGGCCATGAAGTTACCTTCTTAATTGGTGACTATACAGCGATGATTGGTGACCCAACTGGTAAAAGCGCAACTCGTCCACCGTTGTCACGTGAACAAGTAGAAGCCAACGCTAAAACTTATCAAGAGCAAGTTTTCAAGATATTAGATCCGAATAAAACAAAAGTACGTTTTAACTCAGAATGGTTTAATCAAAAGTCTGCTGCTGACCTGATCCAATTAGCAAGTCAGCAAACCGTATCACGCATGTTAGAGCGTGATGACTTTACTAAGCGTTATAGCAACCATCAGCCGATTGCAATTCATGAGTTTTTATATCCTTTAGTTCAAGGTTATGACTCAATTGCGCTTGAAGCTGACGTTGAGTTAGGCGGTACAGACCAGACCTTTAACTTACTTATGGGTCGTACTTTACAAAGCCGTTATGGCCAAGAATCTCAAGTGTGTATCACCGTGCCGATTCTAGAAGGTCTAGATGGCGTAAATAAAATGTCTAAATCTTTAGGTAACTATATTGGTGTATTTGATACACCAGGGGCAATGTACCAAAAAGTTTTATCAATGCCAGACTCTTTAATTGAACGCTATTTCGATTTATTAAGCTTCAAATCTCTTGATGAGATCAAAGCTTTATTAGATGAAATTGCTGCTGGTCGTAATCCGCAGGAAGTAAAACGTATCCTTGCGCTTGAGCTAGTTGAACGCTTCCATGATGCAGAAGCAGCTGCTAATGCCCACAAGAGTGCTGGTAACCGTATTACAGAAGGTGAAGTACCTGAAGACACACCAGAAGTGACTATTTCACTTGGTGAGTTTGGAGGAGAAATCTTCATTGCTACGATTTTACGTGTAGCAGGCCTAAATCCGAATGCAGCTGCGGCAAAAGATGCGGTAGCTCGTGGTGCGGTAAAAGTTGACTGGAATGCCGTTGATGCAGGCTTCTCTGTAAAAGAAAAAGGAAGCTTTATTATTCAATCAGGTAAAAAAGCAATTGCACGTGTAATTTTCACTGACTAATAAAAAAGTTATAGATTAAAAAAGCAGGAGTAATCCTGCTTTTTTTATTTCTGGATCACAAAACCAATTAAGCGTTCCACGTGGAACCATGTAAACATAATTAATAATAAATGAAGTAAGTTAAAAGTAAGAAGAAATATAGCTGGGAATAGAGTGTTTACTCTATTATTTCTTTGGAATTAAGAGACTATATATGTCTATAAACTCTATTAAAGACATAAAAAATTAAAAATGTCCTAAATTCTTAAATATAAAAACTAATAAAAGGTAGTGAAAATGCCTAAAAAAAAGTCATATATATCACTTTTTTCGCAAAATAGTAGAAAAAAACGGCACTCAAATGGAAAAGGCTGAAATACCCCTTGCAAAGAGAATGAGATGGTCTATAATGCACATCCATCGGCGGTGATGCAGATAGAAACTTGTTGAAAAACAGTTACTTGTGATTAAGTTGATTGCTTTAAGTGATGAATTTGATGGTAAGTTGGTTTGAGAGATAAGTTTTAAAAATATCGAAATTACCTGTTGACTTTTAAGAGATT
>NZ_JAKUKO010000013.1:0-29583 GCF_022449185.1 Acinetobacter pittii
CGAACTCAGAAGTGAAACCTCTTAGCGCTGATGGTAGTGTGGGGTTACCCATGTGAGAGTAAGTCATCGCCAGCTCATTATTCCAAACACCCCCATTCTAATGAGTGGGGGTGTTTTTTATTGCGTGGAATTTATTCCTACAATTCTTTAAATATTAAAATTAATTCAAATTATAAAGAAATAAAGCTACTCTAAAATTATTTAACTAATTAGAAATTTAATATGCAATGGATCGTAGTTAAAACTTTCTCGTTTCCTTATGAGGCACAAATTGCTTGGTTTTATTCTAATGCTTTAGGTGGGGTTCGTTTGTTAGTTCCAGAGAACTATGTTGATGAAGCAAAGTCATTTCTTGAAAAAGACTTTAGTGACGAGCTTGAACAAAAGTTCGGGGAGAATCAAGAATATTGCCCTAAGTGTGGAAGCTCGGATATAGAAGTTAATACTAAAGGAAAAAAATCTGCCTTTTTAGCGTTTATGTTTTTCGGCCTGCCTTTATTTTCTTTTAGAAATGGTAATAGATGTAAGCGTTGTGGACACTTTTGGAATTAAATATATAGTAAAAGATTATTGATTATCTTAATTATAAAACCTAATGTAGAGATATTGGATTTAGTTCTATCTCTGCAATTAATGTGCTAGGCAAAAAAGCCATTGATATTAAATAAAATAAATTATTTTGATGGCCGTTCAATTTAATAAATATAAGGATTTATTCAATGCCAACTAAAGAACAACTAACTCAAAAGCAAATTGAGTTACTCATTGAATTATTAAAAAATAGATTCGAAAAGAACACACATCGTCATCAAGAAATGAATTGGTTGGATGTGCAAAATAAACTAATTAAAGATCCTGTTAAATTGCGGTCATTGCTGGAAATGGAAAATACAGGAGGAGAGCCGGATGTTATTGCTTATGATCAGCCGGAAGATGAATATTTATTTGTAGATTGCTCTCTTGAGACACCTAAAGGTCGTAGAAGCCTTTGCTATGATCGCGAGGCCCTAGAATCTAGAAAAGATCATCCTCCAAAAAATAGCGTAATAGATGTAGCTAAGGAAATGGGAGTTGAGCTTTTAACAGAAGAGCAATATTCCCAATTACAAGAAATTGAAGAGTTTGATCTTAAAACATCAAGTTGGCTCAAAACCCCAAATGAGATTCGTAAACTAGATGGAGCACTTTTTGCTGATCGTCGATATGGTCGTGTCTTTATTTATCATAATGGAGCGCAGTCTTATTATGCTGCCCGTGGGTTTCGTTGTTGCTTAAGAGTATAGGCATTGTATTTGAATAAAAAGAAGAGGCTTTGATGTTTTATGCCAAGAAAATGGAGATTCTTGCAACTTTTGATTGATGGCAAACATGACAAGATATGTTCTGGAATTAAATAAAAACATCAGGACATCTGTAGAAATGCAACCAAACCCAATTTACTATAATGAACAACATATTGCTTTTGCTAATAATGTTCGTCGTTTTGTACAAAAAGAAATGGCTCCTTTTGTTAATGAATGGGATGAGGCAGAGACTTTCCCAAGAGAGCTATATAAAAAGGCTGCTGAAATTGGTCTATTAGGTTTAGGTTTTTCTGAGGAATATGGTGGTATTACTGATGCAGATCCATTTTATTCATTACTGGCTGGTGTAGAAATGGCAAAAGCTGGTTCGGGTGGAGTACATATTTCACTCATGGTACACACAATTGGAGCACCACCGATTCAGCATTTTGGAAGTGAGGAGTTAAAGGCTAGAGTCCTGCCAGGTATTATTTCTGGTGAAAAGATTTCAGCATTGGCGATTACAGAACCGGGTGGAGGGTCAGACGTCGCTGCACTACAGACCAAGGCTGTCAGAGACGGTGATTATTATATTGTTTCTGGTGAGAAGACCTTTATTACATCAGGGATTCGTGCTGACTACTATACAGTTGCAGTACGTACAGATCCGACAAAAACGGGTGCTGAAGGTATCTCAATGTTGCTAGTTGATGCGCACAGCGAGGGAATTACTAAGACACCTTTAAAGAAAATGGGGTGGTGGGCTTCAGATACGGCTCATTTGCATTTTGATCAAGTACGAGTCCCTGCATCAAATTTGCTGGGTAAAGAAAATGCCGGTTTTAAAGTGATTATGAATAACTTTAATATGGAGCGGTTTTTCTTGGGTGTGGTGGCTTATGGCTATGCATTGGTGTGTTATGAAGAAGCTTTGGAGTGGGCACAACAGCGCAAGACCTTTGGTAAACGATTGATTGATCATCAAGTAGTGCGTCATAAATTGGTGGATATGGCAACACAATTGACCTCAACACGTGCTTTGCTTGAAGAAACTGCATGGAAAATGACTCAGCCAAAACTACAAGGGCCTGAGTTAGTCGCTCAAATCTCGATGCTGAAAAATGTTGCGACTCGCTCTATGCAATTTTGTGCTGATGCGGCTGTACAAACGTTGGGAGGTATGGGTTTTATGCGAGGTACTAAGTCTGAACGTATTTACCGTGAAGTAAAGGTCAATATGATTGGCGGTGGTGCTGAAGAAATTATGAAAGATTTGATTAGTAAGCAGCTCGGTTATTAATTCTTGCAGGGTGGTCATTGAACCACCTTTTTATTTCAAAGCCATTTCCCACACTATTTCAGTTAACTCATCAATTTTGACTTTGCCTTCAGTTTTATACCAAGTAACAGTCCATGAAATCGCACCACCAACTAGTCTTCGCCAAATAAAGGCACCATGTTTTATCTTGCCTTGAGTGCGTAACTTTTCAATGACATCTAACCAGATTTGTTCATATTCATTACGCATTTCTAAAAGATAATCTTGTTTTTCTTTTGACAGCGCAAACCACTCATAAACTAAAACAGCCATAGCTGCACCAGTATCTCCAGTAATTGAAATGAGTTCAGCTTTAATAAGTGCACGTAACTGTTTTTCTGGATCGGTAGATTGAGCTGCCGCATCTTGTAAACGAGCAAGATTGTAAATAATGGTTTCCTCCATTACATGGGCGAGGATGGCATCTTTACTTTTAAAGTGGTGGAATAAGCTTCCCGACTGGATTCCAATAAATTGAGCAAGTTCGCGTACAGTGGTTTTGTCATAGCCTTGTTTATGAAATAGATAGGCTGCTCCCTTTAATAAACGACCACGTGGGCTATCGTCAAAGCAAGAGATATTTGGAATCTGTTCAATTGAAGTAGCAATCATGCGAAAGCCGAATCCTTTATATAAAAAATACTTAACAGAAAAGTTTGCCAAATCTCATCATGTTTTAGCTGAGCTGTCGAGTTTGGCAGTTTTGGTCAATTTCACAATAACATTTTGCTCTTTACAAACCAAGCGCTTGCTTGGTAGTGTTGAGTGTAATTTTTAAACAAAATAATGAGAAATAAGATGGCAAGTAATCAACAGGATGATGAGCGTGTCGTGAAAATAGGTTGTGCTTCAGGATTTTGGGGGGATACCAATACTGCGGCTTTCCAATTGGTGCATTTAACCGATATTAATTATTTGGTTTTTGATTATTTGTCAGAGATCACCATGTCGATTATGGCAAAAGCGAAGATGGTGGAACCAAAACATGGTTACGCTTTAGATTTTGTCAGCCGAGTGATGGCACCTCTACTTAAAAAAATTGCAGAGAAAAAGATTAAGGTGATTAGTAATGCTGGTGGTGTTAATCCACTGGCATGTCGAGATGCCTTACAAAAAATAATTAAAGAATATGGTCTAGATCTGAAAGTTGCTGTGGTTTTAGGTGATGATCTTTTAGCACAACATGAGCAACTCAAGCAGAAAAATATTCAGGAAATGTTTAGCGGTGAAGCTTTGCCAGAACAGGTGGCGAGTAGTAATGCTTATTTGGGTGCAGTGGCTATTCGTGATGCCTTAGACCTAGGCGCAGATATTGTGATTACTGGTCGTGTTGTTGACTCTGCTGTGGTGCTTGCTCCTTTACTTCATGAATATCAATGGTCTTTAGATGACTATGACAAGTTGGCACAAGGTTCCTTGGCAGGTCATGTGATTGAATGTGGTGCGCAATGTACAGGCGGTAATTTTACCGATTGGCAATTGGTACAAGGCTTCGACAACATGGGATTTCCAGTGGTTGAAGTGAGGGAAAATGGTTCATTCGTTGTGACCAAACCGCAAGGGACAGGTGGTCTGGTCTCTACCGCTACGGTTGCTGAACAAATTGTTTATGAAATTGGCAATCCTCAAGCATATTTATTACCCGATGTAATTGCTGATTTCAGTCAGGTGCATTTAGAACAAATCGGAGAGCATCGAGTTCGTGTGACGGGTGCAAAAGGACAAGCACCGACTACACAATATAAAGTTAGTGCGACTTATCCAGATGGTTATCGGGTTTTAGTCAGTTTTTTAATTGCAGGGCGTGAGGCACCACAAAAAGCACAAGTCATTGCCGATGCGATTTTGACTAAGTGTGAACGTGTTTTAGCAATGCGCTCAGTGCCACCTTTTAGTGAAAAATCAGTTGAAATCTTAGGGATTGAAAGTACCTATGGCGAACATGCCCAAACATTAAATAGTCGTGAAGTTGTGGTCGAAATAGCTGTAAAACACATGTTCAAAGAAGCATGTATGTTCTTTTCATCTGAAATTGCTCAAGCTTCAACAGGTATGGCTCCGGCCTTGGCAGGGATAGTAGGGGGGCGTCCAAAAGCATCGCCAGTGATTAAACTATTTTCATTTTTAATAGATAAAAATCAAGTAAGTGTCGAAATCGATTTTGAAGGAAAACGCTACCCAGTTGAGATTCCACAAGGAGTTTTTACAGAGCAATTGCCTAATTTAAAGGCAGGTGAAAATGCAATTTATCAAGGAGATGAAATTGAAGTTCCTTTGATTGAAATTGCTCATGCCCGCAGTGGTGATAAAGGCAATCATAGCAATATTGGTGTGATTGCACGTAAAGCAGAATATTTGCCATGGATTCGTGCAGCACTAACTGAACAGTCTGTTGCAAGCTATATGCAACATGTCTTGGATGCTGAGAAAGGGCGGGTAATTCGTTATGAGTTACCGGGTTTGAATGCACTAAATTTTATGCTGGAAAATGCCTTGGGTGGCGGTGGTGTTGCAAGTCTACGTATAGATCCGCAAGGGAAGGCCTTTGCCCAACAATTATTGGATATGCCTGTAAAAGTTCCGGCACATCTTTTAGAAAAATAAAATGAATGGATGAAACAAAGATGAGTTATCAATCAATTTTTAGACCAGATGCTTTCGCTAATAAAGTCATTATTGTGACAGGTGGTGGCTCAGGAATTGGCCGTTGTACGGCACATGAGCTTGCGGCCCTCGGCGCTCAAGTAGTGATTACAGGACGCAAAATTGAAAAATTAGAGAAAGTAAGCCAAGAAATTATAGAAGACGGTGGCTTAGTTCATTTTATTGTTTGTGATAACCGTGAAGAAGAACAAGTGAAAAATATGATTGCCGAAGTGATTGAGAAATTCGGCAAACTAGATGGCTTGGTAAATAATGCAGGCGGCCAGTTCCCCTCAGCTTTAGAGAATATCTCGGCGAATGGTTTCGATGCAGTCGTGCGTAACAATTTACACGCAACGTTCTATTTAATGCGTGAAGCTTATAACCAATGGATGGTAAAACATGGTGGCAGTATTGTTAACATGACTGCTGATATGTGGGGCGGCATGCCGGGAATGGGACATTCTGGTGCTGCGCGTTCAGGGGTTGATAACTTAACTAAAACAGCATCGGTTGAGTGGGGGAAATCTGGCGTTCGTGTAAATGCGGTTGCACCGGGGTGGATTGTATCATCCGGGATGGA
This sequence comes from Acinetobacter pittii, assembly GCF_022449185.1. Taxonomy (GTDB): domain Bacteria; phylum Pseudomonadota; class Gammaproteobacteria; order Pseudomonadales; family Moraxellaceae; genus Acinetobacter; species Acinetobacter pittii_I. The sequence continues at coordinate 5,828 of NZ_JAKUKO010000013.1, forward strand.
TAATTATAGCGGTGATTTTGCCAAAGTGATTATTCCAAGTCTTGCTGGCAATGTACCGCTAAAACGTATGGGAACTGAGTCTGAAGTTTCATCGGCAATTTGTTATTTATTGTCCGATGCTGCTGCTTTTGTGTCGGGTGTGACATTGCGTATTGATGGCGCTGCATCGCAAGGGACACGCATGTACCCACTAGCCGAAGCAACAAATAGTCAGTCTTATAATGGTTTCCATCGCGCGTTTATTCCTGAAATTTTTAAAAAAGATAAGACTGAGAAAGTCGAGCAAAGCAATAATTCAGGTTCGGAGTGAGGAATAAAAAATGACTATTCTCCAATCCGAAATTACTGTTGGTAGTGAACAGTATCAAAAGAATAAAGAGGCACTGCTTGCTCAGCTGAGTGAAGTCCGTGCAATTCAGCAAAAAAGCATTGATAAATCATATGTGGCTAAACCGAAATTCGATAAAAAGGGCAAGATTCTGCCGCATGAGCGTGTACGATTATTACTTGACGCTGATTCATCTTTTATTGAGCTTTGTGGTTTGGTTGGCTACAACATGCATGATGATAAAGATGGTTCAGAAGCGGGTGGTGGTGTGATTGCTGGCATTGGTTTTGTCAGTGGTGTGCGTTGTCTGGTTTCTGCAAGTAATAGCGCGATTAAAGGTGGGACCATGTCCCCTATGGGCGTACAGAAAACTTTGCGTTTGCAAAAAATTGCCTTAGAACAAAAACTCCCCCTGATTACGCTGACCGAAAGTGGTGGCGCCAACTTAAATTATGCGGCTGAAGTATTTACCTATGGTGGTATGACCTTTGCAAATCAGGCACGTCTTTCTGCGGCTGGTATTCCTCAACTTGCAGTGGTGCATGGTAATGCAACGGCAGGAGGGGCTTATCAACCCGGTCTTTCCGATTATGTCATTGCTGTACGCAAACAAACCGAAATGCTTCTTGCAGGTCCACCTTTACTTCTGGCTGCCACGGGTGAAGTCGCTACAGCGGAGGAATTGGGTGGGGCTGAAATGCATGCACAGGTTGCCGGAACAGCAGAATATTTAGCTGAAAATGATGCAGATGGGATTCGACTTGCACGGGAAATTTTTGAACACCTCAACTGGAAAGAGCAAATCAAACCAGTTGATGTGACTTATAAAGAGCCTCGTTACGATACCGAGGAACTGTTGGGTGTTATTCCAAGTGATCCTAAACAACCATTTGATATGAAAGAGGTGGTTGCCCGCATTGTTGATGATTCAGATTTTCTAGAATTTAAACAGGAATATGATGATTTAACGGTATGTGGCTGGGCGAAGATTGGCGGATTACATATTGGCATTATCACCAATAATGGCCCGATTACACCTCAAGGGGCAGCAAAAGCAGCTCAGTTTATTCATCTGTGTGAACAAACCAAACGTCCGTTATTGTTCTTACATAACACTACTGGTTTTATGGTGGGAACCGATGCCGAGCAAAATGGCATCATCAAACATGGTTCGAAACTGATTCAAGCTGTTGCCAATTGTTCTGTACCTAAAATTTCAATTGTTGTGGCAGGGTCATATGGTGCAGGTAACTACGCGATGTGTGGTCGGAGTTTATCGCCAGACTTTATTTTTGCTTGGCCAAATTCGCATGTTGCTGTAATGGGCGCTGCACAAGCTGGAAAGGTGCTACGCATTGTGGCTGAAGGAAAGCAAAAAGCTTCCGGTCAGGAACCGAATCCGCAAATGCTCGATTTTCTTGAGCAAAGTACTGCGATGAAATTGGAGCAGCAATCCACTGCACTTTTCAATACGGCCATGCTACATGATGATGGCATTATCGATCCGCGAGATACCCGAAAATTATTAATTTTCCTTTTACAAACCATTTATGAAGCACAGCAACGAGAGCTAAATCCAACTCGTTTTGGTGTGTCCCGTTTTTAATCAACCTTTACCGCAATTAAAAAAATTAATAGGAATAATACAATGAAATTTACTGCTGAACATGAAGCATTGCGCCGTACAGCTCGTCAATTTGTTCAAAATGAGCTGAATCCACATATTCCAGAATGGGAGGCCGCGGGACGATTCCCAATCCATGAAGTATTTAAGAAGATGGGTAATCTTGGTTTATTAGGAATTTGCAAGCCAGAAGAAAATGGCGGTTTAGCGTTAGATTATTCGTATAACCTCGTGGTTGCAGAAGAAATTGGCTATGCAGCTTGTGGCGGGGTGCCTTTAGCTATTGGTGTACAAACTGATATGGCAACACCTGCTTTGGCACGTTTTGGAAGTAAAGAGTTACGCGATGAGTTTTTAACACCAGCGATTACAGGGGAATATGTTGCATCCATTGCAGTATCAGAAGTACATGCTGGTTCGGATGTTGCTGCTATTAAAACAACTGCAAAAAAAGATGGCGATGACTATGTCATTAACGGCAGCAAAATGTGGATTACCAACTCATTGCAGGCCGACTTCTTCTGTCTTTTAGCCAACACGTCTGATGATAAACCTCACGTTAATAAGTCAATGATTATCGTACCTGCAAAAACCAAAGGGATTAGTTTTTCAGAGCCACTTAATAAATTAGGGATGCGTTCAACAACCACAGCACAAGTTTATTTAGACAATGTACGTGTACCGCAGCGTAACTTGGTGGGTGTTGAAGGTATGGGCTTTATGATGCAAATGATGCAATTTCAGGAAGAGCGCTTATGGGCATGTGCTAATGCGATTGGCGGCTTGCAGCATTGTATTCAGCAAACAATTAATTACACCAAAGAGCGTACTACTTTTGGTCAACCCCTCATTAATAACCAATATATCCACTTCCGCTTTGCTGAACTTATGACCGAAGTGGAAGCACTCAAAGCATTAACTTATCAAGCATGCGAACAGCATATTGCGGGCGAGGATGTCACGATGTTGGCGTCTATGGCAAAGCTCAAAGCTGGACGTTTAACTCGTGAAGTTGCTGATAGTTGTCTGCAATACTGGGGTGGTAATGGCTTTATGTGGGATAACCCTGCGTCGCAGCTGTATCGTGATGGCCGCCTAGGGTCTATTGGGGGCGGGGCAGATGAGATTATGTTGGGGATTATCTGTAAGTTGATGGATATTCTGCCTAAAAAGCAGAAATAAAAATAAGGAATACGCCATGACACTTTCGACATCTTTACAAGCTTTAGATCTTGATGACAGCATTCAATTGGAACAAGACGGCAGTATTTTATACCTTTGGTTAAATCGACCAGAGAGCCGTAATGCCATGAACTTGAATATGGTCAATGCGATTCAACAAGTTTTTACTGCCATTCGCAATGATCTTTCAATTCGTGCGGTAATTATCCGTGGTGAAGGTGGAACTTTTTGTGCGGGTGGTGACATTAAAGATATGGCAGCTTTACGTGTTGAGGCAGCTAATGTTGGCAGTCTACAACCTTATGTGGACTTTAACCGCCGTTTTGGTGCCTTGCTTGAGCAAGTTGAAGCCGCACCGCAAACGGTTGTGGTGATTTTAGAAGGCGCGGTGTTAGGTGGTGGTTTTGGTCTGGCATGTGTTTCCGATGTTGCCATTAGCCGTGACAATGCCCAGTTTGGTTTACCTGAAACTGGACTTGGTGTGATTCCTGCGCAAATTGCTCCTTTTGTGGTGAAACGTATTGGCCTGACTCAGGCACGCCGACTTGCTTTACTGGGCATGCGTTTTGAAGGGCATACGGCGCTAAGTGTCGGTGTGGTTCATCAAATTGCACATAATGAAATTGAACTTGAACAAGCTTTACAGGAAACCATTCAACACATTAAACGAGCAGCTCCTCAAGCTTCGCGTGTGACTAAAGTACTGTTATATCGAACGCTCAATGAGCCTTTGAGTGATTTGTTAGATGATGCTGCACAGCAGTTTGCTCAAGCAGTTGGTGGAGCTGAAGGTCAAGAAGGAACGATGGCTTTTATTCAGAAACGGTTGCCGAATTGGACCGATGAATCATAAGCGATAGGAATAAAAATAATGAAATTTTCAAAAGTATTGGTTGCCAATCGTGGAGAAATTGCAGTTCGAGTCATGCAAACTGCTAAGGCAATGGGCTATCAAACTGTCGCAGTTTATTCAGATGCTGACAGTCATGCTCGCCATGTGCAAGAGGCTGATGAAGCTGTCTATATTGGTGCTTCAAAAGTATCTGATTCTTATCTTTCTATTACCAAAATAATAGATGCATGCAAAAAAACTAGGGCAGATGCAGTTCACCCTGGTTATGGTTTTTTGTCGGAAAATACTGATTTTGCTCAGGCCTGTATCGACAACCAGATTACATTTATTGGGCCTACCGCTTCTGCAATTGAGTTAATGGGCAGTAAACGCCTTTCAAAAATTGCCATGATTGAAGCAGGTGTACCTTGTGTGCCGGGGTATGAAGGCGATCGTCAAGACATCGACTATTTGGCTACACAAGCCGAGCAAATTGGCTTTCCAATTATGGTAAAAGCCTCTGTGGGTGGCGGCGGTCGTGGCATGCGTTTGGTACAGCACCTCTCTGAGTTGGTGGAAGCTTTACAAACTGCGCGTTCAGAAGCTGAAAATGCCTTTGGTTCTGGCGAGCTCATTTTAGAAAAAGCAGTTATTGCTCCGCGTCATGTCGAAATTCAGGTTTTTGGCGATACTTACGGCAATTATGTTTATTTGTTTGAGCGCGATTGTTCGATTCAGCGTCGTCATCAGAAAGTTGTTGAAGAAGCTCCATGTCCAGTGATGACGCCTGAACTACGCCAGCAAATGGGCGAGGCAGCTGTAGCCGCAGCGAAAGCATGTGCTTATGTCGGGGCAGGTACAGTTGAGTTTTTGCTAGATGCATCGGGTGCATTTTACTTTTTGGAAATGAATACTCGTTTGCAGGTCGAACATCCGGTCACTGAGCTGATTACAGGATTGGACTTGGTTGAATGGCAGTTACGTGTGGCGAATGGTGAGCAGTTACCTTTAAAGCAACAGGAATTGACCTTAAATGGACATGCGATAGAAGTGCGCTTGTATGCAGAAGACCCACGTCAGGATTTCTTACCACAAACTGGTCAAGTGTTACGTTGGCAGCCAGCAATGTTGCCAAATGTACGAATAGATCATGGCATGTTAGCAACTGATGAGGTTAGTCCATTTTACGATCCGATGGTAGCAAAGGTGATCGCATATGGGAAAACCCGTGAGGATGCGATTCGCTTACTCGCTCGTGCTGTGGATGATTGTGTTTTGCTAGGTGTAAATAGCAATAAACAGTTTTTGGTCAATTTATTGCGTCATCCAATTGTTATTGCAGGAGATACTAATACTGCATTCATTCAACAGCATTTTCAAAACGACAGCAGTCTACATAAGCAGGTTCTATCTTTAGAAACCTTAGCAATTGCTGCGGCATTATTTAGCCAAAGTAACGGTACGGCAGTGTGGCAAACTGGTCTAGGTGTGCCATTACCATTAAAGCTTAAATATGATGACCAGCAAGTTCAATTGCAGCTTTCATCGCTAAATAATACGTTTACGGTAGAGCTCTGCGATCAAACTATTTGTATTGAAGTGCTTGAAAGAACGATAGAGCAATTAGTTTATTTAATTGATGGTGTACGTCGCCGTGTGCAATATGTACTGGAGGATGATCAGCTTTATTTAGACCGAGATAATGGCAATGTTGCAATTCGCAACGTAACTTATGCTGCCCCAGAAATAGCTGATGTGGCTGGTGATGGCAAAATTCGTGCGCCAATGGATGGTGCGGTAGTGAATATATTGGTCAATAAAGGTGATCAAGTCATAAAAGGCCAAACTTTATTAGTGCTTGAAGCCATGAAAATCCAACAGCAGATTAAATCGGATGTTGATGGAATAGTTGATGATGTTTTAGGTCAGCAAGGGCAGCAAGTAAAAAAACGACAGATGTTATTTACTATTCAAACTTAAGTGAAAAATACCGCTCTATATGAGCGGTATTTTACTTTAAATGAGGAGTCCTGATTTATTCTCCATCTGCCTCTGCAATCAACTGACTTGCTTTTTTTAGGCTATACAAGAGTTGTCCTAAAAGTACCTCTTTATTGCTGAGCGTCACCATAATCATCGGGTGATGAGTTGCTGGAATAGCAGTTAAAATAGCCTTGCCATTATCTGCATCTAAAGTAATGTTATTACAGCCCGTCAGTTGAATCTCTTTTAAAAATGCAGTGACCATTGCCAAAATTGAGCTACTTACGGCTGCTAACTTAGTAGTGTTATGGTGGTTCTTGTGGCTCATTGTTGCTAATTCAAAACCATCAGAAGAGCAAATCATGACAAAATCTACACCACGCGTATTCATCAAAATATTATGAGCTTCGGCTTTTGCAAGTTGTAGTAACTGTGTTGGAGCGGTTCGTTTTTGAGTTGGAATACTAAGCATGATCATTCCCTTGAGATGTTGAGCCTACCTTGACTTCAAGTGATGCAATTAATGATTCAACCATCATTAAAATTTGTTCTTGCTCACGCGCATCAATAAAAAAAAGAGGGTATGGTAGTGCATTTGCTTTTATCCAATGACGATATTGTTGAAGTGATGACTCTTTATTTTCGTCAACATGAGTAATACCAATCGCAATATTATCATTATAATTTTTAAAGGTTTCTAAATAGCTTTCTAACTCGGCAATTGGATTAGAGCTATTATGATCCAATAATAAAATAACACCGATTGCACCTTCACAAATGACCGACCATATAAAATCAAAACGGCTTTGTCCTGGGGTTCCATAGAGTCCGATTTTGATTCCATCATCTAAAGTAATTTCACCATAATCAATGCCTACAGTGGTTTGGGTTTTCTGATGGCTTTGAACATCTGTATTGAATGCTTCTGTTTCTAGAATTGGAATTTCAGATAGCGATTTAATCGCTTCTGTTTTTCCTGCCCCCATGCTACCTGCAAAGACAATTTTATATTGCTGTATAATCATAACTTCCCTTAAAGACCAAATCGCCGTCTAATTTTCCCTATAAAATTTTTAAAAAAATGATTCTCTGTATTTGAATTCTCTAAGTACGAATTTGGTGTGTAAGTGCATTTGCTTGCAGAAACAAATTTTCCATTATTTGCCATTAAGCAAGCTGTAACGAAACGTAAGACATCATCAATTGATAAGTTAAGCTGGTGAGCTACATCAGTAATTTTTGCTCCCTGTATAAAGCATGCAGAGAGTTGTAGGCTCACTTTTCTATATTCTTTTTGATAGGGTTGTGGCCAATGATCAATTTTAAAATAGCTATCCTTCGAGGCTAGATTTTCAAAATTATTTGAATTCCAAATCAGATTCCATAACCAGTCCTGTAAATAATAACTTTTTTTACGCGAAACCTTTGTAAAGTCCGAGGTTTTGGCAAAAACAAAATTAAAACTCATATTGGTATGGGCTTTTTGACGAGAAGGTTCTACCCAAGCGATCTGAGTCCTGTTATCAATAATAGCGAGAGTACCTTTATCATCAAATAAATGTAATTTGGTATTTTCCTGACTATGTAAACTTTTTATAAAATGCCCATCTATGAGAGCCATTTCATTTGATGAAGCTGAGGTAGAGTTAATAACAGTAGATTCTAAAGATGCTAATACATTTTTTTGTAGCCAATATAGAAGGGGTTCTGACTTTTCTAAGGGAAAGTGTAAAGTATGTTCATATATAGAATTTCCATTTTGCGAAGGCGTTTTGGTAATTTTTAAATAAGGAATTTTTTTCTTTTGAAGAATATTTTGAATGTTATCTGCATCAAAAAAGTTTTCATTAATGATTAATAAGTCAATATGATTGTTAGAAATGTTGATCCAATTAATCCCATATTGATTGGATATTAAATTTCGGATTAATATTTTTAATTCATCTGAAACTTTTAAGCTTAAACCAGAAATGGCAATATTTATACAATGACTATCCATAGTATCATTTTAAGTTTTATTAAATAATGTAGTGATTTCCTATGCTCTTTATAATGAATATAAAGAGCATAAATTAAATCAATTAGCTGAAGTCTAGCTCTTTTTCAAATGACTTTAACTCATGACGAGCCATAGCCAAATTTGCTTTAGTACGATCAAGTACTAAATAAAGAAATAAGCTGTTATTACTCTCTAATGGACGAATTAAGTGATAAGCTTTACCCAGTGTAATTAAAATATCCTCAATATTATCATTTAATTTCAATGCATTAGCTATGTTTCTTTTTGCGCGAATGACTTCTGTATTTCCAGCAGCAGCCAATTCTAAATCAATTTCCCCACCGCCTTGAGTTGCAAGTGATAAACCACTTTCTGAATCAACAAGTGCAGATGCAACAAAACCATCAATTTCAGTTAAGCTATCTAAAGAAAGTTTAGCCATTTTTATCTCTCAGGATTATAAAATTATAGTTACTACTTTTTATTTAAAAGTAGTTAAAAATCATTATATTTCTACCAAAACTTAAGTCAATCAAACAGGTTTAATTTAAAATTGATATTTGGGTAAATAAGTGACCAAAAATGTCATATTGTAAAAAATATTATAAGAGGATTTGCACATTATAATTTTAATATTGTGCTAAGGTTTGCATTATATAGTTTTGATTCAAAAATTAATAATTGTAATAGAATGTTAAAACAATATTGGTTAATAAATTATATTTTTTAAAACAAAAAAGAGGAACTATTTGTTCCTCTTTTAATGTTTATGATGAAATTAAACAAGCTGAGTATAAATACAGTACAGATACCCTAAAATTGCTAAAGCAACTAGAGGGGCAACAATCTTTGACCATGTAGGAACTGAAGTTTCGATTGTTTGTTCTTCAATATGCACGTCATCATGATGAGGTTGGGCTTGGTGAACCATTTGGTTGAACTCCTTCATTGTTGTATCCAATGATAGCTCTTCTTGTTCCACAGGTTTAGAACCAATTAATTCATTTAGGTGGTTTGTTGACCAAACCCAATCTTCAGCTTGACCTGATAAGTGTTCAATCTGACCTAAAATTAATTCTTTTAAGCCATTATGCCCAAAACCACCTGTTTCATCGAGCTGATTAAGTTCTGCTAACTGCAAAGTTAAAATTTCAGAAATACTCTGTTCTAGTTCTGAATTTTTTAAAGTCGACTGATTATGTTTAGAAGTCGTTAAATGACGAGCAACTTCTTGAACATAAAGTGGATCTGAGGTTTTGATTTCTTGATAAATCTTATTATCATTCTGACGCCATAAACTAATCAGTTTTCCAAGCGTAAGAATATTCACCTCATCAATCAGTTTATTTTTTTCATTAACTGGATATTGATTTAAAAGCTGAGGCTTTTGAATTTTTATCTGCTCAGCAAAGTATTGGACTAAATCAAATGCCATGCTTTCTTCCTCTAAATTTAATCTAAAATTCTTAACGATGGTTTTTTCTTAGTTGATGTTGTTTCAGTTGCTTCTTGTACTTCTGACTCTACTGTATTTTCTACAGGTGTTACATTGGCATATTCTTCAGGATTAAAGAATAAACCTTGTCCATTTTCTCGTGCGTAAATCCCTAAAACAGCTTGAATAGGGACATAAATGTCTTTTGATGCTCCGCCAAAACGAGCTGAAAAGGTAATAGCTTCATTGGTAATAAGCAATTGATGAACTGCATGGGGCACAATATTTAGAACAATTTGCCCATCTTTAACAAATTGTTGCGGAACGTCGGTATGTGGTTGTGTCGCATCAACTAATAGATAAGGAGTCAGTTGGTTATCACAAATCCATTCATAGATTGCACGAGCAAGATAAGGACGTGTAGGGGTTAAATCAATAGTTTGCTCAGACATATCACGCTATTCCATATTTAATAGTTCATTGTAACGGTTTTTCTCTTGAGGCGTCATTGATTTAGCAAAAGAAGGCCGTTCAAAGATACGTTTACAGTACAAAAATATAGGGCGACAGTGCTGTTTTGGTAAATCAATTCCCATGCTATTTAATCTTAAAAAGATAGGGGCAAGCATGCAGTCCAAGATTGTAAAACTCTCAGACATGAAATACGGAAAATGCTGAAATAGGGGAGTAAGTGAAATCAATGTTTCACGTAGTTCTTTTTGAGCTTTTTGCTTTTGTTCGAGATTTAGAGAGTCTGCATGTTTTAACATGTCATCTGCTAATTTGAACCAGTCATTTTCAAGTCTCCAAATATACTGCCGCTGTTCTGCACGCATCATAGGAGCATCGGCATAAAGCTTACTTTGACGATAACGATCATCTAAATATTCAGCGATGATAGGCGCTGAAAATAATTTAAGATTTTGTTCGACCAACATCGGTAATTGGTTGTAAGGATTTAAACTGGCTAAATCTTCGTCTTCATGGTCAGTTATGATCAATTGATATTTGATTTGTTTTTCTGCTAATAAGAAACGAATCCAATGAGAACGGAAATCATCAGCATGACTGTAAAGGGTAATCCCCTGAATAGAGGTGTTTTCGACCGACATATCACAAGACGACGTGGTTGAGTGAATCGATTAGGATACTAAAAATGCTCTAGGAAATCACGGTTCTAAAGAGATAGTTTGTTTATATTTATAAGTTTGCATTTTATGGCTCTATTTTCATAATAAAAAAGCCTTGGAAAAATCCAAGGCTTTTTGTCCAACTCGATAAACGAATTAACGTTTAGAGAATTGAGGACGCTTACGAGCTTTACGTAAACCAAGTTTCTTACGTTCAACTTCACGAGCATCACGAGTAACGAAACCAGCTTGACGTAGAACAGGTTTTAAAGTTTCGTCAGCAGCGATAAGCGCACGAGTAATACCGTGACGGATCGCGCCAGCTTGACCACCGATACCACCACCTTTAACAGTGATGTAAAGGTCAAACTTTTCAGTAACTTCTAAAAGTTCTAAAGGTTGACGAACAACCATACGAGCAGTTTCACGACCGAAATATTGCTCTAAAGTACGGTTATTAATAACGAGTTTACCTGTACCAGCTGACAAGAAAACACGTGCAGTTGCGGTCTTACGGCGACCTGTACCATAATTAGTAGCCATGTGCTGTATCCCTTAGATGTCCAAAACTTGTGGCTGTTGAGCAGCATGCGGATGCTCAGTACCAGCGTACACTTTCATTTTTTTGATCATTGCATAACCAAGAGGACCTTTTGGTAACATGCCTTTAACCGCTTTTTCAAGAACAGCTTCAGGTTTGTGAGCAATTAACTTCTCGAAGTTAGTCTCACGGATACCACCAGGGAAACCAGTATGGCGATAATATTTCTTATCAAGTGATTTTTTACCAGTCACTTGAACTTGTTCAGCATTAATCACAACGATGTAATCGCCAGTGTCAACGTGAGGAGTATAAGAAGTTTTGTGCTTACCGCGTAAACGACGAGCGATTTCAGTCGCAAGGCGACCTAAAGTTTTGCCAGAAGCATCAACAACATACCAGTCATGTTGAACTTCAGCTGGCTTAGCGCTGAGAGTTTTCATTAAACCACTACCTATTATAGTTGGTTTGGACTATGGAATCTGTCCAAACAAAAGGAGCGAGCATTCTAAACGAGTTTGTCCAAACTCACAAGAAAAATCCAGTTTAAGCCATATAATTTAATCCATAAACTGATGAATGTCAGATATGTTAAAATCAAACAAATTTTTGTTATGTGTCTGGAGTGATTGTGCTGCCATTATATGTCACTTCCGGTGAGCCGGCTGGTATTGGTCCAGATATCTGTTTGAGCTTGGCTAAGCGGGTTGATGAACGCCCTGTTGTGATCTTGGGTGACCGAGACTTATTAGAGCAACGTGCCCAAAAACTTGGGATAAATATTCAATTTGTAGAATATACAGGACAGCCTGAGTCATCATCTCTGAATGAACTCTATATAGAACATGTGCCTTTAGAAGCAGCTGTCATTGATGGCCAATTAAACCCAGCTAATGCAGCCTACGTATTAGAACAACTGCATCGTTCAGCAGATTATGCAATGTCTGGTAAAAGTGTCGGGGTAGCCACGGCACCTGTGCAAAAATCGGTCATTAATGATGCTGGTATTTTATTTAGCGGTCACACCGAATACTATCAAGAGTTTGCAGGTGTAGAGCGTGTCGTAATGATGCTTGCAACCAAAACCTTGCGTGTCGCCTTAGCAACTACACATTTACCCTTAAGAGATGTAGCAGATGCAATTACCAAAGAACGGTTGCATCAGGTTATTGATATTTTACTACACGACTTAAAAACAAAATTTAAAATTACAGACCCACGTGTACTCGTGTGTGGTTTAAATCCGCATGCAGGTGAAGATGGCTATTTGGGGCGTGAAGAGATTGAGACTATTAATCCGGTACTTGAAAGTTATCGGGCGCAAGGGATTAAGATGAGTTTAAGCTTGCCGGCAGATACCTTATTTACTCCAGAACATCTTAAAAATGCAGACGCTGTACTTGCCATGTACCATGATCAAGGTTTACCTGTGTTAAAATCACAAGGGTTTGGTGAAGCCATCAATATTACATTGGGTTTGCCTTTCATTCGAACTTCGGTTGACCATGGCACTGCATTGTCTTTGGCTGGGACTGGTTTGGCAAAAAGCTCAAGTTTAAATGTCGCTGTTGATTTAGCTTTATCTTTAGCAGCGAACTAAATTTTTCATGTTGGAAATGTTCTATGTATCAAATTAATGCCCTAAACCCGAAAGATGAAGGGCATAAAGCTCGTAAACGTTTTGGTCAAAACTTCTTACATGATCAACGAGTCATTGCCAAAATTGTGCGCTCTGTAAGTCCGCGTACAGGCGACAATATTGTCGAGATTGGACCTGGTTTAGCTGCCTTAACATCTCCTTTAATTGGGGAGTGTGATGCATTAACAGTAGTGGAGCTAGATCGTGACTTAGCTGCTGGGCTACCAGAACGTGTTCCACATCCTGAACGTTTGACGATTATAGAAGCTGACGCATTAAAATATGACTTTAGCGAACTGGTAAAAGATGGCCGACCATTACGTGTAGTCGGTAACTTACCTTATAACATTTCAACCCCATTACTCTTTCATCTCTTGGAATTTGGCAGCAAAGTTAAAGATATGCACTTTATGCTGCAAAAAGAGGTGGTTGACCGTATTACTGCTGAACCGAATACGAAAGAATATGGACGATTGTCAGTAATGATTCAGTATTACTGTCAACCAACATTTTTATTTGAAGTGCCGGCTGGTGCATTTAACCCGCCACCTAAAGTAACGAGTGCGGTTTTCCGCCTTGTTCCTTATGATCAAAAGCCAATTACAGCAAAAGATGAAAAAGCTTTAGCTCGACTGGTTGCCCATGTATTTACTCAGCGCCGCAAAACTTTAAGAAACAGTCTTAAAGGTATGATTGCAGAAGATGGCTTTGAAAAAGCTGGTGTTGATCCGATGGCTCGTCCAGAGACCTTAACACTTGCCCAATTTGTTGCTTTGGCCGATCAAATGGTGGCGTAGATGACTAAGCGTTTTAACTATGTTATTGGCGATGTGCAAGGGTGTTTTGAAGCTCTAAAAGCTTTGCTTAAAGAAATACGTTTTGATCCAGATCAAGACTTTTTATGGTTTGCTGGTGATTTAGTCGCACGTGGTGAAAACTCGGTAGGGGCATTACGTTTTATTAAAAAGCTTGCTGATCGTGGCGCTGCTGCAACTGTACTTGGAAATCATGACCTGACTTTAATTGCGGGTGCGCGTGGTTTAAAAGAGATTAAAGCAAAAGATCGTACCCAGGATGTTATTGATGCGATTGATGGTGATGAGTTAATCGACTGGTTACGTAAACAGCCATTATGTTTATTGCCAAACGAGCATACGATCCTTACTCATGCTGGCATACCTTGTATTTGGGATGCGCAAAAAACTGTAACGTTGGCAAAAGAGGTTGAGGCTGTACTCGCAAACGAAGATTTATCTGTATTGGATGCTTTTTTAGCAGATATGTATGGTTCTAAACCAGATTTGTGGGAAGACAATTTAACGGGTTCTGCGCGTTTACGTTGTATTACCAATTATGTGACTCGCATGCGTTTAACCAATGCCGAAGGGGCTTTAGAGTTTAGTTTTAAAGATTCTTTAGATGCACCAATGCCGGAAGGTTATTTACCTTGGTTTGAATTTCCGAGCAAAGCGGCACAAACTCATCAGATTATTTTTGGTCATTGGGCTGCGCTCGAGGGCAGAACTATTAATGAGCAGATCCAGAATATTGATGGTGGCTGCGTTTGGGGCAGAAAATTAATGGCTTATCGACTTGAAGACAAAGAAATTTTTTCTGTTGAAAATCCTGTGCAAATATAAGAAAAGCAATGCTTTTTTATGAGTGCAAGATGAAGCTTGTAGCTGAGTTAAAAATAAAAAAGCCGCAGAAGCGGCTTTTTTTATTAGGAACTATTATTATTCTACTCGAATCCAGATTTGATTACGCCCTAAAGCTGAAACTCCGAGATAACCGCGCATATGTAAGCGTTTGCCAGTTGAACTAAGTTTTGCTTTAAGCCCGTAAACTTTACCAGTATTCGGATCTAAAATTTTACCGCCAGTATAGTTCAGTCCATCTACCTGTTTTAAACCAGTTGCGATATCCAGACCTAAAATCGGTTTATTGGTATATGGCGCAGGGCAATTATCACAAATTTCTTTAGGCGTATAACCTGGGCGTGGCGTTACTTTGATAATTTTCCCGGCATATGTCCCGTTCGCTTCTTTTCGTATTTCTACCTGTGCTTTAGGAGCACCTGTCTTATCATCAATTGTTTGCCAGAGACCTGTAATATCTGCTGCGAATGTAGCAGTATTAATCCCCAATAAGAGCAGCGCTCCAATAAAAATTTTCCCCATGATTAAAAATCCTTTTAACATTGAAAGATCATCTTATTTGGAATTCATATACCGTTCAATGTTTATTTAATAGGCTTCTTAATTATGGTGTTCCAAAAGATAACATTAATGTTGGTAGCCAAATTGCAGTAAATACACCGTTCAATGCCATACCAAATGCAGCGTAACGACCTGCAACGGGTCCGCGTTGCCAAGCTTGAGCTGTTCCGATGGCGTGTGCAGCTAAACCTAAGGCTAAACCTGATGCTCTCTCATCATGAATATGTTTAAGTAAGAATGGTGAGAATGCTGCGCCAATTACCCCAGACAAAATAACAATAAGGGTTACGAGTGTTTCAGGAGCATGTAATAAAGTCGCGATGTTCAGAGCAATTGGAGTGGTTACTGCACGGGTGGCAAATGCAAGAATGGTAGGTTCAGACATATGTAACAAATAAGCCAGCCCCATAGGTAGAGCAACGGCGCTAATACTTGCAAAAAGTAAAATACCAATGACCGATTTAATTGGAAGATCATCGTAACGCATTGCAGCTAAAGGAATGGCTAAGGCTACAGTGACATAACCTAATAGATGACCAAATAAGTCATTCACATAAAGACGATACTGTTCATATGGCACATGTAGAACTGAAAGTAAGCCAATTACAATGAACATGCCAAAGACTAAAAGTGGAACTTGCGGGAAACGTCGGTTTAAAGGCTTTGCACACAGATAACCAATGAGTGTGATCAAAAATCCGTAGAAAATCGTAAACATTTTATTCTCCTTATAACCAACGTTTTGCCATTTTTGCATAGACCCACAAAGGTATAAGGGTACTGACCACTAAAACAAAAAGAAATAATGGAATTTCCTTACCCATATGTACCAGCATAATTAATGAACCTGCACAGATAGGTAAAAACGCGAATCCACTTTCTTTCATGATTTTATTATTGGTATCTACTATTCGAAGTGGAATTTTTTTAAACTTTCTCCAAATCAGTAAAATAATAAGTAAGCTGATTAAACCGACCAGATTACCTAATTCTGGATGACCAAAAGCACGCATGACAACGACAGAGCCTTCACGAAAACCAATAATGAGTAGTAATGTAATTACCCATGCTGTCCAGTCTATACTTTTGATCTTATCCATATTTTTTATCTCTAAAAGTTTACTTATCAAGTTTTAACTGATATCGCCCTTGATTTCAAACTCTTCCAAGGGGCGCTTAAATTGACTTGCGTGTTCTCCTAAGATTTCATCCAATGGAAGCTTTGCTTGGCGAATCAGCTTTTCTAACTTATGTGGTGCAATCTTCACATCAATATGTAATAAGCCTGCATCATCATAATGTTCAGACTCAATCACATTTAAGGCATAAAGTTGAGTACGTAATTTGCCATAAGCAGGCTTAAGCACGAGTGAAAACTTTTGAATTTGGCCCATTAAGCATTCTTGTACTGCTTTTTGGAGCAACTCTAGACCTTGACCAGAATGAGCTGAAACATAAACTCGATCTGGTACATGTGGTTCGGCATAAATAATTTTGGCCTCTTCACCACTTAGATCAATTTTGTTGTATACCCGAAGTACGGGAGCATCAGCACCAATGTCTTTT
The DNA here is from genome assembly GCF_022449185.1 of Acinetobacter pittii. GTDB lineage: Bacteria > Pseudomonadota > Gammaproteobacteria > Pseudomonadales > Moraxellaceae > Acinetobacter > Acinetobacter pittii_I. Next base: position 22,306 of record NZ_JAKUKO010000013.1, read on the forward strand.
AATACGCCTTCAACCGCTTCAATTTGGTCAAGCATGTCGTGGCTACTACTATCAATAACATGCAGTAAAAGGGTCGCTTCTAGTGTTTCTTCAAGTGTTGCTTTAAATGATTCAACCAAATCATGCTGTAAGTTTCGTACAAAACCTACTGTGTCTGCTAGCACAACAGTACCGATACCATCCCAGTCTAAACGGCGTAGGGTTGGATCAAGTGTTGCAAATAGTTGATCAGCTGCGTAGACATCACTATTAGCTAAAATATTAAATAAAGTCGATTTACCAGCGTTGGTATAACCTACTAATGAAACCGTTGGAATAGCTGCTTTTTGTCTTGCAGCACGCCCTTGCATACGAGTCTGTTGTACTTTGTCTAATTTATCTTTTAATTGGGTAATACGAACACGAATGAGACGACGATCTGTCTCTAGTTGTGTTTCACCGGGACCACGTAAGCCGATACCACCTTTTTGTTGTTCAAAATCGGCAGACCAACCCCGAATAAGACGAGTAGATAAATGTTTAAGCTGAGCAAGTTCGACTTGTAACTTACCTTCATGCGTACGGGCACGCAGCGCAAAAATATCTAAAATTAAGCCTGTGCGGTCAATAACTCGGCATTTTAATATTCTTTCTAAATTTCGTTCTTGAGCAGGTGATAACGCATGGTCAAAGATAACCAGACTTGCCTCTAGTTCCTGAACTTGCTCTGCAATTTCTTCGACTTTTCCGGAGCCAATAAAAAATTTAGGATTAGGCTTATTACGCTGAACCTTAATATGTTCAAGGATATCTGCACCAGCAGACTGTGCGAGTAGAGCAAACTCTTCGGCATCCAGATCATCTAATAATTGTACAGAAACACTTACTAAGATTGTGCGTTCACCGCCTTGATGCCGATCAACATATTCCACGTGGCTATAAATCCTGAAAATGGGAAAACTTTATTCTAGAGGAAACTTAAGCAAAAGGGGAAAGCGTTTGTTCTTATCCTTTAGATTAGTTATATGAGATTAGTCTAGTGTTCAGATTTATTTTATTTGCCGCTCTCTATCGTCAATGCAAGTTTATTATGAAACGTATAGAATGACTTGAGATGGGTATAACAATGATTAATCGTTAGTGAAATTTTATGGCTCAAACGCAAAGTATAGTTAATTCAACGTTAAAGAAATTATCAAAAATAGGTTTATACGGAAAAAAGGTCACTTCTGCCACGGCCGCAATTAGTGAAGGTTTTTATCTAGTCTATCGACATGGGCTTTATAAAGATCCTAATAATCCTGTTAATACACGTTATGTCCAATACTTTTGCCGCCGTTTATGTCAGGTTTTCAATTTAGATATAGAAGTACATGGCACAATTCCTAGAGAACCAGCTTTATGGGTAAGTAATCATATTTCTTGGCTAGATGTTGCGGTTCTAGGTTCTGGTGCACGAGTTTTCTTTCTGGCTAAAGCTGAAATTGAAAATTGGCCTATTCTTGGAAACTTAGCCAAAAGTGGTGGAACGTTATTTATTAAGCGTGGATCTGGCGATTCCGTCAGAATTCGTGAGCAAATTGCTGAATTTTTAAAACAGAATATTCCCGTATTATTTTTCCCTGAAGCCACAACTACAGATGGACATTCTGTTAAAAAAGTACATGGACGATTACTAGGAGCAGCGATTGAAGCACAGCGTCCAGTACAGGTTTGTTTGATTTGTTATGTAAATCGCGATGGGGAACTAGATACAGTTGCGCCATTTATTGGTGACATGACATTTGCCGAACATATTCAACGCGTACTTGAAATGCCTAAAGTAACAGCTCATCTGTTAACTTTGCCTCCTATTTCAGTGGAAGGGCATGACGTCAAAAGTTTAACGCGCGAAGTTCAAGAAAAAATGGTAGAAGGTTTGGCTCAACTACATCAAAAAGTACTTAAGCCAAAAAAATAATTACATAAAGCCTTCAAGTGGCAGCCATGAAAGAAATTTCATGCCTGCTTTTTGCCACCATTTCATCTCAGGTTCCTGTCTATAAATTACAGGACCATTTGGAGTTTCTTGCTGCCAGTAAATATGATTGTTAGTGTCGAGCTTTAATTTATAAGCATACTTATTTAAATTTTCATCCATTGTATGGTGAATCGTCTTAGCCAGTGATGGGCTATCTAAAATCACACCAATTTCAGTATTTAAGTAAGCTGAGCGCGGATCAAAGTTAAATGAACCAATAAAAACCTGCTCATCTAATGCCATAAGTTTAGTATGCAAACTTGATCGGCTTAAACCTTTCATATTTACTTTAGCTTTAGTGGCAAGCTCATCCGTATTTTTATTTAAATCTTTTTTATCGGGTGTCGGTAAAAATTCATAGAGTTGTACGCCGTTTTTAAGCAGCTCTTTTCGGTACTTTCCATAAAAGGCATGTACAACAGCAACGTCATTTGCTTTAAAAGAATTCGTTAAAACTCGAACAGCAACACCTTCTTTTGCAAGCGTACTTAAAATTTTAGCGCCTTGTTTTTCAGGAATAAAATAAGCAGAGATTAAGTCAACGTTACTTTCTGGTTTTTCCAAATGATTAATTAACTGGAAATTGAGGTGTTCTTCTTTCTTAGCTTTCGATTTGATTTTATCAGGTGAGTCTTTTACGACTTCTGCTTTGACCCAATCAAATTGAATATTGTGATTTAACCATTGATCAAATGCATGAGATTTTGCAGTTAAATTTAAAAAGTTTTGAACGGTAGCTTGTTGATAGTGTGCTTCAAGTTGTTCTTTTAAGCCTTCATAGCGTAAACGGTGCTGCTCAGGACTTACGATACTTTGAACTGAATATGCATATTCATGATTCCAGTAATCATCAAACGAATTTACGATATCATCAACAGCAGCGCCTACTAACATTACATCGACATCAGAAAACTGATAGCTATCGCTTACATTGTAATATTGATTGGTCATGTTGCGCCCGCCAATAAGAGCAACCTCATTGTCGGCAATAAAGCTTTTATTGTGCATACGACGATTGATACGTTTTAAATCCAGCACCATATCCATCGCACGGTATTTGCGGAAACGGTAGGGGTTAAAAAGCTTAACTTCAATATTTTTATGCTGAGAAAGGGCCAGTAAAATCCCTTCCATTTTTTTTGCATTATTGTCATCAATAAGAAGTCGGACTTTTACACCTCGATCAGCTGCGCGAATAATCGCGTGCAAGGCTAAAGCACCAACTTTGTCATTATCCCAAATGTAATATTGTAAATCTAAAGTCTTTTCGGCTTTATCAATTAATCTAAGTCGAGCCGCTAGAGCCTCCAGCGGATCATTTAGCACATGGAAACCCGTTAACTTTGGATTTTGCTGGCGTAAAGGTGTAATAATTTTGGCAAGTGAAGTCTCAGAGGTATCAATATCTTTTGCATATTGTACTGGCTCAACACCATGTTTTGGCAGAGTACTACATCCTGTCAAACCCACAGCAAAACTTGAACATAGGACTATAGAGGCTTTTATCAAAAAGCCTTTAGCTTGTTGATTCGTTTGAAGCTGTTTGGAAGGAAAGGATTGTGCCATAATCAATACATACGATAAGGTGAGCTAGAGTATAATTCGTGCATATTGAAAGATAAATATTGAATTTGATTACTAGCAATCAATATAAGATAAGTCGAGAGTCGTAATGTGGAATCCAAATTCAATCATTTTTTGTTTTTACTTTATTTTTTCAATACTTGCTCTATGGGGGATTTCTGAGGCTTGGATTCATCAATCACGAACCGAGACGATTCATCCATTTAAAGCTTTTGTACATCTACTCGCATTTTATCTCTCTTATCTACTTATTCCTCTCTGGTTTTTTAATTTATATGCTGCTTGGATTGGTTACTATTCAATTCATCAAGGTATTTTCATCTTTTTCTTAAGTGGCGTGTTAATTTACGCCCGATTTATCGAACCTCATTTAGTCCGTGTCGATACTCATCAATATCGCTTAAATCCGGATCGTAGTTTTGATAAGCCAGTAAAAGTAGCCTTAATTGCAGATTTACATATTGGTTTATTTTCAGGACATGAACGTCAGCTCAAAACCATAGTTAGAAAATTAAATGAACAGCAACCTGATTTAGTGGTAGTCGCTGGTGATTGGACATATGAGCCAGAAGATAGATTAATTGAAGAGTTAAGTATTTTAAAAGAAATTCAGGCGCCTGTATATTCAGTTCCTGGAAACCATGATGAGCAATATCCTGGCCCTCCAATTCAACAATTATTAAAAGATGCCCTATTTTATAATGAAGTTGTTGATATTGAAGGGAAGATAGTTGATTTTGATGAGTTCCGTTTGATTGGTATTGGTGACCTCTGGGCAGGCAAAACCGATATGCGCTCTATGCCAGATTTACCGCAAGATAAGCCTTGGTTAATTTTATCTCATAATCCCGATACGGTAGATATGGTCCCTAAATTACCGAATCGACCATTAATGTTATCTGGACATACACATGGAGGGCAGGTAGAGCTTCCATGGTTGACCAACTATATTATGAAAAAAGTATCAATTTTAGGTCATAAGCGTGGATTTTACTCTCACGAGCATGCGGATGTCTTTGTTACCGTTGGCACAGGAATGGTTGGAATTCCTTTGCGTTTCAGAGTGCCACCAACCATTGATATTATTGAGCTAGTTTAAAATAAAAAAGCCAATCACAGAGGATTGGCTTTTTTATGAGTTAAATTTACTTATGGAATAACGACAATCGCAACACGTCGGTTAATGGCACGGTTTTCAGTGGTTGTATTTGGCACATAAGGTTGCGTTGAACCACGGCCAATCACGTAGATGTTTTCTTTTTTAAATCCACGTGTTAAGAAAAGGTTTGCCACACTTTGTGCACGCTCTTCAGATAACTTTTGGTTATATGTAGCATCACCAACATCATCAGTATGACCAACAATTTTCAATTTATTTAGGTCATATTTATTCAGTTGATTTGCCAGACGTACTAACTCAGCTTCATGACTTTGTTTTAACTGTGCATTATTAAAGTCAAATAACAAGCGTTCTGGTAAACCTAAAGTCCAGCCTTCATCAGTAAGAACGAAACCTTCTTTTTTGAGCAATTTTACTTGACGATATTTTAATGGACCAAAACTCAGGCACCCTGCAAGAGTAATGCATAGCAATGCAATAAAAGAGAGTTTTAAAGATCTTGTATTCATAGATTAGCCTAAATTTAATTTTCAGGTTTATAGATAAACCAGTGTTCATCCGAATTTTTAGCCTTATACATTGCTTGATCTGCTTGCATAATGAAATCTTCGGGGCTAGATGCAAATTGTGATAAAGCAATACCTACACTGAAACTGAAGTAAATGGTTTGACCATTTAGATGCAATGGTTCTTTACAGCTTTCGAGTAAATTTTCAGCAATAGATATTAAATGATCAGCATGACTAATGGAATGCAAAATGACAGCAAATTCATCACCGCCTAACCGTGCAATAAAATCTTGATGACGCAAACGAGTTTGCAGGCGATTTGCCATTTCTTTTAAAACTTCATCGCCAGCTAAATGGCCAAATTGGTCATTAATTGCTTTGAAGTTATTGTTATCTATAAATAATAATGCAGACTTATTATCAAACCCTTTATCTTCAAACATGTCTAAAAGGATTTGGTAAAAATAATGTCTATTAGGTAATAAGGTGAGTTGGTCGTGATGAGCCTGAAAGGATAATTTACGATTTTCCTTTTGTAGCTGGTTATCCCATATTTGAATTTCTTCAAGTAACTCGTTAAAAACGGTATTTAAATCTTGAAATTCTTTAATTCGATTATAAGGGAAGCGAAGATTATAAGCTTTTTGTTCACTTACAATTTGAGCAATATTAGTAAGTGGGTAAATAGCCTGCATAATTTGACGATAAGTTAAGTTTACAGACCACCATAAAGCACAAACAATAAACAACATTGCAATCGCAAGCCCTACCATAATCATTTTTAGGAATTGCAATATTTTTTCAGAGCTACCAAAAAGTGTAAGTTCACCTACATTTTGCTCGTGATGATAAATTGTAAGATGAACAGGCTCATTTAAAAACCAGTGATCAAACCATCCTTCTAAAATTGAAGTTTGACTTGATAATTTAAAACTTTGGGCGATCAGATGGTGCTCTGAATCATAAATATGAATAGTACGAATTGAATGATCATTCGTGTACTCATTCAAAATCTGCTCTATTGTAATTTTATCATTAAACACAACTGCGGGCTGAATACGCTCTAATAGAGTATGACTAAGCAATTGCAAATTCTGTTTGGCATAAGTTTCCATAGTAAAAACGGAAATTGAGACAAACGTAAAAGAGCAAATAAAAAAAGTAATAGCAAAAATAGTAAATTGAGATTTTCTAAATAAAGCGTGCAGTGAAGTAGACTGATACAACTTCGATATCATGATCCTTACTCCGCATTCTTAGCCAAGAGTAATACTCTCGGATCAATATGAACTTTGGAGTGACTTAAAGCATCTAAGTTAACTTTAAAGGTAGTGTAATTATTCTGAGTATATAAACAAAAGATACTTCCTATCTCGCACTCTGAATTATTAACACTTAAAGAAAGTAAAGAATGATAAGGATAGTTTTGAATAAGGTTTTGTTGTTGCTGCGGAGAAGTACTAGAAAAATAGACAGCCTGACAATGTGACCGAGCAAAATCTTTCGCATTTACAGTTTGAACGCGATAATTATAAGACATTTGCTGGATGTAAGATTGAAAAGTAGATGTAATAGAAGGGTTATCAATCACACAAAGAGTAGGAGTATTTACATTCTCCCACTTACTGTAGCTTAGGATAGATAAAGTAAGTACATAGAAATTATGTTTTGAATTGGCATAACAAGGCCCACTCGTAGCAAGCACTACAAGTATGCAAACAAATACTTTTTTAGCGAACTGCCACATGGTGAGTTAATGCCAAACTATTGCACGAATAATCTATTCTACATGAAGTTGATAATGTAAAAAAAGTTTAATATCTCATCTAAAAGTGGCCAAAAAGCTTAAAAAGTATCCAGTTGGTGATATTGATTTAAAAAAGGGGTTGCAAAGGAGTTGGGATGATCTATAATGCACATCCATCGGCGGTGATGCAGATAGAAACTTGTTGAAAAACAGTTACTTGTGATTAAGTTGATTGCTTTAAGTGATGAATTTGATGGTAAGTTGGTTTGAGAGATAAGTTTTAAAAATATCGAAATTACCTGTTGACTTTTAAGAGATT
>NZ_JAKUKO010000014.1:0-5572 GCF_022449185.1 Acinetobacter pittii
ATCATTAAGAGAATTGAAGAACAACTTGTGTGGATTTTTACTGATTGATTAATCGAAATAATTTTCATTGATTGATTGGTTTAAATTACTCGAAGTTTATTTGAGCGAAATTTAAGTCAGTAATTGATGAGCCAGAATTGGCACCTTGTCTATAAATAAGGTGCAAAATGATTTTAACTGAAGAGTTTGATCATGGCTCAGATTGAACGCTGGCGGCAGGCTTAACACATGCAAGTCGAGCGGAGAGAGGTAGCTTGCTACTGATCTTAGCGGCGGACGGGTGAGTAATGCTTAGGAATCTGCCTATTAGTGGGGGACAACATTTCGAAAGGAATGCTAATACCGCATACGTCCTACGGGAGAAAGCAGGGGATCTTCGGACCTTGCGCTAATAGATGAGCCTAAGTCGGATTAGCTAGTTGGTGGGGTAAAGGCCTACCAAGGCGACGATCTGTAGCGGGTCTGAGAGGATGATCCGCCACACTGGGACTGAGACACGGCCCAGACTCCTACGGGAGGCAGCAGTGGGGAATATTGGACAATGGGCGCAAGCCTGATCCAGCCATGCCGCGTGTGTGAAGAAGGCCTTATGGTTGTAAAGCACTTTAAGCGAGGAGGAGGCTACTTTAGATAATACCTAGAGATAGTGGACGTTACTCGCAGAATAAGCACCGGCTAACTCTGTGCCAGCAGCCGCGGTAATACAGAGGGTGCAAGCGTTAATCGGATTTACTGGGCGTAAAGCGCGCGTAGGCGGCTAATTAAGTCAAATGTGAAATCCCCGAGCTTAACTTGGGAATTGCATTCGATACTGGTTAGCTAGAGTGTGGGAGAGGATGGTAGAATTCCAGGTGTAGCGGTGAAATGCGTAGAGATCTGGAGGAATACCGATGGCGAAGGCAGCCATCTGGCCTAACACTGACGCTGAGGTGCGAAAGCATGGGGAGCAAACAGGATTAGATACCCTGGTAGTCCATGCCGTAAACGATGTCTACTAGCCGTTGGGGCCTTTGAGGCTTTAGTGGCGCAGCTAACGCGATAAGTAGACCGCCTGGGGAGTACGGTCGCAAGACTAAAACTCAAATGAATTGACGGGGGCCCGCACAAGCGGTGGAGCATGTGGTTTAATTCGATGCAACGCGAAGAACCTTACCTGGCCTTGACATAGTAAGAACTTTCCAGAGATGGATTGGTGCCTTCGGGAACTTACATACAGGTGCTGCATGGCTGTCGTCAGCTCGTGTCGTGAGATGTTGGGTTAAGTCCCGCAACGAGCGCAACCCTTTTCCTTATTTGCCAGCGAGTAATGTCGGGAACTTTAAGGATACTGCCAGTGACAAACTGGAGGAAGGCGGGGACGACGTCAAGTCATCATGGCCCTTACGGCCAGGGCTACACACGTGCTACAATGGTCGGTACAAAGGGTTGCTACCTAGCGATAGGATGCTAATCTCAAAAAGCCGATCGTAGTCCGGATTGGAGTCTGCAACTCGACTCCATGAAGTCGGAATCGCTAGTAATCGCGGATCAGAATGCCGCGGTGAATACGTTCCCGGGCCTTGTACACACCGCCCGTCACACCATGGGAGTTTGTTGCACCAGAAGTAGCTAGCCTAACTGCAAAGAGGGCGGTTACCACGGTGTGGCCGATGACTGGGGTGAAGTCGTAACAAGGTAGCCGTAGGGGAACCTGCGGCTGGATCACCTCCTTAACGAAAGATTGACGATTGGTAAGAATCCACAACAAGTTGTTCTTCATAGATGTATCTGAGGGTCTGTAGCTCAGTTGGTTAGAGCACACGCTTGATAAGCGTGGGGTCACAAGTTCAAGTCTTGTCAGACCCACCATGACTTTGACTGGTTGAAGTTATAGATAAAAGATACATGACTGATGATGTAAGCTGGGGACTTAGCTTAGTTGGTAGAGCGCCTGCTTTGCACGCAGGAGGTCAGGAGTTCGACTCTCCTAGTCTCCACCAGAACTTAAGAGAAGTTCGGATTACAGAAATTAGTAAATAGAGATTTCGGTCTTGGTTTATTAACTTCTGTGATTTAAGTATCACGGTATTAAGCATGACCTGACGAAGGCGTGTTTATTCATTAACAGATTGGCAAAATTGAGTCTGAAATAAATTGTTCACTCAATAACAAAGAGAGAAGAAGTAATTCTAATCTTGGAGTTAATTGAGAACTAGCAAATTAACTGAATCAAGCGTTTTGGTATATGAATTTAGATTGAAGCTGTACAGTGTTTAAATACACAGTACTTCGAACTGTATGGATGAATGAGAGGTCATTTGTTCTGTTGCTACACCAACTTGTAGGTGTAACGACTGTTTGGGGTTGTATAGTCAAGTAATTAAGTGCATGTGGTGGATGCCTTGGCAGTCAGAGGCGATGAAAGACGTGATAGCCTGCGAAAAGCTCCGGGGAGGCGGCAAATATCCTTTGATCCGGAGATTTCTGAATGGGGGAACCCACCTACTTTAAGGTAGGTATTGCAACATGAATACATAGTGTTGCAAGGCGAACGAGGGGAAGTGAAACATCTCAGTACCCTTAGGAAAAGAAATCAATTGAGATTCCCTCAGTAGCGGCGAGCGAACGGGGATCAGCCCATTAAGTTATGTGTGTTTTAGTGGAACGCTCTGGGAAGTGCGAACGTAGAGGGTGATATTCCCGTACACGAAAGGGCACACATAATGATGACGAGTAGGGCGAGGCACGTGAAACCTTGTCTGAATATGGGGGGACCATCCTCCAAGGCTAAATACTCCTGACTGACCGATAGTGAACCAGTACCGTGAGGGAAAGGCGAAAAGAACCCCTGTGAGGGGAGTGAAATAGATCCTGAAACCGCATGCATACAAGCAGTGGGAGCACCTTCGTGGTGTGACTGCGTACCTTTTGTATAATGGGTCAGCGACTTATATTCAGTAGCGAGGTTAACCGTATAGGGGAGCCGTAGAGAAATCGAGTCTTAATAGGGCGTTTAGTTGCTGGGTATAGACCCGAAACCAGGCGATCTATCCATGAGCAGGTTGAAGGTTGGGTAACACTAACTGGAGGACCGAACCCACTGTCGTTGAAAAGCCAGGGGATGACTTGTGGATAGGGGTGAAAGGCTAATCAAGCCTGGTGATAGCTGGTTCTCCCCGAAAGCTATTTAGGTAGCGCCTCGGACGAATACCATAGGGGGTAGAGCACTGTTTCGGCTAGGGGGTCATCCCGACTTACCAAACCGATGCAAACTCCGAATACCTATGAGTACTATCCGGGAGACAGACTGCGGGTGCTAACGTCCGTAGTCAAGAGGAAAACAATCCAGACCGCCAGCTAAGGCCCCAAAATCATAGTTAAGTGGGAAACGATGTGGGAAGGCATAGACAGCTAGGAGGTTGGCTTAGAAGCAGCCACCCTTTAAAGAAAGCGTAATAGCTCACTAGTCGAGTCGGCCTGCGCGGAAGATGTAACGGGGCTAAAACTATGTGCCGAAGCTGCGGATTTGACATTAGTCAAGTGGTAGGGGAGCGTTCTGTAAGCCGATGAAGGTGTATTGAGAAGTATGCTGGAGGTATCAGAAGTGCGAATGCTGACGTGAGTAACGACAAAACGGGTGAAAAACCCGTTCGCCGAAAGACCAAGGGTTCCAGTCCAACGTTAATCGGGGCTGGGTGAGTCGACCCCTAAGGCGAGGCCGAAAGGCGTAGTCGATGGGAAATTGGTTAATATTCCAATACTTCTGTGTAATGCGATGAGAGGACGGAGAAGGTTAAGTCAGCCTGGCGTTGGTTGTCCAGGTGGAAGGATGTAGGTATGTATCTTAGGCAAATCCGGGGTACTCTATACTGAGATCCGATAGCAAACTGTACTTGTACAGTGAAGTGGCTGATACCATGCTTCCAGGAAAAGTCTCTAAGCTTCAGTTACACAGGAATCGTACCCGAAACCGACACAGGTGGTCAGGTCGAGTAGACCAAGGCGCTTGAGAGAACTCTGCTGAAGGAACTAGGCAAAATGGTACCGTAACTTCGGGAGAAGGTACGCTGTTGTTGGTGATGGAACTCGCTTCCTGAGCTGACGACAGCCGCAGAAACCAGGCCGCTGCAACTGTTTATTAAAAACATAGCACTCTGCAAACACGAAAGTGGACGTATAGGGTGTGATGCCTGCCCGGTGCTGGAAGGTTAATTGATGGGGTTAGCGTAAGCGAAGCTCTTGATCGAAGCCCCAGTAAACGGCGGCCGTAACTATAACGGTCCTAAGGTAGCGAAATTCCTTGTCGGGTAAGTTCCGACCTGCACGAATGGCATAATGATGGCGGCGCTGTCTCCAGCAGAGGCTCAGTGAAATCGAAATCGCTGTGAAGATGCAGTGTACCCGCGGCTAGACGGAAAGACCCCGTGAACCTTTACTGCAGCTTGACACTGAACTTTGACCTTACTTGTGTAGGATAGGTGGGAGGCTTTGAAGTTGGAACGCTAGTTCCAATGGAGCCGTCCTTGAAATACCACCCTGGTAATGTTGAGGTTCTAACTCTGTCCCGTTATCCGGGACGAGGACCGTGTCTGGTGGGTAGTTTGACTGGGGCGGTCTCCTCCTAAAGAGTAACGGAGGAGTACGAAGGTGCGCTCAGCGTGGTCGGAAATCACGCGTAGAGTATAAAGGCAAAAGCGCGCTTAACTGCGAGACCCACAAGTCGAGCAGGTACGAAAGTAGGTCTTAGTGATCCGGTGGTTCTGTATGGAAGGGCCATCGCTCAACGGATAAAAGGTACTCTGGGGATAACAGGCTGATACCGCCCAAGAGTTCATATCGACGGCGGTGTTTGGCACCTCGATGTCGGCTCATCTCATCCTGGGGCTGAAGCAGGTCCCAAGGGTATGGCTGTTCGCCATTTAAAGAGGTACGCGAGCTGGGTTTAGAACGTCGTGAGACAGTTCGGTCCCTATCTACCGTGGGCGCTGGAAATTTGAGAGGATCTGCTCCTAGTACGAGAGGACCAGAGTGGACGAACCTCTGGTGTACCGGTTGTGACGCCAGTCGCATCGCCGGGTAGCTATGTTCGGAAGGGATAACCGCTGAAAGCATCTAAGCGGGAAGCCTACCTCAAGATAAGATTTCCCTAGGAATTTATTCCTCTAAAGAGCCGTTCGAGACTAGGACGTTGATAGGTTGGATGTGGAAGCATAGTGATATGTGAAGCTGACCAATACTAATTGCTCGTGAGGCTTGACTATACAACACCCAAGCAGTTGTATACGAAACTTCGAAAGAAGTTGAGCATCAATCGATTCATAAACATGCAAAGCAACTTGATTTAGTTAAACACTTAGCTAAAATGAACAAATTCTGATTCAATCAGCCCATCTGTAAAGATTTGGAAAACGCAACGTATCACACAGTGAATAAAACGAAGCAAGTATCCATACCAGTTGTGCTGGCGACCATAGCAAGAGTGAACCACCTGATCCCTTCCCGAACTCAGAAGTGAAACCTCTTAGCGCTGATGGTAGTGTGGGGTTACCCATGTGAGAGTAAGTCATCGCCAGCTCATTATTCCAAACACCCC
>NZ_JAKUKO010000015.1:0-1398 GCF_022449185.1 Acinetobacter pittii
GGCAAGGTATCTACAGTCACGGTGACGTCTGCATCTGCAACATCCAGGTTACCTTCGGCATCCACTGCTTCTGCATGGATGGTCACAGGGCCTTCGCCTGTGACAGGAATCGCTGCAGTGATGTAGCCGTTGGTAATATCCGCTGCTGTCACGGTGTAGTTAGTACCGTTTACATTCACCACGGTGCCGTCGATTGCATCAGGTCCCAACGCCACTTGTGCATTGAAGCTGCCGTCTGTACCAAGCTCGTCTGCATTTAAGATACCGTCGCCATTTAAGTCTTCAGGAATCGTGATCGCTCCGATCAGGTCTGCAGGTAAGGTATCTACAGTCACGGTGACGTCTGCATCTGCAACATCAAGGTTACCTTCGGCATCCACTGCTTCTGCATGGATGGTCACAGGGCCTTCGCCTGTGACAGGAATCGCTGCAGTGATGAAGCCGTTTGCAAGGTCAGCTGCTGTCACGGTGTAGTTAGTACCGTTCACATTCACCACGGTGCCGTCGACTGCATCAGGTCCCAACGCCACTTGTGCATTGAAGCTGCCGTCTGTGCCTAGCTCGTCTGCATTTAAGATACCGTCGCCATTTAAGTCTTCAGGAATCGTGATCGCTCCGATCAGGTCTGCAGGCAAGGTATCTACAGTCACGGTGACGTCTGCATCTGCAACATCCAGGTTACCTTCGGCATCCACTGCTTCTGCATGGATGGTCACAGGGCCTTCGCCTGTCACAGGAATCGCTGCAGTGATGTAGCCGTTGGTAATATCCGCTGCTGTCACGGTGTAGTTAGTACCGTTTACATTCACCACGGTGCCGTCGATTGCATCAGGTCCCAACGCCACTTGTGCATTGAAGCTGCCGTCTGTACCAAGCTCGTCTGCATTTAAGATACCGTCGCCATTTAAGTCTTCAGGAATCGTGATCGCTCCGATCAGGTCTGCAGGTAAGGTATCTACAGTCACGGTGACGTCTGCATCTGCAACATCAAGGTTACCTTCGGCATCCACTGCTTCTGCATGGATGGTCACAGGGCCTTCGCCTGTGACAGGAATCGCTGCAGTGATGTAGCCGTTGGTAATATCCGCTGCTGTCACGGTGTAGTTAGTACCGTTCACATTCACCACGGTGCCGTCGACTGCATCAGGTCCCAACGCCACTTGTGCATTGAAGCTGCCGTCTGTGCCTAGCTCGTCTGCATTTAAGATACCGTCGCCATTTAAGTCTTCAGGAATCGTGATCGCTCCGATCAGGTCAGCTGGAACTGTGTCCACGGTGATTGTGACGTCTGCATCTGCAACATCCAGGTTACCTTCGGCATCCACTGCTTCTGCATGGATGGTCACAGGGCCTTCGCCTGTCACAGGAATCGCTGCAGTGATGAAGCCGTTTGCAAGG
>NZ_JAKUKO010000016.1:0-1330 GCF_022449185.1 Acinetobacter pittii
GAAGCTGCCGTCTGTGCCTAGCTCGTCTGCATTTAAGATACCGTCGCCATTTAAGTCTTCAGGAATCGTGATCGCTCCGATCAGGTCTGCAGGTAAGGTATCTACAGTCACGGTGACGTCTGCATCTGCAACATCCAGGTTACCTTCGGCATCCACTGCTTCTGCATGGATGGTCACAGGGCCTTCGCCTGTCACAGGAATCGCTGCGGTGATAAAGCCGTTGGTAATATCCGCTGCTGTCACGGTGTAGTTAGTACCGTTTACATTCACCACGGTGCCATCGACTGCATCTGGTCCCAACGCCACTTGTGCATTGAAGCTGCCGTCTGTGCCGAGCTCGTCTGCATTTAAGATACCGTCGCCATTTAAGTCTTCAGGAATCGTGATCGCTCCGATCAGGTCTGCAGGCAAGGTATCTACAGTCACGGTGACGTCTGCATCTGCAACATCCAGGTTACCTTCGGCATCCACTGCTTCTGCATGGATGGTCACAGGGCCTTCGCCTGTCACAGGAATCGCTGCGGTGATAAAGCCGTTGGTAATATCCGCTGCTGTCACGGTGTAGTTAGTACCGTTCACATTCACCACGGTGCCGTCGACTGCATCAGGTCCCAACGCCACTTGTGCATTGAAGCTGCCGTCTGTGCCGAGCTCGTCTGCATTTAAGATACCGTCGCCATTTAAGTCTTCAGGAATCGTGATCGCTCCGATCAGGTCTGCAGGCAAGGTATCTACAGTCACGGTGACGTCTGCATCTGCAACATCAAGGTTACCTTCGGCATCCACTGCTTCTGCATGGATGGTCACAGGGCCTTCGCCTGTTACAGGAATCGCTGCGGTGATAAAGCCGTTGGTAATATCCGCTGCTGTCACGGTGTAGTTAGTACCGTTTACATTCACCACGGTGCCATCGACTGCATCAGGTCCCAACGCCACTTGTGCATTGAAGCTGCCGTCTGTGCCGAGCTCGTCTGCATTTAAGATACCGTCGCCATTTAAGTCTTCAGGAATCGTGATCGCTCCGATCAGGTCTGCAGGCAAGGTATCTACAGTCACGGTGACGTCTGCATCTGCAACATCCAGGTTACCTTCGGCATCCACTGCTTCTGCATGGATGGTCACAGGGCCTTCGCCTGTCACAGGAATCGCTGCGGTGATAAAGCCGTTGGTAATATCCGCTGCTGTCACGGTGTAGTTAGTACCGTTCACATTCACCACGGTGCCGTCGACTGCATCTGGTCCCAACGCCACTTGTGCATTGAAGCTGCCGTCTGTGCCGAGCTCGTCTGCATTTAAGATACCGTCGCCATTTAAGTCTTCAGGAATCGTG
>NZ_JAKUKO010000017.1:0-1156 GCF_022449185.1 Acinetobacter pittii
ACACACCATTACCGTGACGGCAACAGACCCTGCAGGCAATGCAGGTACCGATACCGCAGTGGTGACCATTGATACCACCGCACCAAATGCACCTGTACTTGATCCAATCAATGCAACTGACCCGGTGAGCGGTACAGCAGAAGCGGGCTCAACCGTGACTGTGAGCTTCCCTGACGGTACGACTGCAACAGTTGTGGCAGGCACAGACGGAACATGGTCAGTACCAAACCCGGGTAACCTGGTGGATGGCGATACCGTGACTGCAACAGCAACTGACCCTGCAGGCAATACTTCATTGCCAGGTACAGGCACAGTCTCTGCAGACATCACACCGCCGGTGGTTCTACTTGATGATGTGTTGACCAATGACAGCACACCAGCACTTACTGGTACAGTGAACGATCCGACAGCCACTGTGGTTGTGAATGTGGATGGTGTTGACTATCCGGCAGTGAACAATGGTGACGGCACCTGGACGCTTGCAGACAATACACTTCCTGCGTTAACTGATGGTCCACACACCATTACCGTGACGGCAACAGACCCTGCAGGCAATGCAGGTACCGATACCGCAGTGGTGACCATTGATACCACCGCACCAAATGCACCAGTGCTTGATCCAATTAATGCAACTGACCCAGTGAGCGGTACAGCAGAAGCGGGTTCTACAGTGACTGTGAGCTTCCCTGACGGCAGCACTGCAACAGTGGTGGCAGGCACAGACGGCAGCTGGTCAGTACCAAACCCGGGTAACCTGGTGGATGGCGATACCGTGACTGCAACAGCAACTGACCCTGCAGGCAATACTTCATTGCCAGGTACAGGCACAGTCTCTGCAGACATTACACCGCCGGTGGTTGCGCTGGATGATGTACTCACGAACGACAGCACACCAGCACTCACTGGTACAGTGAACGATCCGACAGCCACTGTGGTTGTCAATGTGGATGGTGTTGACTATCCGGCGGTGAACAATGGTGACGGCACCTGGACGCTTGCAGACAATACACTTCCTGCGTTAACTGATGGTCCACACACCATTACCGTGACGGCAACAGACCCTGCAGGCAATGCAGGTACCGATACCGCAGTGGTGACCATTGATACCACCGCACCAAATGCACCGGTACTTGATCCAATTAATGCAACTGACCCA
>NZ_JAKUKO010000018.1:0-1089 GCF_022449185.1 Acinetobacter pittii
TTATGCAGTTACTTTCGCAACAACACCAGCACCTACAGTACGACCACCTTCACGGATCGCAAAACGTAGACCTGGGTCCATTGCGATTGGGTGGATTAATTCTACTGACATTTCAACGTTGTCGCCTGGCATAACCATTTCAACGCCGTCTTGTAATTGGATTGCACCAGTTACGTCAGTTGTACGGAAGTAGAACTGTGGACGGTAACCATTTAAGAATGGAGTGTGACGACCACCTTCTTCTTTAGAAAGTACGTATACTTCTGCGTCGAATTTAGTGTGCGGCTTGATTGTACCTGGTTTAGCAAGTACTTGACCACGTTGTACGTCTTCACGCTTAGTACCACGAAGTAAGATACCACAGTTCTCACCTGCACGGCCTTCGTCAAGAAGTTTACGGAACATTTCTACGCCAGTTACAGTTGTTTTAACTGTATCTTTAATACCAACGATCTCTACTTCTTCACCAACTTTAACGATACCAGCTTCTACACGGCCTGTTACTACAGTACCACGACCAGAAATTGAGAATACGTCTTCGATTGGCATTAAGAATGCTTTGTCGATAGCACGTTCTGGTTCTGGGATGTAAGAGTCAAGCGCTTCAACAAGAGCAAGAACTGAAGACTCACCATATTGACCAGCATCGCCTTCCAACGCTTTAAGCGCAGAACCACGGATAACTGGAGTGTCATCACCTGGGAAGTCATAAGTAGAAAGAAGTTCACGAACTTCCATTTCTACTAATTCAAGTAATTCTTCATCATCAACAAGGTCACACTTGTTCAAGAATACGATGATGTAAGGTACACCAACCTGACGAGAAAGAAGGATGTGTTCACGAGTTTGTGGCATTGGACCATCAGTCGCAGCACACACAAGAATCGCGCCATCCATCTGAGCAGCACCAGTAATCATGTTTTTAACGTAATCGGCGTGGCCCGGGCAGTCAACATGCGCATAGTGACGAATTGGAGAATCGTATTCTACGTGTGAAGTATTAATTGTAATACCACGTGCTTTTTCTTCAGGTGCTGAGTCGATTTGTGAGTAATCTTTCGCTTCACCGCCGTAAGTTTTTGCACAAAT
>NZ_JAKUKO010000019.1:0-706 GCF_022449185.1 Acinetobacter pittii
ACACACCATTACCGTGACGGCAACAGACCCTGCAGGCAATGCAGGTACCGATACCGCAGTGGTGACCATTGATACCACCGCACCAAATGCACCGGTACTTGATCCAATCAATGCAACTGACCCAGTGAGCGGTACAGCAGAAGCGGGTTCAACCGTGACTGTGAGCTTCCCTGACGGTACGACTGCAACAGTTGTGGCAGGCACAGACGGAACATGGTCAGTACCAAACCCAGGTAACCTGGTGGATGGCGATACCGTGACTGCAACAGCGACTGACCCTGCAGGCAATACTTCATTGCCAGGTACAGGCACAGTCTTTGCAGACATCACACCGCCGGTGGTTGCACTTGATGATGTGTTGACCAATGACAGCACACCAGCACTTACTGGTACAGTGAACGATCCGACAGCCACTGTGGTTGTGAATGTGGATGGTGTTGACTATCCGGCAGTGAACAATGGTGACGGCACCTGGACGCTTGCAGACAATACACTTCCTGCGTTAACTGATGGTCCACACACCATTACCGTGACGGCAACAGACCCTGCAGGCAATGCAGGTACCGATACCGCAGTGGTGACCATTGATACCACCGCACCAAATGCACCAGTGCTTGATCCAATTAATGCAACTGACCCAGTGAGCGGTACAGCAGAAGCGGGTTCTACAGTGACAGTCAGCTTCCCTGACGGTACGACTGCAACA
>NZ_JAKUKO010000001.1:0-1296104 GCF_022449185.1 Acinetobacter pittii
CACGATTCCTGAAGACTTAAATGGCGACGGTATCTTAAATGCAGACGAGCTCGGCACAGACGGCAGCTTCAATGCACAAGTGGCGTTGGGACCTGATGCAGTCGACGGCACCGTGGTGAATGTGAACGGTACTAACTACACCGTGACAGCAGCGGATATTACCAACGGCTTTATCACCGCAGCGATTCCTGTGACAGGCGAAGGCCCTGTGACCATCCATGCAGAAGCAGTGGATGCCGAAGGTAACCTGGATGTTGCAGATGCAGATGTAACGGTAACTCTAGATGTTACTCCACCTGATATCACTACAACTGTGTTAGCAATTGACCCAGTTACTGCTGATAACATCTTGGATGCGACAGAAGCTGGTGGATCAGTGACCTTAACAGGTACATTGACAAACATTCCTGCAGATGCGGCAACAACAGGTGTTGTGGTTACTATAAATGATGTTGACTACGTTGCGACTGTAGATGCCATAGCTGGTACTTGGACAGTTGATGTGTTAGGTAGTGACCTTGCAGCAGATGCAGATTTAACAGTTGATGCCACTGCGACATTTACAGATCTTGCTGGAAATAGTAGTAACGTTCAAGATACGCAAATTTATACTCTTGCAAGCTCTATTATTGCTTTCGATAACACTGATACAGCGGTACTCGCACCTCAACCATTGCTTGTACAAGACGATGCAGCACTAGGAAGTAATACTTATCTAGCACTTGTATCACTTGCTGGACTTGATTTGCAGTTAGGATCAGAGTCAATTGGCTTTACGGTAGCTCCTGACCAAGAAGGAACAGCAACATTTACATACAGTGCATTACTCGGTGCAGATGTTTTATCTGATTACTCATTGGTACTACAAAAACTAGACCCAGTAACAGGTGATTGGACTTCTGTTTACGGTGGTGGTGAAGCTGATATTCTAGATTTAACTCTGCTAGGTGGAACTCCGAGTGTAGTTATTGACGGATTAGAGGAAGGCACATACCGTGCGTTCATGACATATAATGGATTAGCTGGTATTGGTTTACTTGGTACATTAACAGGCACAATGGATGTTTATGACACAACACAAGTAGGCGGCTACTATACTGAAGTTGCTGATGGTAATGTCATTACAGAAATAAATGATGTTGGTCAAGTAGACGTTGTGACTCCAACAACTGTTGTAAGCGCAGTTAACGGTCAACCTGTTCTAGCAGATGGTACGATCATTAATGGTACTTACGGTACCTTGGAAATCAATCTTGATGGTTCATACATTTATACGCCTACTGCAAGTGCAGCAGGTGTGGGTCAAACAGATGTATTTGTTTACACATTAACTGACCCTCTGACTGGTGATACGGCTCAAGCAAATCTCAATATCCAATTGAGTTCTGTAAAAGCGGTGGATAATGTTGTAACAGCAGAAATTAACCCAGAACCATTGCTTGTTGCTGATGATGTAGCGTTAGGCAGTGCGGATTATCTTGTAGCTGTATCGTTAGCTGGTCTGGATTTACAATTGCTTGGTAACGATGCAATTGAATTTACTGTTGATCCAAACCGTGAAGGCACAGCAACGTTTACTTTCGATGCCATAATCACAGCAGATTTACTCAGCGATTATGCGATTGTTGTTCAAAAATTTGATGAAACAACAGGTGAATGGGTATCGATTGGTGGTACTAACCCAGAAGCATCACTCATTGATCTATCACTAATCGGTGGTACACCAACTGCTGTACTTGAAGGATTGGATGCTGGTCAATACCGTGCATTCATTGGATATGAAGGTTTAGTCGGTGTAGGTTTAGGCGGAACATTAACTGGTACGATGGATGTCTACAATCCATACATCGTGGCTGGTTACTCAGTTGAGCCGATCTCTGGCAATGTCATCAAAGATGCAAGCCTCACTGGTGAAGTTGATGCGGCAAGTAGCAATGCTGTGATCTCTGAAGTGAATGGTGTTACGGTTGATCCAGTTGCTGGTGCAACGATCACTGGCGCATACGGTACATTGGTGATCGACCAAGATGGTAACTACACCTATACCCCAACTGTAGATGGTGCAAACCTAGGTCAGGTAGATCAATTTACCTACACCTTGCTTGATCCTGTAACAGGTAACACTTCTGAGGCGACACTTTATGTTCGTCTCGATAGTGACAGTGTAGATATGACCTGGAACGATGCAGATCCATCTCAACCAGCTGTAATTACTAGTCCGCTTCCAGTAGATGCGATGGATAACGTTGCTTCAGCTGAAATAGACATGGTTTATCCTGTAACGACTGAGGTACTTGATAACGCGATTAGCTACAGCTGGTTACTCGGTGTGGGTGGTATCGTTATCGGAGCTAAAGAAGGTACAGCGACATTTACAGTTGATCCAGGTAATCTGACAGATGCCATTATTGCAGTGAACTTTGGTTCGGTTGCTACGGTTGTCGACGGTTTACATGTGGTATTAACACGAGTAAATCCAGATGGCACTCGTACTGTAGTTGCGGATAGTTCTGATACTGGCGTGATTGATTTGTTAGGTATCTTCGGCTCTGAAGTTCAATTCAAGATTGATAACTTAAGTGCTGGTACTTACGAGTTGTTCATGGAAAGCAACACACTTCTTACTGCTTTAGGTAGTGTTACTGCGGATATCACGCTGAATCATGGTGATATTACTCAACCACCTGTACTGGTTGTTGACCCTGTAACTGGTAATGTGCTCTCTGACGATAACTCTGCTGTTTATGGTACAAATTATGTACCAGACTACATTACAACAACTTCAGTCGTAACCATAGTGACTGCTGAAAATGGTAATACAGAGTCGGTTGTAGTCGGTACTCCAGCAACGGTTGTGGGTGTATATGGAACTCTGACTATTAATGCAGATGGTACTTATAGTTATCAGGCAACTGCGGATATGGCGAATGTAGGTAAAGTTGATAGCTTCACTTACACAGTGACAGATCCAGTGACTGGTAGAACTGATACCGCTACATTACATGTTCAAGTTGGTTCACCAGATGTTGATGTAACTTGGAATACAGCAGATCCTTCGGCAGATGCTACACTTCCAACACCGTCTGTAACAGCTGATATAGATGATGCAACAATCAGTATGTCACCAGTGGTAGATCCAGTTGTGGATGTGGTGAGTGGTAATGTGACCATCGGTAACTTGGTTGGTTTCCCAATCCCGCTTCCTGTACTCAGTAGTACTGTAACATCAGACCAGTTTGTGATTGCTGCAAATACAGTAAGTGATGTACATGTACAGCTAAACTACACTGCGACGTTGAGTCTGTCTGCTTTCCCAACAACTGGATATACAATTCAGCAGTTCGTTGGTGGAACATGGGTAGATACAGCATACTCTGGTTCTGCAACAGCATTGGCAGGAGTGTTGGGTGCTCCAGCATACTCAGCAGATATACCGCATTTATCAGCAGGTACTTATCGAGTTGTATTCAGTCTATCCAGTGTACTTTCACTAGGTGTGGTAACTCTAGACTCTGTAGTAACAACTACAGCGACTCATCTAGACCAATACACACCAGATGGTCAAACCGACTGGATTACTGGAAACGTCCTTACTAATGATGTAGTAGAAGGTACTCAACTCTATGTAATGAACTCAACAACTGGCACTTATGAACTAGCTGCTGGTCAAGGAGTGAATACAGGTGAAGGTACATTGTATCTATACAATGATGGTTCTTACTTCTACAAACCATTAGACAGCGCGGCAAATGCGACTGTTGATGTGATTGATTACAAGTTGGTTTCAGTGATCGATGGTAGTGAATACACTTCTTCATTGACGATTAACTTGAGTCAAGAGTTGAATAGCCTTGCAGTAAGTACTGCGGCAAATGATACATTTGCTCTTGGTAATGGCTCTGATACCTTGATCTACAACACATTAACTGCTGCAAGCGTAACTAACGCAACTGGTGGTAACACAACAGGTGGTGGTGTAGATGTATGGACTGACTTCCATGTAGGTGATACTGCAACAGATGATCAGGCTGATAAGATTGACTTAAGTAACTTGTTAATTGGTTCTCAAACTAACTTAACAATCGGTCAATATGTGACAGTAAGTTATGATGCTGGTACTCAAACTGCGACAATCAGCGTAGACCGTGATGGTGGAGTACTTGTAGAAGGTACTTACACTGAAACACCATTGCTTCAATTGACTAACCTCACTGGTCCAGTCACATTGAATGACTTGATCAACAATGGTCAAATCATTTTCTAATCTGACAATCGACTTATAAAAAAAGAGCCTTCGGGCTCTTTTTTACGTCTAAACAATACGTTAACTTAGCTTTTTATATGTTCATGCTATGATGGATTGAAAACTTTATAGAACAACAAATAACGGATAGGGACTGATTTCGAGTGACAGCATTTTTAAACTTCCAAAGACAACTGAACCTTTGGTTAGAACATATCGCTCCCCATGTTTCAGATCATCAGAAAGAAACGATTTTATTTATATCATTTGGTCCCAAAGACCAAAGATGTAATGTCTGGCATAGTGAAAAAACAAGCTTTTCTCAAGCAAAAATACAATTATTAGCTTTCATTAATGACCAGTTTGCACATGAGTCACTTGTTGATTATATAAAAATTGATGTTGCATATAATTTAACGAAACAAGCTTGGAAAGTAGTAGAGCAGCAAGTCCATCATCAATTTCACAATAACCACTACCGTAAAGGTATTGGGTTTGATGAACAATGTTCAGTGGCTTTTCTGGAGCAAGAGATTTATGGAAAAGCAATTATTCGAGGTTTGAGCTATGACAAACCCAACTTTTTTGATGAAACAAACCTAAATTATGCAATTAAGCAAAAATATAACTCGACTAAACCACAGATTAAACTACAAGAGCTACAAGACATTTGGACTTTTGATACCTACGCAGCATTTTATGAAAATGGGCAATTCATTAATTTAGCGAGCGGTTATGATGCGAATGGTATTAGGGCGATTTCGAGCAATAAGAAACAGCATTTTCAGTCGTTAATTGAAAAAAATTCGGCATTTTTGCATGATCAAATTCAAGAAAATGGCAAATTCATCTATGGCTATTTTTCTGCCTATGATCGAGATATTCGTAACTACAATACGGTACGCCACTGTACCTCAGTGTATGCCTTACTAGAAACATTTGAAGTGCAGAGCAAACCAGAATATTGGCCCAAGATACATGCTGCTATCCAATATGCACTGACCAACTTTTATAAAGAAAAAGACTCAGAAACTGCTTTCATGATTGATGGTAAAGAAGGGGAATTTGAAATTAAATTAGGTGCCAATGCGGCTGCTATTTTAATGTTCACTAAATATCAAGAAATTACTCAAAAAAATGATTATCAAAAATATGCAGAAAAACTAGCAAATGGTATTTTAAAATTAGTCGATTCAAATGGCTCAACCACTCATGTATTAAATTATCCAGATTATGATTTAAAAGAAAAATTCAGAATTATTTATTATGATGGTGAGGCTGCTTTAGCTTTATTAAGGTTATATCAAATTAACCAAGATTCTAGATTATTAGAAACTGTTAAATTAATGTTTGAATGTTTTATTGAAAATAGATACGAAAAATATCATGACCATTGGTTAAGTTATTGTACCAATGAGCTTACAAAAATATGTCCTGAAGATAAATATTTTATTTTTGGTTTAAATAATTATTTAAAACATTTTATTTTTATTCGTAACCGAAAAACAACGTATGCGACCTTATTAGAAATGTTAATGGCTGCTTATAAAATGGTTAGCCGCTTAAAAGAGCAGGGGCGGACAGCACTTTTTGAGCAGGCGTATATGCCTGAGCTTCAAAAATTAATTGAGTTTAGAACTGATTTTCAAACAACAGGATTTTTTTATCCGGAAGTGGCTATGTATATGGCACGACCAGATAAAATTTTACATGCATTTTATATTCGTCATGACCGTTTTCGAGTAAGGATTGATGACCAAGAGCATAACTTATCGGGTTACATCGCTTACGTTAAAGATTACAAAGGTGATGAGCTATGAAGTATCAACCCGTTGAAATCAAGTTATTAGCACATATCGACACTACAAATTTTGATGAAGCTGTATGGCAATTCGAATTTGACGATGACATCTCCATGTTATTGCTGATCGACTATGCATTAGAACAATTTCAGCAAAAAAGTGTACTGGCTCAAGACGTCTATGTTGTGCCACAAAATATGAATAAGCACATTGGGCAGCAAAATTTAGGTTTAAAAGCATCTGAAAAGTATACATTTACTAAACTGTTCCAGTTCTTAATTTTTACTCAAGCAGTAGATGTAAAAGAAGCTTTAAGTAATATGCTCTGCGGTACAAATGAGCAAGCTTATTTAATTTTGTCAAAAAGAGCCGCTGCCTATAACTTAACTTTAAAAAATGAAGCTACCCAAAATCAACTAACGCATTTGTTTCTATTACTCAGAAAAATTTATAGCTATTCCAATGAAATAAAAAAGCTCTTCTTTATAAAAGAGCTGAATTTTAAAGGTAAGTCTTATCTCCCTCAGACACCATTAATGGGACAGAATGTAGTAGAGGTCTTATATCTTACAAACTCATTTAGAAAAATTTATCTGACGTTCTTTGAAGAAAACCAAACGATCGGTTTCTTTTCTTTCTTAGATGATATTCATCGTGCTGAGCACTTGATTCCTTATTATCACTGTTTTCAAGCACAGACGGTAAGACCTAAAGTTTGCTCAGCTCCAAGTGGCATTATTAATATTTTAGGCGATACCTACTTTGGGGAAATCTACACTGAAAAGCGTAAGGCTAGAGGGCAAATAGATGCTCTGCAACAGTATGGATATGACTATTCTTTTAAAAAAATAAAAGCTTTTTTAGGTGAACATGACTTAAATATTGCTAACTTTGAAGCGGTATTTTCTTTAGAAAACCAATCTCCTTTAGATCATAAAAAGCCTTTTATTCTTAAAGCTGATGTTCAACAAACATTAGCAGCATTCAAAAATATACACCTTAATCATGTGGTGTTGGCAAATAACCATCTAAAAGACTATGGGGATCGTGGGCTGACCTATACATTACAACAGTTGGATCAGGCTAACATTTCTTATATCGGGGCAGGTGTAAACCAAAAAGATGCTCATAACTACTTTGAGCTCTCTTTTGAAAATAAGCGTTATGCTATTTTTAACGGATACTGGCACAGAGACACTGCCTATCTCGATTATGATTTTTATGCTTTAGGTCATAAGAGTGGGGTTGCGTGTTTAAATGGCGTTTTACTTGAACAAATAGGTCGCTATAGGCTGACTCATCCTGAACATAAAGTTATTGTTATTTGCCATTGGGGTATCGACTTTAAGCCCATTACAAAAGAGCAGAGTAAGCTTGCTGCGATTCTAACCCAAGCTGGCGCTGACCTGATCATTGGTCATGGTGCTCATACTATTCAACCTGTCCAGATCATCAACCAAAAGCCAGTCGTGTTTGGTATTGGAAATGCTGTGTTTAATAGCAATGGCGAATATGATAAACACAATGCTTTACCATTTGGCTGTATAGCAAGGTTAGATTTATCAAAAGACTTACTTCGCCTTTATCCAATTTACACCAATAATTTGAAAACATTTTGGCAACCGTATCCAGTCGATGCTGAAGATTTCTTAAAGGCCAGCACTTACATGACATCTTTACTGACCCCTGAAAATTACATCGCTACCCAAGATAACTTAGGAGCATATATTGAAATTAAATTTTAGGGATATTGTTTGTATGTCGATAAAATAGTTTGAAGTTGTACTGGCGTAAATCCTAAATTTCTTAAGCCACCACTGCCTAATTTACATTCGGCGCTTGCCATGATGTTGGTTGGAGTACGTTTTGTAGCTTTTGGCGCACAAACATGTTTTAGACCAAACACATGTCCCATTTCATGCACGCTACCAGCCTGAATATTATAATTAAGTCGGTTCCAGTCTAATAAAATAAAAGGTTTGCCATTATTGCGAAACGCTCTACTCGTTACATCTTCAAATTTCCATTTCGTTGAGTAGGCATCATAAATAAAAACAATCACTTCTTTACTTGCAGTTCGTTTCGGAAAACACGTATTTACACTGGCAGGAATGGTTTCAATCGTAATTGGGTAGGGCTGATTAATCTGTTGTTTTAAATCACAATGTAATTTTGAAAACTCTTCATAAGGAATATAACGATGTAATTTAAATTTAAAAATTTTATTATTTTTATCATCTACATAGTATTTATTTAATATTTTAATTTCCTTACGCATCTGTTGATAATTATCAAACTTTGTAGCTTCTGGAGAGTTGGTTGTAAAAACAAAAGTGACTGAAATAATAGGGCGGCCATCTGTGGAGACTTTAGGTGTTTCTCCTAAAGGAAGAGGAGGGCGTGTAGTACAAGAAACGCATAGTAAAGTGCCAGTAATCACCAGTAATGTTTTTTTCATGCAGATTTCCCTCAAGCCCACCTTGGATTGCATTTAGTTTTGTTCAAAATTTTTTATATGATATGAATGATGTCAATTTTTATGGAGTCCATTTTGACAACTCAGTATGAACTACATCGGCAAATTTTAGAAGTCATTGCTTTGATTCCTTACGGAAAAGTTGCAACCTATGGACAAGTGGCTCGTATGGCAGGATTACCAAAACATGCAAGATTAGTCGGCTATGTATTGAAACATCTTGAAGCTGATCATCAAGTTCCTTGGTATCGTGTAATTAATTCTCAAGGCAAAATTAGCCTAAGTAAATTTAATGAAAAAGGTGAAAATATTCAGCAATTAAAATTGGAAGCTGAAGGTGTCTATTTGTTAAATGGTAAAGTTGACTTAAAGCAGTTTGCTTGGCAGCCTTAATATTTATGTTAGTGAGTAAATACACATGCAAAAGAATAATAAATGGTGTAGTGGAGCAGTATTACTTTTAAGTTTGATGGCGCAGGTGAGTTATGCTGAAAAGGATATTTCAACTCAACCTTTTGCAAATATAAAGGCTTCTCAGCAAGACATAGATTTGATATGCAAGCAACTGAGACAGAAATGCAGTGGTGAAGCTATCCTGTGGAAGGGAAAAAATACGCAAGATCTAGTTTATTACCTAATAGATGAAAGTCCACAAATTGTTCAGGTTAAGAAGCAAAATAATCAATATAAAGTAGTTGATCAATGGGACTTTAAAGATTATCAACATAATAATAAAGAGCCTCACACCGATGATTTGGCACCAGATGGATTACAAATCTTTCCAGCTTTATATCCATTAAATAAAAATGAGTATGCAATAGCAGTAGTTAATAGATGGTTTACGGGTTACTCAGGAGGAGGGCGTTTTGAAGAAAATGCTGACTTCATTAAGCTCAAACCTCATGGGAAGTATCAAGTTGCACTAAAAGATATTGCTTTTTCTTCACGAGAAATGATTCGAGCATGTTTTTCAGAACAAGATTATAAAAAATCGCCCCATTGTCATGATGAGGCATGGATGATACTAAACATTCAATTTAAAGATGTGGGACAACCATATTATTTATGGCAATTAAATTATAAAAATTATTCTTGGGAAGCTTTCAAAAGTAAAAAAACGATAACGGTTGAGCAATCGCGTGAAGAGGTTATGCCTTTTAAGAAATAGAAGCCTATCTTGCTCACTTTAGCCAGACAGGCATTCTCACTTTAGCGAACAATTAACACGGGAATATGGCTTTCCCCTAAAACTTTTTGTGCAACACTTCCTAACACAAGTTTTCGGACTCCTGTGCGTCCATGAGAACCCATGACAATCAGATCTGCATTTAAGTCTTGAGCAGCTTGAATGATTTCCTCATGTACAACAAAGCCTTCCAACAGTTTGGTTTCAATAGTAATGCCTTCGTTGGCAAATTCTTGTTTTGCTTGTTCTAAAATGTCGAGTAAATAAGCTCGTGTGCGTTCAATCAACTCATTAGTTTGACCAGTTTTTACGTAGACATCAGCAATAAATGGATCAAGTGCCATCACTTGTACAACTGTAATTTTACTATTTAACGCTTTTCCCAGCTTAATAGCCTCTTTCATGGCGACCATAGAAGTTTCAGAACCGTCAATTGGAACCAGAATATGTTGATATAACATGAGTATTTTCCTTATTGTAATGATGCTTATTTATTAATACTTTATACTTATTTTTTGACGATTTAAATTCAAGCACGTAATCATTTGTGATTTTATAACAACAAATTTTGTAGGTAAATTTTTATAAAATGCGCAAATTTTCTATATGCGTAGATAAAGCATCAATATCGTCAGTTTGAAGATATTCACGTATTTTCAAAATTTGCTTCTCATCTAAATCATAAAGTTTTAAAGCAAGTAGTTTGTCGATTTGTTCTTGAGGAAAGCGATATTTAATAATTTTCGCAGGCACTCCACCTACAATTGCATAGGGAGGAACATCTTTAGTTACTATGGCTCCAGTGGCGACCACTGCGCCTTCACCTAGTTTGACACCTTGCATAATCATTGCACGGCTACCAACCCAGCAGCCATCAGCAATAATAGTATCGCCAGCCGCCAGAAAACTACGAGTATCAAAAGGAAAAGTTGAAATCCAGTCGGGTCTATGAAGCTGATTACCACCCATCATGATTACACACTCAGCGCCAAAACAAACAAAATTGCCAATATAAAGTTGGTCAATTGGTTTTTCTGGCGTTGAAGCTTTGTCATGTAAATAACGGACTACACAACGTTCAAAGCCTTGATCCCAATAGGCCGAATAATAAGAATAATTTCCTTTAATATGGATATTTGGATTTTTCACAGTTTTTGAAATAAACTCAAATTCACACCAATGACGAACAGGAGTGTTAATTAAAGGAGTATCCATAAGTATTTTTCCAAAAAGTATATCAACGCTTGAACTAAAAAACCCCTCTTTAAGAGGGGTTGTTTGTACATTATCTTAGAGATATTCTACACTTACAATTTCATATTCCACTTCGCCTTGAGGAGTAACGATTTTTACTTCATCACCTTCACTCTTGCTCAAAAGGCCACGTGCGATTGGTGAGTTCACTGAGATTTTATTGATTTTAAAATCAGCTTCATCATCACCAACAATTTTATAAGTCTTGCGTTCTTCAGTATCAAGGTTTTCAATCGTTACCGTAACACCGAATACAACACGACCGTTTTGTTCTAAGTCTTTAACATCGATGACTTGTGAAGCACCCAATTTTCCTTCGATATCTTGGATGCGTCCTTCACAGAAACCTTGCTGTTCACGAGCAGCATGGTATTCTGCATTTTCTTTTAAGTCCCCATGTTCACGTGCTTCAGCAATTGCTTGAGTAATACGTGGACGTTCAACAGATTTCAGATGTTGTAATTCTTTCTCTAAGGCGATTTTACCTTCAGGGGTCATTGGATAACGTTGCATTTCGGTCCCTCTTAAGTTGAGAAAACACAGTTAAAAAAATGAAAAAATCCCGCCACCGATAAGGTGACGGGACTTATCGGTAAAAAAATTAACCTACAGTTAAATCTTGCAAGCGGTATACATCCATTGGCAATTTCACAGCAAAGGCTTGGCAAACAGCTTCTGCACCATTGATAGTCGTTGTGTAATACACTTTGCCTTGTAGGGCAGCACGACGAATCATTGCAGAGTCATATTGAGCCTGTTTACCTTCAGTGGTATTGACAATAAGGTGTATTTCACCATTTTTCAAGCGGTCAACAATATGTGGACGACCTTCAGTAACTTTATTAACAGATTCGCATTCTAAACCTGCTTCTTTAAGCACTTGGTAAGTACCACCTGTTGCAACAAGCTTGAAGCCATATTCAACTAATTTCTTAGCGATATCAGCGATGTATTTCTTGTCAGATTCACGTACTGATAAGAAAGCATGTTTTACTTCGCCTTCAGTTGGTAAACCAGGTAAACGTTCATTTGAGCCTAAAACAGCTTTATAGAATGCTTCACCAAATGTTTTACCTACGCCCATCACTTCACCTGTAGATTTCATCTCAGGTCCAAGCATAGGGTCTACGCCTTGGAATTTAGCGAATGGGAAAACGGCTTCCTTCACAGCAAAGTGAGTTGGAATGATTTCTTTAGTAAATCCTTGAGACTCAAGAGATTGACCTGCCATACAACGCGCAGCAACTTTCGCTAAAGAATCTCCAATACACTTAGATACGAATGGAACTGTACGTGAAGCACGTGGGTTAACTTCTAGAACGTAAATATCGTCACCTTTTACAGCGAACTGAACGTTCATCAAGCCAACAACACCAAGTTCTTTTGCCATCGCAATTGTTTGACGACGCATTTCATCCTGAATTTCTTTTGATAAAGAATAAGGAGGAATTGAACATGCAGAGTCACCTGAGTGAATACCCGCTTGTTCGATATGCTGCATGATGCCGCCGATCACAACGTCTTTACCGTCAGATACACAGTCAACATCAACTTCAGTTGCGTCATCTAGGAAACGGTCAAGAAGAACAGGGGCTTCATTAGATGCTTGAACTGCTTCACGAAGGTAACGTTTAAGTTCTTCTTCGTTATATACGATTTCCATTGCACGACCACCTAATACATAAGATGGGCGAACAACAAGCGGATAACCTACTTTTGCAGCTTCAGAGATACCTTCTTCAGCAGATTTTACAATGCTGTTGTTTGGTTGACGAAGCTGTAAACGTTGGATCATTTGTTGGAAACGTTCACGGTCTTCAGCACGGTCAATCGCATCTGGTGATGTACCGATAATTGGAGTACCTGCTTCTTCTAAAGCACGTGCCAATTTAAGCGGAGTTTGACCACCGTACTGTACGATTACGCCTTTAGGCTTCTCTGTACGTACGATTTCAAGTACATCTTCAAGTGTTACAGGCTCGAAGTATAGACGGTCAGATGTGTCATAGTCGGTAGAAACAGTTTCAGGGTTACAGTTCACCATGATTGTTTCATAACCGTCTTCACGCATAGCTAAGGCAGCATGTACACAGCAGTAGTCAAATTCGATACCTTGACCAATACGGTTTGGACCGCCACCAATCACCATGATCTTGTCACGGTTTGATGGATTTGCTTCACATTCTTCATCGTAAGTTGAATACATGTATGCAGTACCAGACTCAAACTCTGCTGCACATGTATCAACACGTTTGTAGACTGGATAAACACCCAAGTTCCAACGTTGTTTACGGAATTGCTTTTGTGAAATGCCCATGAGGTGAGCAATACGAAGGTCAGATAAACCTTTACGCTTGAACGAACGGATGTTGTCAGCGTTTAAGTCACCAAAACCTAAAGTTTTCACTTGAGCTTCAGTTTTAACGATGTCTTGAATTTGGATAAGGAACCAGCGGTCAATCTTAGTCGCTTCAAAAACTTCATCTAAAGAGAAACCATGACGGAAAGCATCCGCTACGTACCAGATACGCTCAGGACCCGGAACTTTAAGTTCTTTTAGAATAATTTCTTTTGCATTTGTTGCACCAGCTTCGATTTTTTCATCAAAACCGCTTACACCAACTTCAAGACCACGTAATGCTTTTTGTACAGATTCTTGGAAGTTACGGCCAATTGCCATCACTTCACCAACAGATTTCATCTGAGTGGTAAGAACTGGTTCAGCTTGCGGGAATTTCTCGAAGTTAAAACGAGGAATTTTCGTTACAACATAGTCAATTGATGGTTCGAAGCTTGCAGGAGTCACGCCACCAGTGATGTCATTTTTCAATTCATCAAGGGTATAACCAACAGCAAGTTTTGCTGCGATTTTAGCAATCGGGAAGCCTGTTGCTTTAGAAGCAAGTGCAGATGAACGAGATACACGAGGGTTCATCTCGATAACAACCATACGGCCGTCTTTCGGGTTAATACCGAACTGAACGTTAGAACCGCCTGTCTCAACACCAATTTCACGAAGAACTGCAACCGAAGCGTTACGCATCAATTGGTATTCTTTGTCAGTTAATGTCTGAGCTGGTGCTACAGTGATTGAGTCACCAGTGTGTACGCCCATTGGGTCGAAGTTTTCGATCGCACATACGATAATACAGTTGTCATTTTTGTCACGAACAACTTCCATTTCGTATTCTTTCCAACCAATTAAAGATTCATCGATCAATAACTGGTGAGTAGGAGAGAGATCAAAACCACGTTCACAAATCTCAAGGAATTCTTCACGGTTATATGCAATACCGCCACCCGAACCACCCATTGTGAATGATGGACGGATAATTACCGGGAAACCAAAGCGTGACTGGATTTCTAAAGCTTCTTCCATTGTTTCAGCAATGGCAGCTTTTGGACATTCCAAGCCAATTTTACGCATAGCGATATCGAAGAGTTTACGATCTTCGGCTTTCTCAATTGCGTCTTTAGTTGCACCAATTAATTCAACATTATATTTTTCAAGAACGCCGTGCTCATCAAGTGCAAGAGCACAGTTCAATGCAGTTTGGCCACCCATAGTTGGCAATACTGCATCTGGGCGTTCTTTTTCAATAATCTGTGCAACTGTTTGCCAAGTAATTGGCTCAATATATGTTGCATCAGCCATTGAAGGGTCTGTCATAATGGTTGCTGGGTTAGAGTTAACCAAAATAACACGGTAGCCTTCTTCACGAAGCGCTTTACACGCTTGAGCACCTGAGTAGTCAAACTCACATGCCTGACCAATCACAATCGGGCCAGCACCAATAATTAAGATGCTTTTAATATCCGTACGTTTAGGCATTATTCGCTCCTTAATTACTGTTTAGATGCTTCGATAAGTTCGATGAAGTGATCGAACAATGGGGCACAATCATGTGGACCTGGGCTTGCTTCAGGATGACCTTGGAAGCTGAAAGCTGGTTTGTCTGTACGGTGAATCCCTTGTAAGGTGCCATCGAACAATGATTTATGCGTTGCTTTTAAGTTAGCCGGTAAAGTTTCAGCATCTACAGCGAAACCATGGTTTTGTGAAGTAATCATCACTGTACCATCTTCAAGATTTTGTACAGGGTGGTTAGCACCGTGGTGACCATGGTTCATTTTTACAGTTTTTGCACCAGAAGCGAGTGCCAAGATTTGGTGGCCTAAGCAAATACCAAATACAGGTAATGTTGTGGTTTCAACAATAGTTTTTACAGCTTCGATTGCATAATCACAAGCAGCTGGATCGCCAGGGCCATTTGAAAGGAATACGCCATCCGGATTAAGTGCCAATACTTTTTCAGCCGGAGTTTCTGCAGGTACAACGGTTAATTTGCAACCGCGGTCTGCAAGCATACGCAAGATGTTGGTTTTGACACCGTAATCGTATGCAACTACATGATATTTTAATTCAGGTTGAGAGAAGCCTTGGCCTAGAGTCCATGAACCTTCAGACCATTCAAAACCAGTTGGATCGCAACATTCTTTTGCAAGGTCTAAACCGTTTAAGCCACCAAAAGCGCGAGCTTTGGCAATTGCTTCTTCTTCAGTAATATTTTCGCCAGCAAGGATGCAACCATTTTGTGCACCTTTGTCACGCAAAATACGTGTTAATTTACGTGTATCAATATCCGCGATTGCAACAACATTGTGTTCTTGCAAATATTCACTCAAAGACTGCTCAGCACGGAAGTTACTGTGTAGTAGAGGAAGGTCACGAATAATTAAACCATTCGCCCATACTTTATGGATACGACCAGATTCAACGTCTTCTGCGTTGCAGCCAGTGTTTCCAATATGAGGGTAAGTTAATGTCACAATTTGTTGTGCATAACTTGGGTCAGTCAAAATTTCTTGATAGCCTGTCATGGCTGTGTTAAAAACGACTTCTCCAGTCGTACTTCCCGTTGCGCCGATTGACGTTCCTTTAAAGATCGTTCCATCTGCGAGGGCTAAAATGGCGGGGGTGCTCAAACCAAAGCTCCTGAATTTCGGCTGTAAAAAAGCGAGTAGACCCAAAAAAGATAGGCGATGTTGTGATAAAACATGCCCCTCCCTATCGGTCTGCTCGCTTGTAACTTAACAGCGCATTATACGCATGGAACCTCAAAAAGTCTATTTATTTTCTGCTAAAAAACATAATTCATTGCTTGATTTTTACAAAAAAAATTATCAGCTCATCCGAATCAGTTACTTTTGATAAATTGTCTAACAATTTGCTGGCTGAATTTTTAGAACTGGATTTATTGTATTGCTAGTTAAAAAATAAACAATATGAGGAAATAGCATGAGTAATGATCAAGTTTCAAAAGATGTGAGCGAGAAAGCTCAAGCAGTCGTTGATTCAGTAAAAGCTGAGGTGAATGAAGTGAAAGAAACCGTAGCTGCTACTACAACTAAAGCGAAAAGAACAGTAACTGCTAAAACTGCGCAAGTCAAAGAAAGTGTTGCCGAGAAAACTGAGCAGATTAAAGAAGTTGCTACAGAAGCGAAAACTCAGGTGAAAGAAGCTATTACTGAAACTCAAGAGCAGGTCAAAGAAGTTTTAAGTGAAACTCAAGAAAAAATTGAAGCTGAAACTCATGAGTTAAACAAGAATATTCAAAATCAATTTATTCAAATTAAACAAGATATTCTACAACGTCTTGATGTGATTAAAGCTCAGTTTAGCACTTCACAAGAAGGACTATCTGAACTTAAAAATGCTTTGAAAGCAGAAATTAACGCGCTTATCGAAGATTTGACTAAAGTCAGTAAAGAATTGAAAGGTGATATTAGCCAGATTTCTTTGAAGCACAAAGATTCTTTAAGTGAAAGTATTAAGCGTACTAAAAATAATGCAGTTGAAGCCTGGAATAAAGCACGAGATAACTAATGATCTTAGCTTTTGGCCAGCTATAAAAAAGCGAGAATTAATTTCTCGCTTTTTTATTTTTAAAACTGATGTAACCAGTCACGCTTATTATGGAAATCTGCACTTTTTCCACTATGCTGCATTGCATAGTACTGGATACCTTCTTTGGTTTTTAAAACTGCAGTTAAACCTAAATAAAGGTTTGCCCATTTCAAGCGATGCTGTTGCATAAATTGTCCCAAATCAAGACTAACATTTAAGCCATAATGAGTACGCTTGAGATGGTTCAGTTCGATATCGTAAGCAGCAAGGGGAGGCATACTTTCTGGATAGCGATATTCTTCAAACTGATAAGACTGCCATGCTTGAGAAGGGGAAAGATTAATTTCCCGATAATAATCTTCATCATGCACGCCAACAAAAATTTCGAAACAAGTTTCTTCCCACAAAAAATCCTGACGAGGATTAGCCGTGACTTCTTGGGGCCAGACAATGAGTTGATTTGGATCACGAATCCAAAAACCGACATTTAAGGTGTGCGGTGCTTGCTGTTCAATTGCGCCAACAACAGAAACAGCATGAAAACGATCAAAAGCTGAAAGTTCGTAACTTGCCATAGTTTGTCAAATCAAATTAGTTTGCTAAATGAGCGTGGCGAACAAGATTAGACAAATGCTGGTTTTGTTTAGCTGCTTTTTTGTAAAGTAAAACAATTTTACCAATCTTTTGCACAGCTTCTGCACCAGTAGCTTCTACAATTGCATCAATTACAGCAGTACGTGCTTCACGGTCTTCACCAGCAACTTTAACTTTGATAAGTTCGTGGTCGTTTAAAGCACGAAGAGTTTCTTCGATAACAGCATCTGTTAAGCCTTGTCCACCAATCATGACAACCGGATTAAGCACATGACCAATTTGACGTAAACGTTTACGTTCATGGATAGATAAAGCGGCCATTAAAAATACCTGATTTTAAAAACGACTTAGTATAGCAAAAAACTTAAATTCAGATGTACGAAAAACTGTATAAATAATCGATCAACATTATTGAAAAAAAACTGTAAAACTTGGTGAGATTACGCTACATCCGTACTGTAATGAGAGTAATTTTCACGTACAATGAACGATCAGAAGTTTTTTTGATATTTAGTGAGTTATGGCAACACGCATTACAAACCAGAAATTGTCGAAAAGCAGTCGTGCGTGGATGAGGGAACATCTAGACGATCCTTTTGTAAAAAAAGCACAAAAGGAAGGATATCGTGCGCGAGCAGCATATAAACTTCTTGAAATCCAAGAAAAATATAAGTTGATCAAGCCAGGCATGACGGTAGTCGATTTGGGTGCAGCTCCTGGTAGCTGGTCTCAAATTGCTGGAAAACTTGTGGGTAGCAAAGGTTTAGTGATTGCTTCCGATATTTTGCCCATGGATGCTTTGCCTGATGTCACTTTCTTACAAGGCGACTTTAGAGAAGAAGCTGTATTTGAAAAATTGTTAAATATTTTAAATGGGCGACAAGTAGACATTGTAATTTCTGATATGGCCCCCAATACATCAGGTAATAGGGCTGTTGATCAACCTAGACAGATTTACTTATGTGAACTGGCTTTAGATTTTGCTCAAAAGGTTCTTGGTCCTAATGGAC
This sequence comes from Acinetobacter pittii, assembly GCF_022449185.1. Classification (GTDB taxonomy): domain Bacteria; phylum Pseudomonadota; class Gammaproteobacteria; order Pseudomonadales; family Moraxellaceae; genus Acinetobacter; species Acinetobacter pittii_I. The sequence continues at coordinate 18,474 of NZ_JAKUKO010000001.1, forward strand.
AGTTTGTGGTTAAAGTGTTCCAAGGCGCAGGATTTGATGAGTTTCGTAAACAAGTGGTTGATAGTTTTGATGTGTTAAAGACAGCAAAACCAGCAGCTTCTCGGGCACGCTCTAAAGAAGTTTTTTTGGTTGGACAAGGGCGTAAGAAAGCATTGCAATAAAGTTTACTTGCCAAGCTCCTAAAAATTGTGCATTTTGTACTTTTAGGTTATCCGCAAGCAATACAGTTGCTGTTTTTATGACGATCAGCCAAGATTAGGCATGATCAAATTAGATCGATATGGGAATAAAGCTTTGAGCGATTACTTCAAGAATGCCGTATTGTGGCTAATAATACTTGGTGTTCTGATTTTAATTTTCAGTAATATCAGTGACCGCAATAAGCCTACTGCGATGAAATATTCAGATTTCGTTGCAGCGGTGAATGCTGGCCAAATTAAGCAAGTCACAATTGACGGTTTAAATATTAATGGTGAAAAAACTAACGGATCACAGTTTGAAACTGTTCGTCCGCAAGTTGAAGACACTGAGCTTATGCCGAGCTTAAATAAGCAAAATGTTGTTGTAGAGGGAACAGCTCCTCAACGTCAAGGCATTTTGATGCAACTTCTCATTGCTAGTTTCCCTGTACTGTTAATCATTCTGTTATTCATGTTCTTTATGCGTAACATGGGTGGTGGTGCAGGCGGAAAAAATGGACCGATGAGCTTTGGTAAGTCGAAAGCAAAAATGCTTTCTGAAGACCAAATCAAAGTCAATTTTTCTGACGTTGCCGGCTGTGATGAAGCAAAACAAGAAGTTGTTGAAATTGTAGATTTCTTAAAAGACCCTGCAAAATTCAAACGTTTGGGCGCTACTATTCCTCGTGGCGTACTTATGGTTGGTCCTCCGGGTACTGGTAAAACGTTATTAGCCAAAGCAATTGCTGGTGAAGCTAAAGTTCCTTTCTTCAGCATTTCAGGTTCTGACTTTGTCGAAATGTTCGTGGGTGTGGGTGCGTCCCGTGTCCGTGATATGTTCGAGCAAGCGAAGCGTCATGCGCCTTGTATTATCTTTATTGACGAGATTGATGCAGTAGGTCGTCACCGTGGTTCAGGTACAGGTGGTGGTCATGATGAACGTGAGCAAACCTTGAACCAAATGCTTGTAGAGATGGATGGTTTTGAAGGTAACGAAGGTGTAATCGTAATTGCTGCGACGAACCGTGTTGATGTCTTGGATAAAGCATTATTACGTCCAGGTCGTTTTGACCGTCAAGTAATGGTAGGTTTACCTGACATTCGTGGTCGTGAGCAGATTCTGAATGTACATTTGAAAAAATTACCTTCAGTTACGGGTGTGGATGTTAAAGTTCTATCTCGTGGTACTCCAGGTTTCTCTGGTGCACAGTTGGCAAACCTTGTTAACGAAGCTGCATTATTTGCTGCACGCCGTAATAAGAACACTGTTGACATGCATGACTTTGAAGATGCAAAAGACAAAATCTACATGGGACCAGAGCGTAAATCGATGGTTCTACGTGAAGAAGAGCGTCGTGCAACTGCTTATCATGAAGCGGGTCATGCGATTGTTGCAGAGATTTTACCGGGTACAGATCCTGTTCATAAAGTAACGATTATGCCGCGTGGTTGGGCTTTAGGTGTAACTTGGCAGTTACCTGAACAAGACCAAATTAGCCACTATAAAGACAAGATGCTAAACGAAATTGCAATTTTGTTTGGTGGTCGTATTGCTGAAGAAGTATTTATCCAACAGCAATCTACTGGTGCTTCAAATGACTTTGAGCGAGCTACTAAAATGGCGCGTGCAATGGTTACGAAGTACGGTATGTCTGACAAAATGGGTGTAATGGTTTACGAAGATGAAAACCAAAATGGTTTCTTTGGTAATGTAGGAAGCCGTACGATTTCTGAAGCAACTCAACAGTTAGTTGATGAAGAAGTACGTCGTATTCTTGATGAGCAATATAAAGTTGCACGTAATATCTTAGAAGGTAATAAAGATATTGCACATGCGATGGTAAAAGCTTTGATGGAATGGGAAACTATTGATCGTGATCAAATCCGTGACATTATGGAAGGCCGTGAGCCACAACCGCCTAAAGTATATGTTGCTGAAAATCCAGTGGCTGCATTTGAACCACCAAAAGATGGTCCATCTACACCGCCACCATTACCAGCAATGAACTAATAGTTAGTTAATTAAAAAAGCCACAGTCATGTGGCTTTTTTTATGGGCTTGAGTTTGTTAAAAGCTAAAAACAAATCAACACCATATATAGATGATAATTGCTAAAATACAGCCTGATTTTAAACTGGAGCTTTTTATGCAACTAATGCCTTTGCCTCAACAGATTTTACAGTGTGGACAGCTTCAGTTAGATCTATCACAGCCTCACGTTATGGGCATATTAAATGTCACACCAGATTCTTTTAGTGATGGTGGAAAGCATAATCAAGTAGATCAAGCGATTGCTTATGCGCTAGCCATGGTAGAGCAAGGCGCTACCATTATTGATATTGGTGGTGAGTCTACCCGTCCAGGAGCATCTGAAGTAAGCGTAGAAGAAGAAATACGAAGAGTTGTGCCCGTAGTTGAAGCTTTAGCTAAACATAATATTGTTCTATCAATTGATACAAGTCAGCCTGATGTTATTTGTGCAGCGAAAGAAGCAGGAGCACATATTTGGAATGATGTACGTGCACTTACTCGTCCCAATGCTTTAAAAACGGCAGCAGATCTGGATATACCCGTAGTGATCATGCATATGCGTGGTGAACCGACTACAATGAATCAGTTAGACCAATATGCGGACGTAACCTTAGATGTTATAGCGGAGCTCCAGCAGCGCGTGAATGAAGCTTTAAATGCAGGTGTTAAAAAAAATAATATTATTATTGATCCTGGGTTTGGTTTTGCAAAAAATGCGCAGCAAAATTTAAGGCTACTAAAAGAATTTTGGAAGCTTGGTGAAATGGGTTATCCGATTTTATCTGGCCTTTCTCGTAAACGTTTTATTGGTGAAGCATTAAAGGGTGCAACTGCAGATCAGCGTGCGGTAGGAAGCGTTACTGGGCATTTGATTAGTATTCAGCAAGGAGCATCCATTGTTAGAGCGCATGATGTCAAAGCAATGACTGATGCAATTCTAGTTTGGAAGGCGATGATACAAGCTTAATAAAGTAGGCTTTATAAAAATCATCTAGCTCATTAATTTAATGAGCTAGATGATTGAGTCAGGGAAAAATATCGTTATTCTTTTGAAAATATGTTATAAGCGGCAAGTTTTTGCTGTTGTGTAAACTTTTGTATGTTCGAAGACTTACTTCTCCCGATGTTTGATGATGAGTATTATCCAGATATTTTGGTCGCTGAACTCAAGCAGCTTATTGAACAATTTGCTAAAAAAGTTCAGAAGCCTGCCTTAGCTGAGCAGGATATCTATCGATATGCTCATCAAACTGTGATTGAAATTAATGAGATGAAACCTCAGTTCGAAGATCTAGATTCTTCGTTAGATGATAGTGCTGCTGACTATATTGCTGAAGCAATGATGATGGTGGCACAGGAAGCTGGATATTTAGATCTGGAAATGGAAGAGCTGGTTATGAATCGAGAGTGGTGATTACTCTCGATTTTCAATATCTTCAAATGCATCTAATAAGTGGCAAGATGCCTTTAAATGTATTTCGTCTATTTCTTTAACATTTAAAACTAAAACACCATTCTCTTGATAATCTGCGTCCGCTAACAAACTGACCCAATAAGTTTCTCTTTTTTGTTCCAGCGTTTTAAATTTATCTATTATCTGTTCGGGTGCTTTAACTAAATAATCATCTTTGGTAATAGAGCAACGTGAAAAATACCAATGGTTGTCTTTGAAAGAAAGAGTCCCAGAGAAAAGATCAGTGGCATAAACCTTTGTTATAAAAAGGGTAGTGCAAACGAGTAATAATATTCTTATCATAAAATTCATTTTAATTAGGCATAAAAAAACCAGCATACGCTGGATTCTTTGTAGCACCAAATTCAATACTTGAAAATGGTGCCCGGGGCCGGACTCGAACCGGCACGCTTTGTGGGCGGGGGATTTTAAATCCCCTGTGTCTACCTATTTCACCACCCGGGCATGTGCGCAATAATAGAGGACAAATACACGATTGGCAAGAGAAAATCAGAGAGTTTGCTTTATTTTCAATCAGTTCTTGTTGGTATTTATATAAATTGACCAGTTTATGTCATGATTTGTTCATTAAACTGAGATCAGTTGTTCATCTTATCTACCTAAATTTAAGACACTCATTGCTTAAAACTTAGGTAATTTTATGTCAGAGAAAATTTCACGCCGAGAATTAATTCAAAAAAGTTTATTCGGTTTTGGGGCGCTATCTTTGCCTGTAGCTTTTACGGGGTGTAACGATGGTTCCGATGATGAAAGTCCAGAAGCACAAGCAGATTTCCTTCATGGTGTAGCAAGTGGTGACCCATTGCAGGATAAAGTAATTTTATGGACGCGTTTAACACCAGTAGACCTTAGTGCACCTCTTAAGGTGACTTGGGAAATTGCTACCGATGATCAGTTCAAGCAGAATTTAAAGACTGGTACGGTTCAAACGACTAAAACTGACGATTTTACCGTGAAGGTGGATGCAACAGGTCTACAAGCAGGTACGACTTATTATTATCGCTTTCGATTTGGTGGTAAAGTCTCGCCAATAGGGCAAACTAAAACTTTACCTGTAACTACTAATAAGGTTAGCTTTGCGGTATGTTCTTGTTCTAATTATCCTGCGGGTTATTTTTATGTTTATCGTGAAATGGCAAAACAGAACGTGGATGTAGTCATTCATTTGGGTGATTATATTTATGAATATGGGGTTGATGGCTATGCGACAGAAGATGCTGCAAAGCTGGGCCGTACTTTACCGTCCGATAATAATAAAGAAATTATTAAATTAGATGATTATCGCAAACGTTATGCGCTATATCGTCAGGATAAAGACTTGCAGGCGGTTCATCAGCGTCATGCTTTTATTGTAATTTGGGATGACCATGAGTTAGCGAATGATACTTGGCGTGATGGTGCGGAAAACCATCAAAGTAATGAAGGTCCTTTCTTGGAGCGTAAATTAGCTGCTCTACAAGCTTATTTTGAATGGATGCCGATTCGCCCAGTTTCTAGTGCCGATCATTTAAATATTTATCGTCAGTTTAACTTTGGTTCGCTGGTTCAATTAACCATGTTAGATACACGTATTATTGCGCGAGATAAACAGCTCGAATATACAGACTACATCACAGCTTCAGGTTTAGATGCTCAAAATTTTCAGACTGATTTAACAGATCCAAAGCGTACTTTAATGGGATATACGCAACGGGATTGGCTGGTCGATAAATTAAAGCAATCTACAGCAACATGGAATGTGATTGGTCAGCAAGTCTTAATGAGTAAAATGTGGATTCCAGCTGAGTTATTGGCATCGCTAGGGCAAATTACTTCAGGCGGAACTTCGCCTGATACGTTAGCTAAAATGACTGCTCAAATTACAGAATTAGTCACATTAAAATTACGATTAGAGCAGGGTGATCCAACTTTAACTGTTCAAGAAAAAGCACGAATCACAACATTGGTTCCATATAACCTTGATGCTTGGGATGGTTATTACGCTGAACGAGAGTTTTTGTACGCTAAATTGGCAGAGTTTAATAAGAAAATTATTGTTTTGGCGGGTGATACTCATAATGCGTGGACATCTTACTTATATAGCCAAAAGGGTGAATATGTCGGTGTTGAACTGGCGACAAGTTCGGTTTCTTCCCCAGGTCTTGAAAAATATTTAAGTATTCCACTAGCTCAGCTGCAACAGTTTGAATTTGCCTTTACTACGCTTATCGATGAATTGGCATATTGTAATTTAAATCAGCGGGGTTATTTGATGGTTACACTAGATGATAAGCAGGTGCTGTCGGATTGGATTTTTGTAGATTCAATTAAAAATGCAGAATATAAAGTAGATTCTAGTCGAGGTTATCAATTGGTGTTGGATGCGAATTTAACACCTGAAAAAGATAAGCAAAAAACTGCTTAAATATATGGGGCGAGAAAGGGATGCTAATAAGTATCCTTTTTTTAGACATAAAAAAACCAGCTTTCGCTGGATTCTTTATGACACCAATTTCTGTACTAGAAAATGGTGCCCGGGGCCGGACTCGAACCGGCACGCTTTGTGGGCGGGGGATTTTAAATCCCCTGTGTCTACCTATTTCACCACCCGGGCTTTACCAAATTTGGAGGCGGAGGTCGGAATCGAACCGGCGTCCACGGAGTTGCAGTCCGCTGCATGACCACTCTGCCACCCCGCCTACATTTGGTGATGCACATATTAGCAACCTTTACAAAAAAAACAATACTGTTTTGAGATAAGATGAACATAAAAGCAACATCTAGAATAAATTTGTCCAAATAATCATGTATTATTGGCACATTAAATTCATGTCTACCTTGGAGATGTGCTGTGGCATTGGTTTTAGACGGTCGCGCATTAGCAAAGCAAATTGAAGAAAATTTGTCAGTACGTGTTGAAGCTTTAAAAGCTAAAACAGGTCGTACCCCAATTTTGGCGACTATTTTAGTTGGGGATGATGGTGCATCTGCAACTTATGTACGCATGAAAGGAAATGCTTGCCGTCGAGTAGGCATGGACTCTTTAAAAATTGAATTGCCACAAGAAACGACAACAGAACAATTATTAGCTGAAATTGAAAAACTTAATGCTAACCCAGATGTACACGGCATTCTTTTACAACATCCAGTTCCAGAGCAAATTGATGAGCGTGCATGTTTCGATGCAATCTCATTAGCTAAAGATGTTGATGGTGTAACTTGTCTTGGTTTTGGCCGTATGGCTATGGGTGAAGCTGCATATGGTTCAGCGACTCCTGCAGGCATCATGACCATTTTAAAAGAAAACAATATCGAAATTGCTGGTAAACATGCGGTTGTAGTCGGTCGTTCAGCAATTTTAGGTAAACCAATGGCAATGATGCTTTTGCAAGCGAATGCAACAGTAACGATTTGCCATTCACGCACACAAAACTTACCTGAGCTTGTGAAACAAGCCGATATTATTGTCGGTGCAGTTGGTAAAGCTGAACTTATCCAAAAAGATTGGATTAAACAAGGTGCAGTGGTTGTAGATGCTGGTTTCCATCCTCGTGATGGCGGTGGTGTAGGTGATATTCAACTACAAGGTATTGAAGAAATTGCTTCTGCTTACACACCAGTACCGGGTGGTGTTGGTCCAATGACTATTACAACTTTGATTCGTCAAACTGTAGAAGCTGCTGAAAAAGCTTTAGGTTAATTTAATTAACGCTAGGCTGTTATTTGATACGCGTAACCGTCATCCGCAATTGTTTGAGGCAGAAATACGTTAAAAATTTAATGTTTCTGCGATGCTTCAATTCCAGATAGTATCTGCCGAGTTTTGCGGATGACAATGGTTGGACTTCATTTTCACGAAAGCCTTGTGAAGCAGGGCTTCTCAGGTCCAACCGAAGGTTATTCTAAAAATTCAAATCATAATGGAATGACTCTGTTATGCTTGTTATAAAAATGAATTAAAAGAAATCTGATGAGCTGCACCTTTCAACTGTCCAAAGCCCCTGAACATTTACTTCAAGCCTTACATGAAGTCATTCCTCATTGTGAATTAATGGCACAACAGTTGCCAGAAACTCCAATTTCTTTATGGTTGATTCCACCTGTTTTTCCAACTGATCGATTGGATGACGAAGTTATTCGCCGTATCTGGAATGACACGCCGTATTGGATTTTCTGTTGGGCATCAGGCTTGGCGATGGCTCAGTGGATACTTGCAGAGCCGCACCATGTTAAAGATAAAGTGGTGTTAGATTTCGGAGCAGGTTCTGGTGTAGTGGCAATTGCTGCAAAAATGGCAGGAGCAAAACGCGTAATCTGCTGTGATATTGATCAGGTCAGTTTAAATGCTTGCCGTGAAAATGCTTTACTTAATGATGTAGAACTCGAATATTTGGATGATTTATATAAGGCTGAACAAGTCGATGTTTTACTTGCTGCCGATGTGTTATATGACCAATGTAATCGCTTTTTCTTAGACGAATTTTTAAAATTTGCACCTGAAGTATGGGTAGCAGATAGCCGTGTTAAAAATTTTAGTCATCCAAAATATGAAAAAATTGAAGAAAGAAGTGCAACAACTTGGCCAGATCTGGATGAGGCGAAAGAATTTAGAAACGTAAGTTTTTATAAGACGCTGTAAAAGAACAGCGTCTTATTTAAATTATGAACAAGTATAACGAACAACTTTTAGAGTGCTTGGACGTGCTTCAAGTGCTTGGCGGGTCGCATAGTCTTCACCATTATTTAAACTAGGTGTATTGGATAAGCCAAAAGAAGCACGAGTTTCACCAAGTTGAATTCCATAATGCTCATCTTTTGCTGGATTAGGAATTTCATTGATACTCAAAATTGATAATTTATAAACTTTCTGAGCACCTAGCACATTCTGACAAGCGCGTTGTAATTTACGTTCATCGAGTTGCTGGTTATTACGACCAGCTAAAGTGTAAGCTAAAGTCGCCGAAGTTTTTGTTTGGTTTTCAATCTGGTATCCAGTTGAACCATTATATTGTCGAGGGGTAGTCTGACAAGCAGTTAAAACAAACATACTACTTAATGCCAAGCATAAAATACTTCTATTCATCAGTATCGTCCTTATTTTCTTATAGCTAGTATCTCATAAAATACAAAGGTTGTTGGGGCTTAATCTCATGATTTGAGCTAACATCGGCGAAGGATATTAGCCCTTATTAGTAAAGTATTAATGTTCTTTGATTTTTGAATGATGCTTGGTATCTTTCATAAAAATATAAATAATGAGAGAAATGAAGATCATAATACTTACATAAATAAAGTACCAAGATTCATGCCCAGCTTCTTTAAAACTTAAAGCAAAGAATTCTGCTGTTCCGCCAAATAATGTATTGGCAATCGCGTAAGGTAATGCAACTCCTAAAGCGCGAATGTGTGAAGGGAAGAGCTCGGCTTTAACCACAGCATTAATTGAAGTGTAACCAGTCACCATTACGAGACCCCCAAAACATAACCAGAAAGCTGTCCAGTAATTATGTGTATTTGCGAGTGCATCAAATAAAACGTATGTGAATAAAACACCTGTTATTCCGAAGAAAATCATAAGAGGTTTTCGGCCAATGCGATCGGATAAAGCACCCGCTACAGGCTGTAGACACATAAAAATAAATAGCGCTAAAGTTGTAATTTGAGTGGCTTCAGGTTTGGTGAATCCAGAGGTGTTGACCAAATATTTTTGCAGATAAGTCGTGTAAGTATAAAAAGCTAAAGTCCCGCCAGCGGTTAAAAACAATACTGTGAAAGCTTCTTTAGGGTAATGTTTAAATAAAGCAAACATGCCTGATTTTGGCTGGTCTGTTTCTGCCTGAGCATTTTTAAAAGATTGAGTTTCTAATAGGCCACGTCGAATACGGAAAACTACAATAGCAAGTAAAGCCCCGATAAAGAATGGAATACGCCATCCCCAATCATGTAATTGTTCTTCAGTTAATACCATTTGTAATATTAATAGAACACATAGGGCTGTGAGCTGACCAGCAATCAATGTTACATATTGGAAGCTAGAGAAAAAACCACGTCGATTTCTTTCAGCCATTTCACTTAAATAGGTAGCACTAGCTCCATATTCTCCTCCTACACTTAAGCCTTGAATTAAACGAGCGACAACTAAAAGAAGAGGGGCAAATACACCAATACTTTCATAACTTGGCGTCACGGCAATAAGCAGCGAACCGATACACATTAACGTGACTGAAAGCGTAAGACCCGCCTTGCGTCCTTTACGGTCGGAATAGATTCCCATAATCCATGCACCGATTGGGCGCATTAAAAAGCCTACAGCAAAAATTGCGGCCGCTTGAAGGAGCTGAGCCGTCTGACTACCTTTCGGGAAAAAAGCATGAGCAAAATAGAGCGTAAATGCGGCATATACATACCAGTCGTACCATTCGACAAGGTTACCGGCAGAACCGCCCAAAATTGATTTTAGACGAGTTTTTGTATCTAAAATAGAATGTGGAGTTGTTGCGGTAGAAGGTTGATCAACCATGAGTCGCTCCATGTTTCGCTTGGGTTGAATGCTAAAAAAAGAGAAGATTTATTCCGTTTTTACATATTTTCTAGAGGAGTATTTCACTTTATTTTTTTTATGTCTGTAAAACAATGTTTATTATTTAAGCAAAGAAATAAGTTGAATATTTATGTGATTTCAAATTAGCCGATCAGCTCACGTTTATAATATTGTTGGGATCTTTGGCATATTATTTTTTTCCAAGTAGTAAAAAACTGATAAAGAATGAGTAGAGTTTGGGCGAAGAAAACCTATACCCCTTAAAAATAATGATATATTCCAAAGAAAATTTTAAGTAAATATAGTTAGGCATGATGTCTTGGCATTGTGGACTAGATGTGTGTGAATAATGAAAGGGACATTCAGATGTCAAATTGCCCGAAAAAATATATTGTTGCTTTTGATCAGGGAACAACAAGCTCAAGAGCAATTGTTTTAGACCATGATGCTAACGTTGTAAGTATTGCTCAAAAAGAATTTACTCAGATTTATCCTCAGCCTGGCTGGGTTGAGCATGACCCTATGGAAATTTGGGCTACGCAAAGTGCTGTTTGGGTAGAAGCATTAGCTCAAGCAGGCATTAAGAGTGAACAAGTTGCAGCAATTGGGATTACCAATCAGCGGGAAACTACAGTTGTTTGGGATAAAAAAACGGGCAAGCCGATTTACAATGCGATTGTTTGGCAAAGTCGACAAACGACTGAGATATGCAATCAACTACATAAAGCAGGATGGCAAGAATACATACGTAAAACAACGGGTTTGGTGATTGATCCGTATTTTTCGGCCACAAAAATTAAATGGATTTTAGACCATGTTGAAGGAAGCCGTGAGCGTGCTGAGCGAGGAGAGTTGTTGTTCGGTACGGTGGACACTTGGTTAATCTGGAAACTAACCAATGGTGCTGTTCATGTGACTGATTTTACCAACGCATCACGAACCATGCTGTTTGATATCGAAAAGCTAGAATGGGATGAAAAACTTTTACAAGTTTTAGAGATTCCTCGAGCAATGCTACCCGAAGTACGTAGCTCATCTGAGGTTTATGGATATACACATACCATTAGTGGGCAAGAAGTTGGTATTCCAATCGCAGGAATTGCAGGTGATCAACAAGCCGCACTGTTTGGTCAAATGTGTGTTGAATCTGGTCAGGCAAAAAATACCTATGGCACAGGCTGTTTTCTATTAATGAACACAGGTAAGAAGATTGTACGTTCAGAACATGGATTACTAACTACTATTGCATGTGGTGCGAGTGGTGAGGTGAACTATGCCTTAGAGGGTGCCGTGTTCAATGGTGGTTCTTGCGTTCAGTGGTTACGCGATGAATTAAAGGTCATTAAGAATGCTAAAGACTCTGAGCTTTATGCAACACGTGTGAAAGATAGTAACGGTGTATATGTTGTACCTGCTTTTACAGGATTGGGCGCACCGTATTGGGACCCAACTGCGCGAGGAGCAATTTTCGGACTTACTCGCGGGGCTAGCATTGAACATATTATTCGTGCAACTTTAGAGTCTATTGCTTTTCAAACCCGAGATGTTTTAGATGCAATGCAGCAAGATGCAGAAGAAGAGCTCCGTACACTCCGTGTTGATGGGGGAGTGACGGAAAATAATTTCTTAATGCAATTTCAGGCCGATATTTTAGCGACACCAGTAGAACGTCCAATAATGAAAGAAACCACAGCTTTGGGGGCGGCTTTCCTTGCTGGACTGGCGACGGGTTTCTGGCAAGATCTACATGAGTTAAGAAATAAATCTGCCATAGAAAAGGTATTTGAGCCAAAAATGTCTTCTGAACAATCAGAAATTATTTATAAAGGTTGGCTCAAGGCAGTTAAGCGTAGTCAAAGTTGGGCTGAGGATTAATTCGTTCTTTAATTGGTTGAATTCAATAGTAGGGTCATCAATTAACGGTTAAATACTTGGTTATTTAAAATTGATTATTCTACTTTTTTGATTGTTGTTTCTTCAATTTGGTGTTTTAATTTTTATAAGATCAACAATAAAAAGAAAACGAAAAATGACAGTACAGCCTAATGATTATTCAAAAATATATGACATTGCCGTAATTGGTGGCGGTATTAATGGCGTCGGTATTGCTAATGATGCGGCAGGCCGTGGACTGTCCGTATTTTTATGTGAAAAAGATGATTTAGCTAGTCACACCTCATCTGCTAGCAGCAAATTAATTCATGGTGGTCTGCGCTATTTAGAGCATAAAGAGTTTAGATTGGTTAGAGAAGCCTTAGCAGAGCGTGAAGTGTTGTTGGCTAAAGCGCCACATATTATTAAACCCATGCGCTTTATTATGCCTCATCGACCACATTTACGTCCTGCGTGGTTAATTCGGGCGGGCTTGTTTTTTTATGATCATTTGGGAAAACGAGAAAAACTATTAGGATCAAATCTTATTTACTTCAAAGAAGATAGTCCTTTAAAACCAGCTATCACACGTGGCTTTGAATATTCTGACTGTACTGTAGATGATGCACGTCTTGTGGTGTTAAATGCATTACAGGCTAAAGAGAAAGGTGCCAAAGTCGTAACGCGTACGCGTTGTATTAAAGCTTATAGGGAACAAGAGCTGTGGCATCTGGAGTTACAAAGTGGAGCAGAGTTTTACCAGATACGTGCAAGAGCTTTAGTGAATGCAGCAGGCCCTTGGGTTGAAGAAATTATTAGTGAAAACCTAAATTTAAGATCACCTTATCAAGTCCGATTGATCCAAGGAAGTCATATTGTTGTGCCAAAATTATATGACTGTCATAAAGCCTTCATTATGCAAAACGAAGATCGACGCATCGTGTTTGCAATTCCATATTTAGAAAAATATACCCTAATTGGTACAACAGATCAGGAATATATAGGTGACCCACAAAAGGTAGAGATCACAGAGGTAGAAATTGATTACCTCTTAACAGTGACCAATTCACATTTTAAAAAGCAGTTAACTCGAGCTGATATAGTAAGTCAGTACTCGGGTGTACGTGCTTTATGTGATGATGAGTCTGATAATCCTTCAGCGATCACACGTGACTATACCTTGGCATTACAGGCTGAACATAAAAAAGCACCTTTGTTATCTGTGTTTGGTGGCAAGATCACAACTTACCGAAAATTAGCCGAAGCTGCTTTAGATCATCTGTCTGCATTTTTTAATGATATGGCAGAAGAGTGGACTGCAGATGAGCCATTACCTGGCGCTGAAAACTGGACAACCTTAGAGGATTTAATGCATCAGATTCAGTCACGTATAAGCGGAGTTTCTGAGTCACTTGCCAACCGTTGGGCGCATGCATATGGCACAAGAGTCTGGAATATGCTCCAAGAGAGAAATGCAATAGAGCAATTAGGCCAGAATTTTGAACATGATTTATTTGAATGCGAAGTCAAATATTTATGTGAATATGAATGGGCAACTACTGCTGAGGATATATTGTGGCGTAGAACAAAACTAGGTCTAGCATTTGATGAAAAACAAGTAAAAGTATTAGAAGCTTATTTATCTGAGCGTCGACAAAAAAATGATGCCGCATAATAAAAAAGGTCGCATATGGCGACCTTTTTTATATATAGCAATTAGAAGCCAGTTTTTACAGCTTCAAGTAAAGCTGCTTGACGTTCTTTTAATGCTTTCGGTAAGCGATCACCGAGTTTATTAAATAAATCAGTGTGGCTTTCAATTTCAGTAATCCACTGATCTTTATCTTGAGCTGTGATTAGGTCAAATTCTTCTTTAGAAAATTCAGTACCTTCCCAGTTCAAGTCGTCATATGTTGGAACAAGACCAATTGGAGTTTCAACAGCGTTTGCACGACCTTCACAACGATCAATGATCCACTCAAGAACACGCATGTTTTGACCGAAACCAGGCCATACGAAGTTGCCTTCAGCATCACGACGGAACCAGTTTACATTGAAGATTTTTGGTAATTTATTACCAGCTGCTTCAGCTTTTGTACTTACTTGTTGACCAAGGCTTAACCAGTGATCGAAGTAGTCAGCCATGTTATAGCCAGCAAATGGAAGCATCGCGAATGGGTCACGACGAACGATACCTTGTTGACCAACAGCAGCAGCAGTAGTTTCAGAACCCATAGTTGCCGCTTTATATACACCGTCAACCCAGTCGAAAGCTTCAGAAACTAAAGGAACTGTATCTGCACGGCGACCGCCGAAGATAAATGCAGAAATTGGAACGCCTGCTGGATTTTCCCAGTCAGCATCGATAGAAGGGCATTGACCAGCTGCAACAGTGAAGCGAGCATTTGGATGCGCTGCTTTTTCACCATTTACGTGAGGCTGACCTTTCCAGTTAGTTAAGTTTGTTGGAACTTCTTTAGAAAGACCTTCCCACCATACTTGACCATCTTCAGTTACCGCTACGTTTGTATAGATAACATCTTTATGAAGAGTTGCCATACAGTTTGGGTTAGTCTTGGTGTTTGTACCAGGAGCTACACCGAAGAAACCAGCTTCAGGGTTAATCGCATATAAACGACCATCTTCACCTGGTTTGATCCAAGCAATATCGTCACCTACAGTTTCGATTTTCCAACCTTCATAACCTGCTGGTGGAATTAACATTGCAAAGTTTGTTTTACCACATGCAGAAGGGAATGCTGCAGCGATGTAGTGTTTTTCACCTTGAGGGTTAGTTACACCAAGAATAAGCATGTGTTCAGCTAACCAACCTTGTTCGCGTCCCATGACAGAAGCGATACGAAGAGCTAAACATTTTTTACCAAGTAATGCGTTACCGCCATAACCAGAACCGAAAGACCAGATTTCGCGAGTTTCTGGGTAATGAACGATATATTTTTCAGGGTTACATGGCCAAGCAACATCTTGTTGACCTTCAGCAAGTGGAGCACCTACTGTATGTACACAAGGAACAAACTCGCCGTCTGTACCTAATACGTCATAAACTGCTTTACCCATACGTGCCATTTTACGCATGCTAACAGCAACGTAAGGAGAGTCAGTTAGCTCAATACCGATATGAGCAATATGGCTACCTAAAGGACCCATTGAGAAAGGAACAACGTACATTGTACGGCCTTCCATTGAGCCTTCAAATAAACCATTTAATTTTTCACGCATAACAGCTGGGTTTTCCCAGTTGTTTGTCGCACCAGCATCTTCTTTATTTTGAGAGCAGATGTAAGTACGGTCTTCAACACGTGCAACGTCAGATGGGTCAGAATTTGCAAGATAAGAACCAGGATGTTTTTCTTGGTTTAATTTCTGCATGGTGCCGTTAGCGATCATCAAGTCGATTAGACGTTGATACTCTTCTTCGCTTCCGTCACACCATTCGATTTTTGCTGGTTTGGTTAAGTTTGCAATTTCTTCAACCCATGCGATAAGCTTAGGATGACGAACGAATTCTGGTGCGTTCACTGTGGTCATGGTGAGGCCTATTCAAAATATGTACAACGTACAAGTCATTCATTGAGAGGTACAATGAAAGATCAAATAAAAAAGTGGCTGTATTAAAGCACAAAATCATAAAAAAAATAAGACTAAAGACTAAGAAATAGATATTTTACTTTTTTGTATTTTTCTTATTTAAATCAATAACTTGTAGTTTTTTACAATATCTTATTCTCAATATTTTTATGTTGTATGTGTGTTATTTATATTATTTATTTCTTTAAAAATCAATATCTTGATTCTTATTTTTTTCTTGAGAATTATTATTGATTAAACAAATGATCTTCATTCAAAATTTACATAAAGAGACTTTTATTAGGCGTTTTTATATACAATATTCAGGATGAATCCCTCTAAGATAATAAAAATGCGGACTTTAAAACCTCTCTCTATCATTTATAACCAAAAGTCGGGTTTTCATGCGTCAAAACATGAAGATATGTATGAACAGTTAATGACTGTGTTCACCGAATTTGGTTTTGAAATACAAGTTTTTGAATTAGCGGAAGATGTTTCTTTTGAGGATTTGATGACTCAAGTGATTCATCGGCATAGCCAAAATGCAAATTTAGGTGTTGTTGTTGCAGCGGGTGGGGATGGAACGTTAAATGCCGTAGCATCAAAACTTAGACATACTCATATTCCAATGGGAATATTACCTTTAGGAACTTTTAATTATGTCGCTAAAGTTTTAGATATTCCATTAGATTTGTTAGAAGCTGCTGAAGTCATCGCTACAGGTACACCAAGATCTGTACATATTGCGACAATTAATGACCATGTTTATTTAAATAATGCAAGTTTAGGACTTTATCCATTATTTATAAAAAAACGTGAGCTTTATAATAAATACTTAGGACGCTTACCTTTGCATGCCTATACCTCAGCACTGGATGTTTTATTAAGAGAAAATAAATCCATGAAACTTTCTGTCACAGTTGATGGGAAGAAATATCCAGTCAAAACACCTTTAATTTTCTTTGGTAATAATCAGTTGCAGTTGTGTGATATGAAATTAAGAATTGCTGAATGTGCAGCACAAGGTCGGGTCGCTGGAGTGGTCATTACGAAAAGTGATAGGCTTAGTTTATTAAACATGTTGTGGCAGTGGATTCAAGGCAAAGTAGAAGAGACACACGATGTTTATAGTTTTTGTGCAGATCATGTAGTGGTAGATTGTGCAAAAAGATCAAAACTTACAGTAGCTTTAGATGGTGAAATATTAGAGATGAAAGCACCTTTAAATTTCTCTGTAGAAAAGAATGCTTTAAATATTATGGTGCCAAATGTTGTTACATCTGTCTGATCTGCATTTTGGAACAGAAGTTGAGGCATGTTTAGATGCAATCCGACTTTTTTGCACTCAACATAAACCTGAAGTCATTGTGGTGAGTGGTGATATTACTCAACGTGCCCGATATCAACAGTTTTATAAATGCCGTCAGTTTTTAGATAGCCTTAATATTCCTTATCTTGTTGTGCCTGGTAATCACGATATTCCGTTGTACCATGTCTGGAACCGTTTTTTCTCACCATTTACTCGCTACCAATATTTTTTTGGCCAGCTTGAACCAACTTTAGAAACCGAACATTTTTATATTGTTGGAGTGAATAGTATTCGCCGTCGTTATCATACTCGTGGACATATTTCGATTGAGCAAATTCAAACTACATATGAGCGATTACAGCAAGGGCCAGCTGATAAAATCAAATTAGTTGTTTTCCATCAGCCTTTTTATACTCCACCTGATGATGAGCATGGTATTAAAGATTGTCCTGTATTAGGAAAAATGGCACTCGAAAAATGGAGTACAACGGGATTATTTGGAATGTTACATGGGCATTTACATAAAACCGCTGTATATGATTTAACGCAAATTTATCAGTTAAAGATAAATCATCCTATTTATGATATTCATGCAGGAACAGCGACTTCTAGCCGTTTGCATTATCATGTTCCAAATAGTTTTAATGTCATTTCAAATGAAGGAAAAATTAATCATTATTGGTTTAATTACGATTTAAAGATTTTTCAATTAATTTAATTTATAAAAATTCTATAAGACATTTAACTTAAGAGTAGATTGATAAAATTTTATCCATTACAATGCCTAAGCTTTAAATTCTATATATGGGGAATAGGAAAACATTCTAAATGTTTTATCATTTTAAAAATAATATTAATGGATACATAAAAAATTTTTAACTATATAAAAAGCCGCGATTTAAAGTAGCTACAATAAGGGTTTAGTGTTTTATGATAGTTAATAATATTTAATTAAAATGAGTGTCTATTTATCTTAATATTTTAGAATAACTTAATAATATTTAAAATTTCATGGTGGAAAAATGGTACAAGTATCATTAATGGCAAATAATGCTTCAAAAAATAATACAGTTGATATTAATGTAGGCCAGACAAAAAATATTGTAGTAAATCCTAAAGAAGTCGCAAAAATCGATATAAATCCAGAAAAAATTTCTTCAATAACAAGAGAAGGAAACAGTGCAATTGTTCATCTAAAAGATGGAACTGAAATTGTTTTAGAAAACTATTTTATTAGCGAAAACCCGCAAATTCTTTTAAATGAAGGGCAGAGTTATTGGGCTGCTAATCTGGGAGAAGATGCTAGCGGACAGACCACTGTTAATTATTTAGAATTAAAAGATACGCCAAAGCTTATTGATAGTTCATCTTCTGTACCCCTCTGGTCGTGGGTAGTCAGCGCTTTAGCAGGAGCAGGAACAATTGCTTTATTGTCTCGGAACGACTCTAAAGATACAACGCCTCCTGAGCCAGGTACTTTGAATCTCAATAATTTTTTAGATTCTGGGGGATCAACTACAGACCAGATTACTCAAGATAAAAACTTCACTTTAAAGATTGAGGGACAGGAAAGTGGTAGCCAAGTAACGTATTTAGTTTCTACCGATGGTGGTAAGTCTTGGCAGGAAACAACGGTTGCTCAAAAAGATTTGGCCGATGGTGTTTACCAATATAAAGCAGTAGTAACCGACGTTGCGGGAAATAAATCAGAAACCGCTATACAAAAAGTCGTTGTGGATACAACAGTACCGCAAGCAGGTGAATTAACTTTAGCTACTTTGACTGATACGGGCATTTCAGCAACAGATCAGATTACACAAGATAAAACTTTTGATTTAAAGATTAGTGGACAAGAAGTAAATAGCCAAATTACTTACTGGATATCGAAAGATGATGGAAAGACATGGCAGGAAACCACAGTAGCTCAAAAAGATTTAACCGATGGTGTTTACCAATATAAAGCTATAGTTACAGACGTTGCAGGGAATACATCAGAAACCGCTATACAAAAAGTCGTTGTAGATACCACGGCGCCAAAAGCAGGTGAACTGACTTTATCTGATTTGACTGATACAGGTGTTTCAGCAACCGATCAAATTACGCAAGATAATAATTTTACTTTGAAGCTAGCTCAACCGATTGTAATCGGAGAGCAAGCTGCTTTACTAGATCACTATGAAATTTCGAAAGATGAGGGAAAAACTTGGCAGGAAACAACAGCTGAACAAAAAGATTTAGCTGATGGTAGTTACCTCTATAAAGCTGTAGTGACAGACCTTGCAGGCAACACATCAGAAACTGGTGTGGAAAAGGTAATTATAGATAATTCTTTAAATATTGAATCAACTACAGTAACTGTAAAGTCGATTACTGAAGACAATATAATAAGTCTAGTTGAAAAAGATCAAGTTATTTCTATAAGACTGGACGTAGATAATCTACCAACAGATTTAAATAGTTCACTGACTTCAGTAAATACGACATTAAACAATGTTGTTTATAACTTTCATTTTGATGAAGTCACCCAAGAATGGGTTACTGAAATTCCAGCAGAGTTTCTGTGGTTAGATGAATCGCAAACCAATATGTCAATTGATATTAGTCTTACTGATCAAGCTGGCAATACAGCCATTATTAAACAGAACCAAAATTATAATGTAGATCATACTCCGAATTCGCCAACTCTAGATTCGCTAACTTTCAACAATATAGATGGAGCTATCATTTCAGGTAGTGCATATAAAGGAAGTAAGGTCGATATCTACAATAAAAATGGTGACTGGCTTGCAACTACAATAGCTACTGAGGAGGGTAAATTTACTTTACAAAACCTTTCGATTAACTCAAATCAAGAGGTTTATGCAGTCGCTACTTATAATGGATATAGCAGTGAAAATTCGTCAATTAGCCTAGTTACTGAAGTTCCTGCTATTAGTATTACAAGAATTAGTCCAGAAGGTGTGATCACTGGTTATGCGACCGAAGGCAGTCATTTTATTGTAAAAGATCAGAATGGAAATATTCTACAAGAGTTTAACTCCATTGCATTTGAGGGTTCAGGTATTACGCCTTTTAGTGTAATGGCATTAGGTGAAGTCAGACCATTTACTTTGTCTCTCGACCAACCTTTGGAGGAAGGCACTCAAATTATTATTTCTACAGATAAAGATAATATTTCAGGCCATCCACAATATATTACCGCAGACTATACTCCAGCAGTATTTTTAGAAACTCCACAATTTGATATCAGTGGTGAAACTTTATCAGTACATGTTAATGAGCCGAACAGCTTTATTCGGGCATTTTCTGGAGAGGGTAATTTAATTGCTACAGGTTTTACCGATGAGCAAGGCTTTGCAAGTTTACAGGTGTTCCAATTTTTAAAAGAAGGTGAGTCGGTTACCGTACAAGTAGTAGATAAAAATCAAAATACGAGTGAAGCCCTAATCGAAGTTCCAAACTTTGCTTATATTCCATATGTTGAACGTATTACACAAGAAGGCTTAATTTCTGGGTTTGCTGAAGATAATAGTACAGTAATCGTGCGTGATGCTGACGGTAATGAATTAGGAAAGGCTACATTAGGTGATGACAATAGTTGGAATGAATTTAGTCATTTTAGCTTGAGTGTAAACCGACCTTTAATTGATGGAGAGCAAATTTCCGTTCAAATTATTGATAATAAAGGGTTGATGAGTCCTGAGCAGAATATCATTGTAGATCTGACTCCTCCACCTGTCCCAACAGATTTAAATTTCAATGATGCTGGCGATTTAGTTTATGGTCATGCAGAACCTTTCTCTGAAATTTTAGTTAAAGATGGGCAAGGAAACATTCTTAATAAATGGTTCTGGAATAACTGGACCGATGAGAGTGGAAGTTTTTCGATAGAACTAGGTATGTTTTTAACTAATGCTGAGACGGTTTATGTCACGGCTACCGATGTGAATGGAAATGTAAGTTTAGCAGCGCAGATACAGGCGCCTAATTATGCTTTTGCCCCCCATGTAGATAGTTTTACTTCGGACGGAGTGATAAGTGGACAAGCTGAAAATAATAGTACTCTCATTGTTAAAGATGCCAAAGGTGAAGTCGTAGCCGAAATTAAAGTTGGTGAAGATAACGGTTGGAATGGATCAAGTTATTTTAAACTCCAGCTTGACCGCCCTCTTGTTGATGGTGAGCAGTTTTTCTTATCAATTAAGGATGCTCGTGGACAAGTAAGCACCGATACTGTAATTACCGCTGATACGGTTGCTCCTACACCAGCCAGTAATTTAGTTTTCTCAGAAGATGGTTCCTATCTTACAGGTGTAGCAGAGCTGAATACTACGATTCAGGTTTTTGATCATAATGGTCAGCTCGTGAATATATGGAATAACACTATAAACTCGGACGGTACATTTACTATTTTCTTAGGTAGCAATAATTTACATGGAGAGGTATTCACGGTCACCGTTAAAGACCAAGCCGGAAATGTGAGTGAAGCTGTTTCAATAAATGCTCCACTTGATGATATTGCACCAGATCCAATTAAAAATATTTTACTTGATGCAAACGGTCAAAACTTTACAGCGCAAGCAGAAGCAAATAGTCAGATCGAAGTTTTTGATTCATTAGGTAATCAGACGGGTTGGGGCTCTACAGATAGTGCTGGTAATGTCTCAGGCTTTTTCAATCAAAGCTATTTACATGGTGAAGAACTTACTTTTGTTGTTATAGATCGAGCAGGTAACCGTAGTATCGAATTTAAGCAAAATGCTTTAATTGATACCATTGCACCAAATCCGATTGCAAATATCATCTTCAACGAAGATGGCCAAAGCTTTACAGCTCAGGCAGAAGCTGGAAGCTCTATTGAAATATTAGATCAGGCTGGAAATAAGATTACTACTAGTTATACCGATAGCTTAGGTAATGTATTTGGTTATTTCCCGCAAGTTTACTTACATGGTGAGGAACTTACTTTTGTTGTAGTTGACCGAGCGGGTAACCGTAGTGCAGAGGTCAAGCAGAGTGCTTTAACTGATGATATCGCACCAAACCCGATTGAAAATATTGTATTAGATATCAATGGACAGAGCTTTACAGCTCAGGCTGAAGCAAATAGCCAGATTGAAATTAAAAATACCAATGGTGACATTATTGGTTATGGATCAGCAGATAGCACAGGCAATGTTTCAGGATATTTGTATCAAGTACATTTACATGGAGAAGAACTTACTTTTGTTGTCGTTGACCGAGCGGGTAACCGTAGTACAGAAGTTAAGCAGAATGCCTTGATTGATGAGATTGCACCAAATCCGATTGAAAATATTGTATTCGACTCAAACGGTCAAAACTTTACGGCGCAAGCAGAAGCAAACACTCAAATTGAAGTTAGAAATGCTGCAGGTGAGGTCATCGGTTCAGGTTATGTAGATGGCGCTGGTAATGTGTCAGGTTATTTATATCAAGTCTATTTACATGGAGAAGAACTTACTTTTGTTGTCGTTGACCGAGCGGGTAACCGTAGTGCAGAGATCAAGCAAAACGCTTTAACTGATGATGTCGTACCAAATCCGATTGAAAATATTGTACTTGATGCGAACGGACAGAACTTTACAGCTCAGGCAGAAGCAAACACTCAAATTGAAGTCAAAAATGCTGCTGGTGAAGTCATAGGATCTGGTTCAACCGATAGCATGGGGAATGTTTCAGGTTACTTCTATCAGGTCTATTTACATGGTGAAGAACTCACTTTTGTTGTAGTTGACAAAGCGGGGAACCGCAGTACAGAGGTCAAGCAGAATGCCTTGATTGATGACATTGCTCCGAATGTGATTGAAAACATTATCTTTAATGAAAATGGTCAAAACTTTACAGCGCAAGCAGAAGCAAATAGCAAAGTTGAAGTTAAAAATGCTGTGGGTGAGGTTGTAGGTTTTGGTTATGTGGATGGTGCTGGTAATGTGTCAGGTTACTTGAATCAAGTTTATTTAAAAGGTGAGGAACTCACTTTTGTTGTGATTGATCAAGCCAGTAATCGCAGCGCTGAATTAAAACAAACAGCCTTTCTTGATAATACAGCACCGGAAAATGCGACTAATTTAGTATTTAGTGAAGATGGCTCATATCTAAGTGGTATCGCTGAGCCAAATGCGACGATTCAAATATTTGATCAGAATGGTCAATTATTAAATCTTTGGAATAATAATGTTAATTGGGACGGAACATTTAACATCTATTTAAACAGTAACTACATGCATGGAGAAGTATTTAAAGTAGTTGTAGTTGATCAGGCTGGTAATTTGAGTGGTGAGGTTACTGTAAAAGCACCGCTTGATGATATTGCTCCTGTAGCTGCAAGTAATCTGGTCTTTAGTGAAGATGGTTCATCCCTTTCTGGAGTAGCTGAACCAAATACTTTCATCCAGATTTTTGATCAAAATGGTCAGCAGATGAATACGTGGAGTCAGAGTGTAAATGCTGATGGTACATTTACTATTTTTTTCGGTATTTACAATTTACATGGTGAAGAGTTTACAGTCATTGTTAAAGACCTTGCTGGAAATGTGAGTGAAGCTGTTTCAGTTAAGGCGCCGCTTGATGATATTGCGCCTAATCCGATTAAAAATATTGTACTTGATGTGAACGGTCAAAACTTTACAGCACAAGCGGAAGCAAACAGTCAGATCGAAGTTTTTGACTCATTTGGTAACCAGATAGGTTGGGGCTCTACCGATAGCACTGGTAATGTGACGGGTTACTTCTACCAAGTTTATTTACATGGAGAGGAATTAACTTTCGTTGTCATAGATCGAATGGGTAACCGCAGTGTCGAACTTAAGTTAAATGCTTTGGTGGATACCATTGCGCCAGATCCAATTGAAAACATCATCTTTGACGAAAATGGGCAAAATTTTACGGCACAAGCAGAAGCCAATAGTTTTATTGGTGTCAAAAATGCTGCGGGTGAGTTTGTCGGTTATGGTTATGTTGATAGCACTGGTAATGTGTCCGGTCACTTCAATCAGGTTTATTTAAAAGGTGAGGAACTCACTTTTATCGTT
Source organism: Acinetobacter pittii (assembly GCF_022449185.1). Classification (GTDB taxonomy): domain Bacteria; phylum Pseudomonadota; class Gammaproteobacteria; order Pseudomonadales; family Moraxellaceae; genus Acinetobacter; species Acinetobacter pittii_I. The sequence goes on from NZ_JAKUKO010000001.1 coordinate 42,503, forward strand.
ATAGATAAAGCAGGTAATCAAAGTATTGAGTTTAAGCAAAATGCTTTGATTGATGATATTGCACCAAATCCGATTGAAAACATTGTCTTAAATGAAAATGGTCAAAACTTCACAGCGCAAGCGGAAGCAGATAGTCGAATCGAAGTTAAAAATGCTGTTGGTGAGGTGGTAGGATCTGGTTCAACCGATAACATGGGTAATGTTTCTGGTTACTTCTATCAAGTTTATTTACATGGAGAGGAGCTTACTTTTGTTGTAGTTGACCGAGCTGGTAACCGCAGTACAGAGGTCAAACAGAATGCCTTAATTGATGATATCTCGCCAAATCCGATTGAAAATATTGTGCTCGACTCAAACGGTCAAAACTTTACTGCGCAAGCAGAAGTAAATACTCGGATTGAAGTCAAAAATGCTACGGGTGAGGTTGTAGGCTATGGTTATGTAGATAGTACTGGTAACGTGTCAGGTTATTTTAATCAAGTCTATTTACATGGAGAAGAGCTTATATTTGTTGTAATTGATCAAGCAAGTAACCGAAGTATTGAGGTTAAACACAATGCTTTAATTGATGATGTTGCACCATCAGCTGCTTCAAATATTACATTAACCTCAGACGGATTGCTTTTTGGTGAGGCTGAGCCAAATGCAACGATTGAAATTATTGATCAATATGGTGCAGTTATCGCAACAACTTATGTTTGGTACGATGGCACATTTAATCAATGGATTAATCTGAGTCAATACCAGACACAAAATTTGAGTATTGTTGTCAAAGATATTGCTGGCAACCGAAGCGAAGTTGCTCATGAATTAGTACCAGTATTTACCAACTCACCAATTACTGCAACAGAGCTAAAACTGGATGTAGATGGTCATATTCTAACAGGAAAGGCAACAGCAGGAATGTCGATTGTTGTTACATCTACTGATGGTCAGATCATTAATGGAGGGTGGAATAATGTTGTGAATGAAGATGGTAGTTTTGCTATTCAGTTAATTGATTACTATCTACAGGGACAGACATTACAAGTTCGAGTTTATGACCAGAATATCAATCAATACAGCCTAATCTCTGAAATTATTGCGCCTTTAGACAATATTGCTCCAGTGATTGACGATGTGGTAATTAACAATGACGGTTATGGTATTACTGGGCAAACTGATCCGAAAGTAACCATTAAAGTAATGGATGCGGATGGAGATTTTAGAGCAGAATTTCAATCGGATGAAGCTGGATATTTCAATGCTAGTATTTATCCACCATTATTACGTGGAGAGCAGTTATTTATAACGGCAATAGATTTAGCTAAAAATATAAGTATCCCACTTAATATTACTTTTAATCCAGACACTAATGCACCACCAACAGCAGATCAGGTCGTTGTATCTGAAAATGGTTTCTTCATTGAGGGAACTGCTACACCAAATAGTGAGGTGCGTATTTTTGATGTGTATAGTAATTATATTGGTGGTGGTTCTGTAGATGAAACAGGGCATTTTAATATCCAGTTATACTCACCTCAGGCGAATGGGCAAACTTTACGCATTGTTGTGGAGCAAAATGGCTATCAAAGCGCTTACACCGAAATTAAGGCACCGATAGACATCGTTGCACCAAATGCAGCAACTCAGCTTGTCTTAGAAGATGGAAATGTACTTTCAGGACAAGCGGAAGCATATTCAACAGTTAATATTTTTGATGCTAATAATAATTTAGTTGGTCAAACTACTGTCAGAAATGATGGAAGTTTCACAACATACTTATGGTCACAATATTGGCATGGTGAAACATTGACGGTAAAAGTAGTTGATGCCAATCAAAATGTGAGTGTAGGTACAACGATTATTGCTACAAATGATACAACAGCACCGAAAGTGGTCACCCAGCTTGCCATAAATGGATGGGGAGAGCTCACGGGACACGCAGAAAGTAAGGCTACTCTTGAAATTACATATTATTTTGCTGATCAAGAACCTTCCGTAACGAGTACTACGGTCATGGCAGATGGAACTTTCTCTACTTATGTGTATGGGACTGCAATGTCATTTGACCTTACCATTATTGATCGTGCAGGAAATCGTAGTGAAACTATCAGCAAAGCGATTAATGATTTACCTACAATCACTGTCGATCAATTTAAAGGTGATGCTACGGATAATACGTATATAGTTGATCATATAAGTGATTTTGTTGAAGAATATACTGTTGAGCCGTATGCAACATATAAAGATGTTTGGATTGATAATAGCTATATGTATCCAGAATGGATTAATGAAGGGCATTATGAACAGATATGGCTTGTTGATGGATATTATGAACAACAATTAATAACAGATGTATATTATGAAAAGCAGTGGATCATAAGTGGTTATTCGACTATACAAAAAATATATATAAATCAAGATAATATAACTTATATAGATAATGGTACGGCAGAGAGCGACTATAGTCGATATGTAGAACAACATTATGATGCTGTAAATGAACAATGGCAAGAAGGCTACGAACTGACCTATATACGTTCAGAAGAAGGCTGGGTTGATACTAGTCATTTTGAAGATATCTATTTTGATACAAGTCATTATGAAGATGTTTGGGTGGATGCTAGCCGTTATGAAGATGTTTGGGTAGATACTAGCCACTATGAAGATGTTTGGATAGAAAGTGGCTATTGGGAGAACCAGCTTATCGAATCAGGCTACCGAGATGTCGATTTTGGTGGAAACGATAAAATAGTTAGCTCTGTGAGTTATAGTCTGGTTGGATATTCTGATTGGTCGACAAATATAGAAAGTGGTCGTTATGTTGAAGACTTGGAGTTAGTTGGCTCTGCTCATCTAAATGCAACAGGCAATGCTTTAGATAACCTTTTAACAGGTAACTCTGGTAATAACATTTTGAATGGGCGTGAAGGTAACGATACCTATATCACCAATGAAGGTACAGATACTATTCTGTTCCAATTGCTAAATAGCCAAGATGCGACTGGCGGAAATGGACATGACACGGTGTTAGATTTTACTTTAGGTGATGTAAGAACCGATGCTCAAGCAGACAAAATTGATTTAAGTGAACTATTAATTGACTATTCTAAAGATGTGAGCACATTAGCGAAATTTATTACTGTAGCGCAAGATGCTGGAAACACGACTATTAGTCTTGACCGAGATGGTGAAGGTGCAATGTTTAGTAGTGTGTCATTGATAACTTTAAATCAAGTAAATACAACATTAGATGAATTGTTAAATAATCAGCAACTCTTTGTTTAACATTAAAATTTATCTTTATAAAAGAGGCTATGAAAATAGCCTCTTTTATTTTGTGCTTTAAATTTAATAAAAACTTTTCACAACCTGTTAAAAAATGACCAAAAAAGATAAGTTTTTTTTCATTTTCCCCTTGAAGCCTTTTTTTTCATCCCCACAAAAGTGACATCTAAATATTTTGTTATTGCTCTGGATTAAAGCAATAACGATTAATCAAAAAGACTTAGTCTGATGGAGTTAATTATGAGCAACATTCGTCCATTACATGATCGCGTTGTAATTCGTCGCGTAGAAGAAGAAACCAAAACTGCTGGCGGTATTTTACTTCCAGGTTCTGCTGCTGAAAAACCATCTCAAGGTGAAGTAATTGCAGTAGGTAATGGTCAAATCACTGAGAATGGCGTACGTGCTTTGGATGTTAAAGTTGGTGACAAAGTATTGTTTGGTACTTATGCAGGTACAACAGTGAAAGTAAGTGGTGAAGAACTCTTAATCATGAAAGAGTCAGACATTTTAGCTGTGTTGGAAGGCTAATCAATCCATAACTCAATTCATTATCAGATTCAGTATTTAAAAAGATTCGGAGTTTAATATGTCAGCTAAAGACGTAAAATTTGGTGATTCAGCTCGCTCAAAAATGATTGCAGGCGTAAACGTACTTGCAGATGCGGTTAAAGTGACTTTAGGCCCTAAAGGTCGTAACGTAGTGATTGACCGTTCTTTCGGTGCTCCGCACATCACTAAAGACGGCGTAACGGTTGCTAAAGAAATTTCATTAAAAGACAAGTTTGAAAACATGGGTGCTCAACTTGTTCGTGAAGTTTCTAGCAAAACTAACGACATCGCTGGTGACGGTACTACAACTGCAACTGTACTTGCTCAAGCAATTTTAAATGAAGGGATCAAATCTGTAACTGCAGGCATGAACCCAATGGATTTAAAACGTGGTATCGATATCGCAGTAAAAACTGTAGTTGAAAATATCCGTTCAAATGCAAAACCAGCTGACGATTTTAAAGCGATCGAGCAAGTAGGTTCTATCTCTGCTAACTCTGATACTACTGTTGGTAAACTTATCGCTCAAGCGATGGAAAAAGTAGGTAAAGAAGGCGTAATTACTGTAGAAGAGGGTTCTGGCTTCGAAGACGCGTTAGACGTTGTAGAAGGTATGCAGTTTGACCGTGGTTATATCTCTCCATACTTCGCAAACAAGCAAGATACTTTAACTGCTGAACTTGAAAACCCGTTCATCCTTCTTGTTGACAAGAAAATCAGCAACATCCGTGAATTGATTTCTGTTTTAGAAGCAGTTGCAAAAACTGGTAAACCACTTCTTATCATCGCTGAAGATGTTGAAGGTGAAGCGCTTGCTACGCTTGTTGTAAACAACATGCGCGGTATTATTAAAGTGTGTGCTGTTAAAGCTCCTGGTTTCGGTGACCGCCGTAAAGCAATGCTTCAAGATATCGCAATCTTGACTGGTGCAACTGTTATTTCTGAAGAAGTTGGTATGTCTTTAGAGCAAGCAACTCTTCAAGATTTAGGTACTGCGCACAAAATCACTGTTTCTAAAGAAAACACTGTTATTGTTGATGGTGCTGGTGATGCTGCTGGTATTGCTGAGCGTGTTCAACAAATCCGTGCTCAAATTGAAGAATCTACTTCAGAATATGACCGTGAAAAATTACAAGAACGCGTTGCTAAATTAGCAGGCGGTGTTGCTGTAATTAAAATCGGTGCAGCAACTGAAGTTGAAATGAAAGAGAAGAAAGACCGTGTAGATGACGCGCTTCATGCAACTCGTGCAGCAGTTGAAGAAGGTGTTGTTGCTGGTGGTGGTGTTGCTCTAGTACGTGCGGTTAATGCATTAGATGGCTTAAAAGGCGCTAATGAAGATCAAACAGCAGGTATCAACATTTTACGTCGTGCGATCGAAGCTCCACTTCGTCAAATCGTTGCAAACGCTGGTGATGAGCCATCTGTAGTGATCAATGCAGTTAAAGGTGGTGAAGGTAACTTTGGTTACAACGCTGCAACTGGTGAATATGGCGATATGTTAGAAATGGGTATCCTTGACCCAGCTAAAGTAACTCGCTCTGCACTTGAGCATGCAGCTTCTGTTGCTGGCTTAATGTTAACTACAGAATGTATGATTACTGACATTCCTGAAGATAAACCAGCTGTTCCAGATATGGGCGGTATGGGTGGTATGGGCGGCATGATGTAATAACGCATCAACGCTTTAACCAAAAAATCCCTGCTTATGCAGGGATTTTTTTATTTTTCACGTAATTTTAAGAAATAATTAAGTTCCATTATTTATATTAAAAACAGGAACAGCAGCTAGAAGTTCCTCTTTTGTTACAACCATGCTTATTTACTTGTAGGCATGGTTTTTTTTAGCCTAATAAAATAATTAACCATGTAATAGCAATGATAGAGAGTGCAACAAATTGGGCAGCACTTCCCATATCTTTTGCATTTTTAGAAAGCTGATGTTTTTCAAGAGAGACTCGGTCAACCACAGCCTCAATAGCCGAGTTGAATAGCTCAACGATCATTGCAAAAAGACATACAATAATCAGTAATACATGTTCACTACGGCTCACATCAAGAAAAAAACTAACCGGAATCAAAATAATATTTATCAAAACAATTTGGCGAAAAGCTGCCTCATTTTTATAAGCTGCTTTAAATCCTGAAATAGAGTAGCCCGTAGCATTGAGTATGCGCTTAAGACCGCTTTTACCCTTATAGGGAGAATAGCTATTCATATACTTATATTTCTGACACTTTTCATGCATTATATAATTTGGGTCTTAAAAAATTATTAAATCTTTTTTAAAGATTTCGACTTTATAACTCAATAGAGAAGAAAAGATGAAAAAATTATGTGTAGCGTTGGGCCTTGCAATTGGAAGCATCCATGTAAGTTATGCTGAACCAACAGCAACCCCGCAAGTACCAGGATATTATCACCATCAATTTGGAAACTACCGCGTAACTTCTTTGCTTGATGGTACGATTTATTTAAATCCTGATTTATTCAAAAACTTAAATCAGGCCCAGAAAACTAAAATCTTAACTAAATATGCTGCTGTTAATGAGAAAGGGATTCAAACCTCGGTAAATGCATTTTTAGTTGATGATGGAAAAAGTTTAACGCTTGTAGACAGTGGTGCAGCAAGTTGTTTTGGCCCGCAACTTGGTTCGATTGCAAAAAATATTGAATTGGCAGGTTATAAGCTTGCTGATGTAAAAACTGTCTTACTTACTCATCTACACCCAGACCATGTGTGTGGTATTGCTCAAAATGGAAAAGCTGTATTTCCTAATGCAACTGTATATGCACATGAGCGTGAAGCTGATTACTGGTTAAATCCAGCTTCTGAAAAAACAGTACCAGCAGACAAAAAAGAAAATTATTTGGGTACTGTTAAAAACGTAAAAACTGCTCTTGCTCCATACCAAGCAAAAAAAGCATTCAAGACATTTAAAGATGGCGACGTCATTCAAGGTTTTGAGGTAATCGATACGCGCGGTCATACACCAGGTCATCATAGCTTCCGCTTAAAAAGTAATGATCAGCAAATCATTTTTGTTGGAGACATTGTCCACTCACATTCATTGCAATTTGATGCTCCAAAAACTGGGGTAGATTTTGATGTGAATTCTGAGCAGGCGATTAATACACGTTTAAAAATGTTTGCAGAAATTTCAAATAAGCAACAATGGGTGGCCGCACCACATTTACCATTTCCGGGCATTGGCCATGTTTATAAAGTAAATGCTGAGCAATATCAGTGGATCCCGCTCTATTTTGATAATGTTGTAGAGAAATAAAAAAAACAGGGCATTTATTGCCCTGTTTTTTTATTAGAAACTTTATTTATTTTGCAGCTTTTTCAAAATTAATAACGGCTTCACGGCCAAGTGCTGGGTCATCTGTAAAGACACCATCAACACCTGCTTTGAAATAGGCTTCAAACTCTTTTAAAGCACCAGATGGACAGCGCTCCGCTGGTTTATCTTGACTACATTTTAAAGGTGTTGGTAAATAATAATTTTCTGGGCGGAAAGTATAAGGATGTACTTTCAAGCCAGCTGTATGTGCATCAGTAATAAACGAAGTCGTTTGAACTGAGCCATTGTCATTAAAGTTAAGAATATAGCCTTTGCTTGGCCCTACACCGTTTGCATATTTAGCCACGTCTTTTAAACCTTGTGCTGTGGCTAAATCGGCATAAGTTTTAGTTTCGCCAGATTCAACGAAGTCGGCTGGTTGCGAAGTTTTAGCGTCATATAATTGAATGATTTGTGCATGTTTAATCGTTTTATGAAGATCAAGCTGATCTTTTAAATATTTTAAATTACTCACTTCAAAAGACTGTAAATAGACTGGTGCAATATCACGTGTATATTCGTATTTAGCTAAGGTTTTAAGAAGGGTATCTTCCATTGCCAGTTTCTGGTTTTTAAAGTAAGTCGGATGTTTAGTTTCAATATATAAACCAATAATTTTTCCCGTTTTCTTATAATTTGCTTCAGCCAGTTCAATCACTTGCTCTAGAGTCGGGACAGGGTAAAGATCATTATAGGCTGTGTTTGCTGGTCGGAACTCTGGAATACGTTCACGCGCTTTAAGCTGCTGTAATTCACTTAAAGTGAAGTCTTCTGTAAACCAGCCTGTTAAGTCTTTACCATCAATATTTTTTGTTGTTTTACGATCTGCAAACTGGCTTAAAGTGCTTACATTGGTTGTTCCACCAATCTCATTTTCATGGCGAGTAACCAATACGCCATCTTTTGTAGAGACTAGATCAGGTTCAATGAAATCTGCACCATCATCAATCGCTTTTTGATATGAAGCTAATGTGTGTTCAGGACGCAAAGCGCTCGCGCCGCGATGTCCTACCACTAAAATTTTTGGAAGTTGATATTCTGGTGTGGTTGGTGAGTTTTCAGTTTTATCGTCATCATTACAACCAACCAAGCTAATTAAACTTAAGCATAAAAGTGCTCTTTTAAACATAATTCTACTCATATTGTTTTAGTCGAAACGTATTTAGTCTGATGATTGAACTTGACGTGATCATGAAGAATTCATGAATTTTCAGTGACACTTATTAAAACCTTGTTTATGGGTTTGTAGGAAATGCCAGTTCTTGCTTTGTTTTTGTTCTAATTGCATTTATTGTGTTAATTCTACTTGTCTTTTTTATATCGCTCGTTGATGATCAAAAGGGCAAATTTGGTATTGCCATCTGTTAATTGACGACCTAATTCTGAGCAACCATGCTATCTAAATTTTTTATTCAGCGTCCCATTTTTGCCAGTGTACTAGCAATTATTGTTATGGCATTTGGTATTTTCTCGGTGCTGAATTTACCCGTAGAGCGCTATCCTGATATTGCCCCTCCTAAAATTACAGTCTCGGCAAGTTATAGTGGTGCGGATGCGCAAACGGTTGAGCAAAGTGTTACTCAGATTTTAGAACAACAAATACAAGGTATTGATAATTTACTTTATTTCAGCTCTACCAGTGATTCATCTGGACGTAGCCGAATTACCATTAGTTTTGATAATGGAACAAATCCAGATACAGCACAGGTCCAAGTACAAAATAGTATTAGTGGCGTCATAAGACGTTTACCCGATGAAGTACAACGCCAAGGGGTGACCGTGAGTAAGTCACTCGGCGATACTTTTATGGTGGTAGGTTTATATGACTCTACAGGTAAATCGGGCAATATTGAGCTATCGGACTATTTAACTACGCATGTGGTAGATGACCTGAACCGTATTGAAGGGGTGGGTGAGTCAGATGTTTTCGGTTCGCAATATGCTATGCGAATCTGGCTAAATCCAGAGAAATTAAAACAATATAATTTAATGCCAAGTGATGTAGCGAATGCAATCACTGCTCAAAATACACAAGTTGCCGCAGGTGCAATCGGTGATTTACCTGTCATTGATGGACAATATTTAAATACTAAAGTCACCGCAGGGTCTCGACTAAAAACAGTCGAAGATTTTAAAAATATTGTAGTGAAAGCAAATCAAACAGCGAGCTATGTCTACTTAAAAGATATTGCTAGAGTCGAGTTAGGTGCAGAAAATTATCAGTCTTTTAACACTATTAATGGTTATCCGGCTGCTGGTTTAGGCATTTCACTATCTTCTGGTGCAAACGCAATTCAGACCTCTAAACTCATCCATCAAACTTTAGATCAGCTTAGAACGAAGCTACCTGCTGGTTATAAAATTGTTTATCCACGAGATAATACGCCGTTTGTTCAAGAGTCTATTAAGGAAGTTGTAAAGACGCTTATTGAAGCCATTATTTTAGTTATTTTGGTGATGTTCCTATTCTTGCAAAGCTGGCGCGCTACACTCATTCCAAGTATTACTGTTCCTGTTGTTATTTTGGGAACTTTTGCTGTTTTATATGTACTCGGTTTTAGTATTAACACCTTAACGCTGTTTGCATTAGTGCTCGCGATTGGTTTGCTTGTAGATGATGCGATTGTAGTGGTTGAGAATGTTGAGCGGCTCATGCATGAACAGCATTTAACACCAAAAGAAGCAGCCATTGAGTCGATGGGAGAAATTAGTGGTGCCTTAGTCGGAATTACATTGGTTTTAACTGCTGTTTTTATTCCAATGTCGTTTTTAGGTGGTTCAATTGGCGTGATTTACCGTCAGTTTTCCATTACCTTAGTTGCCGCTATGGCGTTATCACTCGTTGTGGCATTAGTCTTAACACCTGCTTTATGTGCCTTAATTTTAAAACCGAATCCGGAGCCTATGCGCTGGGCAGTTTGGTTTAACAAAAAAATTGATCAACTTAAAAATCAATATATCAAGATCGTCCAAACAAGCATTCGCTACAGTAAATCGGTTATCGTAATTTTTGTGGCTTTGATTGCTGTTTTTGCACTGTTCTATAGTGGTTTAAAAAGTGGATTTATTCCTAAAGAAGACCAAGGCATTTTGAGCGTTCAAATTAAGCTTGTTGATAGTGCGCCAATCTCTCAAAGTCAAAAAATTGGAGAACAAGTCCGTCAATATTTCTTAACTCAAGAAGATAAGAATGTGGATCTGGTTTTGATTCGCTATGGCCGAAATTATTCTGGTACAGGCCAGAACTTGGCTCAGGGATTTATTGCCTTAAAACCTTGGGATGTACGTACAGGTAAGGAAAATTCGGCTGACGCTATACAAAAGCGTGCGATGAAATATTTTAGTCAATTTAGGAATGCACAAATTAATGTGACTTTACCCGCTTCAGTCAATGGTTTGGGTCAAACCGATGGTCTGGATTTATGGATTCAAGATTTAAATGGGCAAGGACAAGATTTTCTAGATAACACGTTCCGTCAGTTGCAAACGCAGAGTAAAAGCTATTCAAGTTTTGAAAACTTTGATAAGCAATCTACTAACAGTAAAGCAAACCTCAATATCAAAATTGATCAGAAACAAGCATTAGCAAATGGATTAGAACTACCCGCGATTAACAACACCTTATCGAGTGCATGGGGTGGAACGTATGTAAATGACTTTATTGACCGTGGTCGTATCAAGCGCGTTATGATTCAAGGTGATGCGCAGTTCAGATCAAAACCGGAAGATTTATATAATTGGTCTGTACGTAATAACCAAAATGAAATGGTACCTTTTAGCTCATTTGCTAATTTCAGTTGGGGCGGTGCTCCTGAAATCGTAAAACGCTATATGGGTTATAGTGCCTTGCAGTTACAAGCCGATGTTGCAAGTGGTAGCAGCTCGGGTCAGGCCATGAAAGATGTTGAACAACTTGTAAATCAGCAAAAGGATGTTGGCTTAGCGTGGACAGGTCTATCTTTTGAAGAGCAGAAGTCGACAAATCAGGCCGTCTGGTTATATTTAATCTCAGCAGGCTTTATCTTCTTATGTTTAGCTGCACTCTATGAAAGCTTGAGCATTCCGGCTGCGGTGATGACCTCTATTCCGCTTGGTGTAGGAGGAAATATCATTTTCTCTTATATTTTTGGTCTCCCAAATGATGTGTATTTTCAAATTGCGCTATTAACCACAATTGGATTGTCTTGTAAAAATGCAATTTTAATTGTTGAGTTTGCCGCTTTGGCTCAGGAAAAAGGTAAGAGTGCCATTCAGGCAGCTTTAGAAGGCGCGAGCTTACGTTTAAGACCGATTTTAATGACATCTTTGGCTTTTGGTGCAGGTGTAATTCCTCTTGTGTTTGCACAAGGTGCAGGAGCTGTAAGCCGTCAAGAAATCGGCATTAGTATTTTAGGCGGCGTTATGTTTGGTACAGTACTGGTTCTTTTCTTTATTCCAGTCATGTACGTGTTACTGCGTTCGCTGTTTAGATCGAAAGCTACTAGTTAAAAGTAAACAATTTAAAAAAAGGCATCAAATCAAGTATATTAAGATTAACTTCTCTTTGTATATTTGATTTAAATGCCTCAAGAAAAAAAATTAACAGAGCAACAAGTCATCGCACTAGAACGAGATCTGGCCAAGTTTGCAACCATGATGGATAGTGCGGTTCGTATTCCTTTTACAAAGCAGGGTATTGGTGCCGATGCTGCACTAAGTACTATTCCGATTGCCGGTGACGTCGCTGGTTTCGCATTAACCTGTTATGCCATCTATAAAGCTAAACAAATTGGTGTGCCTCAACATAAGCTAACGCCAGTCATCAAACTCGCTGTTGTAGATGCTGTAGTAGGTTTTGTTCCTGTGGCTGGGACTATTTTTGATATTTTTATAAGACCAAGTCGAAAAGCATTAGATGTAGTGCACACGCATATACGCGAAGAATATGCGATTCAGAGTGATATTCATGTCGTTCATCCGTACTTACATGAAAAGCTCGAAAAGAAGCAGCAGAACTCAGCTTTCTGGCGTAATCCTGTTGTCAGTTGGTTATGGTTGCATATTCCCGATTTAGTAGGTGCATTAGTACTCCTTTTAATTGGCTTAGCTGTGTGGTGGGGTGCAAGTTACCTTTGGGGTCTCTATCAAACCATGTAATAAAAAATAAAGCCTCCATTTGGAGGCTTTATTTTTACATTAAACGTTTTATGGACAATCTAATTGATGTAAAGCTGCCACACGCTGTTCAATTGTTGGGTGGGTTTGGAACAAAGCAGCTAAGCTGAAACCTTGTTCTTTACCTTCCGCAATTGCGAAGGCTTTCATTTCTTTTGGCATTTGATCTGGCATTTCTGTCTCAGCTTGTAGACGTAATAATGCAGAAATCATTGCTTGTTTACCTGCTAAACGTGCACCTGCTTCATCAGCACGGTATTCACGATAACGAGAGAACCACATCACAATGGCAGACGCGAGAATACCAAAGACGATATCCAATACGATGGTAATAATGAAGTAACCCATACCAGGGGCTTCATCGTCTTGACGACCAAAGACATTACGGTCGATAAAGTCACCAACGACACGAGCAAAGAACATAACAAAGGCGTTTACAACACCTTGGATGAGCGCTAGGGTAACCATGTCACCATTCGCAACGTGACCAATCTCGTGCGCAAGCACAGCACGTAGCTCATCTTTGTTCATACGCTCAAGTAAGCCAGTGGAAACGGCAACTAAGGCATCATTTTTGTTCCAGCCCGTTGCAAAGGCATTGGATTGATATGATGGAAAAATACCAACCTCTGGCATGTTAATACCAGCACGTTGAGAAAGTTCAGCGACTGTTTGCAATAACCAGCTTTCAGCTTGGTTACGAGGAGCATTCGGGTCGATCAGTTCTGTACCAGTCGTTTTCTTAGCCATCCATTTTGACATGAATAACGAGATTAAAGATCCCACCATACCAAACACAAAACAGATCACTAAAAGGTTGCCTAGATTCAAGCCACCCGCGCCATGGTAACTACCGACACCGAAGAGTGACAAAATAATGCCAGCTACAACCAGTACCGCGAGGTTGGTAAGCAAAAACAAACCAATCCGCATCATTGAGAAAATCCTCTTATAAATAAAATGTTATCTGATTTATAAACTCTAAATCATGCAGCTAATATGCGGGGCTTAGGAGAAAAATTCAAGAAAAAAATAAGGAATTGATACATTCTTTCACGTAGCAGAATGTACCTAAATTTAAAGAATAATTGGCTAAATTCATCAAAATGGTAAAGATCAGGTAATAGATCATTACAATTTAAAACACAGAGAATCGGTTGAATAGAACTGTTGGTAACTATTCTTCTTCATTATTTATTCAATTCGTATATGGGCAATTGCAGTGGCATTGTTGGTGACATAAGTACCCGTTGGTGCATCTGTATAGGTGCCGTCAGATAAAGTTACGATTTGACGAGAAGATGAATATTTCGGTGATTGAGCCCTGATTTGAGCTGTTGTATTCTCTGCCAAATTAGAAGAATGAGTTACAGTTTGTGCTGAACTATTCGTAAAAGATGAAAGGCCTGCACCCGATGCATATAGGTTTTGATAGCGACTTGTGACACGGCGCACGTAATCTTGTGTTTCACGGAAAGGCGGGATGCCACCATATTTATCGACATTACCTTCACCTGCATTGTAAGCTGCAAGTGCCATTTGTGTGTTTCCATTAAAACGCTTAAGCAACCAGCTTAAATATTTGGCCCCAGCAAAAATATTTTGTTGCGGGTCATAAGCGTTAGAGACATTAAAACGACGTGCAGTCGCAGGCATTAGCTGCATTAAGCCTTGAGCACCTACTGGCGAACGGGCTCTTACGTTAAATCCTGACTCGGTGTGCATAACGGCTTTAATTAGACCTTCTGAAACACCATGTTGTTGTGCAGCTTGTCTAATAATATGGTCGAAAGCATTTTTATTCTTATTGTAGCTTGGCAGAACAGAAGCTTCAGATGCTCCCCAGTTTGTATAGTTGTGAATATTGCTATCGGGATAATAGGTTACTTTTACTTTTTTTAGAGATTGGTCATAGCTTTTTCGGTTGGTGAGCAATGTACTACCGTTTTTATCTTGGTAAATATACATTTGACCTGCTGAACTCGAAGTTATGCCGACCGCAAAAGTGGTCATCCCCAGCAAACAAGAGACAATAAATTGAACCGAATTTTTCATTTTATGTTATTCACAATTTTTAGGTACTCAAAACTTGCAAAAGAGTTTATCAAAAAATATTACTTAAAGAAGATTTGTGTAATTTTTTTTATTTCGACTCTTTCAAAAAATCAAGCTGATTTGTTCGAATGCTCATCAAAAAAAATTAAAATTTTTTTTTAAAATGATTCTATTGACATGGTTAACTTATTGATTGTTAATAATAAAAAACATTGGTTAAAAAATGATCAATTTAAAGAAAACCCTTAACAGAAGGCCAAAACAGTTTGTCAAGTACGAAGAAATCCACAATTTTATCCACAGGTTTTGTGGAAAACTGTGGAAAAGTCCAAAAAGTAAGCATTTTGCACAAAATTTGAACGCTATAGTCAAAATTAGAGTGTGTCTTTTGCATCATGCACGAGCAATGTGACGACTTCAAGAATTGAAACTATTCTTTTGATGCGATTCTCTTCTGAATCATATAAAATTGCGCGGTATTTTTATTTATGGGTATATCTCGTCTATGTACGCGCCAGTTGAGTCCAATCAGGGATTTAATTTTAAGCCTGAACTTCCAACAAGCTCGGCCTATTACCGTTTGCTCAAGAAGCTTCGCCGTCAAGTTGGGCATGCTATTCGTGACTTCAATATGATTGAAGATGGCGATAAGGTCATGGTGTGTGTGTCTGGTGGTAAAGACAGTTATACCTTGCTCGATATTTTGTTGCAGTTTAAGCGTATTGCACCAATCAATTTTGAGGTGGTTGCGGTTAACCTTGACCAAAAACAACCAGGCTTTCCTGAAGATGTTTTGCCTCGTTATATGGAAGAGAACAACATTCCATATTACATTTTAGAAAAAGATACCTATACCATTACTAAACGCTTAACACCTGAAGGTAAAACCTACTGTGCAGTGTGTTCACGTTTACGCCGTGGTTCTTTATATGGCTTTGCACAAGAGATTGGTGCGACTAAAGTTGCGTTAGGTCACCACCGTGATGACATCATTGCAACATTCTTCTTGAATTTGTTCCATGGCGGTAGCTTGAAGGCGATGCCTCCAAAGCTTTTATCGTCAGATAAAAAGAACATTTTGATTCGTCCTTTGGCATATGTTGAAGAAAAAGACATTATTAAATATGCCGAGATTCGTCAGTTCCCAATCATTCCATGTAACCTTTGTGGTTCGCAGGAAAACCTACAGCGTGCCATGCTTAATGAAATGCTACGTGAATGGGATAAACAATATCCGAAGCGCTTACACAGCATTTTCGGTGCGTTGCAGAACGTATCTCCATCTCAGTTAGCGGACCGTGAGCTGTTCGATTTCGAGGCTCTAGACTCTCAACGCGAGTTGGATATTAAAGATCCGGAAGAGCTTAAGAACCGTTTAGATGTCGTGAACTTAAGCTTTGCTGCTGAATAAACGCTAGCATAAAGAATGTTAAAGGCACTTTATAAATAAGTGCCTTTAATGTATCAAAATACTAAAAAATGAATGTTCCGTACAAAAAGTCATAGCCCAAAATTTAAATTACATGCTATAACAAGCCACAAGCAGAATTGCTTCACATGATGTTGTCTGGATAGACAACCAGAGAAATTGAACAAATAAATTTGAGGAAGAATCATGCCTGCATTTTTAACTGAAGATTGGTTTGCGACTGTCGAAAAATTAACTGCTGAAGCAGGTGATCTTAATTTGCCGCCCGCTCTTGCGAACTTGGCAATTAATTTAGTGGTTACAGATGCTTCTGGAAATACCGAGTTAGCTTTAGATGGGGGTAAAATCCAAAAAGGTTTGTCTTCAAATGCCAAAACAACTTTAAATATGGATGCTGAAACTTTACGTAAAGTATTCTTAGAGTTTGATATGGCTGCTGCTATGCAGGCATTCATGACTGGTAAAATTAAAGTTCAAGGCGACATGTCTCAATTAATGGCTTTACAAACAGCTAAGCCAAGCCAAGAACAAAAAGATTTGTTTAAGAAAGTATTAGAGCATACTGCTTAAATCTAAAAGAATTCAAATAAAAAGCTTACCCAAAGAGGTAAGCTTTTTATTTGTACAAACAAAGAATTTATCAACTTTTAAAAATAAAAATTAGATATTGATTCGTGTTTGCGCCGTTTTGATATGTTCAAGATAAGCACGGATACGAGTGACATATTGAACTGCTTGCTTATATCGACCATTTCGCGTTTTATTGCTTTGCAAATAGTCATAGAGATTGACCCATTTATTCGGATCCTTCCCTTGAGATTTCAAACGCTTCTGAATCTGACCGACCGCGCCTGGTCCCATGTTATAGGCTACAAGTGCATACCAGTTCCGATCAGGGAACGGAATATTATCAAATTCGGTTAGCATCAGATCGTAATACTTCGCGCCGCCCTGAATACTCTGAGCAGGATCGCTACGATTACTTACACCCATTGCTCGAGCAGTGCTATTGGTTAACATCATTAAGCCGCGAACACCTGTAGGAGAAACAGATTCTGGCTTTAAATATGATTCTTGATAACCAATTGCGGCAAGTAAATGCCAATCTAGATCATACTTCGCTGCGCTTTGCTTAAAGCTCGCTTTGTAAATCGGTAAACGTGTGCTTAAGTCACGTTGAATGGTTGACCATGCTTCTGGTTTCACCACATTGCGGTTATAAAAAGAGGCAAGCTGTTGGGTCACACCATTTTGCTTACTTTGGCATACAAAGCCGCTGGCGGTCTGTGTGAGTGGGTCATCAGCCTGTTTAAATACCCAACTTAACTCAGGATTTAAGCCATTTTTTTGCAAATTTGCTGTGTCACCACAACTTGCAGAAAACGACATTAAACCTTTGTTTTCGATTGTGCTTAAACCCGCTGTAGTCATCGCAAAGTTTGCTTTACCTTGCTGAACCCATCTAAGTGCAGTGGCATTGTCTGCCACGATTTTAAAGTCCAGCTTTACATTTAGGTTCTGTGCATAGTTACGTGCTAAGTCGTAACCAAAACCGTGTAAAAACTGATCTTCTTTGAAAACGGTTGTCGGACTTTCTACCGCAACAACAGTTAAAGTGTTTGTGTTAACTACAGTATTGTACTGTAGGGTTTTTCCTGCATTAAGACTATGAAATGGAAAAAACATAGTACTGAGTGCAAGAGCTTTTAACGGGAGAGAAGAAAATAAAGAGTTAAGGCAAAGCCTCGACCCAGAACTTGAATTACTGTGCATGTTGTCTCCGCTACAGATAATTTATGCCCTAAAAGTCAGACAAAAAGCTGCCATAACTTCTAAAAGTTGATAAATTCAATAAGGGGTGGGCAGTCATGACGTCATTCAAAATGACATGAAATGAAAAAACAAACTGTGTAGAAAATCTACATAGTTTTCGAATGGGTTAAAAAATGCTCAACATTTAAACTGCGCGCATCATAATATTGAAAAAAAGTAATGTCAAATTTTGTACAATTAAAACTTCGATATATCATCATAAACACATGAATTTCTTAAGGAAGAAAATTTATACACTTCTGATGTGAGAAAATAGGGTATAAAATGCTACATCTTGTAAGCGATATGTTGTTGAACAGTGGTTTTTTATCATGAAATCTAACTTAATCACTCGGTCAGGGCATGACAAATTAGTTGCTGAATTAAAACAACTTTGGCATGAAGAACGACCGGAAATCACCAAAAAAGTAAACTGGGCTGCAAGCTTAGGTGACCGCAGTGAAAACGCGGATTATCAATATAATAAGCAGCTCCTCAGAAAAATTGATCGACGTGTACGTTATTTAGGAAAACGCTTAGAAGAATTAAAAATCGTTGATTACTCACCTGAGCAAGACGGCAAAGTTTACTTTGGTGCTTGGGTCGAGATTGAAAACGAAGAAGGTGAGCAAAAAACTTTACGTATTGTTGGAATTGATGAAATTTATGATCATCACCCTCAACATATCTCTATTGAGTCACCTATGGCTCGCGCATTGCTAGGCAAAGAAGTCGATGATGAGATTGAAGTACACACGCCATCTGGAAAAAAGCTATGGTATATCAATACAATTCGCTATGAAAAGACGGAAAACTCAGAAATTTAAATAGATTTGTGTTTATTTTGAGCGGTTGAATTAAAAATTAAATAAAAGATTTGCCAACTTCAAATTTTATTTATATTATAGCGCTCGTTGGAAGCGTGGCAGAGCGGTTTAATGCACCGGTCTTGAAAACCGACGAGGGTGTGAGTCCTCCGTGAGTTCGAATCTCACCGCTTCCGCCAAATTCTTTAAAAGCCCTTGTTTATGACAAGGGCTTTTTTTATATCTAATAATTTAAAATACTATATTATTTTGCTTAAATCCTGCTATCAAATTCTTAAAATTTCATATAAATCAAATAAGTATACATTTTAATTGAAATTAATATTTTTTTTATTTTCAATGCCTTATCAATTAATTCACTATATATCAGAATCGAACAAGTTATTTGTAGAATATTCACTTATTGATATATGATGATCCAATATTTAGAAACTGATTCAAAACGTGATTCTATTGTTCAGCGAGCAAGATCAAGGAAGAAATAAGGCTGAATTCAGGCTTCTAAACCCTTATATATCTGGAAATTACTTCCAGCCAAATATTGTATTTTGACCCAATGGTTAGGAATGTCTCTCTATTTTGTAGAGTAAGCATTTCCTATTTTAGGATGTATTTATGAAAAAATTATTTAGTGTCCTGTTCGGCGCATCTGTTCTCACACTGTCGGCATGTAGCAAACAACCTGCGCAAACTGAAAATACAGCTGAAAACAAAACTGAGTCAGTTCGAACAATTAAACTAGTTTCAACAGGTTCGGATACTGATGTGTGGAAATATGTTGCGACGCTTCCTGAAACTAAAGAAGCTGGTATTAAACTTGAAGTGACCAATCTGACTGACTATGTTGTGCTTAATACATCAGTTGCAAATGGTGAACAAGATGTAAATGCATTCCAGTCATTTAACTATTTGGCAGCTTATAATGCTTCAAATAAGGCTAAAGTTGCTGCTGTTGCCACAACTTACTTAGAACCAATGGGTATTTATGCAAATAAAGTTAAATCTGTTGAAGAGTTCCCACAAGGCGCGACCATTGCGATTCCAAACGATACTGCCAATGAAGCTCGTGCATTAACTTTATTGCAGTCTGCGAATCTGATTAAACTTAAGCCGAACTTTGATCCTGTAAAAGGGACGACTAATGACATTGCTGAAAACCCTAAAAATTTGCAATTAAAACCAATTCAAATGACTACAGCAGTCCGTGTTAAAGATGATGTAGATGCAATTGTATTGGGTAATACATTGGCACTTGAGGGTGGCTTAAATGTAATGAAGGATTCTATCTTCCGTGAACCTATTGATCAGTCTACAAAGCTTTATGTGAATTTGTTAGGTGTGGCTGAAGCGAAGAAAAATGACCCGATCTATACCAAACTTGGTGAACTTTACCACTTACCTAAAGTTCAAAAGTTTGTGAGCGATAAATTCGGTGGAACAAAAGTTGAAGTAAACAAACCTGTTTCTGAATTTGAGGATGTTAAGTAAGTAATTATTTGATTTTAAACTATTTTTTTAAAGCTAAGTCCTAGTTGTCGGGCTTAGCTTTTTTCCTATTGGGATATTTTATTTAACTAAACGTTCTGCTTCTTTATATTGAATCACTGTATTATTTGGACTGTTTGGTGCTTCAATTATCTCTACTGGAATAAATCTAATTTGAGCAATAGTAGATTTTTTATTTGAATCTTTTGGTAACAATTGATTAAGTCTTTTAATATCAGATGCTGTTGGAGGAGTATCTCCTCGAATTACTATACGAACGAGAGTAAAAGTATTCCGTTTATCGAACTGAATTGTATCGACAACATTATTGTTAATATTAAAAAATGCATTAACATTTGATTTTACTTTATTTTCATAAAATTGTTTATTTAGCATATGTGTAAAATTGAATGTTAAATAAACCGCTAAACCCACTAAAAAGAATAAGCTAACTATATTTCTTTTTATAAATTCGAAGACATTACTTTTCACTTCAGTATCAGAACCTCGGCGAAAACCGGCAATCCACAACACCAGTGAAGAACTAACTTGAATGGCAATAATATTTGTTATAGCTAAAATCAGTGCATTTGCAGCACTTTTCCATTCTAAATGAGCAACTAAGATACCACTTGCAACTAACGGTGGAACTAAAGCGGTTGCCACAGCCACACCTACAACAGCAACAGAAAGTCGTGGTGATATAGAGGCGAAAGCGCCTGCTGCTCCACCTGCAAGAGCAATCATGAGGTCCATTATAGTAGGTTGTGTTCTAGCTAAAATTTCGCCAGTAATTGGTATATTTATATTAATGAGTCCCAAAATAATACCAATCGAATAAATCATTACTAAGCCTAAAATAAGAGTTAAGAATGATGTTCTAAATAAAATCCATCTATTATCAATGAATGACAGAGCTATTCCTGAAATGGGGCCAAGCATCATTGCGACTAGCATTGCACCAATAACTACAGCGGATGAATCTGCGAGAAGACCATATCCTGCTATGATCGCTGCAAGCGCATTCATTATAAAAAATGTCTTACTGGGTAAAGCATCTGCTTGAATATTTAAGCGGACATTTTTGTGATCAATTTTTTTTGTATTTGCTCTAAGCGCCTGTTTATACCTCAGTTTTTCTTTTAGAACTTCGTATTTTTGGTGACCGGATTTTTCTTCTACAATGATTGTAGCATCATCTTTTTTTTCCATATCTAAATTCTATTTGGTAGTTTATTTATTAAACTTTATTATTAAAAAAATAGAGAGAAATCAAGTTTTTCTAAATTTAATAAGGTCTATTTATTTATTGTGTTTCATAATAAAAGGCTCTTAACAGACGTAAGAGCCTTCTAAAAAAGCACACTATTGAGATACAATTAATGTAATGGATAGATTAAAAGAAATGACTAAAATATATGAAAATCGGGTTCTTATGATCTAATAATAATTTTAAAGCCATACATAAACTTATCAATATTAACAAAGGCTTAATCACTCTTGATCCAAATCTTACAGCAAATTTTGCGCCAATCGAAGCACCTATAAAAGCTCCACCAGCCATCACTAAAGCGATTGGAAAAATGACGTATCCTTTAATAATGAAAATAGATAAAGAACCTAAGTTACAGGCCACATTTGCTAACTTGGTATAAGATAAGGCACTCACTAACTTAAAACCTAATAATAGTACAAATGCAACTATAAAAAATGAACCGACTCCAGGGCCAAACACTCCATCATAAAATCCTAGTAATGGGGCGACTAGAAGTGCAAATAGAAAATAAGGAACCAGCGGTTTTTTGTCTACATCACTTAGTTTTGGTGAAAAAATAAAATATAAGGCTACTAGAATTAAAAGTATTGGAACAATAGTTAAAAGTACATTTTTAGGCATGAGGGTAACTGAAAGTGCCCCTAATGTTCCTCCTAAAAAAGACATACAAGCTATAGGCATCGCTTTACGCCATTCGATTAGCCCTTTTCTTGCGAAACTAATAGTTGCTGAAAGTGTTGCAGAGGCCGCTTGTAATTTATTGGTTGCTATTGCAGATACAGGAGGGACGCCTGATAAGAGCAATGCAGGTAGAGTGATTAAGCCACCCCCACCTGCAATAGCATCAATAAATCCAGCTACCATAGCCACTAAGCCTAAGATGAGTAGGATTTCAAAATTCAATTTATTAGCCTTTAACAATAAGAGGATTTTTTTGCACTAGAATATAATCAAGATTTTTTCTATAACCAAATAAACGAACTAATGTTCTTCGATTATCTTTAATAATATCTCTACAATGTAAGCATAAACTATTATTAATAATTAAAACTGTATGAGGATCCAAATGAATAGGATCAACAATACTAGCTTGTCGAATAATAGATTCAAACTTATAAAAAGCATTTTTAATTTTTAAAGAGGCATTCTCATTTGGAGTGAATCTATATGAATTATATTTCATGGCTATATAACCATATTTATCTACTTCTAAGATAGAAACATTTTCTCCACCTGATCCTTGACCCTCATTAAATGTTTCACTTCTGGTAAAGTTAAAACTTTCAGTAGTTAAAGCCATTGTCTCTTCAAGAGTTAATTGACTTAATATTCTTGATATAGGAATTAAGCTGGTAGGTTCGTTTAAGGGATTCCACCTTGCTGTTAAAATTAAAGAAGAAGGAGCCGGTGAATGATTATCAACGACTTTAGTAACGGTGTGATAAGGAGCTTCGGTATGTGCAGTTAATTCTATACCTGAATGTGAACTCTTATCTGGTTTCTCATTTTCAATTTTTGTAACTCCACCACCTTTTAAGTTTGCAACAATTCTAACGATTTTACCTAAGTTATCTATATCAAATGCGAAAGCATCTTCCTCTAGAAGAGCCAATATTATTTGTTCAGAAGAAGCTAGCGTTAGTATATCTATATCTTTTTCGAGTATTTCGAGTGAAGGGAGTTGTGTTGATTGAGTAATATCAATTTTACTACGATCTAATTTTTTAATATTTAGCCCTTCAAGAACTAGATAAGGTATTTCTCTATGAATATATTTGTCTAAAATACTTTTTTCATATGAATTTAATTTTGCGATTAGTATTTCCTTAAACGCCAGAATCTTTTCTTGAGTATGTAACGAATCAGGACCTCCTAATAGTGCCAATTCATAAGACATTTCACTAATTAGATTGGAAACCTCGGAAGAAAGATGAAGATGATAAGTTTCTAAGTTCTTAACTATTTGATTCATGGCTAGTTTATTGTGATTAAAATTCTGCTAAAGACTAGATTGTCTTCTTTTTAAAATCAATATTTTTTTAAATATTATATTTTTTTATATTTTTTATGAGATAATGATCTTTATTTTTCTCAATTATTAAATTAAAATTAGCTTTTCGCACAGAAATTTTTTTAAATGCTTGGACTATCTCATAGGGGATTGGGGAGTACTTAGTGGCACCATTAATTTCATAAAGTCCTTTCGACTTTCCATTATTAGTTTTTACTCCATCCAATTCACCATAAACGATTAATACATCTTTTCTATAATTCATTAAGAAATGCCAAGTTGTTGAGGAATAAAAACTATATGGTTTAGATATTTCATTCTTAAATTCATTTCCATATGCTTTATTTACTGCTTGATCTGAGTATATAGCAGGGCATAATAGAACCAATTTCTCTATTTCAAATTCTTTCGCTAAATTAATTGCAATATAACCACCTAAACTATATCCAATAACAATATCTACCTTTTTTAAAAGACTATAAAAAGTCATACTTTCATTTATATTTTGAGATAATGATGATTTTGTTTTACTTGTAGTATTTAAACCACTTAAATTAAATGAAAGAGTTGCAATATTTTTCTTTCTAAGCAGATCTTCTAATGGGCTTAAAGAGCTTAAATCAGAGTTGCCTCCATGTATAAGTAGAGCTACTTTTTGGGGATAGCCATCGCAGTAATTAAATTTAGCTTCTAATTCATAAGTATCGAAATTATGAATAAAAAAGAAACAATTCTCATTTTTCGTAGATTTATAATTTTTTAGCTCATGTGTGGGCTGGCTTGTTACTTTAGAAATGGTATTTTTAAGATATCTATGAGCAATTGATATCTTATCTTGTTTTTCCATGATTGATTATTCCTGATAGAAGTGTTAAGGATTTTATTGTTTATAAAATAAAATTTAAATAAATTAAAATAAAAGGATTAACAACTCTATTAAATTTAATTTTTTGCACGTTTATACAAGCTTTCAATTGTATATTTTATATATATCTTTGATATCAGAAAGGTGTATCTTTTTCGTATTGTAATAAATTAATTTATTGACTAACCATTTCTATTTTTTAAATATAGGTATATACAATTTTCTTATCATTCCTCCCTAGAAAAATATGAAGTTACAGATTTAAAAATTATGATACCAGTACAGCCATTCTCTTTTTTTGCAATTTTTCTGTTGTTTATTATTCCATTGATTGGTGTTGTACTAACACTAGGCTTGTTGGTGAAATTAATATTCTTGTGGCGAAATAGGGCTCAAAAGCCCGTTAGTTTTTTTTCTCGAAAGACATTATTCATTACGCTGTTGGCATTGATATGTGATCTGTGGGCTGTTTATCTATTTTATATGATTGCATCGGTAAAGTATGAGTTCGCACTTGAGCAGCATTATAAAGAAAGTCGCAGCCATTTCGTTTTATCTCAAAATGCCCAATATGGAGAACTGCTGATTCCCAAAGGGAGTTTAATTAGTCGTTACGATGCTTTTGACAACGGTGAGCCTCAATTACCCTTGAGTTTACGAGGATTACAGGCGGTACGTTTCCCTCATCCTGTAAAAGTCGCAGGAATGTGGGTAACTGCGATGGAACCTCCTCGAATGGAATTGGCATGGGATCAGCAAATAGGGCCCGTCATGCGCTTTGACCCTAATGGGGAAAATGGTTATGGTAAATGGGTTTACGACACAAAGCGTCCTACAATTGCCTGTTCTCGTGGAGACATCGTGTTACTTGAAATTCCATCGATTCATTATGATATTGCAAAAGAATTTGGTAAACCTGAACCCGATGGACCTAATGCGCGTTTTCGCCCGAGTGAGTGGGGTGTTCAACAATGCGAAAAAGGTCAGGGACCAATTAAAGTTAGTCCTGCATATACGGGGACTGCACCAAAGAAACCTTGGTTTCAACCTTACTGAAAAGCTCTATTCGACCTCTTTAGAGATTAAGTCGGTAGTCTTATGCATTGTTGGATTAATTAATAAAGAGAGTTCTATGTTTTTAGAAAAAAACAGTTGGTGTGCTGGTTGCAGCGAAAAGCTTCTAATATCTCCTTATAAAATTCTAGTAATTTGAGTAAATTTATGTGGGATACGGTCATTTCTATTTCTATTTTTGATCATTGGCTTTCAGAAGTAGAAGCTGATCAATCAAATATCATTTGCTACGACATCTCATTGAAAAATAATAGTTTAGATGACTATTTAAATGGAGAAGAAAAATTCTTAAACTTTTACTACCAACTTTTTGATGAATATTCTTTTAAAGATAATAAAAAAATAGATTTTGATGAATATAAAGCCACTGTTATAAAAAGTCTAAGAGAACAACAGTTAATGGATATTTATGTTCAAAATGGAAGAATAAGGCTACAAGGTGGATTTGATAGGACTGATCAGCTCTTTTTAGCTAATAGATCTTTGATTCCAGATATTATGAAAAAACTAGAAATAAGTAAATTACATGTTTTAGAGACAATGAGTTATGAAGATTATTTAAAATTAAAGTAATACACCTTATACGAAATTTATCAGTTCAATAAGTAAAAATCTGAGTGTTCCCAATAGGCTGATTTATCAAGTTGAATCTAAATTGCCGCATCAACTCTTTGGATAACGGCTGAGGCTGCTGTATTTGCATCATCAAAAGTTGTAAAAACTGTCCATGGCTAAACACAGCCAAATTCTTTTGATCATAATTTTCAGTTAATGCCTTTAGGTAATTGTGAACAGAGTGCTTGAGCTTGTTTATGTCCATGTTCACTTAAAGCAATCAAAGCATGCGAAAGGGTTTTTCCATTAATATTGGCTTCACTCTCAGCATGTCGAATCAGAAAAATACTCATATTATTTTATTGTTCAATTGCACGTATAGCACCTAAAGCAGTTACTTTTCTTCCCGCTTTTACTTTTGATATGTCGCAATCTTGCCAAAGCTCAGGAAGGCAGTTTTCTTTAGCAGACTTTAAAGCCGCGTCTAAATAACCGGGTAATTCTATCGTTCCTCCTCCTATTACTAATTGCGATGGGTTTAAAAGATTAATAACAGTTGCTATTCCAAGCCCTAAAGCTGTGCCTGCCTCTTTTATAACAGTTAAAGTTGCTTGATCTCCATTGTTAGCCATTAATGCTAGATTAGATGGGCTGAGTGCACATTGCTTGGCAATTGCTGAGCCACTTGCAACTTCATCTAAACGCTTAATTCCTTCATTACTTTTTACTGGTAAGTAACCTAGCTCACCAGCCCAACCACTAGCTCCCAGTAAGGGTTTTCCATTTATTATGAATGCAGCCCCAATACCTGTCCCAATCATAATAATGCCGCTTGCAGCATGAGCCGAGGAATCATTTAGTTCCGCATGCATGGCAGCTTTTACATCATTTAAGATAATTGTTTTACTACATAATAATTTTAATGCTTCATTTCCCTGCCAACCTATAAATGCAGGGAGGACATCACAATTAACAATGTGCCCATATTCGTTAACTAGACCCGGCACTGCTAGGCTTATGCTTTCGGGTTTAACTCCATGTTTTAAAATAAAAGATTGTAGGTGTGATATTAATTCTTCTGGGGTGAATGAAATTCCTGTACTAAATATCTCCTCAATTTCATCACATAATATTAATAATTTAGTACCTCCAAGGTCTACGCCAATTTTCTGTCTGTTCATCCGATACCTTATGTAAAAATCATTTTTTAAAATTCTATCGCGTCTAGAGGATAGTGTTTTTATAATTATCAGTGTTTGTGTAATAACTTTTAAATTTAATTCAAATGAAGATCTATCATTTTCCTTATGCTGAATATTCGCGTAAACATAACAAATAGTTGTTTACTAATTTTTCTGTTTTTATGCCTTTATAAACTCCCATTTAACAATAATCATCTCATTATTTATCCTTACTTTTTAATGATCTAAATTAAAACAAATGTCATTTTGTGTGCTTGACTGTAAAAGGACAGGGCACTATTCTTTGCCTGCTGGCCACATTGCCAGCCGGTTTTAGCAGACCGTGCTCAAGAACATTGAAAAAATTCATTTTTTTGATGTAGATCCGTTCGTCTCCCTTTTTGTAGCGGTAGGACGGAAGGGGGACACCTTAGGGTGTGCTGGGTCTTGAGCCAGTCTGCTAACCCCCTTTCGTTCTGCCACCATAATTCTATAAATGTCTGGCAGAACTCCAAATAAAAAGGAGTTGGCTTTGCACATCCATTATTTCTTGGCAGCCTTTGCCAAAGTCTATATCGACACCACTTAAATTTATAAGTAGCTTGATAGCCATTAGCACTTTCAGGCTTTAATTCGTCGCGACCAAAAACTTAATCAACAATAAAACTTGAGATGTGCAAAACACAGTCTTAACGGCTTTGCTATGCCTTTTTTTCTCCCAAAAAAGTATCTCACTTATCTACAACAATAATTTTATAACGGTAAAACTATGCCACATTTAGTGATCTCCCCACGTGCCATACAAGTCGTAAATAAATCAATTGATCTGTTTCACCATCACGGATTTCATACGGTTGGAGTCGACAGAATTGTGAAAGAGTCTCAAATTCCAAAAGCGACTTTTTATCATTACTTTCACTCTAAAGAGCGTTTTATCGAAATCTGCATGATCGTGCAAAAAGAACGTTTAAAAGAAAAAGTAGTTTCAATGGTTGAGTACACCAGTCAAACAAGTGTGGTGGATAAACTTAAGAAACTTTATGTCTTACATACCGATTTGGAGGGGCTTTACTATCTATTATTTAAAGCAATTTTTGAAACCAAACCGACCTATCCAAAAGCCTATATAACCACAATGAGATATAGAACATGGTTGCTTAATGAAATCTATAGTCAGTTAATAAAACTAAAAAGAGATGATTCCTTTCAGGACGCCAAATTATTTTTATATATGATTGAGGGGACTATTATTCAGCTTTTAAGCTCGGGTCAAGTAGGGGATAGAGAGATGATATTAGAATGTTTTTTGAAGCAGTTTAAAGAGACATAATATATGTAATTTATAATTTTAGAATATTTAATGTGCTTATTTTGAGATAAGTTTTTAAAAGAAGCAAAATAATATTACTAATAAAAGATTTAAAACATCTTCATTAAATCAGTTTTGAAGTGGATTGATAAATATTATTCTAAAATAAAAGTCCTTGTATGAAAGGACTTTTAATAGGGTGCCTATTTAAAATTATAAGAAGCTATCCCTTAAAGTTTGTTATTAAGACATCTCAGTTATTTTGTAAACCTCTGTGATATACATATAGAAAAAGAGATAAGTTACGATTAATGTTAATAGCCCTATAAATGGAGTAGTTACTTTTAAACTTTGTGGTGACAATTCAAATTGACTATTTTCTATTTGATTAGTGGTATCATTTTGATCGTTTTCAGTTTGAGTAGGGTTATTATTTGGACTATTTCTCATCTGATTAATCATGTCATTTTGTTTTTTATACTCTTTTGCCCAAATGAATAGTTGGATGAAAACAAAAGAAATACTGCTTACCACTAAAAATAAAACTAAATAAAAAATCATAATATTCTGTTTTTGTTGGTTTTTAAAAGTATCGCCTCGTATTTGATAAATATTATTATTTGAAGCTATTAACATTTCTGTTTCTTTATCTTCAAGGTGAAGTTTTTTTATTTCCGATTCTAGTCTTTCTATTCTTAATTTATTTTCAGTTTTTTTAACATCTGCATCTGTGAATGCTGTATTTTTTAATAAGTTAGTATTTTGAGGGGGCGTGGAAGTATCTGTTGTAGAGTAAACATTTATTGATAGTAATAATATTGTTTCAAAAACAATAATTTTAATAATTGAGTTCATTTTTAATTCTCCTTTTGGGGGTAACAGGGAGATCGAGAGGGGGACGTAGCACGAGTGGGGGTGGGTATTAATTGCATACAATATGGGCAATCATTTTTAGATTTAGTACTTGGGTTATCTCGTATATTGTTAGTAGAGTATTTTAAAGGAATACCTATTTCTTTATTTTTTTGATTTTTAGAATTGATATCTTCTACTTTTTTTAAGAGGATATCGCTATTTAATTGTTTATTATTTGGATACTCTGTTTGGAGAGAATTATTTGAAAATTCTTTTGAAAAAACAGAAGTACTTAGCAGGCAAATAATAACACTAGATAGGAATAATAATTTATTCATATTCTGCCTCACTATATTAACCTTATTATTCTAATTAATATTTTTTGCGCTTTTTTTGATCAAGTCAAGATATTTTTTTTGATAATATTTATTTATGTATATTGTTTTTAATTAATTTGAGAATTTCATACTATTTTATATTTATAAAATAGTATGAAATTTTAATAATTTTAAAAACTTAGAATGTATTTTGAATAATGACATCGTCGTAAGGAAGTTTGCCCACGCGTGGGTAAGGCTCGGAAGCCGACTTACCAACAGCAATCATTAAACACACCACATGGTCTTCAGGTAAGTTAATGAGCTTTGCCATTGCGTCAAAGTCAAAACCATCCATTGGGCAACTGTCTAAACCATGCTCTTGAGCAAGTAACATTAAAGTTTGAGCAAAAATACCTGCACTACGCATCACTTCGTCACGTTGGGTTTGTGGACGGTCACGGTAATATTGGTCAATTGCACCAGCCATAATATTTTGTACTTCTGGAGTCGCGCCATCCCACACACGCTTAGCATCAACTTCCCATGTATTTACTTTTGCACACAACACAATCAGTAATGATGATTCTGTAACTTGTGGTTGATCCCAAGCAATGGTGCGAATTTTTTGTCTTAACTCAGTATCTTCAATGATGACTGGACGCCAATGTTGTAAGTTAAAAGCGCTTGGCGCATTGGCTAAAACTTCTTGTAATAACTGCTTTTTGTTATCGTCAGAGAGTTGAAAAGTAGGGTCGAAGCGTTTAACTGCGCGGCGGTTACGGATGGCATCAATAACATTCATAAGATTTTCCTATCTCTTGGTTTGATCGTTTTTAAAATAACAAAGTAATATTTAAGCTTGGTTCATATTAAACTGAATTAACCTCGCAATATCGACTGTTCTTTCATAAATGAGTTCTGCTGCATGTTCGCAGGCTTGTTCTAATGTGATGGGGCCATTAGTTAGCGAAAATGCAGCTGTAACGCCGTGCTCATAAAGCGCTTGGTAGCCTTCGCCTAATGTCCCTGCAATCACAATGACTGGAACATTGTGTGTTTTGGCAATTTGACTCACCCCAAAAACGGTTTTACCGCTTAAGGTTTGCTGGTCAAATTTACCTTCGCCTGTAATGACCCAATCCGCGTTAGAGATTTTATGCTCAAGCTGATTCAGTTCAGCCACGACTTTAACCCCAGCCTTAAAGTCTGCATCTAAATAACTTTTGGCTGCAAAGCCCAAACCACCAGCAGCGCCAGAACCTGCTTCCTCTCGTTTGTCGAAACCTAAAAGCTCAGCAGAGACATCGGCAAAATGAGCGAGCGCTTCATCGAGTGACTTTACTTGAGTAGGGGAAGCACCTTTTTGTGGGCCAAAAACATGAGATGCACCATTTGGACCGCAAAGCGGATTGGTCACATCGGCAGCCAGTAAAAACCGTGTGTGCTCAATACGTGAGTCGAAATGTGTTAAATCAATTTCTGATAAGTTGCTTAGAGCGAGGCCACCTGCGGGTAAAACCTTTTGGTTGGCATCGAGCAAAAGAGCACCTAAAGCACTCAGTAATCCTGTGCCGCCATCATTAGTAGCACTACCGCCTACAGTTAAAATAATATCTTTTGCGCCTGCATCTAAAGCATCCAGAATGAGCTGGCCTGTTCCAAACGTTGTGCTGTGGCAAGCATCACGCTCTGACGGTGGGACTAACTGTATGCCGCTCGCTTGAGCCATTTCAATGATGGCGATTTTTTGTTTTTCTAACCATCCCCATTTGGCCTGAACAGGCTGACCTAATGGCCCGACTACAGTTTTTTCACGCCATTCACCTTCACAGACCTCTAACACTGCTTCAATAGTTCCTTCGCCGCCATCGGCCATCGGGCATAAAATCGTTTCTGCATGAGGAAAAACTTCTTGCCATCCTTTGGCAATGGCCTGAGCTACGTTTAAAGCAGGTAAGCTGTCTTTAAATGAATCAGGGGCGATTACAACCTTCATAAATGCTCTAATGCAGATAAATTTTTAATTGTTTTATACTGCTTAATGCGAAAAAAACATAGATAAAGTCGTGTAAGTGTCAATTTTAAAAAGCTTTCAATCGGTTAAAAATGAAACCTAATAATGTTTTTATCTGTAAAAGATAGAATTAATATCTATTTAAATCATTGTTTTGTATGTTTTTATGCAAATAACGTGGTTGGCTTGAATTATTGTAATTGTAAAGAATATGGCACATATTATAAGAACGGTTGAGCCAGCTTTTTAAAATATGGTGAATAACATACCAAGCGGACTCTACCCACAAGCTAGACAGCAGCGATTCTTGATATAAGCATAATTAAATTGTGGTTTTATTGGATCTGTTGAATGCCTAAGAAGAAATAAGAGGATGAAAAAGTGGATAATTCAGAAGAACAAAAGCACATACAGGAAAATAATAGTTTTGCGCGAATTGAGCCATATACTCATCCTGCTGGCGGGTGGGGCGCACTGCTGAGTGTTGCTCGAAACCTAAAGCGACAAGATATTTTAGGCAAAGGCTCAATTACCTTACTCAACATTAACCAGCCGACAGGTTTTGATTGTCCCGGCTGTGCATGGCCAGAAAAGAAAGACGCTCACGCATTTAACTTCTGTGAAAATGGTGCCAAAGCGGTTGCCTTTGAAGCAACCAGTAAAACCGTTACTCCTGAATATTTCGCAGGGCATACCGTCAGTTGGCTGTCAGAACAAAGCGATTTTTTCCTAGAAGACCTAGGCCGCTTAACCGACCCAGTTCGTTATGATGCTGCAACCGATAAATATGTTCCTATTTCGTGGGATGATGCATTTAAGCTCATTGCTCAACATTTACATGCACTAGATAACCCAGACCAAGCAGCGTTTTACACATCGGGACGTGCCAGTAACGAAGCCGCATTTTTATATCAATTGTTTGTGCGAAGCTTCGGTACAAATAACTTTCCAGACTGTTCCAACATGTGCCATGAAACCACAAGTGTTGGCTTGCTTGACTCGATTGGTTTAGGAAAGGGCACAGTCACCCTAGACGACTTTGATATAGCCGATGCAATTTTTAGTTTTGGGCATAACCCCGGCACGAACCATCCACGTATGTTAGGTACTTTGCGTGAAGTGTCTAAACGCGGCGGTAACATTATTGCGATTAACCCTATTAAAGAGCGAGGCCTCGAACGTTTCCAAGACCCGCAAGCACCGCTTGAAATGATGACTAACGGCAGTACGCCAATTAGTCGTTATTACTTCCAACCTAAAATTGGCGGTGACTATGCACTCATGTTAGGGATGTTAAAGCACTTAAATGAGTGGGATAAAAAAGCACTTGCCTCAGGTAAACCAAGCGTTTTTGACCGAAACTTTATTGCGGTTAATACCGTTGGTTTTGATGAAATGATTGCTGAGGTTGAAAGAACTGAATGGGCAGATATTTATAAACACTCAGGGTTGTCGCCTGAACATTTAGAAAAACTCTCCAAACTCTTTTTAGAATCAGAGCGTTCAATTTTTTGTTGGGGAATGGGTATTACTCAACACCGCCACGGAACAGCCAATGTACACATGCTGGCAAATTTATTGTTAGCACGTGGCCAAATTGGTAGGCCAGGTGCAGGGCTATGTCCAGTTCGTGGACACAGTAACGTGCAAGGCGACCGAACCATGGGCATTAATGAACTACCTAGCTCTAAATTACTCGACAACATTGATCGCGTATTTGGAATTAAATCACCGAGAAAAAATGGGCATGGTGTGGTCGAAACCATTAAAGCTATGGCTGAGGGCGAGGTCAAAGTCTTTATTGGTTTGGGCGGAAACTTTGCGGTTGCAACGCCAGATACGCCGTATACCCAAGAAGCGCTTAGAAAATGTAATTTAACCGTTCATGTCGCCACTAAGTTAAATCGTAGCCATTTGGTGTGTGGTAAAGATGCATTAATTTTGCCATGTTTGGGCCGTACCGAAATTGATGAACAGCTTCACGGCCCACAAGCAATTTCAGTTGAAGATTCAATGAGTAATGTCCACTTGTCGGCAGGGCGTAACACGCCAATTTCTGACAATATTTTGTCTGAACCAGATATCGTCGCCCGAATGGCCGAAGCAGTGCTTCCAGACAGTCAGATTAAATGGAAATGGTACATTGAAAGCTATGACCGTATCCGTGACTCAATTGCCGATGTCTTTGATGAGTTCCATGACTTTAATTTACGTGTCTATAAACCGGGTGGCTTCCACCTCGAACATCCAGCCAATCAGCACATCTGGAATACAAAAAGTGGTAAAGCGCAGTTTATGATTACACCGCTGAGTGAAGTCTATGCCGATAAAGAAAATCAGTACGCTGCCGCATATACCGAAAGTAAAGTTTATACATTAATGACCACGCGTTCTCATGACCAATACAACACTACTCTATATGGTCTAGATGACCGTTATCGTGGGGTTTTCGGTCAGCGCCGTGTGTTGTTTATGAATCAAGCTGATATTGATGAAGCTGGATTTGAAGCAAATCAGTGGGTCGATATTGAAAGTGTTTTCTCGGACGGTGTGAAACGTATCGTGCATAGTTTCCGTATTGTGCCGTACAACATTCCGCGAGGTAGTTTAGCCGCTTACTATCCGGAAACTAATCCTTTGGTGGCATTAAGCAGTCATGATAAATATGCCAAGATTCCTGCTTCAAAAAGTGTTCCTGTGATTTTGCATCCCGGAAATGCGCCAGAGCATTTTAACTTGGCAACAGCAGTTGCGCCTGAAGACGCTGATAAGAAAGTAAGCAACCTTTAATCAAAGGCAATATTAAAAAATGTCATCCAAACAAATGGCGCTCTAAACAAGCGCCATTTTGAAATAAAGGAAATAATTTTGACACCACATTCCTATGGGGTTGAAACATTACCAGTACAGCGGTTTAACAAAAACGACTCTGAAAATGTTTTAGATCATATTGTGCAAGAGTACCCAATTGCCTTGGTGTATAACGACATTTCGCATGCGGTGATGATGGCGACACCAACAGATGTCGAATTATTTGCCAAAGGTTTTAGTCTCTCAGAAGGCATTTTAACCAGCTTAAAAGAGCTATATGCGCTTGATCTACATCAAAATGAATTGGGCATTACGGTGGAAATGACTATTTCATCGAGAGCATTTGCTGCCTTAAAGGAACATCGCCGTATGATGGTCGGTCGTACAGGGTGTGGTTTGTGTGGAATTGAGAGTTTAGAGCAGTTTCAGTTAGACGTTCCTAAAATTACAACGCATGCATCAAAAATATGGCTTGAGCAAATTCCGAGTGCTATTTCCCATTTAAAAGCCCAACAGGAAATTACCGCTTTAACGGGTGGCGCACATGCCGCAGCGTGGGTGGTTGATGGTCACATTGTCGCTTTATTTGAAGATGTTGGCCGCCATAATGCCCTAGACAAATTAATCGGTTATTTAGCGCAACAAAACTACGACACCAGTTTAGGTTTTGTGGTGATGACCAGTCGGGCAAGTTATGAACTGATACGAAAATGTGCCCAGCTGAACATCAGCCTATTGGCGTCAATTTCAGCACCTACCAGCATGGCTATTCAATTAGCCAAACAATCTGGCCTGACTTTGGCAAGTTTTTGTAGGGGAGATAGATTTGTTTTATATACAGAAATTTAAAATATATTGTTCAAGGTGATGAACCTAAAATAGAGCTCATCTGACATTTCTTTGGCTTTTAAGCTAAGGATAGGTTTTATGGATTATTATAAAACTCTAAAGGTTCAGAGTCTGTCCAAATGTCTTGGTTACAATCACTAAAAGAATGGGCAAAACGTCTAAAAAAACAAATTATTATGCTTTGGTTTGCATCAAAGCATCCTCAAATGCCATGGTTCCCAAAAGTTATTGCTGTGGTGGCTGTGGCTTATGCCTTTAGTCCAATCGATTTAATTCCAGATTTTATTCCTATTTTAGGCCTTTTAGATGAGGCCATCATTCTACCGATGCTGATTTGGTTAGCTGTTCGTTTTACACCTCAACAAGTCATTTTAGATGCGGAACAACAAGCTAATGAATGGCTAGAAGAACATGAAAAAGGGCCACGAAATTATTTGGTTGCTGTACTTATTATTTTAATGTGGCTCACTCTTGCGGTCATGACTTACTTTTATTTTGGTGGTGGGTTGTAATTAAACTGAGTCTTGAAACCCTGTACTAATTTAATAGCCTTAACATTGTACTTTGCCACAACTCAAAGGATAATAACGTTTTTATAAGCTATGGGTTGCAGACAATGAAAATCGTCGCAGATGAAAATTTGGCATTTACCGATTACTTTTTTTCTGAGTTTGGCGATATTCAACACAAAGCAGGGCGTACTTTAACCCATGCAGATGTAAAAGATGCTCAAGCTTTACTGGTCCGCTCGGTTACTGCGGTTAACGCAAGTTTAATTGAAAACACAGCATTAAAATATGTGGGCAGTGCCACAATTGGGACCGATCATTTAGATATTGCAGCGTTAGAAAAACAAGGAATTACTTGGGCAAATGCGGCTGGTTGTAATGCGCAAGCGGTTGCTGAATATGTCATTACTGCTTTACTTCATTTAGATGCAAACCTTTTAGAACAACAAGAAAAATTTACCCTAGGCATTGTTGGCCTTGGCAACGTCGGTAAGCGTTTGGTCTATATGGCTCAGTTACTTGGTTGGAATGTAATTGGCTTTGACCCATATGTGAAACTAGACACAATTGAAAATGTAAGCTTAGAAACTTTGTTGCAACAAGCCAATGCCATTTCAATTCATGTGCCGCTTACAAAAAACGGTCAACATCCGACATATCATTTGTTTGATGAAAAAGCTTTTGCAGCACTTCAACCTGACACGATTTTAATTAATAGTGCACGTGGTCCAGTCGTGAAAGAAGTCGCTTTAATGGAGGATATTCATCGGACCCAGCGTAAAGTGGTGCTTGATGTATTTGAGCATGAACCAATCATATCAGAAGAACTTATAGACATGTTGGCTTTAGCAACACCGCATATTGCTGGTTATAGCCTTGAAGGAAAAGCCCGCGGTACACAAATGATTTATGAAGTGTTTTGCCAAAAGTTTGGATATGACATGAATAAGCGTTTTGAAACTCAGCTCCCTACATGCGAAGACTATTTTTCAGGACATGATTTAAAAGCAGTGTTAAAGCAAAAGTTAGCTCAGATTTATGATATTGCTCAAGATGATGCCAACATTCGTGCTTGCATTAAAGACGGAAAAGTAGAGCAAAAAGCATTTGATTTATTACGCAAGAATTATCCGCTGCGCCGTGAATGGGCAGCACATGGGGGACCACAGGCATGAGTTTAAGCTATCAACCTACTTGTTCAATTGATGCCTTAAAAGCACGTGCCAAGCTCTATACCCAAATTCGTCAGTTTTTTGCTGAACGTGGTGTCATGGAAGTCGAAACACCAATCGTTTCACAGGCAGGTGTCACCGATGTGCATTTAGCTTCAGTTCAGGCTTTGCGTCATATTAACGGCAAATTGCAAACTCAATATTTACAGACTTCACCAGAGTTTGCCATGAAGCGTTTATTGGCGAGCGGTAGTGGGCCGATTTATCAAATCTGTAAAGTTTTTCGAGACGATGAGCACGGGCGTAAACACAATAGTGAATTTACCATGCTTGAATGGTACCGTCCGGGTCTAGACTTAAAAGCGTTAATGCATGAAACAGCCGATTTATTGCAAACCTGTTTGCAGCATCGTTTTGGTGAAGTTCGTCCGTTTATTTTAAGTTATAAACATGCCTTTCAAGATCGTCTTGATATCAACCCTTTGCAGGCAACCTTGAAACAACTCAAAGATACGGCAAATCGTGTGGGGTTAAATCTCGACTTGGGCGATGATCGCCTAGCTTATATGGATTTGTTGTTTTCTCATTTTGTTGAACCAAGTTTAGGATTTGATGCTCCAGTTTTTTTAACTGACTTTCCACCAGAAATGGCCTCTTTGGCAAAAGTGAAAGTAGATGAAGATGGGGAAGAGGTCGCGGCGCGTTTTGAGGTTTATATTGAAGGCTTAGAGCTAGCCAATGCCTACGATGAATTGCTTGATGCAGACGTGTTACGTTCACGCTTTGAAGCAGATAATGCAGAGCGGGCTAAGCAAGGGCTTCATGTTATGCCTTTAGATGAGCATCTGTTAGCAGCATTGCCTCATATGCCGGAATGCTCAGGTATTGCTTTAGGTGTAGACCGTTTACTCATGGTTGCAATGGATCAGGTCAAAATTGAAAAAGTAGTGACCTTTCCAGCAGAAATTGCTTAAACGCTGACAAATAAAAAAAGCCACAATATTGTGGCTTTTTTATTTAGGATTTATTTAGCTTAAGCTTGTTGAATACCTGCAACAACCCAGTCTTGCTGAGAGCCAGCAGGCTTAACAAAGTGCCAGATTTCGGTAAACGGTTGTGGCAAGCTGTTTAGGTCTTCACTTACTGTACCAGTGAAACGTACGCTTACTACGTATTGACCATTTTCAGTTGCACTGTCTACAACCATCGCATTCAAGTTGCTAAATTCAGCAACGTCCTGATCTTGGTTTTCCATGATATCGTTATACATAGAACTATAAAGTTCTGGTGTTAAGTAACGGCGAATTTCTTCAATGTTACTTGCAGTATTCATCGATTGGATGTGATTAAAACGTTGACGTGCAATACGTAAAAACGCAGCTGGTTCACTACCATCTGGAAGTTGATTGCCATTGCTCGTGGTTACACCACCAAAAGGTGCTTGCGTTGCTGCACCGCCACCCACAGATTGACCAAAGATATTTGTATTATCGCCAGCATTACGTGGAGCTGCTTGTGGCGCAGCAGAACGGCCAAATGGGTTTTGACCGTTGCTATTTGGTGCGTAAGGGTTGTTACCCGCTAATTTTTTTTTTGATCCCAATTTACGGAATACAAAGAAAGCAAGAGCTGCGGCAAGCAATACCCAAATCCAACCTGGGATTCCACCTTTTTTCTCTTCTTGAGCTTGAGCCTGAGTAGCTTGTTGTTCAGTTGATGTCGGTTTGTCATCAGCTAAAGCATTTGCTGCTACAGCACCTACGGCAGCACCAGCCACACCAGCTGCAACCATTGAACCAACGCCTGGACCAGATTTCTGAGGCGCTGTAGTGGTTTGTTGAACTGGAGTCACTTGACGAGGTTGTTGATAAGATTGGCTTGAAGTAGTAGAACGTGCCATACCATGGCTTTTACCACCACCTGCACGTTTAGCTTCAGCAAGAGGAGAAATTGCTAAAGCAGCCATTAAAATACCGGTAATCAAGCCACGCTGGTGTACTTCCATAGGAAATTCCTGTTTAAAGTTAATTTGTAATAGTATTTATGCAGACTTTTACTCTAAATTTCAACCTTAAAAGTATATTTTTTTATGTCAATTCATCACTAAGTTGCATCGCCTCAGTCAAGGCTTCATGCAGGCGGGCAACAGCAATGACTTGTACACCTGGAATTGCCTTTTGGGGAGCGTTGCCTCTTGGTAAAATGACATATTTAAAGCCATGTTTTGCTGCTTCTTTTAAGCGCTCCTGACCGTTAGGAACAGGGCGAATTTCACCAGAAAGACCAACTTCACCAAAAACTGCAAGTTGTTGGGGCAACGCTTTAGTACGTAAACTTGAAGCACATGCGAGTAAAACAGCTAAATCAGAACCTGTTTCGGTAATTTTTAAACCACCTACAATGTTAACGTATACATCTTGCCCAGTAGTTTGCACACCACCATGACGATGCATTACAGCAAGCAGCATATTTAAACGGTTTTGTTCAAGACCAAGTGCAACGCGTCGTGGTTGTCCTTGAGCATCATCAACTAAAGCTTGTACTTCAACCAAAAGAGGGCGAGTTCCTTCACGGCTAATCATGACAATTGAGCCGGGAATCGCTTCATCATAACGACTTAAGAAAATAGCAGAAGGGTTAGCAACTTCACGTAAGCCTTTATCCGTCATGCCAAATACGCCAAGCTCATTCACTGCACCAAAACGATTTTTAACAGCACGAATCATTCGATAGCGAGAGTCTGATTGACCTTCAAAGTAGAGTACGCAGTCCACCATATGCTCTAAAACACGCGGACCTGCCAGTGCACCTTCTTTGGTCACATGGCCAACAATAAATAGCGCGGTGCCACTATTTTTTGCATAACGGGTTAATAAAGCAGCAGATTCACGAATTTGAGAAACACCACCTGGAGCAGATTGGAGGGTTTCTGTGTAAAGTGTTTGAATCGAATCTAGAATAGCGACTACGGGTTTTTCTTGTTCTAAAACTTCACAAATTCGCTCGACACAGGTTTCAGCCATGACTTTTAATTGATCAGTTGGTAAGTCAAGACGCTGTGCACGCAAGGCGACCTGAGATAAAGATTCTTCACCTGTAATATAAAGTGCAGAACTTTTTGCGCTTGCCATGTGGGTTGCCGTTTGTAAAAGAATGGTTGATTTACCAATACCAGGGTCACCACCAATCAGCACCACAGAACCTGTCACCAAAC
The DNA here is from genome assembly GCF_022449185.1 of Acinetobacter pittii. Lineage (GTDB taxonomy): Bacteria > Pseudomonadota > Gammaproteobacteria > Pseudomonadales > Moraxellaceae > Acinetobacter > Acinetobacter pittii_I. The sequence continues at coordinate 82,450 of NZ_JAKUKO010000001.1, forward strand.
CGCCGCCAAGCACTCGGTCAAATTCACTAATGCCTGTAGGTAAGCGGGTTTCATGAGAAACTGAAACTTTATTTAGCGTTGTAATGTTAGCAACTTGACCCGCATAGCCTCCAATTTTAGGGCGTGCACGGTGAGCAGTGGTTGGCTCAAGTTTAACTTCAGTCAGAGAATTCCATTCACCACACTCTGAGCATTGACCAGCCCATTTAAGATGATCGGCGCCACATTGTTCGCAACGGTAAACAGTTTTGACTTTGCTCATAAAAAATTGAAATTTTGCTCAATATTATATAAATATAGTTCTATAGAGAGTCCTTAACTTTTTCTCCTACGTTTTTCATGTAGAACATTAGGAATTAGAAAAGGATCTTTTTTAGGAACTAAAAGGGAAAGACGTCAAAAATAACACGATATAGGATTTTTACAAGTCAGATAGAGTTTGTTTTAAGTGGATATAGAAAATCTAATCTATCCCCAAGGAAGGTGTTTTTACTGATGTATGTATCTAACTGTTTATTATAGAGATGGCATGGATATTGCTGAAGTAAAAAACGAACAAAATAATATGAGTATTGTATTTTTAAATACAAAAGGTTGAAATGTATGAGTGCAGCAGAAATTGTTGATTGGGTAAATAGCATAATTTGGAGTAAGGGACTTATTTACCTGTGCTTAGGCGCGGGTTTATTTTTTTCTATTTTGACAAGATTTGTTCAAGTACGTCAAATGAAGGAAATGGCCAGACTACTAATAAAAGGTACTTCTTCAGAACAGGGGATTTCATCATTTCAAGCCTTAGCTGTTTCATTATCGGGACGAGTAGGTGTAGGTAATATTGCGGGTGTAGCGGCAGCAATTGGCTTTGGTGGGCCCGGTGCTGTCTTTTGGATGTGGTTAGTTGCCTTTTTAGGGGCAGGTACTGCATATGTAGAGTCAACTCTAGGACAAATCTATAAAGTTGAGTACCAAGGACAATATCGCGGTGGGCCAGCTTTTTATTTTGATAGAGGTTTAGGTCAGCGCTGGTTAGGGATTGTATTTGCTATCGCGGCGATTGTTTCTTGCGGTTTATTTTTACCTGGCATTCAAGCAAATGCCGTAGGGAAGGCATTTACCCAGATTACTGGTGAAGGAACAATTATTTTTGGTGATATTGGTTTATTTAAACTTGTTGCGCTTGTGGTGATTGTTGGTTTACTTGCCATCATTATTTTTGGCGGAATCAAACGTATTGCGCGATTTGCTGAGTTTGTTGTTCCTTTTATGGCTGCTGGATATATTCTAATGGCTGTAGTGATTGTAATTGCGAATATTCAAGAGTTACCAGGAGTCGTTAAATTAATCTTTGAAGATGCTTTTTCTCCTATGGCGGGTCTCGGTGCAGCGATCGGTTGGGGAGTAAAACGTGGTGTTTACTCAAATGAAGCAGGGCAAGGAACAGGTCCTCATGCAGCATCAGCAGCCGAAGTACAGCACCCAGCTCAACAAGGTTTTGTGCAGGCATTTTCAGTTTATGTTGATACCTTATTTGTATGTTCTGCAACAGCTTTCATGATTTTAATTACTGGCAAATACAATGTCCAAGGAACTTTAGAAGCTGGTCAATTTATTGTGCAACATGTGGGAGCGACTGTTGAAATCGGTTCCCCTGCATTTACACAGATGGCAGTTAGCACAATGTTTGGTGATTTTGGGCAAATCTTTGTTGCTTTAGCTGTGTTCTTCTTCGCTTTTACAACAATTGTTGCATATTACTATATTGCTGAAACTAACATTACTTATCTAAGCTACATTACTAAATCTCCATCATTATTATTTGTGACCAAGTGCTTTATTATTCTATCTGTGTCTTATGGGGTACTAAGTGCAACTGGTTATATATGGGGAATTGGTGATATCGGTGTGGGCTTAATGGCGTGGATTAATATCGTTGGTATTATCGTGACATATTTTGTATGGAAGCCAACAATTAAAGCACTAAAAGATTATGAAACACAGCAAAAAGCTGGAGTAACAGAGTACACATTTGATCCTGTTAAATTAGGAATTAAAAATGCGACTTTCTGGGAGGAGAGATTAAAAAATAAGCAGAAATAAATTTAATTTACTTTTCCAATAATATCTCTCAAAAAAAGTAGCCGTAAGGCTACTTTTTTTATTTGTATAGAGCGTTTGAAGTTATTAGACAAAAGTTGACTTAAGAGTCCGTTGTATTGCAATAGGCTTGTGCGTATTATCGCCAATAATTGTATGTAGCTTGAAATCATCAGCAATACAGACAAAAATTGGTTAGTTGAAAAGTTGTCAAAAAATATACATTTAAAAGATGCCTGCAAATGGTGCGATATCGTCTTTTTGATTTGCGTTTAGCTAACTGACTAAAAAAATTACTGGAGTGCGTTCATAAAATGTCGAATCAAAATCTGAGTGAATCTCATGAACAAGGTGAGCTCCATCGAAGTCTTTCTAATCGACATTTACAGTTGATTGCGATTGGTGGTGCAATTGGTACCGGATTATTTATGGGATCAGGTAAAACAATTAGTCTTGCTGGACCATCGATCTTATTCATTTATCTGATTATTGGTACGATGGTTTTTTTTGTCATGCGTGCGCTTGGCGAATTACTTCTTTCAAATCTTGCCTATAAATCATTTATTGATTTCACAACAGATTTAATCGGTCCATGGGCGGGTTACTTTGTTGGATGGACATACTGGTTATGTTGGATCACGATAGGTATCGCTGACCTTTCTGCAATTATCTACTACTTGCAGTTCTTCAATAATGGTCTACCTTTCTCGCCTGTCGAAGGGGCAATGATCAGTGTTGCCGCGATTGTATTTATTATGGGTTTAAACCTGTTAACAGTTCGCTTGTTTGGTGAGTTAGAGTTCTGGTTTGCGCTCATTAAGATTCTTGCGATTATTATTTTAATCGCTGTTGGCCTATGGATGATCTTTACAGGCTTTACCTCAAGTACAGGTGAAGTTGCATCATTTACTCATCTTTGGGCTAACGGTGGTTTCTTCCCAACAGGTGTACATGGTTTCTTGGCAGGCTTCCAGATTGCAATCTTTGCTTTTGTTGGTGTGGAACTTGTGGGAACAACGGCTGCCGAAACCAAAGACCCAGCACGTAACTTACCAAAAGCAATTAACTCAATTCCAATCCGTATCATTATTTTCTATGTATTGGCATTGTTGATTGTGATGTCTGTAACACCTTGGAATAAAATTGATCCAGCGATCAGTCCATTTGTAAACTTGTTCAGCCAAGCTGGTGTGGCAGCAGCAGCGATCTTGATGAACTTGGTGGTATTGTCATCAGTGATGTCATCAATGAACAGTGGTGTCTTCTCAACAAGCCGTATGTTATTTGGTTTATCTCGTGAAGATCAGGGTCCAAAAGCTTTTGGTAAATTGAACAGACGTGCGGTACCGGCAAATGCATTGTATTTCTCTGCTGCGTGTTTATTGTTAGGTGCGGCATTACAGTATTTTGTTCCAAATACAGTTGAGGCATTTACGCTTGCAACGACGCTTTCAACGATTTTGTTCATTTGCGTGTGGTTACTCATTATCTGGAGTTATATCCGTTATTACACTACGCGCCCTGAGCTACATGCAAAATCAACATTTAAATTACCGGGCGGTCTATTTACATGTTGGATCACGATTATTTTCTTTATTGGCATGATTTATGTGCTGTCTTTAGAACCGGATACGTTCAAAGCGCTGAAAGTCAGCCCAATTTGGTTTATTATCTTGATCATTGGTTATTTCTTCTTCTATAAACCGCGTCATAAAAAGTAATTAAATTTATTTAGTTATGATCAAACGCCAGCTGAAAAGCTGGCGTTTTTTATGCATATTGTTTTTCTCTTTAAGTTTACTCTTTAGCCGCCTGCATGATCACGGTATACTGCATCGAATTGTTTAAATCAGGTGCTCAGATGCGTCGTGTCATTTGCCTCATCAGTTTATTGAGCAGCAGTATTTTGCTTAGCGCTTGTGGTCAGTCAGGAGCATTACAGCTACCTTCTGATCCGAATTATGACAAACGTGCGAAATACTTGCTCTATCGTAATAAAGAACAGAAACAAGTTGTGCAACAGGATGAACAAGCTGAACAGTCAGTTGAAGCATCAGCCCCAACCCAAACAACTTCACCTTAAGCTTTGAAATAAGGACACATTCATGAGTTTCACTCGCATTAATGGAGTATTGCACGCAGAGCAATGTTCTATGGAGCAGCTTGCGCAGCAATTTGGCACACCTTTGTATGTTTATTCAAAAGCAGCTTTTGAAAAACATTACTTAGATATGGACCGTGCTTTTGATTTTATTGATCATCAAATCTGTTTTGCGGTGAAATCTAACTCAAATATAGCTGTTCTTAATGTCTTGGCAAAACTTGGTGCTGGTTTTGATATCGTATCAGGTGGTGAACTTGCACGCGTTTTAAAAGCGGGTGGAGATGCATCTAAAGTTGTTTTTTCTGGTTTAGGTAAAACCGAAGCCGATATCGAAACATCGTTAAATGTGGGTATTGCTTGTTTTAACGTTGAGTCTTATGCAGAACTAGATCGTCTTCAAAAAGTTGCAGCTCGTCTAGGCAAAAAAGCGCCGATTTCTTTACGTGTAAATCCAGACGTCGATGCAAAAACGCATCCTTATATTTCAACAGGTTTAAAAGAAAATAAATTTGGTATTCCAAGTGATACCGTTTATGAAACTTATCAATACGCCGCTTCTTTACCTAATCTTGAAATTGTAGGTATTGATTGTCACATTGGTTCACAGCTCACTGAAACTAAACCGTTTGTTGACGCTTTAGATCGTGTCATGTTGATGATCGAAGAATTGAAAAAACTTGGTATTATTCTTAAACACATTGATATCGGTGGCGGTTTGGGTGTTTGTTATAAAGATGAAACACCACCAAGTGTTGAAGAATATGCCAACTCAATGAAACCTGCTTTAGAAAAGTTAGGTCTCAAGGTTTATATGGAACCGGGTCGTAGCATTAGTGCAAATGCAGGTGTGCTTTTAACAAAAGTTGATTTGCTCAAGCCAACGAGCCACCGTAACTTTGCCATTATTGATGCAGCAATGAATGATTTAATTCGCCCTGCATTATATGAAGCTTGGATGGATATACAACCTGTAGTGTCAAGTTCAGATACTGAAGAAAAAACTTGGGATCTCGTTGGAGCAATCTGTGAAACAGGTGACTTCATTGGTAAAGATCGTTCATTGGCTTTAAAAGAAAATGACTTGTTAGCTGTTCTCGGCGCTGGCGCTTATGGTTTTGTAATGAGTTCAAATTACAATACACGTGGACGTGCCGCGGAAGTGATGGTGTCAGGCGATAAGGCCCATTTGATTCGTGAGCGTGAAACGGTTGAATCCCTTTGGGAAAATGAACGCTTATTGCCTGAGGAGTAAATGAAATGTTGTTAGAATTTACTAAAATGCATGGCCTAGGCAACGACTTCATGGTGGTTGATCTGATCAGCCAACGTGCTTATTTGGATACAGAAACAATTCAACGCTTAGCCGATCGTCATTTTGGCATCGGTTTTGATCAGCTTTTAATTGTTGAACCACCTGATTTACCGGAAGCAGATTTTAAATATCGTATTTTTAATGCAGATGGTTCTGAAGTTGAACAATGTGGTAATGGTGTACGCTGTTTTGCTCGTTTTGTACATGAGCGCCATTTAACAACCAAAACAAGTATTACTGTCCAAACCAAAGCAGGTATTGTAAAACCTGAATTGGGGCAAAATGGTTGGGTTCGCGTCAATATGGGCTACCCGAAGTTCTTGCCGAATGAAATTCCATTCATTGCTGAACAACCAGAAGCTTTATATACACTTGAGTTAGCTAACGACCAGAACATTAATATTGATGTGGTCAATATGGGCAATCCTCATGCTGTCACTATTGTTCCAGACGTACTAACTGCTGATGTAGCAGGTATTGGCCCACAAGTTGAATCACATAAACGTTTCCCTGAGCGTGTTAATGCTGGCTTTATGCAAGTAATTGATGAAAAACATGTTCGCTTACGTGTATTTGAACGTGGCGTAGGTGAAACACTTGCATGTGGTACAGGTGCTTGTGCTGCTGCGGTAAGTGGTATGCGCCGTGGCTTACTTGCGAACTCAGTTGAAGTTGAGCTTGCTGGTGGTAAGTTACAAATTGAATGGCAAGAGGGTGATGTGGTTTGGATGACGGGTCCAACAACTCATGTATATGATGGGCGTTTGGATTTACGTTATTTCCAAGGTTAATCGCATGACCTAAATAGAAGCCTCTTTTATTATCTAAAATGATAAAAGAGGTTTTCTTTTATATGTACAATAAATTTTTAATTTTATTACTTTATAAAAATATGAATAATTTAATTTTCTTACCCGGCGCATCAGGCAGTACGACATTTTGGCATCCCTTAATTGAAAAATTACCTCAGCATTACCAGACGAAAATTATTGGTTACCCCGGTTTTGGAGATATACCAGAATCTCCTCAGGTTAAAAATTTTGAAGAATTAACTAACTATGTTCTTGATCAAATTAATGAAGAATCTGTAATTGTCGCGCAATCTATGGGTGGCATTTTTGCTGTTGCGGCAACGTTGCAAAAACCTCAGCTGGTGAAAGGGCTGGTTTTGATTGCAACTTCAGGTGGAATCAACCTTAAACGATTTAATGTTCAAGACTGGCGTGAAGCATACCGCCAAGCATTTTTAAAATATCCTGATTGGTTTATTACTACCAATGTTAACTACGAAGAGTTTTTATTAGATATAAACATTGAAACTTTATTAATCTGGGGCGATAACGATCCAGTGAGCCCCGTTCAGGTGGGTCAATATTTAAATCAAAAATTTGAAAATTCGACGTTATATGTTGTGAAAAATGGCGACCATCAATTAGCAGAAAAAAATGCCGATGAAGTGGCCGCAAAAATTAAAGATTATTTAAAAAAGATGAGGTAAGTCTTTTAAAAAGCGTGCTATGTGTTAGCACGCTTTTTAAAATTTACTTTTTACTCAAAGCTAATTTCAAAGCAAACAACACAAAAATACTGCCAGTAATCCGATCCATATATTTCACAAATTTGGGTTGCTTAAGATAACGTGACAGTGGCTGCATAGCCAAAATTAATAAAGTTGACCATAGCATTCCAATCACCACATGAATCATTACCAGTCCCATCACCCAAGTAACTGCCGATGCTTGTGGTGGAATAAACTGTGGAAGAAATGAAATATAAAAAATACCAACTTTGGGATTAAGTAAATTACCCAAAAAACCCTTAATAAACCAATTTTGTGAAGGAGAGGTATTTGAACTATTCTCTTGAATATCTGAAAGTTGGCTACGTGGTTTTAAAATCATATTTAAACCTAACCATGCTAGATAAGCTGCTCCCATCCCTTTTAGAATATTAAAAGCGAGATCAGATGCCATGAGCAAAGCACCTAGACCACAGGCAACCACAATTCCCCATACAATACAGCCAAGGCTAATGCCGACAGCTGCTTGAAACGCTTTCGATTTACCTTCAAGTGTTGCTGTACGAATAATTAAAGTCGTATCTAAACCTGGGGTAAGTGTAAGTAATGTAATGGCAATTAAATAAGGGATGAGTATGGTGGTCATGGCAGCAAGGTCCAATGAATACTTGGTTTAAATTGTAATATATAAATTAGATCAGCATTAGGTTGTGCGGTACCAAATTTTCATGATCACTTAGTTTTTGGTACACTAAAAAAATGAGCAAATAAATGGAGAGCAATTTGGATTTTGCATTACAACTGCTCTCAATGTGGTTAAAAGAAAGAAAAATACAGAATCAATCTGAGCACACGATTACTGCTTATGAACGAGATGTTAAAAGCTTTCTTGAGTTCTGCGAGCACAAACAACTAGATTTGAGAAATATTGAAGCTTCAGATTTAAGAGAGTACTTAGCGCAGCGTGTCGAACAGGACCAGTTAAGTTCAAGTAGCATGCAACGTCATCTCACCTCAATTCGTCAATTTATGAAGTGGGCTGAACAAGGTAAATATCTAGAAATTAATCCTACCGACGATTTTAAGTTAAAACGCCAACCTAGACCTTTGCCTGGCATGATCGACATAGAAACGGTTAATCAAATTTTGGATCAACCTATGCCAGAAAAACTGGTTGATCAGCAATTGTGGTTAAGAGATAAAGCGATGCTCGAGTTACTTTACTCAAGTGGTTTACGTTTGGCTGAATTGCAGGGGTTAACAGTTAAAGATGTAGATTTTAATCGCCAACTTGTTCGTATTACAGGTAAAGGAAATAAAACCCGTATAGTACCATTTGGGAAAAAAGCAAAAGAAAGCCTATTGAATTGGTTGAAAGTTTACAAAATTTGGAAAGGACATTTCGATCAAAACGATTCTGTCTTTATTTCCTTGCGAGGAGGAGCGCTCACTCCAAGGCAAATTGAAAAACGAGTGAAGCTTCAAGCACAACGAGCAGGTGTAAATGTCGATTTACATCCGCATTTACTTAGACATTGTTTTGCTAGCCATATGCTATCGAGTAGCGGTGATTTGCGTTCAGTACAAGAAATGCTAGGCCATAGTAATTTGTCTACGACACAAATTTATACGCATATTGATTTCGATCATTTGGCACAAGTGTATGATCAAGCTCATCCAAGGGCACATAAAAACTAAAATTTAAAAATAGGCTCAATAAATAGATTATTAAATTGAGAAGTTTTAAGTGAATGTAGAGATCATTTGTATTTTTTTACAAATTTGTTTAAGAGAAATAGTCAAAACAGCCAAATTGACAATTTTGATCTTTGAGTATTTTGTGGACGACTGGGTCTAAAAAACCTCAGATTTAAGATTTTTAAAAGTAATGTTATGTTTCTAGCTAATATGCTAAATAAGATAAAAAGATAATAAAAATCAATGTATAAAATAGAGTTCAAAAAGAATAAAATAGGCCCTCATAGAAGTCTAAAATTTTTTTATGAACTGATGATTTCATTTTTTTTGTACTGTTCCAGAAAATTGTGACTTGACCGAAATGCCAAACACATTGCAAGATAGGGTACCTAAAAAATTTTAATTGAAGAGTTAATATACTTTTCTCAACATTTACTTTTGCTAGAACAGCCGAGGATTACATGAAGGCTCTTGTTGCTGTAAAACGCGTGGTTGATGCCAACGTTAAAGTTCGTGTTAAGCCGGACAATAGTGGGGTTGACCTTACCAACGTAAAAATGTCAATTAACCCATTTTGTGAAATCGCAGTGGAAGAAGCGGTTCGCTTAAAAGAAAAAGGAACAGTATCAGAAATCGTTGTTGTTTCTGTTGGTCCTAAAGAAGCTCAAGAACAAATCCGTTCTGCAATGGCTCTAGGCGCAGACCGTGGTATTTTGGTTGAAACTACTGATGAAATTGGCGCTTTAGAAGTTGCTAAAATTTTGAAAGGTGTTGTTGAAGCTGAAAAACCAGAACTTATCCTTCTTGGTAAACAAGCAATTGATGATGACTCTAACCAAGTAGGTCAAATGCTTGGTGCATTATTAGGTGCTGGTCAAGGTACATTCGCTTCTGAAGTGAAAGTTGATGGCGGTAAAGTACAAGTGACTCGTGAAGTTGACGGTGGTTTACAAACTGTTGAACTTACACTTCCTGCAATCATCACGACTGACTTGCGTTTGAACGAGCCACGTTATGCAGCATTGCCTAACATCATGAAAGCTCGTAAGAAGCCACTTGATACTAAATCTCCTGCGGATTATGGCGTTACAGCTGGTACTAAGCTTAAAACTGTTAAAGTTGAAGCTCCAGCAGAACGTAAAGCTGGCGTACAAGTGAAATCTGTAGATGAGCTTGTTGAAAAATTGAAAAATGAAGCGAAAGTGATCTAATACGGAAGGATAAAATCATGAGTATTTTAGTTATCGCTGACCACAACAACCAAGTACTTAACGGTGCTACTTTAAACGTTGTTGCTGCAGCACAAAAAATCGGTGGTGATATTACTGTATTAGTTGCTGGTTCTGGTGCTCAAGCAGTTGCTGATGCGGCTGCTAAAGTTGCTGGTGTAAGCAAAGTTTTACTTGCTGACAACGCTGCTTACGCAAACCAATTAGCTGAAAACGTAGCTGGCTTAGTTGCTGACTTGGCTAAAGGTTACAAATACGTTTTAGCTGCTTCTACAACGACTGGTAAGAACATTCTTCCACGTGTTGCTGCTCTTCTTGATGTAAGCATGATTACAGATATCATTTCTGTTGAATCTGCGAACACATTCAAGCGTCCTATCTATGCAGGTAACGCGATTGCAACTGTTCAATCTGACGAAGCAATCATTGTTGGTACTGTTCGTGGTACAGCTTTTGATCCAGTTGCTGCGGAAGGCGGTTCAGCTGCTGTTGAAACAGTTGGCGAAGTAAAAGATGCGGGTATTTCTCACTTCGTATCTGAAGAAATCGTTAAGCTTGATCGTCCAGAATTAACTGCGGCTCGCATCGTAGTTTCTGGTGGTCGTGGTGTAGGTTCTGGTGAGAACTACCATAAAGTACTTGATCCATTAGCTGACAAGCTTGGTGCAGCACAAGGTGCTTCACGTGCAGCAGTTGATGCGGGCTTTGTACCTAACGATTTCCAAGTTGGTCAAACTGGTAAAATCGTTGCGCCTGAGCTTTATGTTGCTGTAGGTATTTCTGGTGCGATCCAGCATTTAGCTGGTATGAAAGATTCTAAAGTTATTGTTGCAATCAACAAAGACGAAGAAGCGCCAATCAACAGTGTTGCTGACTACTGGTTAGTTGGTGATTTGAACACTGTAGTACCAGAATTGGTATCTAAACTTTAATCTTTACCGATTAAAGCTAAAAAACCCTTAGTTTTTACTAGGGGTTTTTTATTATGGATAGTGTCCTGAAATGTATAACTGAAACTTTTATCTCATTTGAGGTTTGATTTTTATAGAATAAAAATCACATAGTTTTATTAAGAATAGAACGTGCTCGTTATAGCGATATGATAAGAATAATATGCAATTAAATTATACAAATATCACCAGATTGGCGGTGTAGATTCCGCACATTACACAGTGCTTTTATGCTATAGTATACAGCTATATTTTTTTCGATTTTAGTTCAGTTTCCGGAACTAAATTTTTTGCAAGATCAAGACATATAAGCAGATGGAAATTTCTATCTGTAAGAAGGAGTATGCATGAGCGTATCGGAAATCCGACCGATTGCCATTGAGGACGAACTCAAGCATTCATATTTAGATTACGCGATGAGTGTAATCGTATCTCGTGCATTGCCGGATGTGAGAGACGGTCTTAAACCTGTTCACCGTCGTGTGCTTTATGCCATGCACGAATTGGGCAATGACTATAACAAAGCCTACAAGAAATCTGCGCGTGTTGTTGGGGACGTAATCGGTAAATATCACCCTCATGGTGACTCAGCTGTTTATGAAACCATTGTACGTATGGCTCAGGACTTTAGCTTACGTTATTTATTGGTAGATGGTCAGGGTAACTTCGGTTCGATTGATGGTGATAGCGCAGCTGCAATGCGTTATACCGAAGTCCGTATGACCAAGCTTGCACATGAGCTTCTTGCAGATCTAGAAAAAGACACGGTTGACTGGGAAGATAACTACGACGGATCTGAGCGTATTCCTGAAGTACTTCCGACACGTGTTCCTAACCTGTTAATTAATGGTGCTGCTGGTATTGCCGTAGGTATGGCAACCAACATGGCACCGCATAACATGACAGAAGTTGTAAATGCGTGCTTAGCCTATGCTGACAATCCAAATATCTCGATTGAAGGATTGATGGAATATATTACTGGTCCTGACTTCCCTACAGGCGGTATTATTTACGGTAAATCAGGTATTGTTGATGCTTACCGTACAGGTAAGGGCCGCTTACATATTCGTGGTAAGTACCATTTCGAAGAAGATGAAAAGACAGGCCGTACAACGATTGTCTTTACTGAAATTCCATATCAAGTAAACAAAGCAAGAGTTATTGAACGTATTGCCGAGTTAGTGAAAGAGAAAAAACTTGAAGGTATTTCAGAACTTCGTGATGAGTCTGACAAAGAAGGTATGCGTATTGCAATTGACTTAAAGCGTGGTGAAAACGCGGAAGTCGTTGTAAATAACTTATTCTTAAATACCCAGCTTGAGAACTCATTCAGCATCAACATGGTTTGTCTTGATAACGGACAACCAAAATTGATGAATTTGAAAGATATTATTGCGGCATTTATCCGTCACCGCCAAGAAGTTGTGACACGCCGTACTATGTTCGAACTGCGTAAAGCACGTGAACGTGGTCATATCTTAGAAGGGTTAACCGTTGCTTTAGCCAATATCGATGAAATTATCGAGACTATTAAAACTTCTGCTAACCCTGCTGAAGCGCGTGAGCGTTTACTTGCAGGTGAGTGGGCAGGTGGTGGTGTCGTTTCATTGCTTGAAAAAGCTGGCGCAATTTCTGTTCGTCCAGATGAAATCGAAGGTGAAGATCCAAATCGTCCATTTGGTCTAACCGATTCAATTTACCGTTTATCACCAACACAAGTAGGCGCAATTTTAGAATTACGTTTACATCGTTTAACTGGTCTTGAACAAGACAAATTACATGCAGAATATACTGAGATCTTAGGTCAAATCGCTGAACTTACTGCGATTTTGAATGATTTCAATTTATTGATGGCTGTAATTCGCGAAGAGTTAGCACTAGTACTACAACAGTATGGTGATGGACGTCGCACTGAAATTATTGAATCACGTATTGATTTTAGCCGTGAAGATTTAATTCCTGAAGAGCAAGTTGTATTAACAGTTTCACAAACAGGTTACGCAAAAACTCAACCACTTTCAGACTACCAGGCTCAGCGCCGTGGTGGACGTGGTAAGTCTGCAACTTCAATGAAAGATGATGACTTTATTCAACATCTCATTGTAGCTTCAAACCATGCGACTGTGCTGTGCTTTACCAACGTAGGTAAAGTATATCGTCTTCGTGTGTTTGAAGTGCCTCAAGCATCACGTGGTGCCAAAGGTCGTCCGATTGTGAACTTGTTACCTTTAGATGCGAATGAAACAGTAACAGCTATCTTGCCGTTGACTGAGTTCCCAGAAAACCATTACGTATTTATGGCGACAGCATCAGGTACGGTTAAACGTGTTGATTTAGAGCAATTCGCTAATATCCGTTCAAATGGTTTACGCGCAATTGAACTCAATGAAGAAGATACCTTAATTGGTGTTGCGATTACTGATGGTAATCAGCAAATCATGTTGTTCTCGAACGAAGGTAAGGCAATCCGTTTTGCCGAGACTGACGTACGTGCAATGGGTCGTACTGCGAAAGGTGTTCGTGGTATGCGCGTGAGCTTTGCAAGCAGTACTTTAAGTGAAGAAGATGCAGATGTTGAAAATGATGAATCAGATGACAATGACGATTCAGCAGATTCAAATTTAGTAAGCCGTATCGTATCGCTTGTAGTTGTACCTGAAACAGGTGAAGTACTGTGTGCAAGTGCCAATGGTTACGGTAAGCGTACTCCAGTAAATGACTTCCCGACCAAGAAACGTGGCGGTAAGGGTGTCATTGCGATTAAGACAAGCGAACGTAACGGTGAGCTTGTTGGTGCAGTGTCTATTGATGAAACCAAAGAATTGTTACTTATTTCTGATGGCGGTACATTAGTTCGTACTCGTGCAGCAGAAGTTGCAATGACTGGTCGTAATGCACAAGGTGTACGTCTAATTCGCTTAAGCGAAGAGGAAACTCTAGTAGGCGTTGTGTCTATTGAGGCTGTCGAAGATGAAGAAGAGTTTCTCGAAGGCGAAGTAGATACTACTGAAACTGATAGCGAAGAAGCTGTATCAAATAATGAAGATGCTTCTGAAGACTAAGTAAAACTTAAATAAAAAAGGAAGCATAAGCTTCCTTTTTTATTTTATGAAGAAGATTTTTTAACAAGCCGATAATAAGATAAACCCACCAATATTAATCCAAGGGTTCCAAGAAAAATCAGTTTTGGTACAACCGTGGCTAATGGAACACCCATCTGATTAAGTTGCACAAACATTTGTACCGCATGTGTTGAGGGTAAACACCACGCAAACCATTGTAGCCATTCAGGCATTGCTTGATGAGGCCAAGCAGCTCCAGTTAGTAAGAATAAAGGTACAGAGCTAAACACAATAATATGTCCGGCACGTTCCGGCATATCCAAAAGTGATCCGATCAACATACCTAATCCAATCACACAACTAATAAAAATAGGAACAGCAACTAGTAAACCAGTGAAGTTTCCACCGTGTGGGTAGTCATTGAACCACAAGGTAAAACCGAAAAGATAAAAACATCCTAAACAGCCAATGGTAAATATACTTGCGAAGATTCCAGCAAAACGAACAGCTGTAATTTTTTCATGTTGCTCCCGATAGCTAGCTATTAACATTGCCAAACCTAGCACAATCGTTTGATGAATAATTAAAGATGCAACAGCCGGAAAAATATAACTTCCATATCCTGAAAGGGGATTAAATAACGGCACTTGATGAATAGAAAGCGCTGGCTGGAAGTGTGTGCGTTGTCCAAATTTTTCAATATATTCTTTTAATGTAGCTTCTATCGAGGTTGCCAGACCTAAACCAATTTCTTTAGTTTTTAAAAAGTTGGTTGTGCTTAAGTATAAGCCGATTCCACCTGTTTCTCCGCGGCGTAGGCTTTGGGTTAAGTTATTTGGTAAAAGTAAAATACCATCAGCTTTTTGCTCACGTACCATTTGTTCAGCTTGTAAAAAATTGCTGGTAACGGTAACGATATGAACATGGGGGCTATTTGCACTTTGGCCAATCAATTGAGAAGTTAAGAGGCTTTGCTCTTCATCGACAATCACGATTGGAATAGATTCTGCACGCTCAGCTTTATAGGCGGTAGGATAAAAAAAGCTATAAAGAATGACCGATAAAATTAGCGTTGTGAAAACTGAGCTATTACTTACAATGTCTTTAAATGTTTGCCCATAAGCCTTAAAGAATTCTTTCATTGCGTTGCCCCTCGAACTAATTTTTTAAGCAATAGACAACTTAAAAAGAAGTAAATCAGGCAATAACCGATGAGTATTAAAAAAGGAATCATTGAAATGAAAACTGGACTGCCGATCACCCATTGTTCGGTTTGAAGCTTGGCATAAGGAGTATAAGGAATAATGAGTGACCAAAACTTGGTGAAAATAGGGGCATTATTTAAAGGTAACGTAACGCCTGCGAAACTTAAAGAAGAGCCGCCATATACTGCGATAAAGCCAAAAGTCTTACTTAAATTTTTGGTTGCAAGAATGACGGTGCTACTAATTAAAGCATAGGCAAAATAAAGTAAAAACTGTGCACATAACAATAAGCTAATAGAACCTGCGATGAACCAGCCACGGATTTCGACTAGCCAAAACATCCATACCCATGTCCATGCACAAAATATAAGGCTATAAAGCAGATTTTTGGCCAATAAGCCTTGAATAAAACTTTCTCGGTTTACCCATGCTGTTAATGTGCCACGTTTAAGTTCTTGTCCAATAGCAAAGGCAACACAGCAACATAACAATAAGTGCAATACAGCAGGAACCATGAAAGGTTCTAAGTAAAATTCATAGCTCATACTTGGATTATAAAGCGTTGAGATTTTTACATGAGCCGTAGGAACATCTAAATAGGGAATACTATTTACAAGATAACTTTGACCAGCATAGTCTGCTAAAGCATTGAGGGTACTGACCAGCATTGCTGAAGAAATGGTGTTTCCGACACTAAAAAAAGACTGATTAAATGCAATGCTGATTTGAGCATCTTGTGCTTTAACGAAGCGCTTTTCAGCACCGTCTGGAATAAAAACATACCCCCATATTTTGGTTTCATTGAGTAGTTGTTCAGCCTCAGCAGAACTTGCCGTAATTGTTTTAATGTCTACTGTATGATTCAACGAAAGATACTTTTCAATATTACGGCTGAGTTCACTTTGGTCCTGATCAATAATTGCAATTGGTAAGTGTTCAGCTTTACCTGCGTAAAACATGCTGCTAAACATGAAAATGATAAAAGCAGGGATAAGTGTCACCATACACAAATCCCATTTATTGCTTTTTAGATAGTTTAGTTCCCGTAATATACTGGCAAACATGCTTTATTTTTCTTCTTTAATTTTAAATAGAACACTCATACCAACCTTTAAGTCTTTGACAGGATTTTCAGGTACCAGATGTAATTTAAAGCTACGAATATCATAACCTCCAGTTTGGCGAGTCGTTTTAATGGTAGCAAATTCACCTTCAGCATCAATATTCTTGATTTTAAAATTCACATTCTGATTAAGAGCAGGTATGAATCCTTCAAGGGTTTTATTTTTATAAACAGAGGCATATTGATTTTCACCCACGTTTAAACTCACCCATAAATCATCATCTTCTAAAATGCTGACAACAGGCACGCCCATAGCGACTAATTCAGAAGGTTTACCATAAGTTTTTGAAACTGTGCCTGAAATCGGAGAGAGTAAGCGTGTCTCTTCCTCTAAAGCTTTTGCTTCAGCTACTGCAGCTTTTGCAATTTCAACCTGTGCATCTGCTGTAGATTTCTGCTGGCTGGTACTGCCACGTTTTGCACGAGCATATTGCTGATAAGAGGCTTCACTTAATTCTTGAGCAGAAGTTTGTGCAGCAAGCATTTCATCTCGTCTTTGACGTGAAATGACGCCTTGTCTATATAAATTTTCACCGCGTTGGTAAGTGGTCTTTGCAAGGTTTGCTTGTGCTTTTGTACTTTGCCAGTTGGCATAAAGAGTATCGATATTTTCTTGTTGAGAACCTCGATCTACCGTAGATTGAAATGCTAAAGCCGATTGTAAGGTAGCCAAGGCTTGTTGCTTTTTAGCTTCTATTTCTGGGCTAACCAAACGAACAAGGGGCTGGCCTTTGGAAATTTTCTGGCCTTCTTGTACATAAATTTCTTCAATACGACTTGGAACTTTTGTACTTACGTGAATAGTTTCAGCTTCAACTCGGCCTTGAAGTTCAATAGGTTTCGGCTGATAGCTTTTCCACAAACCAAAAATAATTAAACCTAATAGGGCAATAATAATTACACCAATAATCAGTTTAATTTTAGAGTTTTTAGGTGGTTTTGAATCATCTTTATTTGTGTTTGATTCTTGATGGTCACTAACTTGATCATCTTTTTGAACTTGGGTGGTTTCTGCCGTATCCGCAACAGGAGAATCTTGTTCTGAATGAGCTGAGTCTTGATTCATTTTATACTCCCATTAACGAATATAGTCGGTATGTGGTTGATTGACATAAGCTTTAAACTGGTCAATTGAGCCGTGACTTTGCAATAAAGTCGCGAGTGACATGACATATTTATAAGCATTTAAAGCCATTTCAGTTTTTAACGCACTTAATGCATTTTGCGCATCAATCACTTGGGTTGCTGTACCCATTCCTTCGCGGAAAGAAAGTTCTTGAATACGTAGGTTTTCTTGAGCGGCATTTACGTTTCTTTGTAAAAGCTGATGACTTTGTTGAGCAGAGTTGAGCTCGTTATATGATTTATTCAAAAGTGCTTCAATCTCTTGTTTAGTTCGTTCAGTCATGAGTTCAGAAGCGTAGCGCTTTAATTCAGCGGCATGAATATTCTTATTTTTATCTACCCCAGAAAATAGGTTGTATTTTGCCATTACACCGACAATCCAGTTTTCATTTTCATCAAGAGCATATTCACCAAATGCAAATAGACTTGGTTTTTTTGCTGCTTGTTGAGCTTGAATATTTACGTTAGCCAGTTGAGTATCCATCTGCATTTTTTGTACAAGGCTAGACTTTTGTGAATAACTGGTTAAAAGTGATTCTAGAGACTGGCTGGGAGTGTTGTTTACAAATAAAGGTGTACTTAAATCGACATTATTTTGTTGATGTAAAAGATTATTAAGACTAAAGCGGCTGGCGTTTAAGTTAGCTTGAGCATTTTGTAAAGTACGTTCTGCATTATTACGAGCGACTTCAAACTGCATGCGTTGCCCTTTACTAATAAATCCTTGTTGTTCGAGCTTTAGGGCATTGCTGTAATGTTTTTGCATTGCATTAAAGTTAAATAAGCTACTTGCAACCAGCTGCTGCTGTAACTGCACATTAAAGTAACTTTGTACTACTTCAAATCGCTGTATATCTTGTTGTTGTTGGCTTGAAAGTTCAGAGCGCTGTGCTTGTATATTTGCTATTTTTTTAGCACTGCTGGTTAAGCCGCCTGTATAGAGTGGCATTACGACTGAAATAGAAGGGCGTACCACCTGATCTTTTATGGTCAGATTCGCATAATCTGGAAATCGGTTAATACCATCATGTATGGTTTGGTTTGCGCCTTCTTGAACTTGTCCCAGCACATCTGATGGAATGACATTGTTCCACTGTGAAAGTTTATCGTTTAGTCCTTGGCTTAAATCATTCTCAAGTTTTTGTTTAAAAGCCCCAAGAGGTACATCTGTTTCACTATGAAAAGCATATGCTCTGACATTCAAATCAACTCTAGGTAATCCCAGACCCTTTACTGCTTCAGCTTCTAATTGAGATGCTTGCTGTAATGCTTGGTTGGCTTGAGTACTATATGAACTTTTCAAAGCTTGTTGTTCTGCTTCAGCATAACTTAAGCTTCCAGCGTATAAATGATTAGTGAAAAAAAAGCCTAAAGCCAAAGCAAGATGTTTTGGTTTAAATGAAAATGGAAAAATAGACTGTCTATATCGATGTGTTGGCATTTTAAATAACAATTTTTGGCATCCCGAATAGTTTAAATTTCTTGTTATTAAATTCAATTATCATCTTGTTTATTATACATTTGTATAAAAACATGGTGGTTTTTAGCTCCTTTAATTATTGAATTTACTAAGCCAATATTTTTGTAATAGCTATCAAGGTATGTGAAATGATAATCACAAGTCAAGTTGATCTTTTTGCTTAAAAATTTTTTTAAATGAGGAAGCTGATTATTAAAATTAAAGAAATAACGACAACAATAATTGAAAAAATAAAGCTAAATACAGTCCAGCATTGAAATATTTACTTGAGAAGCTGCTGCAAGCTTAAGCAATCTGTGGTTAAATGCCATTTTTATTGTGTTTGACTTTATACAAGGGAAAAATCATGCGCGCGTACAATTTCTGTGCTGGTCCTGCTGCATTACCTACTGTCGTTTTAGAAAAAGCTCAACAAGAATTGTTGGATTGGCAGGGTAAAGGTCTATCCATCATGGAAATGAGTCACCGTAGTGCTGACTATGTTGCTGTGGCTGAAAAAGCTGAAGCAGATTTACGCAAGTTAATGAATATTCCAGAAAACTATAAAGTACTGTTTTTACAAGGCGGTGCGTCATTACAATTTTCTGCTATTCCTTTAAACCTTCTAGGTAAGAACAGTAAAGCCGATTATATTCACACTGGCATCTGGTCTGAAAAAGCGTTAAAAGAAGCAAAACGTTATGGTGATATTAATGTTGTAGAAGCTGGCATTAAAGTAGATGGCAAGTTCGCAATTTCTGAACAAAGCGAATGGAATTTATCTGACAATGCAGCATACGTACATTATGCGGATAATGAAACGATTGGTGGCTTACAGTTCGCAGGAATTCCTGATGTAAAAGCTCCACTTGTTTGTGACTATTCATCAAGTATCTTATCTGCTCCATTAGATGTGACCAAGTTTGGTTTAATCTATGCTGGCGCACAAAAAAATATTGGTCCTGCTGGTTTAACAATTGTCATTATTCGTGATGACTTACTTGATCAGGCTAAACCAGAAATTCCAAGCATTTTAAAATATGGCGACCAAGCCAAAAATGGTTCTATGGTAAATACACCATCGACTTACGCTTGGTACTTGTCGGGTTTAGTATTTGAATGGTTGCTAGAGCAGGGTGGGGTAGAGGCTATTCATAAAGTGAACCTTGAAAAAGCTCAGTTGTTATATGGTTATATCGACTCAAGCGATTTCTACAATAATCCGATCGCAATTCCAAACCGTTCAATTATGAATGTACCTTTTACCTTGGCAGACGAAGCTTTAGAAAAGCAATTCTTAAAAGAAGCGGAAGCTAATCACTTGTTGAATTTAGCTGGACACCGTTCTGTAGGTGGTATGCGTGCAAGTATTTATAATGCCGTACCATTAGAAGGCGTACAGGCTTTAATCAACTTTATGGATGATTTTGCAAAGCGTAATGGTTAAGCAAATCAAATAAATAAAGCCCTCAAATGAGGGCTTTATTTATTGAATAAGTTATAAATTAAAAAGGCACTAAACCAAACTGGTGCATGAATATGGCAGCTAAGAACATACCCAAGACAAAAAAGCAAAACGCACCAGTATCGACCTTTACGCGCAGGCTACTGGATTGAATGAGGCTGGTAGTTTGTTCGGGTATAATCTTCATTCAATAACCTAATTATTAAAATATTAGTGAAATTCAATTAGTTTCACCCTTTTTAGCACAAATAGTCGCCTGAATCCAGATATTACCGCGAATATATTCGCCAATATTAAAGTTTTTATACAAATCGTTTTTGGTCGCAATGCGCACTAATATGGCAGGAAGATCATCTTCTAAAACCAAAGTAACATCATAAAGGGTATATTCTGCCCCCATAAATGTCATAGAAGTTTTCCCAACAATATTACCTTGGAACCATGCTTCATCTTCTTGACCAAGATTTTCGCCATATAAATAAGCGACCATTTTAGAAAAATCAACGGTTACAGGTTCTTGATCTTCTGGAGTTTTTGGTTGCCATTCATTAATGAGTTCCTGTAAGTTTTCAGGAGCAACACCATTATGTTCAGTTAAAATTGCATTTAATGCACGGTGATGTTTAATAGAAGCTGGGTCATCAACAATAATTTTTTCACCTGCTGGAACAGGTTCTAATTCATAAGCCCATGCATTAAATTGGACTTGATAGTTTTGATTTTTATCATATTGACAGTAGTTAACACTAAATAAATTATCAAATGCATAAACAGTTGTATTTTTATTTAGTCTTAAACTTAACACGGCTTGTGTAGCAGAGTCGCAAGTAATGATGCGTTCAATTTTCGCATTATATTGATATGGACTTTCAAAACTTGGGAAGGCTGTTTTAAGCGCGCGAGGTTTTTGGTTTTCAACAGCAATAATTTGGTTGATCGTAACTTTTTGGTCTTGTGGACCTTGAATGAGCCAAAAAGATTGGTCCATGTCTTCTTCATGTTCACACAAACCCATTGGCATTACAGGTGCATCAAGTGCCAGTCCTAACCATTTTGGTACATCTGTTTCGGGATGGGACGTCAATAGATTCCAATGTTCTCCATGACTACCAAAATTTTGGTCATTTACTTTAATAACTTCTGGACTGTTTTGATTTTTCATAAGCACGATGCTGTTGGGTTCACATTACTTGTTATATTAAATCGAGGGTGTTTGCTATTTTTCAAGTCATCATATGTAAATTCTCTTGTAAAAGCGCGTATTTAGTTATTTAAAAAGAAGCGCCGTTTCTATTTATAAGATAAAAGTACGCTTAACTTATAAAAATTTAAATGTTGAAATTAAAAATCACTTTAATCGTTATTTTTACTCTCCTTAGAAAAGCATCTGTTAGACTAATATTTTTAGTGGAAATAGAGAATAACGTGCTGCCATTTAAGCTATGGGTAGACGCAGACGCCTTACCGAAAATTTTACGTGAAGTGATTTTACGCGCATCAGATCGTTATCAATTAGAAGTTATTTTTGTAGCCAATCAAAATGTTGGGATTACGCCTTCTGTTCGTATTAAATCAATACAGGTTTTAAGTGGTGCTGATCAGGCAGATAAAGAAATAGTCGAGCGTATGGTTGAAAATGACATTGTCATTACGCAGGATATTCCACTGGCAGCTCAGGTGATCGAGAAAGGTGGGGTTGCTATTCATCCCCGTGGTGAAGTCTATACAACGGCGAATGTTAAGGCGCGTTTACATCTACGTGATTTCATGGATACGCTTCGTGGTGCAGGTGTGCAAACTGGTGGGCCGCCGCCTATTTCCGAACGAGATAAACGTGAATTTTCAAGTTCATTAGATCAAACGATTTTAAAGCAAAAACGTAAAACAGCTAAGTGAGCATCACATGCCAACGCAAACCAATTTGGCTCTAACCTATGCCTTGTTAGTGTTTATCTGGGCAACAACTCCGTTGGCAATTGTCTGGAGTGTGTCTGATTTACATCTGATGTGGGCATTGTTATTACGCTTTTTTATTGCATTGCCTTTGGCTGTCATCATATTACTAATTTTGAAAACACCTTTTCCAACGCATCGACAAGCAGTTCATAGCTACATTGCCGGATCTTTTAGCTTAATTGGTTCTCAAATTTTTACTTATGCCGCGACCCAATATTTAAGTTCAGGCATGATTGCGCTTATGTTTGGTTTAGCACCGATTATGGCGGGGCTTATTGGTCGGTTTGCTTTTGGCCAACAACTTTATAAGCTGCAATGGTTAGGTATGGCAATTGCGGTCAGTGGGTTAGCTATTATTTGTTTGAGCGGTGCGAATCAGCATGTACACCCGTTTGGTATTGTTCTTATGCTGATCAGTGTATTTGTCTATTCATTTTCAATTTTCTGGGTTAAGAAAGTTAATGCACAGATTCAGCCAATGGCTCAGGCAACAGGCTCTATTTTAGTGTCTTCTATTTTTGCTAGTTGTTTTATTCCATTTATTTGGCAATATGCACCGACACATTTGCCAGAAGCTAAATCTTTATTTGCCCTAATTTATACGGTACTCATGGCTTCACTCGTTGCCATGTTCTGTTATTTCAAACTTATACAAAATATTCAGGCAACGACTTTATCTTTAACGACAGTTATTACCCCTATGTTAGCGATGATGATTGGGGCTGCTTTAAACCATGAACAACTTTCAATTATGGTTTTTGTAGGCGCTTTGATCATCTTGTCTGGACTCTTTCTATATTTCTATAAAGACATTCAGGCAAACCGGAACTTTGCTCAACATATGAAGTCTAAATAGGAGAAGATTTGGGTAATTTGTTGAGCTTATTCATTAAATTGTTCTAATTCGTAGCGAAATGCACGATCAAATTGATCTCCCAACTCAACTAGTAGAAAATAGCGCAGCAATATAATATTAGGATTATTAAGGATAAGTCAGAACTTACTGATTTTTAAACCTTAATACAGCATCTAACGGTATGGCCAAATAGTAGATGTGGGTGCAATTTGCTATCAACATCTTATATTTTCCATCAATGACCTTGGATTTAGAAGGTATGTTTAAACCAATCTCACTGTATATAGGGTTGAGATATACTCGCGCAAGACGCAGTAATCATTTTATTTCTTTTATTGCATTGGTTTCGATGGTCGGTTTGACACTAGGTGTCGCTGTGCTGATTACAGTACTTTCTGTCATGAACGGTTTCGATCGCGAATTGAAAAACCGTGTGTTAGGAATGGTGCCACAAGCAACAGTTTCATCTACACAAATCCTCACGGATTGGCCTGAACTCGTGAAGCGAGTTGAACATCATCCACATGTAACAGGGGTTGCACCTTTTACGCAATTGCAAGGTATGTTAACTGCGCAAGGGCAAGTCGCTGGTATTATGGTGACGGGTATTGACCCAAAATATGAAAAGAATGTCTCTATTATTCAAAATCATATTGTTGCCGGGAGTTTAGATTCACTTAAAAAAGGTGAATTTGGTATTGTGCTTGGTAAAGATATGGCTGATTCATTGGGCTTACGTCTAAATGATAGCGTGACATTGGTTTTACCTGAAGCAACGCCATCTCCAGCAGGTGTTGTACCTCGTTTCAAGCGTTTTAAAGTGGTTGGTATTTTTAGTGTAGGCGCTGAAGTCGACTCTATGGTGGGTTATATCGCCCTATACGATGCTTCAACCTTATTACGCTTACCAGATGGTGCCCAAGGTGTCCGTTTAAAACTAGATGATATTTTTGCAGCGCCACAAGTTGCTGACGACTTAGTAAAAAGTTTACCAAGCAATTTCTACGCGACGAACTGGACCTATACGCATGGTAATTTATTTAATGCCATTCAAATGGAAAAAACTCTAGTCGGTTTATTGCTTGTCCTTATTATTGTGGTTGCGGCATTTAATATTGTTTCATCGTTAGTTATGGTGGTGACTGATAAAAAATCTGATATCGCAATTTTGCGTACATTAGGCGCTTCGCCGTCGATGATCACTAAAATCTTTATGGTTCAAGGTACCGTGATTGGGGTGATTGGTACAGTTGCAGGTACGGTTTTAGGTGTAATTTTAGCTTTAACCATTAGCGATATCATTTCATGGTTTAACAATGTGTTGGGCTTAAACCTATTTGATGCTTACTTTGTACATTACCTTCCTTCTTATTTGAGATGGCAAGATGTGACGATTATCGTGATTGTTTCTTTACTTTTAAGCTTCTTGGCGACTATTTATCCGGCGCTTCGTGCTGCCAAAGTTCAACCTGCCGAGGCACTGCGCTATGAGTAAAATTGTTTTAGAAGCGAAAGAAATATATAAACATTTTGATGACGGAAAATCTAAAGTTGAAGTCATTAAAGGTCTTTCTTTACAAGTTGAAGCAGGGCAGTTTGTTTCGATTGTCGGTGCGAGTGGTTCAGGTAAAAGTACTTTGCTTCATGTGCTAGGTGGTTTAGAGCAGCCAACTCAAGGGCAAGTATTTTTAAATGGTCAGCGTTTTGATAATTTAGGTGAAGCTGAACGTGGTTTTCAGCGTAACCAATACCTCGGTTTTGTTTATCAATTTCACCATTTATTACCTGAGTTTTCTGCGCTTGAAAATGTCGCGATGCCTTTAATGCTTCGTGCAGATAGCCAATTTAAATCTGTAAAAGCGCAAGCTGAATATTTACTTGATCGAGTTGGGTTATCTCATCGTATGGATCATAAGCCAGGTGAGCTTTCGGGTGGTGAGCGCCAACGTGTGGCTTTAGCGCGTGCTTTAGTCACTAAACCTGCGGTTGTTCTGGCTGATGAACCTACAGGTAATTTAGATCGTAAAACAGCTCTAGGTATTTTTGAATTACTGACCGATCTTAAGAAAGAACTCAACATGGCAATGTTAATTGTGACCCATGATGAGCATTTAGCTCAGGCTGCTGATTCTATTTTGCACATGCAAGATGGACTCTGGGTGAGTGGTTCTTAAAAAATTGTCATTAAATCACATTGTTAAAGCCCACTTAGTTGGGCTTTAATTTTGCCCCTAAAAAGATAATGATATGACTTTGCATGTTAAAACTTATTTTAATGGGGTGGATTGGGGGTATTGCATTTATGGGGATAGATATCCCTTTAATAATGCAATATGGGTGGTTAGGTAAAGTCTTGCTTGTTATGGGCTTTATTTTTTATATTTTTAAGAGAAATATTTTCTTAAATCGCCCCATATTAAAAACCATTTACTGTTTAGTCTGCGCTATTAGTTTTTTTACTATAGGACATCAATATGCTCAGCAGGCCTTAAATCACAGATTAGAACTGCGACAAATGCAGCCTAAATCTTTAGATATTGTTGTGTATGTCGACCGTATAAGTGAAGAAAAAGAAGATAAGACACAACAACCCGTTCAGGTACTAGGGCAGTCCTTACATCCCGTTAATTGGCTATTATATTTAAAAAATCAAAAAGTAAACTCAGCGTTAGATGAATCAAAATTACAATTAGGCCATTATTATCGAATTTCTGGCAAAACCAAACCTGCTCATAGTTACGCAGTGGCCGGTGTTTTCGACCAAGAACAATGGTTCATTCAACGAAATATAATGTCTGGTTTTAGTGTTCAGCATATTGAGCCTTTAAGCTCTGATGAAGTTTATCAGTTGGGTTATCAACAGCATTTAAAAGAGCAACAAAAATTCTTTAACAGACAAAAATTAAATATAGAAAAATTGCGTCTGAAATTTAGATTAATGTTAAAACAATCTCCTTTGCAAAATAAAGGACTGTTATTAGCTTTATTAACAGGGGACGAAAGTCTCTTAAATGATGAAATTAAAAATCAATTTAAGGAATTAGGAATCTCTCATTTGTTGGCCATTTCAGGGCCTCATGTACTCATTTTTGCCATCATGTTGGCTTGGGGATTACATCAATTAGTACGACGATATTATCCGCAGCTTTATTTGCATCAACCTAAACAAATTTGGGCTATGATTCCATTATGTTTCGGTGTTTTGATTTATACGGCATTTGTTGGTTTTGAAATTCCCGCCTTAAGAACTTTACTCTCAGTATTTTTATTTGCTTCTTTGTTATTGATTAAAGTGCCTGTTAAGCCATTTTCACTCTTGGTTTATAGTGCAAGTCTACTTTTACTTTTCGATCCCTTCAGTGTTTTATCCGCAGGCTTTTGGCTGTCTTATGGTTCTTGCTTTATTTTATTACGGATTTATCAAACTATAGAGCGGGCTCCAAATGTTGTTTCAACTAGTCTGTTATCTAGAATCATTCTTTTCAGTAAAATTTTAATTGAATCTCAAGGCAAAATATTTATTGCCTTATGTCCCTTAATGCTGATTTTCTTTCAACAAATTTCATGGGTTGCTCCTTTTACAAATATTATTGCTGTCCCTTTACTCGGAGGAGTAATTGTTCCTTTAAACATTTTTGCAGCTTGTGTATGGCTTATTTTTAAATCATTCGGAAATTTACTTTTTCAGATTAATGATGTCCTGATTAGTATAGTACTGACATGTTTTGATCTTTTAGAAAAGCTAGCATTACCATTACAAGGCTTTAGCTTGACACCACTTGATTTAGTTTGCCTTAGCTTCGTTATTATTATCTTATTTTTACCGCGTGGGGTTTTACCAAAATCTTGGGGGCTAATATGCTGTCTACCCTTGGTCATTCCAGATAAGTCGTCCCAGCAAGTTCAATTAAATATTATAGACGTGGGGCAGGGGCAATCTATATTCTTACAGCACCCGCAGCAGACATGGCTCATCGATACGGGTGGGTCTTATGATGAGAAAGCTTTTAGTATTGGTCAAAATGTGGTGATTCCATATTTACGCCAAAAGGGAATTAAACAACTGGATCACGTCGTACTATCTCATCTTGATCAAGATCATAGCGGAGCATTTCCCTCTATCGCTCAGGCTTTTCCAATTAAACAAGTCATATCAAATGAATTATGGGCAGAGCAGGTGACACAACCATTTACTTATTGTCATCAAGGTCAAAAATGGCAATATCCACAATTAGATATTGAAATCCTTTGGCCTAAAGAAAAAGATTTAAACTTAGTTTCTTCAAATCAAAATCAATATTCTTGTGTGGTTTATATTCATTTAAAACAGATAAATGGTTATCAAAATTATTTAATTATGGGGGATGCTGGATGGGAAGCAGAATATCAACTCATGAAAGAATATCCTGATTTAAAGGTAGATGTTTTGGTATTAGGACATCATGGGAGTAAGCATAGTTCGGCTTATGACTTTTTAGCGACTCTAAAACCAAAGCTTGTTGTTGCCTCTACTGGTTTTAATAATCGTTATGGTCATCCAAGTAAAGAAGTTTTAGCGAGAGTACAAGCATTTAATATTCCGTTTAAAAGTACAGTTGAACAAGGAACATTAAGCTTTGTATCTCGCAATCAAGAGATGGTTTTATATACCCGACGTTTCGAGCGTACTTGGCTTCACAGGAATTTGTGAAGCTTCTGCTTTAAGTCTATCTACAATTTGAAGTGCTTCATTCGGATCTATATTATAAATATTATCTAAAGCAGGATTTGCTTTAAAACGTTTATAACTCCAGTGATAGTGTTCTGGATAGTGCTGGATCAGTTGTTCAATGGCTTGATGAATAACAAAGGTTCCATCATCGGCACTACCTTCGTAAATCTTCTCATCCATAGGCTCAATATGCATCGTAAAACCGTCGTGTTCATTACGAATCGCATAAAGAAATAATGCTTTGGCTTTTGTTTTCTGGATAAGCTTGGCACTTAAATTACTTGAGGCAAGTGGTACACCAAAATAATTGATCATATCCCCACCAACATTAGGCGTATGGTCGGGTAAAATTACAGTGGTTTCGCCTTGTTTTAGCGCTTTAAAAATTTGTCGAACACCAGTCTCATCGGTAGGTACCAAGTTGGCTTGTTCACGACTACGTGCTTCTCGAACAAAACGGTCTGCATCTTCATTTTTTACAGGTTTGTATAAAATAGTCATGGAGGTGAACTGGGCACACCACGCATTCATGATTTCCCATGTACCAAAATGTGGAACAATCAAAACCACACCTTTTTTTGCTGCCAATGCTTCATGAAAGTAATGTTCACCTTCTATATGGTGAATTCTTGAAATATTCTTACTATTTGATGAGCCCCAAATACTTAAAAACTCGAAGTATGAGGTTAACTCGTTACGAATAGCTTGTTGTGTAATATCTATTCGTTGCTGTGGTGTTAAGTGTGGAAGTGCAATTTGTAAGTTAAGTTCTATACTTTTTGATGTTTTAGTAATTTTTAAAGTATTGACTAACCCTGCCAACATACGGGCAATAAAACGTCCAAATTGAATGGGTTGACGGCTAAAAGTTTTGAGTAAGTAATAGTTCATGCTTTTTACATCTAGTTTGGTCATCTATCGCGGTAAAAAGGAGGCAACAAGTAAAAAAAGATAAAAATATTATAAATGAAATCATATTATTTAGACAGTTTTTATCAAATCAACGTATATAATGACATCATTTTAGATTGATTTGGATTGGAATTTTATGTCCGATTGGCCACCAAAACCACAAAATGAACCTATAATCCCTAAACAAAATGGACCGGAATGGCAAATTCTCGAGAAGGCTGTACTTGCTTCAGTAGAAGAGCAACGCCGTAGTCGTCGTTGGGGTATCTTCTTTAAAACATTAACTTTTATTTATCTTCTATTCATTATTGTACTCATGGGTAAAGGCTGTTCAACCAGCAAAGAAGGCTCCACTGTAAGTAGTAGTAGTGCTCATTTGGCAGTGGTGGATATTATTGGAACGATTGATGCTTCGAGTAATCAAGCGGTAAATAGTGAAGATACGAATAAAGCGCTTAAACGTGCTTTTGAAGCCTCAAATAGTAAGGCTGTTGCACTTAACATTAACTCACCTGGTGGTTCTCCAGTTCAGTCTGATGAAATCTGGCAGGAAATTCGTTATTTGAAAAAACAGCACCCTGATAAGAAAGTTTATGCCGTTATTGGTGATATGGGGGCATCGGGTGCGTACTATATCGCTTCTGCTGCGGATGAGATTATTGTCAACCCATCAAGTTTAGTGGGCTCAATTGGTGTAATCATGCCTAACTATGGCATTACTGGTTTAGCTCAGAAGCTCGGTATTGAAGACCGCACTTTAACTGCTGGAACGAATAAAGACATTTTAAGTATGACAAAACCGATTGATCCTGCTCAAAAGCAACATATTCAATCTGTTCTTGATAATGTTCATACTCACTTTATTACCGCAGTGAAAGAAGGCCGTGGTAAGCGTTTGAAATCGAATGATCCAGCTATTTTTTCTGGCTTATTCTGGACGGGTGAACAAGCTATTCAATTAGGTGTTGCTGACCGTTCGGGTAATATTACGAGCTTGATGCGTGAACTAAACCTTGATAATAAAGTTGACTATACAATTGAGCGTAACCCACTAGAATCTATTTTAGGTCGTATGGGGGCACAAATAGGGCAAGGTGTAAGTGAATCTATTGCTCAAGAGGTGCAGACTCGTCAAAGCGCAAAATTACAATAAATCTGTATTTTTAGGATAACGGTATGTCAGTAAAACCGGTTATACACTTTGCGCATGCCAATGGTGTGCCATCTATGGTGTATCAAAAATTGTTTGATCAATTAAAAGATGAGTATGACGTAATTTATGTTCCACTCATTGGTCCTGACAAACGTTATCCTGTGACTAACCATTGGCCTGCTTTGGTTGATCAAGTTATTGATAGTATTGTGCGTCAGGCGAAAGGACGTAAAGTCATCGGATTAGGCCATTCTCTTGGTTCTGTTTTAACATTAATGGCATCTTTTCGACGTCCTGAACTGTTTTCTCAAGTCATTATGTTAGATCCGCCTCTTATTTTAGGGCGATATTCATTTGCTTTTCATATGGCAAAATTATTTCGCCCTAAATTGGTTGATGCGATGACACCAGCAGGTTTATCTGCACGTCGTCGTGAACATTGGGAATCGAGAGAGCAAGCGGCTGAATTACTTCGTCCTAAAGGATTTTATAAAGATTTTGATGAAGATTGTTTTCAGGCTTACATTGATTATGCTTTGAAAGAAGATTCGATTCGCGGTGGAGTAACTTTAACGATTTCTCGTGAAGATGAAGTTGCAATTTTCCGTAAAAACCCTTCTTGGTGGTGGCTGCCTATGCCAAAACCTAAGATGCCTGTGCATTTAGTGGTGGGTAAAGGAAGTGATTTCTTAAAAAGAGGCTTTCCTCAAATGGCAAAGCGAAAAATGGGAATCCCATTTACTGTGGTTGAAGGGGGCCATATGTTCCCTCTAGAGCATCCTACTGATACAGTAAATTCTATAAAGAAATTGATTCATCATTAATTAAATTAATTTAAAGCTTATAAAAAAGGACATGCCAGCATGTCCTTTTTTATTTTTGTTTGTTAGTAAAATACTTTACCAACTTGCAAAACGAATAGGGTCTTTTAGAACTTGATTACGGAAATAGGCTTGTCCATCTTTCCATGTAAGTTGACCGTTACACAGCCACTCTGCAACTTGTGGGTAGATAAAGTGCTCAAGTGTGTGCACTCGATCTGCTAATGAAGCGGCAGTATCATGTTCTTTAACTGATATAGCTGATTGGGCAATAGATTGACCGGAATCCAGTTCAGCAGTTACAAAGTGTACGGTACAACCATGCAAACGATCACCTGTGTTTAAAACACGTTGATGGGTATTCACACCTTTATAAGCTGGAAGAAGCGAGGGATGTATATTCAGCATTTTCCCTTGCCATTTGTTGACAAAGGTTGGTGTTAAGATACGCATGAAGCCAGCTAAAATAACTACATCTACTTCCCAAGCTAAGAGCTGCTGATGCATTGCTTCATCAAACACTTCGCGCGTTGGAAAGTCTTTATGGGAGATAACAGCGGTAGCAATATTAGCTTTTTGAGCACGCTCTAGAGCATAAGCATCTGCTTTATTAGACAGTACACCTACAATTTGCCCTGATAGATTTGCATCTATCAAGGCCTGTAAATTACTGCCATTCCCAGAGACTAGAACAGCAATTTTTATCATGCAAAGATCACACGAATTTTTTCGTCTGCACCTTCCACTGACTCAGCATTTTCTTGGATGTGTCCGATTTTCCAAGCTTTTTCACCTTGAGCATTAAGTACTTCAATTGTTTTTTCAGCATCATTTGCATCAACAGCAATAACCATACCTACGCCACAGTTAAATGTACGGTACATTTCAAAGCGTTCTACATTGCCTTCGCGTTGTAGAAGTTGGAACAATTCAGGCCATTCCCAAGAAGATTCATCAATAACTGCTTGTGCACCATTTGGTAATACACGAGGTAAGTTCCCTGGTAAACCACCACCAGTAATGTGCGCCATAGCATGAACATCAACTTGTTTGCAGAGTTCAAGAACTGGTTTTACATAAATACGAGTTGGTTCCATTGCTACATCAGCAAGAGGACGGCCATCAATCGTTTGAGTTAAATCAACGTTTTTAACGTCTAAAATTTTACGTAGTAATGAGTAACCATTCGAGTGAGCACCACTTGATGCAACACCAATAAGTACGTCACCAGACTTTACTTTAGAGCCATCAATAATTTTGCTTTGCTCAACAACACCAACAGCAAAACCAGCGAGGTCGTAATCTTCGCCTTCATACATGCCTGGCATTTCTGCGGTTTCACCACCTACAAGTGCGCAACCTGCAAGCTCACAGCCTTTACCAATACCAGTAACAACATTTGCAGCAACGTCAACATTTAAGTGACCAGTCGCATAGTAATCTAGGAAGAATAATGGTTCTGCACCACAAACTAAAAGGTCATTTACACACATAGCCACAAGGTCTTGGCCGATTGTGTCATGACGATTGAGATTAAGGGCCAAACGTAATTTAGTTCCTACACCATCGGTTCCAGAAACTAAAACAGGCTCTTCATAACCTTTAGGAATTTTGCATAGTGCACCAAAGCCACCAAGCCCGCCCATTACTTCAGGACGACTTGTACGTTTAGCGACTGACTTGATACGATCGACCAGTGCGTCGCCCGCTTCAATGTCGACACCCGCATCTTTGTAGCTTAAACCGGTATTTGGGGTAGAAGTTGAGTTGCTCATAAATGAAGTCTCCGCATTGGCGGCAGATTATAACCTGAATATACGAAACTCTTATGTTATTTATGCTCGAAAATGCTATCTTTAATAAAAATATTTTTTCATTTATAACGATTAAATCAAAAAAGGCTAGATTTTATGCAAGATCGTATACTGCGCCGTATTTTTTTACTCGCAGGTATTGTATTGCTGGTATGGGTGTTGTACTTACTCAAGCCTGTAGTCATTCCTTTTATCGGTGCTTTTTTCCTGGCTTATTTATTCAGTCCACTTGTTGATGTGCTGGTAAAAATGAAATTGCCTCGCTGGTTAGCAATTAGCGTGGTATTCGTCGGGATAGGTGTAACTTTAACTATTGCACTCTGGTATTTGGTTCCACTGATTTGGAAACAATTAGTTTATGCCCGAGATAGTATTCCAGCAGGTATTCACTGGATTAACGCTACCTTTTTACCTTGGGTGTCTTCGACATTTAATGTCCAGCAAATGGAAATTGACACAGAGCAATTGTCTAAAGCTGTCATGGAATATGTCCAAACAAACTATAGCGCAGACAGCATTCAGGCGGTGTTATTAAAACTGGCTCAGTCTGGTTTGAATTTTATTCAGATTGGTGGAACAGTTGTTTTAATTCCAATTATTGCTTTCTATTTCTTGCTTGATTGGGAGCGTATGTTACAAAACTTACGCCGTCTCATTCCGCGTCCATATGAAGCAACTACTTTACAGATCGTTGGGGAATGTCATAGCGTTTTAGGGGCATTTGTTAAAGGTCAGTTTTTGGTCATGCTATTGCTTGGCGTAGTGTATGCGGTTGGTTTGCAGCTTATTGGTCTGGAAGTTGGTCTTATTATTGGTATGGTGGCAGGGCTTGCTAGTATTATTCCTTATTTAGGTTTTGCTGTAGGTATTATTGCTGCGGTTATTGCTAGCCTATTCCAATTTGGCTTGGATTGGATGCATCTATTACTGGTTGGTGTCGTTTTCATGATTGGTCAAGCGGTAGAAGGCTATATCCTACAGCCATTCCTACTGGGAGATAAAATTGGTTTATCTCCTGTAGCAGTTGTTTTTGCAGTATTGGCAGGTGCACAGCTTGCAGGTTTCTTGGGAATGTTAATTGCATTGCCTGTTGCTGCGGTTATTGTAGTGTTGTTGAAGCATTTAAGAGAGAATTACGAAAGAAGCTCACTTTATGCTCCATCATCTACATTAGTGATCCAACATGGTGATATTGAGCAAATTCATGTAAAAACTGAAAGTACTAAGCTTGATCTTGAAGTTAAAACACAGCAAGATACAGATGAACTAAAATCTCCTAACCAGAAATAATTTCAAGGTTAATTCAATATATGCGTCAACTCCAACTGGATATAGAACCTCAACTTGATGCCCGAATCAGTGATTTTTCGGGACCAGGTTGGGGGCATGTAGTCGATGCCGTGCGTCAACTACATGCTGGTCTGGTGAGTAGGTTCTATATTTATGGTGGAGCGGGGACAGGGAAGAGCCATTTACTTTCTGCAATTTGTGATTCTTATTTAGAAATAGGCAAATCTGCTATTAAAGTATCTTTGCTCGAACTGCTTGATGCACCTATTGAGGCAATTACCTCTTTAGAACATTATGATCTTGTTGCTTTGGATGATATTGAATCGATTAGCGGTGTGCCTCACTGGCAAAAAGCTGTTTTTCATTTAATGAATAATCACGAAGGACAACTGGTGTTTTCTTCGCGTGTAGCACCGATTGAATTGAAACTGGAATTACCAGATTTACAATCACGACTTACACAAGCCGTTAGTGTAAAAGTGCCGAGTGGAAGTTTATATGCAGACCGCTATGCCTTGGTGACATCTGTAATGGCTAGACGGGGTATCCATTTTGATCAACAAATTGTTGACTACTTATTATTACATGGTCCTCATCAAGCGTCGCTTTTACTGCAAACTGTTGCTCAGTTAGAAAAACTGCTCAAAGGCGAAAAAACAAAACTTTCTAATGCGACTTTAAGACAAATTTACGCTTTGATTGATGAGTATCAACAATAGTTTCTTGAACTTAAGTTTGCTGTTTTGCTCAAATTAAACTCATACGATTTAAAAAATGGCTTTCCCTACATAAGTTTTTTCATTTCATAATAGCTATATTTATAACTTCTAAATTTTCTTTTAATTTTTTAATACGCCTCTTTTTTGTATTTAAAAAACTTTTTTAGGTCTACGAAGCTTTTTGCAATCTAGCTCAAAAAAGACTCTACAGACCGACCAAAATGTCTTGAGAAATTCTACTTCCTGTGACAAAGTACGCACAAAGGATGCGATTGCAAAAGCGGAAATTTTGCAATATTGACAAAGAAAAATGAAAAAAGATGTAAGGAGATGGGTATGCTCAAACGGAGCATTGCTTTTGCTTTATTGGCTGCTGCTGGACACGCTTATTCTGCCGATATTCAAGTTACAACTACAACTGATGAAGACGTCGACAACACGGTCTGTTCATTACGTGAAGCAATACAATTTCTAAAATATCGTGCTTCTTCTAATGCTGCTGAAGTTGAAAAATATGCAAACGGTTATAACGGTTGCGGAAATAAAGATGCTTCTTCAAATATTATTTTGCAGCGTGATAAAGAATATACTTTAAATAAAAGTATAGTAATTACCGTTCCTGTAGCTATTAGTACAGCAAAAAATGATTCTACTCTGGTTGAGGAAGGCGCACCCAATTCGCATAATGCAACAATTAAAATGGCAGGTACGGATCAACTATTCCGTATAGATGATGGTAGTGTTGAAAAAGCCTCTTTTACAGTTTCATTTATTGATGTCAATTTAAAAGGTGCGGGTTTAAAGACTACTGCACCAAATGGGAATGGTGGTTTGATCTATAATCATGAACAGTTGGTTATTCAAAATTCTCGTTTAATGGATGGGTATGCAACAAATGGTGGAGCAATTTATAACGCTGGTAATTTATCAAATACTGCAAATACAGCAGGTTCCGTAACAATTACTAATAGCCTGATTCAGAATAATAAAGCAATTCAGGGCGGTGTTTTATATAGTGATATGCCACTTTATTATATCAGTCGCTCTGTAGTACGTGATAATGAAGTGACTGCAGCAGATGGTGCATTATTCCATGCACAAACTAAGTTTGCTGATGAGAGTACAGGAGGCTATTTAAGCTCTCGTATTATTGGTTTGAGTAATAGTACAATTTTTCATAATAAAGGTAGTTTTATTGCCAATGTCCGTGATGGAATGGTAATTAATAATATTACTCTGATTAAAAATGTGGGGGGCTTATACTTTGATGCGCCACAAGGAAATGCGTCTGTTTCTAATAGTATTTTAGTGGCTAACACGTCAAACTGTAAGATATCTGCAACTGATAAAACGATTGTTCAGAGTAATTTAGTAACAACGGAATGTAACCGTAATGCTTCAGCAGAGTTACCAAATATTATATATCCAGCCAGTGAAAAACTAATTGCTGGCAATGCAGATGAAGGAACCTGTGATGTACCACCAGCAGATGGATTGCTATGCCCATATTCAACCCCGAGTGATAGTTTCCTAGGGTTCTTTAAACCTCGAGTTTTAGATAAATATACTAATCTTTCACAATCCCTGTTAATTAACAAAGGTCGTTTATATAGCGATGGGACTTCTGTCGGTTTGGCGAGCTGTGAAAAGCAAGATCAACGTGGAAAGAATCGAAGTGGTTATGATGAGCTATGCGATTTAGGCTCAATTGAATTAACAATTAACCGAGATGATATTGGGATACATGGCCAAGATATTAAATATGGCGAAATTGCCAAATTTAATATTGCCGATGTGGTTGGTGATGGTGAGTTAGTTTCTCCACAAACATGTGAAAAAATGTTTGGAAAAAGAACAGATGGTCAAGCTTGGCAATCTGGGTGTATGAAGATTGTTCAGACCAGCACACCATCTAAAGGGTCTTTATCCATTGATACTCAAGGAAATTTAACTTATGTTCCAAATGGGAACTGGCATGGAGCAGATGTATTTAATCTATTAGTCGTTACTACTACCACACGTTTTAATGATGCTGCAGATGTTTATATAACAATTCCAGTTCAAATTGCCCAAGATCCACCATCAGGTATTGAAGATAAATCTGTAAGCACAGGTGGCGGGGGAAGTGTAGGTGGGGGTTTAGTTTTAGGTCTATTTGGCTTAATTGCTTTAAGACGTTTAAAGTCATAATCAAGGACGATGAAGGCTATGAAAAATTATAAAAAGGCTTTTTTAGCATTAGCTGTGATTGCTGCAATGCCATTATTTGCAGATACAACGACTGGAAGAATTGACGTTACAACTTTTGACGATGAAGATGGTGAAAATACCAATGCCTGCTCATTGCGTGAAGCGATAAAAACAGCTGAGTTGCGTAAATCGTATGGTGGATGTACTGTTATTGATACACGCGAAACTACTCAAAAATCGATTCAGCTTAAAGCAGGAATGTACACTCTAAATAAGGAATTAGTTCCAAATGCTAATATTGCTATTTTTGGTGCTGATCCCGTAGATTGGCAGAAAAAAAGCGTATTAACCAATGATTATCCTGCACAACTTGACTTACAAACGCGTATTAATGCTCAAGGTAAATCACGCATTTTCAATACGACTACCTATAAACAGCCCTTGACCTTAAATAATGTAATTC
This sequence comes from Acinetobacter pittii, assembly GCF_022449185.1. Classification (GTDB taxonomy): domain Bacteria; phylum Pseudomonadota; class Gammaproteobacteria; order Pseudomonadales; family Moraxellaceae; genus Acinetobacter; species Acinetobacter pittii_I. Next base: position 119,680 of record NZ_JAKUKO010000001.1, read on the forward strand.
TTGAAAATGGCGTTACAACTGGCCAGGGTGGCGCGATTTATGCCGGTGCTGATGTTGCTTTGCAAAATAGTCAAATTTTATTATCTCAAGCAACAAACGGTGGAGCAATTTATTTAGCTTCACCTAATATTACTTTGTCAGTAAATCATTCATTACTTAAAGGTAATAACGCAACACAAGGTAGTGTTTTATCAATGGGGTGTTTTAGCGACACTGTCTATGCACCACGTACCATTACCCTTACATCAAATAGTATTGTGAATAATGGTAATACAACTTCAACAAGTACATTTGAGTTTTGTGGTAAACCTAGTGCGTCACTATCGGTTAATACTATTGCAAAAAATATAGCGAATAGTACTAATGGCAGTATTATTAAGTTTACTGGTGATACCAATAATCCAGCCAATACATCAAGCATTTTAAGTTCAAGCAGTAGTTTAGTACTCTTAAATAATACAATTGTTGAAAACAATGCGAACAGTATTTTCATCTACGACAAATTGGGTACAAAAAAACTAAGCTTTAATGTATTGGCTTATAATACAGGAAGTTATGCTTGTAAATATCTTTTAGGAGCAGCAGCAGAGCAAAAGAGTGTAGGTTTAACACTGAGTTTTAATGCGCTTGACTGGACATCAGCGACAGCAAAGTGTGATGTGCCAAAGGAATCTCTTCCAGATGGTCACACGAATATTAATATTCGTGGACAATCATTTAGTAGTGTACTAAGTCCGCAAACTGTATCGGCCTATACAGGCTGGTTACCTATTTATTATCCAAAAGAGATTATCGATACTAATCAAGTAGATTTAGTTAATGTTGATCAAGATGGTAAAGGAAGTTGTGCCGCAATTGACCAACGTGGTTTAAATCGTTTGACAGACAGTACCTCATATTATCAGCCAGAAAGTCGTAATAGTTGTGATATTGGTTCAGTGGAGTTAATGAAGCTCACTTCAGGTGATTTAGAGGATGTGAGTAACATTTCATTAACAACTTTAATTGATACTTATCAACAAAATTATGATTTATTTGATAATTATATTAAGGATCCTAAAACGCCTTCTAAATTTATTACTTATTACAAAGTACGTTTAGCTGAGTTTAAAAACCTAATTGATTCAACTAAAGCAAATCTTAAATATCGCGCAATTTATCTTGATCTAAAAAATTATGATTTACCATTACCTACTGAAGATACTAATCATGTGTTGAAGTTCTTCAACACAACTGACTATCGTATTACAACAGAACCATTAGGTATTGGATCACTTGATGACATATATGATGCACAACAAGTTAAAGATCTATCTGATCAGGACAAGGTATTTTGTGAGTGGAATAGTGCTTTACAGCAAATTGTTTTTTATCGCAAAGACGATACGGTGACTCAAGCTGGTACCTATGCTTATTGTAAATATACAATTACAACAGCTGATAATCAATTAAGCTCAAGCGGTCTGATAAAAGCTCGTTTTAATAATATAGAACCAGTTTCTGGCGATGGAACAATCACCTTTAAATATCTTGCAAATGAAACTATTCCATTGAATTTACTAAAATATGCTAACGATGATGGTGACGGTCCTATAAATACGCTTTTAAAGCCTAAATCACAATTTTGGGTAAATGAAAACGGTATGGAGTTACCGATTTATTTACCAAGCAAAACATCGAAAGATGGTATTTTTAAAGTAGTTAAAGCTGATCGAGAAGGGCCGTGTCCTGGTCAAGATAAAGATAACATTTGTTATGGTGGAAATATCTATATTCAGGCAAATAACGTATTTAATACTTTTAATGATTCGTTAAGTTATAACGTTTATGATGCTGATGGAAAAATCTCACCTAAAGCTGGCACAATTAACCTTGTAAGTACCGCTACTACTACAGATGATACACGTGGTGGAGGCGGCGGTGGTAGCTTAGGAATTTTGTCTTTAGCCTCTTTACTTGGTTTAGCAGCTTATAGACGCTACCGTAAATAAACATAAAGAATAAAAAAGGCCTCCAATTGGAGGCTTTTTTATAAGAAATAAAATCAAAATAATTGAGTGATTAGATGTCTTATCTTTTAAAGCTAAATAAGAAGTTAGTGTTCTAAATACTTGTTCATATACTCTTCGCGAATTGCTGTTCTTTCTTCACCATTCGCTTTAAGCATCCGCTGACGTAAGTCTTTTCGCTCTTGCGTACTCATTTTTTGCCATGCTTCACGCATTTTTTGTTTTTCAGCTTCAGGAAGTTGAGTAAACCAGTCCATACGTTGCTGTAAGTTGGTGCTTTGATTCGCTGGTAGCTCTTTTAAACTCTGGTAACGTTTAATGACTGCACGTTGCTCTTCTTCGGAAAGGGCATCCCATGTGTCATCGACTTGTGCATTGGCATCTTTAGAAAAAATCCAAAAGCGTTCAAAACCTGCAAAGCTTGTTTGCAAGAAACTTAATGAACACAGGATAAGCGCTAATTTTTTAGCTGCCATGTTGTACTTTATCCTCACCCAACACCATTAACATCTCTAAATCTTCCACCATTTGTGGAGATAATTTAGGATTTACGATCACTTGATTTTGTGGCTTATCCACAATCTCGACTGAGTTAGGCAGAATCACAAAACCTGTAATTGCTGCGGCAAGTGCGAAACCAGTCATTTTCCAGACACTATAATAAGAGGCTGGTTTTTGTTGAATATGGTCAAGCACATGATTCATGACCACTGTTTTATTTTTATGGTAATCTGCCAAACTATCAAGTTTGGATGTCACCTTTTTAGTGAAATCATCATGATTCATCAGAACCTCCCAAGGGATTTAAATGTGCCAAGTATTCTCTAAGTCCCTGAATTGCTCGGTGATAATGGGTTTTCACACTACCTTCGGTACAGTTCATGATCTGAGCTGTTGTATGGGTGTCAAACCCTTCCCACGCACGTAACATAAATGCCTGTTGTTGACGAACAGGTAGTTTTTCAATCGCTTCCCGAATTTCCTCTATGGTTACCGCTTGATCGAGAAAATCTGCAGGATTAATGGCTTTTTCATCAACTACATCGATAACTTCGTCGTCGTCATTATCCAGACTAACTTTTTTGAAGAATGAAAATGGGTTTGCTCTACGAGATTCTTTGCGGCGCCAATCCTGAAGTTTGTTATTCAAAATAGTGTAAAACAGGGGATACCATTCTTCAGTACTTTTATCGGCATAAGATTTGTGTAAAGCAATAAATGCTTCTTGAACCAAATCCATCGCAATACCTTGTTGACCTTGGGTAGCACTCTCCATCATTACCAAAGCACGACCAGTGACATCTTGCATGAAAACTTTCAGGCGTTGCTCAGCCGTGCTGGCATGAGCACTAGATGTTTCCGATCGAGACTTTTTCGGTGCTAAATCCATGGAGATGGAAAATCCTGTCATTGGACATACCCACCTTATCTTCAATATATCTCTTATATAACGTTGAAAAGAGGTGGGAGGTTGACAACAATCGGTTATTTTTTACTAGTGTAATTGATTTTTTTCACAAATATGTGAGATGTAAAATAAATTAACGTTTTATTGGCGCTGGCGGACCATCTCAAAAAAACAAATAGATCCTGCAATTGCCACGTTTAATGACTCTTGTCCACCTGGTTGAGGAATAGTCACTGATTGTGCGTGATCTAATGCATAATCACTAGCACCTTGTCCTTCATTTCCTAAAATCCACACACACGGTTTAGAAAGGTCTTTTGAGTAAAGACTCGTTGAGCGATGAGAGCTAGTAACAAAAACCGGGATTTGAAATTTTGGAAGGATATCTGTCAGCTGGAAGTTTTCAAAACAATGTAAGCTAAAATGAGCGCCCATACCTGCTCTTAAAACTCGTGGTGACCAAAGTGATGCAGAGCCTTGTGTGCAAATGATTTGTTTAATATTTGCTGCTGCTGCTGAACGTAGCAAAGTACCTACATTACCCGGATCTTGAATATTTTCTAGAATTAAGGTGTCTACATTGTAGTCGATAGTTGATGCAGTTTTAGGTAGATCAATAATCGCTAAACAAGGTAAGCTTGTACCTAATGTGCTCAAATCTCTATATAAAACTTCACTAATAACAAAAATATGGCCTTGATGTAGCTCTGTTATTTTCTTTAAATCTTCATGTTCTAATGCTTGTTCTGTCGTAAATAAAGAAAAAATCTTCTTTTGCTGTTGTAACCACGCCAAACAAAGATGGGTGCCTTCAAGAACGGTTTGTTGGTGCTTTTTTCGGGCGCTACTGAGTTCGATTAATCCACGCAAATGTTTAATTTTTGCATTGTCTTTTGATTCTAAAAAAATAACCGCCATAAGAAAATATCCAACAAAAGGGCACCATCATACTATGATGCCCTAAGTAATTAAAATTATTAGTGGTAGCTTGTTACGCGTTCAACTTCATTTTTAGAACCGATAATCACAGGTACACGTTGGTGAAGTTCTGTAGGTTCAATCTCTAGAATGCGTACACGGCCAGTAGTTGATGCACCGCCTGCTTGTTCAATGAGCATACTCATTGGGTTCGCTTCATACATTAAACGTAAACGACCAGCTTTTTTCGGATCTTTTAAGTCATATGGGTAAAGGAAAATACCACTACGACATAAAATACGGTGAATATCACCCACCATACATGCTACCCAACGCATATTGAAATCTTTTTCACGAACAGAGGTTTTACCTGCGAGTAATTCATCAATATATTGTTTTACTGGTTGTTCCCAATGACGTTGGTTAGATGCGTTAATAGCGAATTCTTGAGTATCTTCTGCAACCTGTACATTCTCATTCGTCAGTAAGAAGGTTTGAGTTTCTGGATCTAAGGTAAAGAATGCTACGCCATTTCCAACCGTTAAAGCCATCATAGTTGATGGACCATAAAGCACATAACCAGCAGCAACTTGCTGTGTACCAGCTTGCATGAAATCGTTTGCTTGTGTTACTGCATTTTTTGCAGGCAAAATAGAGAAAATCGTACCTACACACATATTGATATCAATATTGCTTGAGCCATCTAATGGATCAAATAAAACGAGGTATTTACCATTTTCTTGTGCAGGTGTGAACTCATCAAGCTCTTCAGAAGCGAGACCACCTACATGCGGGTGTACTTTTAAAGCGTCAATTAAGTAGTCATTAGAAATCACATCAAGTTTTTTCTGTGTTTCACCCTGAACATTTTCATTACCAGCACTACCTAAAATACCAGCCAGAGCACCTTTTTGTAATGCTTGGTCGATTGTTTTACAGGTCGTGGCAATAGTATCGATGACTTGAGCCAACTCAGGTGTTAGATTCCCTTTTTGTTGTTGTAAAAATTGGGACAAAGTGAGGTTGGACATAAAAAACGCTCCTGTGCTTCAAGCATCAAAATGAGTCAGATAAATACGTGGCATATTCTAGATGAGAATGTCACAAAATAAAAATTATCTTACTTTATTTGTGTTGGATTTATGCTTACAAGCCCCAATTAAAATGGTATGTTGATTGCATTACAAAGGATTGTATATTTTTAGGAGAATCGAAATGACAACAAAGAAGTTTGATGCGACCCCCACGGCAGGTGAACCAATCAATCTGGATGAAATTTCGAAAGAAAATGTTCAGGAAGCTTGGAAAGATTATGAGGCAAAACCTGAATATAAAGATTTTAATAAGCACGATTTGATTGAGTCCATGCAACATCCTGAAGAAGAAAAGAAATCTTCTTAAGTAATAAAAAAACGCTCATATTATTATGAGCGTTTTTTTTATGCATATCCCTTATTTTAATAAAGGAGGGACTGCTTCGTAATTAATCTCAACGCGGCGATTTTCTTTCCACGCTGATTCATCATGTCCCGCATTAACAGGAGCTTCTTTACCATAACTTACAGCTTCAAGTTGCTGCGGATTTACACCATTGGTAATTAAATAGCTTTGCACAGCTTTAGCACGACGCTCACCTAAAGCCATGTTGTATTCACGTGTACCACGTTCATCTGTATGACCTGTTAATGCAACTTTTGAATTTGCATTTGCGATAAGGAACTGAGCATGAGCTTGAAGTGTTTGGTAGTCTTCAGTAGATAAATCGCTGCTGTCATAATCAAAGTGAACAACGCGTTTAGCCAAAGCCGCTTTATTTGCTTCAGTTACACCTTTAGATGAAGCACCTGCCAAATTTTGAGCATTTAATGCAGCATCTTCACTTAAACCAGAAGTGTTTACCGTACTTGGATTTGTACCAGTCGTGGTCGTCGCTGCAGGTTTACGGCTAGCACAGCCTGTCATTACGAGTGCTACGCTAAGAAAGGGTAGAGCTAAATATTTGATTGATTTCATGATCATCTCCGTCAATGGAATTAAAAGTTATTTTGGTGCCCAGGCTGGTTCACGTACTTCACCTTGTTCGCTTGGTAAATTCATACGGAAACGTCCATCAGTAGACATAATAGACAACAAGCCACGGTTGCCTTCACGAGTTGCGTAGACCACCATTTGCCCATTTGGTGAGAAACTTGGTGATTCATCTAAACTAGTTGGGGTAAGAATATTGGTGATGCCAGTATTAATGTCTTGAATTGCAACTTTATAACTGCTGCCACTTGGGCGATGAACAAGTGCAATCTTTTTGCCATCTGCACTTAGAGTTCCACGTGCATTAAATGACCCTTTAAATGTTAAACGCTTTACTGAGCCATCAGCAAAGGTATAACGATAAATTTGGGCAGAGCCACCACGGTCAGAAGTGAAAATAAAGGATTTTCCATCTGGTGTATAACGTGCTTCGGTATCAATTGCCGAGTCATTTGTCATACGTTTGACTTGGCGAGTTGATAAATCCATTTGATAGATTTCAGGGTTGCCATTCATAGATGCTGTAAATAGCATTGATTGGCCATCTGGTGAGAAACTTGGTGCGCCGTTTAGTCCTCTGAAACTGGTAAGAACTTCACGTGTTCCCGTTGATAAATCCTGTAAATAAATTGCTGGACGTTTAGTTTCAAAAGAAACATAAGCAATTTTTTTGGCATCCGGTGTCCATGCTGGAGACAAAATCGGGTCACGAGAAGATAAAACGGTCTTTGGTTGCTCCCCATCCGTATCTGCAATTTGCAACGTATAACGCTCTGCAGGTGTTGCAGGGTTTCTTAGGACATAAGCAATACGACCGCTAAAGTCGCCAGGAATACCAGTAAGCGCTTGGAAAATAGCATCACTTACCATATGGCCAGCCTGACGTATGCGTGTAGCTGGTACATTTAAAAGTTCATTTAGAATGTATTGTTGCTTTTGTACATCATAAAGTTGGTAGTGAACTTCAAAACCTGTCGCTGTTTGTTTAATTTGACCAGTAACTACATATGGGATACCTGCAGTTTGCCAGTCAGAAGCCTGAATCTGATTAATTGCAGCAGTGGCAGGTAAATTTTTAGATGAGCTTGTAAAGCGCCCAGAACGGTTTAAATCTGTTTCAACAATGGGATAGAGCCCATTGTCGTTGGTAAACGGGACAATAGCAATTTTGGGTGCCTGATCTGGTGCTTTGGCAATTTCCAGATATAACTGGGCAAAAGCAGTGGTAGAAGCAATAGGGCTTAAGGCAGTGATCAGTGCTAAAGATAGCAGGTGTTTGCGGCTCGTATTCATAAGTTTAAAGTCATAGCAGGTATTTTTGTGACTGTTGATTTTGTAGCATAGTTACATGCCTTAAACTATTTAAAGCATGTAACTCTTTCAAAATTATTGCGCTCTAAATGTAGAGCTAACACTTCTTGCTTCACGTCTTGCATCTGGATCGGATGGCATAGGATAGGGTGCTGCGGCTTGAATTGCAGCTTTAATACTTGCGTCTAAAGCATCGTCACCACTTGAACGCGTGATCACAATAGAATTAACGCTTCCCGAATCGGAGAGGGTAAAACGAACACCAACTGTTTTACCGCTACTGCCAGTTGGGACATCCCAAGAGCGTCGAATTTTTTGTTCAAAATCGCGTCTAGCTGAAGAAGCAACTTTTTTAGCTTCAGCTTTCTTTTGAGCTGCTTCTTCTTGTGCTTTTTGAGCAGATGCAGCTTTGGCTTCTGCCTCTGCTTTACGCTTAGCATCGTCAGCAGCTTTTTGCTTGGCTTTAGCATCAGCCTCAGCTTTGCGTTTAGCATCGTCAGCAGCCTTTTGCTGTTTGGCTTTCGCATCGGCCTCAGCTTTACGTTTAGCATCGTCAGCAGCCTTTTGCTGTTTAGCTTTTGCATCGGCATCAGCTTTACGTTTAGCCTCGTCATTGGCTTTTTGTTGCTTAGCTTTTGCATCGGCCTCAGCTTTGCGTTTAGCTTCCTCAGCTTTTTGTTGCTTAGCTTTAGCATCTGCTTCAGCTTTACGTTTAGCCTCGTCATTAGCTTTTTGCTGTTTAGCTTTAGCAGCAGCTTCAGCTTTTCGTTTAGCGTCATCGGCAGCTTTTTGCTGCTTGGCTTTCGCATCGGCCTCAGCTTTTCGCTTAGCTTCTTGTTGTGCTTGAAGCTTAGCGTTTTCGGCCTTTTGAGCTTCACGTTTTAATTTTGCATCAGCCTCAGCTTTACGTTTAGCGTCTTCAGCAGCTTTACGAGCTTCACTTTGCTCTTGTTTAGCTTTGGCATCTGCTTGAGCTTTTGCCGTTTGTTCAGCCTTACGCTTTTGTTCGGCTTCTGATTTTGCTTTAGCTTCAGCCTGCTGTTTTTGTATTTCCTCTTTACGTTGTTGTTCCGCTGCTTGTTTCATTTTTGCAGCTTCTTCAGCTTTACGTTTTTGCTCAGCTAACTTAGCTTGTTGTGCCTGTTCGGCCTTTTGCTGTTGGACAGCAAGTTGTTGAGCTGTTGGAGGAGGAGGCGTAGTCGGAAGATTTTGAGGAAGCGTTTCATCCACAATAGGGGCTAATACCTCTTTTGCTTCATTGGTAGCTGTAGTCTCTTGTTCAACTTCTTTTGCTAAAGGAGGAGGCAAATCTTCTGGCTTAACTAAAATAGTTGTTAGCTTTTTTGGCTGTTCAGGTGGTTTACTCAAGCCTAAAAAAAGCAAGCCAACAATGGCAATTGCATGAACTCCGAGTGTAAAGCTCAATGCAATCGCATTTTGTTTAAAGGGCGGCTTTTGATTTTTGTTCATAGCTTATTTTAAAGGCTCTGTCAGAAGGCCAACTTGAGTTAAACCTGCTTCTTGTAAACTCGCCATTAATGATACGACTTCTCCATAAGGACGAGACTTATCACCATTGACTAAAACTGTGAGTTGTTTGTTTTCTTGTTCAGCTTGTTTTTGAGCATCGCTTAAAACTTCTTCAAGTTTTTCACGAGATAATGGTTCATTATCTTTGTAATCTTCATACTGAAGATAAATATTGCCATCTTTGCCAATTGTTACCATGGCTGGCATATCTTTTGATTCGATAGGATGGTTATTTGCTTGAGGTAAATCAACCTTGATACCACTGGTAATCATAGGGGCAGTTACCATAAAAATAACCAAAAGCACGAGCATAACGTCAATATAAGGTACGACGTTCATATCACTTTTTAATGGTTTTTTTATGCGCTCAAAGCGCCCTGAACGCTGAATTGCCATTATGCATCTTCCTGTGATGAACCCACAGATTGACGTTGCAATAAAGCAATCATCTCTTCAGCAAATAAAGCGCGATCAGAATAAACACTCTCGCTTTTAGCAGTGAAATGGTTAAAAGCTAATACAGCAGGAATTGCGGCAAACAAACCAATTGCAGTTGCAATAAGTGCTTCGGCAATACCCGGTGCAACAGTTGCTAGAGTTACCTGATCAACCGCAGCTAAACCGATAAACGCATTCATAATACCCCAAACAGTACCGAATAGACCGATGTACGGTGCTACAGAACCGATACTTGCTAAAGTACCTAAGCCGTATTCTAAATGGCTCTGATCACGACTCAAACCTACGCGCAAAATCCGTTCAGTGCCTTCAATTGTTTGTGAAACAGGAGCCTGACGCTTTTTGAGTTTAAAAAATTCGCTCAACCCTTGATAAAAAATATCTTCAAGCCCAGAGCGCTTTGAGTTGAGTTGAGCATTGTTATAAAGCGTATTGAGTTCAGCACCAGACCAGAACATTTTTTGGAAATGTTCATCGTCTTGATGTGCTTTTTTATAACTCATATGTAACTTGGCAATCATATACCAACTAAAGATCGATGCTAACAATAAAATTAGCATGACCAACTGAACGACTGGACTTGCTTGTAAAATAAGGTCAGAAATATGCAGGGTTGATTCAATGTTTGTTGCCATAGGTTACATATGCCGGTTGTTTTTTTAGTCTTGTTCCAATTCTTTACGAATAAGATCACGTATTTCTTCTGGAAGACGACGAGCTACAAGTTCTTTACTTAAACATGCCAACTCAACCTCGCCAGAAGCAAGCAAGATTTCACCACGATAAATATTTTGTTGCAACACAAATGACGCAGCTTTACATGAAACTACACGTGCTGTAACAGTAATTAAATCATCCATTAAAATAGGACGCATGTATTTTACGTCAATTTTGTGTACGACAAAGTTGTAGTCTTTTTGATGCCAGTAATGATCAACGCCAGAAGCACGGAGCCATTCAGTACGGGTACGTTCCATATAGCGAATATGGTTGGCATGGTAAACAATACCACCTGCGTCCGTATCTTCAATATAAACACGAATGTTGAATTCAAAATGATTCGCCATGAGAGTATTCCGTTTTTAGTTCACTATAGAGCTTTATATTTAAAATATGGCTTTGAATAAAACATCAGCTCTATTCAACAGCCATACATCTGCTTTTAAATACGGGGCAGTTTAGCAGATTGCATACTAAGTCCTATGGCACAACCTTTCAATTGCGGTTGCTGTATTTCTAATCTAAAAACGCTACATCTTATGGCTAGCAAGCTTTTAAAGTTAAGAGGGCTTCCATGAAGTTTGAACTTGTTTTGATATATTCGGATAATCTAATACGAATCTTACATGTAGCTCGGTCCCAGTTTTTAAAGCCTTGTTATCTACAATAAAATAAGGGCTATGATTTGGTGCCGCCTGAGTTAAGTCCTGATTTTCTGGTGTTGCACCCAAGAAAACAAAAAATGAGGGCATTAATTTGCCATAATAGGCAAAATCTTCACTTGCGCTTGCATTATGATCTAAAACATGGAGTTTTGAATCGCCAACAACTTTGGCTAGGGTTGGCTGAATAAACTGAGTGAGCGCTTTATCATTCATGGTTACTGGAGCGTAAGGAGCGATTTCAACTTTGGCGGTCACGTCATTGGCTTGAGCGTTATGCTCTATCATAGTTGGTAAAATTTTTAAGATATTTGCCCGTATCTGTTCGTTGTTAGAGCGAATAGTCCCAATCATATTGACTTGTTCCGGAATTACATTGCCTGCTGTACCACCTTGAATGTTACCGATACTGACGACGCCCATGCCTTGGGTGAGGTCAGTTCTTCGACTAATAAGGCTCTGTAAATTATTAATCATTTGTGCCGATGCATAAATCGGATCTCTACCTAACCAAGGGGTTGAGCCGTGAACCTGCTTACCGTTGACCTGAATACGCAAATGATCTGCACTATTTAAAATGGCACCATCTTTATAATAAAGGTGCCCACTTTGCATACCAGATATGACATGCATTCCAAAAATAGCCTCGGGTTTATAATCTCTAAATGCACCGTCTGCGATCATTTTTCTTGAGCCTATTTGATCACCCTGCGTAAAGTTGTCTATATCTGCTCCACCTTCTTCAGCGGGTTGAAAAACAAAGACAACAGTGCCCGATATTTTATCTTTATTGGCAGACAGAATTTTTGCTGCGCCTAATAACATTGCAGTGTGCGCGTCATGTCCACAAGCATGCATTACGTAAGTTTCTTTTCCTTGATAAATTGCTTTTTGTTTACTCGCAAAGGGAACACCACTTTTTTCTTCCATAGGTAGCGCATCCATGTCGGCTCTAAGCGCAATAATAGGGCCGGGTTTATTCCCTTTTAAAATGCCAATAACGCCTGTTTTCGCATAACCTGTTTTGACTTGAATACCATAGGACTTCAATTCTTTTTGAACTAGTGCAGATGTTTTAAATTCCATATTGCCAAGTTCAGGATGCTCATGAATATGTTGTCTTAATTGAATAACCTGATTTTCATTTTGTTGTGCAGCATCTTTTACCCAATCTGCTAGGCTCAGCTGACTTATTAGGGCAAGTGGAAAAATTAAAGCGGCTTTTTTGTACATGTCCTTATCCTAAAAATATTATTGTTCATAAGATTTGCTATCTACATTTCTTATAATGTAGTTTTAAAAAAATTAAAAAATCAATAAGGTATAAATAAAGACTTAAAAGGTATAGAGTGGCTAATTTATTGATAAAACAATTATTATTTTAATTGAATAGAGAGATTAAATTAAAAAAAGGAAGAGAAAATTCTCTTCCTTTGGTTAGTTTTTAGGCTCAGGCGGTGTCATTCCAAACTGTAAATAAGATTGATTAGTTGCGATGCGACCTCGTGCAGTACGCATGACATAACCTTGTTGAATTAAATAAGGTTCAATCACATCTTCAAGCGTACCGCTGTCTTCAGCCATCGCTGCTGCAAGTGCCTCAACTCCAGCAGGACCGCCATCAAAACGCTCGAGTAACATGCTCAAATAACGACGGTCTAGGGTATCTAAGCCAGCTTTATCAACATTGAGCATATCAAGCGCGCGTTGTGCCATTTCATGGGTCACTTCACCTGTGCCTTTCACTTGAGCATAGTCACGAACACGTCGTAATAAACGGTTAGCGATACGAGGTGTTCCGCGTGATCGACGAGCTACTTCTTCTGCGCCTTCAACTGTAATGGGTACATCCATTAGGTTTGCAGAGCGTGACACGATGTGAGTTAAGTCTTCTACAGAGTAAAACTCAAGACGTTGCACAATACCGAAGCGGTCACGTAGTGGTGAGGTCAGTAAGCCCGCACGTGTGGTGGCAGCGACGAGTGTAAAAGGTGGTAAATCGAGTTTAATTGAACGAGCAGCAGGGCCTTCACCAATCATGATATCTAATTGGTAATCTTCCATAGCCGGATACAGAATTTCTTCAATCACTGGTGAAAGACGATGAATCTCATCAATAAACAAAACATCGCCTTCTTCAAGGTTAGTCAGCATTGCTGCTAAATCACCCGCACGCTCTAATACTGGCCCTGAAGTAGATTTGAGGTTACCACCCATTTCACGGGCAATAATATTAGCAAGTGTGGTTTTACCTAAACCCGGTGGACCAAAAATCAGCGTATGGTCGAGTGCTTCGCCACGGCCACGAGCAGCACCAATAAAAATTTCCATTTGCTCGCGTACGACTGGTTGTCCAATATAGTCGGCAAGAGAAGTTGGTCGAATAGCCCGATCAAAATGATCTTCTGGTTTTTCTGTTCCACTGATTAGACGGTCTTGCATAAGTGTTTTACTTCATCATGGATTTAAGAGCAGCACGAATAATATCGGCTGATTCTGTGTAATCGGCTTTAACCGCAGCAACGGCTTTTTGTGCTTCAAGTGGCTTATAACCTAAAGATTGCAATGCAGCTTCTGCTTCTGCAACAGGAGAGTTTGCAGCAAATTGAATTTGAGGCATGGTCGCCACAGTTGAAGTGCCTTGAGCTAATGTTTTGAAACGGTCACGAAGTTCAATCATTAAACGTTCAGCTGTTTTTTTGCCAACCCCTGGAACTTTGACCAGCGTATTAATATCATCATGTTCAATGGTGTGAACCAATAACTCAACACTTAGCGTCGATAAAATACCCAAGGCCATTTTCGGACCGACACCGTTTACTTTTAATAAGGTGCGGAAAATTGTTTTCTCTTGAGCATCACTAAAACCGTAGAGTTGTTGAGCATCTTCACGAACAACCAAATGCGTCCATAACGTAACTTTCTGGCCTTTTTGTAATTGGCAAAATGTTGAAAGTGGCGTATCAATTTCATAACCCACACCGTTTACATTTAGTAAGACAGTAGGGGCTTCTAGGGCAAACACTTCGCCAATTAAACATCCGATCATAGCGTAATTTCACTTATTCATAACTGTAAATCTGGTCGTTCTAAAATGAATTGAAAACGACACTAGTTTTATTTCTTTCTATATCAAGCCAGCTTAAAACAAACCTATTTTATTGCCTTGTAGCTCTTGCGCCAAGCTATAAGCCTGATGATCTGAGAACTTACTGATAATATCGAGGACTTGCATGATATTGCTGTAGTGATTATTGCTAAAGTTAGCACCATATAGATTAAGGATAGACATTAAACGTTGTTCCTTAAAGCTTAAAGATTTATGCGGAGTTGTGAGTGGTACAAATGCATCTAAAATCGTTTGTAAACTTTGGTGCGCAATAATTTCTAAACCAGACTTCTGCGGGTGCTCAAAAATTTTATCACGTGCCAGATTTTTGGCAGTTTCGATACCAATTGCAATATCTGGCGAACAATATTGCAAAAGATTTCCTTTAAGCTGACCTGTAATGATTTCGTAGTGATTTTTGGCAAAAGCCGTAGTGACTTCATCAACAAGACGTTTCATGACTCGACCACGTAATGCTGAGATCTTTTGTTGCCATGTACTGTTTGGATGAGACAACTCTTCAGGTTGACCATAGTCGGCAATAAGATTTAGGAATATTGGTTCAACTTCTTGGTAACTCAGCATATTTAAGACAATGCCATCTTCTAAATCAATGAGGGCATAGCAAATGTCATCAGCAGCTTCTAGCAGGTAAGTGAGTGGATGACGGCAATAATGATATTCGCCGAGTTGAATCAATCCAAGTTGTTCCGCAATCTGTTTTAAAATTTCTTTTTCAGACTGATAACAACCAAACTTTGCTCTTTGATGGGAAGGGCGGTCACCCTGCGAAGCAATTGTTTTTGAAAGCCATGGATATTTTAGATAAGCACCTAAAGTTGCATAAGTTAAGCGCATACCGCCATCATTTGGATGATAGTCAATGCGACTTAATAAACGTAATCCTTGAGCATTACCTTCAAACTGACGTACATCGGCTTCTTCTTCGGGACTTAGTTTCTTTAAAAAATCATCATGTGAAGCATCATCGAACCATTCGCGAATTGCGTATTCACCCGCATGTCCGAAAGGGGGATTACCTATATCGTGGGCCAGACAAGCTGCCTGAATAATTGCCCCGACATCGGCAGGTGAAATCCAGACGGGTAATTCATCTTTTATTTTTTCTGCGGCAAGCATACCCATTGAGCGACCAATGCAGGAAACTTCAAGGGAGTGTGTTAAGCGGGTATGAATGCCATCATGCTGTGCTAAAGGGTGAACTTGCGTCTTACGGTTTAACTGACGAAAACTTTGAGAAAATATAATGCGGTCATAATCTTTATGGAATGGGCTACGAGCCAGTTCTGTACTACTTTTCTTGCTACCTAAACGAACTGCGGAAAGCAGCTCTAACCAACGCATTTGTTCCATTTATCATTATTCAAAACTATAAAACCTGATCATGCCAAAAAAAACTTAAAAGCACTAGCTTGGTGCGACATAGTTTGTCTTAGTTCGGGTTTTATTATGTTATTGAATAAACATGCAACAATTTATTTTTAGCAAGAATGACTAAAAAAATGATTTTGAACAAAAAACAAATCACTTCTTGCAGAATTAGGTTACAGAATACTGATTCTACATCTAGCTGATTTTACCAAGAAGCAGTAGAATATGCGCTCTCTCTAAAGTCACATTGCGGTAAGGTTCACAAGACCTGCCCGTGGAGCCAAAATCAACATGTTTATCGTGGCCGGTGCAGCAGCACATTCTTCTTTTAAGAAAGCTCAACTATTAACACGTTTATCGTCAATTAGTTCTGTTCAATCTTTTGACAGCCAATGGGTCTATTTGTTTGATCAAGCGCTCAACGAGCAGCAACATCAATCTGCTTTGCAATTATTGAATGACGGTGAGTCTTTTGAACTTCGTCAATCTGCAAGTGATGAGATTCAGATTTTAGTTACACCACGTGTGGGTACTATTTCACCTTGGTCTTCTAAAGCAACTGATATTTTCAAAAACTGTAATACACCAGTACACCGTCTAGAACGTGGTCTTTTATTCACGTTAAAAGGCGTTACTGAAATTACTCATGAAGTTAAACAAGTACTTCATGACCGTATGACAGAAACAGTTTTTGCCCAAATTGAAGATGCAAAAGCATTATTTTCAGAAACAGCTCCAAAACCATTAAATTCAATTGATATCTTGGGCCAAGGCAAAGAAGCTTTGGTTAAAGCTAACAATGAGTTCGGTTTTGCGTTATCTGAACAAGAAATTGATTATTTAACAGAAGCATTCGGTAAGCTTGGTCGTAATCCAAATGATATCGAATTGATGATGTTTGCACAGGCGAACTCTGAACACTGTCGTCATAAAATCTTCGGTTCTGAATGGACAATTGATGGTGAAAAACAACCATTATCATTGTTCCAGATGATTAAAAACACTTATAAAGAATCTCCAACTGATGTTTTATCTGCATATAAAGATAACGCGTCTGTAATTGTTGGTTATGACACGATGCGTTTTTATCCAAAAGCGGATGAAAATGGTCACTTTGTTTATAAATATAAGAGCCAAGCAGCTCATATTTTAATGAAGGTTGAAACTCATAACCACCCAACAGCAATTTCTCCATTTGCTGGTGCTGCTACTGGTTCAGGCGGTGAAATCCGTGATGAAGGTGCAACTGGTCGTGGTGGTAAACCAAAAGCTGGTTTAACAGGCTTTACAGTTTCTAACTTAAATATTCCTGGTTTTGAACAACCTTGGGAAGAAAACTACGGTAAACCTTCACGTATGGCATCGCCATTACAAATCATGATTGAAGGTCCATTAGGTGGCGCGGCATTTAACAACGAATTCGGTCGTCCTGCATTAAATGGTTATTTCCGTACTTTCGAACAAAATGTAAATGGTGAAGTGAAGGGCTTCCATAAGCCAATCATGATCGCTGGTGGTTACGGTAACATTCGTCCTGACCATGTAGAAAAAGATGCGATTCAACCTGGTGACTTGCTCATTGTATTGGGTGGCCCTGCAATGTTAATCGGTCTTGGTGGTGGTGCAGCATCTTCTGTAGATAGCGGTACAATGGGTGAAAGTCTTGATTTCGCATCTGTACAACGTGAAAACCCAGAAATGGAACGCCGTTGTCAAGAAGTGATCGATACGTGCTGGCGCTTAGAAGACTTCAACCCTATCGTTTCTGTACACGACGTTGGTGCGGGTGGTTTATCAAATGCTATGCCTGAACTTGTGAATGATCATGAGTTAGGTGCAGTTCTTAACCTTCGTAAGATTCCTTCATTAGAACCGGGCATGAGCCCAATGGAAATCTGGTCAAATGAAGCACAAGAGCGTTATGTTCTTGCAATTCGTCCAGAATCATTAGAACAGTTCGAATCAATCTGTGCTCGTGAACGTTGTCCATTTGCCGTGTTGGGTGAAGCAACTGAAGCTCGTCATTTAACTGTTGAAGATCCATTGTTCCAGAACAATGCTGTTGATATCCCAATGCAAGTGATGCTTGGTGGTACACCGCGTATGCAACGTTCTTATGAAACAATTGAGCGTAAAGGTAACGAGTTTGACGCTTCAAAAGTTGATTTGAAAGATGCGATTTTCCGTGTATTGAAAAATCCTACAGTTGCTTCTAAATCATTCTTGATCACCATTGGTGACCGCTCAATTACAGGTATGGTTGCGCGTGACCAAATGGTTGGTCGTTGGCAGATTCCTGTTGCGGATGCAGCAGTAACGACTACAAGCTTACAAGGTTTCACTGGTGAAGCAATGGCGATGGGTGAACGTCCACCAGTTGCATTGTTAAATCCAGCAGCATCTGCTCGTTTGGCAGTTGCTGAAGCAATTACTAATATTGCATGTGCAAACATTGAACAAATTAGCGATATCAAACTTTCTGCAAACTGGATGGCTGCTGCTGGTCAAAAAGGTGAAGACCAAGCATTGTTTGAAGGCGTGAAAGCGATTGGTATGGAAATGTGTCCTGCTTTAGGAATTGCGATTCCTGTAGGTAAAGACTCGCTTTCAATGCGTACAACTTGGAACGAAAACGGGGAAGATAAAGCTGTAACATCTCCAATGACAGGTGTAATTACAGCATTTGCTCCAGTAACAGATGTTCGTAAAACTTTAACACCTGAACTTAAGAATTCAGAAGATTCAGTACTTGTACGTATTGATTTATCTAAAGGCCAGTTCCGTTTAGGTGGTTCGATTCTTGCGCAAGTATATAAAGCAATCGGTTCAATCACTCCAGACGTTGATAGTTTTGATGATTTCAAAGCGTTCTTTGCTTTAATTCAAGATTGGAACAACCGTGGCTTGATTCAAGCTTACCATGACATCGGTGATGGTGGTTTACTCGCAACTGTTGCTGAAATGATGTTCGCTGCACGTTTAGGTGTTGCATTAGAAGACCAAACTCCAGCAAGTTTATTTGCTGAAGAAATTGGTGCAGTTCTTCAAATTAAGGCAACTGATTGGGACGCTTTACAAGCAGAAGTTGCTGCATCTAGCTTGAAAGATGCAATTGCTGTAGTTGGTCGTGTAAACAACACAGATCAATTATCTGTAAATGGTTTGACTTTAGAGCGTGCAGAATTGCAACAAGCTTGGTCTGAGGTATCTCATCAGATCCAACGTTTACGTGATAACGTAGAAACTGCTGACCAAGAATTTGCTTTAATTGCAGATAAATCACATCAAGGCTTAATTGCTAAACCAACATTTGACTTGAATGAACCTATTGAAGCACCGTTCATTAACACACGTCGTCCTAATATGGCGATCTTGCGTGAGCAAGGTGTAAACGGTCATATTGAAATGGCAGCAGCCTTTGATAAGGTTGGTTTCAATACCGTTGACGTGCACATGAGTGATTTACTTGCTGGTCGCGTTAGTCTAAGTGATTTTGAAGGTTTAGTAACTTGTGGTGGTTTCTCTTACGGTGACGTAATGGGTGCTGGCGGTGGTTGGGCAAAATCTGTATTGTTCAATGCGAAATTACGTGATCAGTTTGAACAGTTCTTCCATCGTGAAGATACGTTCAGCTTAGGTATCTGTAATGGTTGCCAAATGTTGTCACAATTAGCGCCACTTATTCCAGGTGCTGAGCACTGGCCACGTTTCCACCGCAATATGTCAGAAGTTTTTGAAGCTCGTAGTGTAAACGTTCGTGTTGAAAAATCTGTTTCTGTATTGCTTAATGGAATGGAAGGTTCGATTTTACCGATTGCTGTAGCACACGGTGAGGGTCGTGCAGTTGCAAGTGAAGCTGATATTGCAGGCTTGAATGCAGCTAACCAAGTTGCTTTGCGTTATGTTGACAGCCATGGTAACCCGACTCAACATTATCCATTGAACCCGAATGGTTCGCCGGAAGCGATTACTGGTGTAACATCTAAAGATGGTCGTGCAACGATTATGATGCCGCATCCAGAGCGTACTTTCCGCGCAATTCAACACTCTTGGAGTCCAGAAGAGTGGACTGAAGATGGTGCATGGTTACGTATGTTCCGTAACGCACGTAAGTTTATTGGTTAATAGAAAAATTGAAATAAGCCACCGTAAGGTGGCTTATTTGTATGTAGTACAATATTAATAAATAGTAGAGAAGAAAAATGAAATCAAAAATCCATTTCCGCGAGTTCGCATTACTAATGGCATTGCTCATGTCTATTGTTTCTTTTTCAATAGATGCAGTCCTACCTGCTTTAGGTGAGATTGGACGAGTTTTTGACTTAAAAAATAATAATCAAACCCAGTGGGTCATTATTGGTATCTTCTCTGGTATGACAATTGGTCAATTGATTGCTGGCCCTCTATCCGATGCGATTGGTCGTAAACGCATTTTATTTACCGGTATTATCATCTACTTTTTAGGAAGTTTACTGTGCTTTACCACACAAAGTTTTGAATGGTTTTTAGTGGGCCGTTTCATTCAAGGTATTGGGGTTTCTGGGCCTTATGTTGCTTCTGTTTCAATTGTTAGAGATAAATACAGCGGTGCTCAAATGGCCCGTATCATGTCTTTAATTATGATGGTGTTTATGGTTGCGCCAGCGATTGCACCAAGTCTGGGACAACTCATTATCCATTTCTTTGGTTGGCGTGAGATCTTTGTTTTATATATGGTCTATGCCACAGTTGTCGGGGCATGGGTCGCTTTACGTTTGGAAGAGACGTTACTTCCCGAAAATCGTTTACCTATGCGCCTGCAAGCATTTCAAGAAGGCTTTAAAGAAGTGGTGAGTAACAAAACCACCATGAGCTATTTGCTATGTGCAGGTTTCTGTTTTGGTGGATTTATTGGTTACTTAGGTACTTCTCAGCAAATTTTTATGCAGCAGTTTGGTAAAACAGGGCAAGAGTTTAGCGCTTATTTTGCTGTGCTTGCAGGTGTGATGGGAATCGCTTCATTTACAAACTCTAAAATTGTTATGAAGTTTGGTATGCGTCCAATCTGTATTTATGGCTTTCTAGGTTTGTGCCTAATTTCTTTGATTTTCTTAGGAATTCAACTTTTAGGTGTGGCTGTTTCATTTTGGCTGTTTATGCTTTATGCCTGCATTTTATTTTTATTATTTGGAACTTTATTTGGTAATTTAAACGCGATTGCAATGGAACCAATGGGGCATGTTGCTGGTATGGCTTCGGCTATTATTGGTGCAGCATCCTCTGTTTTGTCACTTATTCTTGCATCTATTATTGGGCAATTATATGACGGTACATTAATACCAATGACTGGCGGTTTCGTTATTTTATGTGGTTTAGCATTTATGATGACAATATATGAAAACAGATATTTAAAGAAATCGAATGCTTAAAATTATAAAGATGCAGTTAGCACACTGAATTTTAAAATTTTGTTCAGAATAAGAACTACATATAAATGAGTGTAGCTGTTTTAAGCATTTTATAAAAATTATAAGCCTATAGACATGCGCCTATTTAACACTTTATAGTTTGTTCAAGATTGGATCAATTTTTGCTTTCTCTGTAACAACGATAAAAATCGGAGATCAAAATGATGAAAAATAAGTATCACATAAGAACAATGTATACCAAAGATAAGGGCTGGCGCTTGTTTGGCTTGGCGCTTGCCATTCAAATCCTCTTTATTGGAGTAAATTATTTGGTAATGATGAGCTGACTTTGATTTAGAAGCTTTTTTAAAGGTATGATTTAAAGCTAGTTCACTAGTTTCGAGCCATTCTACTTATGTTAAAGCTGATTTATTACGTACCTGAGTCACATCTTGAGTCGACAAAACAAGCTATTTTTTCTGCTGGTGCGGGTGGTATCGGTAATTATGAACACTGTGCATGGCAGGTGAAAGGAACAGGACAATTTAAACCAGTCAAAGGTGCAGATCCTTATATCGGAGAGCTGGGTGAACTCGAACAAGTTGATGAGTGGCGTGTAGAAACAATTGTAATTGAAGAAAATGCAAAGGCTGTAGCAAAAGCATTAAAGGCAAGCCATCCTTATGAAGAGCCTGCCTTTGAGTTTATTCAAATCATAGAAATTGATTTTAATTAAACTGTGAGAAATCTGGTTTACGTTTTTGCATAAATGCTTGTACAGCTTCTAGCATTTCTGGAGATTGAACGCGCTGCATAAAGATTTCAGCTTCATGATCAATACATCCAATAATTTGATCTAAATCATGTTTCATCAATGCTTTGGTTTGTTTTAATGAGGCAAGTGGTAAAGCTGCTAAATGTTGAGCAGTTGCCTGAGCAGATGCATAAGCATCTTCAACAACTTCATTCACTAAACCTGCTTGGACGGCAGTTTCTGCATTAAATTTTTTCGCTGTAAATAGAAGTTCAGCTGCTTTGTGATAACCCGCTTGTTTAACCAATAGTTGGCTTGCACCACCTTCTGGTGAAAGACCAAGACTAACAAATGGAATTTGGAAAAGAGCAGTGTTGTCAGCAAAAACTAAATCTGCGTGTAATAAAATCGTAACACCAATACCAATTGCCACACCTTTTACTGCAATAATAAGCGGCTTCGATAATCTAGCAGCAGATTTAAGGAGTACAAATGGAGGAACTTGACCTGCCGGACCAGCATTAGGATTTTGTACAAAACCCATAAAATCTTTCATGTCATTCCCAGCGGTAAAATCTTGCTCTACGCCACGAAGAACGATTACTCGTACATCTTTGTCTTGGTTAGCTTCATCAAGTGCTTTAGCAATCCATAAATAAAGTTCGCCATACAGCGCATTTTTTGCTTCTGGACGATTTATGGCTAAGGTGAGTACGCCACCTTCTAAATTTGCGTGTAAATGTTGATGAGGTTGTTGAATACAGCTAAGTGTCATCGTACTATCCTTGCTTTAAACCACGTTGTTAATTTTTAGGTTCTCATTATGGCGCATATTCTTTCTAATGCGAGTAACTGGTGAGTTCATAAAAAGTGAAAATCTAATTATGTATAAATTTGACTATCTCGTTTTTATAGGGCGTTTTCAACCATTTCATTTGGCTCATATGCAGACAATTGAAATTGCCTTACAACAAAGCCACTATGTCGTTTTGGCATTAGGCTCTGCTCAAATGGAACGTAATATTAAAAATCCGTTCTTAGCAGTAGAGCGTGAGCAAATGATCTTGTCAAATTTCTCATTAGAAGAACAAAAACGCATTCGTTTTGTACATGTAGTAGATGTTTATAATGACGAAAAATGGGTAAAACAAGTCAAATCTTTAGTGAATGGCGTAATTGAACCGAACTCAAAAGTTGGTTTGATTGGACACTTTAAGGATGAGTCTTCCTATTATTTGCGACTATTTCCTGAGTGGATTATGGTTGAACTTGATAGTTTAAAGGACTCTATTTCGGCAACACCAATGCGTGAAGCTTATTATCGTGGTGAAATCCAAACGGAATTTTTCCCTGTAGGTACTATTCAATTTTTGGATGAATTTAAAAAAACACGCACTTATCAACAGTTGCAACAACGCTTTGAAGAAGATGATCGCTCTAATTTAGATGATTTTGAGTAAGTGCATATAAATTAAGCATCTGCCCAAAAGATAATTCGGTTGGAAAAAGGATCGGTGATGCTGAGTTCAAGTGTTTCCCAATCTGTTTTTTCAACTTGAGGCTTAGAAAATTTATAATCTTTTTTGCTTAGTTCACTGTGCAACTCATAGATATGTTCCCAATAGATACGGATCGCACTATGTGGACTTGCATCACCAAAATGCTCGGATAAATGAATAACACAATCATCTTTAGAAATTTGTAAATATAACGGGAAGTTATCTTCAAATTGATGTTGCCAATCAAGCTGAAAACCTAAGAACTCAAGATAAAATGATTGAGCTAACTCGACATCAAAAATTCTTAAAATAGGGGTGATCGAACCTGATTGCATCTTTTTTCCTTTTAACGTGTACCAAATTGTTGAGTCCAATAGCTCTTTTGTTTTACAGATTGATCAGAAGCACAAGCAATTGCATAGGTTGTAAATTTAGGGTTCATTAGGTTACTACAATGTAAGGGGCTCGATAGCCATCTAGACATCACTTCATCTAATGTTTTCTGTCCACTCGCGACATTTTCACCATTGGCTTTACCGAGTGTATTATAAATTTTTAAACGTGATTTTAAATCTAGCCCCGTGGAGCCAACATGTCCGAGAAAGTTGTGTGTTGCCATATCTTCACTATGAGAAAGTGCACCTTTATATAAATTATTACTCCAACTCAGTGGTCTGGTTGCAGAGAAATGTTGTTGTCCACATTGGCGTGATTGCTGGCGAATCTGATTAATTATTTTAAGTACAGCTTGTTGATAGGCGGGGTTTTGTAAATCTTGGCAACTTATTTTTATAGGTGGAGTTTCAACTTGTGTGGTAGATGGTGTAATTGAGGGCGGCATACTGGAAGAACTAAAAGAGCATGCAGAAATAACAAGACCACTAGACAGTAAATTACAAACTTTGAGCAGACTCATGTAAATACCTTAGCGTGAATTATTCTAATGTCTTTATCATACGCCAAAGTAAAGGAGTAAGTAATTTGTTCATATACAAAAAACGAGCATTATGCCCGCTTTTTGTTTCTTAAGTTTATTAAGCTGTTTGTAGAGCTTTTAAGTCTTCTAGAACTTGCTCTGCATGCCCAGCTGCTTTAACTTTGCGATAGCTTTTAACTAAAGTTTTGTTATGGAAAATAAAAGTAGAACGTTCAATACCCATGACTTTTTTACCATACATATTCTTTTCTTTAATCACATCAAAGTGATTACAAAGAATTTCTTCTTTATCACTGATCAGATCAATAGTAAGTGCTTGCTTCTCTGTAAAATTTTGATGGGCTTTTACCGAGTCACGTGAAATACCGAAAATACGGGCACCTAAAGCATCAAACTGATCTTTCAAACAAGAAAAACCCACTGCTTGTGTTGTACACCCTGGTGTTGAATCTTTAGGATAGAAGTAAATAATTAGCCATTCATTTTCGACTTCAGTCAAGTTCACTTCGCCGTGTGTAGTAGGGAACACCTGATTTGGCAGTTGAATATTCTCAGACATTTCTTATCCTTTAAAAGTTAAATTTGATCTAATTCAAGTGGTAAAAAAGCGTATTCCTCATGATAAACAATATTGAGTTTTCTTACAGGGATTGCTTTGTTAAAAATTGGCCCATCAATCACGGTCGTATGAAATTCACCGCCCTCACCACATGGATCAATGCCACGGTTCTCAAGCTCTTGGATATATTCTAAAGTTAAGGTTTTACCTAAATCTTCTATATTCATCCCGAGTTTAAGGTTTACGGTCACCACTATGCTCTGGAATCCAAGTTGAATAAATTCTTCAACAACTTCACGGTGCGGACGTAGCCAAAGAGGCATTGCTAATTGAAGACCTACTTGTTGCGTTACTCGATCATGCCAACAGCCGTGTTCAGGCATATCAAGGTCACCTGTAACCAGTACCTCGGCTCCTTGTTGCTTTGCTTGATTGAGTAATTCAATAAACTTTACTTCATAGTCATTCCAACTTGATGAAGCCATAAACACGGGCAAGCTGATTGCTTTAGCTTGCGCTTGAATAATATCAAGAGGCATGGCATGTGAGCGAGAACGTTGGCCTTGTTCTTCTAGCATTACGATCAACCCAATCACTTCGCCTGTCTGCATTGCATGGTAGAGTGCTAGAGAACTATCTTTGCCTCCACTAAATGAGACAATAGACCTTTTATGGTTAGCATTAGTTTTCCATTGTTCTTGCATGGCTTACATCAAATGAATTGGTCAAAAGTGCTGTTATTTTAACAGAGCTATAAAAAAAGCCTGCATAAATGCAGGCTTAATTTAGAACATCAAAATCTTATTTTTTAGGAGCTTGTTGTTGAGCTGCCTTCATTGCATCTTCAGTTAACTTTTCAAGCTTAGTTGTTAACTGAGGACCAAAACATGCTTTAAGATCACGGTTTTGTTGTTGTACAAATCCTAGAGAACTTGGGCTTTTCTTCGCATTGATTGCGCTTTGGATTTCCCATTTTTGTGCTTCAGTCACTTTACCTTGTGCTTCAACTTGGCAGCTACAAAATTTGCTAACTTCAGATGAACTTAACTTGCCGCCTTTAGCAGTTTGTTCTTTACAAACGTTAACTAATGCACCTTTAACGTTAGTGCTTTTATATGCAGCTTGAACTGGGTTTTCAGCTGCTTGAGCTGAACCAGCCATAAGTGCAGCTGCTGAGAATAAAGATGAAAGAATAAGATTTGATTTTAACAACTTCATAAATTTTACCTACTTATTACGGTATATAGCGTGTTGGATCGGTAACACCAGCATCGATAAAGCCTTCTTTACGCAAACGGCAACTGTCACATTTACCACACGCACGTCCTTGAGCATCTGCTTGGTAGCAAGATACCGTTTGACTATAGTCTACGCCATGTTCAATCCCTAAACGTATGATATTCGCTTTGGATAAATGTAACAGGGGTGTTTCAAATTTAAGTGGTTTTCCTTCTACGCCAGCTTTAGTTGCTAAACGGGCCATATTCGCAAAAGCATCAATAAATTCAGGGCGACAATCAGGATATCCTGAATAATCAACAGCATTGATACCAATAACAATAGCTTCAGCATTAAATACTTCAGCTGCTGCTAGAGCATATGAGAGGAAAATAGTGTTACGCGCTGGTACATAAGTTACAGGAATACCTTCTTGTAACTGTTCTGGTACTGCAATGTTGTGATCTGTAAGTGCTGATCCACCTAAATTTGCTAGATCAATATTAATTACACGATGTTCAACACCTGAACGCTGAGCTAATGCTTTTGCAGCATCAAGTTCAGTGGTTGAGCGTTGACCATACATAAAACTAATAGCAATACATTCATAGCGCGCTTGTGCCCAAGCTAGGCAAGTGGTTGAGTCTAAGCCGCCTGAAAGTAAAACAATGGCACGAGAGCGCATATTTTTCTCCATATTCGGAATGATTTATTTTATTGAGTGATTAACGACCTGATTCATCGTTCCAAAGCAGTTTATGTAACTGAAGTTGGAAACGAACAGGTAATTTATCATCAAGTATCCACTGTGCCAGATCACGTGCTAGACGTGGCAGGCCTACAGCACCTTTTTCAACCGCAAAAGCAGGGGAGAACCAAACGGTACTGACTTTGGTTTGCAGTTGATATTTTTCAACTTGTTGCTTTGACCATTCATAGTCTTTGCGATTACAAATCACAAATTTGATTTGGTCACGTGTTGTTAAATGGTCAAGATTACTGATGAGATTACGATGTTCTTCACCAGAAGTTGGAGTCTTTAAATCGAGGACTTTTGAAACACGGGGATCCACTCTTGATACATCAAGAGCGCCACTGGTTTCTAAAGAGACGTCAAAACCTGCCTCACATAAACGTTGTAATAAAATCAAACAGTTTGGCTGAGCAAGAGGTTCACCACCTGTCACACAAATATAAGGTGTTTGAAATTGTGTAGCTGTTTCAATGATATGTTCAAGTGAAAAACGTTCGCCACCCTCAAAGGAATAGGTGGTATCGCAATAGCTACAACGTAATGGACAGCCTGTTAGACGAATAAATACAGTCGGTAGGCCAGAGGCATTTGCTTCACCCTGCAACGAGTAAAAAATCTCGGTAATGCGTAAACCGGACGCAGGGTCTGAGACAGGAATTGCAGAGGAACGTAAGGAAGCCATTCTAGAAATACCACACTATATAAAAAATAAAATCTCTACGATCAGTTTGATCGTAGAGATGAGGAGCGATTAAAGCTCCGCAACAGAGTTATAACAAATTAGTCAGCGCGTAACAAATCGTTCAAGCTTGTTTTTGAGCGTGTTTGCGCATCAACTTTTTTCACGATAATTGCAGCATATAAGCTGTAAGTACCACATTTAGATGGCAAGCTGCCTGAAACTACAACTGAACCTGCTGGTACACGACCATAATGGATTTCGCCAGTTTCACGGTCATAAATTTTAGTTGATTGACCAATGAAAACGCCCATTGAAATGACTGAGCCTTCTTCAACGATTACGCCTTCAACGATTTCTGAACGTGCACCGATAAAGCAGTTGTCTTCAATAATGGTTGGGTTAGCTTGTAATGGTTCTAAAACACCACCAATACCTACACCACCAGACAAGTGAACATTTTTACCGATTTGAGCACATGAGCCTACAGTTGCCCATGTATCAACCATTGTGCCTTCATCTACATAAGCGCCAATGTTGACATAAGATGGCATTAACACCACGTTTTTAGCTTGGAAGCTACCACGACGTGCTACAGCAGGAGGAACAACACGAACACCTGCAGCTTTAAATTGCTCTTCAGTCCAACCAGAGAATTTAGTTTCAACTTTGTCATAGAAACGAAGATCACATGACTCGATTGGTTTATTGTCATTCAGTTTAAATGATAATAAAACAGCTTTTTTTAACCATTGATGAACAACCCATTCACCATTGATTTTTTCAGCAACTCGAAGTGTACCGTTATCTAAACCAGCAATTGCTTCTTCAACAGCTTGGCGAATTTCGCTTGAACAATCTGCTGCAGTAAAATTTGCGCGGTCTTCAAATGCTTGCTCAATGATCGTAGAAAGCTGAGACATGATCTTCCTTCCATAAAAAATTTTAAAGATTTTACACTAATTTGTGACAAGAATCTTTCAAAAAACGTGTTACGTTTGATTGATGATATAAATGAGGTAAATCAAAATAAGCTTATTAGATAATCAAGTGTTTTTTACACAAAAATGATTTGAAAATAAAAATTTAACTCAATTTGTATCAAAAAATAACAGAAATCTAGCATTTTTTGTATAAAAAAGAATCTAAGCTGTCATTATTATGATTTCAGTCACAAGATGAATAAATTAAAAACAGAGCCTTTTTGAGGAGAAAACTATGAAAGCATTACGTGTATTAGTCACTACAACAGCTTTATTTGCTGCTGGCGCTGCTATGGCAGATGAAGCCGTTGTTCATGACAGCTACGCATTTGACAAAAACCAATTAATTCCTGTGGGGGCACGTGCTGAGGTCGGTACAACTGGTTACGGTGGTGCTTTATTATGGCAAGCAAACCCATATGTAGGTTTGGCTCTTGGTTATAATGGTGGTGACATTTCTTGGTCTGATGACGTAAAAGTAAACGGCTCAACTTATGACCTAGATATGGACAATAACAATGTCTATTTAAATGCTGAGATTCGTCCATGGGGTGCAAGTACTAACCGTTGGGCTCAAGGCTTATATGTAGCTGCTGGTGCAGCATATCTTGATAATGATTATGATTTAACTCGTAACGTTGATGCAACTCGTTCATTCCGCGTAAATAACCAAGACTTTATTGCGGGTGCAGACGGTGTGAAAATTAATGGTCAAATGTCTTACAAAAATGACATCGCTCCATACTTAGGTTTTGGTTTTGCACCTAAAATCAATAAAAACTGGGGTGTATTCGGTGAAGTAGGTGCTTATTACACTGGTAACCCAACAGTTAAACTTGTTTCAACAGGTTCAGCAGTTACAACTGGTGATCAATCACTTGAAGAAGCAGTAAATGCGGAAGCTCGTAAAATCGCGAATGACGATAAATACCAATGGTTACCAGTTGGTAAAGTTGGTGTGAACTTCTACTGGTAAGATCACAAAGAAAAAACGAGCTACGGCTCGTTTTTTTTGTACCTAATAAAATAAATAAAAGAGCTAAAAAGCTCTTTTATTTATTTTAATTTTTATTCATCTGGGTAAGCAATTTTCTTAAGTGCTTTAATATCCGCATCAGGTGAGCATAAAGAAATAAATTCGTAACCATAGCCGCGTAATAGATGACCTTTGCGAACGGCAATCCATGTCGTATTAACACCAAAAATATCAGTTTTGGTTTGCTTTAAACGATAATCACGTTCTGTATCATAAGCCACGTCATTGACAATCCCGACACCCATACCAAGTTCTACATAAGTCTTAATAACATCTGCATCAAGAGCTGACATTACGATATCTGCATCTAAGTGAGCTTCTTCAAACGCTTTGTCAATTTTAGATCGACCTGTAAAACCACCATGATAAGTAATGAGTGGATATTCTGCTAAAAGTTCTAGAGTGATCTTATCTGTCTGTACTAAAGGATGATTTTGCGGGGTAATAATACTGTGCTGCCATTGATAGTAAGGAATGCTAGCCAGATTTTCTTCAGTCGTTAAAGACTCGGTTGCAATACCAATATCCGCTTCGCCTTGTAAAAGCATTTCTGAAATTTCGACTGGGCTAGCTTGTTGTAAAATTAAATGAACTTTTGGAAATAATTTTTTAAATTGATTAACAATGGGTGGGAGTACATAACGTGCTTGAGTATGAGTTGTTGCAATTGTTAAAGTACCTTCATCTACTTTATTAAAGTCATCGGCAAGACGTTTAATATTTTCAGCATCCACTAACATGCGTTCAACAATGCTAAGAAGTGATTGTCCGGGTTCAGTTAAACCTAAAAGGCGTTTACCTTTACGAACGAAAAGTTGAACACCTAATTCATCTTCTAAATCTTTGATGTGTTTACTTACACCTGATTGAGATGTGTAGAGTGCAGCCGATGCTTCGGTTAAGTTAAAGTTTTGGCGTACTGTTTCTCGGATAATTCTTAATTGTTGAAAGTTCATTTACACTTTTCCTCAAAAGAGGTGAGGAGCGTCTAAAGATCCGCAAGATATTTCCTCACCAAATATATTTCTTAAGCAACTTGGTCTGCAAATAAGTGCAATTGAGATGCGCTCACCCAAACAGTTTGATTAGGCTTAAATGCATGTAATTTTGCAGCTTCACTGCTCAGAGCAATTTCAATTAAACGTCCATTACGGTCTTGTAACTCGGCCACTACTTTTCCAGCAATCCAGATTTCACGTACAAAAGTCGCTTCAATGGTATTCGCTTGCGGTTGCGAGTGAATATGTAACTCATCTGGACGGGCAAAAGCAATCACTTTTCCTTGAGGTGCCTCAACGGCTGTTGGTAATTGAATACGGTCATTACCGATACGGATAATACCTTCAGTATGTTCACCTTCAAATCGATTTGCCTGACCTAAGAAATCAAACACAAATGGCGTTGCAGGTTTTTCATAAACTTCACGAGGTGAGCCGATCTGCTCAACATTACCTTTATTCATGACAATAATCTGGTCTGCAACCTCAAGCGCTTCTTCTTGATCGTGAGTTACGAAAATTGAAGTGATATGCAATTCATCATGTAAGTTGCGCAACCAGCGACGTAATTCTTTGCGGACTTTGGCATCTAGGGCACCAAATGGCTCATCCAGTAATAACACACGCGGTTCTACTGCCAAAGCACGGGCTAAAGCAATACGCTGACGTTGTCCGCCAGAAAGTTGGGCAGGGTAGCGGTCTGCCAAAAAGCCAAGTTGTACTAGGTCAAGTAAACGAGTGACACGTTTTTTAATTTCAGCTTCCGAAGGACGTGTTGCACGAGGACGAACACGTAAACCAAAGGCAATATTGTCAAATACAGTCATGTGACGGAATAAAGCATAATGCTGGAATACGAAACCAACTTGACGCTCACGCACATGTACATTGGTCGCATCTTCGCCTTCAAGTAACACCTGACCGCCATCGGCTGATTCTAGACCTGCAATAATACGGAGTAGCGTCGTTTTACCACAACCAGATGGGCCGAGTAGGGCAACCAGTTCACCCTCTGGAAAGTCTAGGGAAATATTTTTAAGCGCATGGAATGCACCAAAGTGTTTTTCAATATTTTTAACTTGAATACTCATGATTTCATTCCTTACGAATCAGTTGAATGCGGTTCTGGTTTATCTTGATGTAGCTCTAACCAAGTTTTTAAAATCAGTGTTAAAAGAGCTAAGAAGGCAAGCAGTGAGGACACGGCAAAGGCTGCGCTAAAGGTGTATTCGTTATATAAAATTTCGACATGCAGTGGCAGGGTATTGGTTTCACCACGGATATGACCAGAAACCACTGATACTGCACCAAACTCACCCATTGCACGGGCATTACACAAAATCACGCCATAAATCAGACCCCATTTAATGTTAGGAAGGGTGACCTTCCAAAAAGTTTGCCAACCTGATGCACCGAGTACAATTGCTGCTTCTTCTTCCTCTGTTCCCTGAGCTTCCATGAGTGGAATTAACTCACGCGCCACAAATGGAACTGTAATAAAAATAGTTGCTAAAACAATTGCAGGTACGGCATATAAAATCTTGATGTCATGATCCATTAACCAGCCGCCGAACCAACCTTGAGCACCAAAAATAAGAACAATCATTAAACCGGCAATAACGGGTGAAACCGAAAAAGGCATATCAATGATGGTGGTTAAAATTGCCTTGCCTCTAAATTGGAATTTAGAAACAGCCCAAGCTGCAGCAACACCAAATATCACATTAATTGGAACTGCAATTGCTGCAGTGAGTAATGTTAATTTCACTGCTGATAAGGTATCTGGGTCAATCAAAGCCTGAACATAGACTTCAAGTCCCTGTTTAAATGCTTCTACGAAAACCAAAATGAGTGGCAACATGAGGCAACTGAGGAAAAAAATCAGTGCGATTGTAATAAGGGTATAACGTACCCAAGTTGGCTCACGTGTCGCATCACGAGACTGTAACTTCAAAGCAAGTGCGTTGCTGTCGGTATGTAAATTCATGTGATGTTTCTCCCTGTACGACGGTTTGCCCATGCTTGAAGTAAGTTAATGACAAATAGAATGATAAAAGAGAGAACTAACATGACTGCTGCAATGGTCGTTGCACCTGCATAATCATATTCTTCAAGACGAGAAATGATCATCAGCGGTGCGATTTCTGTTTTAAACGGCTGGTTACCTGCAATAAAAATAACAGAGCCATACTCACCCACGCCGCGAGCAAACGCTAAAGCAAAGCCTGTAAATAGAGCAGGTAGTAAGATCGGTAAAATAATTTTAGTAATGGTCTGCCAACGATTTGCACCAAGTGCTGAAGCTGCTTCCTCAAGTTCGGTTTCAATATCGCTGAGTACCGGCTGAACGGTTCGAACAATAAAAGGAATACCAATAAAGACCAATGCTAGCGTAATCCCGATAGGTGTATAGGCAACCTGAATACCAAGTGGTTCCAGATATTGACCTAACCAACCAGTAGGTGCATAGAGCGAAGTCAGTGCAATACCTGCAACTGCAGTTGGAAGCGCAAAAGGTAAGTCAACTAGAGCATCAACTAGACGTTTTCCGGGAAAGTTATAGCGGACAAGACACCAAGCCACAAGCAGACCAAACACAACATTAATAAATGCTGCGATTAAAGCTGAACTAAAGCTGAGTTGAAGCGATTTCAAAATACGCTCTGAGGTTAAAATTTCCCATAGCCCGTCCCATCCGATTCCAAATGATTTGATAAAGACTGCGGCTAATGGAATAAGCACAATAAAAGACACATAGGCGAGGGTGAAGCCCAAAGATAGACCAAACCCAGGCAGCACTCGGGATCGCTGCGACATGATATTTCCTCAAAGAGAAAAGCCTTCTGAAACCAGTAAGCGAATAAATAAAGATAAACAGTGCGGTATAAAGATTGGTATTAAGCAAATTTCAAAGAGAAATGTGTTTTTACCGGGTTGATAGATGAGTGACTACACATCGAATCTTCTGGGATCAAATAGTTCAGCAAATCTGGAAATGGCCCAAAACCTGAGGCAACATTAATATGGCCCACTTCACCAAGATTGACGGGATTTAACTTCCATGATTTTGCAAGTTGTAAAGCATCAAAAAAGCCGAGCCATGGATCATTTTCACTAATGAGTAGCGTTGCAGGCACATCAATTTTTAATTGATGAAAATAATCTTTGTAGTCGGTCAAGCTATGGCGAGCAAACCCTGCCTCCCCAAAGCGTGCTGGATTCGCTGGAGCGACTAAAATTAGTTTCTTAACTTGGCTTCTTAATTCTGGATGCTCAGCCAAAGCAGCTACACTCGTTAAGCATCCAAAACTATGTGCAACAATTTGAACAGGAGCTTGAACTGCTTGAACTGTTTTAACGAATTGCTCAACCCATTCGCTTAATACAGGTCTATCCCAGTTTTTTTGCTCAACACGAGAACTAGACACGAGTTGACGCTGCAACCAAGATTGCCAATGCTGATGTTCACTGCCACCTACACCCGGAACAATTACAGTGTGAATCATGTCTGTTCTCCTTACCTTTAGCGTAAAGAATTACTTCTCTGCACTATTGATTTTCACGATTTGATCGAAAACACCACCATTATCGAAGTGTTGTTTTTGTACTTTTGTCCAACCACCAAACTCTTTATCGATTGTTACAAGCTTCAATGGCTTAAATACATTGCTGTATTTTTTAAGAACAGCTGCGTTACGAGGACGGTAGAAGTTACGTGCTGCAATTTCTTGACCAGCAGGTGAGTACAAATAGTTGAGATAACCTTTAGCAATGGTTAAGTTGCCTTTTTTAGCTGCATTTTTCTCCACAATTGCAACTGGAGGCTCAGCTAAGATCGAAAGAGACGGAGTAATAATTTCAAATTTACCCGGCTGTTCACGAATAGCTAAATGAGCTTCATTTTCCCAAGCCAGTAATACATCACCAATGCCACGCTCAGCGAAAGTAGTCGTCGCACCGCGAGCACCAGAATCTAGAACTTTAGTATGTTTATAAATTTGGCGAACGTATTCTTGTGCTTTCGCATCATTGCCGCCTGGTTGATGTTTTGCCCAAGCCCAAGCTGCAAGATAGTTCCAACGAGCACCACCAGAGGTTTTTGGGTTTGGTGTAATGATTTCTACACCTGGTTTGATTAAATCAGCCCAGTCTTTAATTTGCTTTGGGTTGCCTTTACGCACCAAAAATACAATAGTTGATGTATATGGCGTTGAGTTTTGTGGCAGTTTTTTCTGCCAGTTGGTTGGAAGTAATTTTGCTTTTTCAGCAATTTCATCAATATCTGCTGCAAGTGCTAATGTCACCACATCTGCATTTAAGCCATCGATAACCGCACGAGCCTGTTTACCAGAGCCGCCGTGTGATTGCTTAAACTCAATATCTTGACCAGTACGTTGTTTCCAGTAAGTACCGAACTGTTTGTTGAAATCTGTATATAGCTCACGAGTAGGATCGTAAGAAACGTTTAAAAATTCTTGGGCTGCAAATGACGAAACAGAAAGAAGTGCAGCGATAACCCCGACTTTTAATTGAGAAAAACGCATGAGATAAGTCCTCAAAAAATATGAAATGTTCAAAACATGAACGCAGAATAGCGCTAGTCTTTATTCTAAAAAAATAATAAAAAACGAATTTAATATGAAAAAAATAGAAATAATAAAAAGAGATAAATTATTCTTAAATCTTGATATATAACAAGTTTCAAAAGCAGATACGAAATCGGTATAATTTTTTAAAATCAATCATTTATTATTTAAATGAAAGGTGTTGTATTGTTGTGCGGCTTTTAGCAAAGGATGGAGCAAACATGTGGTGTTTTAAAAATGGGCAACCCGTTGAGACTATTCCTTTATTAGATCGAGCCTTTCATTATGGAGATGGGTGCTTTACCACAATTCGTGTTTTTCAAAACCAAATTGAGCTTAAAGAAAGACACTGGCAACGTCTAAAACTTGCATGTCAAAAACTGTCTTTAACTGTAAATTTTGAATTAATCGAACTGAGTTTACAGCAACTGCAAAAGCAGAACCTCGTACTCAATGGCACTTTAAAAATTGTGATTAGTCGTGGGGAAGGCGACCGCGGTTATAGTTTGCCGAAACATGAAGCTGATATTTATATCTGGTTTTATCCAAAAGCTTTAGAGCCGTTTGTGCCTGACTCTATCCAGTGTGGTGTTTTAAATCAGGCCCTAGGTTTAACCATGCCGAGCTTAGTTGGGCTTAAATCTTTAAACCGTCTTGAGCAAGTATTGCTAAAAAAAGAAGCAGATCAACTCGGGTGGGCTGAAGCATTAGTTACTGATGTACAAGGTTATATTGTTGAAGGGGTCAGTAGTAATTGTTTTATTCGTTTAAATGATAGATGGATTACTCCTGAACTTCGCTATAATGGCGTCCACGGTGTAATGCGGGCAGAAATTCTGGCGCGTATGCAGCACCATGGTATTGCCTGTGAAGTACGTGTGATTGAATTAGATGAAGTATCTGAAATACAAAGTCTATTCTTTTGTAATGCTTTAAACCCTATGCGAGTGGTCACTCATTTAGGCGAAAAAACGCTAGATACACAGGCATGCATAGATTTATTTCATATCCTTAACTTAAATCAGATTCATTAATATGCCGAAGCCACCTGTGAATGCGAAAGCAAAAAACGCCAAGAAAAATAACAAAAAACAAGCTCCAAAATTTTCTAAGCGATTGGTTCTAATTGGCCTTTTTATTGTTTTAATCTTTACGTTTGCCATTTTATGGTCAAGTTTGTTTAAGGCTTATCCTATCGAAGGAAAAAAACAGATGTTATCGATTACATCTGGGGAAACTTATTCTGGTTTTATTGATCGTTTGGCGAAAGAAGATAAAGTTAGCTTTCCTATTATATTGAAGCTTTATCAAAAGTTTATGATTCATGACAGCATGAAAGCTGGTGTATATGAAATTGAACAAGGGATGAGCGTAAGACAAGTGTTAGAGATGTTATCCGATGCTGATAATGCTCAGATGAACCGTGTTTTGGTGATTGAAGGTACAACTTTTAAGCAGCTTATTACTGCACTCAAAAATGATAAAAATGTAAAAAATACAATCTTGGATTTACCTAACGATCAGCTTATGAAAGCGCTTGGGATTCCTTACGATCATCCAGAGGGCTTGTTTGCGCCGAATACTTATTTCTTTGCCAAAGGCGAGACTGACAAGAAAATTCTTACCGATTTATATCATCGCCAAATAAAAGCTTTAGATACAGCTTGGGCAAATCGCGCTCCGAATTTACCTTATAAAGATAAATATGAAGCATTAATTATGGCTTCTATTGTTGAGAAAGAAACAAGTTTAGACAGTGAACTTACACAAGTTTCTGGCGTTTTTGTCCGCCGTTTAAAACTTGGTATGCGTTTACAAACAGATCCAACTGTTATTTACGGAATGGGTAATAACTATAAAGGCAACATTACCCGAGAAGACCTGCGTACTCCAACACCATATAATACTTATACCATTAATGGTTTACCGCCGACACCAATTGCTTTGCCAAGCCAAAAAGCAATTGAAGCAGCGTTACATCCAGATGATTCAAATAACATCTATTTCGTAGCGACTGGTAATGGTGGACATAAATTTACGGCAGACTTGCAAGCACATAATCAAGCTGTGCAGGATTATTTATCCGTGTTGAGATCGAAGAAATAAGGAAAAGAGATGTTTATCAGCTTTGAAGGCACGGAAGGGGTAGGTAAAACTACACTCATTCGAAAAATTCATCAGCATTTTGAAGAGCAAGGCAAACAAGTTATTTTAACTCGAGAGCCGGGGGGCACACCGTTAGCTGAGCAAATTCGTTCGATGCTTTTGGCGGTGAATCATGATGAAAATATGAGTCATGATACTGAGCTATTGCTTATTTATGCGGCACGCGCTCAACACTTACAACAGGTTATTTTGCCTGCTTTAGAAGCTAACAAAATTGTATTAAGTGATCGCTTTACCGATGCGAGTTTTGCTTATCAATGTTCTGGTCGTGGTTTAAGCCAAGATAAATTACAGCTTTTAAATCAGAACTTTGTTTCGCGCATGCCGGAGGTGACTTTCTGGTTAGATGCACCGATTGAACTTGGTATGAACCGTGCACGTGAGCGCGGAGCTTTAGATCGTTTTGAACAAGAAAAGTTAAGCTTCTTTACTAAGGTTCGTGAAGGCTATGAAACCTTATGGAAAGCTGAGCCTGAGCGTATTAAACGTTTAGATGCAACCCAAAGTCCTGATCAGGTATTCGAACAGGCATTGCAATATTTAGGATAAGCAATGGGATGAGCCACTCTTATAAAAATGGGAGTGGTGAAAAATGACAAGAAATCTGGTTTTAAACGTCATAGAAAATATTGGGCAGTATTCTATGCTATTTTGAATACTGTTCTGAAATCGAAGAAAAACAAGGATGAAAAGCTCAAAAGAAGAAATCGTGGCATTTCTTGAAAACGAATTTCCACCAAGTCTTGAACACTGCACGATTGAATCAGTCACGCCTAAAGCAGCGGTTGTTTATTATCATGTTGATCAAAGGCATCAACGTCCTGGTGGTACCATATCTGGTCCAACCATGATGACATTAGCTGATTTTGCCTTATATATTGCGATATTAGGTGAGATCGGTATTGTTGGTTTAGCCGTAACCACCAACTTTAATATTAATTTTTTAAGAAAACCCGCGGGTGATCAAGACTTACGTAGTGAATGTAAACTCATGAAAGTAGGAAAGAGTTTAGTGGTGGGTGAGGTTTGGATTTATTCAGTTGGTCTGGATGAACCAGTTGCGCATGTGACCGCGACTTATTCAATCCCACCTAAAACATAAATATCAAAGCAAATAAAAAGCACAGCCAGAGCTGTGCTTTTTTGTAGAAGAACAGCTTAAATATCAGTATTAACCAATGGCTGTTCTACTGCAAAATTTGGAGGAGTCAAAACAGTTTTACGAATCTCGTTCGAAGTTTCCGGATAATCAAGTGTGTAATGTAAACCACGTGATTCTTTACGTTGCATAGCACAGCGAACAATCATTTCAGATACTAAAACAAGGTTACGCAGCTCAATCAGGTTTTTACTAACACGATAGTCTTGATAATATTCGGTGATTTCACGTTTTAACATTTCAATACGGTGTAAAGCACGTTCTAAACGTTTAGTAGTCCTTACAATACCAACGTAGTTCCACATGGTCGAACGTAACTCATCCCAGTTTTGTAAAATCACCACATCTTCATCAGGGTTGGTTACTTGTGAGTCATCCCAAGTTGGTACTTCAGGTAATTTGAAGTTTTCATCAAATTTATTTTCGATATCTTTTGCCGCACTCATACCGTAAACGAAGCACTCAAGTAATGAGTTACTTGCCATACGGTTTGCACCATGTAAGCCTGTATAAGACGTTTCACCAATCGCATAGAGACCTTCAATATCCGTCTGACTATTTGAGTCAACCACAACACCACCACATGTATAGTGGGCTGCTGGCACCACTGGAATCATGTCTTTGGTAATGTCGATGCCTAACTCAAGCAATCTTGCATAAAGTGTAGGGAAATGCTCTTTAATAAACTCAGGTGATTTATGGGTAATATCTAACCATACATGGCGAATACCGAGACGCTTGATTTCATGGTCAATGGTACGTGCCACAATATCGCGAGGAGCCAGTTCTGCACGATCATCAAAACGCAGCATAAAACGTTCGCCATCAGGTAAGCGCAAATAAGCACCTTCACCACGCATAGCTTCGGTAATTAAAAATGATCGTGCTTGAGGGTGATAGAGACATGTTGGATGAAACTGATTAAATTCCATATTGGCTACACGGCAACCTGCACGATAAGCCATTGCAATACCATCACCCGTAGCAATATCTGGATTAGATGTATACAGATAAGCTTTCATCGCACCGCCGCAAGCCAGCGCAGTGAATGGTGCTAGGAAGGTATGAACCTTTTCAGTATTTTCATCTAATGCATATAAACCAATAGCGCGATTCGCTTGGTCGGTATGGCCTAATTTATGTGAGGTGATTAAATCAATCGCAATATAGTTTTCAAAAATAGTAATATTTTTACGTTCTTTGGCACGCTCAACTAACGTGGTTGAAATGGCTTTGCCTGTTGCATCAGCAGAATGGATAATGCGACGTTGCGAGTGACCACCTTCGCGAGTTAAGTGAAGTTGCTCATCTTCATCTAAGGTAAATTGCACGCCTTGTTTTAAAAGAAAATCAACAGAAGGGCGGCCGCCTTCTACGGTATGTTGTACCGCGTCCATTTCACATAAATGAGCGCCTGCAATCATAGTGTCATTAATATGCTGTTGAATAGAGTCAGTCTCATCAAGAACAGCAGCAACGCCACCTTGAGCATAAAAGGTACTTGCTTCGGTTAGAGCAGCTTTGGCTAAAACTGCAATATTAAAATGATTTGGTAACGATAAAGCCAGACTTAAACCAGCGCCGCCGCTGCCCACAATAATCACGTCAAAGTGGTGAATTGTCTGTAAATTAGGCATGTCCATTCGCATCAATTTAAAACGTCCGCTAATGACACCCCTTTTTACCTAAAAAGGCAAGAGCTTAAGCGCTCTAACTCAGAGAAAAATTGCAATTGGCTTAAAAAGTTGCAATGCGTAAAATAATCCTTGTGATGACGTATTACAAATAAACATATTGTTACGCACAACCTCAAAGCGTTGTGATACAAAAGTTTTATCCTTATTCTCGTAGACCAATTGTGGGTGAGCACCGAATGAAATCTCGCTATTTACAACAAGGAATGTATGCAGCGGTATTTACAGTTGCTGCTGTTCAAGCAAATGCTGCTGTTGATTTTTCAAATCTTGTTGAACAAGTTAGTCCAGCAGTCGTGAGTGTAAATGTCGTAAAAAAAATGACTCAGGATGAACTGTTGCAGCAGCAAGTTCCTGAAATTTTAAAACGTTTCTTTGGCAATCAGGTCATCATTCCACAGCAACGAGGTCCACAAGAAAAGACAGCTTACGGAAGTGCATTTTTCATTAGTAAAGATGGTTACTTACTCACAAACCACCATGTGATTGAAAATGCCTCTCGTATCAGTATTACTTTAAATGACCGTCGTGAAATTGATGCAACCGTGGTGGGTAGTGATGAGCGTACAGACGTTGCTTTGTTAAAGGTAAATGGAACTAACTATCCAGCTTTACGAGTAGGAAATGTTGACCGTTTACGTGTCGGAGAACCTGTTTTAGCTATTGGTTCGCCGTTTGGCTTTGACTACTCTGCGTCGGCCGGTATTGTGAGTGCAAAATCACGAAACATGAGCGGTGAAACTTCGGTGCCATTTATTCAAACAGATGTGGCTTTAAACCCGGGTAATTCTGGTGGTCCATTATTTAATCAAAATGGTGAAGTGGTCGGGGTAAATTCTCGAATATTTAGTGGTACTGGCGGCTATATGGGCTTGTCTTTCTCTATTCCGATTGATGTAGCTATGGATGTTGCCGACCAGCTCAAAACAAAAGGTAAAGTCACACGCTCTTATCTAGGGGTGATGATGCAAGATATTGATCGAAACCTTGCTGATGCCTACAAATTACCAAAACCTGAAGGTGCTTTAATTACTCAAATTTCTCCGAATTCACCTGCACAAAAAGCAGGGTTAAGAGCGGGTGATGTGATTTTAAAACTAAATGGTGCACCTGTACTCCGTACGAGTGATTTACTGTATGCATTAAACAAAGTACAGCCAAATCAAACCGTTCAGTTTGAAGTATTACGTGATGATAAAACACGTAATATTTCAGCAACCTTAACGACTGCACCAGATGAAACGCCTGCTACTGGTGCACAAGGTGCTGCATCTAAAGGGCCAGTTTTAGGCATGAGTATTCGTGATCTAGCTGAGCCGGAAAAAAATGCGTTGAGCGTGAAAGGAGGTATTTATGTACAAGATGTTCGCCGTGGCGGTTTAGCATCACTATCAAATATCATTCCGGGTGATGTGATTACCCAAGTCAATAATAGCCAAATTTTAAATAGTCAGGATTTTGCAAAAGTTGTTTCTAACTTGCCGAAAAATACCGTAGCACGTGTTGCTATTATTCGTCAGGGACAGCGCGCGATGCTTGGTTTACGTATTCAATAATCCTCAACCCAATCAATAAACCACCCTGAAAATGGGTGGTTTTTGTTATTTATCTTGAGCGTTTAGCGATATCTACCTACACTTATTTCAGTTTTAAGGTTAATAAATAAGAGTGTTCATTTGTGAGTAGTATTTTTGATTTACATATTGAGGTGCAGTCACATCACATTGATGCGTTAGGGCATGTAAATAACGTAATGTATGTTCAATGGATGCAGGATGTAGCTGCTGCTCATGTTGAAACTTTGGGAGTAGGGGTAACTAAATATCTTGAGTTAAAACATGCAATGGTCGCGGTTGAGCATCATGTGCAATATCGTAAAGCTGCGTTTGAAGGCGAACAAATTGTATTACGTACATGGTTAGATGACATTAATGCACTTTATTCATTTCGCCAGTATGTGTTTTTTCGTCCATCAGATCAGGCCGTATTATTTGTTGGAAATACCAAATGGGCATGTATTGAAATTGCTACTGGACGTCCAAAACGAATGTCGCCAACTTTTACCCATGCATACAAGCCGCTTGACTCAAGCATAAATCCTTACGATTTTGCCGTTTCGTATGCTCGATAATTTGAAGTAAGACGCTTACTTTGACTGTCCTTTTTTAAAACATAAGTACAAAGCTCATGATTATTTTGGATACTTTAAAATATGCATCTGTTATAATCTCACGCAATTTATTTAACCGCTTTGGCTGTGTATTAAAACAAGCTACATAGCACTCTATATTTTCTCAAGGTAACCCATGGCGCAAGCTAAAAAATCCGTCGATATCAAAAATATACGAAATTTCTCGATTATTGCCCACATTGACCATGGTAAGTCTACATTGGCTGACCGTTTTATTCAGATGTGTGGCGGTCTACAAGATCGTGAAATGCAAGCCCAAGTCTTAGACTCAATGGAGCTTGAGCGTGAACGTGGGATTACCATTAAAGCCGCTTCTGTCACGCTGTATTACACCCATCCAAATGGTCAGGAATACCAACTTAACTTTATTGATACGCCTGGGCACGTTGACTTCTCATATGAGGTTTCTCGTTCATTAGCTGCATGTGAAGGTGCACTATTGGTTGTAGATGCAGCACAAGGTGTTGAAGCTCAATCAGTTGCAAACTGTTATACAGCAATTGAACAAGGTCTAGAAGTTCTTCCTATTCTAAATAAAATTGATTTACCACAGGCTGAACCTGAACGTGTAATTCATGAAATTGAAGAAATTATCGGGATTGAAGCGACAGATGCACCAACTTGTTCAGCAAAAACTGGTTTAGGTGTTGAAGGTGTACTCGAGCGTTTAGTTGATGTTATTCCGGCACCAGAAGGTGATCGTGAGGCACCATTACAAGCATTAATTATCGACTCATGGTTTGATAACTACTTAGGCGTAGTTTCTCTTGTTCGTATTAAACAAGGTCGTATCCGCAAGGGCGACAAAATGTTGGTTAAATCGACAGGACAAACTCATCCAGTCACTTCTGTAGGTGTGTTTAATCCTAAGCATACTGAAACAGATATTCTTGAAGCTGGTGAAGTAGGTTTTGTTATTGCGGGTATTAAAGATATTTTTGGTGCACCAGTAGGTGACACGATTACTCTTGCTTCTACACCAGATGTTGCAACTTTACCTGGTTTCAAAAAGGTTAAACCGCAAGTATATGCTGGTCTTTTCCCGATTGACGCGAGTGACTTTGAACCGTTCCGTGAAGCATTGCAAAAATTACAGATTAATGACTCGGCTTTATTCTTTGAACCAGAAAGTTCAGATGCTTTAGGCTTTGGTTTCCGGTGTGGCTTCTTAGGTATGCTGCACATGGAAATTGTACAAGAGCGTTTAGAGCGTGAGTACGATCTTGACCTCATCAGTTCTGCACCTACCGTAATTTATGAAGCATTAACCAAGAAAGGCGAAACGATTTACATCGATAGTCCATCAAAAATGCCAGATGGATCGACTGTAGAAGATTTGCGTGAACCAATTGCTGAATGTCATATCCTTGTTCCTCAAGAATACTTAGGGAGCGTAATGACGCTCTGTATCGAACGTCGTGGTGTACAAAAAGATATGAAATTCTTGGGTAACCAAGTTTCTATTACTTTTGAAATCCCGATGGCTGAAGTCGTTATGGATTTCTTTGACAGATTAAAGTCATGCTCTCGTGGCTTTGCATCTTTAGACTATAACTTTGTACGTTTTGAAAGTTCAGCTTTAGTTAAGGTTGATGTGTTAATTAATAGCGAAAAGGTTGATGCCTTGGCTATGATTTGTCACCGTAATGATGCACGCCATCGTGGTATTGCATTGGTTGAGAAAATGAAAGACTTAATTCCTCGCCAAATGTTCGATGTTGCTATTCAGGCAGCAATCGGTGCGCAAATTATTGCCCGTTCTACTGTAAAAGCGATGCGTAAAAACGTATTGGCAAAATGTTATGGTGGTGACGTTTCGCGTAAGAAAAAACTACTTTCTAAACAAAAAGAAGGTAAGAAACGTATGAAACAAGTGGGAAGTGTTGAAATTCCACAAGAAGCGTTCTTGGCTGTATTGAAAGTAGAAAGATAAGAAATGAGGGTGGGGGAAGTGAACAATTTCTTTTCCCCACTGTAATACAAGCAGCGAGGCTGCGAGTGAGGTCATGTGGATTTTGATTTTAATTTAATTCTTGTTCCAGTTACGCTGATTCTATTTGCAGTGTGGTTGTTAGATAAACTTGTATTAAAACAGCGTGCAAATAAAGGACGCGGGAACGAAAATTTTGTCATTACATGGGCCTATGACTTTTGGCCGGTTTTAGCTGTAGTACTTATACTCCGTTCATTTCTTTATGAACCATTTAATATTCCATCGGACTCTATGGTGCCAACTTTAGAAACTGGTGATTTTATTCTGGTGAATAAATTTGATTATGGTGTACGTTTACCTATCGTTAATAAGAAGATTATTGATGTAGGTGAACCGAAGCGTGGTGATGTAATTGTATTCCGTTATCCACCTCAACCGACTATTAGCTATATTAAACGTGTAATCGGTTTACCTGGCGATCATATTGTTTATGACCATGGGCAATTGATTATTAACGGGAAAAAAGTACCGAAAGTATTAACACAGTTCAGTCGTGAAAAAGATGTGATGGATACGCCAACGTCTATTTATCATAAAGAGACGATTGGTGAGCATACCTTTACGATGCGTGAGCTTGAAGGCGTAAAT
Source organism: Acinetobacter pittii (assembly GCF_022449185.1). Classification (GTDB taxonomy): domain Bacteria; phylum Pseudomonadota; class Gammaproteobacteria; order Pseudomonadales; family Moraxellaceae; genus Acinetobacter; species Acinetobacter pittii_I. Next base: position 164,407 of record NZ_JAKUKO010000001.1, read on the forward strand.
GTGGCGCGTCAAGCACCGTTTATCAACTATGTTGAAAATGGTAAATATGCGAACCAAGACGGTTTATATTGGGAAGTGACTGTACCAAAAGGACATTACTTTGCAATGGGGGATAACCGCGATCAAAGTGCAGACAGTCGTTTCTGGGGGTTCGTTCCTGAAGAAAACTTAACAGGACGAGCATTCTACGTGTGGATGCATAAAGAACCGGGTTTACACCTTCCTAACTTTAGCCGAAATGGAAAAATAGATTAAAAACAACCATTAGGAAAAAAAGAAATGCGTAAGGCACAACAGGGTACTTCGTATTTAGCAATTTTATTTGGGGTGGTTATATTTGCGATTGCAGTAAAAGCTGTACTTGCAGTTTGGCCAGCATATTGGGATGATCGGCTGATTAATAATCAGATAGAAGAGCTTTTACAAGAAAGCTCTTCTGAGATCACACCACAAAAGTTTGTAACACAAATGGATCAGCGACTCGAAATGAACAATATTCGTGATCTCCACTTTAAAGAGATCGCTCAAGTGTTTAATCAGTCAGGTCTAACGGTCAAAAAGAAATATGAAGTAAGAAAACCTTTCTTATTCAATATTGATTTAGTTTTAACATTTGAGAAGAGTTTTGATAAAACATCAGTTCAAACTAAGTGATCCTCGCTTACTGAGTCGAATCGGATATCAATTTAAGCAGCTTGAATTGTTACAGTTAGCTTTGACTCATCGTTCGGTGAGTCACAAATACAATTACGAGCGCTTAGAGTTTCTCGGTGATTCATTATTAGGCATGATAATCGCCAATTATCTATATCATGCCTATCCAAATGAAAATGAAGGTCGTCTCACGCGTATGCGTGCGACCTTAGTTCGCCAAGAAGCATTAGGTAAGATTGCAACCGATTTGCAACTTAGTCGGTGTTTAATATTAAGTACAGGCGAGTTGAAATCTGGTGGTCATCATCGTGAGTCAATATTAGCAGATACGGTAGAAGCGATTATTGGTGCAATTTATCTTGATAGTGGTGATCTCAACTTACTTAAAGATATTGTGCTAAAATGGTACATACCCTATTTAGACCATATAGAACCTACGGATCAACTCAAAGATCCGAAATCACGTTTACAAGAGTATCTACAAGCACGTAAAAAACCTCTCCCTGTTTACGAGGTTGTAGATATTCAGGGTGATGCACCTCATCAGCACTTTAAAGTGGAATGTGTGGTAGATGGTTTACCGAAGATTTATGGTGAGGGTTCAAGTCGTCGTTTTGCCGAGCAGGCAGCAGCGGCGGAAATTTTAAAGTTATTGGAGCAATAACCTGCATGTCGATGCATTCTGATCAAATCAATCCAGATTCAAATGAAAACCAAGATCCTAATAATCTGATTGATCAATTTTTTAGTTCCAAAGGCGTAACAATCCCTTCGGATTTTAAGAGCGGATTTGTGGCGATTGTGGGGCGTCCAAATGTGGGTAAATCTACCCTCATGAACCATTTATTGGGTCAAAAACTTTCTATTACTTCGCGTAAACCTCAAACAACACGTCATAAAATTATTGGTATTGATTCACGTGAAAAAATGCAGGCGGTATATGTAGATACCCCAGGTATGCATAAAAAAGAAGTGCGTGCTATTAATAAAATGATGAACCGTGCTGCTCATTCTGCATTACGTGACGTTAACTTAGTTTTATTCGTTATCGATGCTTATAAGTGGACTCAAAATGACGATTTAGTGCTTGAAAAACTCAAGAACGCTGAAATGCCGGTTATTTTGGTCATTAATAAGGCGGACACTTTTGAAGATAAAAGAGAGATTCTTCCTCTCATTCAAGAACGTGCCAAACTTATGAATTTTGCTGAGATTGTTCCTGTTTCTGCTTTGCGTGGTGCAAACTTAGAACACTTGAGTGAAACGATTGAGAAATACCTTCCTTATCAACCACCATTGTATTCATTTGATCAGATTACTGACCGCTCTGAACGCTTCTTGGCAAGTGAAATTATTCGCGAAAAAATCATGCGTCAGTTGGGTGAAGAGCTTCCTTATGATTTAACAGTACAAATTGAATCTTTCAAAACAGAAGAAGCAACTGTTAATGAAAAAACTGGTCGTTTAAAACCAGCTTGTACCTATATCGATGCAACGATTTTTGTAGACCGCGCTGGTCAAAAAGCCATTGTGATTGGTGAAAAAGGTGCCAAGCTTAAAACGATTGGTATGGATGCTCGTAAAGACATGGAAAAAATGTTTGAGCAAAAAATTATGCTCACACTTTGGGTGAAAGTGAAGGGTGGCTGGTCTGATGATGAGCGTGCTCTCAAAAGCTTAGGATACAGTGATATCTAAAGGATAAGGATGCTGGTATGAAAACAATTACATCATTAATTGCTATAGTTGGATGTACATTGATGTTACAAGGTTGTGTATATAAGCTTGTAACCGTACCAGTAGGTATCGCCTATAAAACTACTAAAGGTGTAGTTAAAGGTACAGCAGCTGTTGTAGGTGCTATTATTCCTGACGGTGATGATGAGGATGATAAAAAAGAAAAAGAATCTGAGGAATAGATTCTTTTTATGATGCGCAATGAAGTCCTCCATGGATATATGATTCATCACCGTAAGTACCGTGAAAAAAGTCATATTGTGCATCTTTTTACTCAGGAATATGGGCGAGTCGATGGTATTTTAAGACAGACTCCGCCCCCTCAATATCAACCTATTCGACTGCAAGCCACAGGTAAAAGTGAACTCAAAAATTTTACTAAGCTGGAAATATTAAATCAGCCTGTTTTCTTTTTTGGTGATGCTTTTTTTGCTGGTTTTTATCTAAATGAAATTGTTCTTAGACTTTGCCCATTAGAAGAGGCAATGCCACAAACTTTTGAGCAATATCAATTAACTTTGCTTCAATTACAGCAATTATCTTCCCACGAAAATCCTGATCTTTTTCTGAGACAGATTTTGCGCCAGTTCGAACATGTTTTGCTTCCTGAGCTGGGTTACGCGATTGATTTCTCAATTGATACTCAACAACAGCCAATACAGGCTCACCAGTTTTATCAATTTCAGGTGACGGAAGGTTTTGCGCCCGTTGTTCAGGCAAGTCGTTCTTCATTGTCAGGTAAAGCAATTTTATCTATGTTGGATTATGAGCAAGGCCAGGATTTTTCTCACGAACAATTGCAATTATTAGGTAAACTATACCGTCAAATGATTACATCGCTTTTAGGAGATCGTCCCCTAAAAAGTCGACAATTGTGGATTCAAAATACTCAAACTCAATCGTAATTAGGATTTATTTATGGCTGCATTGCTTGGTGTAAACATAGACCATGTTGCTACTTTGAGACAGGCGCGCGGTACTACTTATCCAGACCCTGTAGAAGCTGCTCTTATTTGTGAAGAAGCGGGTGCAGAGGGGATTACTTTGCATTTGCGTGAAGACCGTCGCCATATTCAAGATGATGATGTACGTCGCATGCGTCCATTATTAAAAACGCGTATGAACCTAGAGTTGGCTGTTACTGATGAAATGGTCGAGTTTGCGAAAGAAATTCAGCCACAGCACGTGTGTTTTGTGCCAGAAAGACGCCAAGAAGTAACAACTGAAGGTGGTTTGGACGTAGTGGGTAACTTTGAAAAAGTTAAAGCAGCAACTCAAACTTTAGCGGCTATTGGTTGTGACGTATCATTATTTATTGATGCTGATTTAGCTCAAATTGATGCAGCAGTTGCGTGTGGCGCACCTACGATTGAGTTGCACACGGGTGCATATGCGGATGCGGAAACGGAGCAAGATCAACAAGCCGAGTTAGAGCGTATTATCAAAGGGGTTGAATATGCAGATTCAAAAGGTTTGGTTGTAAATGCAGGTCATGGCCTTAACCTTAAAAATATTGCGCCAATTGCAGCTATTCCACAAATTCATGAATTAAACATTGGTCATTCAATTATTGCTGAAAGTGTTTTTGTAGGTCTGGTTCAAGCTGTTAAAGATATGAAAACAGCGATTCAGGCAGCAGGATAGTTGGTTATGTCGAGTATCAATTACGATGAATTAATGCAACCTGTGGTGGCCTTTTTAGGTTGTCAAACACCAAAAGCATGGTTGGATGAAGCAATCAATAATTTAGATATCTTGATGCAAGATCATGCTAATTGTGAAAAGAAAGCTGCTAGTACAGCAATGAACTTAATGTTCCGCTATAGCTTCTTTCCTGACTTACAAGTAAAACTTGCTCAACTTGTACGAGAAGAAATGCTTCACTACGAACAAGTGCTTGAGCTTATGGCTAAGCGTGGTCAAGAGTGGACTGGTTTAAGTGCCGGACGTTATGCAGGTGGGTTGCGTAAAGAAATTCGTACATATGAGCCTGAAGCTTTAATTGATGTGCTGGTGATTGGTGCATTCGTAGAGGCTCGTTCATGTGAGCGTTTTTATGCACTTGCACCGCGTGTAGATGATGAGTTAGGACGTTATTATCGATACTTGCTTAAGTCAGAGTCTCGTCATTTTGAAGACTATCTAGCTCTTGCGCTTGATGTGGCAACCACTGCAAAAATGAAAGATCCTAAAGAGGATATTCAACAGCGAATTGATCATATCCGTGAAGTTGAGAAGAATCTGATTTTAACACCAGATGATACTTTCCGTTTTCATAGTGGTATTCCTGCTTAGTCTTGGATGTCTCAAATAAAAAAGTTTACCTTTCACGGTAAACTTTTTTATTTGGTGAGTATTATCTCTTTGGCGGTAAGCATGTTCTGCTTTTAGTTTTTTAATACATATAATTATTTAATAAATATATTTTTTACAGATTTTAATTTCTCTTAAAATTTTTAAAAAAACTTTTATTTTTTTAGGCTAATAATAAATATTGTGTAAATATAAAGGTTGATATGTTCATCATGAGTTCAACAGAAATAGTTACTCATTTCTAAGGATATAAGAATGTTAGCATTAGTTACAGGCGCATCGGCAGGTTTTGGTTATAGCATTTCAAAAAAGCTGATTGAGTTAGGATATAACGTTATTGGTTGTGGAAGACGAGCAGAAAAACTAGAAGAGCTAAAACAAGAACTTGGTGAAAAATTCTACCCATTAGTATTTGACATGACGGATACGGCAGAAAATATAAATAAGGCATTGGTTGATTTACCAGCTGAATTTCAAATCAATCAAATTGATTTATTGGTGAATAATGCTGGATTGGCATTAGGATTGGAACCCGCAGATAAAGCAGAATTAGATGATTGGTACACGATGATTGATACCAATATTAAGGGGCTTGTTACGATTACCCGATTAATTTTGCCAAGTATGGTAAAGAAAAAATCAGGTTTGATTATTAATATGGGGTCTATCGCAGGTACATATCCATACCCGGGTGGTAACGTGTATGGGGCAACCAAAGCTTTCGTGGAGCAATTTAGTCTAAATCTTCGTGCTGATTTGGCTGGTACTGGTGTGCGCGTAACTAACATTGAACCAGGCTTGTGTGGAGGTACTGAATTTTCTCTTGTGCGTTTTAAAGGTGATGAGGATAAAGTAAACAGCCTATATGATAAAAAGAATCCACTCTTGCCTGAAGATATTGCAAATACAGTAGCTTGGATTGCTTCACAACCGCCACACATTAATATTAATCGTATTGAAATGATGCCGACTACTCAATCTTTTAATCCTTTAAAAGTGGTTGAAGTGGAATAATAATTTGAGAAGAAAATAGATTCTTTCGAGTGAGGTTAGAGCGTTAAACCTAATTAAATCCTCTATCTGCTGATAGAGGATTTTTTATAGTTATTGATAAATTTATGGCAAAAAAAAGCCCGCTTTAATGCTGCGGGCTTTTTAGTATTTGGCTCTCCCACCTGGGCTCGAACCAGGGACCTGCGGATTAACAGTCCGTCGCTCTACCGACTGAGCTATGGGAGAATCTGCATGCGATTATAAGGAGATTTTGAGAAGGGTCAAGTCTAAATTGTCATGTTTACTTCATTTTTGTGTCGTATGCTTTTTATTTGATCAGTTGAGTGATGAGTTAAGAAATTACTTGCACTTTAAAAAATCAATTGCTAGATTCAAAAAAGAACAAGCGTTTGGAGAAATTCAAACAGTGTGGATTTAAACCAACTTGCCAGCACTAAAATGGCTAAATCGGAGATAAGTATGAAAACGCTTACGATCGCTTCTATTTTTTCTAATTTTGATTTCTATCAACGTAATTATCTCAATATCTTAAATCAATCACAATCTTATTACACACCTGTAGAAGGTGCATGGATTAATGCTTATCCTTTCAAAAAGCAGGATTTATATTTAGGCGATTTATTGCAGCTTTGGTTTAGCGCTAAATGGAATGTGCATAATTCACTTAAGATTTTAAAAAGCTCGAAACTACTAAACTCTTCTGAATCTTTATATATTTTTCAATTAGAAGGGGAGTTATTGTTGGGTAAAAATAAAGTTTTAGCTTGGTCTGTAGAGCATCAAGAAATTATAGAACTCCAACTTAAAAATATTTGGGCGCCGTATGTGATTGCACAAACTTGTGAACGTCCAGATAATTCAGATGACTTAATAAAAAAGGCAGCGGTTTAAGGCTGCCTTTAATAATTATGAACGAATAATCATGCAGGTTGCTGTTGCATAGGCATACAGTTTACCTTCATCATCAATAATCTTTCCTTCAGAAATACCTAAATTTTTACTTAAATTAATAACTTTGCCTGTTGCAATTAAAGTCTGATTTTGGGGAATAGGGCGGCACATTTTTACGTTAAGGTCGATTGTGCCGTAACCTACACCCGCAGGTAACATCGTATGTACTGCACAACCGGTCACTGAATCTAGGACGGTGGCAGCAAAACCACCATGTACGCCACCGAGTGGATTTAAATGGTTATGATCTGCTTGGGCTTTAAAGGTAACAGATCCTTCTGAAATTTCAGTAGGTTGCATAGGTATTGTTTTACTAATGCTGGCAGGTGGAATATGGCCTTCAATCATTGCTTGTAAAAATTCAAGCCCAGTCATTTCCATCGGATTTTTCATTTTTTGGGTCCTTTAATTCTTTAAGTTCTAAAATGGAACTTGATATTAGCCTATTATTAAGTCATCGATAAGTCAATTCTAGAGTTAGAGATTGAACTGATAAGTTGAATCTTAAAAACTTGTCCATTTAATATAAAATTCCTTTATTATAAAAATTGAATTAAATGAGTTGCATAATGAATTAGATAGATAAGAAAGTCTTCTTTTACACTATAAGAAATAACAGGAGCATAAGGACAATGCTTTTTAAAATTGCACTCATAATGGCGGGTTTTGCAGCAAATTCTGTATTGTGTCGTTTGGCTTTGGTTGGCCGACATATTGACCCAATGACTTTTAGTCTAATACGAGTGGGAAGTGGTGCGGTTGTTTTATTTGGACTGTTTTTATATTCAAAATCGTCTCAAACCAAAGTCCAATGGAGTTTAAAAAACGCATTTTTTCTAGCGGTTTATATTTTGACATTTTCGTATGCTTATATTCAGATCGACGCTGGTATTGGTGCTCTGTTATTGTTTGGGGTTGTACAGCTGACTATGGTGCTTTATGGCTATTGGCAGGGTGAACAGATTGGCATGTACCGTGGTATAGGCTTATGTATTGCTTTAGCTGGAATCAGTGTTTTGTTATTACCCGGTACTCATGCGCCTGATTGGGGATATGCTCTAATTATGGTGGTATCTGGTTTGGCATGGGCGGGATACAGTATCGCGGGTCGCAATATGACACAACCGATTGGTAGTACGTTGGCAAATTTTACGCTAGCTGTGCCAATGGTTTTGTTAGCGAATATATTACTTGCCCAAGATCGCTACATTGACATGCAAGGATGGATCTTAGCGATTTTGTCGGGCGGTGTTACTTCAAGCGGGGCTTATATACTCTGGTATGCCATTTTGAAGCATATTGATCGAGTGACAGCGAGTACAGTACAGCTAAGTGTGCCATGTTTGGCGATTATAGGTGGAAGCCTATTTGTAAATGAGACTGTGACAGGGCGAGTGATTTTATCGAGCTTTATGGTTTTATTTGGAATTTTATTAGTTATTTATGTAAGACCTCCAAAAGCCAAAAATGCATAAGTGAATGAAAAAAAGGGTTCTCTCAAGAGAACCCTTTCTGTGCAAAATGCAGATTATTTCGCAGCTTTTTCAGCTTCAATTGAAGCGATAGCAGCGTCTACACCTTCAATTGAGTCAGCAGCTTTTTTGATACGTGCTAACGCATCAACAAGTACTTCATCAGCTGTTGCATATGAAATACGCATAAAACCGCCTAAACCAAATGCATCACCAGGAACAACTGCTACGCCAGTTTCTTCTAGTAACCATTCAGAGAACTCTGTGCAAGATTTTAAGCCTTTTGCACGAATAAGAGGGCGAATGTTTGCATAGGCATAGAAAGCGCCATCAGCAGGTAAGCAAGAGATACCTTTAATATCATTTAAGCCATTTACAACTAAGTCATGACGGCGTTTAAACGCTTCAATCATAGGTTGTAAAACGTCTTGTGGACCATTCAATGCAGCTTCAGCAGCAACTTGCGAAATAGAAGTTGGGTTAGAAGTTGACTGTGATTGGATCTTTTTCATTGCACCAATGATTTTTGCTGGACCGGCTGCATAGCCAATACGCCAACCTGTCATTGCGTATGCTTTAGAAACACCGTTTAAAACGATTGTGCGATCATATAAATCAGGAGCAACAGTTGCGATGTTGTAGAACTCATCTTCCCAACGAATCGGTTCATACATATCGTCAGATGCAACAAATACTTGTGGATGACGACGTAAAACTTCAGCTAAAGCTTCTAATTCAGCTTTGCTATAAATCATGCCTGTTGGGTTAGATGGGCTGTTTAATACAACTAAACGAGTGTTAGGTGTAATAGCAGCTTCTAATTGTTCAGGAGTGATTTTGAAGCGTTGGTCTTCGCCACATTTCACAATGACTGGAGTCCCTTCAGCAATAATGACCATATCTGGATAGCTTACCCAGAAAGGTGCTGGAATGATTACTTCATCGCCTTTGTTTAATAGAGCAAGTGCCAAGTTAAAGAAGCTTTGCTTACCACCACAAGAAACCAAAATCTGGTTCGCTTGATAATCAAGATTATTATCACGCTTAAACTTAGCAATAATTGCTTTTTTTAACCCAGGAGTACCATCTACAGCCGTATATTTGGTGAAACCATTATTAATCGCTTCAATTGCAGCATCTTTGATGTGTTGAGGGGTATCAAAATCTGGCTCGCCAGCACCTAAACCAATCACGTTCTTGCCAGCAGCTTTAAGTTCAGCAGCTTTGTTTGTTACAGCAAGTGTAGGGGACGGTTTGATAGCATTGACACGATCAGAAAGACGTACGTCCACGGCAATATTCCTCTTATGGGATTAAAAAATAAAAAGCATACTATCTTATCGCAAAAATTAAGCAATTTGCGGATACGGGTATTTTTAGATGTAAAAAAGTTTAATTTAAGAAGGTTCTTGTTGCTGTTTTACTCAATTGAAGCTTTTTTGAAAAGAAATGATAAAAATCATTTATAATAGGTCGCAATCGAAATTTCGAGAATGAATCATGACTGAGCAACAGCCAAAACAGAAAAAGGCTTTGGTGAAATTGCCATTCCCAATGCCGAATGAAAGCAATCAAGCAGATGATGCGGTACACAACCAAGTGCGTCCAAAACCAGAGCAATACGCGGATAGAACATGGATGCCTCCACGTGGTACGCGTCGTTCTATGGGAAAACGCTAATTTTGAAAAACAGGCAATATGCCTGTTTTTTATTGATTGAATAAAATTTCTTGATAATAACTTTTTTTCTTTTGATACATGTGATGGTCTGCTCGTTTTAACATGTCCTCAATTTGTTCATTTGTTTGAGTGGTTGCATGTCCAATTGCAATACTAACTGGATGGCTTGAATAGTATTGATTGTCGATATTAAAAAGCTCCTGAATCGTTTGAAGCATAATTTGAACGTTCGCTTCATCTGCGCCTGGCATTAAGATCACGAATTCATCACCACCGATTCTGGATGCAGTATATGCTGTATTTGAAATAGCCTGACTTAAAATATTTCCAACACGGCGTAATAAACCATCTCCAATATCATGCCCAAACTGGTCATTGGTTTCTTTTAATCCATTCATATCTAAAAAAATTGAAGAAACTGGTCGAATAATACTTCGGTTTAAGCGATTAAGTTCCTCTGTAAAAAAAGCACGGTTATATAGTTTAGTAAGAACATCGTGTTGCCCTAAATATTCAAGATAGTTTTCCGCTTTTTTCCGGGCAGTAATATCTGTCAGCGCAACTTGCACTAATCCCCAAGTCTCTTCATATCCCGGAAAAACGGTAAATTGAAGCAAGACATTTCTTATTTGGCCATCTAAAGCGTAGTTAACGGCTTCACGTTTATGATGGATATTACCTTGCCATAACTCGATGAGTTGTTCTCGAAAGGTTTCAACCATTTCTTCAGCAAAAATCTTATGTGTATTCCTTAAAAGTGTCGACTTATCAGGAGCTTTAAATAAATCTATCGTGGCCTGATTAACATCTAAAATTAAAATATCTTCTACACACTGGCGGACAAACTCAGGATGAACATCTAGAAAAGTTCTGAAGTCTTCAATTCCCAATAGCCTAAGTTGATCAATTCTATTTTTTATACGGCTGAAATCCTCGACCCACAGCGAAGTAGGCGAGTAGATAAACATAGATTCAGCCAGTCGACGGTTTTTTTCTTCCTGACGGAGTGCATTTTGATAAGGGGTAATATCTTCGGTAGTAATTAATACCCGCTCAAAAGTAGATTCAGAACCAGGTAAAATAGACCCTCTTAACTGAACATCAATACGTTTGCCTGATAAGGTGTAATTCACGGTAGTGCTTGAAAAATGGGTTTTGCCATTCCATAACGCTTCAAGTTCATAAATATGTGATTCGAACATTTCCTTTTTAAAAATAAGATTCAAATTCGAATAGAGTTCCTCGCGCGTTGTTGCTTCAAAAAGTTCTAAAGTTTTTTGGTTAACACGAATAATTTTAATTTTATGAGCACATTCAATAACTAAGTGTTTATTTTGATTTAAAAATTCATGGAGGTTTTCAATGCCTTGCTTTCTCCATAAATCAAATTGTTGTTTAACTTCACTGAAATCCTCAATCCACATTGGAATTGGGCTAAGGTCAAAAATCGAAGAATCTAAAGTTTCCATATGTTTCTTTAAGTATTCAGTTTGCCTTAAAGTATAATGAGAAAAATTAAGATTTGGGAGGATAAAGAGTTTAAATATATTAGAATAATTAAAAATAAAAGGATTAAATGTAAGGAAAAATAAAATAATGAGAAAGCAGAGATTATCTGCTTAACTCATAAATTCATAAGAAAACTTAACGATTAATCGGGTGATCAATGTTTTTTTCACCACGCCATAACTTAATAAAATCTTGCTCATCAAAATCGTAAAGTTCCATCAGTGCAACAACAGCACTCACAAAAATCATGGCACCTTCAGAGTTTCCATGAAGATTGAAAATTTTACCGTTTAACTTCCCTAAAATATCACTAAGCTCATGATCACGGCCTCGTCCATAACGATCTCGTGGATACAACTCTTCATTTAAGACAATAAGAGCTATTGCTTTTTCAGCATCTGATAAATCAGTTTTATCTAAAGCTTCTTCAAATGATTCACTGCCATGATTAAAGTAAAAAATAACTTCATCATTAATGAAACTTTGTACCATCTTTTGAGTTAAAGTCGGAAATTGAGATACTGCATTATCTTCTACATAGGGTTTAAAAGATTCCGGAAAGATAACGTTGTGATAAATACCTTTAAAAAGAGGAGCGATTTCAGAAACTTTATAGCCTGCGATGCCACAACCTAATGCAGTAATGAAATATTTCATTTTAGGATGATTTTTTGTGTATATCTTAAAGTCTTCAACATAATGCTGAATTTGTGAAAGTGGCATTTGTTGAATGTGTTCATTTAAAGTTGGAATTGCAAAGCTTTGACCAGCCCAGCCACGACCTACACCTTCAACTGCTCCGAAGTGCTGACTTGCAACGCGCGCTGCACCACTACCGTGTTGTCCAGCAAGATTACTTCCAAATACAAAAACTGTATCTTCGGGAAGTTCAGTTACAATACTTTCATCATGATATTGATAGGTCATGGTTATACTTTTTGTTTAATGGATAGCTTCATGTTGCAACCGATTAGGGTATTGGTCAAGTGTTAAGATGCTTAATCTTTTACATTGAATTTCCAGCTCAATTTAGACTTTAAATTAAGATAAAAATCCCCATTAAAAGGGGAGACGTTAAATTCAATTTTTCATAAAGAGAGATAACTTTGAACGAAAATCAACCTTTTGATTTGGTCACTCATTATCAGCCAGCAGGTGATCAGCCACAGGCCATTGAAAAGCTGGTAAATGGTATCGAGCATGGTTTTCGTAATCAGTTATTGCTGGGTGTAACTGGCTCGGGTAAAACCTATACCATGGCGAATGTGATCGCTCAAACACAGCGACCTACAATTGTGATGGCTCATAACAAAACTTTGGCTGCCCAGCTTTATGGAGAGTTTAAAGCGTTCTTCCCTAATAATGCAGTTGAGTATTTCGTAAGTTACTATGATTACTATCAACCCGAGGCTTACGTTCCATCCTCAGATACTTTTATTGAAAAAGATGCTGCCATTAACGATCACATTGACCAGATGCGACTATCAGCAACACGTGCTTTATTAGAGCGTCGTGATGCAATTATTGTGGCCTCGGTTTCTGCAATTTATGGTTTGGGTGATCCAAATGCTTATATGCAAATGTTACTGCATGTGGTTGAGGGCGACCGTGTAAGTCGTGATGAAATTATCCGCCGTTTGGTTGAAATGCAATATACGCGTAATGAACTTGAGTTCTTACGTGGTACATATCGAATTCGCGGCGAAATTATTGATATTTTCCCTGCCGAATCTGATCAACATGCGATTCGTATTGAACTATTTGATGACGAGGTCGATTCGATCCGTTGGTTTGATCCGTTAACGGGTAAAATGGTTCGTAAAGTTCCACGTGTTACGATTTATCCAAAAAGCCACTATGTAACCCCGAAAGATCATCTGACTCGTGCAATTGATACAATTAAAGATGAATTACAAGATCAACTTAAATTCTTCCGTGAACATGACAAATTGCTGGAAGCCCAGCGTATTGAGCAGCGTACCCGTTATGATTTAGAGATGATGCAACAGTTGGGCTATACCAATGGTATTGAAAACTATTCAAGACATTTGTCTGGTCGTCCAGCTGGTGAAGCGCCTCCAACTTTATTTGATTATGTACCAGAAGATGCATTGCTGATAATTGATGAGTCACACGTTACAGTTCCGCAAATTGGGGCGATGTATAAAGGCGACCGATCACGTAAAGAAAATTTAGTGAATTACGGGTTCCGTTTACCAAGCGCACTTGATAATCGACCAATGAAATTTGAAGAGTGGGAACGCATTGTGCCGACGACTATTTTTGTCAGTGCAACACCTGCTAAATATGAGCTAGAAAAGTCTGACCAAGTGGTTGAACAAGTGGTACGTCCAACAGGACTAATCGATCCAGAAATTGAAGTTCGCCCAGTACTTACTCAAGTCGATGATGTTCTTTCTGAGATCAATATTCGTAAGAACCTAAATGAACGTGTGTTGGTGACCACTTTAACAAAGCGTATGGCGGAAGATCTGACTTCTTATTTAAAAGAATACGGGGTTAAAGTCGCTTATTTACACTCTGATATTGATACTGTTGAACGTGTCAAAATTATTCATGAGTTACGTACAGGTGTATTCGACGTTTTAGTCGGTATTAACTTGTTGCGTGAAGGTCTCGACATGCCAGAAGTTTCTTTAGTTGCTATTTTAGATGCAGATAAAGAAGGTTTTTTACGTTCAGAACGTTCACTCATTCAGACAATTGGTCGTGCCGCGCGTAACGTGAAAGGTAAAGCAATTTTATATGCTGACCGAATTACTGATTCTATGCAAAAAGCAATAGATGAGACTGAACGCCGTAGAGCTAAACAAATCGAGTTCAACGAGTTGCATGGTATTACTCCGCGTAGTGCTGTTCGTCAGGTCATCAAAGAAATTGATTCAGGCGAAGTGCTTTCAGACGACGAAATTGATGAGAAGGTGCTTGAACAAGCACAAGCTTTAAGTGCTGACGAAAGACATATTCTCTCTGATCCAAAATTGTTTAGTAAGCATATTACTAAGCTTGAAAAAGAGATGTTAAAAGCTTCGAAAGATTTACAGTTTGAGCAAGCAGCACGGATACGTGATGAAATCATTCGTCTGAAAGCGCAAATGTTGCAATAAACGAATACATAACGCTACATAATGTGTTTAAAAAACAAGCTACTGTAGATATTTGAGTTCTTTTGTATTCACAACTAATCGTTGAGGGCAACAATGGCATTTCGAAATAATGTTCCGCAAGCCAGCTGGCGTTTGGCTAAAATTGCGTTGGGCGGTGTCGTTCTGGCTGGTTTGGCTGTTGGAACCTATGTCTATGCCCAGCCGAAACCCTTACAAACTGTCTATAAAGTTGAACTAGACCGATATTTAGGTGTTTGGTATGAAGTCGCGCGTAAGCCTGCATTTTTCCAGAAAAAATGTGCTTATAATGTATCTGCAACCTACACCTTAAACGAAAATGGAAATGTAGTAGTAGATAATCGCTGCTACGATAATAGAAAACAATTACAGCAATCTATCGGGGAGGCCTTTGTGGTTAACCCGCCATATAACACCAAATTGAAGGTAAGTTTTTTACCGGAAGCTGTAAGATGGATTCCGGTAATCCGTGGGGATTACTGGATTTTAAAGCTAGATGAAGACTATCAGACTGTTTTGGTTGGGGAACCTTCACGTAAATACCTTTGGGTGTTATCAAGAGACCCTCATCCAGAGCAAGAGGTGGTAGATGAATATTTAAATTATGCAAAAACATTAGGTTTTGATATTCGAGATATTATTCGTACAGAACATAAAGAATAGTGGTATATGTCTGTTTAAGAAAAAACCATGTTTTTACATGGTTTTTTCTTTTTTATAGTGGATAAATCAAGTATTGTAGTGAGTTGTTTTTACTAAAGTCTAAGAGGTTTATGATGTTTAAGGGCGTGATCTTGTCTGTCATGGCATCATTCACTTTTGGTGTACTTTATTTTTATACTCAATTATTAAGCCAGCTAGATAGTGAGCAAACTTTTGGATGGCGGATTATTGCAACACTACCGTTCCTTACTTTATTTATGTGGTGGAGTGGTGATTTAGCTTATATCAAAAATATCTATCAACGTATTTTGGCTAAGCCTTCTTTACTATTATTATTAATCACAACCTCTATTTTAACCTCAGTACAACTTTGGCTTTTTTTATGGGGGCCGATGCATGGGCGTGGGTTACAAGTCTCTTTGGGATATTTCTTATTACCGCTGGTTCTTGTCTTAGCTGGAAGTGTGTTGTATGGCGAAAAAATATCAAAATTTCAATGGGTAGCAATTATTCTTGCAGTCATTGGTGTTAGCCATGAGATATGGCGTTTAGGAAGTATTGCGTGGGAAACTGCATTGGTAGCAGTTGGATATTCTGCCTACTTTTTATTACGTAAAAAAATTAAAACAGATAATTTAGGGGGCTTTTGGTGGGATTTGGTCATTATTATGCCCGTTGCGATTTATTTAACTCATACAGGTTTGCTGCCATACAGTAAATTTATAGACCAACCAAGTCTTTCTTTGATCATTATTGGGCTTGGAATTTTAAGTGCTATTGGTCTGGGAAGTTATATTCTGGCAAGTCGCTTTCTACCTTTGGTTGTGTTTGGACTCTTGGGGTATTTGGAACCTGTATTACTTGCTTTAGCTTCTTTAGTTTTAGGGGAGAGCATTGGTCAAGAAGAATGGTTCACTTATATTCCGATTTGGTGTGCTGTTTTTGTACTCGTTTTAGAAGGGGCAATTCATCTTTATCAACAACGGCAAAAAGCCCAAAATCTGCAACTTAATATCACGAAATATCAAAAAAGATTAAAAAATGATGAGTTCAATTAGCTCGTCAGAACCTAAAAAGTAAGAAAAAGCAAAAATTTAGCTGCTTTAAACAATAAGATAATAAAAAATAATTATAGGTATTTTATGAATTTATGATGAATTTTAGGAAAATCTAGTCACTAACGTCAGCTTTTGATTCATTCTTGCCAATAATTCCATTACAATTACGGGGTTTTAAAAATCACGCCTAGATATAATTAATTAGAGGACGTATCTGTGAGCAAAGACACTATCATCGCCCTGCACGCTGAACACCAAGGCCGTTGGAAAAACCGTGAAGAAATCGCGGAACGTATGATTGCATTAATCGGTCAATTATACCGTGAAAAAAATATTGTCGTATCTGTTTACGGTCGCTCTTTAATTAACCGTTCTGTTATCCAAATTTTGAAAACTCACCGTCGTACACGTGTTGTAGACGTTGAACTTTCTGTTGTAAACACATTCCCAATTTTAGAAGCTTTAGCAAAAGTTGAAAATATTGGTTCTGCAGAAGTTGATATCGGTAAACTTGCTGTTGAATATAAAGAAAAAGGCGGTGATGTTGATGCTTTTGTTGCTCAATCAGTTGAGTCAATCAAAGGTAGCGCAACTTCTGAACAACCTAAAGATGTAGTTCTTTACGGTTTTGGTCGTATTGGTCGTATCTTGGCTCGTTTAATCATTAGCCAATCAGGTTTAGGTCGTGGTTTAAGCCTTAAAGCAATCGTTGTACGTAAGTCTTCTGACGGTGACTTGGCAAAACGTGCTTCTTTACTTCGTCGTGACTCTATTCACGGTACTTTCGCTGGTACAATTTCTGTTGATGAAGAAAACGAAGCAATCATTGCTAACGGTAACTTCATTAAAGTGATTTATGCGTCTAGCCCAAGTGAAGTTGACTATACTGAATACGGTATTGAAAACGCACTTTTAATCGACAACACTGGTAAATGGCGTGATGCTGAAGGTCTAAGCCAACACTTGAAATGCCCAGGCGTTGCACGTGTTGTATTGACTGCACCAAGTAAAGGCGAAATGAAAAACGTTGTATTTGGCGTAAACAACACAGATATCTTAGATGAAGACAAAATCATCTCTGCTGCAAGTTGTACAACAAATGCAATTACTCCAATTCTTAAAGTATTGGATGACAAATATAAAGTTCTTAACGGTCATGTTGAAACTGTTCACTCATTTACAAATGACCAGAACTTAATCGATAACTACCATAAAGCAGATCGTCGTGGCCGTGCTGCTACTTTGAACATGGTAATTACAGAGACTGGCGCAGCTAAAGCAGTTGCTAAAGCATTACCTGCATTGAAAGGTAAATTAACTGGTAACTCTGTACGTGTTCCTACACCAAACGTATCTCTTGCAATCTTGAACTTAACGCTTGATAAAGAAGTTGATCGTGAAGAAGTGAACGAATACATTCGTCAAATTTCGATTAACTCTAACCTTCAAGGTCAAATTGGTTATACCAACTCGACTGAAGTTGTATCGAGTGACTTTATCGGTTCTCGTACAGCAGGTGTATACGATGCTCAAGCAACGATTACTTCTGGTAACCGCTTAACTGCTTACGTTTGGTACGATAACGAAGTTGGTTATAGCTGTCAGGTATTACGTATTGCTGAACAAATGTGCGGCGTAAGCTACAAAAAAATCCCAGCAGAATTGAATGCTTAAGATCATTTAACGATCTATAAAATATTTTCACAAAAAGACCCAGTTTAGACTGGGTTTTTTTACAACCGTACAAAATATATGCTGACTATTTTTTGTAAATAAATGAGAATACAAATTAAGGAAAAAAAGAAAATAGTAAGGGATAGGAATTGTCGCAGTTTAAACGTTTGTTGGTCGTTTTTGTATTCATCATTATTGCCAATTTATGTGGTGTACTCATTGCAATATGGGTATTTAAGCACTTTAATATTTATATTCCACTGAAAAATCAGGCAGTTGCTATTGATTTGCAAGAGCCTCTACAGGTTAAGGTTAAAGTACAAGATGCTTTAAATGTGGATGTAAAGGGGCGCGTAAATGCCAGTATTCCAATTGATGAGAAACTGAATATCCCTTTAACACAAACATTAACTCCGCGTGTTTACTTCGATAATATGGTGCCGATTAGCACAACCATCCCGGTCAAAGAAACATTAAAAGTTGAGCAAAATCTACCAATTGATACCAAGGTTCAGGTGCGTGTTTTGGGGCGTGATATTACGTTACCATTGAAAGGGACAATTCCACTAAAACTTGATGTGCCAATTGATATTAATGTTCCGCTTGAGCAAAAGGTTCATTTAAAATTTGACGCCCCAGTACGCACGGTATTAAAAGAAAATCTACATATTCCTTTAAAAGCAAGATTAGACACGAATATCCCAATTGAGGGTAATTTAAATGTACCTGTTAAAACTGCATTAAATGCTTCAGTTGATGTGAAAAATACTTTGCCTGTTAAGATTGCAAATGGTGAGTTAAAGATTCCTCTGTCCACTATGCGATTAAATCGAGTATTAGGTTCAGAAGCATCACAAAAGACAGCTGATCAATAGGGTGGATGCCAATGTTTCGTTCACTCAAGAGTATGGTAATCAGTTTCTTTTTAATGATGATTCTTGCGGCTATTATGTTTTGGGTGTATCTCAACATTCAGGCAAATTTAGTCGTTTCGGCTCATAATGCTGATATTAGTTTACCTGACTCTCTAGAAACAAAAATCCAAGTTGGCAATACTTTACAAGTTCAGTCTATTGGTAAACTTGATACAAGTTTAGATATAGACCGCCAATTAACTTTACCTTTAAAAGGCAAATATTTAGCAGATTTAAATTTTGCCGTAGAAACACCTATTACGGTAAGTGTCGATTATTCAACGACTCTAAAAATTGATCAGGTTATGCCTTTAGAAACCACCACAGATTTGGTTTATCAAAGTAAGTTTTTACCAAAATTTCCACTTAAATTAGATATCCCTATTAAATTAGATGTGCCTTTTAATTTAAAACGTAGTTATACCGTTCCCGTTAAAATTGTTTTTGATGGTCCTGTTTATTTTGAATTCGATGAACCTGTAAATTTATCGGTGAAACATCAGTTTAAACCAAGCCTAAACGTAAATGATCCTATGGAAATGGGGAATGTCTCGTCATTTAATGCCATCATGTATAATTCTGTGCCAAAAACAAAAGCAAATCTTGATATGCAAATGACCTTACCTCTGCGCAATGTTCATCCTTGATAATTAAATAAATTGGCTAAATTTTATTTTTTATAAGGATCCTATTTGCAAAACTAAAAGCATCTGCTGGATTAAAGATAAAACAGATCGTTATAAATGGAATTGTTCCATTTTCTATTCGAGAATTTTATGAAAATATGGCAGAATAGGCGGTTTTAGAGTTTTTAGAGGATTGGCAGATGCGCTTTGTTGATGAAGCAGTCATTACCGTAGAGGCTGGCGACGGTGGCAATGGCGTAGCCAGTTTTCGCCGTGAAAAATTTGTACCATTTGGTGGCCCAGATGGTGGTGATGGCGGACGTGGTGGAAGTATCTATATTCAAGCTGATGACGATACAAGTACGCTAGTCGATTACCGTTACACACGTAAATTCCGTGCTGAGCGTGGAAAAAACGGTGCAGGTGCTAACTGTACTGGACGTGGTGGTGAAGATGTGGTTTTAAAAGTACCCGTTGGTACAACAATTGTTGATACAGATTCAGGCGATATTATTGGCGATTTGGTTGAAGACGGCCAAAGAATTCTGGTTGCTGGTGGTGGTGAAGGTGGTTTAGGTAACACTCACTTTAAATCATCAACTAACCGAGCACCGCGTAAATGTACGACTGGTACAAAAGGTGAGTTCCGCGAAATTCGTCTTGAATTAAAAGTATTGGCAGATGTTGGTTTGCTGGGTATGCCAAATGCCGGTAAATCTACTTTCATTCGTGCTGTAAGTGCTGCAAAACCAAAAGTGGCAGATTATCCATTTACAACCATGGTTCCAAACTTGGGTGTAGTCGATGCTGATCGCCATCGTTCATTTGTAATGGCCGATATTCCTGGGTTAATCGAGGGTGCAGCAGAAGGTGCAGGTTTAGGAATTCGTTTCCTTAAACATTTGGCACGTACTCGTATTCTTTTACACATTATTGATGTACAACCAATTGATGGTTCAGATCCAGCGCATAATGCAAAAGCGATTATGAATGAGTTGGCTAAGTTCTCACCAACTTTGGCTAAATTACCAGTTGTTTTAGTACTCAATAAACTTGATCAGATTGCTGAAGAAAGCCGCGAAGAGTGGTGTCAGCACATTCTAGATGAACTAGAGTGGACTGGACCTGTCTTTAAGACATCGGGCTTATTAAGCGAAGGTACAAAAGAAGTTGTGTATTACCTGATGGACCAAATTGAACAACAACGTGAACGCGAAGTTGAAGATCCTGAATACGCAGCAGAAGTAAGAGCTTTCCGTGAACAACTAGAAGTTGAAACACGTGAACAAACCATTGCGGCAAAAGAAGCATATCGTGCAATGCGTCGAGCACAACGTCTCGAAAGCATGATGGACGATGATGATGATTTTGACGATGATGAAGACGACAATGATGTAGAAGTCATCTACGTTCGTGACTAGAAAACCGAGGGAAACATGATAGAAGTGGTCGATGGGCAACGTCAGCTCAGTGAGTGTAAACGAATCGTTGTTAAAATCGGATCATCTTTACTTACAGCTAATGGGCAAGGTTTAGATCTAGATGCTATTTCGCATTGGGCGAAACAGATTGCAGATCTACACAATGCCGGACACGAGATTATTTTAGTGTCATCAGGAGCTGTAGCAGAAGGTATGGTTCGTATGAAGCTTGCGAGTCGACCCACCGATCTACCCAGTCTACAAGCCTGTGCTGCGATTGGGCAGATGGGCTTAATTCATACTTGGTCTAGTGTGCTTGAAAATCACGGTATTCGTACTGCTCAGGTTTTATTGACTCATGATGATTTGGCAGATCGTCGTCGTTATTTGAACTCGTGTGATGCTTTGCAAAACTTGATTGATTGGCGTGTGATTCCTGTCATTAATGAAAATGACACGGTGTCTACCGATGAGATCCGTTTTGGTGATAATGATACCTTAGCTGCTATGGTGGCAGGTCAGGTTCACGCAGAATTACTGATCATTTTAACGGATCAGCAAGGCATGTTTGACTCAGATCCGCGTCATAATCCTGATGCTAAATTACTCTCTACTGTTCGTGCTATGGATGATGATTTATTCGATATGGCTGGCGGTGGTGGTGTGCTCGGGCGAGGTGGCATGGTCACTAAAGTTCGTGCTGCACGTTTAGCTGCTAAGTCAGGCTGTCCAACCCTCATCGCGAGTGGTGAAAGTGATAATGTCCTGTCACGTGCGATGGCTGGTGAGATGCTAGGTACTTTGTTTACCACAGATAAAGACCGCATGACTGCTCATCAACAGTGGCTTGCTGCTCATTTACAAACAGCAGGTCGTCTTGTGATTGATGATGGTGCCGTTGAAGCGATTAAATTGAAGCATCGCAGTTTGCTCCCTGTGGGAGTTAAAAATGTTGAAGGACATTTTGATCGGGGTGATGTGGTTGAATGTGTCGATAAACAAGGTAAACGTATTGCGGTAGGTCGAGTGAACTTTAGCTCACGATCAGCCGAAATTATTAAAGGCTTAGCCTCAGATAAGGTTTATCAAGTGTTAGGTGAAGCTCGTTCACTTGAAATGATTCATCGTGACCATATGGCAATTTATTAAGTTTTACTTAAATAAAAAAGCTCGCTTTATGCGAGCTTTTTTTCTGGCGTTAAACGAGGTAAAACACGGTCTTCACCTACCATATATGGATGTGTGGCAAGACTAAGCATATCTAGGTCTTCTGAACTATTACCATACGCATAAATCTGGTGGTAATGCTGTAGCGTATATTGCTGATGTATTCTTAACTTCTTTTGTTCACTACTACAGTCTGGAGTGGAATAGTAACCCGTCATCATGCCGTTTTTAATTTGAGTTTCGGTACAAATCAACTCGATATCTAGTAACTTGCAAAGTGGAGCAAGATAGACATCAATTGAAGCTGAAACTAATACGACCTGATCACCACGCAATTGATGGTGTTGTAACTGATTAAAAATTTCAGGCGAAAGCGCAGAGACTAACTCTTGTGCGTATTCTTCACCTAATTTTTGTAATTCAATTGCAGGCGTATTTTTAAACATGCTACGGAATAACTTGGCACGCATAGCATGGGCAGGATAAAAGTTAAGATAGTAGGCTTGAATCCATGGCAGAATTTTCAAGCCTTGCTTAACAATGTGACGCTTAGATAAAGCATAAAAGATAAACCCTGTAAAACTATCTTTACTACACAAGGTTCCATCAAAATCGAACAGGGCGAGACTTTTTATAGTCTTATTCGTTTCGCTCGTTGCATACATGTTTCATATCGTCCGTTTACGCGGGTTGCATACCAATTGGTATTATAATCACGACTTAATTTAGGCCCAGAAATCACCACTTGAGGCATAATTGCATAGAGCGGTTCTTTGCCAGTTTTTGTTTTATAAAGTTTAGTCAGCGCAATATAAGTTTGAGTACTTTCAAACTTTTTCTCTTTTTCTGATTTAAGATCATCACGAATTTGTCGTGGGGTAACCAATACATTGTTTTTTGCAAATACCGTAATCAGCTCTTTTTCTGACTCACTTTGAGTTGCGCGTGGATCACCATCTTTTGTATAAAGAAGTAGATCGCCATCAAGGCTTATATCTTTATCGGTAAGTTCTCGTAGCATTTTTTGAAAAGCTGCATTACGGCTAGAGTACATACCAGAGTTATAATCTGCAAAACGATAAATGGCTTTATCATAGTCTGCCGGATAAACCATTAAACGATGTATACCGTAATATAGCCCACCATATTCAGTATATAGGTCATCGCGGAGCGCAGCAGTACTCATACTCGAGCGTTTATTTGCTTTGGCATAGTTAATATGAACTTGCATCGAACCTAGCGTGGTAATAGGGTTCATTTTCTCGCCAATATCTTGACCAACCAATTTGGCTGCACCAGTTAAGGCACTCACATGATAGTGTTTAGCCATGAAGTCGAAAATTTCTCGGTAAAGTAAGTCGAGTTCTTTCTCGGTTTTAACTTTACGCATTTGACTCATATAGTTGTTATCAGGAGAAGGCTGAGTTCTTAGAACTTCTTCAAAATAACCAGCAATTGTTCCACCAACGGTTTTGCCAAGCTTATCTTCAAATTTTTCATTTAAACGGGTACTAATTTCCTCAACCGCTTTTTGTCCTAATCCAGGCACTTGAGGGTTAGCAACGAAGTTGGACTCCTGATCCACTACAGCCACAATACTACAGACATTTTTCTTGGTTTTAGGAATATCCAAGTCTTTCATAATGTCGTCAATATCTTTAGCCCATGACTCACGGTCATGCACACGCGATGGAATTAAACGTTTGATTTGTTGGCTTTCTAGTTCAGGCTCATCATTATTTGACCACCAAGCTTTATCACCACAAGCAGCTAAACTCATGCATACGGCAGCCATGCCGAATGATTTTAATAAAAAACGGGAAGACAACGGTTTGTTCATGGCGAGGAAAGCACCTGCATAAAAAGATGAGCCGATTAAGCGGATGAAGTATACTATGTTGATCATCAATTGTATGAATATATATGTATATTGGTCCCTATCAACTGTCAAATAATTTAATTGTTGCTCCTATGGCGGGAGTCACTGACCGTCCATTTAGAACACTCTGCAAGTATTTTGGCGCAGGCCATGCAGTCAGTGAAATGATGACTGCTGATAAAACTTTGCGGATGAGCAAAAAGAGCCTCTACCGTGCGAACTTTGACGGCGAACTTGCTCCCATCTCCGCTCAAATTGCAGGCTCTGATCCTGAGCAATTAGCAGAGGCTGCACGTTATCAAGTAGCAAATGGCGCACAAATTGTTGATATCAATATGGGATGTCCTGCCAAGAAAGTATGTAACAAACTTGCTGGTTCAGCATTATTACAAGATGAAGACTTAGTGGCTCGAATTCTTGATGCGGTTGTTGCTGCTGTTGATGTTCCCGTGACTTTGAAAACCCGTTTAGGCTTTTTAAATGGTCAGGAAAATATTTTAAGAGTGGCAAAAAGGGCAGAAGAAGCGGGGATTGCTGCACTGGCTTTACATGGCCGTACTCGCGAAGACATGTATTTAAATACAGCACGTTATGATTTGATCAAACATGTCAAAGAATTAATTAATATTCCTCTGATTGCGAATGGCGATATTGATAGTCCTGAAAAAGCAAAATATGTACTCGACTATACAGGGGCGGATGCAATTATGATTGGTCGCGCTGCTCAAGGTCGGCCATGGATTTTCCGTGAAATTGCTCATTATTTAAAAACTGGTGAACATTTAGCTGCACCTAATATTGAAGAGGTAAAGCATGTGTTATTGGGGCATTTATCAGAACTTTATCAATTTTATGGTGAATACTCTGGCTGTCGTATTGCCCGTAAACACATTGCTTGGTACACCAAAGGATTACGTTCGAGTAATGAATTCCGCCAAAATATGTATAAAGTTGAAAGTACCGCTGAGCAAGCACTAGTAGTTGAGAACTATTTTAATCAGTTATTGGCTGAAGGCAATTTGATGAGTGATGTTCAGGTTGAGCAGGTTAACTTATTAGAAACTCATTAAATAAAAAGCCAGTATCTGATTACTGGCTTTTTTAGATTTATTCATCTTCTAGCATTTCTACGACTAACTGGTTAACCAGATCAGCAGCATCTAGCTCTCGTATTTGAGAGACATTACTACCTGCCCAAAAAGCACCGAAGCCATAGTCTTTATTCTTGCTTGCAATGGCATTTAATTGCTTAGCTAAATCATATGCATATGGATATTCGGGTTGAGGAGGGCGATTAGGCAAATCAATTTGTGTGTGCCAATGGTTGAGCAGGCCACGGGCTGGACGTCCAGAAAGACTGGCGCTGATTTGTGTCACAGGCTCATTAAATAAAGCTTTACGATATTCGGCTGATGCATTTGATGTATGGCATTGAACAAATGCAGTTCCGAGTTGAACAGCAGTAGCTCCTAAGCTCAACATATATCGTGCTTGTGCGCCATTCATAATACCGCCAGCGGCTACCACAGGTGGTTTGCAATGCTTGACAATAAGGTGTACTAAATCACTCGTTTTAATTGCTGCATCAAAGGTTTTATTAAAGATTCCACGATGTCCACCAGCCTCAATACCTTGAGCAATAATAATATCTATATCAGCCGCTTCAATGGCTTGTGCTTCAACTAAGTTGGTAGCAGACACCATCGTGATAATTCCGGCATCTTTTAATGCCTGAATTTGATGGGAATGGGGAATGCCAAAATGAAAACTGACTGCTTTAGGTTTGGTTTCTAATACGACATTTAGAAAATCATCGTTATCAAGAAAACTTGGATAAATACAGTTTAAGTTTTGAGGAGGCTGTTCTCCAAACTTTTCAAATTGTGGACGTAAATATTCAATCCATTGTGTTGAGGTTTGAGACTTTAGTTGTTCGGGTTGATGGCAGAAAAAATTAACCTGAAATGATTTTTCTGTAAGTGTTTGGGTTTTTAAAATCTGTTCACGTGCACTTTGCGCCGTATTTGCACCTAGACCTAAGGACCCAAGACCACCCTGGTTAGAAACTTCTGCTGCAAGTTCAGGTGTAGACACACCTGCCATAGGGGCAAGAAAAATCGGATGTTTAATTTCAAGTTGTTGTAACAGGCTCATTTTATTCACCTCATTTCTTTCTCTTCACCATAACGTGAAATCAGAAGTAAGAGCAAATAATATTGGGCATTTAGTTTTTAAATATTTAGTTGTTAAACATTGATAAGTTCTGATTTTTTTAAAGTGGATTAACATGAAATAAAGAGCCGATCCAGCTTGAAAAAGCCATTGCTAAAATTCCCCACAAGGTAATGCGTAGGCTCCCTTTAAGTTTGGAAGTACCCGCGAAATGACTTGATAGCGCTCCTAAAAAGGCTAATGAAATAATGCCAAATATTAAGACTGTTTTTTCGATCCATATATCTGGACTGAGTAAAATAGCCAGCATAGGAAACAATGCCCCAAATGAAAATGAGCCAGCTGAAGCTAATGCGGCTTGAATAGGGTTTGCTGCGGTATTTTCATGAATACCAATTTCATCACGCGCGTGAGCCCCTAATGCATCATGATTTGTAAGTTCAGTAGCAACTTGTAGAGCTAAGTCAGGTGCTAAGCCTCTGGATATATAAATTTGGGTGAGTTCGTCCAGTTCACGCTGCGGATGCTTTTTAAGTTCTTGTTCTTCAAATTTTAAGTCGGCTTTTTCAATATCTTCTTGTGATTTTACTGAAATATATTCTCCTGCAGCCATAGAGGTTGCACCGGAAATTAAACCAGCAATACAGGCAATAAGAAGTGTATGAGCAGAGGCCCCACTTGCAGCCATTCCCATAATTAGACTAGTAACAGAAATAATTCCATCATTTGCCCCTAGAACGGCCGCCCTTAACCAACCTGAGCGGTGAATAAAATGATGTTCTGGATGCTGAGAAAAGGACATGTTTTCCCCTATTTGTAGTTATAAATTTTTATCTTATCCTATAAGATTATTTACAATAATACGATTAAAAAATGTGTCATTATAGGAAAAACAAACAGATAAGAACTTTTTTAAAACATAATATTAAAGGAGATAAAATGAACAATTTAAAGAACTCATCTACTTATATAAACAGTGTCATTTATGGGTTTAATTATCATACTTATTGATTAAATTTTAATTTGATTGCTACGCAAGCATTCTACCTATTTTACTCTAGAGGTCCCAATGAATAGCAAAACAATAAAATCTATAACCCGTTCCTTTATCGTTATTGGTTCGATCTATCCAGCTATAAGCCTCTTAAGTATTGAGACTACATTTGCCCAAGAGATTGTTAATCAAGAATATAAACCAGGTAATCCAATTTATGATAAATGGGATCAATTTTATAAAATTGAAAAGACTCAACCTGAAAATGCCGAGAAGTTATTATTAGAACTTGGAGAGATGACGCCACAAGATATTAAAGTTTGGAAAAGCTTAACTTATTTACAGATTAGGTTAGGGAAACAAGATGCAGCTTTGCAAAGTCTAAGAAAAGCAGAGGCATTAGATCCAGCAGATGATAATTTAAAACTCCAAGAAGCTTATCTACTGAATTCTCAAAAAAATAACAAAGAGGCTTTGATGGTTTTTAAGGAACTTACCCAGTCTAAAGATGCTGATATTGCGACTAAAGCGACACAGGCTGTAAAAAATCTGAGTGGAGGAGAGGTCAAAACTTATTTCCGTGATGTGTATTTTGCACCTTCATATGAATCACGTTACGACGATGTAATTTTCCCACTTAAAGCTCGTTATGGCAAGAACCTCGATAATGGTCGAGCGCAGGTGTATGGCTTTTTAAATCTAAACCGCGATACTCAATCTCAAGGTGGTGTACGACCTGAAATTATTGATGAAAATGCAGTAACTCTAGGTGTAGGCGCTAATTATCAACCTTGGACTTCTATACCTGTGCGCATGTATTTAGAAGTAGGTGGTAGCTATGATCTGATCGATCGAAATAGAGATAAATTTCGTGAAAGTGTTGTCGGTGGGGTAGCAGGTTATCAAGAGTGGTACTCTCAAAATAGTTGTAATCAGTCACTTTGTTTTAATGATTACTTCACTGATTTATATGGCAACGCAGCAACTTATTCTAGAGAAGATTATAACGTTATTGGTGACTTGCGATTACGTACGGGTTTGAATGTCTATAAGGGGGAAACGGGCACTGTACAGGCGTATGTGAAATTGCATGGCTTAGCTGACAGTAAAGATGAATATTACAATAACTTATTTGAATATGGCCCTGGCATTTCATGGCAGCCTTTTAATTATCAACCAATAAAATTACGTGTAGAACGACTATATGGCAATTACTTTAAAGATGTGCCAGTAAATACGAAAGATCATTACAACAATACTCAAGTAGAACTCGTTTTTTATAAGGATTTCTAAAATGAAGAAAATTTTTATATCTATTGTATTTGGAACCCGTCCTGAATTAATCAAACTTGCTCCTGTTATTTTATTGGCAAAACAAGATCCTCGCTTTCAAGTTGAGGTAATTTTTACTGGACAACATGACGAATTGGTCAGAGATGCGATAGATTTCTTTGGGGTTGAAATTGACCACCGTCTTAAAATTATGAATGCTGGACAAAGTTTAAATCAGCTCTTAATTCATGGTTTGAGCCAAATCGAGAATGTGTACACTGATGGACAAAAAAGAGATGCAATTGTCATCCAAGGTGATACAACAACTGTTTTAGCAGCTGGCTTAGTCGCGTTTTCAATGAAAGTTCCTGTTGCACATGTCGAAGCTGGTTTACGTTCTTATGATTTAGATCATCCTTTTCCAGAAGAGGGAAATCGTCAGTTAGTTTCACGTATTACCAGATGGCATTTTGCTCCGACTGAACAATCAAAAAGAAACTTACTCAATGAACAAATTCAGCCAGAGCTTATTACAGTTACAGGCAATACCGTTGTTGATGCGGTGTATTTAGGACGTAAATTAATTGCTGAAAAATCTGATTTGAAAAACCAGCTTGAACCTTATGGAATTCAATTAAAGCAGGATGACAAAGTTGTACTTATTACTGCCCATCGACGTGAGAACTTTGGCGGTGGAATTCAAAATATTTGCAACGCGGTTAAGCACTTAGCCCAAGCCCATCCTGATTTACATTTCATTTGGCCTGTACATTTAAACCCAGCAGTACATGATGTGGTGCATGATAAGTTTAAAGATCATTCTCAAATCCATCTTGTTAAACCATTAGACTACCCAAGTCTATTGGCAGTCATAGACCGATCTACTTTTATCTTGACAGATTCGGGTGGCTTGCAGGAAGAAAGTCCATCATTTAATAAGCCAGTTTTAATCTTGCGAGACACTACCGAGCGACCAGAAGTTGTTGAGGTGGGAGCAGGCGTTTTGGTGGGTACAAATCAACAAAAAATTATTGAAGAAGCTGAAAAGTTACTCACTGACCAACAGCACTATGAAAAAATGGCGCATGTAGAAAATCCATTTGGTGATGGGCAAGCTGCTCAACGTATTCTCGATCAAATTGCTAAATCTTATGAGTTGGCATAGTTATGATTTAAGGACTTTTTCTCACTTATGGCTTTGTTACCCCCATAAGTGAGACGGTACCATAAGCTCACAATATTAACGCACCAGCGGCTCATATAATGGGGGCCATCAAAAATATAAACAGTTTTACCTTCATATGCTTTTAGCTGAGAAATAATTTCCCAAGGGTAAGCA
The DNA here is from genome assembly GCF_022449185.1 of Acinetobacter pittii. Classification (GTDB taxonomy): domain Bacteria; phylum Pseudomonadota; class Gammaproteobacteria; order Pseudomonadales; family Moraxellaceae; genus Acinetobacter; species Acinetobacter pittii_I. The sequence goes on from NZ_JAKUKO010000001.1 coordinate 194,062, forward strand.
GCTCTAAATTGCCCATTTTTTTTCACTCTAAACGCTTCTAACACTATAATTACTTTGTCTTTTCCAAGTTTATGTTCAAGCTGGTCTAAAATATGTTTGGCCTGTTTAGGTGATCGAACTCCTACGCCAACACCATCTTGGAAAAAAACTCCCGTATGGTCAGGCAGCCAGCTTTTAACCCATAAATCATAATTTTCAGGCTCAGTTTCGCCACTATAAATACTCACCCAGACTGGTGAAGGAAGCTTTGATAACACATGACCTAAAGCACTGACTCGTAGCCAAGTTGGATCTGCTTCTACCGGAAAGTAATAACCTTTAAATGCTGTTTTTTGTTCTTTTATAATTTGGGCAGATTTTTCACCTAACTCAATGACATTAGCTCGAGCTTTAGGTTCATTATATTCGCCTGCTAAGCCCAATATTAAATTTTTTGCCCAAGGTTCTTGTTTAATTTTTTCTAAATTAATTGCTTTTTCCCATTGAGGAGAATTTGATTCTTTCCACCATGATTTAGACTCCACAATAGACCATTGAGGAACAAGGGTGTTGACACCTAAATAGTGCCAATTTCCATCTGGAGGAGTTGTCTTATTGTCAGGCTGCCAAAAAATACCTTCAATATGCGGGGCTTGACCTTGAGGTTTGAAAAGCCCCGCATATGCGATGACACTACATATAATTAAAATAATAAATGCAGCTATTTTAATTGGTATCTGTTTTTTCATTATTTCGTCGTAACCAGTACCACAAGAAGATAATTATTATCATAATTGCAGAGATAATCACAACTAGTAAGAAGAAAGAAGATTGTTGTACTAAAGGAGCTTTTTGATTCCCGACAATAAGTTTCTGTAAAACATAAATATTTCCATTTTCTGAAACCAACATTTTTGTCACGTTATTTGGAATTTTATGTTGTATCTTTTCCCAAAGATGCATGAAAGTTTTTGCGCCATTTTCGGAGTCGGTAATCACATCGAAACGCTTATTGTCATAACTCACAATAAAACCATTAGCGGCCGCAGGTGCATAAATAACATTTTGGTGCATGAGCACTTGTTGTTGGTAAATTTCTTTATTTACTCTCACATTAATAGACTGAGGTGCGCTTGGTGAATAACGGACTAAGTTGAGAGGCATAGGGGCTTGTGTTAAAAGCATTTTTTTCGCTGTTTGACCTAACACAATCGCGATATTTAACGCACCTGATTGATCATCAATCGCAATAGTCGGAGTCGTTGCTAAAGTCATTGAAATTGCGGCTACACCATTTTTGAGTTTATGAGGTAGCTTTACAGTAGATTTGGCTGTATCAATCCAAAGTGAACCATGTGCGTTAGGTAAACATTGGGAGTTAGCAATTACTGAGTTTTCTAGCTTTAGATTAAAATTTGTCGTATTTGAAATAGCTTTTGCAAAAATATTGAATTGACGGTTTACTGGATCGGAAGCTAGATCCGCCGTTTTCATACTTCCTGCAAGCCCACCATCAATCCACGCCGTAATATTGGAACCTTGTAATAAACCGCTTTGAATACGAAGTGCAATTTGTCCTTGTAAGATATCGGTTGGTTGCCATACCGCAGGAAAATCAAGGAATAAGTTCTTTTCAGCGTGACTTAATCTGAAGTCCTCAATCCCTAAATCGGCGAGGGTACTGATTTTTTTTAAATCAGCCCAAGTTGGGTTGGATATGCTATTTGGAAAAATTGCGCTTCCTGTACTTAGTTGTTGTACATAAGAAGGATTAATTAACCCATTTATTGCGCTCGTTAAATCTTGTTGAGTGTGATAAGTAATAGATAGAGTGCGCACCCCTTCTTCAGGTTTCATGATTTGTACTAATGCTCCACCTTTTAATGGTGTTGGTGAGCGAATAATTTCGATGATAAAGTTTGTTTCAGGATTTAAATTCGTCTGACCTGAATCGACCCATTCAACCGGCGTTATGGAGGTCCATGAACTTGCTAATCTAGCGAGCATAGATGCTTCAATAATCTCTTTACGATTGTATTTTAAAATGCCAACAAACGGAGCAGGGCGTCTCGCTTGTGGATTAAATAAAGCATCTGGCAAATCTCTTAATCGATATTCATTACGAATAGGGGTAAAATCGAGTTGAGAATTACTTAAATAAGTTAAATGATCAATATCTTCTGTACAGAATGTTTCTTTGGTTTGATTAAGCGTAGTTGGTTTCGCATATTGTTGAATAATAAAATCTAGACGGTGAAAACCGCTTTGACTTGCTGGGATATTAAATTTTAATTGACCATCACCACTTAGTGTAGTGTTATAAATGAGTTTATCATCATACTTAATCAATAACGTTGTATCACTTTCAGTAGAATAATCACTTGAAAATTGAATGTTTTGCCATTCTGAACCTTTTCCAATATAGAAAAAATGAGGTTCCACTGTATATTTGGTCGAAGTACTAATGTCATCCAGTTCCCATGTAATTGCATAACTAGGAGCCATAAACATGAAACTGGTGCTGGCAAGGAGTACTTGAACCATTCGGTTAAAATTAGAAGAGTATTTCATTTATTTTTTCTCCTTGCTACGTTCCGTTTTGTACCATTGAAGGGAATTACCTTGTATTTTATTTTTAAGCATGTCATATGCGGCTTTAAAAACAATAAATAGAAATATTTGTGAGTAACTTACGTAAGATAAAACAGAATAAAAGTAGAGTTCTGGTTTTACTTTTTCGAGTGAAAGGGTAAACCACATTTGTGCGACATATAGGCAAAATGAAAGGCCCCACAACGTGGTAAATGGACCCGGAACTGAAATACCTGCAATATCAAGCAACCCAAGGGTTAAAGTGATATGACTCCAGAATAACGCGGGTACAAAGAGTACGTAGCACATAATATTGTTAAGAATTTCAATGCCGATTGGAAAAGGCGTTCTTAATGCTACGGGTAAATATTTACGAGTTACATAAAAATTACCTTGAGTCCAACGTGAGCGTTGTTTAACAAATACACTCAGAGATGGGGGGTCTTGCTGCCAACCAATCGCATAGGGCACCCATTTAATTCGTTTTTGGCCGATAAAAATCCTAAAACTCATTTCAGTGTCATCCACCAATGACTTTTCATCAAAACCACCTAAGGTTTCTAAAGCATCACGCCAGATGACATAGTTAGTACCCATCAAGGTCGATAGTTCAAAACGTTGCCAACGACCACCTTGAAAAATCCATTGGAAAAAGATGAACTCGATTGCGATAAATCGGGTCAAAATACTATCTTGCCAATTACGTGTTCTTACTTTTCCATTAACGGCTACTAATTTTTTATCGGCAAGCAGGGTTTGAGCTAGCAAGCGGACACAATCGGGTTCAGGCGTACTATCTGCATCATAGACAACAATTAATTCACCTCGAGCATGGGGTAGGCCATTATTAAGTGTTCTAGATTTACCTTTACCGCCCATCCCCTTAGGTACATTAACAATCTTTATGCAAGGATAGATTTTTGCCAAACTTTCGGCAATTTCTAGAGTGTTATCCTTTGACCCATCATTAATAAGCAAAACTTCATATGCTTCGGCTGAGTAATCTTGTTGAGCAATTGCATGCAAAGTATCTTCAATTACAACGCCTTCATTATAGGCAGGGATCAAGACACTCAAAACAGGCCATTTCTCTGGTATAGGAAGGTTTTGTAACTCTTTTTCAGCTGTTTTTGAATATTTCCAAGCTTGATAACTTAACCATGCCCAAAATGCTTGTGGAATCCAAATCCCTAAAAAGCCGAATAAGAAGAGAATATCAATGGGAGCCATTTGATTTAACCCTCCTAATAATAGACGAGATGAGTAGCACTAATAAAATCAACCCAACTACTAAGGAGATCCATGAAATATAGCTGCCAAACGTACCAAGGAGATCAGGGTAAGTACTTGTGAGAATCAGATCGAGTGGAACTACAACCGTGCTTAACCCAATGAAAATGTAGCCAATAAGACTTGTCTCTACTTCTTCAGGTGTGCTTATGTAGCTAATTTTATTAAATTTCCAAGATATTCCGAGTTGAGGATACCGAATATTGGTTATGGGTAGATCAGCAGGAGGATTAATAATAATTTCATAGCCAGAAATATGACTGTTAAAAGGTTTAGCCGAATAAAATAGATGTTGTCTATGCTTAATTTCTCTAGAGGGGAGAGGAAGCTGTGACGGGTTGAATTGAATGATATAACTACCAGCAGCCTGTGAATTTAAGTTTTCATCCCAACCTGTTGAGACAAATGCAGCCATAGGCCGTAAACCAATTGCAGTAGAAAATGTGGCTTTTGCAGCAAAATATTGAGGCTGCTCTGATTTATAAAGTGCAATTGGGATTGCACCTTGACTGACCGCTTCTTTTAATAAGAAATAATGAGAAAAACTGAAAACTTCATCTGGCAATATAATGCCAGGTTTTATTCCTTTATGAATAAGTCGTTGAAAGCTATCCGAGCTGATCTGGTCAATTGTAAAAATAGGCCACCATGTATCCTGATATGGAAAAAACATGGAAAGATCATCGGTACTTTGAACTTCTGTTTTGGTGTATTCAGTTTTAATCTCACAATGATAATATTGCCGATAGAACTGCTGTAAAGTGGCATCAGGATACTGACTAGATGCAATAATAATTCCACAAATATTAAGAAGATTAGACATTAGGTCGTCTCCTCTTCAGGTGGAATCTGAATAATTTTATATTCTACATCAAGCCGCAGAGTCATAATTTCTCTAAGCTTTTTAATAAAATCAGGTTCTTCATCCGTTTTTTGCTTGCGAATTACAATGCTGTATATAGTTTCAAGATCATCATCAGCAAACTGGAAAACAATTTCTTGTGGGTGATGCTGGCTCAAAATTTTGATCATTTCATTTTGAGTGGTTTTCCATACATCCTCGCCTAACATTTCTTTAATTAAGCTTCGGTTGAGAATTCTAATTTCAAAGACTTCATAGTCTTGAATGTGATGATGATCAAGAAGCTTAAAAAAACTACGTTGAAAGTACTTGAGTGCGCTAAGCGGGAAAATATCACGGCGATAATTACGGTCATAACTTTGTATATCGCGGTATTTTTGGACATTAATTTCAATATTGTAGCGTACGGCACTCAGAAAAAGAGGAATGAGAGGAATAATAAAAAGTAGAAGAAGCTGACGCTCAATATGTGTCTGAGCGCTTAAGTCGAGTAGAAAATATACTGAAACACCGATAAAAGCGAGTAAACCAACGATTAAAGATGCGCCAACTTGTAAAAAAGCTCCAGAGACTAAAAGAATAAGAATAAAAATCCAGCTTCCTCTAAAACTTGCAGGCAACCACTCATATGCCACTATACCCATAAATAGATGAGCTGCGATAATCCATAAGACGAGTGTTTTTCCAGGGTTCTTTTGTTGCTGTTGCATGTGAGCTATGGCTACCTTCTTATAATGTTAATTTTTTTATACTTTTATTACTAAATGTGAGACGTTGCGAAGTTATTGTTGTTTATGGCCTTTTTAAGTAACTATTATGTTTATTTGTAGATCAAAGTCACTATTTAGTCAAATATTGTTGTTATTTTTTAATGAAAAATAAACAGATAAGACGCAACTCTTATCTAAATACTCTTGAAAGTTTCAATTGCTTTAAGACGAGTTTCCTTTAAATCTACAATTGGTTTTGGATAATTTAACTGAATATTCGTTTTAGTCGAGTAGGGCTCATGAATGGCTTTATTGTCTAGATGAGCTAATTCTTCAATCCATTGACGAATATAATCTCCATTTGGATCAAATTTTATTGATTGAGCAATAGGGTTAAAAATTCTAAAGTAAGGTACAGCATCAGTGCCGGTAGAAGCGCACCATTGCCAGCCACCATTATTTGCTGCTAAATCCCCATCGATTAAATGCTCCATAAACCATTGTTCACCTACTCGCCAATCGATGAGCAAGTTTTTACATAAGAACATAGCGGTAATCATGCGAACACGATTATGCATCCATCCCGTTTTTAAAAGTTGACGCATTCCAGCATCAATAATCGGTATACCTGTCTGGCCCGTTTGCCATGCAGTTAGGTGCTCTGGATTGTGATTCCACTTAATTTTCTGAGTGTCTTTTTTAAACGGAATATGTTTAGAAACATGGGGGAAATCAAATAAAATATGTTGATAAAATTCTCGCCAAATGAGTTCATCTAACCAAGTCTGCTGGCCTTCATTTGTCAAATGAAAGTTGCCATGTTCAGCCCTAAAAAGAGCTTGCAGGCACTGGCGGATAGACAAAATCCCAATGGTTAAATAGGGAGAAAGTTGGCTAGTTCCTCTTACATTGGGAAAGTCACGTTCTAATTTATAATCAGATAAATGATTTTTAATAAATATGTCGAGCTGCTCTAGAGCAAAATTTTCTCCAGCTGGCCATAAGTCTTGTTGCTCTTTAGAAACAGAAGGATCAAAAAAAGCTTCAATATCTTCTAGAGTTAAGCTGTTTATTTTTGAAAAAGATGTTGGATAGGCACTTTGCTTTTCAGGAATTGGATAGCATTGAGGTAAACCACTGATATCCAATTTTGAATAACATGCTTTTTTGAATGCACCGAAGACCTGATAGGGCTGCTGTGACTGATTGCGAATAGAGCGTAAAGGAAAAATCGTACGGTCATGGAATAAAAAGAGTTCTTTATCTTGTTGATTTAAAAAATCTTGTACAGTTTTATCTCTTTTTAATTCATTAACGCCGATCTCTATATTTGAATAGACATTTTCAATATTAAGTTGATTGCTAAGTTCACCAATATAATTAGCGATATCTTTCCAGTAAGGAATGACTTGGATAATAAGGGGAATGTTAAGTTGTTCTAGTTCTTTTTTGAGTTGTTGAAGTTGACGTAGATAGAAATTAATTTTTATAGGTGCATCGTGATGCATTTTCCATTGTTCAGGAGATAAAATAATTAACCCAATACAAGGCCCTTGTTGAGAGGCATGCCATAAAGCAGCATGGTCTCGAACTCTCAAATCTTGACGAAACCAAATTAGCTGATTTACGTTTGACATGAAAATTGGCCCTTTTAGAGTGAAGTGAGTTAAAGAATTATTATCAAAATATTATATAAAAATAAATACATAAAAAAAGCAAAGCCGAAGCTTTGCTCTTATCATCTTTAAAGATGAATTAGTGGTGATGACCACCAGCACCGTGTACGTGACCGTGATCTAATTCTTCTTGAGAAGCATCACGGATTTCTACGATTTCAACTTCAAAAGTTAAATCTTGACCAGCAAGTGGGAAGTTAGCATCAACAACAACGTTGTCGCCTTCAACCGCTTTAACAGTAACGATCTGTACGCCGTCATCTGTTTGAGCTTGGAATTGCATACCAGGTTGAATGTTCTCAACACCTTGGAACATTTGAGCTGGAACTTCTTGTACTAGGTCTGGGTTGTATTCGCCATAACCTTCAGCAGCTGGAACGTTAACAGTGAATTTTTCACCAACAGTTTTACCTGTTAATGCATTTTCTAAACCAGGAATGATATTGCCTGCACCGTGCAAATAGGCAAGTGGTTCACCTTGAGATTGATCAAGTGTTTCACCCTCAGCGTTTGTTAATTTGTAGTGGAATGAAACCACGTGGTTATTTGCAATAGCAGTCATGTTTTTGATCCATTCAATCAATTGAAGCGTACATCATAAAGTGAAAAATAAATTTTGTAGACTACAAAATCTTAATCTTTGGCACTTTTTCTGATGCGTTTTTATATAAATAGGGACGAACTTAAAAAATTCAACTTAATACAGCTTAATTTTTGGACGTACGCGTCTTGTAAGTAAATCTTTCATTGTGAGTAGTCCAGCCTGAGTATAGCCGTGAATCGTTGCTTGATGTAAACGATATAAAGAGACATACATGGTTTTTGCAATATAGCCTTGCACGCTTACATCTCCAAGTAATTCTCCAACGGCTTTATGACGACTTAAAGACACGAGAGAACCTTTGTCGTTAAATGTAAACATCGGCTGTGATCGGCCATTTAGTCGAGCAGCCATAGCATCGACTAAAAAGCTGGCCTGTTGGCTTGCAACTTGAGCACGGGGGCCAAGTGGAGGATGTCTTGCATCAAGTTGGCAATGAGCACAGTCACCAAACGCAAATACATTTGGATCAGAATAAGTTTGCAACGTTGCATAGACCATCAGGCGGTTAATGTTATCGCGTTTAAAATCGGTGAAACTTTCTAATACCTTTGGTGCTTTTACGCCTGCGGCCCAAACGGTAATATCACTTTTGAGTTGGTTGCTATTGCTAAAGTAGATGCAATGCTCATCAATTTTTTCAACACGGTGTTGAGTTAAAATTTCAACACCCATTTTTTTGAGTTGCCCAGCACTGTGTTCAGCAGTTTTATCACTTAGAGCAGGTAAAATACGCTCAGAAGCTTCAATCAGTGTAATTTTGACTTGGTTTGGATGAATCTTCTTTAAACCATATCGATAAAAGTTTTTAGTTGTTTCAATTAACTCAGCTGCCAGCTCTACACCTGTTGCTCCCGCACCAACAATTCCAATATTTAAAGTTCGCTGATTGGGTTGATTTTGAGCTTCAATATAAAGATGTAATAAATCTTGCTGGAAAATATCGGCTTGCTTTCTGCTATCAAGGAAATGGCAGTTTTCACGCACACCTGCTGTATTAAAGTCATTTGATACTGAGCCCAGCGCTAAAATAAGTGTGTCATAACTTAGCTCTTGCGGATGATTTTGTTGGTCTTTAGACACCTGAGGCGGAATCAACTCAATTAATTTTTTGTCTTTGTTTATGCCAACTAATGTTCCGAGCATAAATTCATAATGATGTTTTTCTGAGTGCGCAAAATAGTTAGTTTGTTCTTCGTGCGGATTTAAAGAACCAGCAGCAATTTCATGAAGCAATGGTTTCCAAATATGAGTAAGGTTTTGGTCAACCAATGTAATCTTTGCTTTACGATTTTTCCCAAAAGTTTCACCGAGTTGTGTTGCCAGTTCTAAGCCGCCAGCACCACCACCAACAATTACAATATGATGTAAATTTTGGGTCATTTTTTCACCTAATTATTTTTCTATAAAAAAAGATGGCTGAATTATGCCATCTTTTATTTATAAAAATTATTGTGCGTCTGTGCACAATTTGATGTTTTTAGTGCGAATTTATAGGGTAGAGTTTTGCAGCACTATGTTCACTTGATGAAAAAATAGAGAAGAGGCTAGAAAACCACATTGCGATTTTTTGGAAAATATTGGCTTCTTCAATATGTACGTTATCTTCAATTTGAAGACTACGGATAAGTTGATTATTTTGATAAATCGATACTGTTGCCAAACTTACGACTTTCATTAATGGCGCAGTTAGTTGTTTTTCATTGAGCTCAATGTTTACACGGGTTTGAGTCGTTTCAAGTGGAGCAATCACCTTGAGTTGTTGATTACTATCAAGTACTTGAACGCGTTGAGTTGCATTATCAAAAGTATTTAGGTCAATTGGTGCTGGGTCTGCATATAAAGATGTCGTTACAATTGTTGGTTGCTTTGTTTCAACCTTAAACATTTTTAAAGTCGACTTTACAACAGGTAGTTCAGCAATTAATTTCTGCTCAGGAATAATCACTTCATCACGTGTATAGGCGTAAGCAAGATTCATTAATTTATCTGCAATCTCAGCGCGTTTTACAGCACTCGGCGTACCTAAAACAATGACTAATAAACGTCTTTGAGTTAAGTCAGATGAGAATGAAGGACGTGAAGCTGTAAGTGCTAAGTTATAACCAGCTGCTTTGGTATATCCCGTTTTTAGACCGTCAACAGATGGGTCATATTTGAGCGCAAGGTTTGTTGCATGATGGAAGCGTTGGTTATAGCTAAAGCTTGGCATTTTTGAATAATGTAAATATTCAGGGGTTTGTTTAATTAATGCCTGACTTAATAAGCTAAGGTCGTGTGCTGTAGTGAAATGGTCAGGCATCGTAATTCCGGCAGGATTACTAAAATGAGTATCTTTCATACCCAAAGCTTGAGCTTCCTGATTCATACGTTGCACGAAGCGCGGAACATCGCCAGAGATTTTTTCAGCTAAAGTCACGGCTGCATCATTAGCAGACATTACGATTAGACCTGCCAATAACTGATCAACTGAAATTTGTTCACCAGCTTTAAGATACATTTGTGATTCATCCCACTGCACAACACTAACTACCGGAGTTGCAGTAATGATTTCTTCTTTTTTCAGTTTTCCAGCTTTAATCTCTTTTAGAGCAATGTAGGCAACCATCATTTTGGTTAAAGATGCTGGTGCACGTTGAACATGGCTATTATGCTCAGCAATAATTTGACCCGATTGAGTATCTACAATAGTCCATGCAGCAGCTTCAACACTTTCAGGTGCAATATTGAGTAATGCAGCATTGGTTAGGGTAGTACAAAAAATACTAAAGAGGGTAAAAAGAGATAGAAAAAATTTCACGGATGACCTTAACTTCACTGGCAAATATGGGACACAGATGCACAGCATGCTATGCCTTTTTTTCATGGAAGGCTAGTAGGAATTGTTGCCAAAAAATACATGTACGCAAGACGATACAAAAAAGTGATAATCTAATGCGAAGCCGTTCTTATTTTAAATTGAAGAATTTATGTTGCATTATCAAATTGAGTTCGATGATTACAAACAGCACCTTGTTCACGTGACAATTCGTTTTTTAGCCAACCCAAATCAGGAACTTTGGCTACCAACGTGGATTCCAGGTAGTTATCTAATTCGAGAATTCTCAAAACATATTGAATCCGTTAAAGCTTATGATGAAGCTGGTCGTCTGCTGGACATTAAAAAAACCAGCAAGAATCGCTGGCGTTTATTTAATACAGATCATGAATTAATGACGATTGAATATGATGTATATGCATATGATTTGTCTGTCCGTGGTGCGTATGTAGACCAGACTCGTCTATATATTAATCCTGCGTGTGTATGTTTGGCTTTAGAGGGGCAGGAGCAGTCTGCTTGTGAAGTCGAAGTTTTCTTGCCGGATGAATTAAGGCATTTTCAGTTAGCAACGGGCTTAGCTTCAAAAAGCTTAGTTAAAGGTCGATTTACTTTAAAAGCAGATCACTACGATCAACTGATCGATAGTCCATTTGAATTGGCTGATCAAACACGCTTTAGTTTTGAGACGAACGGCATTGAACATGAGTTCGTAATTTCTGGTTCGCACAATACCAATATTGATCGCCTAAAAGCCGATATTGAAAAAATTTGTGCAGCTGAAATAAATATGTTCGGGTCAGCACCATTTAAAAACTATACCTTTATGACCATGGCAACAGGGAATAGTTATGGTGGATTAGAGCATTGTAATAGCACAAGCTTGATTACACCGCGTGAGGATTTGCCAAAATCGAATGAACCCACTGAACCTTCTAAAGATTATCAACGCTTTTTAGGCTTATGTAGTCATGAATATTTTCATTCATGGTTAGTCAAGTTTATCCGCCCAGAAAACTTTACAAACTATAATTTGCATCAAGAAGGCTACACGTCTTTATTGTGGATATTTGAAGGCTTTACTTCATATTACGATGACCTGATTTTATTACGTAGCGGCGTGATTTCTCAGAAGTCTTATCTTGATTTACTCAAAGCACAAATTGACCGTTATTTGCAAAACCCGGGCCGTTTTGTTCAAACAGTTGCAGAGTCAAGTTTTGACGCGTGGATTAAATTTTATCGCCAAGATGAAAACTCGAATAATGCGGGCACCAGTTACTACAATAAAGGTTCGTTAGTTGCGTTATGTCTAGATTTAGGTTTACGTCTACGTGGTTCTAGTCTTGATGCTTTAATGCGTCGGTTATATGAAAACACTCAAAATGGTATGCAAGTAAATGAAAGAACCATTTTTGATTTATGTAAAGAACTGACGGGTGATAGCTGGATTGAACAAATTAATCATTTGATTAATACCACTGATGAATTGCCACTTGATCAACTGTTCCCTGAGTTTGGCTTAAGTTATAGAGTTAAAACTGACAAATCTTTGCCACTTGGTTTGAAACTTGTTGATAAGCCAGAAGGCGTACTCGTGCAAAGCGCTCGCCGTGATAGCGCAGCTGCTAAAGCAGGTATTTCTGCCAATGATGTAATTATTGCAATTGATAGTTTAAAAGCGACCACTAAACTTGTTGAGAAGTATGCAAAGCAGGGCGGTACTTATACTGTGTTTGCTTTCCGTCGCGATGAGTTACTATCTTTTGAAATTGAGTGTGCTACATCTGATTTAACTGAAATTGAACTTATTGTTGAAGATCAGGCTAAAACTGAAAAATGGTTAAAAGCTTAAATAACAGTTAAATAGTTTATAAAAAACCGATGTTTTCTACATCGGTTTTTTATTTTTAAGTGCTACTAAATGATGAGATTCGTTTTATCTTTGAGTTTGTTTTGAATGAAAAGTATAATAATTGTCAGAACTCTGAAAGATATCTCATGTAATTTAATCGTATTCAGTCCATAAAAAAGTAATGATGAATTATGTATTACTTAAAGTTGGGTATAGGAATATTATCAATAGATTTAAATTATGTATTATTTCGCTGCGAAATGTCGTTATCACTGGATATTTCGTTGACTGGAAGACAATGAGAGCCGATACTCTCAGGGTTTTATTTAAGCATATCGGTTCGTAGGCACTGGGCCACAAGCTCGGTCCTCAACACTCAATCAAACGGAAGGGGCTATATATGGCTGGTGAAAAGTCAACTATTATTTACACACTGACTGATGAGGCGCCATTATTGGCGACCTATTCGCTACTGCCGATCATTGAGACCTTTACCAAGCCAGCTGGCATCGAGATTATTAAAAGTGACATCTCTGTAGCTGCACGTGTGCTCGCAGAATTCGCTGATTACCTAAGTGAAGAGCAAAAGGTATCCGACAACCTTGCAGAGCTAGGTCGTCTTACACAAGATCCAGATACAAACATTATCAAACTCCCAAACATTAGTGCATCTGTTGCGCAATTAACTGCATGTATCAAAGAGCTTCAATCAAAAGGTTACGCAATTCCTGATTATCCGGAAAATCCAACGACTGAAGAAGAAAAATCAATCAAAGCTCGTTATGGTAAGTGCCTTGGTTCAGCAGTAAACCCTGTCCTTCGTGAAGGTAACTCTGACCGCCGTGCTCCTGCAGCAGTTAAAAACTATGCGAAAAAACACCCTCATTCAATGAGCGAGTGGAAACAGTGGTCACAAACTCACGTTTCACATATGGAAGAAGGTGACTTCTACCATGGTGAAAAATCAATGACACTTGATCGCGCGCGTAATGTGAAAATGGAACTTATCACAAATAGTGGTAAGAGCATTGTTCTTAAGCCAAAAGTTGCGCTTCAAGAAGGTGAAATCATTGATTCAATGTTCATGAGCAAGAAAGCACTTTGTGATTTCTATGAAAAAGAACTTGATGATTGTAAAGAAGCGGGAATTTTATTCTCTTTACACGTAAAAGCGACAATGATGAAAGTTTCACACCCGATCGTTTTCGGTCACTGTGTGAAAATTTACTATAAAGAAGCTTTTGAAAAACATGGTAAGTTATTTGATGAATTAGGCATTAACGTTAATAACGGTATGGCTGGGTTGTACGAGAAAATCGAAACTCTTCCAACTTCATTACGTGAAGAAATCATTGAAGACTTACATGCTTGTCAAGAACACCGTCCTGCACTTGCAATGGTTGACTCGGCAAAAGGCATCACAAACTTCCATTCACCAAACGACATCATCGTAGATGCTTCTATGCCTGCAATGATTCGTGCCGGTGGTAAAATGTGGGGTGCTGATGGTAAGCAATATGATGCTAAAGCTGTTATGCCAGAATCAACATTTGCCCGTATTTACCAAGAAATGATCAATTTCTGTAAATGGCATGGTAACTTCGATCCGAAGACTATGGGTACAGTACCAAACGTTGGTTTGATGGCTCAAAAAGCTGAAGAATATGGTTCTCACGACAAGACTTTTGAGATTTCAGAAGCTGGTATTGCAAACATTACCGATCTTGACACTGGTGAAGTGTTATTGACTCAAAATGTTGAAGAGGGTGATATCTGGCGTATGTGTCAGGTTAAAGATGCTCCGATTCGTGACTGGGTTAAACTTGCAGTAACTCGTGCACGTAACTCAGGCATGCCTGCAATCTTCTGGCTTGACCCGTACCGTCCACACGAAAACGAATTGATCAAGAAAGTACAAAAGTACTTAAAAGATCATGATACGACTGGTCTTGATATCCAAATTATGTCTCAAGTACGTGCAATGCGTTATACACTTGAGCGCGTAGTACGTGGTTTAGACACGATTTCTGTGACTGGTAACATCTTACGTGACTACTTAACTGACTTGTTCCCAATTATGGAACTTGGTACTTCTGCAAAAATGTTGTCTATCGTTCCGCTTATGGCAGGCGGTGGTATGTACGAAACTGGTGCAGGTGGTTCAGCGCCTAAACACGTACAACAACTTGTTGAAGAAAACCACTTACGTTGGGATTCACTTGGTGAGTTCCTTGCGCTTGCAGTATCTTTAGAAGAAATGGGCATTAAAGAAAATAATGCTCGTGCTAAGTTACTTGCGAAGACACTTGATGAAGCGACTGGTAAATTGCTTGACAATGACAAGTCTCCATCACGTCGTACTGGTGAAATCGACAACCGTGGCAGCCACTTCTACTTGTCACTTTACTGGGCTGAAGCGCTTGCTGCTCAGAACGAAGATGCTGAGTTGAAAGCTAAATTTGCTCCTCTTGCTAAAGCTTTAGCTGAAAATGAAGAGAAGATTGTTGCTGAACTTGCTCAAGTACAAGGTAAACCAGCGGACATCGGTGGTTACTACGCAATTGACCCAACTAAAGTAAATGCTGTAATGCGTCCAAGTGCTACATTTAATGCAGCTCTTGCAACAGTTGAGGCTTAATTACTAACTCGTTAGTAAATAGCTTAAGAGCCGGTGCATATGCACCGGTTTTTTTATTGCCTAAAAATAAAAGACATTAAAAAAGCCCACTGATGTGAGCTTCTAAAAGATTAAATCTTATCGACCATTGCGGCCACGACCACGTGGTGCTTTGGTATTTGGACGAGTTGTACCATTAGTCTTACGACGTGGTTTCTCGCTTTCATCCATTTGCCAAATACGTTTTGTACCAGACTTTTTAGCAGAACCATCTTTGTTTTTGCGAACCATTGGTTTGCCACCAGTACCGCCTGGCTTTTTCACATATGAACGTGAGCGATAAGGCTGTTCAGCTGGAACATCTTTAAAGTCAGGGTAAAGTAATGGTTCAATTTCTTTTACATCACCCGGTCTTAAACCAAGTTGAACTAAGTCAATTGAGCCAATTTTAGTACGAATTAAACGTAAAGTTGGAAAACCTACCGCAGAAGTCATCCGACGAACTTGGCGGTTACGGCCTTCACAAATTGAAATCTCGATCCAAGATGTTGGAATATTTGCACGGTAACGTACGGGTGGATTGCGTTCCCATAACCATTCAGGTTCACTGACTTTAATGGCTTTGGCAGGAAGCGTCATACCATCATTCAGTTCTACACCTTTACGAAGTTGCTCAAGCGCTTCTTCGGTTACATCTCCATCAACTTGAACTAAATACGTTTTGTATTTTTTATTTGCAGGGTTGGTAATGAACTGATTCAGACCACCATGATCGGTTAAAAAAACTAAACCCTCAGAGTCCATATCAAGACGGCCTGCCAAGCGCAAAGTCGGGTCATCAACAAAGTCAGAGACGGTCATGTGCGCTTCGTCTTTACGAAACTGGGAGAGAACGTCATAAGGCTTGTTGAGAATCACAATTTTCATAAAAAATGGCTTCTTCTTTCAAATAACTAGAGAAAACATTGAGCTATATTTAAGTGCGAAATTTGCTTATTTCCCACATAAATCTCAAAAAGAATTAAATTCGATTAAGCTATTATGCGTTAATAAAAGTTGAAAGTATTGTTTATCGATAATTATTTTTAGTTAATTAAGTATTATAAAAGGGAGAATCTACACAATGGGTTATCAGAAGATCGTGGTTCCTGCCGACGGCGACAAAATCAAAGTAAATGCAGACCTATCACTGAACGTACCAAATCATCCAATTATTCCTTTCATTGAGGGTGATGGTATTGGTGTAGATATTACGCCAACCATGAAAGCAGTCGTAGATGCTGCTATTTTAAAAGCTTACGGTGGCAAACGCTCGATCGAATGGATGGAAGTGTATTGCGGCGAAAAAGCCAATAAAATTTATGGCAACTATATGCCCGAAGAAACGTTCGAAGCACTTCGCGAGTTCGTTGTATCAATCAAAGGTCCTTTAACCACACCAGTAGGTGGAGGCATTCGTTCACTCAACGTTGCTTTGCGCCAAGAATTAGATCTATATGTTTGCGTACGTCCAGTACGCTGGTTTGAAGGCGTTCCATCACCGGTTCAACACCCAGAATTAACCGATATGGTGATTTTTCGTGAAAACTCGGAAGATATCTATGCAGGGATTGAATGGAAAGCTGATTCTGAAGAGGCAAAAAAAGTCATTAAGTTCCTTCAAGAAGAAATGGGTGTCACAAAAATTCGCTTTCCTGAAGGATGTGGCATCGGAATTAAACCTGTTTCAAAAGAAGGAACACAGCGTTTAGTCCGTAAAGCCATTCAGTTTGCAATCGAAAATGATAAGCCTTCTGTGACGCTGGTTCACAAGGGTAATATCATGAAATACACCGAAGGTGCTTTTAAAGAATGGGGCTATGAGTTGGCTCTTGATCGTTTCGGTGGAGAGCTAATTGATGGTGGCCCATGGGTTAAAATTAAAAACCCTAGAACTGGTAAAGACATCATTATTAAAGATGTCATTGCAGATGCGTTTTTACAACAGATCCTCATGCGTCCAGCCGATTACTCTGTGATTGCCACCCTAAATTTAAACGGTGATTATATTTCTGATGCTTTAGCAGCAGAAGTAGGCGGCATTGGTATTGCACCGGGTGCAAATATTGGTGGTGCAATAGCGGTTTATGAAGCAACTCATGGTACTGCTCCTAAATATGCAGGTCAGGATAAAGTAAACCCTGGTTCTATTATTCTTTCTGCGGAAATGATGCTGCGTGATATGGGATGGACAGAGGCTGCTGAACTGATCATTAAAGGAATTTCTGGGGCGATTGCTGCCAAAACTGTAACTTACGATTTTGAGCGCCTAATGCCAGGTGCAACCTTGTTACGTTGTTCTGAATTTGGTGATGCGATTATCAAACATATGGGAGAGTAATCTTCTATTAAAAAGCCCTCAGTTGAGGGCTTTTTTTATTGCATAAATTCGGGATGTTTCGGAGTTTTAATAAAACCAGTTTTCTTTTGATAACTCTGGTCTAGGGCTTGAATAATAAGAACGAAAGCAACTAGAAATAAAGGAAAGAGCAGAGTTTTCACGATTTGGTTTCTCCGAGAGTTGAGGTGAAAGAAGGGCGTAGGGGAATTAAAAGGCAAACCGCAAAGAGAAGAACGGTTCCACCCAAAAGAAAGAGATGGGCATAAGACCAATGCAAATGATGCAAAGTACTAATGACAACACCACCCAAAAGTTGAGTACTGGCAAAGCCAATGGTGGCAAGGCTCCAAAGCTTTTGATAACGGTGCTCATAAATCTGTAGCAGACTATAAGAACTAATAAATACGGTTGCGGGAGTCAGTAAGCCTGTCAGAAGCGAAGATAAGGCCAGTAAAGAAGCGGTATGTGAAAGGAACGGCAAAACAACGGCTAAGCAGTAAATGGTATATAACCATTTAATGGCCTGTAGATATCCGATTAGTCTGCTTAAGCAATAAGCGACAAGTGCACCAATGCAGCTTCCCACTCCATAGAGAACCCAAAATAGATTTCTTTGCTGTAGGGGAAAATGCAGAGTTCCAGATAAATAATCCATCCAAAACAAAGAGTGTGGAATATAGGCAAAGGCACTACACATATAGGCAATAATAATGACAAGGCCTAAACGTGATTTTTGTAAGGCTTGTAGAGAGGTCGATTGCGGTTTAATAATCTGGGCAGTATTACGAGTTAATAATCGATAAAGAGTTAAACTTCCTAATAGAGAAAGACCCGCGAAAATATTCCAAACATAATGTACGGGCATATTTTTAAGTAGAGGAATAATAATAGTGGCGGATAAAACGCCGACACCAATCCCGCTAAAGCCTAAAAAATTAACTTTTAATCTTTGCGTGGTAGGAATGTATTTCATCGCATAGCTAGGCGCCAAAATCATAAGTAAGCCGCCAGCAATACCTGAAATCGTACGCCAGACAATGAACCACACCAAAGGCATATCCATGAATGAACAGCCTAGTAGGCTGAGGCTACCCGCTATAGCTGAAAATACGATGATGGGTGAGATGTACTTTTCTTTAATAGTTAACAGCGCCAATAAGGCACCAATCAGATATCCCAATAAATTTGCGCTCCCTAAGTAACTGGAAAAATCGTGAGTCCAGTGGTATTGCTCAATCATGATGGGCATCAGCGCAGTATAGGAAAATCTAAAAACACCAATTCCCAAACAAGTTGCCAAAAAGACAATTAAGCTCATTCGATAAAACGTAGGCATGAGAGGACGCTCAATTTTTTTATTATTAAAAGCGAGTTTTTAAATCTTTAAAAATGATTTAATATGATAGTAATTATCTTGTTTTGAGATAGTGGTATGTTGCTTAAGTCTCTAGAGTTTTTTTTAGCTGTTGCAGAGAGTGGAAGTTTTTCCTTAGCTGCACAAAAAATGTATACAGTTCAATCGAATATCACGAGCCATGTGAAAAAGCTTGAAGAAGAGTTAGGAGTTATTTTATTCAATCGTAATAACCCAGTGACCTTAACCAATGCCGGACAACAGCTGCATAGTTATGCTGTTCAAATGATTGCTCTACATAATAAAGCGAAAAAAATTTTTCAAGAGGGTGATATTGACCCGAACGAAACCATTCGTTTGGGCAGTATGGAAACGACAGCAGCAATACGTCTACCTCAATTACTCAATCAATGTATGCAGCAATATCCGAATTTGCCGATCGAGCTACAAACTCACCCGACACGATATTTGTTAAGCGCTGTGCAGCAAGGAGAGGTCGATTGTGCTTTTGTTGCTTCTAAATATTTAATTCCAGAGTTGTATAGTTTACCTGTTTGGCAAGAACAATTGGTTTTGGTTTGTCCGAAACAGCAAACTCACTTTCCAGACATTGCCAAGCTTGCAAAGACCCGATTTATTGCATTTCGGCAGGGATGTTCTTATCGTCATGCAATTGAGTTGTTTTTAAATGATCACAGTGTCCCGCCTTCACAAATTATGGAAATGGGCAGTCTGGACGGGATTGTAAGCTGTGTGGAATTAGGTGTTGGTTTTGCTTTATTACCAAAGTCATATCTAACCAAAGTGGTCGATAAAGTATCGTTAAGTTGTTTTGAACTTAATACTGAATCCGCTCATTTTACTACCTACTTGGTTGCCCAGTCGCCCGAAACATGGGGAACTAATTTAAAGCAGTTTATTCATTTTATTGAGCAACAATTTGAATTAAAGGTTGCTTAGGTTGTGATTGATTTTCATACGTAAATATCCAACTTAATTTATAAATTAAAAGTGATATATATGTATGAAAAAGTCATTTTATATTCTCACAGAGGTTTGTAATCATCTTGATGCTATAAAATTGTGGAAAAGGGTAGTTTATATAGGCTGGCTATGGTCAAATATGCCCCCTTGAAAGATGACACAAGCAATAATTTGGAGTTTGGGAATGAATATACCCTTAATCATCAATATTGTGGTTTTTGTCGGGTTAATATTTTTACTCGCCCAAACACGTAAAACAGACTGGAGCTTATCAAAAAAAGTTCTGGCTGGCTTAGTTCTAGGTGTGGTGTTTGGTTTAGGACTACATTTGATTTATGGCGGTGGCCATCCGATTCTTGCTGAATCTATTAGCTGGTTTAATATCGTTGGAAACGGCTATGTAAAACTTTTACAAATGGTCGTGATGCCTTTGGTATTTGTGTCTATTTTGGGAGCGGTTGCAAAATTACACCAAGCCTCATCTTTAGGCAAAATCAGTTTTTATACGATCGGTACATTACTATTTACAACACTGATTGCTGCACTGGTAGGGGTATTTGTTACTAACCTGTTTGGCTTAACTGCAAAAGGTTTGGTGCAAGGTGCGGCTGAAACTGCACGCTTAACTGCCATTAATACGGACTATGTAGGCAAAGTTACCGATTTAAGTGTACCCCAGTTTATTCTTTCCTTTATTCCAAGTAACCCATTTGCTGAATTAACTGGTGCAAACCCAACTTCAATCATTAGTGTAGTTATTTTCGCCGTCTTTTTAGGGATAGCAGCGCTTAACCTAATGAAGGATGACGCTGAAAAAGGTCAACGTATTCTTACTGCGATTCAGACGTTGCAGTCGTGGGTAATGAAGCTCGTTCGTCTCGTGATGACACTTACGCCATATGGCGTATTTGCGCTTATGACCAAAGTCGTGGCAAGTTCAAACGTCGCAGATATCTTAAATCTAGGCGGGTTTTTGGTTGCATCTTATTTAGGTTTGGCGATTATGTTTGTCGTACATGCCATTATTTTGACGCTTACAGGTGTTTCTCCTCTTAAATTTTTTAAGAAAGTTGCTCCAGTTTTAACGTTCGCATTCACTAGCCGTTCAAGTGCAGCAAGTATTCCACTGAGCATTGAAACACAAACTCGTCGTTTGGGTGTGCCTGAATCTATTGCAAGTTTCTCTGCTTCTTTTGGTGCCACCATTGGTCAAAATGGCTGTGCGGGTTTGTATCCTGCAATGCTCGCGGTAATGGTTGCACCTACAATGGGTATTAACACCTTAGACCCAATGTGGATTGCATCGTTAGTCGGTATTGTGACCTTAAGTTCAATTGGGGTTGCAGGAGTAGGTGGTGGTGCGACTTTCGCTGCACTGATTGTGCTTCCTGCCATGGGTTTACCTGTAACTTTGGTTGCACTGCTTATTTCAATTGAACCCCTCATTGATATGGGACGTACTGCATTAAACGTAAATGGTTCAATGACTGCTGGCGTAGTTACGAGCCAATTGATGGGCCAGACTGATAAAGAAATACTAAACAGTGAAGATGAAATTGAGTTAACTCAACATCATTAAGAATGAGTATTAAACGGCTCTCCACTCTGGATGAGCCGTTTTTTTATATGCATAAATTGCCACTGTGATGTTAATTTTAAAAAAACTGTATCTGTTTTTCTTTTAAATAATTTTCGAAAATAGGCCTATTACAAAAGAGAGCACTATCATGAGAATGTATCAAGTCGATGCTTTTACAAAAGAGTTATTTCGTGGAAATCCGGCCGCTGTCGTTGTTGAAAAAGAGTGGTTAGATGTAGATTTAATGCAGAAGATAGCACTTGAGAATAATTTGTCTGAAACTGCTTTTGTAAAAATTATAGACTCTGAAAATTATGAAATCCGTTGGTTCACTCCAACGGTTGAAGTTGATTTCTGCGGGCATGCCACACTTGCCAGCGCTTTCGTATTATTTAAAGATTTTACCGAGAAAAAGACGATTAATTTCCATGTACGAAATTTGGGCCTTTTTGTGGTTCACCAAGATGAAGACGGTAAAATCAGAATGGATTTTCCAATTCGCAAAGCTCATCAAGTTGAAGATTATCCAGCTATTTTACGTCAAGCATTAACAAAGCCTTTTAAAGCGGTTTATCAAAATGTTCAAGCCTACATTGTTGAGTATGAATCAGTGCAAGACGTGTTAGATGAGCAACCTGACATGAACTTACTTAAAGCCTTAGGTAAACGGACTGCGATTACTACTGCAGGGATGGATGTTGCCATCACCTCAAAAGCCGATCAACAATATGATTGTGTATCGCGTTATTTTGCACCTGTCGCGGGCATTGAAGAAGACCCAGTTACGGGTTCAATTCATACAGCAATAGCGCCATTATGGGCAGAGAAACTCGCTAAAAATAATATTATTGCTTATCAGGCTTCTAGCCGTGGTGGCGTTTTATATTGCAATGTTCTGAATCAGGAACGTATTGAAGTTTCAGGGTATGGGAAGCTTTATATGCAAGCTGAAATTTTTCCTTAAAATATAAGGCCGTTTAAATAAACGGCTTTTTTTTCAAAACTTTACTATGAAAATTAGTTCAAATTTCCTACTATAGTCCTACAACTATTGATTTTTTATTATTCAAATTAATTGGTATTTATATGTTTATGCAGTTTAAACAACTGACACTCTCCCTATGTATTCTTGGTTTAAGTGCTGCGTCTTGGGCACAAACTACACTAGTAAAAAGTAAGCAAAATATTGAGGAATATAAATTAGATAATGGTTTTCGGATTGTGCTTGCACCGAATGACAAAGAAAATAAAATCTTTATTAATACCATTTATTTAACAGGCTCATTAAATGACCCGCAGGGTAAAAGTGGCTTAGCTCATTTGCTTGAGCACTTGGCTTTTAAGGGGACACAAAATGTTAAAGGGGAAGAATTCCAGCGTCGTTTAGATCAATATACATTGATGACAAACGCCAGCACTGATTATTATTCAACAAAATATACAAATATCGTTCGTCCAGAAAAAACTGCGCTTGATCAGGTACTGTATCTTGAATCTGAGCGTATGGATAAATTAGTTCTTCAAGAAAAGTTTGTTCCTTCCGAAATTGAAATCGTAAAGCGTGAACGCGAAGTTCGCATGGATCAGCCATTTGCTGTGCTGATGGATCAAATGTGGAAGTCAGCTTATGGTAATCAATATTTAGGACGTTTACCGATTGGTGATTTGCCTGAACTTAAATCTATTAAAATGCCTGAATTGAGCCAGTTTTATCGTAGCTGGTATGCACCTAATAATGCTGTTATGGTCATTTCAGGTAAATTTGATAAGACTGATGTCTTAAAAACAATAGATCAATATTTTAGTCCAATTGCGGCAAGAGCGGTTCCTAAAACTGTACAGATTCCTGTGCTTGACTCTACAAAAATAAAAAATCGTCAATTCATGGTGAAAAAGGGCAGTGATCTGGCTAAATTCCATATCTATATGAATGGTAAAAATACCAAAATTCAGCCGACACTCGCTTTAGCTCCTTTGTTATACACCATGCAACCAAGTGGTCACCTATACCAAAATATGGTGGAAACAGGTATTACCACAAATGTTGAAGCTAGTACTTGGTTAGACCAAGATTTTAATGTGGTGTTTCTAGGCGCTATTTATTCACCAAGTAATGACCCTAAAAAAGTTGAAAGTTCTTTGTTAGCAGGCATTGAAAAAGGGAAGCCGTTTACTGAGATTGAATTAAATCGTGTTAAAAGTTTAATGAAAACTCAAGGTGATCTAATCACGAAAGATGCGGTAGCACTGGGGTCACGTTTAAGTGATTACACCGTCGCTGGCGGGCAATGGGATCAATATTTTAAAGATTTAGATTCTGTAGAAAAAGTTAAGCTAGATGATGTGAATCAAACTTTAAAACAGTTCCTTGTGGCTGATCATCGTATTGATGGCGATATTTTGCCAACATCTGAAGACCAGAAAAAAGCGCAACAGCAAAATTCAAAAGAGACACCTAAAACTCTAGATCAGGTCGAAGCAAAGGCTGAACCTTTAAAAGATCCGAAGATATATCAACAAGAAGTTGCTGAGTTTTTAAAAACTTCAAAGCAATATGTTGAAAGTAATGAGAAGAAGATTATCCGTGGAAAACTAAAAAATGGAATGAAGTATGCTTTATTCCCAGTTGAAACACGCGATGATCGTACTTATGCAACGATTACGATGGACTTCGGAACAGAAAAATCTTTATTTAATAAAGGTACGGTAGTTGATTTAACGTCATACTTATTGCTTCGTGGTTCTGATAAATACAGTTTGCAAGATATTGCTGATAAATCAATTGATGCAGGCGGTGCGGCTTATGCAAGTGCTGATGGCAATGGCATGACCATTAATATTCAGTCTAAATCAGAAAAATTTGATGAGTTTTTCAAGTTTGTTCTTGATGTGATGAAAAATCCGAAATTTGAACAATCTCAATTTGATTTAATTAAATCGCAAAGCTTATCAAGCCTTGATCGCCCTTATACTGAGCCAGATGTAGTGGCGGGTTTAACACTTTCACGTTTACTTGAAGAATATCAACCGGGTGATTTGCGTTATCACTTCGAACCTGAACTGGCAAAACAGCAGTTGAAAAATGCAACTCAAGAGCAAGTGAAAGAGTTATATGAGCGTTTCTTTGCAATGAACCATGCTCAAATTGCTATTACAGGCGAATTTGATGCAAAAAAAATGCAAAAATTACTGAATCAGGAATTTGGTCGTTGGAACGGTAAGCAGCCATATCAAAAAATCTTGATTGATCACGTTGATTTTCCAGCACAGCAAGTTCATGTTTTATCTGAACAGCGTGAATTTGGTAGCTACCAAAGTGTGCTTTCAATTCCAGTTGGGAAAAACCATCCAGATGCATCTGCTCTCATTTTAATGAACTATATTTTAGGTGAGTCTCAAATTTCATCACGTTTAGCTCAAGAGCTTCGTGAGAAAAATGCGCTGGTGTATGGTTTTGGAAGTGGGCTACAACTTGACCGTGATACGAATGTAGGGGCCTTAAGCATTAGTGCAAATTATACTTCAGGTCGCTCAGCACAAGTGTCTGCTTCAATACACAAAGTGTTAAATGACTTGGTTAAAAATGGGGTAACTGAGCAAGAGCTTGAAGCTGCTAAAGCAGATATCATGAAGAAACGAGTTACGGCACTAGAAGATGAACGTAATATTCATGGCATGTTAAATCTACAGCTTGAAACAAACAAAACATTGCAAGACCGAATTCGTCATGATCAAGAGTTAACTAAGTTGACTGTTGCTGACGTTAACAGAGTAATTAAGAAGTATATTAAACCTGAACATTTGGTTGAAGTAATGGCTGATCAATATGGTCAGGCAGCAAAGAAATAAAGTCTTCTCGCAAATAAAAAGCCACTCAAATGTGGCTTTTTATTTAGGTATTTAAATCATATTAATGATCATGTTTATGCGCGTGAAAATCTTCATTTTTACGGAAACGTAAATAATTTTCGAATTGTTCACAATATTCATCGAAGTTATCTTCAAGCATCATCTGAAATTGCTGAAGAAGGTAAGACATAACCTGATCTTTTGCATCACGCATTTCATTACCATCTTTAAAGTTATTTGCTGCTACCCATGTATTGAAGCGGGCAGTAGCAAATAACATTGCAGCACTCACTTGACCACGTAGCTCAGCTGGATCAACTTTTTTATCTTTTGGCGGGCGACAAAAATCATTAGCTTGTTTAATAAATTCATCCGCACGCTCAAAGAAAACAGCATTTAATGCTTCTTCTTCAGTAATATCTGTTGCATTAATCTTTTGAGACATGACTTATTCCCGCAAAAATAGAGCTGCTTATTATAGGCAAACGCTTGCGGAAACAAAACCTTTGACTTAGTCTGTAAATAGCCTAAGTATTGGTAGGAGAAATTAATATGCAAGATGCAATTGCGATTCAAAGTTTAAAGACAGATATTGCTTTATTACGCCAGCATGTTTTCCCACCTCAATATTTAGAGCATGTTGAAGGACTGCCGATTTATTATGGCTTGCAAGAAGAAGTCGAAAATTATTATCAACAATGGCAGGGGCTAATTGAACGGGCGCAAGAGCTTTTTCAGCCATTTATGGAAGATGAATTACCAGATGCGATTCATTTGCCAAGCCATTTAAATTTACCGCTATTCTTTTTTCACGTAGACCGGATTCGGATTAATAAAACACGCGCAAAAGAATCTAAAACTTTTCGCGGTGTTGCGAGTCTTATTGAAAAATGCGGGCAGTTTGAAACAGACCAGATATTTACGATGCAAGAATGGTTGCAAAGTGATGATACCGCGGCTTTGGTTGCTCACCGTGAATTCATTGATTTAAGAACTTATGTATTCCAGCATGGACAAAGCGAATATACACGTTCACGGTTTTATACCAATGGTATCGTGCTAGGGGTTGAGCCACATTTTAAACTGGTCGATGCTCGTGATAAGCCAAGAAAGCAACGCAGCGATAGCTATAGTGATCCGTTAGCAGATAACGGCATATGGAAAGTATTTGGTAAATACCGATAAAAGTCGCTGCACGTTTACAGCGACTTTTTATAAATTACCAGAAAGTTTCAGCCTGACTAAAAGCTTGTAAAGCTTTTGCTGAGCGCTTTTGTAATTGTGGCTGTTTGGCTTTGACCCAGCCTAGAGCAAACCAGAAAGACGGATCTTGTTCCACCACATTGTTAAAAATACCTTCTGCAATAAACAAATCGTTATATTGACCTAGAGTATTTTGCACAGGTTGTAGCTGTTTTAAATATTGCTGTACTTTTTTATTTGGATAAAGACTCGAAATAAACTCAACACAATAACGTAACTGTTTAGCTTGCTTTCTTATTTTGTGCTGTTCATTCACTTCAAGCTCAGAGAAGTGTTCAGCATTATTAATCACTTTATGATGTAACTTATCTAAACTCTTTTTAATGTGTTTTTTTAATCCACCTGTTTTGCTGTCTGAATCTTCTTCTGAATAAGCAAATGCTAATAAATCGAGTAATAGCTTAATCGTGTCCGCAGAGGTAAAGATTGTTGAGAGTTCTTTTGAGGGCTGGGCTGAAACTGGTAGTAAAAGTTCAGGTGATCCATGTTGTTGAATAATAGGTAACACTTCGGTGCGAATCGCATCTTCATCACGAGTGTCTCCAAGTTTACGGAAAAGTTCGGCAATTTGTTCTTCCCAAACAGGATTTAGCTCGCTTGACCAACCTGCAAAATGCTTAAGGGCACTACGTAAACGACGTAAGCTCACACGTGCTTGGTGAATATGCTCAGCTTCAGCAACCCCATCGGCAATGACAGCCATATTTGGTAAGAATTGCCCTAAACAGTTTTCGACAATCTTTTTTAGAGCCTGTTCAGCAGTAATATCTTTATTTAATGTCAAAGTTTTAGCATGAACAGCAGGTGAGGCAGCTTGCCCTAGTGCTAATAAGTTGCCACGTTCGGCTTTACTTCTTACATCAAGCCAAAGTGAGTAACGATTAATCCATTGCTGCGCAAATTGAATAAGCGTTTTCACTGCACCCTGCTTGAGTTCAAATTCAACTTCGCAAATTACACTTTGTGCATCCGCTGTTTTTACGACACCATCATCTAAGCAAACCTCAATCGCTGTATTATCTGCTTCAAACACATGGTAGGTGCGCTGTACATCAGTCTCAAACTGCAAACTTAGTTTTTCAGCTTCTGTTCCTAAAGCCGTATTAATTAAATCAGTTACCACTTTATTATCTTGATATAACTCAAGGTTTAAGTCAGGTTCTTGGTCACACACACCTAAATGAATTTCTTCTTCAACACGGTGGAGATGGCTTTGACCTGCAGCTTTAAATGTTTGTACCCATTGATCATCTTCTTTACGTAAACGTAAGGCCATACCGTTTTTTGCAAGCAGTCGATCAGGAGTATCGTAATACTTTGCCTGTAAGTGAATATTCTTTGCTTTGTGTTTTTTTAAGTATTGCTGGACAGTTTTTTTCTTCGATTCAGGTAACTGAAACTTTAGTTCGACTTCGACCATAATATATCTCCCTGAATCAGGTATTTAGACTATCTTGAATAAGTATAATAGCTTAGCTCTAAAAATAATGGTTTTGATAGAGAAAGTTACAATCAAACATATGACGCTACACTTTTATTTAGGTGTACAATCAGGTGATGTTTTGATCAAATAAAAATCAGGAAGATGATCGTGAATGCACCAGTAAACTTTAGCCATGAAGCTCAGCCAGAGTTTGAATTGCCGATTAAAAATTATCAGGAATTTTATCGTTTTTATTTAACTGAACACCGTAACATTATGAGCAGACGTTTGCATGTGGTGGGTAGCAGTATTGGCATATACTTTTTTTCAAAAGCAATTCGTAAGAAACAACCCAAATATGTACTTTATGGTTTGGTAGCGGGTTATGCAAATGCTTGGGTTGGACATTTTGTGTTTGAAAAAAATAAGCCTGCCAGTTTTAAACAGCCTTTCTATAGTTTTATTTCTGATTGGCGAATGTTGTCTGATGTTGTACGTGGCCGTTTGAGTTTGGTTGATCGTAAGCACGACAAAATTCCGAGTTAATTTTTACTTTCTCTTTTAAATATCCGATTGGTACTGGTAAGCCTATATCAATCGGTACTTATGATGATCTATAAATCCGTTATACTAGCGAAGTTTTTTAAAGCGAGAGTAGAGTATGCGCGGTTTATACCTCATTACCAACGATGACCCAATCCAACTATTATTAGAAAAACTAGATGCCGCGCTCGCAACTCGTCAGGTCGCAATTTTACAGTATCGCCGTAAGAAAATAGACAAAGCAGACCAACCCGCTGAAGTTGAACAGATCAAATTATTGTGTGAAAAATATCAGGTTCCTTTTGTCATTAATGATGACTTAAAACTGGCCGCTCAGTTTGGTTTAGGTGTGCATTTAGGTCAAAGTGACGGTGAAATTACTGATGCAAAATCGCAATTACCAGAAGGCGTGATTATTGGCCGTACTTGCCTGAACTCATTAGAACTTGCGCAAAAAGCAATTGCAGATGGCGCGACTTATATTGCATTTGGTGCAGTCTATGCGACCTCTACAAAACCTGAAGCAGGTAATGTGGGGATCGAAGTAATTAAGCAAGCAGCAGTTCAATATGATTTACCAATTTGTGCGATTGGTGGTTTAACTGTTGAAAACTCAAAACCTGTGATTGAGGCTGGGGCTGACCTCTGTGCAGTCATTAGTGATATATTA
Source organism: Acinetobacter pittii (assembly GCF_022449185.1). Taxonomy (GTDB): domain Bacteria; phylum Pseudomonadota; class Gammaproteobacteria; order Pseudomonadales; family Moraxellaceae; genus Acinetobacter; species Acinetobacter pittii_I. The sequence goes on from NZ_JAKUKO010000001.1 coordinate 223,107, forward strand.
GACCGATCAACTGCTGAAATTCCTGCCCGTGTACAGGCGTGGGCACAATTATTTTCTTAAGCTTTCAAAATTATTTTTAGATATTTAAGACGAGCATTTCCATGAGTTTATCTCCAAAGCAAGAACAGTTATTTAAACAAGCCAGCAAACACATTCCAGGTGGTGTGAACTCTCCGGTACGTGCCTTTAATGGCGTTGGAGGAACACCTGTTTTCATTGAGAAAGCAAAAGGTGCTTATTTATGGGATGTGGATGGGAAGCGTTATGTTGATTATGTTGGTTCTTGGGGACCAATGATTTTAGGTCATGCTCATCCAGAGATTATTAAGGCTGTACAAACAGCTGCAGAAGATGGCTTAAGTTTTGGTGCACCAACCGTACACGAAACAACGTTGGCAGATATTATCTGTGAAATCATGCCATCAATTGAATTGGTGCGTATGACTAACTCGGGTACAGAAGCGACCATGACTGCTATTCGTTTAGCACGTGGTTACACTGGCCGTGACAAGATTGTGAAGTTTGAGGGTTGTTACCATGGCCACTCAGACTCACTTTTAGTAAAAGCAGGTTCAGGTTTACTCACGTTAGGTGAAGGTGAACCGACTTCGAAAGGTGTTCCTGTTGATTTTGCTAAACACACTTTAACGCTACCTTACAACGATATTGCTGCATTAAAAGAATGTTTTGCTAAGTTCGGCCATGAAATTGCGGGTGTCATTATTGAGCCTGTCGCGGGTAACATGAATATGGTGAAACCAATTGATGGTTTCTTACAAGCCATTCGTGATATTTGTGATGAATATAAATCTGTATTCATTATTGATGAAGTGATGACAGGCTTCCGTGTTGCTTTAGGTGGTGCTCAATCGGTTTATAACGTTAAACCTGATTTAACGACTTTAGGTAAAATTATTGGTGCGGGCTTACCTGTTGGTGCATTTGGTGGTAAGCGTGAAATTATGGAATGCATCGCACCTTTAGGCGGTGTATACCAAGCAGGTACATTATCTGGTAACCCACTTGCTATGCGTGCTGGTATTGAGATGTTTAAACATTTACGCCAACCTGACTTTTACAGCAAATTATCTGTTCAACTTGAAAAGTTACTTGCAGGCTTACAGGCTGCAGCTGATGAAGCGGGTATTCCATTTAAGACTCAGCAAGCTGGCGCAATGTTCGGTCTTTACTTTACCGACCAAGAAGATATTACAAGCTTTGACTCTATGTTGGCATGTGATATTGAAGCTTTCAAAAAGTTCTTCCATGGTATGTTAAAACGTGGCGTAAACTTGGCACCTTCAGCATTTGAAGCAGGCTTTATTTCATCTGCACACTCTGATGAAGATATAGAATTTACGATTCAGGCTGCAAAAGAAACATTCGCTGAAATGAAGTAAGCAAAAAAGCCCGTATTAAACGGGCTTTTTAATTTGAGCTATTTTTATATTTACAGAGAACAATGTTTTATCCCTTACCTCGAAAAATCCAGTTAGCCGCAAGTACTTCAAATTGGTCAATTGAGTCAGCGCAAAGTATTTTGCTCATGGTTGGGCTCAATGAGCTTAAACTACGACCAGATTGGTCTGAGCAACCATTGGCGAACCATTTAGAACTGTTGATTAAGCGCGCTCAATCACTCGAAATTCCAATTATTTTTATTGAGACATCTCAGCTTCAACAAACCATGTTGGAGCTTGGTCAGCGTTTGTCATCAAATACTAAAGCCCAAGTTATGATGGCAGGTGATTTATCTCCTCTGTTTAAACAAGTCATGCAGCTTGTTTTATCGATTACAGATCAGGTCAGTGTTGTAAATGATGCGATCTTGGCGGCTAATCTAGAGCAGCATATTCAATGGGTTGAAAAGATCAGCTTTGACCATATAAAACATTTAAATACGCAGAGCTTAATAGGCTTATGGTCTTTAAGTGCGCCGTCCTCCTATATCTTGTCGGATAAAGGAATTTTATTGGCAATTGCTGAGCAGGTGGGGCGGCATCCTATGGAGATCCATCCTGAAATTGATTTAAGAAACTACGGACTAGATGAGTCTGTTGTTAATTATCTGGTCGATCTATGGCGTGCAAATGGTGCGAGCTTAAGCGTTGAAGAGATAATGCAAACACCGACATTGCAACATATTATGCAGTTATTGAAGCCTTAACTGACTATAGACCTCAAGTGATCCATAATATTTGCAAATTCTGCTGTTAATTTACCCGAACGGCATTGTAATTCGGACGTAAGCTTTTTATTATTGCCCGCTTGTTTTTCATCTTACCTTGGGAATACAACTTTGAGTGATTTTCTAAGTGAACATCTGATCTATCGTGATGATGATTTTATGGTGATTCATAAACCTTCGGACATCTTGAGTGTTCCTGGTAAGGGTGATTTACATGATAGCGTTTTGACAAGGTTGGTTGCGATTGAACCTAAAACCTTGCTCATTCATCGTCTAGACCGAGATACCTCAGGTATTTTAGTATTTGGTTTATCAAAGCGCGGTCAAAGTGCAATTGCACGTCAATTTCAAGATCGTCAGACTTCAAAAATATATGAAGCGCTTGTCGCAGGTCATTTAGAGGGCGAGGGAACTGTAGATATTCCTGTAATCTATGACCCAAGCCGACCGCCTTTACATATTGTCGACGCTTCTCACAACAAGCCTGCTTTAACACATTGGCAGGCCATAGAACATTTTCAGATTCAGGGACAGCCTGTAACTCGTGTGAAATTAACACCAATTACGGGCCGATCTCATCAACTCCGTGTACACATGCAATATCTTGGGCATCCAATTGTAGGTGACACGCTGTATGCAACACCGGAGCAGCAACTTGTTCCGCGTTTATGTTTGCATGCCAAGCAGTTAAGTTTTAATCATCCTGTCACAGCAGAAACATTAACTTTTGACTGTCCTGTACCGTTTTAATGTAAAAATTTTAATGCGTGATTTTTTGTAGCAAAGCGATTTAATTGGTTTTTGCTTCAAAATTTTGCTTTAAAGACTACATAAAAAGATGCAAAAATAAGCTAATTTGCATCGTACAATATGTAGTGCGAACTTGAGAGAAAGGTGGAAAAATTGCAGCAGTATGCTATTGGTCAACGTTGGCTATCAGACACAGAAACTGAGCTCGGTTTAGGTGTTCTTATTGATGTAGATGAAAGATCTGTCAGCATTTTATTCCCCAAAAGTGATGAGACACGTGTCTATGCACGTAATAATGCTCCACTATCTCGTATCATCTTCAATACGAATGATGAAGTTCAAGATCAAGAAGGCCAGAAGTGGATCGTTGAGTCTGTTGAAGATCGTCATGGCGTTTTGCGTTACAATGTTGTTCGTACTTTAGAAAATGGCGAGCAAGAGCGTAAAGCACTCAATGAAACACGTATTGGTGCGCAAATTCAATTATCTAAACCTTTAGATCGTTTGCTTGCAAGTCAAGTTGACTATAAAGAGTGGTATGACCTGCGTATTGAAGCGATGCTCATGCAAGCACAAATGCAGACCAGTCCTCTACGTGGGATGGTCGGTGCACGTGTTGGCTTGATTCCTCATCAGCTTTATATCGCACATGAAGTTGGTAAACGTTTTGCTCCTCGTGTTTTACTTGCCGATGAAGTGGGCTTGGGTAAAACAATTGAAGCTGGTTTAATTATCCACCAACAGCTTAAAACTGGTCGTTCAGAACGAATTCTGATTTTAGTCCCTGATTCTCTACAGTATCAGTGGATGATTGAAATGCGTCGCCGTTTTAACTTGCAATTCTCTCTGTTTGATTTAACGCGTACAGCATCTATTAAAGAACATGATCCAGAGCTTAACCCATTCTTGACTGAGCAATGCATTATTGCCAGTGTTGACTTAATGGTTGACCATGATGATTTGCGTGAGCAAGCCATAGAAGCTGGTTTTGATTTGCTCGTCGTCGATGAAGCACATCATTTGATGTGGAGCGAAGAAGAAGGCGGGAATGATCGCTACGATTTAATTGAAGAGCTCGCTGAAAATACAGCAGGGGTACTATTACTCACTGCAACACCTGAACAATTAGGTGTAGAAAGTCATTTCGCTCGCTTACGTTTACTTGATCCACAGCGTTTTAGTAGTTTAGAGCGCTTCTTAGATGAAGAGACTCAATATCAGCAGACTGCAAAAATTGCTGAAGTACTCATGTCGGATCAAGCTTTAACCCCAGAGCATTTATCTGCTTTAGAAGGTTTGTTAGGTCACAGCATTGAAGACCAGCCTGACCAACGCTTTAGAGCAATTCACGAATTATTAGACCGTCACGGTACTGGACGTATTTTATTCCGTAATACACGTGAAGCCATTCAAGGCTTCCCAGGTCGTGATTGTCAGCCAGCACCATTACCAGCACCAGAAGATTGGTCAAAAGATGGCAAACTGCGTGAGCAAATGTGGCCTGAAGAAGCACAGATTGATGGTTCATGGATGCAAAATGATCCGCGTGTGCCATGGTTAATGGAAATTTTACGCAAAGATCTTAAGCATAAAAAAGTGCTTTTAATTGCGCGTAGCGGACCAGTAGTTGAATCTTTAGAAAATGTGTTGCGTTTGCATGCAGGTATTCGTACCGCAATGTTCCATGAAGGCATGAGCTTACTTGAACGTGACCAAGCTGCTGCTTATTTTGCTGAAGAAAGCTATGGCGCTCAGATTCTATTGTGTTCGGAAATTGGTTCGGAAGGCCGTAATTTCCAATTCGCCAGTGATCTAATTTTATTTGATCTACCAGCTAACCCAGATGTTTTAGAGCAACGTATTGGACGTCTAGACCGTATTGGCCAAGAAAACCGTATCCAAATTCATGTGCCATACCTTGTGGGAACAGCTCAAGAGCGTATGTTCCGTTGGTATAATGAAGCACTGAATATTTTCAGCAATATTTCTCCGACAGCGCAAACGCTGCAAGAGAATTTTATTGTTGAATTAAAAGACTGTTTACTTGCAGACCAAGGTCAAACATTTGAAGATTTGCTTGAAGAGGTGAACGTTCAACGTCAAGCCTTGGAAGCTGAACTTCAAGCTGGCCGAGATCGTTTACTTGAATATAATTCATGTCGTCCTATTGTGGCACAAGAAATTGTTCAAGCTCTTGAAGACTATGACGACAATACAACGCTGCCAATGTTTGTGAAGCGTTTCATGTCATCAACCAATATCGACTTTGATGAGCAAAGTAATGGTACGGTGATTATTAAACCAACCGACCAAATGCAAGTGCAAGGTTTGGCATTAGACGAAGAAGGGATGACCGCAACGTTCTATCGCGATCAAGCTCAGCTTCGTGAAGATGCTCAATATTTAACTTTAGAGCATCCATTCATTGAAAGTGTTATGGAAATGATCCGTACGCAATCATTTGGTAGTACCAATGTTGCTGTACTCAAATCTAACGCTTTAAAGCAGGGTTCGGTGTTAATTGAAGTCTGGTTTAAAGTAGATGTTATTGCGCCGAAGTCACTGAATTTACCATCAAGCTTACCTAAGCAGCTTATCCGTGTATTGTTAAGTGAAAATGGTCAAGATTTGTCTGAAAAGATTGATCCAGCAATTTTAAAACCTTATTTGCACCATTTAGATGGCAATAGCTGCCGCCAAGTAGTTAAAGCTCGCCGTGATATCATTGAGCAGCGCTATAAACAAGCGTTAGAGATTGCGAAAGTTGATTTACCGCAGCTTCAGCAACAAGCAAAAGAGCATTATGGCAATAAATGGCAATATGAAATTGACCGTTTAACTTATCTCAAACAGTTCAATCCAAGTATTCGTCAAGATGAAATTGAGCGTTTACAGAAACTGCAAAAAGAAGGCTTGAGCTTACTTGATGGTTTAACTGTTACACCAGAAGCGATTCAAGTGTTAGTTGTGGTTAAGCCATAATGAACTCAAATGAAAAAAGCGCCTAGAAGGCGCTTTTTTTTATACATTGATTTTAAATTAGATTAAACCCGCATCTTTTAGTTCTAATTTTAAATATGCATAGAAAATCGGAGCTGCGATTAAACCGCCTAAGCCAAAGATTGACTCAAATACTAGCATTGCTAATAAAATCTCCCATGCATTTGCATTGATTTTATGCCCAATAATTTTAGCATTAATAAAATATTCAAGTTTATGAACCAGAACGAGATAAAGTAATGCTGCTCCTGCTAGCCCTAGGGAAATCGTAAGAGCTGCAATAAACGTTAAAGTGTTTGAAAGTAGATTCCCTAAAATTGGAATGAGACCAAACATAAAGGTCAAAATAGTTAAGGTTTTGGCAAAAGGAAGGTGAACTCCCCAAAGTGGCAACAAAATAAACGCGAATAAAATAAAGAGCAGGGTGTTAATCGCTGAAATTTTTATTTGGGCAAAAACAACATTTTTAAATGAAATTGATAATTTTTGAATACGTTGGATAAGCAGTGACTTAAAAACAGGCTGAGGCGTACGGCGATGAAAACCATGTATCGCCACCAAAATACCAATAATTAATCCCATGACCATAGTCACGAAGTTATGCAAAATATCGGAACTGGTGTTTTTTAAGGTGGTGACGTTATCTTTCATAAATGCAAAGATTTCGTCTTTTAGATCTGTCACGCTATCAGGAATATAACCTGGAAGATACTTTGTGATCTCTGCTTGTAAATGAAGTAAGGTTTGATCAACCTTGCTATTAATACTATGTAAGCCGACACCTTTTAGATCGTATACAACGAAACTAATTAGACTCGTAATGAAAAAACCAATAAGTGAAATGGTGACGATACTGAGTAAAATACTAATAAAAATACGGGCTCTTTGGCCATCAATATAACGTTCTACAACCGAACTTAAACTAATAATAATTTCATAAATGAGAAAGCCTGCAAAAAAACTTGCTAATAGATGTAATGGGATAACCGAAAGCAAAAAGATGCCCATAAGAATGTAGCTTGCAATCAGACTTTGACGATTATTCAAATTTTGCATGTGGATCCCTGACTGAGATCGTTGGGAATATAGGAGAAAGAGCAAACGGAATGATTATTTATACTCTGGCAAGCTATTCGCTTCAATCAGTGAATTATATTTTTATTGGAAAATAGGGGAGTTAGATGTAAAAATGGCCTGTTCATCAACAAGCCATTTATTAGATCATTTTAGCGGATTTTTGCTTCATCTAGATGACGTGCGCCTTCTAAAATCATCCGAATCATAATCATGGTTTGTTCAGCAACTTCTGCACGTTGATTCATTGGTAAATCAATCACTTTAGCACCCATGTGAAACACAAGTTGAGTAATTGCTTTTGCAACAAGGTCTGGGTGATACAGATGATTGTTATTTAAGCGTTCAAGACGAATTAAATCTTCTTGTAGCTCTTGCTGAAAAAAGTTGAGCTGGCGGTCTACGGCAGCTTTATAAGAAGCAGAACCTGTAAAACTTTCACGTAGTAATAAACTTAAATTACCTTCATCGGCATCGAGTTGTTGAAGGAAAATATCTACAGAACTACGAATAATACTTTCTTGTAAGGAAGCACGTAGGCGAGCCTGACGGATGATTTTGCGTAAAACGATACCTGCGCGGTCAATTAGAGAAATTGCTAATTCATCGATATCTTTAAAATGTCGATAGAAACTATTTGGGGCAATTCCTGCTTCTCGAGCTACTTCACGTAAACTCAATGAAGCAATACTTTTTTGCGGACCAATGAGGTTTAAAGCGGCCTGAAAAAGTTCTTCTTTAGTAATTGTCGCTTTTCTTCCAACAGAACGCGTAGCTGTTTTAATTTCAATGACATCTTGTTGTTGAGGTGTGTCATTCAGGTTCTGAGAAAGTGAAGATTGGGTCATGCTGTTCAATATATTTGTAAACTCTCAGGATTATAGCCTTAGAAGCTGAACTTGTGAAATTGTAATTAAAAGTACGGGTGTATATACAAATATATATACATGTGTATAATAATTAAAAAAGAGCGACAGAGCCTTCAGTTATGCAAGCAATCGAAAAGAGAAATTCTCTATTCAATTCATTGACACAAGCTATCTTTGATAAAGAAATGGCTAATTTCTGGCTACAAAAAGTTAATCCTTTATGGTCTGTAAAACATGGCCTTGTTCAAATTGTAAAAAAAGAATTTGTCGCTCACGACATGGTGAGCCTGACGCTAAAATGTAACCGCTTAGTGAAAATGGGCGTTGCAGGCCAGCATCATCCTGTAATTGTAGAAATTGCTGGTCGTCGCTATGAACGTACTTATAGTTTGACGCAAATAGATGCGCAGCACTTACGTTTAACCGTAAAAAAAGTTGCTGATGGTATCGTGAGTAACTGGTTTATTTCTGAAAGCAAAATCGGTGATGTTTTTGAGCTTGGTCAACCTTATGGTGACATGCAACAAAACATCAAAACACCGAATTTAATTATGTTGGCTGCGGGTAGTGGTATTACCCCAATGTTGAGCTTGATTACTGCGATTAAACAAAGCCAGCAGTTAGATAAAGTTCAGGTGCAACTTTTATATTGGGTGAAACAACGTTCAGATGCAGCTTTTGTTGAATACTTTGAAAAAGTTGCGCAGCAATATCCGAACTTTAATTATCAGGTTTTCTATACACAAGAAACCCCAAATGATGAACGTTTAAATGCAGAGCATTTAGCATTAGTTGATGATGTAGAAAACAGCACAATTTATGCGTGTGGACCTTCTGGTTTTGTGGCGACTGTTGAGCAACTTTTTGAAAAAGCTCCAGCCGTTTTAACCGAGGCCTTTAGCTTAACAAATGAAAGCTCTGCTGATGATATTGGTTATGTGAATGTCACATTAACCCAGTCTAATAAGGTCATTGCAATTCCTAAAGGCCAGTCAATTCTGGTTAGCCTTGAACATGAAGGCCTTAAACCAACTCATGGTTGCCGTATGGGAATTTGTAATAAATGTGTTTGTAATAAATCACAAGGTTCAACACGTAATTTACTCAACGGTAGTGAAAACACTGAACCAAGCCAATTACTCAAAATTTGTGTGAACTCAGCACAATCCGATCTAGTTATTGATCTTTAAGAGAGAACTCTTATGAATATGCCAGTGAAAGTCGAATATTTTAAAAATCCTAAAAATCGAGATTTGACTCCAGCAGAACTTGATGCATTTGCAAAAGAGCTCGATCAGATCAAACAAGAAGTATTGGATGATTTGGGCGAGAAAGACGCTAAATATATCCGCCGTGTTTATGCTGCAATTCGTTATAGTAGCTTTTTAGGCCGAGCATGTTTGTTTGCAGGTTGGTTCCCACCAGCGTGGATTTTAGGAACAGGCCTATTAGGCTTTTCTAAAATTATGGAAAACATGGAACTCGGTCATAACGTAATGCACGGTCAATATGACTGGATGAACGATCCTAAATTTAATGGTCAAACTTACGAGTGGGATACTGTCGGTACTTCTGATAACTGGCGCCAAACTCATAACTATAAACATCACACCTATACCAACATTAAAGGTATTGATGATGACATCGGTTACGGTTTACTTCGTTTATTCCCAGAGCAACGCTGGAAGCCGGGTTTCTTACTTCAACCTGTTTATAGCATCCCATTCTGTTTATTGTTCCAATGGGGCGTAGCTATTCAGAATCTTGAAATTGGACGTGTTCTTTATAAACGTAAGAGCATGGCAAAATTCTTGGAAGAGTTAAAACCTGTTAATAAAAAGATTGGAAAACAACTTTTTAAAGACTATGTTTTCTTCCCTTTAATTGCAGGCCCAGCAGCTTTACCTGTATTCACTGGTAATTTGGTTGCAAATGGTCTTCGTAATATCTGGACATTTACGATTATCTTCTGTGGTCACTTCACAAAAGATGCAGAAGTATTTCCAAAGTCTGTTTTACAAGAAGAAAGCCGTGGTCACTGGTATATGCGTCAGATTCGTGGTTCTTCTAACTTAAAAGGTTCAGAAGCATTACATATTTTAAGCGGACATTTGAGCCATCAGATTGAGCATCATTTATTCCCAGATATTCCAGCGCGTCGTTATCGCCAAATGGCTCCAAAAGTTGAAGCTGTATGTAAAAAATATGGTCTAAATTATAACAATGCAAGTCTGGCTAAACAGTTTGGACAGGTGGTAGGCCGTATCTTTAAATATGCTTTACCTTTTAAAAAATAAGTCAAAAAAAAAGCCCTGAACTAATCAGGGCTTTTTTTTAGAGAAACAAATTATTTAAACTGAATTGAACCGTTTGCATTCACAGTAATTTTAGACTCACCAGCTGCCATGTCTTGAGCTGGTGCAGCTTCGGCCATAGCAAATTTAGCCATGCTGGCACGCATTACAGGTTGTGGGAAATAGTTATTCGTGTTCAGATTTAGAGTGACCAAAGTATATTGGTTTTTATTCCAAGCTTGGGTCAACATTTGAGCACGTTGTTGGAAGTTTTTAGAGGCTTCTACCATTAACTCATTTTCAACTTTTTTACGCTGTTCATCAGAAACCGTAAAATTAATCGATTGAGTTTGGAAGTTTTGCTGTAATTCGTTTACTAACTGGCTAGCAGCTTTAAAGTCTTTACTTTCAAGACGAATTTCAGCACGGCCACGCCATTCTTTTAACTTATTGCTATCGTTATCGTAAATTGGATAAGTGCTTTGAGCACCAGTTTCCACTTTTACTTGTGGATATTTACGAGAAACATTAAGTGCCTGATTCATCAGCTGATTAATTTGGTTTGAAAGCTCGGCTGGTTGTTTGTTACTTTTTTCAATATATAAAGTTGCATGCATTTCATCATTAGAAACTTGGCGAGAAGCTTCCGCTTGTACATTTACAATATTGTAGTTCAAAGCATTGTCATCCTGAGCAAAAACTAAAGGGCTAAGGAGAGAACCTAAAAGAAGGGTGGACACGGCTAAAGTACGCATAAATTTTTCCTTTAAAAATTAATATAAATTTAATTTTTTTCATTAGGAAATGTTAAACATAACTTATGCATAACTTTTGCAGATTTTGTGGCGTATTTGTAATATTCAGATCAGGTTTTTTTAAATTTTGGTAAATATAAAGTCTTTAAAAATTAAAAGCTTAAAATCAAAGTGTTTCAATGTAACTTAAAAAATCAAAGTAATATAAAAAAAGAATATTTTCTTTAGGTTGTCACATAGTATGATGATAATTCATCATAACTATTGGGATGATACATTTTTTCAATAAGATTAGATGAGTAAAGTACATAAAAGACGTTTTTTTTCTTGTAAAATTAGGTATCATCGCGCTCCTAGTTACAAGATATAAAATAAGTGTCTTTGCTAGTTCTATAAAGCACCGAGTCAAAGGACCAATCGTCACCAGACTTATTTCTTTCTACCCCTATCAGAGATGGTAATCCGATATGAGCGTTACTTCCGTTAACCCTGCCACTAATGCTACTAACGAATATTATTTGACTCGCCAAAGTCAAATGGAATCAAATGTTCGTAGCTATCCACGTAAATTACCGTTAGCGATAGCGAAAGCACAAGGATGCTGGGTTACTGATGTTGAAGGTACACAGTACCTTGATTGTTTAGCTGGGGCAGGTACATTGGCTTTAGGTCATAATCATCCTGCGGTGATTCAAAGTATTCAAGATACATTGGCAAGTGGTTTGCCATTGCATACTTTAGACTTAACCACACCTTTAAAAGATGCATTCACTGAAGCATTGTTAGCATATTTACCTGGTGGTAAAGAAGAATATTGCTTGCAGTTCTGTGGTCCTGCTGGTGCAGACGCAACTGAAGCAGCAATTAAACTTGCTAAGACTTACACTGGCCGTAGTTCAGTGATCAGTTTCTCAGGCGGTTATCATGGTATGACCCATGGTGCGCTTGCTATGACTGGTAACTTAAGTGCAAAAAATGCAGTTAACGGTTTAATGCCAGGCGTACAATTCATGCCATATCCGCATGAATACCGCTGCCCACTTGGTTTAGGTGGTGAAGCTGGTGTTGACGCTTTAACTTACTACTTTGAAAACTTTATTGAAGATGTAGAAAGCGGTGTAACAAAACCGGCTGCTGTTATTCTTGAAGCGATTCAAGGTGAAGGCGGCGTAGTTACAGCTCCAGTAAAATGGTTGCAAAAAATCCGTGAAGTGACTGAAAAGCACAACATCGTTTTAATTTTAGACGAAGTTCAAGCTGGCTTTGCACGTTCAGGCAAAATGTTTGCATTTGAACATGCAGGTATTGAACCTGATGTTGTTGTAATGTCTAAAGCAGTCGGTGGTGGTTTACCACTTGCAGTATTAGGTATTAAACGTAAATTTGATGCTTGGCAACCTGCTGGTCACACGGGTACTTTCCGTGGTAACCAACTCGCTATGGGTACTGGTCTTGTCGTATTAAAAACGATTAGCGAACAAAATCTTGCTCAAAATGCGCAAGAGCGTGGTGACTTCTTACAAGCTGAATTTAAAAAATTAGCTCAAGAATTCCCATGTATAGGTAACGTACGTGGTCGCGGTTTAATGATCGGTGTAGAGATCGTTGACGAGCGTAAACCAGCTGATCGTATTGGTTCACATCCTGCTGATTCACAATTAGCTGCTGCGATTCAAACTGCTTGTTTCAACAATAAATTATTGCTTGAAAAAGGTGGTCGTAATGGTACGGTAATTCGTTTACTTTGCCCGTTAATCATTACTCAAGACGAATGTGTTGAAGTAGTTGCTCGCTTTAAGAAAGCAATTGCAGAAGCATTGGTTGCAGTACGAGGCGCATAAGTATGGTGGATTTTGCAGAACATCGTAAAGCGTTACTCTGCAATGATGCACAATCCATTGCTGACTATGAGTCAGCAATGGGCGAAGCGGTAAAAGCCGTTTCAGCATGGTTGCAAAATGAAAAGATGTACACTGGCGGTAGCATTAAAGAATTGCGTTCAGCAATTTCTTTCCAACCTTCAAAAGAGGGTATGGGTGTACAAGAATCTCTTCAACGTATGATTGAGCTTTTCTTGAATAAAAGCTTGAAAGTACACCATCCACATTCATTAGCACACTTACACTGCCCAACCATGGTGATGAGCCAGATTGCGGAAGTGTTAATCAATGCAACTAACCAATCTATGGACTCATGGGATCAAAGCCCGGCTGGTTCATTAATGGAAGTTCAGCTCATTGATTGGTTGCGTCAAAAAGTAGGTTATGGTTCTGGCCAGGCTGGTGTTTTCACTTCTGGCGGTACTCAATCTAACTTGATGGGTGTATTGCTTGCTCGTGACTGGTGCATCTCGAAAAACTGGAAAGACGAAAATGGTAATCCATGGTCTGTACAGCGTGATGGTATTCCTGCCGATGCAATGAAAAACGTCAAAGTCATTTGTTCTGAAAATGCACATTTCTCTGTGCAAAAGAACATGGCAATGATGGGCATGGGCTTCCAGTCAGTTGTGACTGTTCCTGTGAATGAAAATGCACAAATGGATGTAGATGCTCTCGAAAAAACGATGGCGCATCTTCAGTCTGAAGGTAAAGTCGTTGCTTGTGTCGTTGCGACAGCAGGTACTACAGATGCCGGTGCAATTGATCCATTGAAGAAAATCCGTGAAATTACCAATAAATATGGTTCATGGATGCATATCGATGCGGCATGGGGCGGTGCATTAATTCTTTCAAATGACTATCGTGCAATGCTTGATGGTATTGAGTTGTCTGACTCAATTACTCTCGACTTCCATAAGCATTATTTCCAAAGTATTAGCTGTGGCGCGTTCTTGTTAAAAGACGAAGCGAACTATCGTTTTATGCACTACGAAGCTGAATACTTGAACTCTGCTTATGACGAAGAGCACGGTGTACCAAACCTTGTGTCTAAGTCATTACAAACGACTCGTCGTTTTGATGCATTGAAATTGTGGATGACAATTGAATCACTAGGTGAAGACCTTTATGGTTCAATGATTGACCATGGTGTAAAACTTACTCGTGAAGTTGCAGATTACATCAAGGCAACTGATGGTTTAGAGCTTTTAGTTGAACCACAATTTGCTTCGGTATTGTTCCGCGTTGTGCCACAAGGCTACCCAGTTGAGTTTATCGATAGCTTAAACCAAAACGTAGCAGACGAATTGTTTGCACGTGGTGAAGCAAATATCGGTGTAACAAAAGTTGGTAATGTACAGTCATTGAAGATGACAACATTAAGCCCTGTTGTGACATTTGAAAATGTTAAAAACCTTTTAGGTCAAGTATTGGCTGAAGCTGAACGCATTAAAGATGCAATTGCTTCTGGTAACTATGTACCACCAATTGACTAATTGAGTTGATAATAAAAAAAGCTCGGTTCATTACCGGGCTTTTTTTATTACAGATTATTTTTATTTAAAGTGTGCATCACAAAAGATTGATATGCACAAAACATGCATATTTTCAAAAAACAAAAATAATTATGCATGATTTATGGGGAGCAAATTTCTTATTGTATTGGTATGTCCCCGATATTTTGGGTCGCATTGATATATCAATATCGTACTCACTTTAAATAATCCCGCTTTAACTGAAAAAAGTAAGTGGCTGTAATTACAATTAAGACAAGGAAGAAGAAATGCAACAAGCGAATATGCTCAATGAATTTAAACTCATTATTGGTGGTCAACTTTGTTCAGGTGAACAAGGTGAACTAGAAATTCTTAACCCTGCTACAGGCTTAACTGCTGCACGTTGTGCAAAAGCATCGGTTGCACAGGTAAATCAGGCAGTCAGTGCTGCTAAACAAGCATCTAAAGCTTGGCAGCAAGTTTCTCATGATGAACGTAAGTCGATCTTAAATAAGATTGCAGATGGTATTGAAAAGCATGCTGAAATGCTTGCAGAGTTGGTTGTGCTTGAACAAGGTAAGCCACTCGCACTTGCACAAATGGAAGTGCAGGGTGCAATTGGCTGGACGCGTTATGCGGCTACAATGGATTTACCGGTAGAAGTAATTGAAGACAGTGAAACCAAGCGTATTGAGCGCCATCGCCAACCATTAGGTGTAGTGGCTTCAATTACGCCATGGAACTGGCCACTCATGATTGCGGTTTGGCATATCATGCCTGCTTTACGCGCGGGTAACGTTGTTATTAGCAAACCTTCTGAATACACACCACTATCAACTTTACGTTTATGTGAAATCATTCAGCAAGAAGTTCCTGCTGGTGTTATTTCAATTGTGGTTGGTGCTGGTGAGATTGGCGAAGCGCTATCTTCTCATCCAGATGTACAAAAAGTCGTGTTTACGGGTTCAACTCGAACAGGCCAGCACATTATGGCTGGTGCAGCTCAGCAGTTAAAACACTTAACTTTAGAGTTGGGTGGTAATGATGCGGGTATTGTATTGCCAGATGCAAATATCGATGAAATTGCAGCCAAGATTTTTAACATGTCGTTCTTAAACGCTGGTCAAACATGTGCAGCCTTAAAGCGTCTATACGTGCATGAAAGCCAATATGAAGCTTTATCGCAAAAGTTAGCTGATATTGCCAATGCTCAAGTTGTGGGTGATGGTATGGCGTCTTCTACCACATTTGGCCCAGTACAAAACCAAATGCAATATAACAAGGTAAAAGCGCTTATTGCTGAAGCGATTGAACAGGGTGCAAAAGCACTTTCTGGGCAACAACAGCTACCAGAGCAAGGCTACTTTATTGCACCAACTATTTTGACTGAAGTTTCTGACTCTTGCCGCGTAGTACAAGAAGAGCAATTTGGTCCAGTGTTACCTGTTTTAAAATATACAGATATCAATGATGCAATTGATCGTGCCAATGACAGCGAGTTTGGTTTAGGTGGCTCAATTTGGTCTTCTGATATTAAAGCTGCTCAAACTTATGCTACTCAACTTCAATGCGGTACTGTTTGGATTAATACCCATGCAGAAGTCCTGCCACATGCACCTTTTGGTGGCTGGAAAATGTCTGGTATAGGTGCTGAGTTTGGTTTGGAAGGTTTGCTTGAAAATACGATTGGGCAAACGGTCCATATCAGTAAAGTCTAAATATTAATTTTAAGGCGGATCTAATATCCGCCTTTTATTTTCACTGATAAGGTAGGAAAGCTTGGCTTGCTTATTGTGAGTGATGATAGCTCATACTTTTAGGTTTGATTAAAAAATGATTCTGTTCTTTAATTTTTTTAAGAACAATGTAAGACTTTATGTGACCTATAAAATTATAAGAAAGTAACCTTTCAGTCACAAATTGAGAAAGCTGTTCTAAGTTTTCAGCAACAACTTTTAAAATAAAATCTGCATCACCACTAATTGAAAACGCATCTTGAATATTATCTTCGGCTTCAATCAATTCTTGAAAAGCTTGCTGTGACTTTGCCTCGTGTGTTCTTAAATTAATGTGAATCATTGCTGTCACTTCCAGTCCTAGCGCTTGCTGCTGGATGCGCGCGGTATATCCTAAGATTATGCCTTTTTGCTCGAGTAACTGTCTTCTTCTAGAACACTGCGAAGCAGATAAACCGATTAAATCTCCTATTTCCTGATTGGTGAGCCGTCCATTCTTTTGTAGTGCTTGAATGATTTGCCAGTCGAACTTATCCATTGCATAAAATCCTTTTATGATACACAAATCATGTATTTTTATTAAAATGCGTTTTCATTATGCACGAAATCTAAAAGGTAGATGAAATATTATTTTTCTATGGAATAAAAATTGGTCTCAAAGGATATAGAGCAATGTTCATAGAAATCGGTGACTTTTTAAATCTTCGTTTAAAACAAATGGGTATCCAACATCTCTTTGGTGTACCTGGTGATTTTAACCTCTCATATCTAGAACAAGTTGAAGCAGACCCACAACTCGAATTTATTGGAAATTGTAATGAATTAAACGCTGCCTATGCAGCAGATGGTTATGCACGAATTAACGGTTTTTCTGCCTTGGCAACCACTTATGGTGTAGGTGACTTAAGTGCGATTAATGGTATTGCAGGGGCCTATGCAGAAAATGTACCTCTTATTCATATCTCAGGAATTCCACCGTTACATGCGGTTCAAAAGGGTACTCTCATACACCATACGTTAGTTGATGGTAACTACGACAATATTATGAACTGTATGAAAGAGTTTACAGTTGCCCAAACTCGTTTAACTCCAGCAAATGCAGTCTTTGAAATTGACCGTGTATTACGTCAGTGTTTCCTTGAACGTCGTCCTGTACACATTCAACTACCAGGCGATATTACCCACGTTAAAATTGAAGTATCTGAGCGTTCCCTCGACTTAAGCTATCCAGCTGTTGAACCTGAATTATTACAAACTGTGGTAAAAAAACTCTGTGACATTATTGAGAATGCTAAAAGCCCAGCACTTCTTATTGATAATGAAGCTTCAGTTTTTGGTGTAACATCGCTTTTAAATGATTTATCTCAAAAATGCTCGATTCCATTTGCAGGTATGAATACTGCAAAAAATATTATGGATGAAGGCTCTCCTCGTTATATCGGGACTTATGTGGGTGGTGCAAGCCAACCGCATGTGAAAAATATCATTGAACAATCTGACTGTTTAATTGGTATTGGTGCACGTTTTACCGATGTGGGGTCAGCTGTATTTACTCATCAAATTGAAACCAAGAACTACATCGAAATTAAATCTTATGGCCTAAATATTTTTGGTCAGGATTTTCCAGGTATTGAGATTGGACAATTACTTGTTGAGCTAAATAAAAAAGTTGCGCCACGTAAATCGTCAACACCTCTTCTCGAAAAACAACCTCAGAAAGTAGTTGAAGCTCCAGCTCAACAAAAACTAAGCCAAGATGTGCTTTGGAATTATATTTCAGGATTCTTAAAAGAAGATGATGTGATTATTGGTGAAGTCGGGACATCAAACTCTGCTTTGTCGGGTATAAAGCTGCCTGCTACAGCTAAATATATTGCACAGCCGCTTTGGGGTTCTATTGGTTACACCTTACCAGCTTTGCTTGGTAGTTTGTTGGCAGCCCCAGAACGCCGTCAAATTTTATTTATTGGCGATGGTTCTTTCCAGCTTACGGTACAAGAGCTTTCTACCATTATCCGCCATGGTTTAAAACCAATTATTTTCTTGTTGAACAATGGCGGCTACACCATTGAACGATTAATTATGGGTGAAAATGCTGCCTATAACGACGTGCAAAACTGGAAATATACTGAAATTCCAGCGGTATTTAATGGTAAAAAAGGCCATACCACTTATGTGGTTGAAACCGCAGGGCAGCTAAAGAGCGTTTTAGACAATGTTCATTTAAATGACCAGTTAACTTTTATTGAATTAAAACTACCTGCAATGGATGCGCCGGTAAGTTTGAAAAAATTTGCTTCTGTGATTGCTCGTTTTGACTACGGTGATCGCGGTTACGAAATTTTAAAGGAGCGTTCCCAACCGATTAAATGTAAGGATGCAATCTCGTTTTAAATAGAAGACAGGACAAGTCTTCCCAAAAATTAAATGGACTCACATTACAGCAAACTTATGTCCGAAGATCGGTTCCTGATCTTCGGATGTGGTGCTGAATAAAGGTGTACAGGAAGTGACACCAACATTGGAGATAATGTTATGGATGCAAACAATAAGCACGAGTTAAAACAAGGCTTATCCAATCGGCATATTCAACTCATCGCACTCGGAGGGGCGATTGGTACAGGGTTATTCTTAGGTCTTTCCCAAACGATTAAACTGGCTGGTCCTTCAATTTTATTAGGATATGCAATTGCTGGAATTATTGCCTTTTTAATTATGCGTCATTTAGGTGAAATGGTTGTTGAAGAGCCGGTCAGTGGTTCTTTTAGTTATTTTGCAAACAAGTATTGGGGCAAAATGGCTGGTTTTATGTCTGGCTGGAACTATTGGGTATTATATGTACTCGTCAGCATGGCTGAATTGAGTGCGATTGGGACGTTTATACAGTTTTGGTGGCCTGAAATTCCGACATGGTTGACTGCTTTATTTTTCTTTATTTTAATTAACGGCATTAACTTGGTAAATGTCCGCTTTTTTGGGGAGTCCGAGTTCTTATTTTCATGCATTAAAATTGTTGCCATTTTAAGCATGATTGGTTTCGGTGCTTATCTTTTACTTTCAGGCTCAGCAGGTCCGCAAGCGGGTGTTGCAAATTTATGGCAACACGGTGGTTTCTTCCCGCACGGGATTCACGGTTTTGTCATGGCTTTGGCTGTCATTATGTTTGCATTTGGCGGCTTGGAATTAATTGGTATTGCTGCAGCTGAAACGAAGAAACCTGAAACGACTATTCCTAAAGCAGTAAATCAGATTGTGTACCGCATCTTGATTTTTTATATCGGTGCAATCGGTATTCTTTTATGTCTTTATCCATGGAACATGGTGGCAGAAGGCGGCAGTCCATTTGTTATGATTTTCCAGTCACTCAATAGTAACGGTGTTGCGAACGTTTTGAACTTTGTGGTCTTAATTGCTGCTATTTCAGTTTATAACAGCTGTATCTATTGTAATAGCCGTATGTTGCATGGTTTGGCAGAGCAGGGTAATGCTCCTGCAATTTTGAAAAAAGTAAACAGTCGCGGTATTCCAGTTCCAGCAGCAGTTGTTTCTGCATCTATTACAGCAATATGTGTGGTCGTGAATTATCTGATTCCTGGTCAAGCTTTTCAGCTCTTCATGATGCTTGTGGTGGCTGCACTTGTTATTAACTGGCTCATGATTTCAGTGACGCATTTGAAGTTTACTAAAGCAATGAAATTGCAAAGACGCCAAACTAAATTTCAAAGTATTATGAGTCCTTGGAGTAATTATTTAACCATTAGCTTTGTATGCTTTATTCTTATTATTATGGCGATGACTCCAGATATGAGATTGGCAGTTATTTTAGGACCAATCTGGCTTGCTGTTTTAGCGCTTACGTATTTATTAAAATATCGTAAAAAAATGGTTGCCATGCCAGAAGTACAATCGAATTGATCCTTTAAATTGACAACGATATTGCGGTTATCATCCTTAAGGATGGTAACCCTTTATCTCTTGTCATATTATTTTCATGTTACAAAGAAAAATGAGTTTTTCTAGAAATTTTTAATAATTATTTTAATGACAGAAAATATTTAAATCATAAAATTAATAAATCACTAAATTACCGTTTTTTAATATATTTATAGTATCTTTTGTTTTTATATTTTATAAAAAATAAAAATTTAATATTTTTAGTTAATGTCATAATATAGATTGATATAGAAGGTAAAATAACTTTTATATTTAAAATAACTATTTGATAGTACATAAAAAATAATAATGTGACAGTTAACAATATCGAAATCATTAAAGCGTCATCATACTGTAACTTAATTGTCATATTTTCTATTCACAATGCAGCTATCGAAGAGCGTACAAGCACTCAACAAAAAGTGACGTACAACCTATTGCATTAATGAGAGAGAACAGAATGCGCTTAAATCCACGTCAAATCGCAATTGCGTTAGCAGTAACTGGGGCAGCTGTAACAACGACTGCAAATGCAGCTCGTGATACGATTCAAATTGCTGGTTCTTCAACTGTATTACCGTTTGCCAGCGTTGTAGCTGAAGAGTTTGGTAATACTTTCCCTCAATTTAAAACTCCTGTAGTGGGTTCTGGCGGTTCTTCTGCTGGTTTGAAACAATTCTGTCAAGGTGTTGGCGATAACACAATCGACGTTGCTAACGCTTCTCGTAAAATTAAAAGCACTGAAATCGAAGCTTGTAACAAAGCTGGTGTAAAACAAATTCAAGAAATCAAAATCGGTTACGACGGTATTGTATTCGCGTCTAACTCACACAAAGCAGCTTATAAATTAAAACCTTACCACGTGTTTGCTGCTTTAGCTGCACAGTTACCTTCAAAAGGTAAATTGGTTCCAAACCCATATACGAACTGGAATCAAATTGACAAATCACTTCCAAATGAACCGATTACTCTTGTAATCCCTGCATCTAACCACGGTACTCGTGAAGTTTTCCAAGAGAAAATGGTTGAAGCTGGTTGTGAAGCATATGAATACTTCAAGAGCTTAGATAAAGATGCTCAGAAGAAAGCATGTTCTACTTTCCGTAAAGATGGCCGTGTAATTGAAATTGCTGGCGACTATACAGAAACTCTAGCGCGCCTAAAAACTTCTCCAAGCGCTGTAGGTGTGTTTGGTTTAAGTTTCTATGACATGAACCGTGACAAGTTACGTGTAGCAACAGTAAACAACGTTGTTCCATCTGAGAAGACAGTATTGAATGGTACATACCCTGTATCTCGCCCATTGTACTTCTACGTGAAAGGCGAACACTTAAAATCAGTTAAAGGCTTACCGCAATATGTAGAATATTTCCTAAGCAAGAAAGCAACTGGTAAAGGTTCTAAAGCTGAGCGTGATGGTTTAATCGCGATGTCTGATGCTGAACGTGCAAAAGTTTTGGCTGACTTTAAAGCAGGTAAAACTGTTAAATAAGTTAGTTTGAATGAAGGCTGGTGATCTTAAGAGTTCATCAGCCTTTTTGTCTAACTTGTTTTTCCAAATTATGACAATTGAGAAAACAGTGGAGAGTACATGAATCTGCTACTTATCGGTGTGTTGTTAGCCCTCGTGGCAATTGCATATCAACTTGGGCTGAGAAAGAGCCGTAACATAGCAGGTAAGGGAAGCAACTCGGCGACGTTACATTCTCGTCCTGGTTATTATGGCGCACTGGTTGGTCTTTGGTGCGGTATCCCTGCGTTTTTAATTTTGATCATTTGGAACTTGGTTGAACCAAGTATTTTAAATCATATTATTTTTAATAATATTCCGGCGTCTGTAAGTGCTTCTCTGGATGAAGCGGGTAGAAGTGTATTAGTTGATCGTGTTCAATCAATTGCTTCAGGCTTTGGGGTGAGTGATAAACCAGCAGCTTACGAATTAGCAGCTGCTCAACAGTTTTCCAAATTTCAAACCATTGGCTCTTTTGCCAAATTTGCTGTTGTAATTTGTGCTGCTTTATTGGGGTTGGTTTGGGCAAAGAAAAAAATCAGCCAACAATATCGTGCTCGTAACCAAGTTGAACGTGCTATTAATGTTGGTTTGATTTTATGTTCTGGTGTTGCGATTTTGACAACCATCGGTATCGTAATGTCGATGTTTGGCGAAGCAATGCACTTCTTCCGTTTTGTCAGTCCAATGGATTTTTTCTTTGGTACAGAATGGAATCCGGGCTTTAGTACTTCTGGTAATGCTGAAGGCAGTTATGGTTTATTACCATTGCTATGGGGTACGCTCATGGTCAGTGGTATCGCTCTACTCGTTGCTGTACCAGTTGGATTAATGATCGCAATTTATTTAGCTGAATATGCTTCACCATGGTTCCGCTCATGGGCAAAACCAACAATTGAAGTCTTAGCTGGTATTCCAACAATTGTTTATGGTGTATTTGCCATGATGATTATTGGGCCATTCTTTAAAGTAGCGGGTGCATATGTTGGTTTAGAGATTAATGCGACGAGTGCTTTAACTGCTGGCTTTGTAATGGGAATTATGATTATCCCGTTTGTGTCATCTTTGTCAGATGACATTATTACTCAAGTCCCGCGTGCACTACGTGACGGTTCTTTAGGACTTGGTGCGACTAAGTCTGAAACAATTCGTCAAGTCGTATTACCGGCAGCTTTACCGGGTATTACAGGCGCTTTCTTATTGGCAGTCTCTCGCGCTGTTGGGGAAACCATGATTGTGGTTTTAGCAGCAGGGAACAGTCCACTTTTACACGCAAATCCATTTGAAGCTGTTTCGACAGTGACAGTAACTATTGTAAAACAGTTGACTGGAGATACAGACTTCTCAAGTCCACAAGCATTGGTTGCATTCGCGCTAGGTTTAACACTATTTGTTATTACCTTGGGATTAAATATTGTAGCACTGTACATTGTGCGTAAATACCGTGAGCAATACGAATGAGTACATCGAATACATCGTCTCCTATGGATCAGAACGTATTTGATCCGAAAACTGCTGCCGAAACACGTGAACGACGTAAACAGGTTATTGAAAAATCCTTAGCTAAACGTCATCGTAAAGAAAAAGCTTTCCGTTTTGCGGGTTTCTCGGCAGTCATTATTGGTCTTGCATTCGTTGCTCTCTTGTTCGGTAGTATTTTGGCAAAAGGTTTACCTGCTTTTTGGCAAACCAGTATGAATGTTCCAATTTACTTTGACCCTAAAGTGATTGATGCAGGACCAGTACCTGTACGCACTCAAGGTGAAACACCTGCACATTACCAAGAACGTTATGTTGATTGGCAAACTAAAATGGGTATGGTCGATTGGGATGGCATCATTGTAAATGGAATGATTGCTAAAGATCCTGCACTTGCATCACAACGTGACTACTTGAGCAGCTTATATGCAAGCTCGGAAGCTTATCGTCTACGTGATATGGTTTTTGCAGATCCATCACTTATTGGTAAAAAAGAAAATATTACCTTCTTAGGTGATGCGAACGTCGATGTTTGGTTAAAAGGTAATATTGATCGTTCATTACCAGATGATCAGCAACAACTCGATCCAGAAGTGCGTAAGCTTGCAGATGACTTAAAAGCAAAAGGTGTTCTTGAAAGTACATTTAACTTGAACTTATTTAAGAATCCTGACTCTCGTAGTTCTCCAGCAATTAGTGGTCTTGCAGGTGCATTCATGGGTTCATTATTCATGATGCTCATCGTGATTATCATTGCGATCCCAATTGGTGTTGCCAGCGCAATTTATCTCGAAGAGTTTGCTCCAAAAAATGTTCTGACCGACATTATTGAAGTTAACATCAATAACCTTGCTGCTGTTCCTTCTATCGTATTTGGTTTACTCGGTGCTGCAATTTTCATTGGTTGGATGCATTTGCCTTTATCAGCTCCGTTGGTGGGTGGTTTGGTTTTAAGCTTAATGACACTGCCAACAGTGATTATTACCACGCGTGCTTCATTAAAAGCAGTGCCACCTTCTATTCGACAAGCGGCACTTGGTTTGGGGGCTTCTAAGTTCCAAACGATTTTCCATCATGTTTTACCGTTGGCATTACCGGGCATTATGACAGGTGCAATTATTGGTGTTGCACATGCGCTTGGTGAAACCGCACCTTTACTTTTAATTGGAATGAGTGCATTCGTTGCAAGTATTCCAGCAACTCCATTTGATCAAGCAACTGCTTTACCTGTACAGGTTTATTTATGGCAGGGTAATGAGTTGCGTAACTTCTTCGAAGGCCGTACTGCTGCTGCGATTATCGTACTACTTGCATTAATGATTGGTTTAAACAGTCTTGCAATTTGGTTACGTAAAAAGTTCGAAGTGCGTTGGTAATAGAGGATAAATAATGAATACTATTGATATTACGAATTCCTTAGAAAAGGATAAGTTAGTGAATACTGAACAATCTCAATTTACAGATAAATCGCTGAATCATGGCACTTCGTATGTTTCTCATTTTGAACCACATACTTCAAAAAAGCAGAACTCAAACGAAATCAAAATTAGTGCACAAGATGCCCATGTTTATTATGGTGATTTTGAAGCTATCAAGGGTATTGACCTAGATATTTACCAAAATGAAGTGATCGCATTTATTGGTCCTTCAGGTTGTGGTAAATCAACGTTTCTTCGTACGTTAAACCGTATGAACGATACGATTGATGGTTGCCGCGTAACAGGTAAAATTACCCTCGATAACCACAATATTTATGATCCAAATCTAGACGTTGTATTATTGCGTGCTCAGGTTGGTATGGTGTTCCAAAAGCCAAACCCATTCCCTAAATCTATTTTTGACAACGTGGCTTATGGGCCTAAACTTCACGGTTTAGCGCGTGATAAATATGACCTTGAAGAAATTGTTGAAAATAGCTTACGTAAAGCTGGTTTGTGGGATGAGGTTAAAGACCGTTTGAACCAACCAGGTACAGGTTTATCAGGTGGTCAGCAACAACGTTTATGTATTGCACGTACCATTGCTGTTAGTCCTGAAGTGATTTTAATGGATGAGCCGTGTTCTGCACTCGATCCAATTGCAACAGCAAAAGTAGAAGAACTTATTTCTGAATTGTCGAATCAATACACAATTGTGATTGTGACTCACTCAATGCAACAAGCGGCACGTGTTTCTGATCGTACTGCTTATTTCCATTTAGGTGATTTAATTGAAGTCAACTCAACTGAAAAAGTCTTTACTCAACCTGACCATCAGTTAACGGAAGCGTATATTACTGGTCGCTTCGGTTGATTAGTAAACAATAAAAGAAAAAGAGCCACGTGCTCTTTTTTTATTTTATAAATGAAAATGACTCTATTTTGCAAAATCGCTATTGAATTTTAATCAAAAGGACCACATCTTAAGGCTATAAAGATAAACTTATGAGCTTAGAATTTTATGTTATTCCATTTGCCTAAACTCCCTGCGGAAATACGTGTCAGTCATTTAAATGCACGTGTGAATGAACAGAGAAAAAAAATTGCGCAAACTACGGCAAGCCGTTTAGAACTTTTACAATTAGCTCAACAACTTGCTAAAGAAGCTAAAATTCGCCGTAAAAATAATCAGAAGATTTTTGTTTTAGATTTCAAAGGTGATATTCAAGCTTCGGCAGTTGAAAACTTGCGTGAAGAAATTACTCTGATTTTAGCAACTGCTAAAGCAGGACGTGACCGTATTGTAGTTCGTCTCGAAAGCCCAGGCGGTATGGTTCATGGCTATGGTCTAGCAGCAGCTCAGTTGGTGCGTTTACGCGATGCAGGTTTTCATTTAACAATTTGTGTGGATAAAGTCGCTGCAAGTGGTGGCTATATGATGGCATGTATTGCAAATGAAATTATTGCAGCGCCGTTTGCTATTGTGGGTTCAATTGGTGTGGTTGCTCAAGTTCCAAACTTTAATCGCCTTTTAAAAGAACACAATGTGGATTTTGAGCTTTACACAGCAGGGCAGTATAAGCGCACTGTAACTATGTTTGGTGAAAATACGCCTGAAGGTAAAGCGAAGTTCGAAGAAGAGTTGCAACAAACTCATGTGTTATTTAAGCACTTTGTAGAAAAATATCGCCCACAGCTTAATGTTGATAAGGTGGCGACAGGTGAACATTGGTATGGTGAAGATGCTCTAGATCTGAACCTTGTTGATAAATTACAAACATCTGATGAGTATTTATTAGCTTTATTGCCGCAACATGATGTGTATGTGATTAATACACGTAAAAAAGCGACTTTAGGTGAAAAGCTGGGTTTACAAGCAGCGCAAATGGCAGATAGTTTGATCCCTACTGTCATGAGTAAGGTAATGGAAAGCCTAGCAAAAGCGAACACGACGCTTGTGCAGGTACGTGATCCAAAACTATAAGTTTATATAATTCAAATGTTATAAAAAGACCAGCTTAAATGCTGGTTTTTTTATAAAATTAATATTCAAAATTGTCTGATTAAATGTGCTTAGATTTTTAATGGAAAGTAAAAAATAAATGTTGATAAATATAATTTTTGAATTGTGATAACCACATGGTTTTGATATTTTAAACAGCAATAAAATAGCTTTTAAATGAAATATTTAAAAAGTTAGACATTTAAAAATATAACTGAAATTTAGGACAGGAAATAATGACAAGAATAATTGTAGCATCCAAAGAGGGTTTGGACGTTCTGCAAGATGGTCAGCTCAATAAGGTCGTGTTAAGTAAACCTTCTATTATTCAAATTGGCGTAAGTCAAAAAGATATAGCATCGGTGGAAAAACAAGGTGGAAATCTAGTCGTCCATTTAAAAAATGGAGAGACTATTGTCTTAGAAAATTTCTTTAATGAAGTAACGAATACGACAGAACATTCACTTGTTCTTCCGACTGAGCATGGAAAATTTGTTGAAGCACAATTTGATGCTCAGGGTAAGGTAATCGACTATACAGGTTTAAACCATGTCACAGATTTAGCGTATACCAGCACGAGCCAACCAGCCTCAACAATGGCGGTTGATGATTCCCCAACTTTTTCGATGGGTAACGTGCTAAAAGCAGGTTTAGCGGTTTTAGCCGCTGAAGGTTTATATCTTTGGGCTTTTGATAATGATGACAAAGATGACTCGCCTGTTAATGTTCCAACCACTGCGAAACCAACAGAAGTAAAACTTGCAGATGATGCTGTTACGGTCACTGGTAAAGCCGAAGCTAATGCAAAAATTTATATTAAAGATTTAAGTGGAAATGTAATTGCTTCAGGTAACGCAGATGCAAGTGGTAATTTTACGATTAAGCTCGATAAACCTTTGACAGATGGAAATAAATTAAATGTTTCAGCTCAAAGTGAAGGTGGCAGTGAGTCCACTGCTGCTTCGATTACAGGTACCAAAGATACAATTGCTCCAGATGCTCCCCAAACTCAGCTGAGTGATGATGGCTCATTGGTAACTGGTAAAACTGAAGCAAATGCAAAAATTACTGTTTATGATGCTAGTGGTAATGTACTAGGCACTGTAACTGCGAATAAAGATGGTATTTTTTCTTTAAAGCTTACTCCTCCATTGACGAGTGACGCGGGTGGAAAAGTTATAGCTGAAGATGCTGCAGGCAATAAATCTGAACCAACTAAAATTATTGCCGGAAAGGATACTTTCGCTCCGGATGTTCCTTTAGTTGAAGTCAACAAAGAAGGTACCACGGTTGAAGGTCAAACTGAGCCTAATGCGAAAGTTCAGATAAAAGATGCTGATGGTAAAGTGATTGGTACGGGTACTGCAAACGCTCAAGGCGAATTTCAAATTACGCTTTCTCCGGCATTAAAAGAGTCACAAAAGGCAATAGTTGTTGTTGAAGATGCAGCAGGTAATACCTCTAAACCTTTAGAAGTTTCTCCAAGTTATGACTCTATTGCACCGGATAAACCTACAGCCCAAATTAATACTGATGGCACAACCGTAACAGGTACAACCGAAGCAAATGCAAAAGTTGAAATTAAAGATACGACAGGTAAGGTCATTGGTACGGGAACAGCAGATGCAAATGGAAAATTTACAATTACGATTTCGCCTGCTTTAACTGATAACAAACATGCTTCAGTTTCGGCTATTGATAGTGCAGGAAATAAATCTGAGGTTCTTGATATTATTGGTACTAAGGACACAACACCACCTGCAAAACCTGTTTTAAACAGTGTGGATGATGATGTTGGTGCTCTAAAAGGTGCGATTACTGCTGGTTCAGAAACTGACGATGCAAGACCAAAGCTGACAGGCTCAGGTGAGGCAAATGCAACTTTAACCATTTATGATAATGGTGTTGCTATTGGGATTGTAAATGTAAGTAGTAGTCGATCATGGAGCTTTACACTTGATAAAGACTTAGCAATTGGTAAACATACGATTACTTTAACTCAAACAGATGCAGCAGGCCTTACAAGTGAAGTGAGTTCACCATTTACGTTTTATGTGGTCGCTCCAAAGGTTACAAGTTTAAGTGAGGTAGCTGTTGATACTGCTCATACAGAAACAGTATCTGTTGCTGATAGTGTTGGGTTAAATACATTAAAGTTAGTACAAAGCACAACAAATGAAACGGATAGCCAGCAGCAGAAATCTGTGCCATTAGATGATTTGTTAAAAAGCTCTACGTCTAGTGAACCAGACCCAATTGAAGCTCTTTTGTCTTCAGCGGCAAAGCCTACTCAAGTAAATGATCAGAGTGATATAACTACGAACGCTAGTAATATTACTCCCAATCTTGAGCATGTTTTACCTGATACGACTTCTTCGGTTTTACAAAGCCTTTTAGAACAAACCTATCCTGTTGTCTAAAGTGATCTTAAAAAAAGCGCTCATTGAGCGCTTTTTTATTTATGAGTTATTTGTTTTGGATGGAAGCATCAGCGCAAGAAGTCCATAGAAAATTGCACCAATAGTCGCTAACAGCATATCTTTATGGGCATCCCACATATCGCCTTGTTGCCCATTATAATTTTCGGCTTCTTCCGGAGATAGTCCAATAGCAATTGCCCATTCAATAAGTTCATATAAAACACTTGATGCCATTACAAATTGAACTACTAATAAAAAAAGACTGAATGGCTTTACTGATGGTAACCACACTTGAAACACGCGATAAGTAAGAGGGTAGAGAAAAATACCATAGGCAAGATGAACCAAACGATCATACATATTACGGGACCAACCCATATATTGATCTAAGTTAAAATTGAATGCTTGTTGTATCCAATCATTATATGGAACGTATGAATACAGGTAATGTGCACCAACAATATGGATGAGCAAAAACAGCAGATAGAAAGTAAAACTTAAAAAATCGAGTCCAATCTTCTTAAAAATAACAAAGAGCAAAATCAACATAAAAACAGTGCCCGCTTGGTGAAGTAAATAGGCTTCAAATTCAAGAGGCTGAATAGCTGAAATAACAATTGCAATCAAAAGCAAGCCAAGAGCAATATAGTGTTTAAGTTTGAATTGTTTTTCGATCATTTTATGAGGTCTTTATTGTGATTTATATGAGTGTAATAAAAAAGCGAAGCCTAAGCTCCGCTTTTTGTAAACTTTTTATTTAGATTTTGCTAATTAAATCGTTAATTTGTTTCGCTTGTTCAGCTGCATTACCTGTGTAAGTTGCAGGTGTAAGTTCAGCTAAACGCGCACGTTCTTCGCTTGGTACTTGAGAAAGTTCATCACCATTTACGAAATTAACCATCATGTCACGCGTCATTGCTTGACCACGAGTTAATGCTTTTAACTTTTCGTATGGTTTTTCAATGTTGTAGCGACGCATTACAGTTTGAATTGGTTCAGCTAAAACTTCTTGAGCTTGGTCTAAATCTTCATTTAAACGGTTTGCATTTAACTCAAGTTTACCGACACCTTTTAAGCACGCATCGAAAGCAATTAAGCTTTGCGCAAAACCAACACCCATATTACGTAATACAGTTGAGTCAGTTAAGTCACGCTGCCAGCGAGAAATTGGTAATTTTTCACCTAAGTGAGCTAATACTGCATTTGCAATACCTAAGTTACCTTCAGAGTTTTCAAAGTCAATTGGGTTAACTTTGTGTGGCATTGTTGATGAACCAACTTCGCCTTCTTTCAATTTTTGTTTGAAGTAACCTAGAGAGATGTAACCCCATACGTCACGGTTAAAGTCGATTAAAATCGTATTGAAACGACGTAACGCATCAAACAACTCTGCCATGTAATCATGTGGTTCGATTTGAGTTGTATAAGGGTTGAATGTTAAACCTAAAGATTCAACAAAAGCTTGTGCATGAGCAGCCCAATCAACATCTGGATAAGCAGAAAGGTGAGCATTGTAGTTACCTACAGCACCATTGATTTTGCCAAGTAACTCAACGTTTTCAAATTGTTTGATTTGACGAGCTAAACGGTATGCCACGTTCGCCATTTCTTTACCCAAAGTTGTTGGGCTAGCAGTTTGACCGTGTGTACGAGACAACATTGGTTGTTCAGCGTGAGTCGTTGCCAAAGCAGAGATCGCGTTAAGGATTTGCTTCATGCTTGATACTAAAACTTCACGACCGTTTTTAAGCATAAGCGCATGAGACAAGTTGTTGATGTCTTCAGAAGTACATGCGAAGTGAATGAATTCACCCGCATTTTGTAATTCAGCGATACCAGCAATTTTCTCTTTTAAGAAATACTCAACTGCTTTAACGTCATGGTTAGTCGTACGTTCAATCTCTTTAATGCGATTTGCATCTTCTTCAGAGAAGTTGCTAACAATTGCATCTAAAGCTGCATTTGTTTCATTTGAAAAAGGTGCAACTTCAACAATTTCTGGACGGTTAGAAAGTGCTTGTAACCAACGCACTTCTACAGTGACACGAGCATGGATTAAACCAAACTCAGAAAGAAAAGGGCGTAGCGCATCACATTTGCTGGCATAACGTCCATCTAATGGTGATAGTGCGGTTAAAGCGTTCATAACGATTCCTTAATGTTGGAATAAACATAAAACTAAAAAAATCTCGTTTATAGTCTTAAACGACTTGGTACTGTAAACGAGCAAGTGCTTGAATATCCTGTAGCAATTTACGTTTGCTAAAAATCATGTTCCATGAACTACCGCCGAGTTGTCGCCATAAATGGGCCATTTGCAAGCCAGTAAACAGACAAGCACGGATGCGGTTAGTATGGTTGGTATCTTTAAATGCTTCTGCATTACCACGAACTAAAATGCGTGGATTAATCTGGCCAGCCGTATCAACATAAGTTTGCGCCAAATTAGCTAAAATGCTCGGGTGTAAGTAGTTATTATCAAAAAAAGACAGCTGTTTTAAAATTTTCTGCTGAGCTTTCTCGATGATTGCGACATATTCAGGATTGCTATAAACCTTTTTTTCTAACTGTAAAAGCGACATCGCATAAGACATTGGCAATTTAGCCGTACCCATTTTGGGAAGGCGAGACTTAGGCATGTTTGTAAAAGGTTGAGTAATACAATTTTCGAGTGTTTTAAGACCTAAAGAAATATCTGCCAATTGATTAAAAAAATCTAAAGTTTGAACACCATTATTGACTGTAGGGCGAATATTTAAACTTGCTTTGATTAATAGTTCAAAATAGAAGTTACCACTTTCACCAATACTTTGCTGACCCGTCATTGCTGTCATATGGGTGAGCTGGGTGGCCTGAAATACCCCAGCCAAGGCAAGGGCACGGTTTTGTCGAACATTCAAGGCTTGTGATTGTTGAAATGGTAACTCCACCATGCCATTCATTCCCTTAAATAAAATTTGGTGTAGGGGCATTTGTATGGTGAATAACACCCCCGCCTAAGCAAACTTCATCTGAATAAAATACAACGCTTTGACCCGGTGTAACAGCACGCTGTGGTTCATCAAACTCAACGCGAACACCGTGTTCAGTGTTTTCATCAATAAAAATTGTACATGCCTGATCAGGTTGACGATAACGCGTTTTAGCTGTACAGCGTAATCCTTCAACTGGAATATTTTGTTCACCAGCTACCCAGTCAATTGACTCACTCCACAGTTGAGTACTTTGCATGAGTGGGTGTTCATGTCCCTGACCAACAACGAGACGATTATTGGCAAGATCTTTATGTAGTACGAACCATGCACCTTCCGCTGCACCTTTCAAACCACCTAGACCAATTCCACCACGCTGACCGAGCGTATAGTACATCAGACCGTGATGTTCACCAACTTCTTTACCTGTATCAAGTACAATTTTCCCAGGCTGAGCGGGTAAATATTGTTTAAGGAAGTCATTAAAACGACGTTCCCCAATAAAACAGATTCCTGTTGAGTCCTTTTTCTTAGCTGTAGCAAGATCAAGTTCTTCAGCAATTCGTCGAACTTCAGGTTTTTCGATTTCGCCTACAGGGAATAAAGTTTTATTAATTTCTCTACCATGAACAGCGTGCAAGAAATAGGTTTGGTCTTTATTGTTATCTACACCACGTAATAATGGCGCATATGCTTCGCCTTTAGAGTTATATGCGGTTTCACCACGGCGTGCATAATGACCAGTCGCAATAAAGTCTGCACCTAAAGTCATGGCATGATCTAAAAATGCGCGGAATTTAATTTCTTTATTACATAAAATATCTGGATTTGGCGTACGACCAGCAGCATATTCAGCTAGGAAAAGTTCAAACACTCGATCCCAATATTCCATCGCAAAGTTTGCTGTATGCAGCTTAATACCGATTTTATCAGCTACTGCTTGGGCATCGGCTAAATCTTCCATTGCCGTACAGTATTCCGTGCCGTCGTCTTCCTCCCAGTTCTTCATGAAAAGACCTTCAACTTGATAACCCTGTTGAAGTAAAAGTGCTGCAGAAACAGAAGAGTCTACACCACCAGACATACCGACGATGACACGTTGTTGCATAGGACTAGGCATCCAAATGAGAAGTTAATGAGGGAGAGAAGGGGTGCTCATAAATAAGCGATAAAGGATAATGGTGGCCTTTCATAGCATCTTCAACTGCTTTTAGCACAAGAGGACTACGGGCACGGGCAGATTCTTTGAGTTCATCTGGTGTCATCCACACAGCAGCGATAATACCTGTGTCGAGTTGAGGATCACTTTCAACTTGAGTTACATGTGCGAGAAAACAGAAACGGTAATAAGTGCGATCTGGAAACATTGGCGGGGTATAAGTATAAATACCAAGCAAGGCATCAATTTCAACATGATGACCTGTTTCTTCAAGTGTTTCTCGAATGGCAGCTTCTGTTAATGACTCACCACATTCCACATGACCAGCAGGTTGGTTAAATACTGTGTGTACAAAACCTTCGCTATGCTCTTCTACAAACAGATAGCGTCCGTCTTTTTCTACGACTGTAGCAACAGTGACATGAGGAGTCCATGCGGCCATAAAAAAGCACCATGATTTAAAAGACGTATAATACGAAATTTAGGGGTTTTTGGCTACGGTGATCTGCTAAACGATATGAGCAATACGATAAAACCATATCGTTTAAAAAGCAGAATTTTTATTACTCACAATCAAAATAAACACTTAATCCTGATTTGCTTGTGCAGCTTTATGATTATTTTGTACTTTTACATAATGTCTTGCTGAATAAGGAAGAAACGCCAGTTCTTTTTCAGTCAGTGGTCGCACTTGTTGTACAGGGCTTCCTACATAGAGATAACCGCTTTTTAAGACTTTGCGTGGCGGAACTAAACTTCCTGCACCAATCATCACATCATCTTCAATAATTACGTCATCTAGAATAACGGTGTTGATTCCGACTAAAACACGGTTGCCAATGGTACAGCCATGTAAAGTCACATGGTGTCCAACTGTTACATCTTCACCAATAATCAGAGGTGAGCCATTCGGTTTGGCATCATTTTTGTGGCTTACATGCAACATACAATGGTCTTGTACGTTACTGTTTTTGCTAATTTGAATACTATTTACGTCACCACGGATGACTGCAAAAGGCCAGACAGAAACATTTTCAGCTAAGCTAACGTCACCAACCACAACAGCCATATCATCGATATAACATGTTGTATCTACTTGAGGGTGGTGTTCAAGATAAGGACGAATGTTCTTTGCCATAAGAAGTATCAAAATAAAATTTAGTCGAATTATAAAATAAAAAAGCACTCAGGCTAAATAGCATGAGTGCTTAATTCAACTATTCAAAAATTAGAATAAGTTGCTGAAGAATTGCTTGATATGGTCGATTAAACGAGCAAAGAAACCAGCTTCTTCAACTGGCTTTAATGCAACTAACGGCTTTTCAGCAATTACTTTACCATCTAGGCTAGCAACAAGTTTACCCACAACTTGACCCTTTTGAAGTGGCGCATTTAGGTTAGGTTGAACGACTAATTGAGTTTTAATGCCATCAGCTTTACCTTTAGGCATAGTCACACTAAAGTTTTCAGCCAAACCAACTTGAACTTCATCTTCTTTACCAAACCAAACTTTTGCTTTTGCAAGAACCTGATTTGCTGGTTGAACATTTGCAGTTTCAAAGTTAGCAAAACCCCAAGCCAATAAGGCACGAGTTTGGTTTGCACGCTCAGACATGCTCGGAGTACCAAAAATTACTGAAATTAAACGCATTGGGCCGCGTTTACTTGATGTGGTTAAGCAGTAACCCGCTTCATCTGTATGGCCTGTTTTCAAACCATCTACACTTGGGTCTGTGTAAAGCAAGGCGTTACGGTTACCTTGTTTAATACCATTAAAAGTAAATTCTTTTTCAGAGTAAATAGGATAGTATTTTGAACTATCTTTAATAATATGTTGTGCTAACACAGCCATATCTTTTGCAGATGAATAATGACCTTCAGCAGGCATACCGGTCGAGTTAATAAACTGGGTGTTTACCATGCCGATACGTTTTGCTTCCTGATTCATCATATGAGCAAAAGTGCCTTCATTTCCGGCAATATGCTCAGCCATTGCTTTTGATGCATCATTACCTGACTGGATAATAATACCGCGGAGCATTTCTAGAACAGTCGCTGTACCGTTTAAAGGAACGTACATACATGATTCAGAACTACTGCCTTTACACCATGCAGACTCATTCATACGAACCTGCTCATTTTCAGTGAGTTCACCTTTTAATAATTTTTGTTCAATGATGTAACTAGTCATCATTTTTGTCATAGACGCAGGTGCAAGCTTTTCGTTTTCATTTTTAGAAGCGAGAATTTGGCCTGTCTCATAATCCATTAATACATAAGACTTATTATTTAATTCTGGCGGAGCTGATAAGACAGTTGCTGCATAAGAAAAACTTGGTAAGAGGAGTAGTGCAGCAATAGCGCTTTTTCGAGTCATTCTAGGTAATTCCAATATCTTGTATGAAGCAGAAGAGCCTAGCATTTTAGGATAAAGCAAAGCCGACTTCTATGGGGGAAGCCGGCTTTTTCAAAGAGTATTGTAACTCAAGAGTTTTTTACTAATTTAGTTTTGCGATTGATAGGCTTTCACGTCTTGGCAAACTAGAGTATTTTGCTCATCACCAGCAGCTTTTGCATCGCTACGTGCTTCTTTTAAGTATTTTTTGAAGCCTTTGTCTTTGCTACGTTTTTCTAATGCAGAAACAGCATCAGCTTCATTTGGTAGATAGTCTTTTACTAAACGCTCATAACCTTGAGCAAAATCAGTGTCTTTTTTACCAATTAGGTCGGGGCAAATTTCAGAAAGCACTTGGATTGCAGCTAATTCTTCAGGAGTCGTGCCTTGTTGTGGAGTGACTTCAACAACATTTTCATTTTCGGTTTTCTTTTCAGTTGTTTTCTTCTTATCAGCAGCAAAACCAACTGTTGCCATGCTCATAAGTAAAACCAAAGAGAGCGATTGAACTAAGCTTTTCTTCATAAACATCGATAACCCAAAATAAAATTTTTAAATATGCCGTTAGCTTAACCAATTTAGATTTTAAAAAAATGGAAAAAATGTATTGTTATGTTGGTTTTCTGCTTAATGCTAAACAGAAAACCAAAACGAGTAAATTTCTATATCATAAAAGATTAAGATCTATTCCTTATAATTAACAATCTCTTCACAGAGCTCATGTTGCTCATGATGGTCCATTTGTTTTGCCGCAAGACGTGCTTCATTTAATAAAGTTTTAAATTCAGCATCATTTTGTAGAGTCGCTAAGGTCATTGATTTATTTGAATAACTACTTAGATACATTGCAATTATTTTTTCAGCATTTGAATCAAGTTTTTTATTTGTTCCTACAAAAGCTGGGCAGATTTCCTGCAAAACTTGCGTTGCGGCAATATCATCTTTAATTAAGCTATCAGCCTCTTGTGTTGAGATATCCTCATCTGCAAAAACCGCTTGTATACACAATGTGATACTGATCCCCAATACCTGAAAAAAAGGAGCGAAAGTTTTCATTTTTTCACAATTTTATAATGCTATGGAGGCATAAATATATATAATTCAACAAATAATTCAATTGTGAAAACCTTTAGGTTTATTTTTAGAGAAAGATTTTAGTGAATATTTTAATTGCGAATGATGACGGTGTTTTTGCGCCAGGTATACAGGCTTTAGCTGAAGCATTAAGACCACTTGGACGCGTGGTTGTAGTTGCGCCAGAAAGTGAAAGAAGTGGTTTCTCAAGTGCATTAACATTGGATCGACCATTACGCCCCATTCAAATTGCCGAAGATGTCTGGGCAGTGAATGGTACGCCAGCAGATTGCGTTTATTTATCCATGAATGGTTTGTTTGATTTTGAGTTTGACTTGGTCGTGAGCGGAATCAATAGTGGTGCGAACTTAGGTGATGACGTTTTATATTCGGGAACGGTAGGGGCTGCATTTGAAGGTCGTTTAATGAAGCAACCTGCAATCGCTGTGTCTTTAGCGGGTCCTGATGTACGTGCTTATAACGATAAAGAAGATTATGCTCAGGCTGCTAAATGGGTACATGATTTTATTGCAAGCGGATTACCAGCTTTGCCTCCGCGACATATCTTTAATATCAATATTCCTGACGTGCCGCAGTTAAAAGGGGCGCAGATTACATATCAAGGTCGCCGTGCTCAATCTAAGCCTATTACCAGTCATGTCGATCCACGAGGCCGTCAAGTTTACTGGATTGGACTAGCAGGTGAGGCGGTTACAGATCCAGAGCGTGTTTCTAGCCAGATTCAATCTGATTTCTTTGCGGTTGCAAACGGTTATGTAAGTGTTACTCCTATTCAAATGGATGCAACAAATTACGCTGTTTTAGAAGATTTACA
The DNA here is from genome assembly GCF_022449185.1 of Acinetobacter pittii. Classification (GTDB taxonomy): domain Bacteria; phylum Pseudomonadota; class Gammaproteobacteria; order Pseudomonadales; family Moraxellaceae; genus Acinetobacter; species Acinetobacter pittii_I. Next base: position 260,346 of record NZ_JAKUKO010000001.1, read on the forward strand.
GATCAGTTTGAGCCAATAATTTGCCTCGAATGTTATAACTTTGTGAATAAAGAAAAAGAGGAACGTGTTTCCTCTTACTTTTTTGGTACTCTTAGCCGAAATGATTTGTAGCATTTAGTGAGGGAGATCAATGCATTTAATTGGGCAACAAAGCAGAGTGCATATCCAAAAAGACAAAATAATGAAAATTATGATGCTGTCTGTAGCGGTAGGCTTTACTGCGGTTATGACAGGATGTGCTTCTAAACCACAAATTAATAATAGTTCTCGCTATGCAATGGCCCCTAACTATTACACGGTACGTTCAGGTGATACTTTAAGTGGTATCGCAATGCGTTATGGTCTCGACTATATCAGTATTGCCGAAATGAATGATATTGCTCCGCCATATCGTATTTATGTTAATCAGTCTTTGCGTTTGAAGAAAGGTTCTTCATCAAGAACGGTATCTACGCAAGTCATTACGCAACCTGAGCAAATCAAACGTCAAACTATAGCTCTACCAACTACACAACCTGTTACACCAGTAACTCAGCCTAAAACGACCTCATCGTCAACGAACACGACAGTGACTTCGGTTGCACCAAATTCTAGCTTACGCTGGATAAAACCGAATAATGGGCCAGTGATTCAAGGCTTTAATTTGGCAAATAATGTCAAAGGAATCCGTTATGGTGGAAATCAGGGTGACCCTATTTATGCCGCAGCAGATGGTCAAGTTGTCTACGCAGCAGATGGCTTAAAAGAATACGGTAATCTCGTTTTAATTAAGCATATTGACGGCTATATCAGTGCCTATGCCCACAATAGCAAGATGTTGGTGAAAAGCGGCGACAATGTAACTGCTGGACAAAAAATTGCCGAGATGGGCTCTACCGGGGCTTCTCAGGTCATGCTTGAGTTCCAGATCCGTTTGGATGGAAAACCAATTAATCCTATAAATCTTTTACCAAAATAGCTAATGCATAAAACTTAGGTTTCCTCGTATAATATAATTGGTTGCTTTCATTACAACAATAAGCATTTTTTTATAAATTTAGAATTAGATTTGAGGAAACCTATGTTAGATCAGCTTCGTGCGATGGGTGTTTTTGCTTGTGTGGTTGAAAAAAGTTCATTCAGTGGTGCGGCACGTGAATTAGGAATTACAACAAGTGCGGTGAGCCAGCAAATTCGCTCCCTCGAGCATGAAATGGATGTAATTCTATTACATCGCTCCACGCGTAAACTCAGTTTGACAGAAGCCGGACAGGCTTTTTTTTCAAGCTGTCAAGAAATGTTGGCGGCTGCTGAAAGGGGGAAAATCCGAATTAATGAGTTGAGGGATGACTTAATTGGGGATTTGCGTATCGCAACTACTCCTGATTTAGCAGTTCAGCATCTCATTCCTGCGTTATCTCACTGGATGTCGGCTCATCGCGGTTTATCTGTGCACTTTGAGGTTGGGCATCGTTATATCGACTTAATTGAAGAGCGAATTGATATTGCTGTACGCATGAGTTCTACTCCCGTAGAGGAAAGTAGTTCTGTCATTCCGATGGCCTTTGTCGATCAGATTTTAGTAGCTTCTCCCAGCTATCTGAATCAATCTAGTCCAATTGTGCATCCTAATGATTTAAGAGATCATGAATTATTATCAATTAACGTGATGAATGACGCACGCCATTTCAATTTTCAACATGTAAAAACGGGTGAGACACTGAATATTGAAATGCAAAGCCGTTTGCAGAGCAATCATTTACAAGTTGCAAAAGCGTTATGTCAGCAAGGGCATGGTATTGCACGAATTCTATATTTAGATGCTCAAAAAGAATTGAAAAATGGTTCTTTGATTGAACTCATGCCAGATTGGAAATTACCAACTTTTACTTTGTATGCAGAAGTTGCCAAGCATGATCAACAGCCAATGAAAATTCAGCGCTGTGTTGAAGCACTTAAACAATATTTTAGTCAATTAGCAGGAGGGCGAGCCATTCAGATCGTTCGCTAATTTTGCCACTCTAAAAGTAAAAAGGGCCTGTATTTGACAGGCCCTTTTTTATTATTTCTGTTTTAAGGTTGCAACTTCTTCTACACTTTCTTGTGGTAGATCTTCTGCCGTAAGTTCTTCATGCTTCTTAATTTTTTTCTTATTTTTCTTTTTCTTCTTTGGCTCCTCTTCAATTTCTGCACCATCTTCAATGGCTTGCCAATATTCGAGTTGCTCCATTACAGCAGCATAAATAGAGTGTTTACTGTATTTACCTTTTTTGTCGAGTGTACCGACAGGGCGGGCCATTAGGATTTCAAGCGCTTGATCAATGGTATCAATTGCATGGATATGGAATTGACCACTTTGTACCGCATCAATTACATCTTGGCGTAACATCAAATGCTGCATGTTTTGACGTGGAATAATGACACCTTGTTTGCCAGTTAAACCTTGTAATTTACACGCATCATAGAAGCCTTCAATTTTTGCATTTACACCACCAATTGGTTGAACTTGGCCTAACTGGTTCATAGAACCCGTAATTGCCCATGATTGATCAATTGGTATTTGGCTAATTGCAGAAATTAATGCAGAAAGCTCGGCAACTGTTGCACTGTCGCCGTCTACTTGCCCATAACTTTGTTCAAATGCAAGCGCAGCAGAGAAATGTAAAATCTGTTCACGACCAAAGTGAGCTTTTAAGAAGCTAGACATGAGCAACACGCCTTTGGCATGCAGTGAACCACCAAGTTCTACACTACGTTCAATATCAAGAATATCGCCGCCGCCTTGATAAACTGATGCAGTCAAACGTGAAGGTAAACCAAACTCAACATCTGCATAGTGAATAACAGAGAGGGCATTAATTTGACCTAAACGATGACCAGAAGTTTCGATTAACTGAGTTCCACGTGACAGATCTTGCCAGTAAAGTTCTCTTAAATAGCCTAAGCGATACTGTCTGTGTTGTAGTGCCAAGTTAATGTGCTGGTCAGTTACAAGCTTTTCATTGGCTTTAAAAGCATGGTGATGTGCTTCTCGAATGAGGTCGCCCAAAGTTGAAGCATGTAATGACAGTGAGCTTTGGTCTTCTGCCTGACGACTTGAATCGGTAAGTAAAGCTGCTAAAGCACTGCGGTCAAACGGAAGTAATTTATCCGCTTGTACATAATCAGCAATTAGCTGCATGTAAGCTTGTTCATTTTCGTCATTACGTTGCAGAGTATCGGTAAAATCTGCACGAATTTTAAATACACTGCCAAGCTCTGGTTCTACTTCTAAAATTTCATAATAAATTTCAGGTTCTGCCATAAGAACCACTTTAATATCAAGCGGAACAGCAGCAGGTTCAATCGAGATAGAGCCTGTTAACGTCAGCATATGTTCAAGAGAAGAAAGCTTGAGTTGGCCTGATTTTAAGGCGCGCTTTAAACCTTGCCATGCATAAGGCTGTTCGAGTAATTGCTCGGCCTCAAGCATTAAAAAGCCACCATTCGCTTGATGTAGAGCACCTGGACGAATGAGAGTGAAATCTGTGGTAATTGTGCCGTTGTGAGTAAGTTGTTCAACATGACCAAGCAAGTTGTAGTGCGTTGGGAAATCTTCAAAAATAACCGGTGCACCACTGTTTGGCTTGTTTGAGACAATTACATTGGCCTGATAACGTGCAGGCACACGATTGAACATTGCCGGAGCAAAGTCATCTTCTTCTTGCTCTAAAATGAGTTCAACATTATCAATTACATCTTGCGCATATTGTTTTAAATAATCTTCAAGGCCTTTGACTTGACCATATTTATTTAAAATCAAATCCATGCGTGGCTTAACCACTTGAGTCGCGATGTCTCGATTCAACACAGAGACTTTGTCACGTGCGTCATCTTCTAAATCACCTAAATGCAAACCAAGACGCTCGAGCTTTTTATCCATGTAGCGAACATTCGCTGCAATTTCAGCACGTTGCTTAGTATTTAAAGCATCAATTTCTGTTTGGGTGAGTTCTTGCACCTGATCATCTTTTACTTGCACAGGTACAAAGCCATGCTTTTCATTGCGGGAGATGAGTTTTAAGTCGAGCTCTTCACCTTCTTTGGTTAACTCGACAAGCGCTTGTTGCTGCTCATCTCCAGTTTCCTCACGGATACGCTCAATACGGTTATGATAGGTCTCCGCACTAAAACGGCGTTCAAGCTGTTTTAAAATAATTTGCCAAGTTTGATGAAGGGCATGTTGAAACTTGGTTCCTTGTCCAGCAGGGAAGCGTAGAGCAAGTGGTTGACGTGCTTGCTTAAAATTATAGACATATACCCAGTCATCTGGAGTAGGCATTGTTTTCGCATGTTGTTGGAGTAAACGCTTAATCATGGTGCGTTTGCCCAAGCCTGCTGTTCCTACTGCAAAAATGTTATAGCCAGAGTAGGGTAAAGAAATACCCGCTTCTACCGATGCTTTGGCACGGTCTTGCCCTAAAAAGTTATTAAGCGGTTTTATGCGTTTTGTAGAAGCTGGAATTTTTTCAAAATCTGGAATATGTGTTAGTTGTTCGGGTTTTAAGGCTGTTTTATCCAAAGTCATTTTTATATCAGGTTGCTCAAAAGCTGAAGGAAATGCATTTATTGTGACGTTTGTGGTGTTTGTTTTAGCGAGTGATAAAGTTGAGATGGTCACTTGATCAAGTTTTTGTGTCACTGTTGATATCCAGCAAAAGAAAACGAAGGTTGAAGCTTAAAGGTATACAGGTTTAGCATAAAATATCAAGCAAACTTGCCGTTTTTATCGCCAAAACAAAATTGATTGCATAAAGAATCTTGAAAGCAATTGTAAGAAGGGTTTGAATAGGCACATTTATAATTTATGGAAAATAAAAAACGAATGACCACACAAGCTTCGGGTTGGGTCTCGGCTTTTAAAGCATTTTTAGATCGCCGTGCATTAATTATGCTGTTTCTAGGTTTTTCTGCTGGAATTCCGATTTTATTAATTTTCTCTAGTCTCTCTTTATGGCTTGGAGAGGCGGGCATTGATAAAAGTGCAGTCACTTTTTTTAGTTGGGCTGCCCTAGGTTACTCTTTTAAGTTCGTTTGGGCTCCTCTTATTGATGAGTTACCTGTGCCTGTCTTAACTAAAACATTAGGCCGAAGACGAGCTTGGTTGTTAATTGCACAGTGTTTGATCGTTCTTGCTATTTGTATTATGGCTTTTTCTGATCCTGCTCTAGGTCAAAGTTATCTTATTCAAATGGCGGTAGGTGCTGTATTACTCGGCTTCTCAGCTGCAACCCAAGATATTGTGATTGATGCTTACCGTATTGAATTAGCAGAAACAGAAATGCAAACGGTTTTGGCCTCTACCTATAATGCTGGTTACCGAATTGGCATGATTGTGGCTGGAGCGGGTGCATTATTTCTAGCTGCCCACTTGGGAACTGCTAAAGGTAATTACATTTACGAAGCTTGGAAAACGACTTATTTAACCATGGCAGGCGTTATGTTAGTGGGTATTGTCACGACCCTACTTGTGCGTGAGCCTGTTGTAAATCGAGTTTATAAAAATTATAAGAGTAGTGATTACTACCGTTTGGTTCTCGTATTTTTTATTGCCGTTATTTCATTCGTAGTCACTTATATTTATTCGGGGCAAGTTACCGAAGCCATTTCACAAGCTGGCAATATTAAAGACAGTGCTGCGTTATTTGGTTTAGAGGCTTTAAGATTTTTAACTGCAACTGCTGCTGCGATTTTTGTAGGTTATCTACTCGTTAAAATTGGTGTAGTTAACCAGCAAATGGCGAAAGAGACATGGATTGCACCAATTCTTGATTTCTTTAAACGTTATGGTGTCAAACTCGCATTAGTGTTGTTGCTACTTATTGGTTTCTTCCGTATTTCAGACATTATTGCTGGTGTTATTTCTAATGTGTTCTACCAAGATCTTAACTTTAGCAAAGAGCAAATTGCAGAAGCAGTTAAAATCTATGGGGTGCTATTTAGTTTAGTCGGCGGTTTCTTAGGTGGTCTTTTAGCACAGCGCATCAACATTATGAAACTGATGTTTGTCGGTGCGGTTTTGGCTAGCTCTACCAATTTAATTTTTATTGGACTAGTAAAATCTGGTCAGCCATTAGATATGGTAGACGTAAAAGTTGGTGAACATAGCTATCAAGTCAAACCAGACGAAGTCGGGTTATGGAAGTTAGAAGTACCAAGTTCTGCTTTTAGCGGAACAAAACAAATCGAAGTGAAAGCTGCTTATGCTTCAAATGATGTAGCGCCTGTTACACGTACTCAGCCATTACTGACAACTGATTCAGCTAAATCGCCTCTACAAATTTTACCTGTTATGGGCAATGATCAGGTCTCACTCAAAGATGGTGAGGGAAGTGTTGTGGTTCGAGGGCAATACTTTGGGCAAGCATTAACTCCTACCCAAAAAATTATTATTAGCCTTGATGGGCAAAATTTTGATGCAAAAATGACCGATCAAAAAGGTGTTTTCAGTGCTGCTATTGATGCGAAAAAACTAGTGGCATCGACAAGTAAAGAGCTTAACGTAGCTGTAATGGATGGCGAACAAAAAATACTTTCTGCATCTCATCCATATGCTGTTAGTGCTGTTAGCTCAAATCAAAAAGCAGCAAGTGAACTTGATGTGAATATTGAACCAGTAGCTTATATTGATCCGCTTTCTGGTCAACCAGTGGAAATCAGCGGTAAGGTCATTAAACCATATAGTTCTTTATGGCTTTATTTTGCCATTATTGTCGATAATTTAGCTTCTGGTTTGGCTGGTGCGGCATTTATTGCATTCCTTTCAAGTTTAACGAGTGTCTCATTTACAGCTGTTCAATATGCAATCTTTAGTTCACTCATGACACTTACTCCAAAACTTTTGGGTGGATATTCAGGTACCATAGTCAGTAATATTGGATACCCAAAGTTCTTTTTGATGACAACTCTTATTGGTATTCCAATCTTGATCTTAGTGGTTTGGGTTGGAAAATTGCTAAGAGATCATCAAACACATGAATCAGAAAAGGCAGGTGAATAAACATGCGAATGCTTCATACAATGTTGCGAGTAGGCAATTTAGAACAATCTTTAAAGTTCTATACCGAAGTATTAGGGATGAAGTTACTTCGTAAGCGTGATTATGAAGAAGGGCGCTTTACACTGGCATTTGTTGGCTATGGTGATGAAGAAACCAATACCGTGCTTGAGCTTACACATAACTGGGATACATCAAGTTATGATTTAGGCAATGCCTATGGTCACATTGCCATTGGTGTTGAAGATGCCTATAAAGCGTGTGAAGAAATTAAAGCACGTGGTGGCAAAGTTGTGCGTGAAGCGGGGCCAATGAAGGGTGGTGTTACCGTTATCGCATTTGTTGAAGATCCAGACGGCTACAAAATCGAGCTCATTCAACAAGATGCAAATGCCAGAAATAATTAAGTAAATGACTTAAGTGCTTTAAGATTTAGCTCTTAAAAGCCTAGCTTTATTTTTTTAGCCCAGTATGATGAATGCTTGACCAAATGGTCAATTTATCAACTGGGTTTTTTATTTATCTAAAATAATCATAGGATATGGCTATGCTGAAGTTATTGGCGCTTGATCGATTTACAATTTTATTGGTTGGAATGGTACTACTCGCAACATTCTTTCCAGTCAGTGGTCAAGCAGCGCAATATTTCAATACACTGACCACAGTCGCAATTGCAATCTTATTCTTTTTGCATGGTGCGAAACTATCACGTGAGGCTGTAATTGAAGGTATTTTGCATTGGAAAATGCATTTACTGGTCTTCGCATTTACTTTCTTTATTTTCCCTGTAATTGGTCTGTTGGCTAAGCCAATTTTATTACCTCTGTTAGGTCAACAGCTGTACTGGGGTTTTTTATTTATGTGCTTTTTACCCTCTACAGTTCAATCCTCTATTGCATTTACGTCGGTTGCAAAAGGGAACGTGGCGGGAGCGGTGTGCAGTGCATCTTTTTCAAACTTGATTGGTATGTTTATTACACCAGTCTTGGTGAGCTTTTTTATTTTAGGCCAAAGCCAACATGGATTTGACCCGACGACTTCAATTATACAAATTACATTATTACTGTTAGTGCCATTTATTTTAGGTCAATTATTACGTCCTTATATTTTCCCTTATATGGCAAAAGTTCCGAGTATTGTTAAAGCATTCGATCAAGGCTCGATTTTGATGGTGGTGTATGGCGCATTTAGTGGAGCAGTAGTGGCAGGGCTTTGGCATCAAGTAAGTTGGAAAACTTTACTCATTCTAACAATTTCTTGTTCAGTGCTCTTAACAGTCATTATGCTATTAGCACTTTATCTACCGCGTGCTTTAGGTTTTAACCGAGCAGATCAAATTACAGTTTTCTTTTGTGGCTCCAAAAAGACCTTGGCGAGTGGTGTTCCGATGGCGCAAATCTTATTTATTGGCCAACCATTAGGCATGATCGTGTTACCTATTATGATTTTTCACCAAATACAGTTAATGGTGTGTGGGGTGATCGCAAATTACTTGGCTAAATCCCAAGATTAATTCGCAAAAGAAAATTATTTGACGTATAATGTTGCCCACTTGTTGTGCTTAGCTCTAACCCTAGAGGTTTCGGTGGGCCAAAAGAATGGTCTGTTGTGGTGTTGATCTGCTCATTTTGAGCCTGTCCTCAACTTAGTTGAGAGTGATCAATTGCGATGACAGCTTAAGCCTTTCTTCCAATTAGGAGTAATCGACGATGCGCGCCGATATTCACCCAAAATATGAAAAATTAGTTGCAACTTGTTCTTGCGGTAACGTAATCGAAACTCGTTCTGCTTTAGGTAAAGAAACTATCTACCTTGACGTATGTTCAGCTTGCCACCCATTCTACACTGGTAAGCAAAAGAATGTAGACACTGGTGGTCGTATCGACAAATTCAAACAACGTTTTGCTGGTATGTCTCGCTCTATCAAGCGTTAATACTGCAACACGAAACAAAAAACGGGCTTTATGCCCGTTTTTTGTTTTTCAGTACAAGACCATTATTGGTCTTGTACGTCTGTTAATCGATCAAGTTTTTTCTGGAAATAGCGACCTTGTAAGAAACGCGTTTCCACATTCCAAGCGTTTGCAAATAAGTTCATATCATCTAGATCACTCAGTAAAATCCCTACAGGTTTTACAGTCAAATAGTTCAAAACCTTTTCTTGTAAGCGTGTTAGACCATCATCTGAGTTTAATAGCTCAGTTTTCTTCGATTGCAGTTTTAAATATTGAACGTCTAGTTGTTGCAATATTGATTCGCTATACATAGAAGAGCTGAAATCCCGAATTGAAATTTCTGCGCCGTGTTGACGTAGGCGAGCTATGTGTTGCTGGGCAATTGCAAGATGAGGCTGAATTGCTTGTTCTGAAAATTGTAAAATCAGTGGGCTTTCAAGCTTACTGCCAATAATGGTGAGTAGTTTTGAAATCAGCTCAGGGAAGGATTTATCTTTGAGCAAGATATCAATATTCAGGTTAATAATCAGTTTAGCTTTCGGGTACTGAGTAATAAAGTTATGTAGTTGCTTACATGCCTCAACCAAAATCCAGCGATCTAATTGAATAGAAAGTTCACTGTCTTCTCTTAATTCAGCCAAGTCATTTATGTCATACCATTGATCATCGCTAATAAAACCGCTCGTCACCTCATAGTTATGGGTTTCTTGATCGTGTTTATCGTAGATTTGCTGATATTTTAAATGAATTTCACTTCGAGCTAGCTGCTGCTTTAATTGCTGCAATAACGAAGATTGCAAAGAAGCATCGACTTGCTCAAGACTTAGATCAAGCGATATAGAGGATTTGACAGGCTCGGGAGCGATAATATCGATGGTTGGTGCCAACTCAATTTCCGCCTGCGCCTTAGGTAACTCTTGCTGATTTGTTTGATCAAGTAAGCTTGAAAAGCTATCTTCATTTAAAGGTTCAGTAATTGGGGCATAGCTCAGCTTAAATTGGATCGAGTAATTAAGCTCATTAATCTTTAATAAATGCTCTTTTTGCAAACTTTGCAGACTAGTCAGTTGGGAGTTAAGGACTGTGCTGTTTTCAGCTTGTAAAATGCCAACATATGCACCAAGTTCAATATTAAAAATCGGCATTTGCGCGTGTTCTTTTAAGAAACTGTGCAGCTGATTAAAATATTGTGCAGGAGTTTGCCAATCTTGTTGAAATACTCGCTCTGGGCACTGATTTAATTTAAATAAAATTAAAGCATTGGCTTGAGCAGGGTAGGTCGATAGTTGTCGATTAATTTGTTGCCAAGGCGTTTGTACACCATAATTCTTTTCTGCAAAAAGTGTATTTGCAGGTGTTTTTAAATCCAGTTGGTAGTCAATGGTCAACTGTACGGCATCTTCTTCCTGACTAGGAATAAACTCTAGTTTTAGAGCATTGTTACCTGCGATTGCTGCATGTTGACTCTGAATTTCAAAACGTGCCTGATCAAATTGGCCTAATGAAATTTTCTTAAATCTTTGTTTAAAAATATTTAAATCATCAGGTTGTAAAACATCTAAGATAGGCAGGCCAATAATCTCGTCTTCTTGCTTAAATCCAAAAAGGTTGAGATATTCTGTATTTGCCTTAACATGCATGCCTTCTTGAAAAAGGGCAACTGCTTTATGACTGTTGTTGACCAATGTTTGTGTATGGGAGTGAATTGTTTCTAACTCATTGGTCAGGCGTTGTTCAGTCTGCAATAAGTGGCTATACGACAAGGTCCGAATAAGAGTGATATAGAAATAATCTAATGGTTCTAATGGAACTACATCATAGATACCTTTTTGAATATAAGCCTGATATTGCTGAGGCTGATAATCTTCAGGTTGTAATAATAAAACAGGTAAATTTGGCTGCTCAGATGCTTGAATGAGGGAGAGAGTTTGTTCAATTTTTAGGTCATAAGCACGACCAAAAATAATAGCATCCCACGGCGTATTTAACTGTTTTTCAAAACTTTTTAAGTCATCAAGTAATAATGCCTGAACTTGATAATCATTCCCCAATAATAAATTTAAAATCTGGTTATAACGTAGCTGGTTGTCATCAATAATGAGTAAACGTGTTTCAGTACGTTTTAACTTTTTAGATAATAAAGAGTTTCTCACTTTAGTGCTTCCCATAAATCTTGAGTGCTAGAGTTATTACCCTTTTTCATCATGAACTGATCAAGCAGACCTTGTTGCTGCTCATTTAAAAGCTCGAAATGAAATTGAATAAAACTTTGCGTAATGAGCTGTGCTTTGAGTAGATACACTTTGATTTCTTCTGTCCCCAATCGTAAATGAATTGTTTGTTGCTCTCTAAAAATTTGAGAGCCCGGTAAAATAAGCGTATTTTGTATTTCTTCTAGATTTTGTGTTTGTAGTAGTAGTGCGGGATGATAATTGCGAGTATGACGCTCAGCTTGAATATGCACTGAACAAGGAAACATGGCTTGTGACAAAATCTCTAAACCTAACTCTAGGGATTTTTCGGTCGATTGTTTAATCCAGCGAATTACACCGCCACGCCATTGTCCATGCAAAGTTTCTTTAACTAAAATGTATTCACCAGTTCTTAAGTTTTTCGGTGCTTCGCCAGACCATTTAATACGATATCCATTAACACTAATATCGAGAACGGTGGTTTGATAAATGGTTTTACTCTCACGACTTAAGCGTTGATAAGAGCTGGTTTGTTGTTCTTTTTTCTCTAAGTTGGATAAAACTTTAGCTTCGCTTTGTAAGTTATAGTTATGGTTAAGCTGTAGCGTTTCTTCAAAGTTTTTCGCTTTTGATAGATAGAAATGAGCTGTGCTTAAACCAAAACAAATTTGAAGCTCTGCATTGTATTCATAACGTTCATGACGACGTTGAGCTGTGGTTCCTAAAATCGTTTGAACATGAAATTTTAAAGCTGGGCTTAAATAAAACTTTTCATTCTTAGAAATATATTGAGCATTTTTATGCATGGTTGCAGTGACATGCTCAAGTAAAGCTTGCGTACCGATGAAGATGCTAGGGTTAAAGTTAGAGCTACGCTTTGTATTATAAACAGGCGGATGGTCCTTATTTGGGTCGACCACATATTTCGTTAACGCGGTATCTTTCGGCAAAATATGAATCATTCTTGCCCAGTCAAAACTACATTGAAACAATGCCTGAATTTCTGACTGACGAATCTGGTTCGTATTTAAAATATCCAGCAAAATCAACTGAGCATAAGCTTGGGTAATATTCGCTAAAGGGTGTTGTATACCCTGAATATGGTTGATATTGATCAGATGGTATTTGTGTTGAACTGCGGTTTCATACAGCTGATGCGCAATTAACCATTGTCCTTTTAGAGGTTCGCTATAGAGCATATGCTGCTGATAAAGGAGACTCGTTAATTGTTGTAGCGCATGAAACGTCGATAAAGTACGCGCCGTTTGCAGATTCTTTTTTTGCTTATAGGCAAAGATTGAAAACTTTTGATGCTGGAGTTGTTCATGACTATTTTGCGCAATATTTAAATAAATACTGGCGAAATAGCAGCGGAGCAACATCGCTAATTCAATAATGTGCTCATTACGATCTGTACTAATAACACCCTGATTAAAAAAGTTTTTCTCAAGGCTGGCGAGTACATTATTAATGGTTGGGTGAAGCGTTTGTATAAGATCGAAACGTAAAGTCTCACTACACTTTAATTCATTGAGCTCTAAAATAGCCGTGAATAATGCTTTTGACGTATCGCCGAGTTGCATAATAGAAAGGGTAGTGACCCATTCATTAAGATCTTTAATATTGGCTTCACAAAAGCTTAACCGTTCACGAGTGAGTTCGGTTTGATTGTGAAAAATGTCCGACAGCGCATTATTCATCATCACTTATTATATAACTCAAAAAGTTGTAGCCCCAAAAAGCGGTGTTTTATTCTTTTCGCCCGCAATTTCCCTGACGAGTTTAGGAACCAAATACCCCGGTAGGTTCGCTAACACGTCACGATAGATATCATCTATCTCAGATGATTCTAAATCAAAATGTTGTGCACCTTTTACTTTATCTAAAACATGTAAGTAATAAGGCATAACGCGAGCTTCAAATAAACGATAACTTAAATCAACTAAGGTCTGTGCAGAATCATTGACGCCTTTAAGCAATACTGCCTGATTAAGTACAGTAATGTGGTGGTCAGATAACTGCAACAATTTTGAACAAGTAAAGTCATCTAGTTCAGAAGCATGATTTGAGTGTACCACCAGAACTATACGCAGCCTACTGTTTTTTAATAAAGAAATCAGCTCTTGGTCGATACGGTTAGGAATAACAATTGGGACTCGTGAATGAATTCTCAGAATCTGAATTTGTTTGAGAGATGATAGGCGTTCTAACCAAAGTGCTAATTTACGGTTAGAAAGCGTAAGCGGGTCACCACCACTCAAAATAACCTCGTTAATGTTTGGGTTTGCTTCGATATAATTTTTAATGTTTAGCCAATCGTCATTTTTTGGTAAATTTTCCTGATAGGGAAAGTGACGACGGAAACAGTAACGACAATGAACTGCGCAAGCACCTGTCAAAGTCAGTAAAAAACGCGACTTATATTTGTGTAATACACCCGGCAATTGATTTGCTGCTTCTTCACCTAAAGGGTCGGTTACAAACTCAGGATGTTCTTCAAGTTCTAAATGATGAGGCAATACCTGTAGCAAAAGCGGGTCAAGTGGGTTTTTAGCGTTCATTTTTCCGACGAACGCGCGAGGCACACGTAATTTAAACTTTTCAGAAGCTAGAATCGCACCCGATAATAGCTGTTCTGAGGATAACTCGAGTAGGCTTAGCAATTCCGAAGGATCAGTAATAAGGTCACTCAGTTGAGATTGCCAGTTTTGCTCTTGGTATAAATAGTTTATCATTTGACACGATTAAGATAATGCAACAACGCATTATATCGCATAGTTGACTTGTTAAGTTTGGAGTGTGCCTTTCATGGCCTATTATTCTACAAATGATTTCAAAGCAGGCCTTAAGGTTATGCTTGATGGTAACCCATGTTCAATCATGGAAAACGAATATGTAAAACCAGGTAAAGGTCAAGCGTTCAACCGTGTAAAATTACGTAACCTTAAAACCGGTAAAGTATTAGAAAAAACTTTCAAATCAGGTGACTCTTTAGAAGCAGCTGACATCGTTGAAGTTGAAATGGAATACCTATACAACGATGGTGAAATGTGGAACTTCATGGATCCTGTATCTTTTGAGCAAATCGCAGCAGACAAAATTGCTATGGGCGATGCTGCTAAATGGTTAAAAGACGATTCAAATGAAAAATGTACAATTATGTTGTTCAACGGCGTACCTTTAACAGTAAGCCCACCGAACTTCGTTGTATTGAAAATCGTTGAAACTGATCCGGGTGTACGTGGTGATACATCTGGCGGTGGCGGTAAACCAGCTAAGCTTGAAACAGGTGCGGTTGTTCGTGTTCCGTTATTTGTTCAGCAAGAAGAAAGCGTTCGTGTAGATACTCGTACTGGCGATTATTTAGAGCGTGCATAATAGTTAAAAAATACACTATTATCGAAGGGATGATGTAAATCATCCCTTTTTTTATGCGAAAGTATAAGAGGAAAAAAGAAAAAGGAGGAGTAGAGTCACAGGGATTAAGAGAAACAGTACATAACAATATAAAAATGCTGTAGTTATTTATTGAGAGGTTAAGAATGGACACAATGCAAGCGAAATCTACGCTTCCCTCCAAGCTGGTCTGGAGCCTAGTGGCAATAATAGGTGCAATTTCTTTTGGGATGCTGGCACTCAGTCGTGGTGAACATGTCAATGCGGTTTGGCTTGTACTTGCTGCAGCATGTGTATATAGCATCGCATATCGATTTTATAGTCTATTTATTGCAACTAAAGTATTTGAATTAAACCCAAGACGTTTAACACCAGCACATCGCTTGGCCGATGGTCTGGATTATGTTCCCACCAATAAATACGTGCTTTTCGGTCACCACTTTGCTGCAATTGCAGGAGCGGGGCCATTAGTCGGACCAATTTTGGCTGCACAAATGGGCTTTTTACCAGGAACGATCTGGTTATTGGTCGGTGTAGTTTTGGCGGGCGCGGTACAAGATTTTTTAGTTTTATTTATTTCAACACGTCGAGACGGTCGCTCACTTGGTGAAATGGCAAAACAAGAACTCGGTTCTTTTGCCGGTATTGTGGTCATGCTTGGTGCGCTTGGGGTAATGATTATTATCCTTGCGGTACTGGCATTAGTTGTGGTGAAAGCACTTGCACATAGTCCATGGGGTGTTTTCAGTATTGCAGCAACCATTCCAATTGCATTGTTTATGGGCGTTTACATGCGTTTTATTCGCCCGGGACGTATTGCCGAAGTTTCTATTATCGGCTTCGTTTTAATGATGCTTGCGATTGTCTATGGTGGACAGGTTGCAGCAGATCCTTACTGGGGTGAATTTTTCACCTTAACAGGAACACAGCTGACATGGTGCTTAATCATTTATGGATTTATCGCATCAGTTTTACCAGTCTGGTTATTGTTAGCACCACGTGATTATCTATCAACATTCCTTAAAATTGGTGTCATTCTTGGCTTGGCCGTTGGTATTGTGATTGCATTACCTGAATTGAAAATGCCGGCAATGACTCATTTTATTGACGGTACTGGTCCTGTATTCTCAGGTAGCTTATTTCCATTCCTATTTATTACCATTGCCTGTGGTGCCATTTCTGGTTTCCATGCGCTTGTATCAAGTGGTACAACACCAAAACTTGTTGATAACGAAGCTGACATTCGTGTGATTGGTTATGGCGGCATGCTCATGGAATCTTTCGTCGGTATTATGGCGATGATCTGTGCAACTGTCTTAGACCCGGGTGTGTACTTTGCGATTAATGCTCCTGCGGCTGTACTGGGTACAACTGTAGAAACTGCGGCAGAAGCTGTGCGTAATTTAGGCTTTGTCGTTACGCCTGAAATGTTAACGGTGTTGGCACAGGAAGTTGGAGAGTCTTCGATTTTATCGCGTACGGGTGGTGCGCCTACCTTTGCGATTGGTATGGCACATATCATTTCGGAAATTTTTAACAGCCGTTCAATGATGGCATTCTGGTACCACTTTGCGATTTTATTCGAAGCATTATTCATTTTAACTGCTGTCGATGCGGGTACGCGTGCTTGTCGTTTTATGGTGCAAGACACTGTGGGTATTGTTATTCCTGCGGTTAAATCTTCAAGCTCATTCTTTGGTAACTTGCTAGGTACTGCTGTTGCGGTAGGTGGATGGGGCTTCTTCGTCTATCAAGGTGTGATTGATCCATTAGGTGGTGTCAATTCACTCTGGCCTTTATTTGGTGTGGGTAACCAGATGTTGGCTTCAATGGCGCTCATTTTGGGTACAGTTATTCTGTTTAAAATGAAAAAAGAAAAGTATGTATGGGTGACCATCATCCCAACAATTTTCTTGTTCATCACTTGTATGACTGCGGGCTGGCAAAAGATTTTCCACGAAAACCCAAAAATTGGTTTCTTGGCGCAAGCGCATAAGTTCTCTGACGCGATTGCTCGTGGTGAAATTATTAAACCAGCCAAAACTATTGCTGAGATGCAAAACATTGTGATGTCGAATCAGATTAATGCTGCGCTTTGTGGCTTCTTTATGATTGTATCGATTGTCATGATTATTGCCTCAATTGGTATTGTTCGCCGTGCTTTAGCGAGTCCGAAACCGACTGTAAATGAAGCGCCTGCGGTATATGCCGATCCTGAAGTGGTTACCACTCGAGGAGAATAAAGATGAATTTTAAATTTGCAAAAAATGGAACTGTCATTATTGCGAAAATCATCAAAATGACAGTGCTCTCGCAAAAAGAGCTATTACTTTCTCCAAAGAACTGGTCGCGTATAGCAACCTTGTGGCAACGTTTACAGCAAAGCTTCCGACTGATGGTTGGTGTGCCGGACTATCAAACATATTTGGAGCATATGAAAGCCCATCATCCAGATTTAACACCTATGGATGCAAAGACTTTCTATCGACATTGTGTTGATGTGCGTTATCCATCGGCAGGTGGTACTTTGAAGAAATGCCCATGTTAAGTTGAGCTTGATATTTGGTTAACTAAAGACGGTATGTGGTTGAACCATGTACCGTTTTACTTTTTGGGAAATGAAAAAGAGTTTGCTCAAAGTCTGCTCATTTGTATTTTTTTCAATGGCAAATCTCTTGTTTTGCTTTTGAAAAATGAATATGATGCTTTCCATTCTAGGTGTATAGCTCAGTTGGTTAGAGCGCTACGTTGACATCGTAGAGGTCTCCAGTTCGAGTCTGGATATACCTACCAAGATTTATTAAAGACTTATATGCAATTCAGTTGCTTATAAGTCTTTTTTTATGTCTGTTTGTTACACTCAGAACTTGGCAGAGTTGGAAATTTGGGCAATAAATGGCAATACTTCCAAGCTATTTGAGACAAAACTGCGACAAGATTAAGCTACGAATATTGCGTAAAAGAGATGGAGTAATATCTTTGATTGAGATAAATATCAAAGAGAACATAAACTTTGTCGGAGTACATAGGGTTGGTCATAGCAAACAAGATTATAGTAAATGGTGAATGTAAAAATATTTAAGTAATCACAATACTAAACCCTTAAAAGCAAAGAAGTTGATATAGTATGATGAATTGGAAACATCTAGGGATCGTGTTTAAGCATGCAAATACAAAGCTTTAGTCTAAAAAATATTGGGCAATTCCAAGACCTAAGCGTGTCTTTAGCACCTACACAACACTATCCCTCTAATATCACAGTTTTCATTGGGAATAATGGAAGTGGTAAGACATCTCTATTAAAATCAGTAACGACTGCACTAACATGGTTTGTAGCACGTTTAAAGCATGATAAATCAAATGGTACACCAATCCCTGAAAGTGTGATTTTAAATACAGCAAATTCAGCAGCAGTAGAAATCATTGTTAATGATCAAAACTTACAACAACAAAAACAAGCTTACACATGGCGTATAACTAAAAATCGCACGGCGAGAAAAGTAGAATTTACTACGTATCTAACAGAACTAAACCAGTTAACTGACTACTATAAACAATGGCTTGGGCAAGATGATCAAAGCAGTTTACCTTTAATTGCTTTTTATCCTGTAGAGCGTAGTGTGATTGACATCCCATTAAAAATACGAGAAAAACACCAGTTTTTACAGATCGATGGCTATGATAATGCACTTAATAACGCTGTGGACTTTCGACGTTTTTTTGAATGGTTTAGGGAGCGTGAAGATATTGAGAATGAATTTATAAAAGATCTTATTTTGCAAATTAAGCAAGATTTAGTAGATCAAGACTTGCTTAACAAAATAGATGAATATAATTCTGGTAAGTTTAAAGATGTACAACTTGAAGCGGTTAGACAAGCAATTTATGCTTTTATGCCTGACTTTAAAAATCTACAGGTTAGCCGTAAGCCACGTTTGGCAATGATTATTGATAAGAATGAAAAGACATTAAATGTCAATCAGTTATCACAAGGTGAAAAATCATTAATGGCATTGGTTGGTGATATTGCCCGCCGTTTAGCAATGATGAATCCCAGTCTAGATAATCCATTACTAGGCAAAGGCATTATTTTAATTGACGAAATTGATATGCACTTGCATCCACAATGGCAACGATCAATCATACAACGTCTACAAACGACTTTCCCCAATTGTCAATTTATCTTAACTACACATTCACCATTGGTTATATCGGATACCCAAGACATTTTGGTATATGACTTGGATGGGCAAGATATTACCGCTTTACCATCATTGTATGGTCAAGACGCTAATACAGTATTATTGCAATATATGGATACCAATTACCGTAACCCTAGAGTTGCTGAACAAATTAGCCAAGCAATGGATGCGATCCAAAACAATCAATTTGAACAAGCAATTCAATTAATTGATACTTTGAAATTTGAAATTGGTAGTGATCAATTAGATGTAATGCGACTTGTGGCTATGTTGAAAAAAAGAACTCTAGCCAAGCAGGGGAAATAAGTTGCAACATATTAATAAAGGGGCCGAACCGACTGAATTAACCGAATACAAACGTAAAAATCCGACACATAGATATGATGATTTAGGGGATGATCCTGAAAAAATACGTTTAGTAATTAGGAAGGCATGTTTGGATGAACAAGCTTATTTATGTGCTTATTGTTGTCGGCAAATTGGGATAAAAGACCGCGATTGTATGAATGAGCATATCTTGCCACGACATCGTCATCCACAATATAGTTTTGATTTTAATAATATTGTGGCAAGTTGTACAACTAAAGGTTGTTGTGATGATGCAAAGGAAAATCAGGAAATAGCTATTAATCCATTGTCCGCACGCTGTGAAACGGAATTTAAATTTAATATTAGTGGTACTATTACGGGATTAACTGATGATGCAAAACAAACTATAGATGTACTAAAGCTAGGTGATAGCGTGCAGCAAAATCAAAAGTTAGTTGATATTCGTAAACAAGTAATTGCTAATTTTTTATTCATCCAAGGCACTGATAAAGAGAATTTGATCGAGGATGATGAGTTGTTAACTTTGTTGATTGATGATTTAAAGCAATTAACTGATGGTAAATTACAACCATTTGCGCCAGTTATAAGTAAAGCCTTGCAAAATTGGGTTAATGGTTAAAATAAACTACTTAACTTTTCGATTTATTGGATAACGTACTAATAATATCCTAAAGATTCTTTATGTGGTAACAGTAGTGCTATAGCTACTAAATTTATAAATTCGAATAGAATTACATGACTTAAAAAGCCCTAAACTATAATGGTTTAGGGCTTTTTTATTGGTTTGAGATACAGCAATATATAGAATCCTATAAATTTACTAATTCATTCCTACTTCACAAAACCTACATGCCCCCCTAAAAGCCCCACCTTTATAAACCCCTCTTAAACAATAACTATCTCATTATTTATCCTTACTTTTTAATGATCTAATTTAAAACAAATGTCATTTTGTGTGCTTGACTGCAATAGGGCAGAGCACTATCCTTTGCCTGCTGGCCACATTGCCAGCCGGCTTTGACAGGCTGAATAATAACTCCTGCATCAGAGTCATTCCTTCTGAGGAATAGTCTTGTGTGGTAGCTACTCGTTCCTTTCCCGTAGCGGTAGGACGGGAGAGGGACACTTTCGGGTGTGCTAGTTTGAGTTATTACTAGTCTGTCAACCTTCTTCCGTTCTGCCACCATAATTCTATAAATGTCTGGCAGAACTCCCAATAAAAAGGAGTTGGCTTTGCACATTCATAATTTCTTGGCAGCCTTTGCCAAAAGCTATAACGACACAACTTAAAAATTTAAAGCAGCTTGATGTCCTTTAGGGTTTTCAGGCTTTAAGTCATTACGGCTCAAAAAACTTGCATCAACAATAAAACTTGAGATGTGCCAAGCACAGTCTTATGGCTTTGCTATGCCTTTTTTTCTCCCAAAAAAGTATCTCGTTTAGAAACAACAAGAATTTATAACGGTAAAAATATGCGAAATTTAGTTCTCTCAACACGTGCGATCCAAATCATTAATACATCGATTCATTTGTTTCACCATCACGGATTTCATACAGTGGGTATCGACCGAATCGTGAAAGAATCAGAGATTACAAAAGCGACTTTTTATAATTATTTTCACTCTAAAGAACGATTTATTGAAATCTGTTTGATCGTGCAAAAAGAACGCTTAAAAGAAAAAGTGGATGCAATTGTTGAGTACGATCAAAGTACAAACGTGAAGGATAAACTTAAGAAACTTTATTTCTTACATAGCGATGTAGAAGGGCTATACTATTTATTATTTAAAGCAATTTTTGAAACCAAACTGACCTATCCAAAAGCCTATATCACCGCAGTGAGATATAGAACGTGGCTCATCAATGAAATTTATAGCCAGCTTAGAACACTTAAAAACGATGCGACTTTTCAGGATGCCAAATTATTTTTATATATGATTGAAGGCGCAATTATTCAGCTTTTAAGCTCGGGTGCGGCAATCGAGAGAGAAAAAGTGCTGGATTGTTTTTTCGCGGGGCTGGTTTGTGGCTAATGAAAACCAATAGCTCTATGAGATCGAAAAGTCCTAAGCTATAAAGCTTCAGTAATAGATTGAAAATGTTGTTTTAACGTGTTTAAGAAAAGCTGAACCTTTTTTGGAATTTTTGATCCATAGGGCGTGGTTGCATAAAAATGAAGTTTGGTGGAAAAAATGTCTTGAGAGCAATTAATAATCACTCCCTCATCTTCATATTTTTTAGCCAAAAAATCAGGAATATATAAAATACCTTTATTTTTCTTACATAGATCCAAAAGTATTTCTATATTGTTGCAAATTAATTGAGGTGTCGAATTAATGATTTTATTTTCTAAGTCTGTTCTTGAATATAAAAATATATTATGTTTTCTTAATTCTTCTATACTTTTAGGTTTTCCATATTTTTTTAAAAAGGCAGCTGTTGCATAAAAGTTTCTTTTATAGCTATTTAGAATAAAAATATTTTCTTCTCTAACTTCCTCTTCAATTTTTAAAATAATGTCGAATTTATATCCATTTATTTCCGATGTTTTTTCCGAAAATAATAAATCAATCTCGATATTAGGATATTGAATTAAAAAATTAGAAATAATATCTGAAAAGCAAGTTTGAATAAAAGCATGTGGAGCACTAACTTTTAATATACCCTCTGGGTACTTTTGATCATAGATGAAGTCAGTGGCAGCCAAATCTAATTCTTTAACAATAACTTTACAACGCTGATAAAATTTCTCTCCTGAGCGGGTGAGGTCCATCTTTCGGGTGTTACGCGTAAATAATGACGTACTGAATAGATTTTCTAGATAAAAAATTCTTTTAGAGACTTGATCTCGAGTAATACCTAAATTTCTAGAGGCATTACTAAAATTTCCATTCTCTACGACACTAATGAAAGTATAAATACAGTCTAGTTTATCCATTAAATTTTGAAAGGCTAACTTGGTGTGTCGCTAAACTATATTATGATCTTTTACTTATCAATCATTGTATCTTTTGAGGATACAGTTTGTATTTAAATAGTTATCTAGTAGTTTACGTTTATTTTTGATTTTATATATATTGTCTTTTATTTGGATTTACTTGGTGGTTTATAAAAATATATAGGTGATATTTTTAAAATTAAAAATTTTATCTGGCTTTAAAAAATTATTTTTAAGAGGTTGTTTTTAATTGAATACATAATTTTATTAATACAGGGGTGGGTGTTTATAAATGATTAGAAATAAAGAATATCAATGAGGTAAAGAAATGAGTGGCTTGATTAATAATAATCCAGTATGGGTTAAAAAGATTTTATCAATTCATGGATTGCTTCCACTTCTTCGAGTTGCATTAGTTTCAGCCTATTTAGTCGGTGGAATTAATAAGTTCATCGGTTTTCATGCGGCTATTGAGGAGCAAGCAAGTTTTGGTTTGCAACCTGCTTGGCTCTGGGCAGCCGCAGCGATTGTGATTGAAATTGTGGGTTCACTCTTGGTTATTTTTAATCGTTTTGTCTGGTTAGGAGCAGGAGCTTTAGGCTGCTTAACCGCAATAGCGATGCTAGTTGCCAACGACTTTTGGAATCATACAGGTCCTGCATTTTTTAGTACGTTTAATAGTTTTTTCGAACACCTCGGTCTTATCGCTGCTCTGGTGATGGTCACTATTCTTTCTAATCAACAACCAAACAAACAATAAGCTACAGCATCTAATTCTAATAGGAGTCTTTTATGCGTAAATCATTATCAGCTTTGCTTTTAAGCACAATGCTAGTGGGCACCAATGTTGCCATTGTTCCTCAGGTTTTAGCCAAGACAATAACGAATGTAAAAAGTGAAGTACCCGGCGTAGCTCCTCAATACGATACAACACATGTGTATGTTAACCCCGAAGACTTCGATAAATTTACCGATAGCTTAGTGGCTACATTTGGGGGAACTAAATCTAAACAAGGCGTTTTTCAGGTCACTCCAACACCAAGCCAGACCATTTCCCAACTTGTATTGACCCCAGTAGGAACATTGTCTGTATTCGGTTTTAAAACTCCAGTCCCACATCCTTTTGGCTTGGAAAGAACAGGCTATTTAGTCAAAGATATGGATGCGGCAGTGCAGTCTGCTAAAGCAAATGGCGCTGATGTCATTGTTGAGACATTTCCAGATCCGATCGGGCGTGATGCAGTCATTCAATGGCCGGGTGGCGTGAATATGCAACTTTATTGGCACACCACTAAACCGAGCTATAACAAACTAGAAACTGTGCCAGAAAATCGTATTTATATTTCAAAACAAAGTGCGGATTCTTTTGTTAAAAAATTCGTCAATTTCTCACACGGTAAAGTGGTTTCAGACAACCCTAAAGCGGCTGGTGTAGAAATTGGACGTCCAAATGAAACCTATAGACGTATTCGCGTGGAATCTGATTTCGGCAAAATGACAGTGTTGGTTACCGATGGTCATCTTCCATATCCATATGGGCATGATATGACGGGTTATGAAGTCAAAAACTTATCTGAGACTTTAGATAAAGCGACAAAATCTGGTGCGACAGTCTTGGTGAATACCTATAAATCGGATGGTCGAGAGGCCGCGATGGTACAGTTCCCGGGTGGTTATATTGCTGAAATTCATGCCGCTACAAAGTAATTTATTGCCTTAATGATTGATATAACAACGCTCATATTGCTTAGGGGCAATGTGAGTGTAAACGACTAAGTCTCTGCAATGACCGATTATTACCGTGGAAAACTAGATGGCCCAGCATATTTCTAATGATAGAAAATCTCGAATTAAATGCTCAGAAACTTATCTTAAAATCATTAAAATGAGTGCATTGCTAACGGGTAGCCTATTTCTCTATGAGTTTGCTCATGCGGAACAAGAAGTTTCAAATACAAATGCATGTCCAACTCGTCCAAAAATCTCAACGAATCGCTGGCAAGAAAATTGGGATGTTTTAAAAAATCCATGTGTGCCAAAGAAAATAGGCGATGATTTTAAATATATACCTTTTGGCGATAATAATTATTTATCACTAGGGGCAAATATCCGCGAGCGTTTTGAAGTCAATAATAATGCGAGATTTGGTAGCGGAAATAATCAAGCCGATCGCTATTTAATTCAAAGATTACAAGTTCATGCCGATGCACGTATAGGTGATCATTTACAATTATTTACTCAGCTCAGTGATGCGCGAGCGTTTGATAAAAAGAATATTAGCAGTACCGATCAAAATAGACTTGATATAGAACAAGCCTTTATTGCTTGGGTGAGTCCTTTAAATAATGGAACTTTTAAGTTTAGAGTTGGGCGTCAAGAGATGGCTTTTGACTTGCAGCGATTTATTTCGAATCGCGAAGGGCCAAACGTTAGACAAGCTTTTGATGGCATTTGGTCTGGTTATGAATATGGCGATTGGAGAGTTTTAGGCTATCTCACTAGACCTGTTCAGATTGAAAAAGATTCAACTTTTAATGACCACTCGAAAAGCGATT
The DNA here is from genome assembly GCF_022449185.1 of Acinetobacter pittii. Lineage (GTDB taxonomy): Bacteria > Pseudomonadota > Gammaproteobacteria > Pseudomonadales > Moraxellaceae > Acinetobacter > Acinetobacter pittii_I. The sequence goes on from NZ_JAKUKO010000001.1 coordinate 284,929, forward strand.
TAAATTTTAGCGGCTTTCGTGTAGATAAACAAAATGTATGGGGCGGTGAGTTATCTGGTTATTACTCTCGTTATGAACGCGATAATGCATCTTTTACAAGCGTTAAGGGAAATGAGATTCGAGACTTATATGATGCTCGCCATATGGGTAAAAAGAATAATATTGATTGGGATGTTGAAGGTATGTTTCAACATGGAAAGATTGGTGGACAAACTATTCAGGCATGGGGACTCAGTAGCATTACGGGATATACGTTTGCTGAGCAAGCTTGGTCACCACGTTTAGGCATCCAGTTTGATATAGCTACAGGTGATAAAAGCGCTAATGATAAGGAGCTCAATACCTTTAACCAACTCTTTGCAAATGGTTCATATTTTACTTTGGCGGGTTACAGTGGCTACAGCAATATTATTCACATCAAACCATCTCTGACACTTAAGCCTTCCGATAAACTCACCCTATTAACCGCATTAGGTTTTCAATGGCGTGAAACCACCAATGATGCAGTTTATTTCCAAGGCAATAACAGCATGGCGAATACAGCAGGACAAGGTTCAAGCTGGACGGGAGCATATATTCAACTAAGAGCAGATCAAAAAATAAATTCTAATCTATCTGTTGCTGCCGAAGGAGTGCACTTTGAAGTCGGAGACACGATTAAGAGAGCTGGAGGTAAAGACTCAAATTATTTAGGCCTTGAGCTGAAATATGGCTGGTAAAACGAGAAGAGTAAAAATATGAGCACAGATTTAAAGCAAACTAAAATTGGCCACTATCAAAATCTAGATATTGAACTAGTGACTTGGGACTGTACCTCGGCTGAGGTTGAACTTTCCTGTGCTTGTATTTTTGAACATGAAATGAATGACCGTTCTTTTTCGGGCGGTTTGGCACATTTAGATGAAGCTCTAAATGGGAGACTAAATGAAATACGGAAAAATAATTGGTTCAGTGCGAAATTGAACGATGCTCTTTTAATAAATCAAACGCCATCCACGATACAAGCCTCTAAAGTTTTACTGATAGGAATGGGCGCTCCAGAAGAGTTTACGTTAGAGAGAATCAAGACCGCGATAAAAACTGTTGTAAAGACAGCGCATCAACTGGAACTCAAAAGTGTGGCATTTGCCCCTAGTATTTTAGATACAGGTCTGAATCCTCCCTCTGGTTTAAATGAAGTAATGCTGCAAGCTCTCAAAGAGGAATTAGACCGACATCATCAGCTTCATTTGCAAAATTTAGTCAAAAAATCTGAGATTGAAAGATGGATATTTGATTCGGGGTTTCAAAATTATGATGCGAAGGCCGAGCAATATAGAGTGTCTTTTGCCAAAGTTTTTCTTCAAGATTAATACACATTTAAAAAATGAAGTTGTTTTAGCAGAAGATTCAGATTTAATGTCTATCTATGAGATTTTAAACCAATCATAGATAGACTTAAGACTTTTATTAAGCTGATAAAAACTCTGCGTATTTAGAAATATCGACATTGCCACCACTAATAATGATGCCTATACGTTTGCCTTTTAATTCATGTTTTAAGTTACGGGCAGCAGCAAATCCTAGACATCCTGTTGGTTCAACTACCATCTTCATTCTTTCAGCGAAGAACTTCATAGAAGTCACCAGTTCTTCGTCTTTTACAGTCAGAATGTCATCTACATTCTTTTGAATAATAGGGAATGTTAATTTACCTAAATATTGAGTTTGAGCACCATCGGCAATGGTTTGCGGCGTATCAATATGGACAATTTCTCCTTTTCTAAAAGACATTTGTCCATCATTTCCTAGAGTAGGTTCAACACCATATATTTTACAGTTAGGAGAGAGATGGCGAGCAGAAAGGGCCGAACCTGCTAATAAACCCCCACCTCCTAAACATACAAACAAGTAGTCGAGGTCACCTACTTCTTCAAATAACTCTTTTGCTGCCGTTCCTTGACCCGCAATTACATGCGGATGGTCATAAGATGGAATTAAGGTTAGACCATTTTTTTCGGCAATCTCTTTTCCAATTTTTTCTCGATCTTCCGTATAGCGGTCAAATTCAACAATATCGGCGCCGTATTCTCGCGTTGCTGCCATTTTTGCAGCAGGAGCATCTTGAGGCATAACGATTATGGCCGGAATACCAAGAGTTTTTGCTGAAAGTGCAATCGCTTGTGCATGATTTCCCGAAGAGAAAGCAACCACACCAGCTTTTTTTTGAGTGTCATTAAATTGCAAAAGCGCATTCATTGCACCACGAAATTTGAAAGCGCCAACACGCTGAAAATTCTCACATTTAAAAAATACTTCTGCTTCAAATTCATTGTTAACAGTACGTGAAGTTAAAACAGGAGTCTTATTTACAAAACCTTTTATACGTTCAGCAGCGGCCGCTACATCTTCATAAGTGGGAAGGGTTAAATTTTTCATAATTAAACCTAATTCTATTCAATGTTTTTAGATGCAAGATTTCGTATTGCTTAATGAATACACAAAATATTTATCTTGTTTAGATAAAATATATACACCTAGATAAAATGTCTAATTTTATTTTCTAATGTGATAACAATGAGATATAAGATTTTGATTTACATTAAGTTTAAAATTAGATAAAAAGTCTAAATTGCTGTTTACATCCTTTACTCTAGGTTTGAAATAGTAATTAAGTCATTAGGAGGAAATAAATTGGGCAATCGTGATAAACATTTACTCACTCAACTAGATACTATCGCGAAGGGGTTAAGTGAAACCCTATTTCCTTTTTGTGAAGTTGTTGTCCATGACTTAACAAATCCTGAGCATGCCATACTCTCAATACACAATAATTTATCAGGCCGAAAAATTGGAGATCCAGCGACTGAATTAGGGCTGGCTAGAATTATGTCTCCAGAGTTTCCAAATCTTATTTCAAACTATGCAAACCAGTTTGCGGATGGACGTCCTGCAAAAAGTACTTCTATTGGTATTAAAGATGAAGAAGGCGAGTATGTGGCCGCTTTATGTATGAATATTGATTTAACTCTATTTAGAGGAATGCAAAGCGCTTTAGATCAGTTTGCTAAAATTGAAACTAATAACATTATTGAAAATCTGGAACCGAATGGTACAGAAGCAATTCGAAGATATATCGATCAATTTGCATCAAAACATGCCACTACACCGCGCATGTTAAAACTTAATGAGCGAAAACAATTAATCCATGAGTTAAAGAATAATGGCTTATTAGACATTAAAAAGGCTGTGGAGACGGTTGCACAACATTTAGGTATATCCAGAGCGAGTGCTTATCTGTATGTGAAGGAAACTTAAAAGTTATTCTTATCTATCAAAAAATAACTTGTTTATTAAACATGACTCATATAATAAATGGGAACACAACGAGCATCGCTATAGCTTGATCTAGGAGGTCGTTATTTGAAGTTATTTATTATTATATTCATAGTAATTTTTTCTAGTATTGGACTCATTTGTTTAATCGCGCTACTCAGAAATTTAAAAAATTATTCACCATCGGGTGAGCATGATCATTCATCTGCTTCAACACATCATTTTCACGATAATAGTCCGAGTCATCATCATAGCTCTAGTTATTCAAATGACTGTTCATCATCATCTTCAGATTCAGGAGGATGTGATGGCGGTGGTGGCGGGGGAGATTAAAAAAAGCCCTTTTATGCAAAGGGCTTTTGATGATTTAAGGTAAATCGAACCAGATAAATTGACTGTCTTCAGTTGCGTGAATTGTCGCTTTATCTTCAAAAACTAAAGCATCGCCTGCTTTAACTTCTTGATCGCCAATACGAATTACACCTGAAATCACGTGCACATAGTTCACTTTTTTAACCGTATCAACAGTTAACTCATGTCCTTTTTCCAACACGGCAGATTTTACTTCTGCATTTTGGCGAATATGCATTGGTGCATTTGCATCAGGCCCTGCAATTAAATGCCATTTGTTTGGATCTTTACGCGGGTCAAGATTAATTTGCTGGTAATTTGGCTCTGCATCTCTTTCATCAGGAATAATCCAGATTTGTAGTAAATGTACAGGCGTATCAGTGTTGTTGATTTCACTGTGGGCAACACCTGTGCCGGCACTCATGAGCTGCCATTCACCTGCTTTAATCTGGCCTTCATTTCCCATCGTATCACGGTGTGAAATTGCACCATCTAACACACAGGTTAAGATTTCCATGTTGTCATGAGAGTGCGTACCAAAACCATTATGCGCATCAATCTGGTCGTCATTAATTACACGTAGAGCGCTTACACCCATATATTTAGGGTCATACCAGCTACCAAATGAAAAGCTATGATAAGACTCTAACCAGCCTGCTTTTACATGACCTCGATCTTCACTACGATGTAGATAAGCATTCATGATCTAATCTCCCAAATTTTTATTTATCTCTTGAGAAATATCTTAATGTTCTATGTGGGGCTAAAAAATAGGTTAACTGCAACATGTCGTTGCATAATTGATATGGTCGTATAGTTTTATAGTTATAGATGTATGTTGACTCATAAAAAAACCTGCCATGAAGGCAGGTTTTTAATTGAACTATTGATTACTCAAGGAATTTAACAGTTACGCCTGAACGTACTTTATTACCTAAATCGTTAGCATCCCAGTTAGTTAAACGGATACAACCATGTGATGCAGTTTTAGAAATTAAAGACGGGTTTGGTGTACCGTGAATACCAAATGATTTTTTACTTAAACCAATCCAGATATTACCTACAGGAGCATTTGGGCCAGGTGGTAAAGAAAGCGGTTTTAAGTTTTTACCTTGTACGAAATTAGAAGGTGAGTAGCTATACCAAGGGTTACGTGCTACACCAACTACCTTGTAAGTACCGGTCGGAGAAGGCGTATCAGTACTGCCAATTGTTGCAGGAAATGACGCAATCATTTGGTTACGGCTGTTAAATAGGTACAGTTGTTTTGCACCTTTATGCGCAATAATCAAATGAATGTCTTCTGGTAAATCATTGCGTACATTTGGAACAATGATTTTTTCACCCGCTTTTTTGAATGTCGCAGTTGGATTGATTGTTTTTAAGAAAGATTCATCAATATGAAACTTTTCACCCAACATCTCGCTAACACGAGTGTAGTACAAACCTTTCATTTTAGCCTGTAAAGCATAATCAGAAGGAATTGATTGTGCGTATGGGCCTTTTAAGTCAGCATCAGTAATGGTGTATTCAATAAATGCAGGTTTTGTTTGTTTTGCAACTAATGCATCCCAAGTTTCTTTAGTCAGTTCACCAGTGGGTGATAAACCATTCATTTGCTGGAATGAAGAGATTGCTTTTAACGTGTTTTTGCCACTCATACCGTCAATTGCACCTGGCGATGCATGTGCATTATTTAGCATAACATGCGCACGAGCATAAACTGGAAACTGGCCCTTGCCAATATTTTCATACCATTCAGCCGAATTTAAGCTATCTAATGTCCAAGAAACTGCTGGAGCTGAAGTCTTTGCAGTTGTTGTGGTCGTTTTAGCTACGGCTACTGGTGCTGAAGCGGCAATACCTGAATCGGCATTTTGGTCTTCAGTTTTTTGCAAATTTTGTAATGTTGTTGACGCTCGATTTAGGTCATTTTGTTCTTGAGCGGTAATTTGTGTCGAAGCTTGAGCTTTTACAGTTGAAGCTGCATCTACTGCTAAAGGATCAATCGGATCTTCTACAGGAGCTGATACCTTTTTAGGGTTCAGGGGTTGCTCAGTTGTTGAAGCAGCAAAAGCAACATTAGCAATAATACAACTTAAACTCATAGCGAGTAATGAGCGAACAAACATGTAATTCAACCTTAAGAATTTTCATATAAGCAATAGGGGTATGATCTAATCTAAAATTGCATAAAATTACCAATAACTCATCTCTATGAGTCCAAGATTGGCAATTTAGTGGTTAAAAGAATATCAATAGACCCGATGTAACATGTTGCAAGTATTGCAGAAAAGCTTGCTGCTTGCAGTAGACTTTTGTGTAAATATGCATTTTTTAGTAGATTGACGAGTTTTTTGTGTGAAATTGAAATTATAAAAATCTCTATGTTTTTGATATGATGCTGCCACATAAAGAATATAGAGATTGGTAATGACGACTTTGAAAAATGATCGTTTCCTACGAGCTTTGTTGCGCGAAACTGTAGATACCACACCGGTATGGATGATGCGTCAAGCGGGACGTTATTTGCCTGAATATCGTGAAACACGTTCAAAAGCAGGCGACTTTCTATCTCTATGTAAAAATACAGAATTTGCTTGTGAAGTAACTTTGCAGCCTTTACGCCGTTACGATTTAGACGCAGCAATTTTATTTTCAGATATTTTAACAATTCCTGATGCATTAGGCTTAGGGCTTTATTTTGAAACGGGTGAAGGCCCTAAGTTTCAAAAAACGGTTCGTACTGAACAAGAGGTCGCGAATTTACCCAAGCTAAATTCAAAGTCAGACCTTGATTATGTGATGAATGCAGTAAGCACAATTCGCTCTGCTTTAGGTGGCCAAGTTCCACTGATTGGTTTTTCTGGTAGTCCTTGGACGCTTGCAACATATATGGTTGAAGGTGGTTCAAGTAAAGAGTTCCGTTTCACCAAGCAGATGATGTATGCACAACCAGAAGTTTTGCATGCATTACTTGATCATTTAGCAGATTCAGTCATTGATTATTTAAATGCTCAAATTGATGCAGGTGCTCAGGCCATCCAGATCTTTGATAGCTGGGGCGGGGCATTAGCACACCGCGAATACGTCGAATTCTCTTTAAACTACATGAATAAAATCATTGCTGGTTTACAGCGTGAGAAAGATGGCCGCCGTATTCCTGTTATTGTGTTCACCAAAGGTGGCGGTCAATGGTTAGAACCAATGATTACCACTGGTGCGGATGCATTAGGGCTGGACTGGACTACTCCACTTAATACAGCTCGAAATATTGTCTCTGGGCGTGTAGCGTTACAAGGCAATCTTGACCCTGCTGTTTTATATGGCTCGGCTGCTTCAATTGAAAAAGCTGTAAAAGCAATGTTAGACGATGCCTACGAAAACGGTGAAAAAACAGGTTACGTTGCTAACTTAGGTCACGGTATTACACAGTGGGTAGACCCTGCGCAACCAAAAATCTTTGTAGATACAGTGCATGAGTATAGTGCTAAATATCTAGGATAGTTTTTGTGCGCCATCTTACTTTACCAATTCATTTTATCGGCAAGGCTGTTTCGGCAGCCTTGTTTGGTATTCTGCTTTTAATTGCTTTTGCTTTCACAGCACCGATGGGAAGCCATGAATATATGGGTTTTTATCGCTATGATTATTTACTCATCTATGCAGTGCTGATTCAGATCTGTCTTTTATATTTAAAACTTGAATCGTGGGCAGAAGCCAAAGTTATTGCTTTATTTCACGTTATGGCGATGGTCATGGAAATATTCTTGACTCATCCTGCGATTGCGTCATGGCAATATCCACAGCCTGCGGTATTTAAAATTTTAACTGTGCCTTTATTTGCAGGCTTTATGTATTCGGCTGTGGGTAGTTTTTTTGCACGTTCAATTCGACTGTTTCAGGTTTCTTTTGAAAAACTTCCAAGTTTTGCAACGATGCTTTTACTCGCATTTTTCTCATATATAAACTTTATGAGTAAATTTTTTGTACTTGATATTCGCTATATTTTATTTGCGATCAGTATTTTTATTTTTTGGAAGACCAAGCTTTATTTTCAGTTAAATGAGCATAAATTTAAAATTCCGATGTTACCTGTATTATTTACTCTCGCTTTTCTCATCTGGATTGCTGAAAATATTAGTACTTTTTATAAAATATGGCTCTATCCAAGTCAGGTTGATGCTTGGCATATGGTGGGTTGGGGGAAACTTGGGTCATGGTATTTATTATTACTGCTAAGTTTAGTATTAGTTCTTAAAATATTAGGTCATCGAGATAATCAAGGTGATTGGAATTTAAAGTAAAAATTCCTCTTTCAATTTTTATCATATTGTTTATTTTTTAATTGCTAAATGACAAGCTTATCGCTATCTTTGATAGGGTGTAATAATAGTTACACATAACAATACATAAGAAACAAATCAATAATGATTTTTGGAGATATACATCTATGTTAAAAAAATTAGCTTTAGCTGCTTTGTTAGCAGCTGGTTCAAGTGTTGCTATGGCTGATAACGATGTAGGTTGTGGTGTGGGTACGCAAGTATGGGCTGGCCAAAAAGGAGTGGTACCTAAAATTCTTGCTGCAACAACAAACGGCATTTTTACTAACCAATTATTAGGTATTACTTTCGGTACTTTAGGCTGCCGTCAAGGCGGAACAGTAACTGCGCAAGTGGTTACATTCACAAATGAAAATGCTGAAGCTTTAGCACGTGATATGGCCGTAGGCCAAGGTGAAAGCCTGAACGTACTTGCTGAATTAATGCAAATTAAACCTCAAGATAAAGACCGTTTCTTTAAAGTTTCAAAAGCAAACTTTGGTGAAATCTATTCTGCAAACAACCAAAATACGCTTCAAGTATTAGCATCATTACAAACTGTAATGGCTAAAGATGACGTTTTAAAAGCTTACGTATAAGTTTGAAACTGAAAACCCTGTCATATGGCAGGGTTTTTCTTATATTTAATGATAAAAATTGATGAGCTTAATGAAGTCAGTTGTTTTAGTTTTTGCCTCTTTGGCAGTGAATATTGCGTATTCAGCAGATATAAATCCATCTATTCAAAAATATTGGTCAATCGCAGAACAACAAAATCTTGACCAAGATATTACATGGCAAAGGCTCATGTATGCCAATAAAAACCAGAAAAGTGAGGTCACTTACGGTGGCTATTTCCTATCAAAAAATGGAAAAAATAATCTAAAAGAAGAGCTGAAAGCGGATATCTCGGCATTATTTATGCCTGCTCAAGATAATCAGTCGATTCGTTGTAAGTTCCCTGCACGTAGTCAATGGCTCATGCAAAAAGTCGGCATTCAAGAAAATGAATTGCCTCAAGTAAAGTGTACCGAATTTGAAAACTGGATTGGGCAAATTAAGCCCTACAAAGCGACATTAATTTATGCAACCGATTTTATGGGCAATCCTAGCTCCATGTTTGGGCATACTTTATTGCGTTTAGATCCAAAAGATCAACAGCAGTTAAACCTTGTTTCTTACGCCGTAAACTACGCAGCAACTGTGGCAGGCAACGACAACTGGTCATATGCATGGAAAGGTTTAACAGGGCAGTATCCAGGTGAATATTCACTGATGCCTTACTATCGTAAGGTAAAAGAATATGGTGATTTTGAGAGCCGTGATTTGTGGGAATATGAGTTAAATCTATCTCCTGAAGAAACACGCTTTTTAGTGTCTCACATTTGGGAAATGCAACATGTGAGCTTCCCTTATTACTTTGTGAGTGACAACTGCGCCTATCGTTTATTGGGATTGGTTGATTTGGTTAAACCTGAGTCTAACTTACAAGAAAAGTTTAATTACGCTTCTATTCCAATGGAAACCATTAAAGCGATGCAGCAGCAAGGGCTTACTAATGCTCCTGTGTATCGACCAGCTTTAGAGACTCAATTATTAGCTCAAGCTCATCAGCATGGTGCATCTTTAGCTAAAGTGGCTCATCAGTTAGCAATGAAGCCAATTAAAGAGTCTTCGGAAACACTTAAATCATTTAGCCCATCAGATCAGGCCAAAATTCTTGAGATGGCTTACGATGATTTATATCTACAATTCATTAGTCGCAAAGTTGAAGAAAGTTTTGCTCAGCCACAGCTTAGACAGCTTTTAGCACTACGAAGTCAGATTGATTTAGACAAACAACGCCAAGAACCTAAAAGACCATCAACCGAGCCGACTCAAGGTCATAATGCACGTAATGTTTCGCTAAAACTGGGCGAAGTGCAAGGTGATAAGTTTATCGAGATTGGGCATAGACAGGCTTATCATGACTTAATAGATCCGCAGGGCGGATACCGTGCCGGTACTCAATTATTATTTTTAAATGGTAATGCACAGTGGCGAGATGATCATTTAAAGCTAGAACATCTTGATCTACTAGAGGTGAACTCTTATAACCCGATCCAACCATTCAAAACACCTCTTACTTGGGGATTTAACTTAGGTTGGCGTCAAGAAGCAGTTCATGACGGCGTTTATAGTGATGAAAAACAGCATGGGGTAGCGAGTTTTAATACCCAAGTTGGCTATAGTGTTGCGGACTATGACCGTAAACATGTGTGCTATGGGCAAGTCCAAACTTATGTCCAAGCAGGTTCAAATTTAGATAAAGGCTGGCGTGTGGGAGTAGGGCCGACATTAGGATGTATGAATCAGTGGTTTGAAAAATTTAACACTGTGGTGCAAGTTGAACTACCCTATTGGGAAGACCAAAACCAATGGAACTTACGTTTAAATACCCAGTGGCAATATGCCATTAATAGTAATAATGCTATTCGCCTGAATTGGGATTATGAAAAACAAAATCATCTGGACTGGATGAAATCAAGCTTAGGGTATGTCTGGTTCTTTTAAATCGTATATTCATAAAAAAAGAGAAATAGATTTCCTCTATTTCTCTCTTTTTGTTTTAGGGAAAAATTATTTCTTTATCGCATTTAGCACAGCATAAGCCGCCTTAATACGCTCTTCGTTTGGAATACGTTTATTGGTTAACATGACTAAGCCAATATTTTCTTTAGGAATGAACACGACATATGTTCCAAAACCATTGGTTGAACCAGTTTTGTGGAACATCTTAACTGAAGGTTCTTTTGAAATGGCAGTCACTTTATTAGGCTTCATCACAATTTGTTCTGAATTACTGTCTAATAAAGTTTGTAAAGGCGCTGGATAAGAAAATTCTTCCCAACCAAGTGCCTGATACATGGTGCCGACTTGATAGAAACCCTGATGTGTTTCATTAATTGCACGTTGAATATCTTTCGGATATTTCTGTGGGTTGAGGTTGGCATTAATAAACTTAAGCATATCGGGTAGTGTCGATTTGACGCCGTATGCTGGAGCATCTAGCGGACCAGGGTTAACTCGAATTGGCTGATTTTCTTGGTTATAGCCAAATGCATAGTTTTGCATCTGAGTTTTAGGCACATTGACATAGCTATGTTTTAAGCCAAGGTCCGGAAAAATCGTTTTTTCCAAGACCTGACTAAAAGGCTGCTTCATTGATAAACCAACTATTTCCCCAAATAGGCCAATACTTGGGTTTGAATATTGTCTATATTCACCGATTGGGTTTTTAGGTTTCCAATCTTTAAAAAAAGTTAAAACCTGTTGATCTGTTTGTACTTCATCTGGGAATTGCAAGGCGAGGTTACCACTTGTATAGGTGGCAAGTTGAAGTAAATTGACCTGATCAATTGGGGTGTTTTTTAACTCTTTCCAATATTTTCCGGGTGTGTCATTAAAAGAAATTTTTCCTTTTGTTTTTGCATATCCACCTGCTGTTGCGGTAAATAATTTACTGACTGAACCTAGTTCAAAAATGGTACTGCTATTTACGGCTTTTTTATCTTGAACGGATTGTAGGCCGTAATACGTTTCATACTTTTTATTATTTTGAATAACACCCACAGCCATACCCGGCACATCATATTTATCTAATAAAGGTTTAAAGTTTTGATCTACCAGTTTTTTAATTTCTTGTTCTTTTGATGTATTGCCCGCATAAATTGAGGTACTAAAAATAATAAGAGGGGGTAAAAGTAAGTAAGAAATTTTTTTAAATCGCATGATTAACTCTAAATCGTTTAAAAATAAAGATGCGTACTTTTATAACAAAAATCACCTAATTTAATTGTTATGTTTTATTGGTTAAGTGCTTTAAATAGATATAAAAAAAGCCCAACTTCGGCGGGCTTTTATTTTGGCAGTAAAACCAGATTAATAGCTTTCTGGTACTGCACTTAAAAATTCACGACGTGCTTCTTTGTCGGTTTTAAAATCGCCGACAAATGAAACTGTACGGGTTGTAGACTCTTGTTTACCTACACCACGCATCATCATACACATATGTGCTGAATCGATGACTACAGCAACACCGCGAGCACCAGTCACTTCTGCGACAGCTTCTGCGATTTGTTGAGTCAGATTTTCCTGAATTTGCAAACGGCGAGCAAACATCTCGGTAATTCGTGCAAATTTAGATAGGCCGAGAACTTTGCCTTCCGGTAAATAGGCAACATGAACACGACCGTAGAATGGGAGGAGATGATGTTCGCAAAGCGAATAGAATTCAATATTCTTCACCAATACCATTTCATGGTTATCTGATGGGAAAACCGCATTATTGGTGACTTCTTCTAAAGTTTTACTATAGCCAGAAGTTAAATATGAAAAAGCTTTAGCCGCACGCACAGGCGTATCTTTAAGGCCGGGACGATTAAGGTCTTCACCGACGGCAGTCAGAATGTTTGCGTACGATTGCTGCATTGACATAAGGCGTATAAATTTACTCTATTAGACAAGCTCGGCATTGTATCAGAAACATGACCTGATGTTCATAACTCGTCGCACTATATTTATCCTGTTCGGTACGCGTTGGATAAATGGTGAATAAATTTCATGTTTTTTATCGTTAATAGTCAAGTATTTGAACATGAAATGTGCGACTAATACAGTTAAGTTATAAATGATCGCCTCATGGCATCATATTTGCAAATATGCCGTACTATAGAGCATAAGGATAAAAAATGTCAGAACGTCCAATTACCTTTTTTTTTCGTGGCAGTCAGCAACAAGTAGAAAATGTATTACCCACCATGACGGTCTTACAATTTCTCCGAGAATATACCCAAACTGGTAAGACTCGTCAGACTGGTACAAAAGAGGGCTGTGCTGAGGGCGATTGTGGTGCATGTACAGTAGTGATTGGTGAGTTGATTAATGACAACCTGCAATTACGGAGCGTGAATGCCTGTATTCAGTTTTTAGCGACTTTAGATGGTAAAGCTTTATTTACAGTAGAAGATATTCATAATTTATTACCTACACAAGCTGGGACATTGCATCCTGTACAACAGGCGATGGTGGATATGCATGGCTCACAATGTGGTTTTTGCACGCCCGGTTTTATCATGTCGTTATGGGCAATGTATGAAAATGAACAACAGCCACCAAGCAAAGATAAAATCAGTGATTATCTTTCTGGAAATTTGTGCCGCTGTACGGGCTATCGCCCTATTTTAGATGCAGCACAAAAAGCTTATGACTATCCACGTGTTGTATTAGAACGCCAAAAAATAATTGATGTATTAAAAGAGATCAAAACATTACCTGCATTACATTTAAATGATCATGGTCAACAATTCTTTGCACCAAAGATTTTGCTGGATTTTGCCGCATTACGTTTGCAGTTACCGCAAGCACGGATTGTTGCAGGTAGTACAGATGTCGGTTTGTGGGTAACAAAGCAGGGCCGTGATTTAGGCGATATGCTTTATATCGGTCAGGTTGAAGAATTGAAAAATATTGTAGTTACCGACCACGCTTTAACGATTGGGGCAAATGTAAGTCTGAGTGATGCACTCATCAAAATTTCAGATTTTTATCCTGACTTTCAAGAATTACAGCGCCGTTTTGCTTCTATGCCGATTAAAAATGCTGGAACCCTAGGCGGAAATATTGCTAATGGTTCACCTATTGGTGACTCAATGCCAGCATTAATTACGCTAGGTACACGATTGATTTTGCGAGCAGGTGAACAGACTCGTGAAATTGCTTTGGAAGACTTTTATATAGATTATCAAAAAACAGCATTACAACTTGGTGAGTTTGTTGAGGCGATTGTTATTCCGCTTCGTGAAGGGCAGACGCGTTTTAAATTTGCCAGCTATAAAATTGCCAAACGTTTTGAACAAGATATTTCTGCGGTATGTGCAGCCATTTCATGTGAGCTAGATAAAGATAGTGTCGCTCACAATGTCAGAATTGCTTTTGGTGGTATGGCAGCTATTCCCAAACGTGCAAAATATGCAGAAGCCATATTGGAAGGCCAGCAAATTACAGCAGAATTGATCGTTCAGGCAAAAGAGGCTTTATCGCAAGACTATCAGCCTTTAGATGATGGACGTGCTAGCTCGGCATATCGATTACACGTCGCGAAAAACTGTTTACAGCGGTTTTATGTAGAAAAAATCCTGTCTCGGACAATCACTCGAGTAAATGACTTGATTGCTATGGTGGAGATCTGACATGAATCAAAATATTGACTTAAAGATTTCTAAAAAATCCGCTAAAGCAGGTGATTCGATTTCACACGAGAGCGCGCATTTACATGTGACGGGGCAGGCAACTTATATTGATGATTTACCCGAGCTTGAAAATACCATGCATCTAGCGGTCGGATTTTCAAATTGTGCCAAAGGCAAAATCAGTAAGTTTGATTTGGATGCCGTACGTCAGGCTGATGGTGTTTATGCAGTTTTTTCGGCAAAAGATATTGAGGTTGAAAATAATTGGGGACCAATTGTTAAAGATGACCCGATTTTTGCCGAAGATCAGGTCGAATTTTATGGACAAGCCCTGTTTGTGGTTGTTGCTGACAGTTATCAGCAAGCCCGTCAGGCAGTTCGCTTGGCGAAAATTGAGTATGTACCCGAAATTCCGATTTTAACAATTCAAGATGCGATTAAAAAAGAATCGTGGGTGTTACCGCCTGTTGAATTTAGCCACGGTGACGTTGAACAGGCATTTCAAAATGCAGCCCACCAACTTTCAGGTGCTATTGAGCTGGGTGGGCAAGAGCATTTTTACCTAGAGGGACAGATTTCCTATGCTATACCACAAGAAAATGATGGGTTAAAAGTCTATTGCTCGACACAACATCCAACCGAAATGCAGCTGCTGATTTGTCATGCACTAGGCATGAATATGCATCAGGTCAGTGTGGAAAGTCGCCGTATGGGTGGTGGTTTTGGTGGTAAAGAGTCGCAATCGGCGCAGTGGGCATGCATTGCATCTTTGGCAGCACAAAAAACAGGCCGTCCGTGTAAATTACGCTTAGATCGTGATGATGATATGAGCGCTACAGGTAAACGTCACGGTTTTGCTTATGAGTGGTCTGTGGCCTTTGATGACAGTGGTGTTCTGCAAGGCTTAAAGGTGCAACTGGCTTCAAACTGTGGTTTTTCGGCTGATTTATCTGGGCCAGTAAATGAACGAGCAATTTGCCATATTGGCAACGCTTATTATTTAAATGCAGTTGAGCTACGTAACTTACGTTGTAAAACCAATACTGTTTCTAATACAGCATACCGTGGTTTTGGTGGACCACAAGGTATGTTTGTCATTGAAAATATTATTGATGATATTGCTCGTTATTTAGGTTGTGACCCAGTTGAAATTCGTCAACGTAATTTCTTTGCCGAACAGCCGGGTGCTGGACGTGATCGCATGCATTATGGGGCAGAAGTTCGTGATAATGTTGCTCCTCGACTGGTGGCCGAATTATTGCAAGGTAGCGATTACGCGAAACGTAAACAGAGCATTCATGCCTTTAATCAGAGCAATAACATCATTAAGCGTGGTATTGCGTTAACCCCATTAATGTTTGGTATTTCGTTTAACGCCGTGCATTACAATCAGGCAGGTGCACTAGTCTATGTGTACATGGATGGCACTGTTGCGATTACGCACGGTGGTACAGAAATGGGATAGGGGTTATATACCAAAGTACGGCAGGTTGCTGCACATGAGTTGGGTTTACCCATCGATAGTGTTCGTTTAATTGCAACAGACACTTCTCGGGTGCCAAATACTTCGGCAACTGCAGCATCGAGTGGAGCAGATCTAAACGGTAAAGCTGTTCAAAATGCTTGTATTAAGATTCGTGAGCGTCTGGCAAAACTTGCAGCAGACATAAGTGATAGTGACGCAGAGCAAGTCCAGTTTGAAGATAGTATGGTTTCAACAGCGAATGGCCATTCATGGACATTTCCTGACTTGGTTCAACGAGCATATATGGCACGTGTGCAATTATGGGACAGTGGTTTTTATAAAACGCCAGAAATTCACTATGATCAGGTCAACCATTTAGGGCATCCATTTTTCTACTATGCTTATGGCGCAGCGGTCAGCGAGGTCGCAATAGATACGCTAACTGGGGAAATGAAAGTATTACGTGCCGATATTTTGCATGATGTCGGGCAGTCAATTAACCCAGCAATTGATATTGGGCAAATTGAAGGTGGTTTTGTACAAGGGATGGGATGGCTCACGACAGAAGAGTTGTATTGGCAGCCGCAGGGGCCACACATAGGCCGTTTGTTTACCCATGCACCTTCAACTTACAAAATCCCGACCAGTGTAGATATTCCTCATATTTTTAATGTCAAATTGTTTAATAATCAAAATCAGGCAGACACCATCTACCGCTCCAAAGCAGTAGGTGAACCTCCATTTATGCTGGCATTATCTGTTTTCTCGGCAATTCGTCAGGCGGTACAGGCAGCTATTCCAGAAAATGCACCGCTCGTACTCAATGCTCCAGCAACTGCCGAAGAAATTTTACGTGCAATTGCTATTGGACGGGGACAAGCTTTGGCTGACCGACCACAAGCTAAAATGTAGAAGATTATGCAACATTTACAATGGTGGACTGATTTTGTAGCGTGGCAAGTCGATGCTCTGCCTATGGTATTGGTCACAGTAGTCCGCGCTGATGGTTCTACACCGCGAGAGGTTGGTGCAACCATGTTGTTGCGGTTTAATTTGCAACAGCAATGGCAGCAGTCAGATACGATCGGCGGTGGGCATTTAGAGTTTCAGGCGATTGATATTGCTAAAGCAATGTTAAGTGAAACGGGAACTTGTGTGAGGCGTATTGAACGTTTTAACCTTAGTGCTCGGTTGGGGCAGTG
Source organism: Acinetobacter pittii (assembly GCF_022449185.1). GTDB lineage: Bacteria > Pseudomonadota > Gammaproteobacteria > Pseudomonadales > Moraxellaceae > Acinetobacter > Acinetobacter pittii_I. The sequence continues at coordinate 301,817 of NZ_JAKUKO010000001.1, forward strand.
TTGTGGCGGAGTGATATGGTTATTGTTTGAAAAAATATCACCCGCTACGGTCACATCGGATTTATCCGTGAGTTTGCAAGCATGGCGAGCTGGAAGGCATATATGGCGTACCGTCTCACATCAATATGCATCCACTTGGCAGATTGTGGATATAGAACAACAGCCGAATTTCGAGTTTCATTCTACAAGTCGTGAAGAATGGCAATTTAGCCAGCAGATTCAGCCTTATGCTATGCAAGTGCTGATTTGTGGCGCCGGGCATGTGGGTGAAGCAATTGTTCGTTGTTTATTGCCTATAGGTGTCATGGTGAAATGGATTGATCCGCGTGATGATATTTTCCCATCCGATTTATTGGAACAGACGCACTGTATAACAACTGATACCTTAGACGCCGAGATTGAGCATTTTGACCGTTCAGGTGCAGTTTTAATTTTAACGCACGATCATCAACTAGATTTGCAACTGTGTTTTACAGCCTTAAAACCTACGGCAAAACCATTTGCTTATGTTGGGATGATTGGCTCAAAAAGTAAAAGGGCCATTTTTGAAAAACGTATGCAGGTGCGAGGTTATACTCAGGAAACTTTACAACGTTTGGTTTGCCCGATCGGGGTAGAAGGAATTTCATCGAAACAACCTGCAATGATTGCCATTGCAGTAGTTGCTCAATTATTGCAGGTGTTTGATGTAAAAAAATGATCCCAAAGGATCATTTTTTTTGTTCGAACTTAGGATTTTTTTCTGCACGTTTAAGCAGTACGAGAACGGCACCTGTACCACCTTGATTTTCAGGGGCACTTACAAAGGCCAAAACATCACGATGCTGACGTAACCATCCGTTGACATAGGTTTTTAAGACCGCTTCTGGGCCTTTACCATGCACAATTTTAATGACATTTTGATTTTCATCTTTTGCCATCTGAATAATTTGTAAAACTGCGTCACGTGCTTGTTCAATGGTACAGCCGTGTAAATCTACAGCTTCAAACCAGCGCATCTTGCCTGCTTTTAAGTCTTCAAAAACCTTATGTTGCAGAGTCGCGATGCGATAGCTTAACGTTGCTTGGCTTGCGACCGGATTTAAAGCAGCTTGCGTATCTGATAACTCGGCATGTTCGGTGTCACGACCACCTTCGGCAGCTGCACGTTTCGCTAGCGTTTGTGCGTCGACTTTTCTGGCACGAGGTGTTTTTACATCGGCAATATTGCTATTGTTGATGCGTTTTACACCTGCAACAGCCTGTTGAAACAGATGGGTATCTTCCAATTCTTCAGACTCAGCCTGAGATTTTTTAGTCTCAGGCTGATTTGTGATTTTGCTTGAATGAGGATTGGAGATTTGCTTTTTAAATTGCTTCAATAACTTCTGTTGCTCTTTAGAAAGCGATGAATCTTTATTACTCATATATCTTCATTAAACCGTTTGAGGTTGTCCAAAAAGGGCAGTAAAAGCTTGATCTGGACGAGGTTGTTTCATAAAACTTTCGCCCACCAAGAAGCTGTGAATATCATGCTCTTGCATCATATGTACATCATCTGGTGTCGCAATACCGCTTTCAGTAATTAATAAACGTGAGGCCGGAAGTAATTTTTTCAAACGGATAGACGTATTTAAATCCACATCAAACGTTTTTAAATTACGGTTATTCACACCTAATAAACATTGCTCAGAAAGCTTTAAAGCGCGTTCCATTTCTTCTTCGTCATGAACTTCAACTAATACATCGAGTTGATGTTCAAACGCAGTTTTTGACATTTCTTCGAGTTGCTGGTCAGATAAACAAGCGACAATTAATAAAATACAGTCAGCATGCAAAGCGCGAGCTTCAACTACATTATATGGATCGATCAGAAAGTCTTTACGTAAAGCAGGTAGGGCACAATGATTGCGAGCAATCGCAATATTTTCATCTGCTCCCTGAAAGAAATCAACATCAGTTAAAACAGACAAACACGCAGCTCCAGCTTGTTCATATTGCTGGGCAATTTCAGCAGGATTAAAGTCTGCGCGAATAACTCCTTTTGATGGAGATGCTTTTTTAATTTCAGCAATCACACCCGGACGTTTATTTTGTAAAGCATTTGCAAAGCCACGTACTGGAGTCGCAGCTTTTGCTAGTTCTTCAACATCTTGCAAATTACGTTGTTTTAAACGCGCAGCAAGTTCCTCATGTTTACGGTCAACAATTTTACCTAAAATGGTATTTTGAATATTAATCATGAGAAATCCTTAATCTGCCTGAGATTGCTTTAATGTTTTGGTAAATTCAGCCAAAACACTCATTTTTTCTAAAGCCTGTCCGCCGTAAATAATATCTTGAGCGAAGGTAACAGCCTGAGCATAAGTTTTGGTAATACCTGACACATAAATACCAGCACCCGCATTAAGCGCAATCATATTTGCTGCTTTTTCACCAATATCAGTTTTATTTTTACCCAATGCATCTTTAATCAGCTTTAAGCTTGCTGCGGCATCCGCAACCACTAAACCGTTTAAAGTTTGTGACTCAATCCCGACATCTTCAGGGGTAAGTGTCCATTCAGTAATTTCACCGTCTTTTAGTTCAGCGACAGTTGTAGGAGCTGCAAGGCTGATTTCATCAAGCCCATCTCTTGAATGAACCACCATCACATGTTCAGCACCAAGTTGCTTCATCACTTCGGCAATTGGACGGCAAAGTTCATCTGAAAATACGCCAATCACAAAGCGTTTTACGCCGGCCGGATTCGTAAGCGGGCCGAGTAAATTGAAAATGCTACGAACACCAAGCTCACGACGTGGTCCAACAGCATATTTCATTGCTTTGTGGTGGTTTGGAGCAAATAAAAACCCTACACCCATCTCACGGATGCAGCGTTCAGTTTGTTGCATGTCTAGATCAAGATTAATACCAGCTTGCTCAAGTAAGTCAGATGAACCTGATTTGCTTGAAACGCCACGGTTACCATGTTTGGCAATGGTTGCACCTGCCGCCGCAATTACAAAGCTTGAAGCGGTAGAGACATTAAATAAGTTTTGACCATCGCCACCCGTGCCGACAATATCAACTAAATATTTGATATCACTGACATCAATTTTGATGGCAAATTCACGCATGACACGCGCAGCAGCAGTAATTTCGTCAATACTTTCGCCTTTCATGCGAAGGCCCATCATCAAAGCACCAATTTGTGCTTCGGTTGCCTCACCCTGCATGATGCTACGCATAATGTCTTCCATTTGCGGCTGAGTCAGGTGAATATTTTTTGTTATATGGTTAAGTGCTTGTTGAATATTCATAGGGATCACTTATGCATAAATATCTAAAAAGTTTTTAAAGATTTGATGGCCATGTTGACTCAAGATTGATTCAGGATGGAACTGCACGCCTTCAACAGGCAATGTCTTATGTTTAACACCCATGATTTCTTCCATTGAGCCATCTGCTTCATTGGTCCAGCACGTTACTTCAAGACAGTCAGGTAGTGTTTCTTGATCAATGACTAATGAATGATAACGAGTCGCCGAGAATGGGCTAGGAAGATTACTGAAAATACCCTTATTGCTATGGTACATATCAGATAAACGTCCATGCATCACCGTTTTGGCTCTTACAATTTTTCCGCCAAAAGCTTGCCCAATACTTTGATGCCCTAAACACACGCCAAGCAAAGGAATTTTTCCGGCAAAATGATTAATTGCAGGAATTGAAATACCAGCTTCACTTGGGGAGCAAGGACCAGGACCAATAACCAGATATTTAGGTTGCCATCGTTCAATATCCTCTAATGTGACTTGATCATTGCGAACTACTTTTACTTCCTGATTCAACTCGCCAAAATACTGGACGATGTTGTAGGTAAAAGAGTCGTAATTGTCGATCATTAGAAGCATGATGAACTTAACCTCATGATAATTAAAATATATTTAATAAGTGACTAAAATAGTTACCCATATTGATACCCGTTTTCAGAAAAGGCTTCTTAGGTTTTAAAATAAGAAGCCGCTTTCTAATGGGCTAATATAGCAAAAAAAGAAGTAACCAGTTTAACTATTTCATTCGTTAGAAATTTGCAGAAAAAAAGGTTTTAAGAAGTGAGCCTTTTGAAATTATAGATAAGTACCAATAAGGCAGAATAAGCTTCTATTGTAAATAAAAAACTATTCTGCCTTACTTAATTAAAAAGAAGATTAAATCTTACGTGTGCTATAAATCAGCCAATCTAAAACATCGCCCGATAAGTGCTCAGCGAGTCTTTCTTGGACAGTTTGATGATAACCATTTAACCAGTCTTTCTCTTCATTCGTTAGCAGATCAACAACGATACAATCTAAATGAATCGGGCAAAGCGTCAGCGTTTCAAACTCCAAAAATTCACCGTAAGTTTTTTCAAATCCAGAGTGAAGTTTGTTTGCAACCAGATTTTCAATGCGAATACCATATTGTCCCTCATGGTATAAGCCCGGCTCGTTAGAAATAATCATTCCCGCGCGTAGTTTGCTATGGGCATGTATTGGTGCGTAATAAGAAAGTACTTGCGGTCCTTCGTGTACGTTAAGCGCAAAGCCTACGCCGTGGCCTGTTCCATGGCGATAATCTAAACCATGTTGCCATAAAGTATGACGACAAATTGAATCGAGTAGTGGTGCAGCTAAACCTTCCGGATAAATCGTTTTTGCCAAAGCAATGTGACATTTTAAAACCAATGTATAGTCACGTTTTTGTTGCCCTGTTGGCGTGCCTACAGGAACAACACGAGTAATATCCGTTGTTCCATCTACATATTGACCACCTGAGTCAATCAGCAATAGACCATCGCCTTCGATAAGTGAATAGTGCTCTTCAGTTGCACGGTAGTGGGGTAGAGCACCATTAGCATTAAAGCCAGCAATCGTTGAAAAACTTGGCCCTATAAAATCCTCTTGCTCAGCGCGGAAGGCTGTAATTTTCTCATCAATAGTCAACTCTGAAATGCTTTTTCCCTGATGAAGTACTTTTTCTAACCAGTGGAAGAAATGGCAAAGCGCGACTCCATCTTTCACCATGGCATGACGGATATGAGCTATTTCACTTTCATGCTTACGCGATTTAAAAAGTGTACTAGGGTTGATGTCGTAGACAACCCGAATATCTTTTGCGATAGCTTGCTCATGAAAAATCGATACTTTGGCGGGATCTAACAGCATAGATGCATTAGAAATATTTGCTAAAAACTGAGCTGAATCTTGATAGTCACGAATCTCAATGCCATCAGCTTTGAAAGCTTGTTGAATAGTTGAATCAACTTTAATGCTATCAATGAATAGAACAGCCTGTTGAGCACTGATATACAAATGTGAAAGGAATACAGGGTTATACTCTACATCTTGTCCACGTGCATTTAGGACCCATGCAATATCATCTAAAGATGAAATAAAATGACCTGCAATATTCTTGTTAGCTAAGCTCTCGCGAATTGCCTGAATTTTTTCTTTACGAGAGAGGGCATTTAATCCTTCAGGCATCAAATGGATTTTTTCTGAGGGAAGTTCTGGACGGTCTAACCAAATCTCTCCAACTAAATCTTGCTGGGTTTCAATTTTATAGTGATTAAGTCGTGCAGTATGTTCGAGCGCCTTAAATTGTTGAATGGATAATGTTTGGCCATTTACTGAAATGACCGAACCAGTTGGTAGATTTTTCTCAATCCACGCGAGATGTGTAGAAGTTTCATCACTGGTCAGCTTTTGTAATTGAAAGCCAGTTCCAGCGAGTTGTTGTTCGGCTTGCACCCAATAGCGGCCATCTGCCCACAGTCCTGCAAAGTTTTGAGTCACAACTAAGGTGCCAACAGAGCCACTAAAACCGCTTAACCACTGCCTTGCTTTCCAGTAGTCAGGTAAATACTCTGACATATGTGGATCTGCACTCATTACAACCAAAGCATCAACGTGTTGAGTGGCCATGAGTTCACGAAGTTTTGCTAGTTTTTCTGGAACAGTTAAGTCGGTCATATTGTTTCCAAATTGGGTTGAACTTTGCTGGTACTTTTGTTCATTAATTTATTCAGGGGGTTCTTTAGTAAAAATAACACGATTGCGCCAATAACCAACGCCAATACGCAGCGCATAAATAAACTAGGTAAATGTTCGATCGCATCTGCTGAAACTTGTCCGCCAATTAGACCTGCCATGAGATTACCTAAAGCAGTACCTGTAAACCATAGTCCCATAATTTGCCCACGAATTACATTTGGTGCAAGTTTGGTCATGGTCGATAAACCAATTGGACTTAGGCAGAGTTCTCCTAGTGTAAGTAAAAATAAACTGCCTACAATCCAAAACGGCGAAACCAAGCCATCACTAATCGCAAAACGGCTAGCAAACGACATTACTAAAAATCCGCCTGCCGCGAGTAAAAGCGCAATAATAAATTTTGAAATGTAATTGGGGTCTTTATTTGATTTGCCTAGTTTTGCCCACAACCATGCGGCAATTGGAGCAAAAATAATGATAAAAAAGGCATTAATAGACTGGAACCATACGGTTGGAATTTCAAAGCCTAAAACATGGCGGTTTGTATAGTCCTGAGCAAATAAATTAAAAGATGTTGGCTTTTGTTCAAAAGCAGACCAAAAAAGAGCGGAAGTGATCAATAGCACAAAACAAATAATAATTTTAAATTTGTCGTTTTGATCTAAATTAAGGAAAAGCAATAAATAAGCAAAGTAAGCAATAATTCCGAGGCCAATTCCTACGGTTAAGTAGGTTGCTACCACGACTGGGTTAATGTGGATGATGCCAAATAAAGTTAATGCAATAATCATTGCAACTACGAATAAAAAGCTAAATACAATTTTGGGTGCATTTTTATTATCTACAACAGGTTTATTACATGTGTTGGTTTCCTGACGTAACTCATTAAAAGTTTGAAGTTGCGGGAGTGCAAAAAAGCGGAAAATTAATAAAGCAATTAACATCCCAATGCCACCAATACCAAAGCCTAAATGCCAGCCATGATTTTGTACCAACAATCCCGTTATGAGTGGGGCAATAAAAGACCCCATGTTAATTCCCATATAAAAGATGGAAAAACCTGCATCACGCCTTGCATCATGGGTTTTATACAGCGTACCTACAATTACTGAAATACAGGTTTTAAATAATCCGGTACCTAAAACAATCAATACTAAACCTAAGTAAAAGAAAGACTGATTAAATAGAGAGCTAAGGGCAATTGATAAATGACCTAAGGCAATAATAATTGATCCATACCAGACAGCACGTGCTTGCCCTAACCAGTTATCTGCAACCCATCCGCCAAAGACGGTCATTAAATACATAGAACCTGCAAATAACCCAACAATAGCGGCAGCTGTTGGTCGATCAAGTGCTAAGCCACCCTCATTGATCATGGCAATCATGTAGAGAATAAGTAAAGGCTGGATACCATAATAAGAAAACCTTTCCCAAAGCTCTGTAAAAAATAGGCCTTGTAACGGCCGAGGATGACCAAAAAATGCTTTATCTGGCTGATCAAGTTCATCTTTCATTATTCAAATCCTTGAATTATTTCTGTTTTTATAAACATAACTTTTGGTTTGATTGTTTATAACTAAAATTTATGTTTTATTTTTTAGTTATTTTTAATAATAAAAGCAAATTTACCTTGTATAAAAAAAGTGAATGAAAAAGAACATGAATAGTGAAATTTATTTTTTAAATTCGTAAACCTAGAATTTACTTTGATAATTTAGCTAACCTAAGACGTATTTATTATCAGTTTATTTAAAGCAATTCATAAAAATGCAAACTATTTGATAGATTGTAAACAGGAGTAATAAACTTAATTCATCAGATAAAGTAATTGGCTGCCATCAACAAAAGTGAGTTAGAAGAATTGCTTTGAAAGATGTGAATATTTTTAATTTGATAAGAATTTCAGCCATTATATATAAGAAAGTATTATGATCATGATGTATTGTTAGAAATTGATGCAATGGATTATATCAGCGCAACAATTTTGCACTAAATTAGGGCAATAATGATCTATTTAAATATGCCATAATTTGAAAATGTCTGAATATGGTGCATTTAACTATGCAAACAGTATAATGGGTTCAAGACAAGGGTCCTAAATCATGAATACTTATAAGCAATTCAATGTTTTAGGTAAGTCTTATAAAGTTGGTATGAGAATTGCTTAATAAATACCAGCAACTAACACGCACTCAACAAGTGCAACAAAATTTCATTGGAGCAAAATGAGCATGGCGAACAAGGTCCTTCAACTCATACAAGAAAGTGGCGCAAAATGGGTCGATTTTCGCTTTACTGATACTAAGGGTAAAGAACAGCACGTAACTTACCCAGCTGATTCTATTGATGAAGATACTTTTGAAGACGGTAAAATGTTTGATGGTTCTTCAATCGCTGGTTGGAAAGGCATTGAAGCATCTGACATGATTTTACGTCCAGATGCGGAAACTGGTTTTATCGACCCGTTCTTTGCTGAGCCAACTGTAGTTGTGACTTGTGACGTTATTGAACCTTCAACTGGTCAAGGTTATGAGCGTGACCCACGTTCGATTGCTCGCCGTGCAGAAGAATACTTAAAATCTACAGGTATCGGTGATACTGCATTCTTTGGTCCAGAACCAGAATTCTTTGTATTTGACGAAGTGAAATGGGACATCGATATGTCTGGCGCTCGTCATACATTAATCGCTGAAGAAGCTGCTTGGTCTACTGGTAAAGACTACGAGTCTGGTAACTCTGGTCACCGTCCACGTGTTAAAGGTGGTTACTTCCCAGTTCCTCCAGTTGATTCTTCACAAGATATGCGTGCAGAAATGTGTGCAAAAATCGAAGACATCATGGGCCCAGGTCGTGTAGAAGTACATCACCACGAAGTTGCTTCTTGCCAGTTAGAAATTGGTGTGAGCTTCAATACACTTGTACGTAAAGCTGACGAAGTTCAACAGTTCAAATATGCTGTTTGGAATGTTGCACATCAATATGCAAAAACAGCTACGTTTATGCCTAAACCAATGGTAGGCGATAACGGTTCTGGTATGCACGTTCACATGTCTATCTCTAAAGATGGCAAGAACTTGTTTGCTGGTGATGAATATGCAGGCCTTTCAGAAATGGCATTGTATTTCATCGGTGGTATCATCAAGCACGCTCGTGCATTGAATGCAATCACAAACCCATCTACAAACTCATACAAGCGTTTGGTTCCTCACTTCGAAGCACCAATTATGCTTGCTTACTCAGCACGTAACCGTTCTGCTTCTATCCGTATTCCATACGTTTCTAGCCCTAAAGGTAAGCGTATCGAAGCTCGTTTCCCAGACCCAATGATGAACCCGTACTTAGGTTTCGCTGCATTGTTAATGGCTGGTATCGACGGTATCCAAAACAAGATCCATCCGGGCGAAGCTGCTGATAAGAACTTGTATGATCTTCCTCCAGAAGAAGAAGCAAAAATCCCAACAGTTGCTCATAGCTTAGATATGGCTCTTGAAGCACTTCAAGCAGATCACGAATTCTTGTTAAAAGGCGGCGTGTTCACTAAAGAAATGCTTGATGCATACATCGAACTTAAAACTGAAGATGTACGTCGTCTTAATACGACTACTCACCCAGTTGAATTCGATATGTACTACAGCTTGTAATACATATTTTGTAAAAAAGCCTGCATATGCAGGCTTTTTTATTGCTTGGAATGTTGATTGAATTCTCTACGTTTTTTATCAAAAAATTGGAGTAAACTAGGTGCGAGTTTTCATGTGAGCAGATTATGCGTAAACGGCAACCAGTACTTAAACAGGAAAAGGCTTTAAATCCTGAGTTGAAAACATGGTTGTATGCTTCTGGCTCTCTGACTCAACAACTCACTGAGCTTGGTGGTGGTCAGTTTAGTGTGAGGCCCTTTAAACAACACTTTCAGCGTTTAACGTTTGCAGACAGTCAATGGATGAACATGTCTCATGCTCATACTTCATGGGTAAGGGAAACCTATTTATATGGCTGTGAAGCAGAGCCGTGGGTGAAAGCAAAAAGTATTTTTCCAATTCAAAGTTTACAAAAAAAAGCACGTATATTTCAGCACATTGGGTCTAAACCGATTGGCTTTTTTCTATTTCAAAGAACGACTCCGCTTTGTGACCGTCGTGTCATTCGTTTGCCAGAAGGCTGGACGCGACAAAGTTGCTATACTTGGCATGGATGTAAATTTATCGTCCAAGAAACATTCTTACCGGCTTTTGAAGCTTTTTTAAATCAGCAGCACGACAAGGAATTACTATGACGACTGCAACAGGCACAACATGGCGTCAGCGTTTAGAGGCTTATTATTATCTATGTCGATTTGATAAGCCAATTGGTACTGAACTGGTGTTTTGGCCAACCATGTGGGCACTTTGGGTTGCATCGAAAGGAATACCTGATTTAGGTATTTTATTTGTCATGATTTTAGGCGTCATTTTTATGCGCGCTGCTGGATGTGCGATTAATGACTTTGCTGATCGTAAAGTAGATGGTCATGTAGAGCGAACAAAAACGCGCCCTTTAGCAACAGGAATGATTCGTGCAAGAGAAGCTGTATATGTATTCTTAGGCCTCGTTTTAGCAAGTGCAGCTTTATTGTTCTTTTTACCGATCGAAACTTTCTACTGGTCATTTGGGGCATTACTTCTAGCGTTTATTTATCCATTTATGAAGCGCTATACCAACTTACCTCAAGTATTTTTAGGCGCAGCATTTTCATGGTCTATTCCTATGGCCTTTACCGCTGTAGGTAAAACTCCAGATTTAACTTGCTGGTTGCTCTATTTTGGTAATTTAGCTTGGACAGTGGCTTATGATACTCAATATGCAATTACAGACCGTGAATATGATTTAAAGATTGGTGTGAAATCTACAGCTATTCTTTTTGGCCGATATGACATCCAGATTATTGCTCTTTTACAAGCAACTAGTCTTGTTTTGATTGGTACTGCACTATATTTAGAAAATATTTTATTCCCATGGGCAATTATTGCTTTAATTGTAGTGGCCTTCGATTTTGTATATCAAACAATTAAAACCAAAGACCGCAACCCTCAAGTATGTTTTTGGGCATTTCGTCACAATCGCTGGGTGGGATTAATCATTTTTCTAGGAATATTTTTAAATTTCATATAGTAAAAATGACCGTGAGGTTGAAAAGTGTTCTATGCAGAGCACTTTTTTTATGTCTTAATATTTGTGCATAAAAATATGCAGAATAAATAACACATAAAAAGGATATTCTATGAAACGGTCAAAAATTGCTTTAGCTATAACATTATCAATTTCAGCATTATTTCTTACAGCGTGTAATGACGATGATGATGACTACACAGGGATAGACACAAATAAAGCTTATGTTTCAGAAAGTAATTACGCTATTGATAAAGTTGATAATGCTTCAACGATCAAAGTAATGACTTATAACATGGCAAATGTTCAAGGAAAAACAGCAACTGCTACAGCAATGGTATTGTTTCCAAAAGCAATACAACCGAAAGATGGTTATCGTGTAGTGGTATGGGAACACGGAACTGTTGGGGTGGGTGATGGTTGTGCGCCAAGCAAAAATGCAATTAATCCGCGGTTTAAAATCCTTGCTGAGTCTTTATTAGCAGCAGGTTATGTGATTGTGGCACCAGATTATGAGGGTTTAGGCACACCAGGGATGCATCCGTACTTAAACTTATCTAGCGAAGCAAAATCAGCGTTAGCTGCAGTTAAAGCAGTAAAAGAGCATTACGGTGCTCAGTTAAAAGGTGACTGGATGTCGATTGGTCAGTCTCAAGGTGGACATGCCTCATTGGGTACTGCTGAGTTTGCCAATACAGATGCAAGTTATAAAGGTGCGGTAGCTGGAGCACCTGCATCAAGCTTAGGAACAATTATTCAGATTTATATTGATCCTGAAATGAATCAAGACAGTAATTTTGCAGTTAGTAAGCTAGATCAAGCGATTATAGCGCGTAGACAAATTGATGCAGCGATTGCAGTAGGTCAAATGTCTCCAAATGATCCGCTAGCACTTGCTGTACCTACAATTGATAAAACTGCAGAAGGATATGCCGAATTATTAGCATATGCAGCATTCGCAAGTGCAGGGATTAAAGCACAGCAACCAGACTATGACTTGAAGGCAATTTTTACTTCAGGAGCGGCTGACATTGCAGAATTGGCTTATGGTCGTACTGGTGACGATGGTGCTTGTTTAAGTTATCCTGCTCCTGATACTGCAAACGGCCTGCAAGAGAAATTTAAAGCGGGAATCTTAGCTTTCTTGGCTGACCCTACACATCAAATTACCCAGTACGGTATTGATCTAAATAAATTTAAAGCAGATCAAGTTGTTCAACGCTTCTTGACTGCTACTCAACCTGCAACGAATGCTACTGCTGAGAAAGTTATTAAAACACCGGTGTTTATTATTCAAGGCGAAAAAGATCAAGCGGTATTGCCTGTGGTAACGCAAGTCTTATTTGATAAAATGAAAGCGAAAGCTGCGGATTTGTTCCCACAAGCAGGCTATGATAAAGGCTATAAGCTAACTATTGTGCCGAATGCGACCCATACTCAAGCAATCATATGTCAAAATGCCAATGCTGTAGATTTCATTCAAGCTAATATGTCAGCGGGTACGGGTATTGTGCTGACTGATGCACAGAAAGATGCCAGCCAAAGTCCACACTGCACAGGTAAATTCTAAGATTTATTTGTTGAATTAGAAAATAGCTTTAAAAAAGAGCCACTTTATAGTGGCTCTTTTTGTTATATTGTTACGCATTCTGAAATCGATAATATTTGAGTTTGAAGAACTTATGAGCCAGCAACCTGTTAAAAAAAAATCTGTTCCTTGGTTATTAATGGGATTAGGTTTACTTATTCCTTTTCTGATTATTGGAATACTTTTCTTGGCTGCAAAAAGTGATGCTAAGAATAAAAAACAATATGAACAGCAGCGTTTAGAGATGGAAAAAAGAATAGCTGAGAAAGAAGCTGCAAATTCTGAAACGAAATAGTTTGTTAATGAATGTCCTTTTGTAATTGACGTACAGTAGGAATATTTGTGTAGCGCTTTACAAGGTAGCCTGCTTCAGTGAGCATTTGATCACGAATACGGTCTTCTTCTACTTTTTCAAGATGGGTAGGGTCATCTAGCTCAATAATGGCCATGACTTCCATCTTGTCGTTTAGCACAACAAAGTCAGTAACTTTACGATTGAACTGACTACGAATTTTATAGTCATTACTGGTAATTAATGCGCTAAAAGCCACTTGTGCTAATACATGATAATTTGGAAAACTTTGTTTTAAACGTATAAACATTTGAGTTTCAAAGTTTGTAATGACAGGACGAGCAAAGAATTTTTGTTTTGGAAATAAATAAGGGCGTAAACATACAAAAAGAAAAATACAGGTACTTACGCAACCTAAAACAATAAAAAATAAGTGACTCGATTCGAACATGTGAAGGCATCATACAAATAAAAACCCACTCATGATGAGTGGGTTTTTAAGAATCTTGGCTCTCCCACCTGGGCTCGAACCAGGGACCTGCGGATTAACAGTCCGTCGCTCTACCGACTGAGCTATGGGAGAATCTGGAAAAGGATTTTAGGCAGGAAAGGGTGCTGGGTCAAGCTTTAATAGCAGAATTAGAGAGAATATCTCATCGTTTGGTTTAAAAATACTCGAAACATTGATTTTATTCAAAATAATGGAAAATTATTAAATGATTAGAAAAAAAACCCACTCATGATGAGTGGGTTTTTAAGAATCTTGGCTCTCCCACCTGGGCTCGAACCAGGGACCTGCGGATTAACAGTCCGTCGCTCTACCGACTGAGCTATGGGAGATTAGTAGATGGCTCTCCAACCTGGGCTCGAACCAGGGACCTGCGGATTAACAGTCCGTCGCTCTACCGACTGAGCTATTGGAGAATCTGATGCGCATTTTATGGATGAAATCTAAAAGCGTCAATAAGAATATTAAAGAAAATGAATCGTTTGCTTGATTAATATGCTTTTGCTGTATTAAAAATAAAAAAACCACCCAAAATAGGGTGGTTTTTCATAAAGAAATAAAATTATTTCTCTACACCAGCTGGTTGGCCTGCAAGTTTTGCATTTGCATAGTCCCAGTTCACAAGGCTTTCTAAGAAAGTTGCGATGTATTTAGGACGTAAGTTACGGAAATCGATGTAGTAAGCATGTTCCCATACGTCAATTGTTAATACAGCAATTTGACCATGTGCAAGTGGAGTGTCTGCATTAGAAGTTTTAGTAATAGATAATTTACCATTTACTTCATCAGCAACTAACCAAGCCCAACCTGAACCAAATTGAGTTGTTGCAGCAGCAGTAAATTCTTCTGCAAACTTTTCGTAGCTACCAAAAGCTTCGTCAATTTTAGCAGCGATTGCGCCAGTAGGCTTACCACCACCATTTGGCTTCATGCTGTTCCAGTAGAAAGTGTGATTCCAAACTTGAGCGGCATTGTTGAAAATACCAGCTTTAGATGCATCACCAGCAGTCGCTTTAATGATTTCTTCTAAAGTTTTACCTTCAAGGTCAGTCCCTTTGATTAAGTTGTTTAAGTTAACAACATAGGTATTGTGGTGTTTATCGTGATGGTATTCTAAAGTTTCTTTACTAATATGTGGCGCTAAATCATCATAGCCATATGGAAGTGCAGGTAAAGTAATGGTTGTCATGTTCCTATTCCTTGCATTTGCTGGGTTATACAATTAAGTGGCTCTATTGTAAATGATTCTGGTAACAATAGGGCATCGTTTTAAAGAACTATACACAATAAAGATCTAATTAATACGCATAACACAGATTGAAAAAAAGACTTAATTAAATCGGATTATTCAATTCAAAATATTCAGCTTCAATTGAAAACTGTTTTGAGATCGCTTGTGCCAAACGCTGAACTCCATAACGCTCAGTAGCATGGTGACCACAGGCGAAATAGTGAACCCCTAATTCTTTTGCTTCATAAAAAGTTCGTTCACTGACTTCACCTGAAATATAAGCATCACAATTTTGCAAAGCAGCTTTAGCAATAAAATCTTGAGCGCCGCCTGTACAGAAGCCTACTTTTTGAATGCTTTGCTTTTCTGCGGGCAAATGAATTACCTTAAAATCAAAACTGTTTTGAAGCTGTGCTTTAAATTCATCCACAGAAATTGCTTGCTCTAAATAACCAATATTGCCAATTGGATGTTTTTCGGTTAAATCGAGTGGTTCTAAATTCTTCAAGTTTAGTTTTTCTGCAATGGCTACATTGTTGCCCAAAGTTGGGTGTGCATCTAAAGGTAGATGATAAGCGACTAATGAAATATTATTTTGAATGAGTTTTTTAATGCGGTTGCCTCGCATTCCAGTAATTGGATACGGTTCGCCCTTCCAAAAATAACCATGATGTACGAGTAACAAATCTGCATTTTGAGCAATTGCTGCATCAATCGCATCTTCAGAAGCAGTAACCGCACAAACGATACGCTTTACTTCAGTTAAACCTTCAATTTGCAGGCCATTTGGTGCGTAATCTTTAAATTCTGCCGCTTTTAAGGTTTGGTCGCACCACTGAATAATTTCATGCAAATTTGCCATGATATTTCCTGAATTGATTAGTAAATAATTGCTAAAGCTATAGAAACATATTTTGTTGTGTAACTAAAGCTAGACAAATCTTTTTTGACTTTTTTATGTATATCGACATATTTAATTTAAAATGCTTAACTGAAAACTCTTTTTGTTCAATATATTAATTTAATTAAAAACTTCTTTGCGTAGAGGATATGAACGTGCGCCGCACCTTTACATGGTTACCTTGGGTGTTACTTATTATTGTAATTGCCAGTTTTATTGCATGGCAAAAATACCATCAGCCGAAACCAACTGTTGCAGTTGATGGGGTGCAAATGCCTGCTGAGAAAGTTGAACCACTCGTTGATACTTCGAGAGCGGGCGGGGTGGTATCTTATAGCGCTGCAGTAAAAGTTGCAGCGCCAGCAGTTGTTAATATTTTTACGACCCAGAAAGTTAAACAAAATCATCCTTTATTAAGTGATCCGGTCTTCCGCGAATTTTTTGGAAATCAGGTTCCAGAGCAACAACAGCAAAATGAAAATAGCTTAGGCTCTGGGGTTATTGTACGAGCTGATGGTTATATTTTGACGAATAATCATGTAATTGCTCAAGCTGATCAGATTGTAGTTGCATTACATGACGGCCGTCGTGCAGAAGCAACGATTGTTGGAACAGACCCTGATACCGATTTAGCCGTAATTAAAATCGATTTAGATAAATTACCTGTGTTGCCATTTAAACTCAGTGGTAATGAAGTAGGTGATGTTGTCTTGGCTATTGGTAACCCATTTGGCGTAGGCCAAACAGTAACTCAAGGTATTATTTCTGCGACTGAACGCTCTGATTTAGGCATTAATACCTATGAAGACTTTATTCAAACGGATGCCGCAATTAACCCAGGTAACTCTGGTGGAGCATTAATTGATGTGGCTGGGAATTTAATTGGTGTAAATACTGCTATTTTCTCTCAGTCAGGTGGTTCTTTAGGAATTGGTTTTGCAATTCCTGCAAAAGTTTGCCAACAAGTACTAAACTCAATTTTGAAAGATGGCCGCGTAGTGCGTGGATGGTTAGGTATTAGTTTAGTACCACCTACACAAGAAGATGTATTAGCACCTAAACAGCAAATTGGGGTGGTGGTTGCAGATGTCTTGAAAAATGGTCCAGCTGCATCAGCAGGTATTAAGATTGGTGATAAAATTATTCAGGTGAATAATCAACAAATCACTTCAGCATCTCATTTGATTAATTATGTTGCATTACAAGCGCCTAACAGCGAAATTAATGTAATGGTCGAGCGAGATGGGAAGCAACAAAACTTTGTGGTGACAGTAGGGGAAAGAAAAAACCAAAATACTCAATCACAATTTATACCGCTGCCTAAACAGTAAAGATAAAAAAGCCTCGTAATGAGGCTTTTTTCTTGGTGTTAATTAAGTATGAGATAGTGCTTGATGCTGATGTTTGAACTCAGTTAAAGCATCAATACGGTACTGAATGAGCATTTCACCAATCTCAGCACCTTTAATGTTTTCAGGTAAATCCTGAACTTTAATAGAGCGAACGATTTGCATCGCATCTAACATGTACTGAGCTTGTGGATAGGGACGATCTTCTAAACCGAGTCTTCCTTTAGCATCACATTCACATGCTTGTACAAAAGCTTCAACTCTCTCAGGACGGCGTAATACATCTAGGCGCTGTAATAGGCGCCATACTGTTCCTGGTTTTAACGACATAATCTGATGACATTTTAGATGTTCTTTACACACCGATAATGCCAACTGTCGAGTTTGAGTTGGAACTTTTAAACGTTCACATAACTCGGTAACAGGTTTTACTCCACGTTCTTCATGCATGATGTGGCGAGGAAGTTCGTTAGCTGGAGTCAATGCTTTACCCAAATCATGTACTAAAACAGCAAATCGAACATCAAGCGAATAGTTTGACTTACAAGCTTGCTGTAAGGACATTAAGGTATGTATACCGCAGTCCACTTCTGGATGATATTCAGGGCGCTGTGGTACACCAAATAATGCGTCAATTTCAGGGAAAAGATGTTTCAATGCCCCACAGTCACGCAATGTCTGAAAATAAACATCTGCATGATCTTCTAAAAGTGCGCGAGAAGTCTCTTTCCACACACGCTCTGGTGTTAAGGCATCAAGCTCACCTGATTCGGCCATGGTTTGCATAAGCTGCATTGTCTCTGGCGCAATCTGAAAACCATATGAAGAATAGCGAGCCGCAAAGCGTGCAACACGTAAAACACGTAAAGGATCTTCAGCAAAAGCTTCTGAAACATGACGCAAAGTTTTATTTTCTAAATCGGTTTGACCGCCATATGGATCGTATAGTTTGCCATCTTGATCCATTGCTATGGCATTGATGGTTAAATCACGGCGGATTAAATCTTCTTCTAAACTTACTGTGGTATCAGTAAAAAATTGAAAGCCGTGGTAGCCTTTACCAGATTTTCTTTCAGTACGTGCAAGTGCATATTCTTCTTTCGTTTCGGGATGAAGAAACACAGGAAAATCTTTGCCTACAGGTTGAAAACCTTGGGCGAGCATGTGTTCCGGCGTTGCACCGACAACAACATAATCTTTTTCTTGATAGGGATGCCCAAGTAAAAAATCACGGACGGCACCGCCTACTAAATACACTTGCATGAAAAAACCTCTATTCTTCAAGCAATCATGCTACAGAATAGAGGTTTTCTCAAGTCATTAGAGATGCTTTTCGTAAAAAGCAGTTTCTAAATTACTTTTCTTGTTGTTGGATTTCAGCAACAGTTAAAGCAGTCATATTGATAAGACGACGAGTTGTTGCTGTCGGTGTCAAAATATGAACAGGTTTTGCTGCACCAAGTAAAATTGGACCAATAGTAACGTTGTTACCAGAAGTCGCTTTCAACAAGTTAAATGAAATATTTGCTGCATCTAGGTTTGGCATAATGAGTAAGTTTGCAGAACCTTTGAAACGTGAGCCAGGGAATGCAAATTGACGAATGTTTTCGTCTAATGCTGCATCACCATGCATTTCACCCTCAACTTCAAGCTCAGGAGCTTGCTCAGATAAAATACGATAAACTTCACGCATTTTTTGAGCACTTGAGTCAGTCTGGTCACTACCAAAACTTGAATGAGAAAGCAGGGCTACACGCGGAGTAATACCAAAACGACGTACTTCTTCAGCTGCTAAAATAGTCATTTCAGCAAGTTGTTCAGCAGTCGGGTTTGTATTTACGTATGTATCAGCAATAAACAAGTTACGATCTTCAAGCATTAATGCATTTAAGGTGAAGAAGTTATTCATACCTTCTTTTAGACCGATGACATTGCGTACAAAGTCAAGGTGAATGTTATAGCTACTGTAAGTACCACATAACATACCATCAGCTTTACCGAATTTAACCAGTAGAGATGCAATTAAAGTTGAACGGCGACGAGCTTCACGTTGAGCATATTCAACAGTAATGCCTTTGCGTTGCATTGTTTGATAGTAGTCTTTCCAAAACTCTTCATACATTGGGTTTTGTTCTTGATCTACAATCTCAATATTTACGCCATGTTGTAAACGTAGGCCTAATTTTTTGATATTAGCTTCAATAACAGCAGTACGACCTACTAAAATTGGTTTAGCTAAATCTTCATCAACTGCGATTTGCACTGCACGTAATACGCGCTCATCTTCACCTTCAGCATATGCGATGCGTTTAGGATCAGTTTTTGCTTGAGCAAAAATCGGTTTCATCAAGAATGCAGAATTATAAACAAACTCAGATAATTTTTGACGGTATGCAGAGAAATCTTCGATTGGACGAGTTGCGACACCTGAGTCCATTGCAGCTTTAGCAACAGCAGGAGCTATTTCTAAAATTAAACGTTGGTCAAGTGGGCGTGGAATTAAATAGTCACGGCCAAATGAAGCAGATTTTTCGCCATAAGTTGCTGCATCTGCTTCTACGTGTGCCATACGTGCAATTGCATGTACACATGCAATTTTCATGTCTTCATTAATCGTTGTTGCACCAACGTCAAGTGCACCACGGAAAATGTAAGGGAAACATAATGCGTTGTTTACTTGGTTTGGATAATCTGAACGACCAGTTGCCATGATTACATCAGGACGTACTTCATGTGCATGTTCAGGTAAAATTTCTGGATCTGGGTTTGCCAAAGCAAAAATAATAGGGTTCTCAGCCATCTGTTTCACCATTTCTTTGGTGAGAATACCAGCAGCAGAAAGACCCAAGAACATATCAGCACCAGCCATTACTTCATGTAACTGAGTCGCTTTAATGTCTTGAACATAACGTTTTTTCGATTCATCCAAGCCTTCACGTGAAGTAGTGAGTAGACCGCGAGAATCGGCAACAATGATATTTTCTTTATTTACGCCTAAAGCACAAAGTAAATCTAAACAAGAAAGGGCAGCAGCGCCTGCACCTGAAGCTACAATTTTGATTTCATCAATTTTCTTATTTACAAGTTGCAATGCATTAAGCAAAGCTGAACCTACAATGATACTTGTACCGTGTTGATCGTCATGGAATACAGGAATTTTCATGCGTTCACGAAGTTTCTTTTCGATATAGAAACATTCTGGCGCTTTAATATCTTCGAGGTTGATACCACCGAAAGTTGGCTCAAGAGAGGCAACAATATCTACAATTTTATCTGGATCGTTTTCTGCAATTTCGATGTCAAATACGTCAACACCAGCAAACTTCTTAAAGAGTACGCCTTTACCTTCCATTACAGGTTTAGACGCTAATGGTCCAATATTACCTAAACCAAGAACAGCTGTACCGTTACTAACTACGGCAACCAAGTTTCCGCGAGCTGTATATTTTGCAGCAGCAGATGGATCACGTTCAATCTCTAAACATGGCGCAGCAACTCCTGGTGAGTAGGCTAGAGCCAAATCTCGTTGGTTGACAAGTTGCTTACTTGGGGTGACGCTGATTTTCCCTGGGTTTGGATATTCATGGTAATTTAAAGCGGCCTGTTTTAAAGATTGATCGTCCATCTGAGTCTCTATTTGATACAAAAAAGCAAACTAGTCAAATTGCTCATTTAGGGAGAGGCAACTCGCTTCTTTGACTATGCTTTAATTTTTACCAATTAAGAGAATAGTAGACGAATTGCCAATAGCCCCGTGGTGAGCTAAATGCTAAAGAATATAA
Source organism: Acinetobacter pittii (assembly GCF_022449185.1). Taxonomy (GTDB): domain Bacteria; phylum Pseudomonadota; class Gammaproteobacteria; order Pseudomonadales; family Moraxellaceae; genus Acinetobacter; species Acinetobacter pittii_I. The sequence goes on from NZ_JAKUKO010000001.1 coordinate 322,615, forward strand.
CACTACTTCTTTATTTCTCACAGTCAAAAACGCTCATTTTTGGAAAAAGCAGCATAGGTAAAATAGATGATTGGAACAATTAAGAAATATGCGGATTTGTTTGTAGATAAGGAATAATCTGCTCGGAAGGAATAGGGCGACTAAAGAAATAGCCTTGTAAAAAATCACATTGCTGTTTTTGTAGATAGGTGACTTGTTCTTTTGTTTCTACACCTTCAGCAACCAGTTTAAGTCCCATACTTTTACCCATCGCGATCATTGCATTTACAATTGCTTCTTGTTTATGGTCACCAATTTTAGAAATAAAAGCACGATCAATTTTTAATACGTCAATTGGGTATTCTGTTAGATATGCCAAAGAAGAATAACCCGTACCAAAGTCATCTAAGGCAATTGAGATATCTCGTTGTTTTATCGCATGTAATAGCGTTTTTACATTGGCAGTATTGTCTAAAAGGGCTGACTCTGTAATTTCAAGTTCGAGATCTGAACCTTGAATATTATATTTTTGCAAAACCTCATCTAGATCATTGAGTAATAAGCCTCGATGTATCTGTTGAGCGACGATATTTACAGAGACTTGAATATTGAGATAACCCGCATCTTTCCATTCTTGTAGTTGTTTTCCAACTTTATCCAAAACAACTTTACCAATATCTGAAATCAGGCTACTACGCTCAGCAAATGGTATGAACATATTTGGCAGGATTAATCCTTTCTCAGGATGCTGCCAACGAATGAGTGCTTCAAAACCGATAATTGATTGATCGTGTAGATTAATTTTAGGTTGGTAATAAACGACAAATTCATCATTTTGAATGGCTTTACGTAGCTCTTGCTCTAAATCGGCAGTTTTATATGAGTGATTTGTTTTATTGCAGTAATAGCAAATTGTATTACCACCTAAACGTTTTGCCTCGGAAAGCGCTTGCTCTGCATGATTGTTGAGATGATCAATTTGTCTGCCATGTTCAGGGAAACATGCAACACCGATAGATGCCGTAATAAAATATTCGTGATTATCAATGTAAAAAGGTGCATTGAGTGCTTGTAAAATATTTTGGCAATATTGCTCAACATTTGGATGAATTGGCGAAATTTCATAAATGATTGCAAAATCGTCACTATTTAAGTAAGCAACCAAAATTGCATTAATATTGATTAAGCGTAATCTTTGTGCGAACTGTTTAAGTAATTCATCACCACTATCATTATTTAAAAATTCATTGAAAGCTCGGAAGCGGTCAATATTTACCCGTATTAACGCTAAATTTTTAATGTTATATGAAGGATTTACAAGATATTGGTGTAATTGATTGTAGTAGTAAAGACGATTAGGTAGATGGGTGAGGCTATCGTAGTTTTTTAAATAAGATAGGTGTTGCTCTTGACGTTTTTGCTCTGTGAGGTCGCGTGCAAATCCAATATAATGAGTAATTTGATTGAATTCATCTTTGACCACATTGATATGCAACCATAAATATACGCTTTTGCCAGAATTAAATTTTTCATCAAACTGACCCATATATTCTCCTGTCTCAAGGAGTTGTTGTTTTATTGATGTATGAAATTGTTGTTGTAATTCTTTTTGATTAATTGTATTGCTAAATAACTCTTTATTCAGAAGCTCTGATTTCGAAAATCCGGTTAATTTTTCGTAGTAAGGATTAATATCAATATAGTTTAAGTGCTCATCTAGAATAAATATTCCTTCCGCAGCTTGCTCGAGCACAATTGCAGATAGCCTTAGATGTTCTTGGTCCTTTTTCTCTTGATGTATATCGCGGGTCATTCCCACCATACGAAGCGCTTTTTGTGTTTTAGGATCTCTGGTGATGACACGGCCTACATCATGAATCCATCTCCAAGAACCATCTCGACGTAAAATTCGAAAGGTGATATTAAAATGATCTGTAACGCCTTCCAAATGCTGTTTTAAACGTTCTTCAAAGAGTTTTTTATCACTTGGATGAATACGATCTAATATGGTATTGAGATGAATAACGGCGGTTTGAGTTTGTTTTTGTTGATCGAAAAACGTAATTTCTAATCTTTGACTTTCAATATCCCAATCCCAAGGCCGAATACCCGCAGTTTCATGTGCAAAAGTTAAATTATAGTGATGGCTTTCGAGTTGCTCATTCACTTTTGTGAGGTCATAGGTACGTTCACGTACTTTTTGCTCAAGTAAATGATTGTTAAATTGAAGCTGAGCTTCAATATCTTTGGACTTATTCACTTCTTGTTGGAGTTGTACGCATAATTCTTCAGCCCATTGTGTATGCTGGTCTGAAATTTGAACAAGCTGTTTATTTTTTAATAATAATTGAGAGATCTTTTGGTAATTACGTTGAGTTGCATATGCACAAAGCACTGTTGCGACAAAGGTGAGGTTATAGGCGAAATAAAAAGGTAGCTGAGTAATTGGATTATGTGTGAATTGAGCAATTAGTAGAGGGAAGGTGCTAGGAATAAATAAAAGGTAAAAATATCGGGGTTGCTGTGTTAAAAAAGTAAGGCCAATGATATGAGCCGAAGTAATAAATAAAGCAATTAAAATATGTGCATCTGGTAGCGCGACTAAATGAGGAGGAAGATACAAATGAATAATCGTGACATTTATCCCCATTAAAATTCCTGAGAACAAACAAATACTTTGTAAGACACGATCAGCTTTTTTTGTGAAATCAATCGTGCGATAGTGGGTTAAAATGTTTGGAATAAATAATAAAAAGATAAAAGAAGCTATGGTCAGTCCAAGAGACCAGCTAAATACTGTTATTGCAGATGAAAAATAATAAGAAAAAATACCATATGAAATAAGGCATAGTAATATCAGGCTAATCAAATACCAGCGTATATATTGAGTTGAAAGTTTCAGCTGTTCAATTTTTGTTTGATGCTGTAGATATTCTTCCTGAAGCCCAGACATAAGATTTTTCTATCCTATTTTTTTACATATATACAGAAAGAATCTGATTTATCAGTGAAAAAGAATTTGAAATTTTATTCATGCAATAAAAGTAAATTAACTTTAAATAACGATTTAATCAATGTTCAGTGAACTTAGGTGGATAAAAATCGATAATTTAAGATAGACAATGCAACAACAGGAGCTGTTTCTGTACGTAAAACACGGTCACCAATGCACCAATTCACAAATCCAGCTTGATTGGCTTGGGTAATTTCATTTTCACTTAGCCCACCTTCTGGGCCAATCAATAAGGCAAGCTCAGGCTGTATTCCTGCCAATACATCTTTTTGTTCTTTTTCAGGAGCTAAAACAAATTTAGATTGAGGAAGTTCAGAAGAACTTAACCATTCATGAAGAGAAATAGGCGCTAATACTTCTGGAACCAAATTCAAGCCACATTGTTCACATGCTGCAATTGCAACAGCTTGCCAGTGATCTAATTTTTTTTGATCTCGATCGTATTTTAAGCGCATTTCACAACGCTCACTTGTTAGCAATTGAATCTGGCTTACACCCAATTCAGTGGCTTTCTGAATGGCATAATCCATTCGGTCACCTTTACTCATGACCTGACCCAGAACTGCTTTAAATGGGGCATTACGGTTATTAGGGTTGAAATTCTCAATTGTGACAAACGCATTTTTTTTATTAATTTCGCTCAGTGTCGCGAGATATTCGCCACCTTGGCCATTAAAGAGAGTCGCTTGTTCTTGTAGTTGTGCACGTAAAACGCGCACCCAATGATGGAAGACTGATTCTGTCAGTTGAATTGTTGAGCCAACTGTAAGTTCAGTTTCGATAAAAAAACGGTTCATTGGGTACGCCTTACAAAATTAATTTAAACCAAGATCAACAACAAGTTGACGAGTTGGTTCGATTTGATTCATTGAATAGAAGTGTAAGCTTGGCGCACCACCTGCAATAAGGCGTTCACACAACTTAACAACAACTTCATGACCGAAAGCTTTGATACTTTCACTGTCATCACCATAGGCTTGTAATTGCTTACGGATCCAGCGAGGAATTTCAGCACCCGTACCGTCTGCAAAGCGAATTAAGTTGCTTGCGTTGGTAATTGGCATGATTCCCGGAGCCACCGGAATGTTAATTCCAGCTTGCTCTAAGCGCTCTATAAAATAAAAGTAGGAATCTGGATTAAAGAAGAATTGAGTAATTCCTGCATTGGCACCAGCTTGTACTTTTTCAATAAAACGTTGAATATCTGAATCAAGGTTTTCAGCTTGAGGATGCATTTCTGGATAAGCTGCAACTTCAATATGAAAATGGTCACCTGAGTGCTCACGAATAAAACGTACTAAATCCTGTGCGTACGGAAGTTCCCCAAGTCCAACCTGACCAGAAGGTAAGTCACCGCGTAAAGCAACAATACGGTTAATGCCTTGAGCTTTATATAAATCCAGTAACTCAGCAATACGAGCTTTATCATCACCAATACAAGAAAGGTGAGGTGCAACTGGTGTACCTTTACCATTGAAATCATCAATAGCAGCTAGAGTACGTTCGCGAGTAGAACCACCAGCCCCATAAGTAATTGAGAAAAACTCAGGGTTCAGAAGTTGTAATTCTTGGTGAACAATACGAAGTTTTTCAGCACCAGCATCAGTTTTTGGTGGAAAAAACTCAAAAGAAATAGGTGTACGTTTAGTCATGTCAAATCCTTGTAAACAGCGAAACATTTTAGAAAAAAGGGCAGTCGGTTCACCGTCTGCCCTTAAGTTCTTAGTACTTGTAAGCGTCAGACTTGAATGGTCCCTCAACAGCAACACCTAAATAATCGGCTTGCTCTTGAGTTAACTGAGTAAGTACACCACCGAAACCTGCAACCATTGCGGCAGCAACTTCTTCGTCAAGTTTCTTAGGAAGAACTTCTACACGAATTTTTGCAGCTTTTTCATTTGCAGGAAGATCGGCAAATTTCTCTTGGAATAAGTGAATTTGACCTAAAACTTGGTTAGCAAAAGAACCGTCCATTACACGAGATGGGTGACCAGTTGCATTACCTAGGTTTACAAGGCGACCTTCAGAAAGAAGGATAAGGTAGTTATTTTCATCTTCTGAACGATAAACTTGGTGAACTTGTGGCTTAACTTCAACCCATTTGTAACCACGCAAATAAGCCGTGTCGATTTCTGTGTCGAAGTGACCGATGTTACATACAACTGCACCAGCTTTTAAGCTGTCTAACATTGCTGCGTCACACACGTGGTAGTTACCAGTAGTTGTTACAACGAGGTCAGTGTTGCCAAGAAGATCTTGGTTAATATCTTCTTTTTTACCTGTTTGTACGCCGTTTTTGTATGGAGATACAACTTCATAGCCGTCCATACATGCTTGCATTGCACAAATTGGGTCAACTTCAGTTACACGAACGATCATACCTTCTTGACGTAAAGATTGAGCAGAACCTTTACCTACATCACCATAACCAACTACAAGTGCACGGCGACCAGACAAAAGCATGTCAGTTGCACGTTTGATTGCGTCATTTAATGAGTGACGGCAACCATATTTGTTGTCGTTTTTAGATTTAGTAACTGAGTCATTTACGTTAATTGCAGGAACTTTCAAAGAACCGTCTTTCCACATTTCGATAAGACGTTGAACACCTGTTGTAGTTTCTTCTGTAATACCGTGAATACGTTCTAAAAGAGCAGGGTATTTTTCATGAACAAGAGCAGTTAAATCACCGCCATCGTCCAAGATCATGTTGGCATCCCAAGGTTGGCCATTTACATTGATCTGTTGCTCTAAACACCATACGTATTCTTCTTCAGTTTCACCTTTCCAAGCAAAAACTGGAATACCGCGAGCAGCAATTGCAGCAGCAGCGTGGTCTTGAGTAGAGAAAATGTTACATGATGTCCAGCGTACTTCAGCACCTAATTCAACAAGCGTTTCAATAAGAACAGCTGTTTGAATAGTCATGTGAATACAACCAAGAATTTTTGCACCAGCAAGTGGTTTAGAAGCTGCATAGCGTTTACGTAAGCCGATCAAAGCTGGCATTTCTGCTTCAGCAAGTTTGATTTCTTTACGGCCGTAGTCAGCAAGAGAGATGTCAGCAACTTTGTAATCTGTAAATGAAGCATTAACCGCGTTCATCAGGATCTCCTAGGAAAAAATAGTATTGATCATTCTGTTCGCGGATGCCGTTGTTGGTTAAAACGAGTGTTTAACCGATCGTCGAGCCTGGCAAATTGATCTTTAGTGCCGATCAATTGTCGCAGCATCCCTCGACTAGCGAAACATTGTACTTGGAAAAGCTTTTAGTGCCAATCCAGTTTTGTTTATTATCTGCGTAATTATCACTTTAGATTCTAATTATGGCATTAAATATTCCCGAGTCGTTGGCAAGCCTAGAGTCAAACTGTGGCGTTTTTGCAGTTTGGATGGTGCTTCAGCATCATGGAGTACAAATTGATGTGGTTGAGCTGATTAATGTTTGCCGACACGATGAAGGAGGCACCTATACGATTGCCTTAGCTGTTGCTTTAAAAAAACTAGGATTTCAAGTGTCATTTCATTCAGATGAGGATCCTAGCATTAGCCAAAGCGAACGCATGAGCTATAAAGAGGCAAAGGTATTAAGAATTCCAACTGGACCTGCGCTGAGCTATCAAGATATTCAAGATGCAATTCAAAACGGAAAAATGGTGATTGTGTACTACGATACTTTAGAAGGGGTTGGAAACCAGTCGCTCATTTATTCTATAGATCAAAATGAAATCTGCTTTTTTGATAGTTTTGAACCGATGTCAGCGGGAGTTTTTGAAAAGCAGCGTCAAGTAGAGGGGATTTGCCGTCAGGCTATTGTGATTGATGATCGTAATTTTCAGATGCATTCATCCAAATTGAATTAGATAAGAAGAGCCAGTAGAGTGCTGGCTCATATTGAAGTTATTTTTGTTGATATTCTTGAATCACTTCTAAAGCAGCGCGAAAAGCTTCTTGTGTAGCAGGGGCGCCGCAATATGGCAGGCTGTGCAATAGTGTTTCTTGAATCTCTTCAACTGTACAACCATTGTTGAGTGCACCACGAACATGGCCTTTGAGTTCAGTTGGCGATTTAAGTGCGGTTAGCATAGCTAAAGTTATTAATGAGCGATATTTACGTGGAAGTACACCTTCACGTTGCCAAGTCGATCCCCATGCATGTTCGTTAATCCAGTCTTGTAAAGGCTGAGTAAAGGGTACGGTGTTTTCTTGGGCACGTTTTACAAAAGCTTCTCCCATCACTTCTGTGCGAACTTTTAATCCATTTTCGTAATCTTGCTTAGACATTAATTTCTCCTAAAAATAAAAGCGTCGAGTGACGCTTTTATGGTTATTTATTAATTAATGCGAATCAAAAATGATTGCAATAGTGAATTAGTGGAGGCACCAGTCACACTATTTGATGAGGGTTTGACAAAGGAAGATCTTTATTTAAATCTTCATCAAATACATCTGTAAGCATGCTATCGAATCGAATTGCGTTGTATTGCAATAGTTGTTGAGCTTCGCTTTCAGAAATAAAACCTTCTTTTATCGCTTGTTGAATATTCTCTTCGAAAGTCAGTCCTGTAAATTTGCCTTTAGATTCAGCTTTTTTAAACTTATCCCAAAGTGGTTCAAGTGTTCGTAGAATTTGGAATGTATGTTCTAAACGTCCAGTCACATCATCGGCTTTGGTTGAATAAAATACGTGATGCTTAAGCTGCTCTCTAAAAGGATGCTCTTGCATCATAAGTTCAGCGACTTGTTGTTTTAACTCATCATCTGGTTTTGAAATGACACGACCAAAAGGGAAACAGATCCATTTTACAAATGCTGCCGGAAGTTTAGCTGGGAAGTTTTCAAATAATCCCCAAAATGCTTCCTGAATATTCAAGAAAGCTTTTTGTAGCGCTAATTTTGCATGAAGTTGTTCGGCTTCAGTTTTTTGGCCAGCTTCATAAAATTTTAAAATTGCAGTAGAAATAAAGAGGTGCGCGTGAATATCTGCCAAGCGTCCTGATAACATTTCTTTGCGTTTTAAGTCGCCTGCAAGTAAACCAAGTGACATATCCGAAACAAGTGCAAAGTTGGCACTAAAACGGTTAATCGTCTTATAGTAACTGACAGTGAATTGATCTGCTGACTGAGGCGCATCGCTTGAGCCACCTGTCCAACCGTAAGCAAATGATCTTGCACCACGGTTAAAGGTATAGGCTAAATGTTTAAATAACAAATCATCGAATTTTTTGACTGAGTTATTTTTATCTTCAGATTGAAGGAGTTGTAACTCTTCAAATAGATAAGGATGACAACGCATTGAGCCTTGGCCAAAAATCATCAATGAACGGGTCAAAATATTTGCACCTTCTACCGTAATTGCAATTGGAATCGCTTGATAGGTAAGGGCAAGGAAGTTACGTGGTCCAAGTTGAATAGCACGTCCTCCAGCAATATCCATTCCGTGATTGACAACTTTACGCATCGTTTCAGTTGCATAATATTTTGCCATAGCAGTCATCACGGCAGGTGTTCCACCTTGGTTTAGGCCACATGTCACTAAATAACGGAATGCTTCAAGCATATAGGCATCGCTGGCAATTTCGCTGGTTGCTTCTTGTACGCCTTCAAATTTACCTACTGAAATATTGAACTGTTGACGAATTTTTGCAAAAGCACCAACGGTTAAATAACTCATTTCACCTGCAGCTGTTGCTAGAGCTGGAAGGGAAATACCACGGCCCACACCTAAACATTCCATGAGCATACGCCAGCCTTTACCGGCATTTTCTTGACCACCAATAATCCAGTCAATAGGAATAAAAACATCTTCTCCTTCTACTGTTCCATTCATAAATGGAGAACCAGGATAATGTCGTGCTCCAATTTTCACACCTGCATGACTTGCAGGAATTAAGGCACAAGTAATACCGTATTCTGTTTTGTTTTTATCTCCGAGTAGGCCTTCTGGGTCATAAAGTTTAAATGCTAAGCCAACAACGGTGGCAATTGGTGCAAGCGTAATCCAACGTTTAGAGAAATTCATGCGCAGCCCAAGAACTTGAGCACCTTCATATTCACCGTAGCAAACAACACCCGAATCTGGAATGGCGCCTGCATCTGAACCTGCTTCTGGGCTGGTTAAACCAAAGCATGGGATCTCTTCACCTTTAGCAAGGCCCGGTAAATATTGCTGTTTTTGTGCATCGGTACCGTAGTGCATGAGTAGCTCACCCGGTCCTAACGAGTTTGGAACCATACAACTCACAGCTGTGGTGAGTGAGCGGGAAGCAATTTTGCTCATAATACGGCTTTGGGCAAATGAGCTAAATTCTTTGCCACCAAAGGACTTTGGAATAATGAGGCCTAAAAAACCTTTGTCTTTAATAAATTGCCAAACTTCAGGTGGTAGATCTTTTAAGTGATGATGAATCTCCCATTCATCTAGCATGCTACAAAGGAGCTCAACTTCATTGTCGATAAAACTTTGTTCTTCTGCTGACAACGTTGGGTAGGGGTACTTTTCAAATTGTGACCAATCAGGTGCCCCCATAAACAACTCTTTTTCCCACCAACTGGTACCTGCCTCTAAAGCCTCTTGTTCAGTCGTACTGATGCTCGGCATTGAGTTTGCTAAAGTTTTATATGCAGGTTGAGTAATTAGGTTAAAGCGTAATGGTGCAAATAAAATAATGATACTAAGGGCAATAAGGGGAATACCTAAAATGAGAGCCCATGGCGTTAGTATGAGTGCAGAAAGTATGGCTACAGCAATCGTAATAACACTACCAATGGTTCTGTTTAGATTAAAAAAGAAAATTGCCCATATTGCAAAAAGCTGAATGACAACGCTTAAAACAAAGAGTAGGAAAATCATACTTGCTCCTTGCTAGATAAGCCCTCAAGTTATAAGTTACAAAAAAGCGAGGAGAGATTTAAGGCTTAACTAGCTAATTTTTAATGCTGTTTAAATTTAATTTTTTATGTCGCAATTGATGTATATGCTAGAGCAGGGATATATCGTACTTTTAGGTATAAGATATTTTTAAGTGAAAGTGTAATGGGTTGTTTTATCGATTTGTCAAGAAATGTTATTGATTTTCTTATACAAATAAAAAGCCCTCTGAAGTAGAGGGCTTTTACAGATATTTAATTTTTAAGCTTCGACAACTTGAACAGCGATTTTTTTAGCTGGATCTACTTTGCGACGAACTTCTGGTACTGGTTCACCGTGGTATTGACGATCAGCAAAGTAACTTGAACGAACCATTGGTGCAGACCAAATATTTCTAAAGCCAAGTTTACGGCCATGCTCGGCATAACGTTCGAACTCTTCTGGTGTTACAAAGCGGTCAATTGGCGCGTGTTGTTTAGATGGCTGTAAATATTGACCAATAGTCACATAGTCAACATCGTGAGCACGCAAGTCATCAAGCAATGCAATAACTTCTTCTTCAGTTTCACCGATACCCACCATCAAACCACATTTTGTTGGGATATCAGGGCAGTACTCTTTAAACATTTTTAATAAGTTTAAAGAATGTTGATAGTCTGAACCTGGACGCATTGCTTTATATAGACGTGGCACAGTCTCGATGTTGTGGTTAAATACGTCTGGCGGACATTCAGTCATAATGCGTAAAGCAATATCCATACGTCCACGGAAATCTGGTACTAAAATCTCAAGCAATGTATTTGGGCTTAGTGCACGAGCTTCTTTGATACAGTCAACAAAGTGTTGTGCACCGCCGTCAAGTAAGTCATCACGGTCAACCGAAGTAATTACCGCATATTTGAGCTTAAGATTAGCAATTGTCTCTGCCATATGACGAGGTTCATCTGCATCGAGTGCATTTGGACGACCATGTGCTACATCACAGAAAGGGCAACGACGTGTACAAATATCACCCATGATCATGAATGTTGCTGTACCACCACCAAAACATTCTGGTAGGTTTGGACAAGCAGCTTCTTCACAAACGGTATGGAGTTTTTGAGCACGTAAAGTCGTTTTAATACGCTGAACTTCTTCTGGTGCCGTCATCTTGACACGAATCCAGTCAGGTTTACGCGGCACTTCAACCGTAGGTACAACTTTTACAGGAATTCTTGCGACTTTTTCTGCGCCACGAAGTTTTACACCCTGTTCAGGTTTACGGTGTTCTGACATATTTAACTTTTCCACTCGTTTATAGAGACATTGACATTGTATTATAGCGAACTTCTGCAGTTAATAGCGGAAAATAACTATTCATATAATAAATGTGGTTATTCAGAAATATAGGGTTGAGAAATACATAAATTCACCGCATATTAGCCATAATTTATTATAAAATATGGTCATTCAAGTGAGGAAGGAGCTTTCAATGCCACGTAAAAAAGAGGTCGTTAGTGGGAATTTCGTTAAGTACGATACGGTAGTTCTCGGTTCTGGACCTGCAGGTGAAGGCGCGGCAATGAAGCTTGCAAAAGCGGGTAAGCGTGTTGCAATTGTAGATGTGCGTGATCAACTTGGTGGTAACTGTGCTCACGTAGGGACTATTCCAAGTAAAGCATTGCGTCAAACAGTATCTAGTATTATCCGCTATCAACGTGATCCAATGTTTCAAAAAGTAGGTGAATGGAAACAGTTCACCATGAAGCAGGTTTTGCGTAATGCACACAAAGTAATTCAACAACAAGTTGATACACATACACGTTTTTACGATCGTAACAAAATCGGTGTATTCCATGGCCGTGCATATATTCAAGATAAAAATACAGTTTTAGTTTTTAGCCATGAAGGTATTAAAGAAACAATTATCTGTAAGCAAATCGTGATTGCGACAGGTAGTCGTCCTTATCATCCGCAAGGTTTAGACTTTGATCATCCTCGCGTATTCGATTCGGACAAAATCCTTGATCTTGATTATTCAATTCAAAAAATCATTATTTACGGCGCAGGTGTTATTGGCTGTGAATATGCCTCAATCTTTATTGGTCTAGATCATAAAGTTGACTTGATCAATACTCAGCAAAAACTATTAAGTTATTTAGATGATGAAATTGCTGATGCTCTTTCTTATCACTTACGTGAGCAAGGGGTGTTAATTCGCCACAACGAGCAAATGGATCATCTTGAAACGTTTGATGACCATGTTGTTTTACACTTACAAAGTGGTAAAAAGATTAAAGCTGATGCGATTCTTTGGTGTAATGGCCGTTCAGGAAATACAGAAGGTTTGGGTCTTGAAAATGTTGGCTTAGTACCAAATAGTCGTGGTCAACTTTCTGTAAATGATCAGTATCAAACTGAAGTTGAAAACATCTACGCTGCTGGTGATGTTATTGGTTGGCCTTCACTTGCTTCTGCTGCTTATGACCAAGGACGTTGTGCTGGTGCGAACATGAGTGGTGAAGATGCGAAGCCAGTGCGTGATATTCCAACAGGTATCTATACAATTCCTGAAATTTCTTCGATTGGTAAGAATGAACAGGAATTAACGGAAGAGAAAATTCCGTATGAAGTGGGTCAAGCTTCTTTCCGTCATTTGGCTCGTGCACAAATTACGGGTGATACCGTGGGTGAGTTGAAGATACTTTTCCACCGCGACACTTTAGAAGTTTTAGGTATTCACTGTTTTGGTAATAATGCTGCCGAAATTATCCACATTGGGCAGGCAGTTATGCACAGCCCAAACAATACCTTGAAATATTTCGTTGAAACGACATTTAACTATCCAACAATGGCTGAAGCATATCGTGTAGCTGCGCTTAATGGTATGAATCGTTTGTTTTGATTTTAAATAAGTTTTCAATAAAAAAGCCTGCAAATTTGCGGGCTTTTTTATTTTCATTAGACCATAGGTTTTTTATATTTTTATGACAATTTGCAGTATGTGTCTGGTTGTTTGTATCTCTAGTGGGCACAAAATGCTTGATTGAAATATACAAACAAATCAGGAGTTTGTTTCCACAAAATGATTGAACAGGCCAGCAGAGTAATCACGAGCAAAGTCATAATTGTTTTCAAAAGTAAGGCATTATGCGTCATGAATAACAGCCTCCTCATTTACAAAGAAATGTACGATTACCCCTAATATACTCAAAGCTATTGAACATAGCCAAATCGCATTGTAATTACCTGTTAAGTCATGGTTAACACCGCCAAGCCAACCGCCAAAGAAAGAACCGACTTGATGGGTGAAAAACACAATACCACTTAACATTGAAAGGTATTTAACACCGAACATATTCGCGACAATGCCATTGGTAAGTGGAACTGTAGAGAGCCATAAAAGTCCCATAATGACGCCAAAAGCATATACCGTATAAGTGCTTAGAGGTAATAGTAAAAATGCGATGATTGCGATGCCTCGGCTACCGTAAAGCGCCATTAATAATTTAGGTTTTGAGAATCGATCTCCTAGCCAACCTGCTCCATAAGTTCCCACAATATTAAATAGTCCTACTAGTGCCAGAAACACAGTTCCTGTAGCTGCATCAAAGCCGTGATCGATTAAATAGCCTGGTAGATGAACACCTAAGAAGACCACCTGAAATCCGCAAACTAAAAAGCCTAAAGCTAACCACCAGAACGGCTTATGTTTTCTAGCAATATTCAGTACTTGTTTAAATGTGAGCTGAGGTTGAGCAATTGCTTTTGGCGTTTGATTGCTTGGTCCTTTTAGCATCCACGCTAGGGGAATGATAAGCGCAATTAACAGCGCACTCACCATTAAAGCTGACGACCATCCTACTGTTTTAAGCAAGAGAAGGGTGGAAGGTAGCATAATAAACTGACCAAAAGAGCCTGCTGCACTGGCAATACCCATTGCCATACTTCTTTTTTCTGGAGGGGCAGCTCGGCCTACTGCACTCAGTAAAACAGTAAAAGAGGTTGCTGATAAAGCTAAACCAATAATAAGACCTAAGCTTAAATTCAAAATGAGTACACTTGAACTAAAAGCCATTAAAAGTAGGCCTAGGGTATAAAGTAAACCACCAACAGCAACTACAACTTTACTGCCATATTTATCTGCAATTGCTCCAGTAAAAGGCTGAACAGCTCCCCAGATCAGGTTCTGCATGGCTATCGCAAGACTAAAAACATGCTGTCCCCAACCAAATTCATGGCTCATTGGTACAAGGTAGAGACCGAAACCATGACGGACACCTAATGAAAGGGCCAGAATAATTGCACTGCCAATCAGCATATAGATGAGGGACTGAGAAAATTGGTTGCCAGTTTTAGTCATGATTAATGGAAAATTATAATAATGATGATTTATTGTAGAAGATATATCGAAAAATATCGATATAGTTGGAGGGAATATTTAAGAAGAATTAAAAAGTTCTTAAGGATCTTATTTTATGAGAAGAAAATTAAAGAAGCAGACATCATTTTGATCTCTGCTTCTTGTAAAAATTAAGCAGCAGAGTTACGTTCCAGTAATGCTTGTTCAAAAAGGACTTGTTCTTTTTCTTTATGTTCAGTCGTGAAGCGAATTAGAATTACGCTACAGCCTGCGACCATAACCAAACCACCTAAAATAAATAGACAAGTTTGAACATCTAGCAAACCCTTTAATAAGAAACCAGCTGCAACAGCACCCACATTGCCACCTGCGCCAATAATGCCTGCAACACCACCTAAAGCATTACGATCAATAAATGGTACGAGAGCGTATGTCGCGCCACAAGCCATGTGAGTAAACAAGGCAAAAATGGTCATGGAAATAATTGCAAGAGCAACCACATTCATTTGAGAGAAAAGAATTAAGAATAAGCCTTCACCTAAAATCATGAGCACTAGTACTTTAGTGCGGCCATCTAAACCTTTTTTGAGTGCGACTTTATCGGAAATAATACCGCCAAGTGCACGAGCAAAGAGTGCAAGAAGACCAAATATCCCCGCGGTTAAACCAGCAGTTTTTAAATCCATTTTGAATTGGTCGACATAGTACATTGCTGCAACGTTATGGATAAAAATTTCAATCCCGAAACATGCACCGTAAGCCACAAATAAAATCCAGACACGGTAGTTGCGAGCAGCTTGCATTAAAATAGCCATACCACCTTTTTTACCACTGCCAACTTCAATACCTTGTGCGCGGACTTCTTTAAAGTTTCCTTGAGGGCAGTCTTGGGTGAGTTTCCAATAAAGAATACCAACAATGACCATCATTACGCCTGGTACGATTAATGCAACACGCCAGCCCATAGTTTGTTCGACACCGAACATAACAATTGCACCGAGCAATAAAGGCATTAGAGCTTGGGTTGCACCACCACCAGCATTACCCCAACCAGCTGCCGCAGCATTTGCTGTACCTACAACGTTAGGTGCAAACATAACGCTTGTATGGTATTGCGTAATAACAAAGCTTGCGCCAATTGCACCAATTAGTAAGCGGAAGAATAAAAAAGACTCATAACTGTTAGCAGCAGCAACGCCAAATACAGGAATACTGCCAAGCAAGAGAAGAGCTGTATAGGTAATCCTCGGGCCATATTTATCACAAAGTGGACCGACAGCAAGTCGTACTAAAATCGTAATTGCAACGGCGGCAATATTGATATTGGCAATTTGGTCTTTGGTTAAGCCGAACTCACCTTTAATAACAGGCATTAATGGTGCACAAGCAAACCATGCGAAGAAGCACACAAAGAATGCGAGCCAAGTCATGTGGAAAGCGCGCATTGCAGGAGTAGAAAAGCTAAATAATTTTATTTCAGTTGCTTTTTTTGCATCTAGATTGATATTTGAAGACATACGCCGTCCCTCTGAACTGAACGAAATTTTAATTTGCATGGCAATTTATTGCCTATCTGCAGACCGATCAGAGCGGACATCGTTGGCCGTCTTGGTTTATTCATTGAATCATCGTTGACTCATCTTGCTATGAATAAAGCAAAGCTTGTGCCAAAAAATTAATTTTACTAAAAAGGAAAAATTACTTTCTAATTCTATTGAGTTAGTTTATTAAAAATAAAATTAATTAAAAAACAGAAATAAATCAGTAAATGCTCATAAGAGAGGAAGGCAGTAATTTTTTTCAATCGGCTTTATAAAAGTGCTCATTTTTTTAGCATTTTGATTTAAAAAGAAGCAAAATGTGGAAAAAAGAAAGCTATAAAAACATGCATAAGTTTTTATAGCTTTGGGTGACATAAAAATTAGAAGCGATAACCAATACCGGCATAACCTAAAATTGGATTAATTTCGATATCTGCTTTTGCATTAATTAATTCACCATATTTGGCATCATTGACTGTAATGGTCGTATCCGTTTTTAAGTGAGCGTAAGAGACAGAACCAACCGCATACCATTTGTCATTGAAGTCATAGGTGAAACCCAAAGTTGCTACGGGCGCAATTGCGTCAGATGCCTCAAGGTCTACTTTAGGATCACCAGAACTTTTTTTACGGTCAAGAGCAGCCCCAGCTTTACCATCTTTAATATTCACAATCATATGACCTGCATTGATTAAATCATTTTCAATTTCAGGATTCATTTCCAGTTCACTGAAATAGGCATACATCACACCTAGTCCAACATAAGGTCTAAACTTATTTACGCCAGTCTTGCCAAAATGGTACTGAAGTTCAAAAGCTGGTGTCCAGGCACGAGCTGATGCAGCACTTCCATGGGCTTCAAGATCGGTAATAAAAATATTATTTTTAAGCGGTAGGTCTCCGACAATTACACCTAAATCTTCTGGAGTGGCTGTACCCGTAAGAGGGGCATAGATTTTACCTTTACCTTGTAGATCGACTTTAGGCGGAATGCCAGCTTTCACTTCTAATGAAACATTATCTGTAAAGAAATAACTTGTCATTAAACCTAGTGTTGTTACATCATCAGCTTCAAGACCAGTACCAGGATTATCCCAAGAGGAGAGGCCATTAATTACTGCAGAGCCTGCGGTATCTGCTCTTAGATACTGAGCTCCGTCATCACCTTTATAAGATACGATACCAGGCAACCCTAGGTTAAGAAGTGTATTTCTCTCGAAATCTAATACACCTTTGAGTAATGCCTTTTTAGCTGTTGCATTTGGTTGTGATTCATCAATGGAATTTAATACTGAATCACCTTTTACATCTCCTACTCTTGTTTTTGTTCCTTCTGCGATTGCAGTATTTACATGTAAAGGCTGAGCTTTTCCTGTTGGTTTGACATATAAAGGACCAGCAGAGACAGAAAAACGTTTGAAGCCATCGCCATCTTTAAAACTAAAATATGGTGAAGCGGCATAAGTGAATGTTGGCAGAGCAAAAAAGGCAGCTGTCATACAAAATAATGACTTTTTCATCATAAAAGGACTCCATGTCCGACATTTGTTTACTGATTTTTATTGAGCCCACCATACCGTGTTTTATGGAATAGATTGTGTATTAAAAATTAATAATTGTAATTTTTTTTGAAGTATTCGTTTATATTTAGAAAGATTTATTAATAAAGAGTACATAATAAATAATAAAAGGCTACACAAAGTAGCCTTTTATTTAAGTTTGTTAAAATATTAATTGAAGCGAGATAAGTCTTCTTCAGGACGAGCAGTTAAGACTTCAATGCCTGTTTGGGTAACTAAAATGGTATGTTCATACTGAGCTGAAAGTTTATGGTCTTTGGTTACGACAGTCCATTTGTCACCTAACAATTTAGTTTGCCATACGCCAGCATTTACCATAGGTTCAATTGTAAAAGTCATACCTGCTTCCAGACGCATACCTGTACCAGCTTGACCATAATGGAGTACTTGAGGTTCATCATGGAAAACAGTTCCAATACCGTGACCACAATATTCGCGTACTACACTAAAACGTTCTGATTCGACATACTTTTGGATTGCGTGGCCGATATCACCTAAATATGAACCATCTCTAACAGTTGCCATCCCACGATACATCGCTTCTTGAGCAACTTTGCATAGACGGTTGGCTAAAATAGAAGTTTCACCACCAACGACATACATCATGTTGGTATCGCCGTGATAACCATCTTTAATGACAGTAACGTCAATATTAAGGATGTCACCATTTTTTAAAATTTTATTTTCAGAGGGAATACCATGACAGACAACATGGTTAACCGAAGTACAAATAGAGTGTTGAAAAGCAGGGCGCCCAGGAGCTCCACCATAGCCTACACATGCAGGAATAGCATGTTGCACATTTTCAATGTGATTACGACAAATGGTATCAAGTTCAAGTGTATTTACACCTGCCTTAATATGTGGCTTGATCATCTCTAGAACTTCAGCCGCCAGTCGTCCTGCAATGCGCATTTTTTCAATTTCATCTGGAGTTTTGATTAATCGACGTGGAGCTGTATAAGTACTGTTCATGATCTCTAAAAACTTTTGGTAATTTACAAGTGTCTATGGTATAAATAGCCGCCCATTTTATCAAATGCTTTTCGTGAATATCTTTTGCGAACAATTTTGATAGATGGAGTAAAAAATCCGCACATATATCGTCACATTACTCTGGGTGCCCGTAAAAAGGTGGAGAATGCGGATATATGGAGGCCTAACCCAACTTTTAAGGTAAAGAAAATGGCAGATTACAACGTAAGCATGCGCGACCTTCTTCAAGCAGGTGCGCACTTTGGTCACCAAACTCGTTTCTGGAACCCAAAAATGCGTCAATACATTTTTGGCGCGCGCAACAAAATTCACATCATCAACCTTGAGCACACTGTTCCTGCGTTAAATGATGCTTTGAACTTCGCTAACCAATTAGCAAGCAAAAAGAACAAAGTTTTGTTCGTTGGTACAAAACGTGCTGCTTCTAACATCATCCGTGAACAAGCTCAACGCGCTGGTCAACCATATGTAGATCACCGTTGGTTAGGTGGTATGTTGACGAACTGGAAAACACTTCGCCAATCTATCAACCGTTTAAAAGATCTTCAAACTCAATCTCAAGATGGTACTTTTGCTAAGCTTACTAAACGTGAAGCTTTAGAACGTGCTCGTGAGATGGAAAAACTTGAGCGCTCTTTAGGCGGCGTTAAAAACATGGGTGGTTTACCTGACGCATTATTTGTAATCGACGTTGATCACGAAGCGATTGCAATCAAAGAAGCTAAGAACTTAGGTATTCCTGTTATCGGTATCGTTGATACAAACTCTAACCCAGACAACGTTGATTACGTTATTCCTGGTAACGATGATGCGATCCGTGCAGTAACTCTATATGCTTCAGCTATGGCTGACGCAATTCTTGCTGGTAAAGAATACGCTCAATCTCAAGCGAACGCTCAAGCAAAAGGCGATGACGCTGCGAAAGACGCTTCTGAGGCTTAATGCGTTTTGACGCAGGCTTGTCATTTTTGCGACATGTAATGGTGGCAAATTAAGCGTCGAGAGTGCAAACGGCCCAGAGTTTCTTTGGGCCGTTTTTGTTGAAAAGATTTATTTTCTACCGATTTTAGGAGATCAACATGACTGCAATTACTGCAAGCATGGTAAAAGAATTACGTGACCGTACTGGTCTTGCAATGATGGAATGCAAAAAAGCATTAACAGAAGCGAACGGTGACATCGAGCTTGCTATTGATAACCTTCGTAAATCTGGTCAAGCTAAAGCTGCTAAAAAAGCTGGTAACATTGCTGCTGACGGTGCAATCACAATCGTTCAAGAAGGCAACAAAGCAATTTTAGTTGAAGTTAACTGTCAAACTGACTTCGTTGCTAAAGACGAAAACTTCTCTAACTTCTCTAAAGCAGTTGCTACTGCTGCTTTAGCTGCTGGTGAAACTGATGCTGCTAAAATCGCTGAATTAAAATTAGCAGACGGTCAATCAGTTGAAGAAGCTCGTATTGCACTTGTTCAAAAAATCGGTGAAAACATCCAAGTTCGTCGCGCGAAAATCGTTGAAGGCGAAAACTTGGCTATCTACAAACACGGTTTAAAAATCGGTGTTGTAGTTTCTTATACTGGTGATGCTGATACTGGTAAAGGTATTGCAATGCACGTTGCTGCATTCAACCCAGTAGCTGTAAATGCTGAAGCTGTTCCTGCTGACCTTATCGCTAAAGAAAAAGAAATTGCTGAAGCGAAAGCGTTAGAATCTGGTAAGCCAGCTAACATCGTTGAGAAAATGGTAACTGGTTCAGTTGATAAATACTTGAACGAAGTTGCTCTTGATCGTCAAATGTATGTAATCGATAACGACAAGAAAGTTGCTGATGTATTAAAAGCAACTGGTACTACTGTTGCTGAATTCGTACGTTTCGAAGTTGGTGAAGGTATTGAGAAGAAAGCAGAACTTAGCTTCGCTGAAGAAGTTGCTGCTGCTCAAGCTGCTGCGAAGTAATTCGTATCACAATAAAAAAAGCCCCATTGGGGCTTTTTTTATCTCATTTAAAATAAGGGTATACAATGACAAATAAAAAAAATCTCAGTATTGGTGGTGTGATTATTTTATTGATTGCTGCGTATTTTGGTCTGGATTTATCTGGGCATAAGCAAAGTCAATCACCATCATCAACTATACCCGCAGCTCAGCGTAATGAAACTACACTTTCAAATAATGGGGTGGACACTGTAAAAGCTGCTTATGAGCAGAGACAAAGTAATGTTCAAGTGCAGGGAAGTGGTCGAGTCAAAGCAATTTTAAGAGATGATAATGATGGGTCAAGACACCAGAAATTCATTCTAGTATTAAAAAATGGTCTTTCAATTTTGGTTGCACATAATATCGATTTGGCACCTAAAATTTCTAATCTAAATAAAGGTGACATCGTTGAGTTTTATGGCGAATATGAATACAACCCAAAAGGTGGTGTACTACATTGGACTCATCACGATCCACAAGGTCGTCATGAAGGTGGATGGCTTAAACATGACGGACAGATCTATCAATAAAGCTCACTTGAACGTTTAATCAGATTATTTTCATAGAGCAATTTTGTTCTATTCAGTTTATTAAAACATGCTATGGTTTTTTTATTGAATAGATGAGACGTATTTATGCAGCGGGAGCAAGCCGATTATCTGCATGTGCGAGAGTTGGGCGGTTTAGAGTTATTAAAAGCACATTATCACCAAACACAATTTTCAAAACATACTCATGAAGGGTACTGTATTGGTGTGATTGAAGAAGGAGCACAGTCTTTTTTTAGGACGGGAAAGCTACATGTAGCTCCTAAAGGCGATATTATTTTAGTCAATGCTGACGAGATTCATACTGGTTCATCGGCTGTTGAGTCAGGGTGGCGTTATCGAGCGATCTATCCAACACCTGAAATGTTGGCAGAAGTTAGTCAAGATTTTTTTGAAAATCCACATGGCGCACCATGGTTTCCTCAAGCCGTGATTCGCGACCTAGGTTTGGCTCAACAGCTTTGCTTGCTTTTTGATTTATTAGAACAAAAAGATAATTTTCTACTCAAAGAAACGATGTATTTAACAACTTTAGCTTGTCTTATGAAGAGACATGGTAAATCAAATCATACTTTTTGTGAGTTACCAGAAGCATATTCAAAAATATTAAGAGTTAAAGAATTACTTGTAGAAATGCCTGAAACAAACTTTTCTTTACAAGATTTGGCTGACATGGTCGGCTTGAGCGCTTGGCATTTCTTAAGACAATTTAAAAAATATGTAGGTTTGCCACCTCATGCTTGGCTTGTACAAGCACGTTTACAAAAAGCAAGACAGTTATTAAAACAGGGGAACCAAATTGCCATGGTGGCACAACAATGTGGTTTTTCTGATCAAAGCCATTTTAACCGTCACTTTAAAAAAGCAATGGGCGTCACACCCACTCAATATGTAGCAAGTTTGAACATATAAATAAATTAGTTTTAAAGCAATTTTATCCAATATAAGTCAGCACTCATCAAGCATGGTATAGAGATGTTTCTTATATTGGATTTTATATATGAATATTCAGCTTAATCAGCCAGTTGGGTTTTCAAAAAATAAGCCATCCTATTTATTTTTACGTGGTGCAATGGATATTTTACCATTGTCAATTTCTGTTATTCCGTGGGCAATCTTAGCGGGATCTATGGCAATTCATGCAGGATTATCTTTCTATAAAGCACTAGCAATGTCTGGACTCGTCTTTGCTGGAGCTGCTCAGTTGGTTAGCTTAAGCATGGCTATGGAAGGTGCATCTGTTTTTACAATTTATTTGACTATTTTCTTTTTAACGGCTCAGCATTTTATTTATGCATTAACTTTAAGAAATGACATTTCTATTTTGACCCTACCGAAACGATTGAGTTTAGGCTTTTTATTAACAGATGAATTGTTTGCGGTGAGTGCTCCATTTGAAAAAAGAAGTTCGGAATATCTGCTCGGAGCTGGACTGTGTTTTTATTTATTTTGGGTTGCTTTTAGTTTGGTGGGAATACTGCTGGCGACAGTGATACCTGATCTTTTAAATTACCATTTGGATTTTTCGATCATTGCTATTTTTATTGCCATGATTGTGCCGTTATGTAAAGGATTTCCGGTCATAGCTGGTGTGCTAACAACTTGTTTAAGTGGGTTTTTATTTAGATTTTATCAAATTGAGGGTGCGATTTTACTTTCAGGATTGATGGGAATGTTGATTGCTGTTTTAACTGAAAAAATGGGTAAGGAGCAATAATATGTCTTGGTTTATGATTTTAGGCTTGGCAGCAATCGTCTTTTTTAATCGCTATTATTTTTTAGAGCCCCAAGTAAAAATTAAATTGCCTCTTATTCTGAATAAGATGCTTAACTATTCTGCACCTTGTTTGTTAACTGCAATTTGTATTCCAGTTATTTTTTTCGATGGTGATCATTTAAGAGGCATGATAAATAATCCTTATATTTATGCAGCAATCTTTTGTATTGTAATCGCTATGTACCTAAAAAAAGTTCTTTTAAGTGTGATAGCAAGTTTAGGATTTTTTTATTTTATAAATTTTCTAATAAATTACTAACATGCAAAAGCTGAATCGAAAGGATTCAGCTTTAAGTTAATCTTTAAGCAAGAGCTTGTTTTTGTCTGCTTTTCCATTTAGGTAAGATTTTTGAGAGATAAGCATCCATACACCAAACTGGTCCAATTAGTAGGAATTGTAAATCTTTAAAGAACGAGGGCTTTTTGCCTTCGACTTTATGTCCGTAAAATTGTCCAACCCAAGCAATCACAAAAATAGCGATATAAAACCCGACTCCTACAGGTAGGGTATAAATGAGCCATGCCATAACAACAAGTAAAGCAGCCATTGCCACAGCAAGTACAAGATCTAAACGTGCATAAAATACTAAGGTCAACACAAGTAATAAAGCAGTAAGCAATGTGCTGAAATGTGCAATGATTCCAATAATAGAAAATAAAATGGCGGGAACGCAAAGCCAGTGAATTTGTTTATTGGTTGGATTTTGATGACTTTCGCTATATTCATCAAACCATTCAGTAATGGATTTCATTAGTAGCACACTCCTTGTTTTAACTTTGATTTATTTTTTGTGAGTATATTTTAGCCTGTTCTTGAGGATCTCGACAAGAAACTAACACTATTCAACTATAGGGAGCGTTGTATTAAAAATACCTAAGAAAGGGCAAGCGAAAAAATAATGTGACTGTGGTTGAAAAGGTGGTCAATTCGACCTCAATAATGGGACAATTTTTCATAATATTTTTTCTGTGTTGCTAGATGATGAAATCATCTAAAAAAGGGGGATTTTGAGATTGATAGGAAAATTGTATGAAAAAGCTCTACTCATCTACTCTAAAAACGCCATAAATAGCCTTTATTTTGGAAAAATGGTGCTAGGGTAGCGCGAATTTTTAAAAGACGCTCTAAACGCAAATTAGACGTAAAATTGGCTTATATTAAATAAACATAGTTTTTTGCTTAAAAAATATTCAAATTTAGAGCTGGATAAGGGGCAGAAAAAGAGGATTTTTTAACTTTAAGTTAGGAATTATTTTGATAACTTAAAATATAAAAAAGCCGCAGAAAAAATTGCGGCTTTTTACATGAACTCGAGAGGCTATAACTTATGAAGTTGGGCCATCAACACGCTCAATATTTACTTTAGCTGTTCCAGCATTGGTAATACCAAGACGTTTAGCTGCACCGTATGATAGGTCAAGTACACGGTTGCCATGGAAAGGACCACGGTCATTTACTTTTACAACCACACTTTTACCATTGTCTTTATTCGTTACTCGAATATAACAGTTCAACGGTAGGCTACGGTGAGCAGCAGTTAAAGCATTCATGTCGAATGTTTCACCACTTGCAGTTTTGCGACCATGGAATTGGCGGCCATACCAAGACGCCATACCAGTTTGGCTAAACTTACGAACAGTATTTGAAGCTACTGTGTTAAGTTTTTCAATCACTGAAGGCTCATCTTCAGGGATTTCAATTTTTGCTGCGATAGCTTGACGACGGATTTGATCGCCAGAACGTTCAGTGATTGAAAGACTGTTAATGTTAGAAAAACGAGAATTAAAGTTTTGAGTATCTTTACTCAATACACGTGCTGCTAAATTAGGACCATCTACATCACTGTTTAATGATGATGATTGCACCATTTCAGCGTGCAATGGGGCCATAGTTAAACTAGCCGTCAGTGCAAGAACGTATTTCAGCGATAACTGCATTTGTATAAACTCCTGAGAACATGTACTTTTTTCTTCCAGCCATTGACCGAAATTTAAAGTGAACATGCCTTATTATTCACTTTTGCAATTGCTATATTGGGGTGGATAATATTCATCGGTTACGGAGAGTGTCTAGTCTTTAACGAAAAATCTTTACAAAAAGGGCAAAAACTTACAGTTTTAGGTTAAAAAATAATCTAAATTGTAACAAATTATTAAAAATGTATATATTGTGATCTATTTAACAAAAATATTTATTGACTTTTATATAAAGTATAAAAAAGCTAGCCTATCGGCTAGCTACTTCGGTGCCTAATAACCATACAGCAGTAGCATACATGCGGCTCTTGTTATAAGTCGTAATCACTTGAAAATTCGGGTAAGTTAAATAGTAAATTGGACCATTATAGTCTTGTAATTGAATAACATTCACCATATCGAGATCATCAATTTTAACTAAAGGATTCAATGGAGAAATACCGAGTGTCTTTAATGCACCATATGGAAAAGGTTGCGTTAAGTCTTTAGCAATAATACTTTCTGGATTTGACCCAGTGTAACGTGCCATAAATCCAATCGGTTGATCGCGTTGCCAACCTTGTTTTGCTAAGTAGTTTGCAATTGATCCAATAGCATCTTCTGCTGAGTTTCTTAAGTCGATATGTCCATTACCGTCATAATCTACGCCATATTTACTAATATTGCTTGGCATAAATTGTGGATAGCCAATTGCACCTGCATAGGAACCTACAATACTATTTGTTGGATAGCCTTCTTTATAAGTCCATGCAATAAGAGCAGCTAGCTCATCACCAAAATATTCAGCACGGCGAGGGTAGCCAAAAGCAAGGGTAGCTAAAGCATCACGTGTAATAAAAGAACCTTTATTTGCACCATAACCTGTTTCAACGCCCAAAATACCTAAAATGACAGATTGAGCTACACCATATTGTTGTTCTGCGCGATTTAATGTATCTGCATATTGATTTTTAAAACGAACACCACGTTGAATTGTGCCTTCCACCAAGAACATAGAACGATAGTCATACCAAGGCTTACTTTCACCTGGGCGAGTCATAATATTTAGAATGTTTGGTAAATTTTTTGCACCACTCATGGCTGCATCGACTTGGACGCTACTTAAGCCATAAGCATTCATCGTTTTTTGTTTAAAATTCAAATAATCAGGATGTGTGGCAAAATCGTTGGCCTGAGCGAAATGACTTGTACTGATTAAACCAGTACACAAAGCGAGCATTTTTAAAGTTTTATTTAAGTGTTGAGACAACATATCGTTTTAAAATTCCAGATTATCGATGTGTATGAATGGACATGACTAAACCAAAGGTGGCCATTAAAGTAATAATAGCTGTTCCGCCATAACTCATAAAAGGTAAAGGAACACCTACTACAGGTAAAATACCACTGACCATTCCCGCATTTACAAATACATAAACAAAAAAAGACAAACCAAAGGCGCCAGCAACTAAACGTCCATAGTTATGGAAGCTTTGTAAACCGATCTGGAATGTTCTAAAAATAATGGCAAAATAAAGGATTACTAAAATAAGTACACCGATGAGTCCAAATTCTTCGGAGTATGCAGCAATAATAAAGTCAGTATGTCCTTCGGGTAAAAAGTGTAAATGTGATTGGGTGCCTTCAAGGAAGCCTTTACCTGAAAAACCACCAGAACCAATTGCAGTTTTAGATTGAATAATATTCCAACCCGTACCGAGTGCGTCTGCTTCGGGGTCAAGTAAAGTTAAAACCCTTTGGCGTTGATAGTCGTGTAAAAGAAATTCCCACGCAATCGGAATTACGATTGCTGCACATGCGGCAGCTGCCCCAATCATCCCCCATGATAGTCCACTTAAAAATAAGACAAATATACCGCTTGCTAATACTAAAAGTGATGTCCCTAAATCAGGTTGTTCTGCAATCAGTAAAAAGGGAATACCAATTAACATTAATGATAAAACAACTTGTGAAAAACTAGGGGGAAGAGGTTTTCGTGCTAAAAACCATGCAATCATCATCGGCATGCCGATTTTCATGAACTCACTGGGTTGGACACTTCCGAAACCCGGAATATCAATCCAGCGCTGAGCACCCATTCGGACTTCACCGAATACCATAACTGCCACAAGCGAAAATAGGCCGAACAAATAAAAGTAGGGGGAAAACGCTTGATAGACCTTAGGCGGAATTTGTGCTAGACCAAACATCACTAAAAAGCCAATACCAAAACTCATGGCTTGTTTACTGACCAGCCCTACATCCTGCGCCGAAGCACTATATAGTACGGTTAAACCTAATAGCGCATTTAACAGCAAAAATAGACATAACCACGGATCAATGTGGAGTTGTTGCCACCTTGATGGTTGCATAGCGGTGCTAAGACCATCTCGAGGAGCTTGGCGTAAAAACTTATATTGTGGGCTAGGAGACATGCGGCGTTAACTAGGTCAATCAGTGCTTGGCGCATGCTAACATAAACCTGATTAATGGCAATGTATATCAATATTTTGCAATAAAAAAACCTAGCTCTCGCTAGGTTTCCGATAGGCTATTTCTTATTAGTTAAAGAATAGACTTTCGTGATATTCAGCCATCGCTTTTAGTTCAGTGCGATTTAAGCTAGGGATGAGTTTGTCGATCGCAATATGGACTGCTTTTGTTACAGCTGCCGCACCAATATCAGCTGCTTTACGCTTGATCATGCCAAGGTCTAATGTCTTATTAAAATCAGACATAAAATGTTTAACCATAGCATCTCCAAACTGTTTATACAGTTCAGCCAATGCAGCTTTATTGATATCGTTACCCGCCTTAAGCTCAGTGAAGTTATGCTGAAGATTAGTGACTAAACTAGGATCTAGAGTTACACCTACTTTATATTGACCTTGTGGATCTTTAAATAAGCTTTTTTCAGAGAACTCTACTGACTGTTTAACAACATCGTTTGGCGCTTTGCTTAACAATTGTTTTAAAAGAACAGCGACTGTTGATTTGACATAGCCTGCTAGTTTTTCGGCAGTATCGCGCTTTTCACTTGCAGGGAAGTGCTGAACTAACTGAATTAAGACATTATCAATAATCTCTTCATTAAGTTGTAAAGCAATCTTATCGCGAAGTGGGTATAAAGGCTCACTAGAATTTTTGTTCGCAATTCCAGTTTGTATATCGTTCAATAAGCCTTCAGAAGGGGTAAAACCAAAAAACGGCATGGTGTATCCTCAAATTATTCGTTTTATTGTCGTGCCAATCGAATCGGTTTTGGCATCCATGAAAGATCCGATACTCGGCAAGGGTTAATATCAAGTCCGCCGCGACGAGTATAAGTTGCATAAACCATCAGCTTTTCAGGCTGCAAATTTTGCCAAATATCCGCAAAAATCTGCTCGACACACTGTTCGTGAAAGCCGTTATGCTGACGGTACGAGATAATATAAGCTAAAACACTACGATAACAAGGTTTTTTGCCCTTAAAACGGATAAAAACTGTACCCCAATCCGGTTGTCCCGTGACTGGGCAGTTACTTCTTAAAAGATGAGAATATAGTTCAATTTCTACTTCTTCATCAGACGTATCTCGTTTTAAAAGAGTCGCATCTGGATGTTGCTCTAAACGCTCTGGATCTAGGTCATCAATACAAATGCCTTGAGGCTTAGAAATCTCTAAATCATCTACTTGAAATAACGTTAACTCAACTTTTGCACCTGCCGCAGCTGAGAGATCTTTTTCAACCGTTTCAATAAACGACTGTTTAGAGTCAAACTGAGTGAAGTTGAGGCTATTGAAGTAAAGTTTTAATGACTTTGATTCAATCAAATTTGGTGAAGAAGCTGGTAGTGTAATTCTGCCAATAGCAACTTGCGGGATAGCATGAGCGTTTAACCATGAAATTTCAAAAACATGCCACCAATCTTTACCTTGTGTAATACCTTCAATATGCGAGTAGGCTTCACGAGACTGAGCACGAGCAATTGGAAATAAAACATCAGGTTGATAGTTAGTAGGATATTGAGTTTCTTTACCCAATAAAGACTGTTCGACACTCATTCACGCATTCCTGAACCACGAGCAAGTAAATAGTAAGCAATTCCGTAAAGTACAGCACAGCATAATGTCACAATGATTAAAGAGAACGTAACGTTCACGTCACTATGACCTAAAATACCGAAACGGAAAGCGTTAACCATATACACAATAGGATTAATTAAAGAAAGTTTTTGCCAAAAAGGGCCAAGTGCACTAATGGCATAGAACACACCACCTAAATAGGTCAAAGGTGTAAGGACAAATGTTGGAATAATAGAAATATCATCAAATGATTTTGCATAAACTGCATTAATAAAACCACCTAATGAGAAAAGAACCGATGTAATTAAGACTGTATATATAGTTACGAACCAGTTATGTATAAAAAGGTCTGTAAAGAACATACTCATTGTCGTCACAATTGCTCCGACCAATACACCACGGCAAATACCACCAATGACATAGCCCCACAAAATAATATGTAGTGGCACAGGACTCATAATCAGTTCTTCAATGCTCTTTTGGAATTTCACACTAAAGAAACTTGAAGATACGTTAGCATAACTGTTGGTAATAACCGCCATCATAATCAGGCCGGGTACGATAAACTGCATGTAGCTCACGCCGCCCATTTGTCCAATGCGCGAACCAACCAAATTACCAAAAATGACAAAGTACAAACTCATCGTGATTGCAGGTGGTAATAAGGTTTGTGGCCAAATGCGTAGAAATCGGCGTACTTCTTTGCGAACTAGAGTCCAGAGGGCAATTTGCAGTTGGCTAAAATTCATTTTGCCTCTCCTTCAAGATTTTTCTCAACCATTTTGACGAATAGCTCTTCTAGACGGTTCGATTTGTTTCGCATACTACGAACACGAATACCTTGTGATTCTAAAAGTTGGAATAAGTCATTTAATGTATGTGCCTTATCCATCGTCACTTCTAAAGTGCTGCTATCAATTAAGTTGAACTTCACACCAATAATATTTAACTGGAGTGGGGCAATAGGTTCTGCCAAATCAAAAATAAAAGATTCTTCACTCAGCTGGTTTAAAAAACTTTTCATGCTGGTGTCTTCTTTAATGACACCGCGGTCAATGATAGCAATTTGACGACATAACATTTCTGCTTCTTCGAGATAATGTGTAGTCAAAATAATAGAAGTACCGCTTTCGTTCATTTCGGTCAGAAAATCCCACATAGAACGGCGTAACTCAATATCTACACCTGCGGTAGGCTCATCTAAAATAAGAAGTTTAGGCTCATGCATCATGGCACGTGCAATCATGAGGCGACGTTTCATACCACCAGACAGCATGCGTGCTTGTATATTACGCTTTTCCCATAGACCTAGTTTTTCTAAATAATGCTCGGCACGTTTTTCTGCAATCTTTCTATGGATACCGTAATAACCAGCTTGGGTGACTAAAATATCGAACGCTTTTTCAAACTGTCCAAAATTAAATTCTTGAGGGACGACACCAAGTTGTTGTTTTGCCAAGGATGGATGAGTGTCGAGATTATGTCCAAAAATCTCAACTGTTCCTTCGGTTTTTTTCGTGAGGGAACTGATAATACCAATGGTTGTTGATTTGCCGGCACCATTTGGGCCTAACAACGCATAAAATTCACCTTCAGGCACAGTGAGGTTAATACCTTTTAACGCCTGAAAACCATTACGATATGTTTTGGACAAATCTCTTAAAACCAAAGCATCAGTCATGAAATTCTCACATTATGAAAGAGGGGTATATTTTGAGCGATAATGATTAATAAACCAAGTAAAATAGTCGGAATTTTATAAAATTGAGATAAATTTATGAAGTTATTATATATAAACTGGTGCGCTCGGCGGGGATCGAACCCACGACCCCAGGCTTCGGAAACCTGTACTCTATCCAACTGAGCTACGAGCGCACATGTGTGGGCCACATCATAGGAAAAAAACACCCATAGGTAAAGCACGAAATAGGTAACAAGTGAGTTTAATGCTTAATTAAACAGCAGCTTGTTGTTTTTTTAGATGCGTTGTTGAATAAGTTGAATTGAATAATTAATAGAATGAAGCGTATGTGCTAGCTCATGAGGTGGAATACGCGATTCCTGTAAGCTGGTAATCCATTGCATTTGGCACATTTTAAGCTCTTGAAGCGTTTTTATTTGCTCTATTTTCTGAATAAGTGGTTTTGCCATAAGCCCACAATATTGACTCAAGCTTTGCTTCATCAAATATTGTATTTCTTCAAAAGAGAGTGTTTGAACTGGAACTGGTGGCTGGGTAATTTCAGTATGTGAAAGTTGAAAAGATGATGATTGAGTAACCTGAATTTCACTAACTGTATCATCACTTTTATTATCATCTATAGTGCTTTTTTGATGAGCTTCTATTGTAGTTACGGATAATTGTTGGAAAGATATTTGTTCATTTAAGTCTGAATAATTTTCGCCAGAAGGAGCAATGAGTTTTAAGTCGATAAGCTGTTGAATAAGCTCTGGAGATGCAATACGTTTTTTAAATTCGCTATTTAAATTTTGAAAATCTTCGTGATCTATTAATAGTAGTAAACGTCTTTGTTTTGCATTTAAAGTAATGTTGCGTTGTTGAAGCGCGACTCTTCCTAAATTGGTTCGATAAAAACCAGCCATCATTCTTCCCCAAATAAAAAATAAATCAGACTGTCCAATTTTCTTGGTTGAACAGTACTGTTTTTAATAAAATATAAATGGGGTTAACGATAAAACTCAAAAATGACAATATGATGAAGAATTGATGAATATCATCTATTTAAGACTTTAAAATGCGCCTTCTAACGCTTTACGTAAATAGATGTCAAGTTCATCTTGACGTAATAACCATTGAATATAGTCTTTAGGAAGTTCAGCAATTGCTGTGCCTTTATGCTTACCAAAATTAATAGTCGTAGGGATACGTGCTTCTTCAGAAACTCGGTAAAGCTCTTCAATGTCTTGAATATTTAAATGATAGACAATATGCATCAAAATATTAGCAGTCAAAATAATATCCGCATCGGCTCGGTGCGCGCCTTTGAGCAATTCTCGCGCTTTACCGCTGCCTTGAGAAATCATATAGATGAGTGCAGAAATATTATGCGCTTCTGCTTCAGGCCAAGTTTTACGCGCTAAAGCTAGTGTACAAATCGGTTTGATATTCGATACATCCACACCACAACGAGCAATCGCTGCAATATCGTAATCAATATTGTGACCAATAATATAAGTTGTAGTCTCTGGCAATTTAAAAGTTTTATAGTGGGGCTGGTTTTCTAAATCTGACTCTAATATATGGTGAACTGCCATAGCCGCGTAAGAAATAGGGGTACCGACTTGATAGAGCTGATCAAACAATTTGCTCTTATCTAAAGTCAATTTGCCTTCATTAATTTCAATTGGGGCATACGCAATTTCAATAGGCAAACCATTTAGTGTATGTGTTTCTGTATCTAAAATAATGGTTTGCATAACTGGCCCTTTAATCAATCACGAGTAATCAAGAATGTTAACAGTTGGCTACCCACTTTAAAACATGAAGTGAGGCCTGAGAGTAGTGAGAACGTTAATTTATATTAAAAATAAAGTTTTCAGAGATTAATTTCATCCAATAGACCTTGCGGAAAATAAAGATTAGGCGTAAATATTTTTAAGACATTAGGAAATGTTGATTAAAAAACTAAAGCAAAACAAAAATGGAATTTAAGGGAAGATATACCAATGAAAATGAACCTATTAATGACGAGCGTTCTGAGCACGAGTTTATTTTTAGTCGCTTGTGGAGGAGGGAGTAGTGATGATGGCCCAGCTCCTACTAATCCATCTGGGACTCCAACCAATAATATTCAAAATCCAGTCGTTAAGGTCGAGGCTTACACAAGCACCAACTTAGGATCAGTTGCCGCAGAAAGTAGTATTTTGACTTATAAAATGTTGGGTCAAAGTGGTCAAGAAGTGCAGGCAACCAGTTTGGTATTTACACCAAACACTCCACCACCAGTAGGCGGTTGGCCAATTGTAGTCTGGGCGCATGGTACTACGGGTGTGGCAGATGCTTGCGCACCAAGTAAAGCAGCTTTAGCAGAAAGTACAAAAGATTTAATTAGTAAATTACTAACCGCAGGTTATGTTGTGGTCGCACCTGACTATGAAGGTTTAGGTACACCAGGTATACATCCATTTTTAAATGTTAAAAGTGAGGCTTTCTCAATTACAGATGCAGTGGTTGCAGCACGTAACTATTTATCACAACGTAATTTATTAACCTCAAAAAAATGGTTAACAGTAGGACATTCTCAGGGTGGGCATGCTGCATTAGGTGCTGCACAATATGCGAGCCGTGCACAACTAGACTATAAAGGTACAGTAGCGGTAGCACCTGCTTCTAATCTAGGGGGGATTTTAGTAGATGGAGAGGCGCAAGTTGCGAATGCACCGATAGATATTAAAATTGCAACCTATGCACAGCTTGATACATATACAGCTTTGGTTACAGCTGGCATTCGCAACACACAACCTGCCTTTAATTATTCACAAGTCTTTACTTCACAAATTTCAAGTATTGCCGCACAAGCAGAAAACCTTTGTTCAGGACCATTGTATGGAGCCTTTTATGAGGGTATGAGTAATTATGCTAAAGACCATAATGGCACACTAGATGGCTTTACACGTACACAACCTAATTTTATGGCTGTGCCGCTAGTTAAAACGTTTTTGGAAAAAGATTCGCAGCCGTTACAAGTAAAAGTCACGACACCGATCATCATTTATCAAGGGGTAGCAGATTCGACAGTACCTAAATTAGCAACTGATCTATTGATATTTAATGCCACTGTCGTAGGCACTAAAATTAATAGCTATGTGACGGGTAACTGGGATCATGGCACGGTGATGAGCAGTAATGTAGATAATATTGTTGGAAATGTTCAGTCTTTACTGGCAGCTCAATAGAGTTATTGATATTTAAAGACTTTTTAATATTGTTGTAAGTTAAAATTAACGATGGATAAATTTAAAATATAAGCTTTAAACGAGCTTTTTATTTGATTTATAAACAATGGCTCATTTTTTATAAAACTTGAGCCATTTTTATTTAAAACTGAGCTAACTTCATTCTGTTTAATTATAAAGTTCATGCTACAATATGCCGCAATCTTAGCACGGCTTAAAAGCCCTAATTTATAGGACCCCCGCTAATGTTTGCCAATATTTCCATTTCTGAATTTGATCCAGAATTAGCTCAAGCAATTGCTTCTGAAGGTGAGCGTCAAGAAGCACATATCGAGTTAATTGCATCTGAAAACTATTGCTCTCCTGCTGTGATGGAAGCGCAAGGATCAAAACTTACGAACAAATATGCAGAAGGTTATCCAGGCAAACGCTATTATGGCGGTTGCGAGTATGTGGATATCATCGAGCAAATGGCGATTGATCGTGCTAAAGAGCTTTTTGGTGCAGATTACGCAAACGTTCAACCACACGCTGGTTCACAAGCTAACTCTGCTGTTTATTTAGCGCTTCTTAACCCAGGCGATACTGTTTTAGGTATGAGCTTGGCTCACGGTGGTCACTTGACTCACGGTGCTAAAGTAAGCTTCTCTGGTAAAACTTATAATGCAGTTCAATACGGTCTAAACGCTGAAACTGGCGAGATCGATTACGAAGAAGTCGAACGTTTAGCATTAGAGCACAAGCCACGTATGATCGTTGCTGGTTTCTCTGCTTATAGCCGTGTTGTAGATTGGCAACGTTTCCGTGACATCGCGGACAAAGTTGGCGCTTACCTTTTTGTTGATATGGCTCACGTTGCAGGTCTTGTTGCTGCTGGCGTATATCCAAACCCAGTTCAAATTGCTGACGTAACAACAACGACGACTCACAAAACACTTCGTGGTCCACGTTCTGGTTTAATCCTTGCGAAAGCGAATGAAGAAATTGAGAAAAAACTTCAATCAGCTGTATTCCCTGGTAACCAAGGTGGTCCATTAATGCATGCGATTGCTGCTAAAGCAATCTGCTTCAAAGAAGCTATGTCTGATGACTTCAAAGCTTACCAACAACAAGTTGTGAAAAATGCTCAAGCTATGGCTGAAGTATTCATCGCTCGTGGTTATGATGTTGTTTCTGGCGGTACAGACAACCACTTGTTCTTGTTATCTTTAATCAAGCAAGATGTAACTGGTAAAGATGCAGATGCTTGGTTAGGTGCTGCTCACATTACTGTGAACAAAAACTCAGTTCCAAATGACCCACGTTCTCCATTCGTGACTTCTGGTATCCGTATCGGTACTCCAGCTGTAACAACTCGTGGTTTCGGTGAAGCTGAAGTTCGTGAACTTGCTGGTTGGATCGCTGACGTGATTGACAGCAAAGGTGACGAAAAAGTTATTGCTGACGTAAAAGCGAAAGTTGAAACTGTTTGTGCAAAATTCCCTGTATACGCACAATAAGTTGTAAATATAAAAAAAGCGCCGTATGGCGCTTTTTTTTATCAAGTTAATTAGATAAGAATTAACTTTTAGATTTTACCGATGACTCGGCATTATGCCAGCCACCACCTAATGCACGGATTAAATTTACACTAGCCATCATTTTAGTGCCGTTAAGCTGTGCAGAAAGTTGTTCTTGTTGCAAAATAGTCCGATCCGAATCAATCACATCAAGATAGCTAATAGCACCTTCTCGATAACGTAAATGAGACAATTGATTTGCATGACGAGAAGAGGAGAGTGCTTGATTTTGAGCTTGAATTTGCTGATCAAGTATTCTTTGATCTGATAAACCATTTTCAACTTCACGAAATGCATTCAATACAGTTTGGCGATAATTCGCAACGCTTTCTTCATAGGCAGCTCGTGCTTGAGCAACTCCAGCCTTACGTTGTCCGCCGTCAAATAATGGCAAAGACAAAATAGTACCTGCCACCGGGCCAAGTAAGAATGTACGGCTCGACCATTTACCCAACTCACCTAAACTTGATGATTCATAACCGAGTGCACCTGTTAGGTCCAGTTTTGGGAAGAAAGCAGCACGTGCAATTCCAATACGCGCATTATCTGCTGCCATAGCACGCTCGGCAGCCGCAATGTCAGGTCGTCTTTCAAGTAAAGCCGAAGGTAAACCTGCTGGCAGACGAATGCTGTTTGCAGTTAATGGTTGCATTGCCAAGCTAAACTCAGCAGGTGTTTTGCCTAATAATACTGCAAGAGCATGCTCTGCATTGGCTCGGTTACGAGCAATGTTCAGTGCATTGGTCTGGGCGGTAGCCAGTTCAGTCTGTGCGCGAGAAACATCTAATTCACTGACTAAACCATTTCTAAAACGTGTTTGAACTAAGTCTCTTGTCTCACCAAGCAGTTTAATAGTGCGATTATAAATTGCTTGTTCAGCATCTAACTGACGGATCAGGAAATAACCTTGGGCAACATCTGCTTGTAAGGCTAAAAGTGCCGACTGGTATAAAGCTTCTTGTTGCTGTACATCAGCTGTTGCTGCATTGACACTACTGGCAATACGGCCAAATAAATCGAGCTCATATGAAACATTGGCTTGAGCACGCCATAAGGTCTGTGCAGACGTATGGGCATTGTCATCTAAACCCAATGAAGCTGGAGATGGTTTTTGACGAGTTGGTCCAAAGCCAGCACCAATACTTGGCAAGCGTTCAGCTTGTGCTGCGGAACGTAACGCACGTGAAGCCTGAATATTAGCCGCTGCCGCTTTAAGGCTCTGGTTTCCAGAAATAGCTTGTTGTTCGAGCTCATTCAATTGAGCATCATTAAAAACACGCCACCATTCACCTCGAATCTGCTGATCAGCAGGTTGGGCAATTTTCCAGTTATTATCCTCAAGTTTTGGGTCAGACTCTTTAAATTTGACTGGAACTATCACTTTTGCAGGTTGATATTCTGGAGCCAAAGAGCAGCCTGCAAGCAGCAGGCTTCCCATGAGTGAGGACAATAATAAGCTTTGTTTTGCTGTAGCCATCAAATGTCCTCCTTAATGATCATGTGGGGTAGATAAAGGTGCTTCATGAACTGCTGCCGAATGCAATTTATGTTTGCTGTTCAGTGTACGAATCAGGACATAAAAGGCAGGGGTCAGGAACAAACCAAACAACGTTACACCGATCATGCCGAAGAACACTGCAATGCCCATGGCATGACGCATTTCAGACCCTGCACCAGTTGAGGTGACCAGTGGCATAACACCCATAATGAAGGCAATTGACGTCATGAGAATTGGGCGTAAACGTAGACGACTTGCTTCAACAGCAGCTTTGAATGCAGTCGCACCTTGCATTTCGAGTTCCCGCGCAAATTCGACAATTAAGATGGCATTTTTACAAGCCAGCCCGAC
Organism: Acinetobacter pittii; assembly: GCF_022449185.1. Lineage (GTDB taxonomy): Bacteria > Pseudomonadota > Gammaproteobacteria > Pseudomonadales > Moraxellaceae > Acinetobacter > Acinetobacter pittii_I. The sequence goes on from NZ_JAKUKO010000001.1 coordinate 359,588, forward strand.
CAGTACCATCAAACCGATTTGGGTAAAGATGTTGTTATCTCCGCCTGTCAGCCAGACACCTGTCAGAGCTGCCAAGATTCCCATTGGTACAATTAAAATTACAGCTAAAGGCAAAGTTAGACTTTCATATTGAGCAGCTAAAACTAAGAACACCAGTAAGACACTAATTGGGAATACCCAGAGTCCTGCATTACCAGCCAAGATTTTTTGGTAAGTTAAATCTGTCCATTCAAACTTGATACCACGTGGTAGAGTTTGAGCAGCAATACGTTCAACCGCCGCTTCTGCTTGGCTAGATGAATAACCTGGTGCAGGGCCGCCGTTAATATCGGCTGATGTGTAGCCGTTATAACGAACTACCATTTCAGGACCATAGGTTTGAGTTACATTTACCAATGAAGATAACGGCACCATTTGTCCGGCACTGTTTCGGGTTTTAAGCTGCAAAATATCTTCAGGGTTAGCACGGAAAGGCGCATCGGCTTGTGCACGAACCTGATAAACACGTCCAAAGCGGTTAAAGTCGTTAACGTACTGAGAGCCTAAATAAATCTGCATGGTGTTGAAAACATCTGTCACGGCAACACCTTGCTGTTTAGCTTTTACACGGTCCAGATCTACATTTAGTTGAGGTACGTTAATTTGATAACTTGAGAACATTGGACCAAGTTCAGGGGCTGATTGTGCTGCTTTCATAAAGTTTTGTGCAGCATCATTCAAGGCTGAATAGCCTAAGGCACCTCGGTCTTCAAGTTGTAGTTTAAAGCCGCCCATGGTCCCTAAGCCCATCACTGGTGGTGGTGGGAAAACTGCAATATATGCATCTTGAATAGCTGAATATTTCTGGTTAAGAGCACCAGCAATTGCATTTGCAGATAAGTCTTTAGCCTTACGTTCGTCGAATGGCTTTAAAGTCACAAAGACAATACCTGCGCTAGAGCTATTAGTGAAACCATTAATTGAGAGGCCTGGGAAGGCAACAGCACTTTCTACACCAGGCTGTTTAAGAGCAGTATCACTCATTTTACGAATGACAGCTTCAGTACGATCTAAAGACGCGCCGTTTGGTAATTGAGCAAAGCTAATCAAATATTGTTTGTCTTGAGCGGGAACAAAGCCACCCGGAACAATATAAGAAATCCCAACGGTTAAGCCTAACAGTGCTGCATAGACACCCATTGCCGATGCTTTATGGGAGATAACACGACTTACGCCTTTACCATAGTTTTCTGACGCACGTGTAAATACGCGGTTAAACAGTGCAAAGAAACGTCCAAATACACGATTCATTATGCGTGTTAATGCATCAGGTTTAGCATCATGTCCTTTTAGTAACATGGCAGCCAAAGCAGGAGATAGGGTAAGGGAGTTAAATGCCGAAATGACCGTTGAAATGGCAATGGTCATGGCAAATTGTTTATAAAATTGCCCTGTTAAGCCTGTCATAAAGGCAAGTGGAACGAACACGGCAACAAGCGTTAAGGCAATCGCAATAATTGGTCCACTTACTTCTCTCATCGCGCGATAAGTTGCATCTCTTGGGCTTAAGCCTGCTTCAATATTCCTCTCGACATTTTCGACGACTACAATGGCGTCATCGACCACAATGCCGATAGCAAGTACCATCCCGAACAGTGAAAGCGCATTGATTGAGTAACCAAAAGCAAGCATGAGTGCGAAAGTACCAATAATTGAAACCGGTACAGCAAGCAATGGAATGATTGAGGCACGCCATGTTTGCAAGAATAAAATAACGACCACCACAACCAGTGCAATTGCTTCAAGTAAGGTATGAACGACTGCTTTAATACTGGCACGTACGAATTGAGTCGGGTCGTACACAATGTCGTATTTAATTGAAGATGGGAAATCTTTTGAAAGCTCCTTCATTGTGCTACGCACTTGATCGGAAACTTGCAAAGCATTAGCACCCGGAGCTTGGAAAATTGGAATTGCGACTGCTTGTTTATTATCGAGTAATGAACGCAAGCCATATTGAGAGGCTGCAAGTTCAACACGAGCAACATCACCCAATCGGGTGACCGCACCATCTGGTGCAGTTTTTAAAATGATATCTGCGAATTCTTGCTCAGTCGTTAAACGGCCTTGAGCATTGACTGAAAGCTGTAAAGGTGAATTACTTGGTGATGCACCGATTGTACCCGCTGCAACCTGAATATTTTGTTCACGGATTGCATTCACAATTTCGGTCGCGGTGAGGTTACGCTGTGCTACTTTTTGCGGGTCGAGCCATACGCGCATCGCGTAGTCACCAGAACCAAATAATCCGACTTCACCAACCCCTTGTAAGCGCGCCAAACGGTCTTTTACGTTGAGTACCGCATAGTTGCGTAAGTAGGTCATGTCATAACGACTATCTGGTGAGGTCAGATGCACTACCATGGTTAAAGTTGGTGAGCTTTTTAAAGTAGTGACACCTAAACGCTGTACGTCTTCCGGTAAACGAGGCATGGCCTGAGACACACGGTTTTGAACCAGTTGTTGCGCTTTGTCTGGATCAATACCAAGTTTAAAGTTCACCGTAATGGTTAAGTTGCCGTCGCTGTTAGCCTGAGATTGCATGTACAGCATGTCTTCGACGCCGTTGATCGACTCTTCAAGCGGAGAAGCAACTGTTTCAGCAATTACTTTCGGGTTTGCACCCGGATATTGAGCACGTACCACCACAGATGGCGGAACAACTTCTGGATATTCAGAAATCGGTAACTGGAATACCGAAAGCAGACCGGCGAGTAAAATCAGTACTGATAACACACCAGCAAAGATCGGCCGATCAATAAAAAATTTAGAAATATTCATATGTGATTAACCTTTTGCCGGAGTTGATGTTTTATCTGTTGGCTGAGGTTGAGGAGTAGTACTGCTAGCAGTGATTTGTGAATTTGGCATAGGAACGAGGTGCGGGGTCACAGGGTCACCCGGACGAATTCGCTGTAAACCGTTCACCACAATACGATCACCCGCTTTTAGTCCGCTATTCACGATTTGCAAACCATCTTGTTGTGCACCGAGTTTTACTTCACGGTAGGCCGTCTGATTTTTAGCATCAACGACTACGACAAAGCGTTTATCTTGATCGACCCCAACGGCGGTTGGGCTAATCAGAATTGCTGAACGAGGTTGACCACCGCCTAAACGGATTCGTGCATATAAGCCCGGTAATAAAACGCCGTTTGGATTATCAAAAGTCGCGCGAACACGAATCGTACCCGAGGTTGCATCTAGGTTATTGTCAATTGAGTTGATCGTACCTTTGCGAGAGAAACCAGTTTCATTGGCAAGTCCCATATAAACAGGAACTTGTGCTGAGTTGCGCTGATTACTGATATATTTCAGATAAGTTTGTTCATCAACATCGAAAGATGCATAGAGGCGAGAGACAGATACTAAACTTGTTAAGACTTGTGCACCGTTACCCGCAGAGACTACATTGCCGACTGTTACTTCGGCACGGGAAATTCGACCACTAACAGGTGCTGTAATACGAGTGTACTCTAGATTTAAGCGTGCAGATTGAACTGCTGCTCTGGCGGCTTGTAGGTTGGCACTGGCTGAGCGTGCATCATTTTGGGCTAAATCTAGTTCTTGACGTGAGACAGCATTACTTTGAATTAAACGTTGAATACGAGAAAGATTGGAACCTGTATAAGTGACTTGTGCTTCAGCTGAAGCGAGTTGAGCTTGGGCACGATTCAGTTCTGCCTCGAAAGGCCGTGGATCAATTGTAAAAAGTAAGTCGCCTTTTTTTACGAGACTTCCATCTTTGAAGTGAACGGCAATGAGTTTGCCGGAAACTTGGGGTCGAATATCGACTTGATCAATTGCTTCTAAACGACCGGAGTATTCTTGCCAGTCGGTAATGGTTTTGCTGATGACATTAGAAATATCAACAGTTGCAGCTTGTTGGGCTGTGGTCGGTGCAGCTTTTGCATCGGCATTTTCATGTAAAAACATAAAACTGCCTCCTGTTGCTAAGAGGGCAACAAAGATGGCAGACAGTGCGAACTGTTTGCGGGAAAATGACATGAGGTGCTCCTAGTTATTTGGATACCTGTTTTCAGACTTTTAGTTTTGGTCCGTATGGGAGAAACAGGGTTTATGGGATGGACGGAGCATAAAAGTTTGTCAATCACGAATAAATATATTAAATTCGATAACACTATTCGTATTTTTATAACAATTGATGTGTTTGATTAAAAAATGCATTGATTGATAGGAGTGTGCGTGTGGATCTATTTCATGCCATGAAAGTATTTAACAAAGTTGTCGAAACAAATAGTTTCAGTTTAGCGGCTGACAGCTTAGGCCTACCGCGTGCTTCAGTGACGACAACCATTCAGGGTTTAGAGAAACATTTACAAGTTAGGTTGCTTAACCGAACAACCCGTAAACTTAGTTTGACACCGGATGGAGCGGTTTATTATGAGCGTACTTCGCGAATTTTAGCTGATGTCGAAGATGTAGAGTCAACTTTTCATGATTCGGAGCGTGGACCACGAGGAAGACTGCGCATTGATGTTAAAGCTTCAATTGGGCGGCTGATTCTGATTCCGATGCTTTGTGATTTTCATGCCAAGTATCCTGATATTGATTTGGTGATTGGAATGAGTGATCGTCCGGTCGATTTGGTTCAAGATGCGGTGGACTGTGTCATTCGTATTGGTCAACTGAAAGATTCGAGTTTAGTTGCGCGCCGTATCGGAACAATTCAGTGTGTGACGGTTGCTGCACCACGTTATTTGATGGAGCACGGGGAACCCAAAACCATTGAGGATCTACAAAAACATCAGGTCGTGCATTACTTTAACAGCCGTACAGGACGCAATATCGACTGGGATTTCATGGTGAACGGTGAGATTCATAGCGTTGGTGTGAAAGGGCGTGTTTCTGTCAACGATGGTGATTCATATATTGATTTGGCAGTGCAAGGTTTTGGCTTAATTCAATGCCCATATTACATGGTAGCCAAACATTTGGAATCTGGAGCGCTTAGGGAAGTACTGACTGAATGGTTGCCTGCACCTATGCCAATATCAGTCGTTTATCTACAAAATCGTCATTTATCACCTAAAGTTCGAGTCTTCGTAGATTGGGTGGCTGAATTATTTGCAGGTTGTCCTTTGTTGAGTGGCTGCTCAATGTCATTGGATCAAAAATGTGAATTTGCCAGTGCTAAAGAACATAACCATGAATACACCATTCGGACATTGGTTGAAAATGAAAATATGGCGGAAGCTTATACACTCAAAAACTAATTTAAAATTTGAGTGATTTTTCAACATTTAAACAGTTAATACAATCTATTGTTAGAACACCTTCATAAATCCTTAATTTACTGGTATAGAAATTGCAATTATTTCGGCAGAAGAGTAATTTAGAAATTGCTCAAGTTTTTATCACCTTATTAGGATTTTAAGGAGAAGCTTCAAGATGGCAAGCTTTATGAAAAAAATGTTCGTTTCAACAACCTTAGTTTTGGCTGCTGTTGCAACGAATGTTCAAGCAAAGGATTGGAAGGTGATTCGTTTTGGTACTGAGTCGTCTTATGCGCCGTTTGAATATAAAACACCAGATGGCAAGTTAACTGGTTTTGATGTTGATTTGGGTAATGCAATTTGTGCAAAACTCAAAGCCAAATGTGTTTGGGTTGAAAACTCTTTTGATGGGATGATTCCAGCACTTAAAGCGAAAAAATTTGATGGCATTCTTTCATCAATGACCGTTACTGATGAGCGTGCAAAACAAATTGCATTTAGTAGCAAAATCTACAATACACCAACCCGTATGGTTGCAAAAAAAGGCTCGCCTTTATTGCCTACCGCTGCCTCTTTGAAAGGCAAACGTGTCGGTGTACAACAGGGCACAATTCAAGAAACTTATGCCAAAACCTATTGGGCACCAAAAGGTGTAACGGTTGTACCTTATCCAGTCCAAGATTTGATTTATCAAGACATGATGTCAGGTCGTCTGGATGCGACTTTACAAGATGCAATTATGGTTGATGGCGCTTTCTTAAAACAAGCAAAAGGCAAAAACTTCAGTTTTGCTGGTGGCAATGTGGTTGATGCAAAAACACTAGGTGTAGGCGCAGCGATTGGATTACGCAAAGAAGATGCAGATTTAAAAGCCAATATTAATAAAGCACTCGCTGCAATCATTGCAGATGGCACATACAAAAAACTCGAGAAAAAATATTTCTCCTTTAGCATTTACTAATGATGTGAAAAATGTCGGCTTTGCGCCGACATTTTTAAATCTATTCTCATCTCATCAATATTAGATATTGTTTTTAAGGAGAAGATGAGTCATGTTTTTTTCTGGCTTTGGGCCACTCCTGCTCAGCGGGACATGGATGACCATACAGCTTGCGTTGTTGTCACTTTTACTTTCTGTGATTATTGGCTTAATTGGTGCGAGCTCAAAACTCTCTAGTATTAAAATTTTACGTTATATAGCAACAGCTTACACTACGCTCATTCGAAGTGTGCCTGATTTGGTCATTATGCTGCTGTTATTTTATAGCTTGCAGTTGGGGCTTAACCAAATTACTGAAGCACTGCAAATGGACCAAATTGATATCAACCCATTTGTGGCGGGTGTGATTACTTTAGCGTTCATTTATGGTGCATATTTTACCGAGACCTTTCGTGGTGCATTTCAATCGGTTCCAAAAGGCCAAATTGAAGCAGCAATGGCCTATGGAATGACTCCGTGGCAGGTTTTTCACCGTGTATTATTCCCTCAAATGATGCGTTTCGCTTTACCTGGTATTGGTAATAACTGGCAAGTTTTGATTAAGGCGACCGCACTGGTTTCCATTATTGGCCTGACTGATATTGTAAAAATTACGCAAGATGCAGGTAGAAGTACCATGCAACTGTTCTTTTTCAGCATCGTGGCTGCTGCGATTTATCTCGCAATTACCACCGTGTCGAATCTGATTTTAATGTGGCTTGAACGTCGTTATTCTGCTGGTGTAAGGAAGGGACAATTATGATTGAAATCCTTCAACAATATTGGCAGGCATACCTTTGGACCGATGGCTTACAAATGACCGGTGTCGCGATGACTGCTTGGTTATTGGTGCTTTCTATTGGTATTGGTTTTGTGCTTGCTGTGCCTTTATCACTTGCACGAGTATCAGAAAATCTTTGGTTGCGTGGCCCAGTTTGGTTATATACCTATGTTTTCCGTGGCACACCACTTTATATTCAATTGCTGATTATTTACTCAGGTATTTACAGCTTTGATTACATCCATGAACATCAGACACTTGATGCTTTTTTTCGAGAGGGCATAAATTGCACCATTTTGGCATTCGCGCTCAATACTGGTGCATATACAACTGAAATCTTCGCTGGGGCGATTCGTTCTATTCCCCATGGCGAGATTGAGGCTGCACAAGCTTTCGGTATGTCAAAATGGAAACGGTACACTCGCATTATCATTCCGTCGATGTTACGCCGTGCTTTACCATTTTACGGTAATGAAGTCATTTTAATGTTGCATGCGACAACCATTGCGTTTACAGCAACTGTTCCTGACATTTTAAAAATTGCACGTGATGTGAATGCGGCAACCTATGACACTTTCAATGCTTTTGGAATTGCCGCGGTGTTGTATGCAATGCTGGCATTTATTTTGATTTGGATATTTCGTAAGCTTGAAAAACGTTGGTTGGCATTTTTAAAGCCATCGAATCATTAGGAGACATAAATGGAACAAGTTGCAAAACTAGTGATTCGCGATTTACACAAGACATTCGGCGATCATGAAGTGCTTAAAGGGATATCACTTGATGCAAATGCCGGTGATGTGATTAGTATCATTGGCTCATCGGGTTCAGGTAAAAGTACCTTGCTGCGTTGTATTAACTTTTTGGAACAACCAAGCAATGGCACCATTAAGCTCAATGGTGAAAAACTACGCACAGTCTTTGATAAAAAAGGCAATTTAAAAGTAGTTGAACCAAAGCAACTACAAAAAATGCGTACCCAGCTCATGATGGTATTTCAGCATTTTAATTTGTGGTCACACATGACAGTGCTAGAAAATGTCATTGAAGGGCCGATTCACGTACTTGGGGTAAAACGTGCTGAAGCAGAAGAGCGTGCACGCAAATATCTACGCAAAGTTGGTTTGCCTGAAAGTGTTGAAAGTAAATATCCGGCATTTTTATCTGGTGGTCAGCAGCAACGTGTAGCAATTGCTCGTGCTTTGGCTATGGAACCAGAAGTTATGTTGTTCGATGAACCAACCAGCGCGCTTGATCCAGAGTTAGTGGGTGAAGTACTAAAGGTTATGCAGGGCTTGGCTGAAGAAGGGCGGACCATGATTGTGGTGACACATGAAATGGGCTTTGCACGTCATGTATCTAATCAAGTGATTTTTTTACATCAAGGAAAAATTGAGGAACAGGGCCATCCTGATGAAGTACTCAATAACCCGAAAAGTGAGCGTTTAAAGCAATTTTTGACGGGCAGTTTGAAATAAGCTGTTCATACCGAGTAAGGTGAAATTTTTTAAACAAGGATTTGCATCTTACTCGGTTGCTTTTTAATTATATTTATAGATGAGTATTTTTAGAAAACACATTAATAATCACAATACCTGCAATCATTAAAGTAAGACCAATGCACGCTGCTAAGTCTAAATGCTGTTTGTAAAATATCCAGCCAATTGCAGAAATTAAAATAATACCTGCACCCGACCAAATGGCGTATGCAATCCCGATCGGAATTGTTTTTAGCGTCAGAGACAATAAATAAAAAGCAATCGCATAGCCCACAACCGTAACGATGGATGGAATGGGGACAGTAAAACCTTGAGATGCTTTTAAAGCTGAAGTTGCAATGACTTCACAAGCAATCGCAATTGCTAAATAAAGATAAGACATGGGGAGCTACGCCAGAAAGAGTTTTAATCAATCTATATGAAATGTTGAAATGGTTAGACCAGTTTTAACGATTGTGCAATTTTTGGGGTACAAAAATACCAGTAAAACAAACTGAACTGATCATTTGATTTTATCATTAGCAAAGTGGCTTAAGCTATTTATTCATTTATTTAATCATTGATCTGTATAGTCATTTAAGAGGATCAGCAACCTTAGCCTGATCCTCGATAGACTTTTTAAGAGATAGATTCGCCGAGTATATTTAAATCCTTAAATTTCTCTAGCAGTTGCTCTTTATTTTCAATATGTGCAGGGTCTAGTTTTATGCAATCGATAGGGCAAACCGCCTTACATGTGGGTGCATCATAAAAGCCTACACATTCGGTACAACGGTGTGGATCAATTTCATAAACCTTGTTGCCTTCAAAAATAGCTGTATTGGGGCATTCTGGTAAGCACATATCACAATTGATGCAGTCACTTGTAATCAAAAGCGCCATATTTAACTCTCTGAATAAGCTAACGTAGAGGCAGTAATGTTTTCCTTGGCATGAGGCAAATTGCGTATAAGTAAGGCATAACTAACATCAACATCTTGTGAAAGTGGAGTCTCAACAAAATGCCCCGAACCTTTAGCATCGGTAATTGGGTTACCTTTTAAATCGCGCATTTCGGCTAAAGTAAAGGTGATATTACCTTGAGGCGTCATCAGCTCAAGTGAGTCGCCCACCACAAAACGGTTTTTAACTTCAATGCGAATATAATCGCCGTGACGTTCTAAAACCTCTCCACAAAATTGTTGGTAGTCAAAATGTGATGAACCATCAGCATAGTTTTGATATTCGCTATGCACATGACGTCTCAAAAAGCCTTCGGTATAACCACGGTTTGCCAAACCTTCGAGTTGGTTGATTAAGCTTGGGTCAAATGGTTTGCCTGCTAAAGCATCATCAATAGCTTTTCGATAAATTTGGGCGGTACGGGCACAGTAAAAATAGGATTTAGTACGGCCTTCAATTTTTAGTGAGGCAATCCCCATTTTGGTTAAACGATCTACATGTTGTACCGCACGTAAATCTTTAGAGTTCATAAAATAGGTGCCGTGTTCATCTTCTTCGGCAGCAAACATTTCTTCATCATTGCGTTGTACCAGCAGCGTTTGAGCCGAGGTTGTTTCTAATTGTGCTGATGAGCAGCAAGACTTTTCTGACTCATTGATTTGAGTAACTGGAATCACATCACCGTTTGCATCTTCTTGGGTTTTATGCAACTTATAGTCCCAACGGCAAGCATTGGTACAAGCACCTTGGTTGGCATCACGCTTGTTCATATATCCGGAAAGTAAGCAGCGGCCTGAGTAGGCCATGCATAGAGCACCATGTACAAAAACTTCAAGTTCAATATCGGGTACGTGTTGCTGGATTTCTTCTATTTCTTCTAAAGATAACTCACGCGATAAAATCACACGGCTTAGACCGTAGTCTTTCCAAAACTTAACAGTGGCCCAATTAATAGCGTTGGCTTGAACCGATAGATGAATTTGCATTTCTGGAAAATGCTCACGCACCATCATGATTAAGCCCGGATCAGACATAATGAGTGCATCTGGTTGCATAGCTACAATTGGCTCAAGATCACGAATAAAGTTTTTTAATTTGCTGTTATGTGGCTGAATATTCACTACAACATAAAACTTTTTACCCAAAGCGTGGGCTTCATCAATTCCGATTTTTAAATTGTCATGGTCAAAAGCATTATTACGTACACGTAAGCTATAACGTGGTTGTCCTGCATATACGGCATCTGCACCATAGGCAAATGCATAGCGCATGTTTTTAAGTGAACCTGCGGGAGAGAGAAGTTCGGTTTTCATAAAATAAAAGGCATAAAAAATATATGGTTTTATTTTATTAACTCTACATTTGGGATTCAACCTACTGAATTAGTAGGGATTTGACCACTATCCTTTTGTACAGGCAGCATATTTTTTGCTAGCTCTCCTAAGCGCATCAAAGCATTTAACATTTTAGGGTTTAACTCAAAACAAGCTGCAATACGTAAACAATGACTAAATCGTTTATCAGCCGAACACAAAATTCCCGGCATACATAAGATTTTTTCGTCCATTGCTTGGTGAAACAGTTCTAGGGTATCGATAGATTCGGGTAACTCTAACCATAGGATAAATCCCGCTTGTGGACGACTCACACGGGTACCGATTGGGAAAAAGCGACAAATATAAGATTTGATGGTGTTAATTTGGTGTTGATAACGTTTTTTGAGTTGACGTAAATGTAGATCATATCCGCCATTTTCTAAGAAAAGGCCTAACGTTTCTGTGAGTAAAGCTGGCTCGGCAACAGTGGTTGTAAATTTAAGCTGCTGCACAATATTGCGAAAGCGCCCAGCTTCTAGCCAACCAATCCGATAGTCTGGTGCTACAGTCTTTGTATAGCTACCACATACCAAAACCCATCCGTTTTGGTCAAACGCTTTAATGTTGGGCAAGAGGGGCTCGGTGAGTTGCAATTCGGCATACATCGCATCTTCAATAACAGGAACTTGGAACTGATTAGCTAACTCTGCCAAGCGACGACGGTTACTTTCAGACATGCTAAAACCTAGAGGATTGTGTCCTGTCGGAATGGTTAAAATGGCTTGTACACTTTGAGATTTTAAGAGTTCTTCAAGTGCATCAAGGCACATACCTGTATGTGGCGAGGTCGGTACTTCTACAATTTTTCGACCTAAATTATGAAGGAGTGGGTACAGGTTGTGAAATGTAGGAATCTCAAGCGCTATGCTGTCACCTGCTTGAGTTGTTGCCATAATCGCGAGACTTAAAGCCTCCATCGTGCCATGAGTGAGCACAATATCATCTGCTGAAAGAAACATACCGAGTTGTAAGCTTCGCCTAGCAATTTGAGTGCGTAAACGTATAGAACCGGGCGGCAAGGTATAGCTTTTAAAAATATCTGATTGAGAGCGCAGCACCTGTGCAGTTAAGCGTTTTAAGCGTTCAATTGGATAGAAATTTTCCCCAGAAGGGCAAGCTAGGGCCAAATTGACATAGTCGGGGTCCATTTGCTTTTTAACAATTTGTGCGAGAAAACAGCTAATTCCTGAAAGAGATACTTTTTCTTCACTGATATAACGCTCTTCGAGTTCTAATAAGTTTGAAGGTGCATGACAAACATAGTAGCCAGACTGTGGACGAACTGAAATTAAACCTTGATCTTCAAGCTGGCGATAAGCTTCTTTTACGGTATTAATACTGACCTGATAATGCTGGGCACAATCTCGAATTGATGGCAACCGAGAACCAATAGGCTGCCTGCCATTTTGAATTTGTAGGGTGAGGTCATCACTCACTTTTTTATATTTGTACATGTCAATTCATTAAAAAGCCAAAGTAATGGATACACTTTATAGCGATCTCTGATTTATCTCAAATATTGTTATGCATTTAGATTAACCCATTTAATAGGGATATAGTTTTAATAACTGTGTCTATTATTTTTAATATTAACTGATACTGTGACCATTAAAAATAAATCAGTAAGATCAAAAAATGGTAAGGACTTAAAAGCCATATTTTTTAATTTTAAAATCAGTAGGAGAGGTCTATGTCTGTTGTTGCATTTAAACAAGTTGATGTTTTTACTTCACACGCATTTAAAGGTAATCCTGTCGCAGTTATTATGGATGCCAGTACCTTAACATCTGAGCAGATGCAGGAAATTGCGAACTGGACCAATCTTTCTGAAACCACATTTGTGCTCCCTGCGACCGATTCACAAGCTGACTATCAGGTTCGAATCTTTACTCCGCAAAATGAATTGCCATTTGCAGGACATCCTACAATTGGTACTGCCTATGCTTTGCTTGAGGCTGGTCTAATTAAAGCGAAAGAAGGTAAGCTGGTACAGCAGTGCGGTGCTGGTTTAGTGACTCTGACCGTGAGTGAGTCAAGTCATATTTCATTTGAACTCCCTAAGCCTAAAATTACTCCACTAGATGCTATGCATACTGAGAAATTAGCAGAAATTTTAAAATGTGAAATTAATACTCAATGGAACGCTGCATTGGTTGATGTAGGGGCGCGCTGGATTGTATTACAAGCTGTTAATGCTGAGGCTGTTCTAGATAGCCAACCAGACTTTGCCGCTTTAAAAGAACATGATTTAGAAATGAAAGTTACGGGTGCGACAGTTTTTGGTTTTCATGAAAATAATGATGAACAAAAACACATAGAAGTTCGTTCATTTGCCCCTTCATGTGGAATAAATGAAGATCCGGTTTGTGGTAGTGGTAATGGTAGCGTAGCTTCATTTATTCGTTACTATGGGATCCTTCCTGCACAAAATGATGTCGTACTTTCTTCACAAGGTGGGGCGGTAGGTCGAGACGGACAGCTTCAACTTGAATTGTATCAAGATAAAATTTTAGTGGGTGGAACCGCTGTCACCTGTATCGATGGCACCATTAAGTTGTAAAACAGATATAAAAAAAACCGAGGACTTTGCCTCGGTTTTTTTATGTCTAGAAAAAATTATTTTTCTACAAACGCACGTTCAATCACGTAGTCGCCCATTTCACCCATACGAGGTGATTCAACTAAACCGTGTTGGTCAAGTAATGCAGCCACGTCTTTTAAAAATGCAGGGCTACCGCACAGCATTGCACGGTCAGTTTCACGGTTGAAGCGTGGTAAACCGATTTTTTCGAATAAAGCGCCAGTTTCAATTGCGGTTGTTACACGGCCTTGAGTGTGGAAAGGCTCACGAGTAACAGTAGGGTAGTAAACAAGCTTGTCTTTAATACCTAACTCTTCAAAGAATTCATGGTTTGGTAATTCGTTCAAGATAAGGTCTTGATAAGCTAATTCAGAAATATAACGTGTACCGTGAACAACGATTACTTTTTCAAAGCGTTCGTAAGTTTCTGGATCACGAATAATTGATAAGAATGGAGCAAGACCAGTACCAGAAGATAAAAGGTATAAGTTTTTACCTGGTAAAAGGTCATCATGAACCAAAGTACCTGTTGGTTTTTTAGAAACTAAGATTTCATCACCAACTTGTACTTTTTGCAAAATCGAAGTTAAAGGACCGTCTTGTACTTTAATTGAGAAGAATTCTAACTCTTCTTCGTAGTTTGCACTTGCAATCGAATACGCACGCATTAACGGTTTGCCATTCACTTCAAGTCCGATCATTACGAACTGACCATTTTTAAAACGTAAGCTGGTATCGCGTGTAGTTTTAAAACTGAAAAGAGTGTCATTCCAGTGGTGAACATGAGTAATGCGTTCAACGTTAAAAGCAGCCATTAAAGGTCTCGATCACGATTAAAAGAAAACAGATTGCTATTCTAATCTAATTTCATTCCCGATAAACTGAATATATTTAATTGTGTTTATAAGAAAAAGTGATGATCAATTCTGTCACCTTCCCCATCATTGGCTACATGTGCTCTCCCTATCGTGAAAAATTTGGTATTCCACGCCAGCCTAATTTGGTCAATATTGAGTCTTATATTGACATGGTAGAACCATATAATGACTTATTAGCGTTTGAGGGAATTGAGCAATTTAGTCATCTCTGGTTGGTTTGGCAATTTCATGACAATAAAAATCAAGGCAGCGCAGATAAATTCCGCCCACAGGTTCGTCCACCACGTTTAGGTGGCAATGAAAAAATTGGAGTATTTGCTACACGAAGTATGTATAGACCTTCTCCAATCGGGCTTTCAGTCGTAAAACTTAATAATGTGGAAAAGGTGGGGAAGTCCGTTCGTGTCTATGTCACAGGAAGTGATTTGTTAAATGGCACCCCAATTTTAGATATCAAACCCTATATTCAATATTCTGATGCAATTGCGGAGGCTCAAAGTGGTTATGCGCATGCAGAACCTGAACGAAAGGCAGTCATGTGGACTGAAGCTGCATTAACAGCGCAAAAATATTTTCTGCAAAATAAAGAAATAGATTCGCATTACATTAATGAGCTTGAGCAAGTATTAGCTTTAGATCCTCGGCCTGCCTATCAAGAAGACCCTGAAAGAATCTATAAAATGAAATTTTCAGACTTTGATATTCATTTTAAGGTCGATCAATTTGTAGTTACAGTCATTGATATGGTGAAGACTTCTTCGCTTACACAATAGATATTTTAAAACCAGTGGATGTTGAGCCAAAGTAAAGTAATAAAAATAGCCATATGAATGAGCTGGGCGGGAACGAAAGCAAGGGCATAGCGTAGTCCGCCCGAAATTGCAGAGTTCACACTTTTAGCAAGAGCGTGAACTGCAAAACCTCCTAAAAAGGCAATTAATAAAGGTGTCATATGTGCGCTATCAGGTTCACCTTGCACAATGACCGCCGCTATAGCTGCATGTATTTCAAATAAAGAAGCAAGTAACGTTCCCGCAATTAATCCGGCATCGCCTAAAGATATACTTAAACCATAAACACCTGCCTGAATAAGGGTAAGTGTACCCGCAATAATAATGGCTTCTTTTAAGCTGAACATTCTTGAATCAAGCTCGGGTGAAGCCGTACTAGGCTCGGCTTTACGTAATAAAATAAAGGCCCATACTGCTAAAACTATTAAGGCAATAAGTGTAGGAAATATAATCAGCTTGAACCAAGCAAAGCTAATACCGATCACAATAATTAAGGTCTGAATCAGTGTTGAAACGCAAGACATCAATGCAGCCCCTGCATTGGTCTTTGCATTTGCTCGACCAGAACGAACTTCTAAACCTAAACTGGCAATGGTCGCCGTACTTGAAACAAAACCAGAGGCTAAGGAAGAAAGTAATAAAGCATTTTTAGAGGAGAGTAATCGCTTTGCAATATGAGCGAGTGCTTGCACAAATAAAATTAAAGTCAGTAATTTTAAAATGACATGTGGATTTAGAACTGGTCCCCAAAAAGGCTTATTGGGAACTAAAGGCAAAGCAATTAAAAGTAAGGCAAGCAGAAAAATACCATCACGCAATTCCGGTTCAGTAATCCACTGACTGGCAATGCCATGCATAGACTGCTTGGCTATTAAGATAGTTGTCATGATCACAGCTAGGCCAGCAGCGAGCGAAATATTCCAAATACAAAGTGCCCCAATGAAATAAGTCATAATAAAGGCGAGTTCGGTAGTTACGCCCGGGTCATTTGGCTGATTTTTGAGTGAAACAATACTAATAGCACCAATAAGTAAGGCGCCTACAATTCCAATTTCAATACCAAATAAAAAACAGACCGCTCCTAATAATGCACTAATGGCAAAAGATCGAAATCCCGCAAAAGTTTTGTATTCATGTTTCAGTTTACTTCGTTCTCGTTCTAAGCCAATTAACAAGCCGCAACCAAGCGCTGCCGCAATGACTGTAATGAATTCTTCAAATGATGCTGTTTGTAATGACATTGTCATTGGAAGTTCCATATTACTTCCTCTTTGGCTTATTGTTATAAGTAGATTTGAATCAATTTAAAAAAATTATGTATTCACGTTCAGTTTATTCTTTTTATTATAGTGAGCATAGTGTCTTTTTTAGACAAAACTAGGTAGAAAATATTTTTATAAATATGACCTGTAACACAAAAAAATATTAAGTTGAGAATTGGTTTAATTAACTGAAGTTGAAGGATATTTAAATCTAAAACATCTCTGCTATATTATAAAAATATATTGGGGACAATGCATGAATGCACAAGTAGAAATAGATACGTATTGGTGTCTAGAACAACTATTACAAGAAGGTCGTATTACAGACCGAGACAAATTATTGGTACAGTCAAGTCACCGCCAAAAAGACCAGTTAAAGTGGCATCCATTACAGTGGATCGCACATTTTAATTTAAAAGATCAGCAACACACACATGCCCATTTGAGCTTAAACCGCTTGTGTTTATGGTTTGCAGATCGGGTTCAGCTACCTTTATTTGTAATAGATCCTTTAAAGGCAGATGTCAGCGCTTTAACGCAGGTCATGTCACAAGAGTTTGCGATTCGCAATCATATTTTAGCTGTTGAAATTCATGCTGACCGAATCGTGATAGGAACAGATCAGCCCTTTCAAACAGATTGGCTCAATAATCTCGAACGAAGTCTAGCACCTAAAAAAATTGAACGGGTACTGCTTAATCCCGAACAGTTACAGCGTTATTTGCGAGAATATTATCAGGTAAGTCGCGCGGTAAACTCGGCTCAAAAAGATGCGGCTCATGACCGCGACACTAAAAATGTTGAAGCACTTTTGCAGCTTGGCGATAGTCAAAACCCAGATGCGAATGATCAGCATATTGTGAAATTGGTCGACTGGATTTTACAGTTTGCATTTGAGCAGAGTGCCAGTGACATTCACATGGAGCCGCGCAAAGATAACGGTAAAGTCAGGTTCCGTATTGATGGCGTTTTACACACCATTTATAACATGCCTTCAAATACACTGACCGCCGTGATTTCTCGAATTAAAATTTTAGGGCGTTTGAATGTAGCGGAAAAGCGTAAACCACAAGATGGTCGCTTAAAAACACGTACACCAAAAGGGCAAGAAACCGAATTACGTTTATCAACCTTACCAACAGCATTTGGTGAAAAACTGGTTATGCGTATTTTCGATCCTGATGTGTTGGTGCGTTCTTTTCAGCAGTTGGGTTTTGATCAGTCATTGCTGCAACAATGGCAGCGTATTACACAAAATAGTCACGGTATTATTTTAGTCACGGGTCCCACAGGCTCCGGTAAAACCACAACGCTATATTCTTCTTTAAAGCAACTTGCAACTGATCAAGTCAATGTCTGTACTATTGAAGACCCGATTGAAATGCTAGAGCCTAGTTTTAACCAAATGCAGGTCAATAACGCAATTGAATTAGGCTTCGCAGACGGTGTGCGTGCGCTCATGCGTCAAGACCCTGACATTATTATGATTGGGGAAATTCGTGATCAAGATACAGCGAATATGGCCATTCAGGCAGCATTAACAGGTCATTTGGTACTATCAACTTTACATACCAATGACGCACCGTCTAGTCTGACTCGGTTACATGATCTAGGGGTACAGCCATTTCTGACAGCTGCAACCATTTTAGGTGTGCTCGCACAGCGTTTAGTACGGCAGCTTTGCCCACACTGCAAGCAAAAAACTCATATTAATGAGGATGAGTGGGAACATCTAACCTTTGACTACATTATGGAAATGCCTGAAACGGTTTATCAGGCAGTAGGCTGTGAAGAATGTCGTCATACAGGCTATAAAGGGCGAGTCGGTATTTACGAATTTATGCCAGTCAGTCTTGAGCTTAAACATCTTGTTAGTAGTCATGTCACATTAAATGATTTAAGAACTCAAACTAAAAAAGAAGGTATAGAACCTTTAAGAATTGCGGGAGCCCGTAAAGTTATTGAAGGGCTTACAACATTAGAAGAAGTATTGAGGGTTGTGCCATTAAATTAAGTTTTTCTTAAGATTCACCTCATTTATGGTTGATTTAATTGCTTTATCCCAAGAGGAAACCATAAACAGAGGGTTAATTATATGAATATGCTTAAAGTAATATTTATGACTGTTGGTATGACTGCTGCTGGTGTAGTTGTAGCGAATACACCAGTGAATCAGGCTGCAATTGCTCCAGCAACTGTCACCACAGTAAAACAGGCATTAACCTCAAAAGATAATACACCGATCAAATTACATGGTCAGGTTGTAAAATCTTTAGGTGATGAAAAATATCAATTCCGTGACAAGACAGGTAGCATTACAATTGATGTAGATGATGAACTTTGGCAAGGTCGCCCTATTTCAGCCAATACAAATGTGACGTTAATTGGTGAAGTAGACATTGACTATAAACCTTTAAAACGCGTAGAGATTGACGTAGATCAAGTTCAATTCTAATGAATGAATCTCTAGATTTACTACTTTTAGCCGCATTTAAATAATGCGGCTTTGCTTTTTTTATAAAGGCTTGGCAAGATCAAACCAGGATATAACAGGAAAAATAGATGAGAATTTTGCTTGCAGAAGATGATCGCTCTCAAGCTGAAAGCATTCAATCATGGTTAGAGTTAGACGGTTATCAGGTAGATTGGGTCGAAAGAGGGGATTATGCGCTCACGGCAATTGAACAGCATGATTATGACTGTATTTTACTTGATCGGGGACTACCACAACTGGCTGGTGAAAAGGTTTTAACATCAATCCGTCATAAACAAAAAAATGTTCCTGTTATTTTTATTACTGCACGTGACAGTATTCATGATCGGGTAGAGGGACTAGATTTAGGCGCAAATGATTATTTGGTTAAGCCTTTTAGTTTAGAAGAGTTATCCGCCCGAATACGTGCTCAATTACGCAAACAAACTTTGAGTCAACAATCAATTCTAACATGGGGCGACCTACAACTTGATACGCAAGCGAAAGTCGTATTAAGCGCTGGCAAGTCTATCGATTTAACGGCAAAAGAATTCCAAATATTGCGTAAGCTTATGGTGCATCCCGAGCATATTATTACCCGTGATCAATTAGAAGAAGCTCTTTATGCATGGGGCGAGGAAATTGAAAGTAACGCGATCGAAGTGTTTATTTATCAACTTCGAAAAAAAATCGGAAGCAGCAGTATTAAAACCATACGGGGGCTAGGCTACCGTATGGGAGATTTAAAATGAAATCGAATCGCTCATCTTTGCAGTCGCAACTGATTAAAACCACGATGTGGAGTAGTATCGTGGTGGGATTATTGGCTTTAAGCTTACTCACCATATTTTCGATCTATCACAACATGTCAGTGCAAGACGAAATCATGGATGAAATTTCAGATACTTTGCTGGTTTCCGATCTTTCCGAACATTCCATGAAACAGTTTGATGAGCTAAGTGATGAATTTGATATTCAGTATGAGTTATTAAACACAGGCCAAGTCCTTACTCATTCTCATACCTATCAGCATGAACTTTTTGAACAAGGTAACTTATCAGAAGGTTTTTCGTATTTTTGGTTTGATGGACAATTATGGCGTAGTCTAGCTGCACAACAAGAAGACTCTCAACTACAAGTTGAAGTTTTTCAACCAATGAGTACACGTGTGGAAGAGGTACTTAAAGCACTTGCTGGATATAGCGGTCTTATGGTGTTGTTCTGGCTATTACAATGGGTGATTATAAGTTGGCGTACCGAACATGAGTTGGCCGCGTTAAATCTACTCTCTAGACGGATTGCTCAAAAAACTGCATCAAATTTAGAGCCAATTCAAGAACCAGATGTCATTACAGAAATTCAACCTGTTATAGATGCATTAAATCAATTGCTTGCAAGACTGCAAAGAGCTCTTGTTGCTGAACAGCGTTTTACCGCGGATGCTTCGCATGAGCTACGTTCTCCGTTATCTGCCATACAAATGCGTCTTCAGGTTTTACAGCGTAAATACCAACATCTTCCAGAACTTCATCAAGATTTTGAACGCATACAAGAAGATGTTTCTAGAAGTACAAAGATACTCGAAAATTTACTACTGCTTGCTCGTTTGGAACCTAATGAAGCTGAACAGCCCGAACTGCCTAAGACAGTTATCGATTTAAATTATTTGTTGGCAAGAGTGATTGAAACTGTAGATTTAGATGCAAAAGCTAAACAGATGTTGATAGAGGTAAATACCTTATCGACAGAAACTAAAACATATGCGAATGAAGAATTACTGTTTATTGCTTTCAGAAATTTATTTGATAATGCCATTCGTTATAGCCCGAATTTAGGTTCTATTCATGTTGAGATTAGTCAGCATGAACAGCAAATTAAGGTGTCTATTGAAGACACGGGAAATGGGGTAGATGATGAAGTGCTATTACGGTTAGGGCAGCGTTTTTTTCGGGTGCTTGGTACTCAGCAGCAAGGTTCTGGCTTAGGAATTTCAATTACTCGAAAAATTATTGAATTGCATAATGGCAAGTTACGTTTTATGCATGCTGAACAAGGTGGTCTGAGAGCAGAGATTATTCTTCCTTCATAAAAAATAGCATGGTTACCCATGCTATCCATTTTTTGTTTTCCCACGAATATTATTGAAACGCGAGTATGTTTTTTATTTAGTTAAAATTAGGCGATTGTTGCGAGTGAGGCGTAAACGATATTCCTCGCCAGCATGCATAATGCGAATTTCACGGCCTAATGCAAAGAGGTTATTAGAATGTAACATTGGTAAGGCGTGAGCTGTGTCATTGTTACGGGTAAATAAGCTAAAAGGTGCGTTCATTTGTTGTGCTCCGTGGTATGTTCTTGAACGATTTAAATGATAATCATTATCGAATAGATCTGTCAATGAGATTTTTAAGATTTTATAAAATGATAAAATTTGCTTACACTTGAGAAAAGTTTTAGAGAGTAAAAAGATGCCCAAACCAATAGTCGATGTCGCTATAGCAATCTTGATCCATCGTGGAAAAATATTAGTTGGATGGCGCGAAGAGCAGCAGCATCAAGGTGGAAAGCATGAGTTCCCTGGAGGAAAGGTTGAGAAGGGCGAAACACCAGAAGAAGCCTGCCGCCGTGAAATCTATGAAGAAGTGGGTATTGGTTTAAAAGATTGGCACCAATTTGATTATATTCACCATGAATATGATGACATCATTGTTAATTTACATTTATTCCATAGTTATGTGCCTGATGAATTATTAAATCTTATTCATCAACCATGGGCATGGTATACACGTGAACAGTTGCTTCACCTAAACTTTCCAAAAGCCAATAAAGACATCATAAAGAGGCTATACTGGCCTCATCTCATCAAAATTAGCAATACGCTTTCAACGGTAGAAAGTAGTGATGCTTTATTGTACTGGCGTATCGAAGAATTTGAGCCGCAGTATATAGAGCAATTAACTGCTTTAGATGAAGGACAACGATCAAATTTAATTATAAATGTAGATATTTGGCAGCAATTAAGCCCTGAATTACAAAAACAGATTAAGACCGTTCATTTAAAACAATCTCAACTCATGAATTTGCATAAAGGCGATTTAATAGTCGGCGTACGTTATATTGCTGCTTGTCATGATGCGGTTTCTTTAAAACAGGCTCAGCAGATTGGTTGCGATGCCGTTTTTATTAGTCCTGTAAAATCAACAACGACTCATCCAGAAGCTGTGGCATTAGGTTGGGAACGTTTTAGTGATTTCACTCAAAATAGCCAGATTCCGGTTTTTGCATTAGGAGGAGTACATCCGGAAGATTTAGCCACTGCACAGCAGCATGGTGCATATGGCTTAGCAGGTGTTCGTAATTTCTAATGAGAAAATAAAAAAAGCATTAAAAGCTATAGGGCTTTTAATGCTTGTTGTGCTTCTTGAACAGTTTTTTGATTGTTGCGTTGTTGCCCAGCT
Source organism: Acinetobacter pittii (assembly GCF_022449185.1). Classification (GTDB taxonomy): domain Bacteria; phylum Pseudomonadota; class Gammaproteobacteria; order Pseudomonadales; family Moraxellaceae; genus Acinetobacter; species Acinetobacter pittii_I. Next base: position 381,884 of record NZ_JAKUKO010000001.1, read on the forward strand.
TTTAAAATAGTTAGCCATAGCTGCTTTTTCATTGGCTGACTTTGGGCAAAACTCAAACCACGTCTTGCTAAAGACTCAGCATTAGAATATTGCTGTTTATGATTTGCCGTAAGTGCAAGAAATAAATAAGTCTCAGCCGCTTGTGGTGCTAAACGCTGTGCTTGAAGTGCATAGCGCTCAGCCTCTGACCATTGCTGATTTTTATAAGCCTGCTGTGTTTTTTGCATTAAAACTTTAAATGCGGGTAACTGGCTACCATCATCACTAAAATGTTGTGGCTTTTTCTGTTGAGGAACAATCACTTGTAAATTTTTACGTTGAATTTCTGGGTGATCATAAGGCGTAATTTTTACACCTGATGGAGTTTCCGTCTTTTTGACTGGAGGAGTAGGTGTTTTCTCTTTGGAGTCGGAATGATCGGGCAGAGTTGTACAGCCGACCATAAGAATAGCACCAATATAAAAAACACCTTTCTTCAACATATCCTAATTTCCTGTTAACGCTTAGTTGTTATAACTACCACTTGAAATTATACGTGAGTTGTTTGACAGATCTTGTTCCATCTGGTTTTCACTTTCACGAATATAACTGTCGGTATTATCATCCTGAGAATCAGGAATTGTGTTATCACTTTGTGGCGTATATGTTGGATCAACTTGATAATAAGGTGCTCCACATAGCGTAGCACGGTGCGGAACCGTATGGGTTAGCATCGGAATATACATAGCACCATCACATGCCTGAGCAGATAAATCACCCGTTGCACGGTCAATCCACTGCCACTGTACAGTGTCTGGTTGACGTAGATTTACAGGCGTTTGACGTAATTGTTTCATTACATTAATCCATACTGGCAATGCACCAGATGAACCTGTTAATCCAGTCACTTTGTTGTCATCTAAACCTAACCACACTACAGCAACGTGGTTGCCTGAGTAACCCGCAAACCATGAGTCACGTGTATCGTTAGTCGTACCTGATTTACCCGCCAATTTTAAAGCTGGAGACAAGCTATTATAAGCTGCGCGACCAGTACCCGAAGACATGACCTGTTGTAGACCATAATTCATAATATAGCCAACAGATGGATCAATCGTTTGTTGAACATTTAAACCATAACGGTCAAGCAGGCGACCATTGGCATCTACCACAGATCGGATCGCACGAGTTGGATATTTAAAGCCACCTGTAGCAAAGTTCTCATAAATTCCAAGGACCTCCATTGGTGACATATTGACTGCCCCAAGGAAAATAGAAGGGTAGGCAGGAATGGTCGACTCAACGCCAAACTTTCTTAAGTTATTGGTAAATGTAGATAAACCAAACTCTTGACCCAAGCGCACAGCAGATAGGTTATATGAATTTGCCAAAGCTTCACTTAAACTCACTACACCATGTCCGCCACCACTGTAGTTTTTAGGTGTCCAGCTTTTGCCCCCATCTACAGGGACACTAATTGGCGCATCTTCAATTTGGGTTGCCCAGTTGTAACGGCCAGATTCAATAGCACTTAAATAAATCACAGGTTTTAATAAAGAACCGACTTGGCGTTTTGCATCCACAGCACGGTTAAAACCAGTAAAGTCTTGTGTAGAACCAACAGCAGCAACGAGCTCGCCGTTTTCAGGATGAGCAACCAGTACAGCACCTTGCAGATTCTTCAAGCGAGCAGGGTTGCTGTTTGCTAAGCGGTCTACTGAAGCTTTAAATGCATTTTGAACTTGAGTTTGAGTAATTGGGTCTAGAGTCGTAAAAATACGTAAACCCTGATTAGTTAAATCACTTTCTTGATATTCTGTGCGTAATTGACGACGCACGATATCTAAAAAGTCAGGGAATTTTGCAGGGCCTAAACTTGGTTTACTTAGTACATTTAAAGGACGTGCAATTTCATCTTCATATTCTGCTTGAGTTAAATAGCCCATTACACGCATGTTATTTAACACGGTATCGCGGCGTTTTTTTGCACCTTCAGGATTTTTCCAAGGGTTATACAAAGAAGGGCCTTGCACTAAACCAACTAAATAAGCTTGCTGTGCAACGCTAAGTTCACGTAACGGTAAACCAAAATAAAATTGAGAAGCCAAACCATAGCCATTAATTGAGTAGCTACCATTTTGGCCTAGATTTACTTCATTTAAGTAGGCTTCTAAAATTTCATCTTTGCTGTAATGCAGCTCAATGAGTAAAGCCATTAATGCTTCATTAACTTTACGTTTTAATGTGCGTTCAGGTGTGAGATAGAAGTTTTTAACTAATTGCTGAGTCAAGGTTGAACCACCTTGACGCTTTCCACCTGTGATATTACTCACTAATGCACGGGCAGTACCACGAATTGAGATACCGTGATGATGATAGAAATTACGGTCTTCTGTTGAAATTAAAGCTTCAATAAGTGGTTTAGGGACATTATTCAGTTTAATGAGAACACGGTCTTCATTATGTTGAGGGTAGATCCCTCCAATCAGAAGTGGCTCTAGTCGTGCAACACCAGTTGAAGAAGGTTTTGTACTTCTAACTTCAGCAACTTGGTCATTTGCAAAACTTAACTCTAGTACTTGTTCGGGTTCAACACTGTCGCCGTAATCAAAACCACGCGTGTGGATATACATATTGCTACCCTGAGCAACATAGGTTCCAGACTTGTCATAATTACTTGAAGTTTTGTAACCCAAGAGTTTTAATTCTTGAGTAAAATTTGCTTGGGTAATAGGTGCGTTATTATAAATTTCCAAAGGACGTGCAAACACTTTGGCGGGAATATCCCACCGTTGTCCTTCAAATTTTTCACGGATAATATTATCTAAACGAATCAGATAGATACTAAGAGCAATAAAAGCACCAATGACCAAAATGGAAAAGATTAGTGCAAAGAAACCGATACCACGTTCAAACTTCATAAAAATGAGATAAAACCCTAACAATGCCTGTAATGATGCGATAGCTTGTCATCAATTTGCAATGATAAAACTGTGAATAATTGGAAAACTTAGATTGAATTTTACAGCATCTTGTTGTTATGTTTTTTTAAATTAATCAGGTTAATGTTATTATAGCCAAGTATCGCAGCGGAGCTTACTCATTCGTGCAAATTTCACATAAGTCCTTCAGAAACGTCGGGTTAATCGGTCGACCAGATAAATCATCAGTTGTAGAAACGCTATGTTTAATTCATGATCATTTGTTGAATCTAGGCTTAAACCCCATTTTTGATCAGGAAACTGCTGAATTAGTGCCTTATGATCATGCACAAATTGTAAGTCGTCATTTATTGGGTGAAGTTGCTGATTTAGTCATAGTTGTTGGAGGTGACGGTTCTTTACTCCACGCGGCAAGAGCTTTAGTTCGTTACAATACACCTGTTATTGGTATTAACCGCGGGCGGTTAGGTTTTTTAACTGATATCAAACCTTCAGAAGCCATTTTCAAACTTGACCAAGTACTTCAAGGGCATTTCCAGCTTGACCGTCGTTTCTTGCTTGAAATGGAAGTACGAACAAATGGTGAAGTCATTTATGACGCGATTGCCTTAAATGATGTGGTTTTGCACTCGGGTAAATCGGTACATATGATTGACTTCGAACTTAATATTGATGGTCAATATGTTTACCGCCAACATAGTGATGGTTTAATTGTTTCGACGCCAACCGGATCAACGGCTTATGCATTGTCAGGTGGTGGACCAATTTTACATCCAAGTATGGATGCTATTGCATTAGTTCCAATGCATCCCCATACATTGTCATCACGTCCCATTGTAGTGGGTGGTCAAAGCGAAATTAAAATCGTTATTCGCGAAAATCGGGTATTACCAATGGTGAGTGCAGATGGACAACATAGTGTCTCGCTGAATGTTGGAGACAGTTTACACATCCGTAAACACCCATTTAAACTAAGTTTATTGCATCCACCAGGTTATGATTTCTATATGGCCTGCCGTACCAAACTTGGTTGGAACCAAGATTTTGAATCTTTTCAAAGAGATGAATCATGAATATTGAACAAATGCTATCTGTTTTAAACCCTGAAATTGTAGAGCGTTTAAAAACAGCAGTAGAAATTGGTAAATGGCCAAACGGCGTTGTTTTAACTAAAGAGCAGCGTGAAACTTGTATGCAAGCTGTAATCGCTTGGGAGTTGAAGAACTTACCAGAAGATCAGCGTAGCGGTTATATTGACCGTGGTACCAAAGAAGAAGGTGAAGAGTGTGATGATGATCATCACAAGCATGAGCCAGAGTTTAAACCGATTCGGTTTGTTTAAAACTGCATTTTAGAATAAAAGAATAAATCGTATTAGCATTTGCTATCGCGTAGGCGACATGGATGTCGCCTGTTGAGCAACAGTACAAGAACGTACTGTTTGCTCAACAAAAGATTTTTGTTACTTTTCATCTTTGAAAAGTAAGTATAGCCTATATGCAACAATATCGAAGAGACTTGGCGTATAAGGCTGTATGAACTAAATTTTATCTTTTAGCTCTGAATTTCGTGTATCCCATAACACTTTTGCTTTTTGCATCGCTTCTTCAAAATTAGCAACAACGCCCATCGTATATAGCGCGATTCCGATGGTTTCTGTTACGGCTATTTCTCCATATTCATGGTGCTGTTGACCAAGCCATACTGCTTTAAACGTTGCTAAATCTAATTCTTCTTCAATTGGGCTTCGTTCAGGTGTGAGCTTTGGCAACTCATGTTCATAGAGCTCACCATTTTTAATACCGCAAATGAGTGTTTTAGCATCTGGGTTTCGTTCAAATTCACCACCTTCGCCTTTAATAACGGCACTATTTTGATAGCCTAAGCGTAATGCGCTATGTTGGTGAGAAGTTCTGTAAGCAGGGTGGAATATTGCTTGTAAGGTAGCCTTAGCGTTAAAAGGATTGATTAAACGGGCCAAAGTATGAATGGGTGAACGCAATCCCATGACATTTCTTAGAGATATCAATTCGCTTAAAACTGGTGAAATCACGTCTAGTGGTAAGTAAGCAAAATTTTGCTCTGCTAATTGTGTACGAACTTCTTGTTCAGAATGACAAATTTGATAACCAAGATATTCTAAGACTTGCTCTGTATAAACACGGTTAAGCGTGTGACCTGACGCACCATGCATAACAATTTTATGGCCATGCTGGGCAAGCGTAAGAGCGGCTAATAAAAACCATGGATAGTGTTTTCGCTTACCTGCATAAGATGACCAATCTAAATCAACATCTAAAGGCTCAAAATGAAGCTGGTCTTTGGTTGCTTGAACGAAACCCGCGAGTTCTTCAATAGATTCTTCTTTAACCCGAAGCAGCATTAAAAATGCGCCTAGCTGCACATCTAACACTTCGCCTTTTAAAATCATGGTAAATGCTTGATAAGCTTCTTCATAGCTTAAAGAGCGAGATCCGGTTTTCCCCTTACCTAAAATACGGACATATTGAGCAAAGGGATGTTCAGCATCTTTATAGATATTACGTTTAGTATTCATCGTAGTTCAAAACAATAAAAATGATGGGATGTAGGCAGCTCAAAATGAAATGTCCACAAGTGTTTAATCAATATGACATAAAAAGCTGCTGAAAAAATATCAAAAGTGTTTCTTATACTAAAGTCTTAGGGCTACCTGAGTGTTTTTTATGCGTATTAGCTAAAAAATTAACCGAATCGTTATTTAATTCGAGTAAACTTTCCCGTGCTTTTTTGAGCACTCATATCATAATTTTATGTGATTCTCCTATATCTTCAGCTTTTTATTGAAAAAGTAAGAGGTTATTTCTAGCTACTCAAAGTGGTTAGAAACTTCAGGTATTCTCCTGTTTTAGAAAACATTGATTTTGTTTTCATTGAGGTAGTAGGAAGGTTTTTTGTTCACAAAAAACCATTTCCCTTTTGCGGTGTTAATGTGAAAGGTTAGGGCTGTGTATTCGTAAAGAATAGACGTTTCATTTTGGTATTTCCAACGGACTTGGAAATATAGATTGAAGTAAAGTTATGGCTAAAAAACCGATTTATAAATCACTTTATTTTCAGGTGATTATTGCGATTATTGCGGGTATCTTGGTAGGGCATTTTTCTCCAAGCTCAACGCAAATTGTCAATGGTGTCGAACAGCATATTCCGGGGTTAGGTGAAAAACTCAAGCCATTAGGTGATGCCTTTATTCGTTTGATCAAGATGATCATTGCTCCAGTTATTTTCTGTACCGTGGTAAGCGGTATTGCTGGCATGGAAAGCATGAAGTCAGTCGGAAAAACTGGCGGCGTTGCGTTGTTATACTTTGAAATCGTTTCAACAATTGCACTTCTAATTGGCCTTGTTGTAATTAACATTGCTAAACCGGGTGTAGGGATGAATGTTGACCCTACCACTCTCGATACTTCGGGCATTCAAAAATACGTCAGTTCTGGTGAGTCACAATCTACCATTGATTTCTTAATGCACATCATCCCTGATACGGTGGTTGGTGCATTTGCAAATGGTGAAATCTTACAAGTCCTTCTTTTTGCAATCCTCTTTGGTTTTGCTTTACATAAGTTAGGTGATGCAGGACGTCCAGTTTTAAAATTTATTGATCAAGTTGCACATGTGTTCTTTAACATTGTGAATATGGTCATGAAATTGGCTCCGATTGGTGCATTCGGTGCAATGGCATTCACTATCGGTAAATATGGCGTTGGTTCACTCGTACAATTAGGGCAGCTCATTATCTGCTTCTATATTACGTGCTTACTCTTTATCTTCTTAATTTTGGGTACAATCAGCCGTATTAGTGGATTCAGTATTCTTAAGATGATTCGCCTGATTCGTGAAGAGTTATTAATTGTACTTGGTACATCTTCTTCTGAATCTGTTTTGCCTCGCATGTTACGTAAACTTGAAATTGCAGGTTGTGAAAAATCTGTAGTTGGTTTGGTTATCCCAACAGGTTATTCATTTAACCTTGATGGTACGTCAATTTATTTGACTATGGCTGCAATCTTTATTGCTCAGGCAACAAATACACAGCTTGATATCCAACATCAGATTACTTTGTTGTTGGTACTCTTAATTTCATCTAAGGGTGCTGCAGGTGTAACAGGCTCTGGCTTTATTGTTATGGCTGCAACTTTATCTGCTGTAGGACATATTCCAGTGGCAGGTTTGGCATTAATTTTAGGTATTGACCGTTTCATGTCAGAAGCCCGTGCATTAACTAACCTTGTTGGTAACTCATTAGCAACGATTGTTGTTGCAAAATGGGTCGGTGCTTTAGATAAAGATAAGCTAAATGATGCTTTAAACAATCCAGATGAAGTCGACAGAAAAATGATGGAGCAAAAAACTCCTCAAGTCGCTGAAGGTTTAGATTAATTCAAATAAACCTATATAAAAAAGGAAGCTTGGGCTTCCTTTTTTATTGGCTGACTGAAAAGTACAGTTTTAATGAGCATCTATGTCATGACAGTAGCTTAAAAAATGATTAGCATGCACAACAATCAGATTAGATAAAACAATAAAGCCGAAGGAAAATATTATGTTGGCATACGATGCAGATTTAGAATTATTCCGTGATAATTTTAAACGTTTTATGAATGAGCATATTGCACCGCAATACGACCAATGGGAACGCGAAGGAATCATGCCACGTGCTGTCTGGAATCAACTGGGCGAAAATGGCTTTTTATGTGTGGATGTTCCAGAAGAATACGGTGGTTATGGCGTGCCAACCTATTATTCATTAATGTTGGTTGAAGAATCTGCACGTGCCGGTTTCTGTGCATTATCAACAGCGATTTCTTGCCACTCTGAAATTGCTGCACCATATATTTTACATATTGGCACAGAAGAGCAAAAACAATATTGGTTGCCGAAAATGGTAACAGGTGAAGTGGTTGGTGCAATTGGTATGACTGAACCTGGAGCAGGCTCGGATTTACAATCAATGCGTACCAGTGCCATTTTGCAAGATGATCATTATTTATTAAATGGCTCAAAAACTTTTATTTCAAATGGACAGCATGCTGATCTTGTTGTGCTTGCAGTAAAAACTGATCCTCAAGCGCGTGCAAAAGGGGTGTCGTTATTATTGGCAGATACTCATCTGGAAGGCTTCAAAAAAGGTACAAATCTAGACAAAATCGGTCTGCATTCTCAAGACACATCTGAGCTATTTTTTGACAATGTTAAGGTTCCTAAAAACCAGTTACTCGGTCAAGCTGGACAAGGCTTTGCTTATTTAATGCAAGAGTTACCGCGAGAACGTACAGCTATTGCATCTACCGCAATTGGCGCTATCCGTGGTGCAATTGATTTGGCAACTGCTTATGTAAAAGAACGTCATGCATTTGGTCAACCTATTTCACAGTTCCAAAATACGCGTTTTGTTTTAGCACAAGCAAAAATTGATGAGCTTGCTACAGCTGCTTTTTACGAGAGAAACGTTGCTCTATATCAAGAAGGTAAACTTGATGTGGAAACTGCTGCAGCGCTTAAAAGCTTCAGCACTGACATGCAAATGAAAGTCGCAGATAACTTGCTGCAACTCTTTGGTGGGTATGGCTATATGACTGAATATCCAATTTCACGTTTCTTTGTAGATGCTCGTATTCAACGTATTTACGGGGGTACAAATGAAATTATGAAAGAAATCGTGGCGCGTGGATTAATTGGCAAAGCTTAATAATAGCTTCAAAAAAGCCTACCTTTGAGTAGGCTTTTTTATTATTTAGCTGTTTTTGGTGAAGGCTCATCAAATAAAGATTTACAGCTTTCTAAATTTTGACAAGAAGCAAACATAAGCGCTTTAGGCAAGCTCGCATACAAATTTGTAATGTGTTGTTCAGCTGGATTATAAAAATGCCAATAACTAAATTGGTTTGAACGTTTATTTTCTAAGGCTTTAAAGAAATCTGTTTCATTAAATTTATTGTTAAGTTGAGTGCGAGGACCACCTTGCTCATGTGTACCGACTGTGGTCATGAGTAAAGGGGAATGATTTGGTTTCTGACTTTGCCAATGATTTAACTGCTGAAATAACATGCCTTGGTCAAACCAGAGGGAAGGGCTTGCAGCAAAGTAACGCTGAAATGCATCTGGCTTTTGAAAAAAATGATAAAGCACAAATAAACCTCCAAAAGAATGTCCATAAAGACTTTGCTGTTGGCTATTAATCGGAAATTGTTTTGCAATTGTAGGCTTGAGTTCGCTATTTAAAAAAGCAATAAACTGATCAGCGCCCCCATATTTATATTTACCTTGTGCTTGAAATTGGGCAGAAGGTTTTGGAGTGTAATCATAAGCACGCTTTTGCACATCAAAGGTTTTTTGCTGAGGGTAACCAACCGCTACTATCATGAGTGGATCTAGTCCTAATTTGGTAGAACCAGCGCCAATCGACTGAGCAATATTGGCAGCACTTGGAAATGTAGCATTTCCATCTAATATATAAAGTACTGGATACCCATGTTGGGGCGGGGCGACAGGTGGTTTATAAATTTGAATAAGATAATCATGGCCTGTATTTTTAGATTTAATTTGAAATTGTGCCTGATTATTTTGAAAAACGATTTTTGGATGATTTTGTATAGGCGTTTGGGCGAAGGTAGAACAGCTTATTAAAGTACTCAATAAAAAACTAGTAGATAAAAGGAAAAATGATCTTTGCATAATGGGCGATAATAAAATTTATTATACAAATGATAAATGAAAATCATTATCAAATAAAGTAATCAAGAAATGGAAGCAAAAAGGTTAATGAAAAAAGCTCTTACAGCTATATTGCCTAACAAATCAAAGCAGACTATTGTTATACTCTCGTTTAAAAGATGATTTTACTGAGGCTGCATTCTAATGATCAACGATGATCAAAACAAAACGACTTCTCTTAGTTTAGAACAAATTCGTGAAGATATTGATAGTGTAGATCAACAGATTCAAGAATTATTAAATCGCCGAGCAAGCCTTGCTGAAGCTGTTGCTAAAGCTAAATTTGCTTCCGAAGAGAATCCTTTGTTTTATCGTCCTGAACGTGAAGCACAAGTTTTACGCAAAGTCATGGAGCGCAACCAAGGTCCTTTGTCTGATGTCACCATGGCGCGTTTGTTCCGTGAAATTATGTCTGCTTGCCTTGCTTTAGAAGCTCCGCAAAGTATTGCATTTTTAGGACCGGAAGGTACTTTTACTCAATCTGCCGTGCTTAAGCATTTTGGTAAAGATGCAGTTGTTCGTCCATTACCAACAATTGATGAAGTGTTCCGTGAAGTAGAAGCAGGTAGTGCACATTACGGCGTAGTGCCAGTTGAAAACTCATCTGAAGGTATTGTGAACCATACTTTAGATTGTTTTAAAACATCGAATTTAAATGTGATTGGTGAAGTTGAATTACGTATTCATCATCAATTCCTTGTCTCTGAAAATACACGTAAAGACAGTATTAAACAGATTTATGCCCACCAGCAGACTTTGGCTCAATGTCGTCAATGGTTAGACGCGCATTATCCGGGTGTTGAACGTGTTGCTTTAAACTCAAATGCAGAAGCTGCACGTCGTATTCGTAACGAATGGCATTCAGCAGCGATTGCATCAGATATTGCAGCAGGTATGTATAACCTTGAAATTTTACATAGTAATATTGAAGATAATCCGGAAAATACTACTCGTTTCTTAGTCATTGGCCGTGAAAAAATTCCACAAAGTGGCAATGACAAAACTTCATTATTAATTTCAGCACATGACCGTGCTGGTGCTTTATTAGAAATTTTAGCGCCGTTTGCAAAACATAATATTAGCTTAACAAGTATTGAGACCCGTCCAGCATTACCTGAAAAATGGGCATATGTATTCTTTATCGATTTAGAAGGTCATATCGATCAAGAGAATGTTGCTGCTGCAATCAATGATATTCGCCCAATGGTAAAAGAGCTTCGTATTTTAGGTTCTTATCCTGCTGCCGTTCTCTAATTACTCATGTTGGAATAATGACATGCATCAAGATGGTCATGTCATTATGCTTAAAAACAAATTGCTCAAAGGTTTAAATAACTTTGAGCAAAAGCAAAGTTGAAGTTATGTCACAACCCCTATTTAAAAAAGTTGCATTTATTGGTTTAGGACTCATCGGGTCGAGTTTGGCACGGGTTATTGTTGCTGAAAAGTTGGCGACAACTATAGTGGCTTCTACACGCTCACAGAAAACTTTAGAAGATGCAAAATCACTTGGCTTAATACAAGAAGGATTTTCTGATCCTGTAGAGGCTGTGAAAGGGGCAGATTTAGTTGTTTTAGCCTTGCCAGTACGTGCGACACAAAAAGTACTTAAACTAATTAAACCTTATTTGACAGAAACCACGATTGTAACTGATGTAGGAAGTACAAAAGGTAATGTCGTCGATGCAGCAAAAGCTGTATTTGGTGAAGATTTACCAGCAGGTTTTGTACCAGGCCATCCTATTGCTGGTAGTGAGCATACGGGCGTTCATGCGGGTAAGGTCGATTTATTTGCAAATCATAAAGTGATTTTAACGCCATTACCCACAAGTGCAGAATGGGCTGTTGATAAACTGATTCAACTTTGGTCTGCTGCTAAAGCTGAAGTCATTTGTATGGACGTTGCCAAGCATGATGAAGTTTTAGCACATACAAGTCATTTACCGCACTTGATGGCATTTAATTTGGTTGAGCAACTTGCAAACCGTGAAGATAACCTTGATATTTTCCGCTATGCAGCAGGTGGCTTTCGTGACTTTTCGCGTATTGCTGCTAGTGATCCACAAATGTGGCATGACATTTTCTTTGCCAATAAAACCGCTATATTAAATGCTGTAGATGGCTTCGAGAAACAACTTACCGTACTTAGAAAATTGATTGAAAACGAAGATTCTCATGCATTAATGGGTTTACTCGGCCATGCTCAGGCAGCACGTCAGCATTTCAATCATATGTTAGCCAAAAAACCTTTAATGGAGAAAAATAAGGTGACACAGCAATTCAGTATCTTACCGGGAAATAAGGCATTTAAAGGTAAATTTACCGTACCGGGTGACAAATCTGTGTCACATCGCTCCATTATGTTTGGTGCTATTGCAGAAGGCACTACGCATGTAACTGGCTTCCTTGAAGGTGAAGATGCTTTAGCAACTTTACAAGCTTTCCGTGATATGGGTGTAAGCATTGAAGGTCCTAAGAATGGGGAAGTGACCATTCATGGCGTGGGTATGCATGGTTTAAAAGCACCAGCGAGTGCCTTGTATATGGGTAACTCTGGAACCAGCATGCGTTTGCTTTCAGGCATGCTATCAGCACAAAAATTTGATTCAGTGATGACAGGCGATGCATCACTTTCTAAACGTCCAATGGAGCGTATTGCTAAGCCATTGCGTTTAATGGGTGCGCAAATCCAGACAACAGGTGAGAAAGGTACACCACCGGTAAGTATTACTGGTGCGCAGCAATTAAAAGGCATTCAATACGACTTGCCAATGGCATCTGCTCAGGTGAAGTCGGGTATTTTACTTGCGGGCCTATGGGCTGAAGGTGAAACTTCGGTAACTGAGCCAGAACCAACTCGTGACCACACAGAGCGTATGCTTCGTGCTTTTGGTTATGATGTTAAAACCGAAGGCAACAAGATTTCTCTTGTTGGTGGCGGGAAATTAATAGGTACTGATATTCAGGTTCCATCTGATATTTCATCTGCTGCTTTCTTTATGGTGGGTGCTGCAATTACTGAGGGTTCTGATGTTATTCTGGAAGCTGTAGGTATTAACCCAACACGTACTGGCGTAATTGAAATTTTAAAACAGATGGGTGCTGACCTGACTGTTGAAAATGAACGTATTGCTGGTGGCGAACCTATTGCTGATATTCATATTAAAGGTTCACGCACGCTTAAAGGCATTCATATGCCAGAAGACCAAGTACCTTTAGCAATTGATGAATTCCCAGCTTTATTTATTGCAGCAGCTTGTGCCGAAGGCCAAACGGTACTAACCGGTGCGGCAGAACTTCGTGTGAAAGAGTCTGACCGTATTCAGGTTATGGCAGATGGCTTAAAAATCATGGGCATTGACTGTACGCCAACTGATGATGGCATCATTATCGAAGGTAAAGGCAAATCTGGCGATTGGTCACCAATCTTTGCTGGTGGTGAAATCGAATCACATCATGACCACCGTATTGCTATGAGTTTTAGTATGGCAGGTCTTCGTAATTCTGGTCCGATTACAATTCATGGTACTGAAACTGTGGCGACAAGCTTCCCGACTTTCACTGAGTTGGCGAATCGTGCAGGCTTAACAATCGAAGTTAGCCAATAACTTTTGACCTGACACATTTTATAATTGCTAACACAATAGCAACGGCAGCAGCGGGCTAAAGGCTTGGCTGCTGTTTGTTTATTGCTTATGCTAAGTGCAGATAATGATAATAGTGTTAGGACAAAGGATGAAAAAATTACAATTTATTGCCAGTTGCCCACAGCATGGGGTGCTTGATCATCCACCAAATGAATGCCATATCACTCAAGAATATGTAGCGGCTTTACTGTTTAAGCAATTGGGGCATTATGGTTTTGATGCGCAGCACATTGTGCATGAACATGAAAAAGTAGAAGTCAGTATAGATAATCATCTTTTGCCATTATCGATTACTTGTCAGAAAACAGACCATGAAGGGCATTTGATGTGTGAAATCTCTGCCAATCCTGATGAAGAACAAGACTGGTTTGAGAAAATCGAAACACAAAGTATTATTCGTCAGCTTGCACAGGCCGTTGAAAATAGTTTAAAGGCCGATCACAGCTTTTCAGCATTTGAATGGAAAAACTAAGCGCACGGCTGTTAAGAGTTATTCATGAAGTACGGCTTTTTAGAAAAGTCGTACAATCTCTTTAGATTAAATATAAAAAATACAAAATCTTTCCCGAAATCCCTACCTATCTTTAATGCATTGTGTATATTGAAATTATTACGATATTTACATAATTAGAGTGTGGTTTTCATGACACAAGTTGATATTGCAGCGTTATCTCCTCAAGTGGTTTGGCAGCATTTTCAAACACTTTGCACTATTCCTCGTCCATCAAAGCATGAACAGCAACTTCGTGAGTTTTTAAGAAACTGGGCCGAAAGTCGAAATTTAGAAACTTACGTAGATAAAGTGGGGAATTTGATTATTCGTAAGAATGCGACTCTGGGTAAAGAACATGTATCTGGCGTTATTCTGCAAGGCCATCTAGATATGGTCACTCAAGCCAATACTGGCACAGTACATGACTTCTTTAAAGACCCGATCCAGCCAGTCCTCGAAGATGGCTGGTTAATTGCTAAAGATACTACTTTAGGTGCTGATAATGGCATTGGGGTAGCATTAGCTTTGGCAGTTTTAGACTCAAATGATATTGCTCATGGGCCAATTGAAGTTCTTTTAACAGTTGATGAAGAAGCAGGGATGAGTGGTGCGCGACTTTTACAGGCAGGTGTACTAAAAGGGAAGTGGTTATTTAATATTGATACAGAAGAGTGGGGCGAGTTGTATCTCGGATGTGCTGGTAGTATTGATGTTGAAGTTGAGCAACCGCTTAATTATGAACCAATTCCTGAAAATTTGAATATTGTGAATATTCAGGTTGCGGGTCTTAAAGGAGGTCATTCTGGCGTAGATATTCATTTAGGACGTGGCAATGCTAACGTTATTTTAGCCCGCTTTTTAAATGAGTATTTAGCAAAGCTTGGTGGACGACTTGTGGAGTTTACCGGTGGTACAGCTCGTAATGCTTTACCTCGAGAAGCAGTGGCAACCATTGCAATTTCATCTAACCAATTGCCTGAATTAGAACAATTACTCGCTGAATATCAAACAGCATGGAAAAAACAGCTACAAGGTATTGATGACAATCTGCAATTAACTATTCAGCCTAATAGTGCTGAAGTGACCGAAGTGATTGCTCAACAACAGCAAAATGAATGGTTGCAAGCTTTAGCAACAAGTCCTTATGGCGTTGCAAGTATGAGTCAGCTTCTATCAGATGTAGTTGAGACTTCAAATAATATTGGAGTGGTGAGACTAAATAGAGAAGGCGGAAAAGCTGTCTTAATGGTCCGTTCAATGGTGAACCAAGAAGCTCAAGACTTTGCAGAAAAAATTCAAAAACATTTCAGTCAATTTAATATCGGCTCTACACTTACGCCGTTAGTGTCGGGTTGGACACCAAATCCAGATTCGCCTGCTCTAAAGTGCTTACAGCAGGCCTATCAAAATGCATTTAATATTGAGCCAAATCTAAAAGTAATTCATGCAGGCTTAGAGTGTGGGATTATTGCCGAGCATTATCCACATTTACAAATGGTTTCTTTTGGACCAGATATTCAGGGGGCACATGCACCGGGTGAACGAGTCAAAGTTGATACTGTAGAGAAATGCTGGAAGCTGCTGGTAACAGCTTTAGCATCTGTAGAGTAGTTTTTACAAATAAGAAGCTCAATTGTGAGCTTCTAAAACTTTAACTTTTACATGAAAATGATGTGGATTTAACTCGATAAACTCGATTCCACAATCAATAAATTTTTCAATCATGGCTGCTTGAGTACGAGTGTGTTCGCTAATACATTGTGCGGTGAATTCACCACCTTGACCTAGAGCTAAAGGTAGAAGCAATTGATCTGCCAAATACTCATCTACAACAGCCTGCGAAGATAAATATAGATTTACATCTTTTGCTAAATGCTCAGCTATTTGCTCTGCACTTTTGCGCATCTCACCTAAAGCCGTAAACAGTTGAGTGTGATATTGATGAGTAACTTTCACATAGACTGTATTGCCTTGGCTAATTCCATTTAAATGAAATTGCTGCTGAGAGCTTAAGTTTAGTTTTTTACTTAATGTGGTTAATTCACGTTGTGCTATCTGTGCTTCTTCTGAAAGATTTAATACAGCTGCAAAGGCCTCATTACTTTGCAAAGCACCGCGATCTAATAAATTTAGCTTGTTTCGATGTTGCCATGGTTGAACGGTAACCTGAATTTCACCTGCACCAATTGGAAAGAAGCCGGCTTTACTTAATTTAAAATCTACGTTAATTCCAATTTGAGCTAGAGCAGGTAAAAAGCAGTGTTCAATAAAATCTGCTGTTGGTGCAAGTGGGTTATGTGTACCCCCTGAAATGGTGAGTTCAGTAGCTTCATTTTGTAATAACAAAACAGGTAGAAGCGTTTGTAAAACCAGTGTTGTACTACCCGCTGAACCGATTTGAAATTGATATTTACCACTTTGAACATGCTGAGGTGCGAAATATAAACGTTGGCTATGTAATTCAGCACCCTCTACATAAGCTTGGCTAATTTGTTGAGATGCTTGTACACAAACCAAATGTTGACGCATTAAACCTGGTTTTTTACGCCCAGCACGTATATTAATTAATTCAAACGGCTGGCCTGTAATCATTGAAAGGGCAAGGGCGGTTCTTAAAATCTGTCCACCACCTTCACCTTGTGAGCCATCAATTTGAATGGCTTTTGGCATATTTGCCAAAACTGTCTTCACTTATATTTTCCTTATTTTCTAATTTAATGAACATACTGTCAGTACATGGTAATGCGAAGTAACGTGTGACTTTGCTTTTGACAAAGGTTTACTAGGTGCATAGTGCTGAGCCTGATAAGTGAATATCGATGCACGGCTCACATGCTGCCATAGCCGCCTGAATTATTTTCAATCCCTCAGATCGGAGTAATGCAGGATCTTGTACTCGCCCAGTATGCCCAAACTTTGATTGTGAAAATAATTTCACAAAATCTATTGTTTAATCGATTAGATCAATTTGCCAATTAGCAGCCTGAATTTTTACGTTTAAGTCACGGAGTTTCGCACTGATATCATCCGCCTGCTTTTGTAAGCCAGAAACAGGAATGACTTTCTTCCACTTAATTTCACGTGAGCTATAACGATCAGGTTCTCGATGTGTATTAGCAATCGCATCGATTAAAATCTTATGCTGTTCAGCATAACTATCGCGCAAGCTTAATAGAGACAATAATACTTTGCCATCTTCCAGTTTTGCTTGTGCATTGGTCAAATGAATACGACAAATCAATTGATTGCTTTCTTGAGTTAAAGCAAATATCTGCTTGATGAGTTCATTTGGATCTTCACTTGGTTCATCACCGTCTTGTACCAATACATTCGCATTGATTCGTTGTTTTAACGAAGCGAGCTTTTTTTGTTGATCGCTTCGAACTAAAAGTGCTTCTGCGAGTTTCATTCTTCTATCTCTATTTTATTCCAGTCAAAATTATCATCGGGTAGGAAATCTGAATAATGGGTTTGAGTATGCTGCATAAATTTAATAAACAAATTACTCATGTAATCAGGTTTTAAATGAATTAAGGCTGTTGCAGCAATAATGATTCGACTGATTGCAGCCTCTGTAAACT
Source organism: Acinetobacter pittii (assembly GCF_022449185.1). Lineage (GTDB taxonomy): Bacteria > Pseudomonadota > Gammaproteobacteria > Pseudomonadales > Moraxellaceae > Acinetobacter > Acinetobacter pittii_I. The sequence continues at coordinate 399,279 of NZ_JAKUKO010000001.1, forward strand.
CTTGCTCACTTAGCTCGGTAAATGATTGATGACAACTCCCATGCTTTAACCAATTTCTGACTTTATTAATTTCTTTAGAAACTAGTTTTACTTGTAAGTTGTTTTTTATGGCAATATTTTCACTGACTTGATGAAATATATAGCCACTTTTAATTTCACCAAAAATACCTTCCGCAGCACCAGCTAAAGTAATAGCTGGTACAAATGCATTTTCATATAAATAGAGTTTTATTGCCCATTCAAATTGCAAAATTCCAGTTTCAATTTGGTTCATTAGATCACCCTTTAACACACACCACTTGTCTTAATGTATAAACCACTTCAACCAAATCGCTTTGGGCTTTCATTACATCTTCAATTGGTTTATATGCCGATGGAATTTCATCAATAACTGCGGCATCTTTACGGCATTCTACACCTTCAGTTTGTGCAATCTGATCTTCCACAGTAAAACGTCGTTTTGCTTCAGTACGGCTCATAACACGGCCTGCACCATGTGAACATGAACAAAAAGCCTCCTGATTTCCAAGTCCACGGACAATAAACGACTTCGCACCCATTGAACCTGGAATAATACCGTATTCACCTAGGCGTGCACGGACTGCACCTTTGCGAGTAACCATTACTTCTTCACCGTAATGTTCTTCCTTTTCCACATAGTTATGGTGACAGTTCACTGCTTCCAAACGTGCCTGAAAAGGCTTTGGTACAATAGTCGCCAAGGCTTTAATCGCAGATTGCATCATAATTTCTCGGTTCTTCATCGCAAAGCGTTGAGCCCAACCTACAGCAAACCAGTAATCATCAAAGTGTTCAGTTCCTTCCACTAGGTATGCTAAATCTTTATTTGGCAAATTAATAAAATGTTTCTGCATATCTTTACGGGCAAGTTCGATAAAATGATTACCTATAGCATTTCCTACACCACGAGAACCTGAGTGCAACATAATCCAAACATGATCATGCTCATCTAAACAGATTTCGACAAAGTGGTTTCCAGTACCTAAAGTTCCTAAATGTTTGCGGTTGTTAGTGTTTTTTAAACGTGGGTGTTTTGCACAAATATATTCAAAATCTGCAACCAGATCGGTCCAAGCTTGATCTACCATTTCTGGTGGAGTTTCCCATGAACCACGATCACGTCCGCGCTTTGTCATTCCATGTGGAATTAATCGTTCAAGTTCAGTACGTAGAGCATGTAAGCTATCTGGTAAATCTGAAGCAGTTAAGCTTGTACGGGTTGCCATCATTCCACAACCAATATCTACACCCACAGCAGCAGGAATAATTGCCCCTTTAGTTGGAATCACGCTACCAATAGTTGCTCCTAAACCGAAGTGTACATCTGGCATTACAGCCATCCATTTATAAATAAAAGGCATTTGAGCAGTTTGCAATAATTGTTGTTTTGAGTTGTCATCAACAAGCACGCCTTTAGTCCACATTTTGACTGGCATACTTTTTTCATTTTGCAGAACTTGATAAGAACGTTCTTGCTGCTTTTGTTCAAACTGAGCTTGTTGGTTAATTTCTTCAATGACAGACATTTTCTTTTCCTTTCAAAGCCTGCCTGCCAAGCGTTTGCAGGCAGGTGTTATTCACAATATTCGAATGATGTTGTGTGCTTTGTACTATTGCACTGAATGTGCCAACTTTTAAAAATACACTTAATTAGAAATATAAGTTATTGAAAATAATGTATAAAAATAATTATTCTTTCTGCGTAACTAATTTCTGTTGGAAATTTTAATATTTAAAAGATATCTAAAAATATATTTAAATATCTTTTGGGATATATTTGTTTAATGGGTCTTCCCGTTTTTATCGACTTTTAAAAGCTGTCCAGCTTCATTTAAAGTAAATTCATCAAAATCATTTGCTAAATAAAAATGACCTTTATAAAACTGGCGAACTTCTTCGGTAATAGCTTGCTGCCCAGCTTTATCCTGATGTCTAGGGCTAAAATGCGTCAGAATTAAATTACTTAAAGATTGCTCTTCTGCAAATTCAGCCACCATTTTTGCTGAGCTATGCATTGGACCTTTGCCGACTTTATCTAAAACCGTTTGCAAGTATGTTGATTCGTGAATAAGGAGTTGGGCATCTTTGCAAGCGTCAGCTAATAGTTCTGGTTGGTCATTATCACCACCTATAATTGCATGAACTTGGTGATTTTGAATTTTGATAAAGTCTTGAGCTTTTAAAGTTTGTCCCTCAAATTCAATATTGTAGCCTCGTTTTAAATGGCCCCACATATCGCCTTGAGGTATGCCAAGCTGAGTTAGAGCTTGGGTATCTAACTTCTTCTGAATAGATTTGATATAAATGCTAAAAGCAAAACTTGGAACACGATGGCTTAGAGGGTGTGCTTGAACAATGAATTCGTCAGTGATCTGTTGTGGCTGTGTTGCTTCATTTACATCAATAAATTGAAGGGAATAGGGCAAATGTAAGTCTGTAAGCTGGGCAGTGATTTCAAACCATTGCTGAATTTCTTTCGGTGCAATCACGATTAAGGGCTTGCTACGGGCATTCATGCCTGCACTTGCCAATAAACCAACTAGACCATAACAATGGTCGCCGTGAACATGTGTAATACAAATGGCAACTAGGTTTTGTAGTGAAAGTTTGGCTTGTTGAATGCGATGCTGTGTCCCTTCGCCAGCATCAATTAAAATCCAGTCCTTATTTTTGCTGTTACGAACTGCTAATCCTGAAACATTACGTGTCAGGGTCGGTACACCTGAAGACGTGCCTAAAAAAGTAAAATGAAGCATATTCTTGGAATTGTTTGGTCAAATGCGTATTGTATATTATAGACACTTATAAAATTTTATAGAAATTATGAAGGATGCAAAGAAAACAGTCGTTATTGGCTTTGTCGGTTCTACACTTGATCAGGGGAGAAAGCCAGATCGATGGCAACGTTGGCGTCCTACGATTAGCCTGTTAATGCATGAAGATTTGCTTGTAGATGAATTGGTGCTTTTACATGATCGACAACATCATAATTTAGTTAAATCTATAGCAGTAGACGCGAAAGAAATTTCTCCACAAACTGAGGTTTCTGGACATAGGGTCAGCATTAAAGATCCTTGGGATTTTGCTGAAGTTTATGGTGCACTCTATGACTTTGTAAAAACCTATCCGTTTGATGTCGAAAAAAATAACTATTTACTGCATATCACGACAGGAACGCATGTTGCTCAAATTTGTTGGTACTTATTGGTAGATGCGCATTATTTGCCAGCTCAACTCATTCAAAGTTCACCTAACCAACACAAGACATCAGAAGGTGAATATAGAATTATTGATCTGGACTTGTCTCGATACGATGTTTTAAAACAGCGCTTCGATGATGAACAAAAACAAAATTGGCAACAACTTAAAGCCAATATTTCTACTCATAATAAAGCGTTTAATCAGCTTATTGAGGAAGTTGAATTAGTTGCAACCCGCTCTAGTGCGCCTATTTTAATTATGGGGGCAACAGGGGTTGGTAAGTCTCATTTGGCAAAACAAATTTTTCAGTTAAAGAAAGATAAATTTCAATTAAGCGGCCGTTTTATTGATGTTAACTGTGCAACTTTGCGTGGTGATAGTGCCATGTCAACTTTATTTGGTCATATAAAAGGTGCATTTACAGGAGCAGCTGCATCTCGTGCTGGTTTATTAAGAAGTGCTGACCAAGGCATTTTGTTTTTAGATGAAATTGGTGAATTGGGACTTGATGAACAAGCTATGCTGCTAAAAGCGCTAGAAGACAAAAGCTTTTTTCCCGTTGGAAGTGATAAAGAAATTCAGGCCGACTTTCAGCTAATTGCAGGTACTAACCGTGATTTACGTAATGAAGTTCAAGCTGGTCGATTCCGTGAAGATTTATGGGCCCGTTTGAATACGTGGACGTTCTTTTTACCAAATTTAAAAGACCGTGTAGAAGATATTGCGCCCAATATTGATTTCGAGCTCCAGCGTTTTGCTGCAATTCATCAAAGACAATTACGTTTTCAATGTGATGCCTTAGAAACATATTTAAAGTTTGCTAAATCGGCAGATGCATCATGGCAAGGTAATTTTAGAGATTTGGCAGCAAGCGTAACTCGGTTGGCAACTTTATCGCATGGTGAGTTAATTCGCCGTGAAGCTGTAGAAAAAGAAATTCAACGTCTAAAGCAGCTTTGGCTTATTCAGGATGAATCTTACAATGATAAAGATGAAGATATTCTTTTGAACTATTTGAGTCCTGAGCAGCTAGAACAAATAGATGAATTTGATCAGATTCAATTGCGAGGTGTGCTCAAAGTCTGTGAAAATTCAAAATCAATGGCAGAGGCGGGAAGACAACTCTTTTCGGTATCTCGCCAACAACGTAATACAACAAACGATAGTGACAGAGTGAAAAAATATTTAGCCCGTTTTGGGTTAAGTTGGAATAATTTTCAATAATGACATGGCTTATAAAATGATGGGCATACTCTCAAGTTATGCCCAACAAGTTACCGTTTATTTCATGATAATAAAACGTGTAATGATTTGGCGAAGCTGCTTTAAATAGCCTGTAAAGAAGTGGTTAGCACCCGGTAAAATTGTGATTGGATGTTTTTGTGGTTTTGCCCACTCAATTGCATCTGAAAGTAAAGTAATATCATCTTGCTCACCATGAATGAGTAGAATATCACCTTGAATTTCAGGAGTTTTATAGTGACGTAAACCTACTACAGTAGCTGTTGGTAAACCACATAAAATTAACTGTACAGGCCGTAATTCAGGTGCAAGCTGTGCAAAGCATTTTGCTAAAACATGTGAGCCAAAGCTAAAACCGCCTGCATAAAATGGTAGGCCCTCATGAAGCTTACGAACATGTTCAATGACAGCTAAGATATCTTCAGTTTCACCATGGCCTTCATCATGAATGCCTTCACTGCCACCTAGGCCGCGGAAACTTGGGCGGTAAACAATGCAACCATATTCATTAAAGATTTGGGTTAAAAGGGCAGGGACTTTATGTTGAGGGGTTCCACCTTGCAATGGGTGCGGATGACAAACAACCGCAAAGCCTTTGATTTCACCTTCAGGGCGGTCAACGAAAAGTTCAATTTTACCTACTGGACCCTGGATGAAAGTTTGCTCAGACATATAAGAACCGCTAAATAACAATACGTGATGCTATTTTACCGATAGTCGTCATTGAAAACACGAGTTAGCATTAAAAAATATCTACTGTTATAGTTGGTATTAAGAATAATTTTTTCAGGTTGTCTATGCTTGCTTTAATTTCTCCTGCAAAAACTTTAGATTATGAATCAGCGTTACCTACAGATGAGTTTACTCAGCCTCGCTTGTTAGAAAACTCAGCACAATTAATTGATGTTTGTCGCAAACTTTCTGCTTCGGAAATTGCGAGTTTAATGAGTGTCAGTGAAAAAATTGCCACACTAAATGCAGATCGATTTAGGGATTGGAATCCCGAATTTAATTTCTCAAATGCTCGCCAAGCAATCTATGCATTTAAAGGAGATGTTTACACCGGTTTAGATGCTTATCATTTAAAAGATAAAGATATTGATTTTGCACAGCAGCATTTACGTATGCTATCTGGTCTATATGGTTTATTGCGTCCTTTGGATTTAATGATGCCTTATCGTTTAGAGATGGGTACTAAATTAAAAAATACTCGCGGTCAGAATTTGTATGAATTCTGGGGTGATATCATCACTAACCAAATTAATGAAGACTTGGCAACAATTAAATCTGAATTGCTGGTAAATCTAGCTTCAGATGAATATTACAAGTCTGTCAATGAAAAGAAAATTAAGGCTGAAATCGTGAAGCCTATTTTTCTTGACCAGAAAAATGGCAAATATAAAGTCATTAGTTTCTATGCGAAAAAAGCACGCGGTTTAATGGCTCGTTTTATTGTTGAAAACCAATTAAATAAAGCTGAAGACATCAAAGCGTTTAATACCGAGGGTTATTACTTTGATGCTGATAACTCATCGGCAAAAGAGTTGGTATTTAAACGTGATGAGCAATAATTTTAAGCGTGGTTAATAGATGATAATGCAGCTTTATTTATCAAAACTAAAGCATGTTTGGTTTGAGCTGCATCAGCATTATGATTTTTCTGAACCGCAGAAAATCTATGATGAACTTATTGCGGCTTATAGTGAAAAACAGCGAGCCTACCATACCGTCCAACATTTATGTGAATGTTTGAGTTTAATGGAGGTGGTTCAATACGAATTAAATGATCCGTATGCTGTTGCATTGGCTCTCTGGTTTCATGATGTTATCTATGATCCTCAAGCACCAGATAATGAGCTTAAAAGTGCTGAGTTATTTGAACAATTGATGGCGCAAGATTTATCATCCGATACTCTAGAGAAAATAAAGCGTTGGATTCTTGCGACTCAAAAGCATGCATTAACTGATGAAACAGATTTGCAATTTTTATTGGATATTGATTTAGCTATTTTGGCAGTAACACCTGAACGTTTTATCCAGTATGAACAGCAAATTCAGCAGGAGTATTCTTGGGTTGATCCAGAAGTATATTCAATTAAGAGAAAACAAGTTTTAATACATTTTTATCAGTCTGAGCCACTTTATCAAACTGTATATTTCCAAAAGAATTTTGAGTTAAACGCCAAGGATAATTTAAGACGAATATTGGAATAGCCTAAGTATATTAGAATAAAGCGATATATTTTTAAAAGATAAAATGGTTATACGTTAGGAGAAAGGAATCACTGGAAAAAGCAGTGATTCCTTGGAAATAAATTACTTAAAGAAATAACCTGTTTCTGGCGAGCTTGCATTTGCCATGCGTTTGCGTGGCATACGCCCAGCTAAAAATGCTTCACGTCCTGCTTCAACAGCTTTCTTCATTGCAGAAGCCATCAAAATAGGATTTTGAGCAGCTGCAATCGCTGTGTTCATCAATACACCATCACAACCAAGTTCCATTGCAATAGCAGCGTCACTTGCTGTACCAACACCTGCATCTACTAAAACCGGTACTTTGGCATTTTCTTTAATAATTGAAATGGTATGCGGGTTTAAAATACCTAGGCCTGAACCAATCAAACTACCTAAAGGCATAATTGCAACACAGCCCATACTTTCAAGTTCTTGAGCAATGATTGGGTCGTCAGAGGTATAGACCATAATCTCAAAACCGTCATCAATCAAAGTGCGAGCGGCTTTTAAAGTCTCGGTTACATTTGGATATAAAGTTTTTTCATCACCCAACACTTCAAGTTTTACTAGGTTATGACCATCAAGTAGTTCGCGCGCTAGCATACACGTGCGTACTGCGCTGTCAGCGTCAAAACAACCTGCAGTATTTGGCAAGATTGTATATTTTTCTGGTGGAATGACCGAAAGTAAATTCGGCTGATCTGGATTTTGTCCAATATTTACACGGCGGATTGCGACGGTTACGATTTCTGCACCACTGGCTTGAATAGCTAAATCCGTTTCATTTAAGTCTTTATATTTGCCAGTTCCGACCAATAAACGAGATTGAAAAGAACGTGAACCAATAATGAGAGGGGTGTCTTGCATGGATAACTCCGACTTAGCCGCCGCCAACAGCGTGAATAATTTCGATACGGTCATGTTGAGCAATAGAAATTTGCTCTAATTTGCTTTTAGAAACGATTTGCTGATTGTGCTCAACAGCAAAACGTTTTCCTTCAAGTGCCAACTCCTGAATGAGTTGCAACAGGTTTTGGCTAGGCGTGTCCGTTAATTCGCCATTTAAATAAATTTGCATGATCACATTCCGATTATTTTGCGTATTTGAAAGCATTCCAAGCCAAGACTAGCCATCCCGCAATCATTAAGGCTCCACCGATTGGCGTAATTGCGCCTAATATTCGTGGTAAACCTAGCGCCATGATGTAAAGCGAACCACAAAAAAATAGAATACCAATCTGGATAAGCAAGAAAGATAACTTGATTGGGAAATGAGGAAGAACCTTACTTAAAATACCAAGAGCTAATAGGCCAAGCGCATGATAAAAAAAGTAGTCGGTTGCAGTCTGCCACCAAGCAAGTTGCTCAGGACCCGCGTGAGCTTTAAGACCATGTGCTCCAAAAGCACCCAACATGACTGCAAAAGCAAGATTAAGGGCTGAAATGGCGATCCACATAACAAAAAACGCAACTGAATAATGAAAGGCAACGTTAACATAGATTGGGTTGGCTAAACATAGCCAGATAAAACAAAAGGGCGATTCGCCCTTTTATTTTTTCATTTATTTTAGCTTGCTGACATGGCAGTTTTGATTTTTTCCATCGCATTCTTTTCAAGCTGACGAATACGTTCTGCCGAAACATTATATTCAGCTGCTAACTCGTGAAGAGTAGATTTGTCATCATCTAACCAGCGGCGTTGTAAAATATTACGCGAACGGTCATCTAACTGGTCCATTGCATCATGCAAGGCTGAAGTACTTTGCTCTTCCCAGTCTTCGTTCTCGACTAAACGGGCAGGGTCGTAGCGGTTATCTTCAAGATACAACGCAGGCGCTGTGTGTGGAGTATCGTCGTCGTCATCGCCTTGTGCTTCAAAAGCAGCATCATAAGCAGTTAAACGACCTTCCATTTCCAGAACTTGTTCTGGAGTTACATTTAAGTCATTAGCAATCGATTGAGCTTCTTCGAGCGTTAATTTTTTACTCGATTTTTTTAAGCTACGTAAATTGAAAAATAATTTACGCTGAGCTTTTGTCGTTGCAATTTTGACGATACGCCAGTTGCGAATAACGTATTCATGAATTTCTGCCTTAATCCAGTGGACGGCGAAAGATACTAGACGCACGCCCATATTTGGGTCGAAACGTTTCACGGCTTTCATTAAGCCTAAATTACCTTCTTGAATAAGGTCGCCTTGTGGTAGGCCATAACCTGCATAGCTGCGCGCAATATGAACGACAAAACGTAAATGCGACATTACCAGCATTTTTGCGGCATCAAGATCTTGGTCATAATAATAACGTTCAGCAAGTTCTTTTTCTTGCTCGGCCGTTAAAATAGGAATCTGATTGACAGTACTGATATATGCACCAAGGTTTACACCGGGCGCAGACAATGACAGGGGCATCAATTGATTGCTGCTGTCACTCATGAGTTCTCCTTATAGGATCGAATGGGATAACCAATAAATTCATCTTAATTTGAATCAGCTTCATAATTAAGGAAAATTGGGTAGAGAAATGTAAAATTTTATGCAATTTCTAATCTTTTAGTTTAGCAAAGAATTATTGAGTTTCAATTAAATAGTGAAATTCTCTTTCCGATATGTGTGTAGTTTGACATGTAAAATGATGTAAACCACAGTAACGAGTTACATCAATTTCACTATGAGGATCTGAAGATTTTAATAAAAATTGTTGTTTGCCTGACGCTTTTTTAAGTTCACGTTTTAGCATTAACAATGGCATTGGGCAGGGTTGTCCAAGGGCATTAATTTCAATGGGTGCTGTATTAGAAGAAGTATTGCTCATTCATCATCAAAACAACTGAAAAAAATATTCTAACAAATTTTTAATAAATACAGCATATTTTATGAAAGAAGATGCAGGGAATTTCTATAAAAAATATTGTAATAAGCTGTTTAAAAAAAGAACTAAAAATAGGGGAAATATTTGAAAAAAATTCTATTAATTGTCATAAACCCGTGTTAAGCTCGAACCGTTTTAGGATTTACCACACAATCAAATTGATTTAATAACCCTATAACAAATGGATGTAACCGGAAATTGTTGATAGTTTTACAGAATGATTACAAGCTTTAAGATTATAAATATTTTAAAACCTTGTTTGCTCTGCTGTTTGCAACACCGGAAGGTCCTTTTTTCAACATCTGAGGATTGACTTATGACAGCTCGTGAACAAGGCGTAGTAAAGTGGTTTAATGACACTAAAGGCTTTGGTTTTATTCAACGTAACGGCGGCGACGATGTATTCGTTCACTTCCGTGCAATCGTAGGTGACGGTCACCGTTCTCTACGTGATGGTCAACGCGTAGAGTTTAGCGTTGTACAAGGTCAAAAAGGTTTTCAAGCTGAAAACGTTCAGCCTTTAGACTAAGACTAATTCATCTTTTTGATGAATGATGGACGCTCCAATTTTTGAATTGGGGCGTTTTTGTTTATAATGATCTTCTCATTCGAGAGATTGTTTGTTAGAGCGCGTATTTATGACATCTGGTTTTGAAACCTTGAATTTACATCCGCAACTTAAAAAGGCGATTGATGCTTTAGGGTTTACTCAAATGACCCCAATTCAGCAAAAGGTTTTAAAATATACATTAGCCGGGCATGATGCAATTGGGCGAGCACAAACAGGAACAGGTAAGACAGCTGCCTTTCTGATTAGTGTAATTAATGATTTACTCAATAATCCGATTCAAGAGCAACGCTTCCGTGGCGAGCCTCGTGCTTTAATCTTGGCGCCTACTCGTGAGTTGGCATTGCAAATTGAAAGTGATGCGAAATTTCTCACAAAATTCTCTAATTTACATTTAGTGACCCTATTGGGTGGTGTTGATTTCGATAAGCAGAAGAAGCAACTTGATGCTAATTTTGTCGATATCATGGTAGCTACACCTGGGCGTTTAATCGATTTTGTAGAACAAAAAGAAGTCTGGCTCGATCAAATTGAATTTTTAGTCATTGATGAAGCTGACCGTTTATTAGATATGGGCTTTATTCCTTCGGTAAAACGTATTGTTCGTTATTCACCACGCAAGGAACAACGTCAAACACTCATGTTCTCAGCGACGTTTAGTTATGACGTCTTGAATTTGGCGAGACAATGGTTATTTGAACCTGTAACTGTTGAAATTGAGCCTGAACAAAAGACCAATAACGATGTAGAGCAACGTGTTTATGTTGTAGCTAAACAAGATAAATATCGTTTGCTGCAAGATATCTTGCGTGAAGAGCCAATCGATAAGGTCATGATTTTTGCTAATCGACGTGACCAAGTCCGCCGTCTTTATGATCATTTAAAGAAAGATGGATATAGAGTTGGTATGCTTTCAGGTGAGATTGCTCAAGATAAACGTTTAAAAATGTTAGAGCAATTTAAGCAAGGTAAACATAATATTATGATTGCGACAGATGTTGCTGGTCGTGGTATTCATGTGGATGGCGTGTCGCATGTCATCAACTTTACATTGCCTGAACAATCTGATGATTATGTACACCGTATTGGTCGTACAGGTCGTGCTGGCTCACAAGGGGTAAGTATTAGTTTCTTATCTGAAGATGATGCCTTTTATTTACCCGAAATTGAAAAAGCAATTGGTAAAAAATTACCACTGACCAGATTAGATGGTTATTGCTAATAAAAAAATCCCAATCATTTGATTGGGATTTTTTTTGATTAATTAATTTTACAATAGAAAGTAAGCGTTGTTTGGTAGTCATCATCTTTTGCTAAAGATGCATTTTTACCAGTTAATGTACCAATAACACCTGCCGCAGCTTCAACCATTTGACCGGTTTTTTCACTTACAACATCTTTTAATACACCGTTATATGTTGTTTTTTCATCTACAACGACTGGTGTGGTGTTTTTTGAGCAAGTTTTTTGAGCTGCAGTAATTGCATTATTTTTCGCAATTAAATTGGTTTTACCAATACCTGTAACTTCAAACTGATTATTTTCTTTTTGAACTGCTAAAGTATTTTTAGGAGTAGTTGCGCAAGCACCAAGTAATAAAACAACACCGCTCATTGCGCTCGCTAAAATTATTTTTTTCATAATGCACCTAAAGTTAATCGCTAAAAGATATTGCTATTTGAACATAAGTTTTCTATTTGATTTTGAAGACGTTGTATGAGTTTTGATGTTTTGTATTAAAAAATGTCAAAGTGAGAGTTCGCTAATTTTATAAGCTAGATTCAATGGTGGATTAACGGTAGATTATGCTAATCTATTTTGAATTTTTGAGTTAGATCAATATTAATGACGGAATCAGCAATACAAATAATTCACCAAAATATTCATCAGCGTCAGTCTATTGGCCAATTAATTGAACCCGCTCCAAACTCAGATCAATTAGAGTTGGCTTTTCAGGCTGCTTTAACAGCTCCAGATCATCATAGACTTAAGCCAACACGTTTTGTAATTGTTTCTGGCGAACAACGTGGAGCTTTTGGTGAGGTTCTAGCAAAAGCTTTGGCAGATTTAGGTGAAACTGATCCTGCTCAACTTGAACGCGTTAAGCAACATCCTTTTCGCGCACCATTACTCATTTTAGCGCTTACACAACTACAAGATCATCCGAAAGTACCGCATTTCGAACAAATCTTAAGTACGGGTGCTGCAGTACAAAATCTTTTATTATCTCTGCAAGCTCAAGGTTTTTCGACCATGTGGCGTAGTGGTGCAGTTGTCGAATCAAATTGGTTAAAACAGCATTTAGGTCTGCAATCTCGTGATTTAATTTCAGGTATTATTTACGTCGGCACAGCAGCTAAAGTAATTGCACCGCGTGCAGATATTGAAAGTAAAGAATTCGTAAAAGTTTGGCAGGCTTAAACGTCTGTAAAAGTAAGAAATAGGATAATAAAAGATGGCTGAATTTAAGTTTACAGATTTGGTGGAACCTGTTGCGGTTGATAAAAAAACTGCTTTACGTATTACCGTTCTAGGGGGAGGAAGCTTTGGAACGGCTATGGCAAATTTAGCTGCACGTAATGGTTGCGATACCATGATCTGGATTCGTGACGCCGAAACAGCTGAGGAAATTAATAAAACCCACATTAATAAACGTTATTTGCCAGATTTTATTTTAGAGTCATCATTACGTGCTGTGTCTGATCTTGAGCAAGCTGTATGTGACCGAGATATTATTTTAGTCGCAATTCCAAGTCATTCATTCCGTGATGTTTTAAAACAAATCGCTCCTTATATTACTGCACAAGCGGTTGTGTCTTTAACCAAAGGTGTTGAAGCTAAAACTTTCAGCTTCATGAGCGATATCATTCGTGAAGAATTACCTGAAGTTCCTTATGGTGTGCTATCAGGTCCAAACCTTGCAAAAGAAATTATGGCGGGCATGCCGTCCGGCACCGTTATTGCCAGTGACTCCGAATTAGTTCGTTATGCTGTGCAACATGCCTTACATAGTGCTTTATTCCGTGTTTTTGGTAGCGATGATGTGCACGGTGTAGAGTTAGGTGGTGCGCTTAAAAATATTTATGCGGTTGCAATGGGAATTGGTGCTGCTTACAAAATTGGTGAAAATACCAAGAGTATGATTTTAACGCGTGCTTTGGCCGAGATGAGCCGTTTTGCAGTAAAACAAGGTGCAAATCCGCTTACATTCTTGGGATTGTCAGGTGTTGGTGATTTATTCGCGACTTGTAATAGCCCTTTAAGCCGTAATTATCAGATTGGTTATGCTTTAGGTTCGGGTAAAACGCTGGATCAGGCGAGTAAAGAGTTGGGGCAGACAGCAGAAGGCATCAATACAATTGTTCAGGTGCGTGGTAAAGCAGAAGAACTAGATGTTTATATGCCTATCACTAACGCTTTATATGAAGTTATTTTTGAAGGGGCGCCTCCTTTAAATATTGCATTATCTCTTATGAAAAACGGACACCGTAGTGATGTTGAATTTGTTTTACCTCATCACGAAGTCTGAAGAAGAAATGTCATAAATTGTGGTTATAATGCAGGAATTATTAACAAGGAAAATTTATGCAACTGACATTGGTTCGCCATGGGGAAGCCGCTCCACCTGTAAATGGTAACGACACTAAACGCCCTCTTACTGCTCGTGGACATGCTCAAGCAGAACAGACAGCAACATTTTTAAAAGATATTGTTAAGCCTGATATTTTTGTAGTTAGTCCTTTGTTACGTGCTCAAGAGACATTGGCACATATTCAAGCGTATTTTAAAGATGTGCCTGTGTTGTTATGCGATAAAATTAAACCAGATGATAACGCCAAAGAGGCAGTCGAGTGGTTATCTCAGATTCCTTATGAGTCAATTGTGGTCGTGTGTCATATGAATGTAGTAGGGCATATTGCTGAACTGCTGACCCATGAAAACTTTAATCCATTTGCACTGGCTGAAGCTCGAATTTATGATCAGGCTGTGATTGCAACTGGTTTATCAACACAAAAAAATAGTTTTATACCCACAATATAAATAAAAAGGTTATTTAGCCCATTATGCTGTATTTATGGATGCCTGAAACCAATGGAATATGGCATTGGTCTAACGGAGAAAACTGGTTGCAGGCTGAAAGCCTCGATCAATTAATACAAGACCTACAATTGCACCAAGGAAAAGAGGCTGTCGTCTTTTTTCCTAGTCGTCATGCTCAGGTATTCCAGCAACAAATAGCAAAGTCTCATTACAAGCAACTCGGAGCAGATGGTGTTAAATATTTGCTTGAAGAGTTTGTAACTTTGCCTATTGATCACATGAAAGTAGTTCATCATTTTCATGCTGATCAATTAACAATATTGGGCGTTGCAAAAACTACTGTGGAAACATGGCAACATGCGATGAATTTGTTGCCAATCAAGCTGGTTGCTTTGTTGCCAGACTTTTTGATTTTGCCAGAACCACAAGAACAGCAAGTTATCCTGTGTAATATTGACCAAAAATTACTGGCGCGTGAAAGTAAATGGGTCGGTAATTCACTAGATGATTTGGGATTGTTTTTGGAATTCCAGCCAGTTGAAACAAACTATCAATATAGTGGATTAACGACAGAACAATTAGAAAGCTTAGAAGCAGCTTCTAGTGTTGAGCAACGTTCAGAGTTTTTTTATCAATTTCAGGGTTTAGATAAACCTAAACAGCATCCTTTTAATGTTTTACCGAAAGCCAAAGGACAAGAGCAAACTGTCTCAGGTTACTGGAAAGCATGTGCTGTTATTCTTTTAGCAATCATTGTGGTTCAGTTTAGCTATGATTTATTGCGTTGGGTAAAATTAAGAAATGTAGCGAATCAAACAGCTGAACAGACGATTGAACAATATAAATATTGGTTTGGTCCTTCTAGTCGCGTAAATGAACAAAATATAAAAAGCCAATTTGAAAGTCATTTAAGAATGAGTAAACAAGGCGATACACAAGCACTTTCTTTATTGAGCCGTGTTGGACCTATTTTGATGCAAAGACAAATTTTAGCTCAGCAATTAAATTATGATGCTTCTACACTAACCATGGCCTTGAAAGCAAAATCGGGAGATGATTTGCAAGCTTTAACACAGCAGCTTAATCAGCAAGGATTTAAGGCGGAGTTAGGTAATGTTCAAGCCGATGGTGGTGGGGCAATTGGGGTGGTGAAAATACAATAATGAAAATGTTAGCTCAATTGCAGAACCGCTTTGATCAGTGGATCGAACAAGTTAATCAATATTTAGATCGTTTAACTGTGCGTGAACGTATTATGGTGGTCTTTACTACAATTTTTGTTGTAGTGGCTATTATTGGGGCTTCACTTTGGAAAATGCATTCCTTAGCAGAACAACAGCAACAGCGCTTAAATGATTTAAAAGATTTGATGGTGTGGATGCAAAGTAATGCAGTTACTATGAAACCTGCGAGTGAGCTTGAGCTAGGGCAAGCAGAAAAAATACAACGTGTAGCTCAACAACAAGGTTTAACTGTTACTTCTCAACAAAATGGCGAGCAGTTACAAATTATTGTTACTCATCAGAATTATGCAATTTTAGCGAACTTTTTAACCCAACTGGCACAAATGGGCTTAAATATTGAAAAAATGGAAATGGTTTCAAGTGAAGGACAGATTAAATTAACAGCGACGGTTCAATAACATATTAAAATATGCTGGTCTTAAGCATGGTGTTTTGTGCTCCCTGTGCCTATAATATGCCTACCTAAAATCAGTAGATTGTGATTGGTATGTTATATTCACTTGCTCGCCCAATGTTGTTTAGTTTAGCACCAGAGCGTGCCCATGAATTAACATTATCTATGCTTGATAAAGCACATAAGTTCGGCCTACTACGTCAGAGCGTAGAAGCGAAACCAACAACTTGTATGGGAATTGAATTTCCAAATCCGGTAGGGTTGGCGGCTGGTCTTGATAAAAATGGTGCACACATTGATGCTTTAGCTGGGTTAGGGTTCGGTTTTATTGAAATTGGAACAATTACACCGCGTCCTCAATCGGGTAATCCGCAGCCACGCTTATTCCGAATTCCAGAAGCTCAAGCCATTATTAACCGTATGGGGTTTAATAATGATGGTGTTGATAAGCTGATTGAAAATGTCAAAGCTTCAAAGTTTAAAGGAATTTTAGGCATCAATATTGGTAAGAATGCTGATACGCCTGTAGAAAAAGCTGTTGATGACTACTTGATTTGCCTTGAGAAAGTGTATAACTACGCTTCTTATATTACCGTTAATATTTCATCTCCAAATACTAAGAACTTAAGAAGTTTACAAAGTGGCGATGCATTAACTGAATTGTTGCAAACCTTAAAAGAAAGACAACTTGAGCTAGCTGAACAAAATAACCACTATGTTCCTTTGGTTTTAAAAGTTGCACCTGATTTAACAGCTGAAGATGTTGAGTTTATTGCAGCTCAATTAGTGCAGTTTAAAATTGATGGCTTGATCGTTACTAATACGACCTTATCAAGAGAAGGTGTAGAAAATCTACCTAATGGTAATGAGTCGGGTGGTTTATCTGGTGCACCTGTTTTTGAAAAAAGTACAGAATGCTTACGTTTGTTTGCTCAAACATTGAAAGGACAAATCCCATTAATTGGTGTGGGCGGAATTTTGTCGGGTGAACAAGCAGCAGTCAAACAGCAAGCTGGAGCAACATTAGTTCAAATCTATAGCGGGCTGATTTATACCGGTCCTGTTCTAGTGAAACAATGTGTTGCAGCCATGACTTAAGTGAATATGAACACAATTGATATCATTATTCTGATACTTTTGCTCATTGGGGGGCTAAACGGTTTGCGACAAGGATTTATTAAAGCCTTTGCGAACTTGGTAGGATGGGTCATTGCATTAATTATGGGTGCAAAATATGCTGTCCTTCTTGCGCCGTCTATGTCGGGTTTAAGTCATGATCCAGTTGTTCAAAAAATTGCAGCTTTTGCATTTATAGCACTTTTGATCATTGTTTTAACATGGATCGTCTCTGCATTTTTAAATGGCCTCTTGAAAAGTCTGAAATTGGGGCCATTAAATCGTTTAGCAGGTGGTGCTTTTGGTTCTTTAAAGGGTTTGCTGGTAGTGCTGATTACAATGCAGGGCGTAGGGCCTTGGGTTGAAAGCTCACCACACTGGAAGCAGTCCAAATTTATACAGTTTTTATTGCCTTATGCACCTCTAGCTACAGAGTTGTCTAAAGATGCAGCAAGTGAGGCATTTCATCAAATAACATCTGGAGGTAGTGCATCAGGCACTCCTTCAAAACCAATGGACGAATCGGAAGATTTAGAAAACCGATCCGACCATTCGACAAAGAATCCTTTTTATTAATTCCTAGCTTGTCTGCGAGGTTGCTATGTGTGGAGTTGTTGGTATAGCCGGTAAATCGCCAGTGAACCAAATGTTGTTTGATGCTTTAACGATGTTGCAACATCGTGGGCAAGATGCAGCTGGAATAGTAACCTGCCATGAAGGCCGTCTTTTCCTTCGTAAGGATAACGGTATGGTGCGTGATGTCTTTCATACTCGTCATATGAGAGCATTACTTGGTAATTATGGTATTGGCCATGTACGTTACCCAACTGCTGGTTCTGCGAGCAGTGCTGAAGCACAACCATTTTATGTAAACTCACCTTACGGTATTACGCTTGCACATAATGGTAACTTGACCAATGCAGAAGAAATTCATGATGACCTGTTTAAAACAGATTTACGTCATATGAATACTGATTCTGACTCAGAAGTTCTTTTAAACGTATTCGCGCATGAATTACAGAAAAAAGGCACTTTAAATCCTACCCCTGATGATATTTTTCGCACGGTTTCTCGTGTGCATGAGCGTTGCCAAGGTGCGTATGGTGTAGTAGCAATGATTACTGGTCATGGTTTGGTTGGCTTCCGTGATCCGAATGGTATTCGCCCACTTATTTACGGTTCGCGTGTAACTGAACAAGGTGAGATGGAATACATTATTGCTTCTGAATCGGTTGCTATTACTGCTCTTGGTTTCAAAATTGAGCGTGATATTGAACCGGGTGAAGCAATTTTCATTAATGCAAATGGCGAGTTGTTCTCTAAACAATGTGCTGCTAATCCGAAATACCGTCCATGTATTTTTGAATATGTTTATTTTGCTCGTCCTGATGCGATTATTGACGGAATTTCGGTTTATAAAGCACGTTTAAAAATGGGTGAAAAGCTTGCTCATAAAATTTTACGTGACTGGGGCGAGGACCACGATATTGATGTGGTGATTCCAATTCCAGATACGAGCCGTACTTCAGCTTTAGAACTTGCAAATATTCTAGGTGTGAAGTTCCGTGAAGGTTTTATGAAAAACCGTTATATCGGTCGTACCTTTATTATGCCGGGTCAACAGCAACGTAAAAAATCTGTACGTCAGAAATTAAACCCTGTTGAGTTAGAATTCAAAGGTAAGAACGTTCTATTGGTGGATGACTCTATTGTACGTGGTACAACGTGTAATGAGATTATTCAGATGGCACGTGATTCTGGTGCAAAAAAAGTATACTTTGCGTCAGCAGCGCCAAAAGTAATGTATCCAAACGTTTACGGTATTGATATGCCTGCTAAAGCTGAGCTTATTGCTTCAGAACGCAGCGTTGAAGAGATCCAAGAAATTATTGGTGCTGATCGTTTGGTTTTCCAAGATTTGGAAGACTTGAAAAATGCTGTACGTACCAGCAAAGTGCCTGACTTAACTGAGTTCGATTGCTCAGTATTTGATGGAATCTATGTAACAGGTGATATTGATGTTAACTATCTAAATAATTTGGAGCAGAAACGTAATGATTCTGCTAAGAAGAAAAAAGATGGTTATATTGACGTTAATGTCGATGCTGCTTCTGTAGATTTAACAGGCATCAAAGAAGAATAGAAATAGCCGAAAAAAGCGGGTATTTCCCGCTTTTTTCTTTTATGATGAAACCTAACAATGTAATTGGGAATATTTACATTGAAAGAAGTAAGCCACTATCTCATCGAAAATAAAAATATGGCATGGTCCATCACTATGTGTTTGGTTGCTGTGCTGCTTACTATTTTTATCTTAAATTTAATTTTAGGTTTACTCGTTCATTTTTTTGATTATAGCCAGCCAATTTGGTGGCATACCTTAAGTCCTTACTTCGTTGCACTATTACTTTTTATTATGGTTTGGTCGGTAGTTACCGAACTTTATATCCTGCGTAAAGGTGGGCACTCTTTAGCAAAACAACTTAAAGCACGTCGTTTGGTGAAAGAGGAGAGTACTCCCGAAGAACTCGCGGCATTAAAAATTACAGAACACTTAGCCCAAAATTTTTCACTTAAAGTTCCAACAGTATATGTATTACCTGATGAAGTTGGTGTAAATGCACTTACGGCAGGTTTTCATCCCAAAGATATTGTAATTATTCTGACATGGGGTGCTTTACAGAATCTGGATAAGCTTGAGTTATATGGTTTATTGGGCCATGAGTTTAATCAGATTTTATCAGGTGAGGCTGTTGAGAATACTAAATTAAAGATTTTATATAGCGGCTTAACAACTTTTAGTCAGTGGGGCAGTAAATTAGCCAAGCAGGGTTTTAAGCGCTATAGCCCTGGCTATAAACATAAATTTGAAACAGTTTTTGTTGCAGTGGGTGGAGTCATTTGGTTGGCTGGAAGTCTAGGTGTACTGATTACTCGTTTTATTAAATATTTGACTTTGAGTGGGCGTACCTTTCGTAATGACCAAAAAACAGTACGACTATTAAAAAATAATGCTAATACACAAACCTTGTTGCGTATTTATGTTCACCACTCTGGTTCGCAAATTCATAGTGCTTATTCCGAATCAATCGCACATATGTGTTTTGCTAACTCACTAAGCCCGCAGAGCTGGATGAATATTCACCCGAGTATTCGTGAACGTATTTATGAGCTAAATCCCACTTTGCTACAAGATTTACAATTAGAAAATTTAAAGAAGCTTCGAAACCGTCCGTTGTTTAGCTTATTTCATTTCTTGGAAGAATCTGAGAAAGAAATTTATATTCCGTGGTCATCTCCACAGCCTCTACCTTTATTAAGGTTGTCACCAATTAGTTTTGCATTAAATGATGCCATTAAGCCCCTGAGTAGTGATGTACGCCGGAATAAAAAGCGTCCTGAATTAATTCAGCGAGCATTACAAACTGCGACTGGTTCACGTGAAGTGATGGTTGCTATTTTGATGATTCGTCAATATCGGGAATTCATTCCAAAAGATGCACCTGTGAGTCATGCCATTATCGATGCATTATTGAATTTGGATGGGCGTATCCATATTCAGATATTTCATGATGCTTGTAAAAATATTGGGCATATACCCGCAAGTATTGCGCGGCAATTTCTTACTAAGTTGGCCCTCATTATCCAAGAAGATGGTGAGATTGGGTTATTAGATGCACTTTTACTGGAGCGTGTTAAACATGAGTTGAACTTGATGCCGTTGCATCTACCGACTGCATTTGAAGAAGTGAAGCCTCAAATTGTTCGTTTGATTGATGCTTTACTTCATGTTCAGCAAATTAATAGCCCAAATCAATTAGAAGTACGTGAGCGTATTTTACGTTCGCTGCTCAATCCCGATGAAATGTATATCTATGATGAAATTTCAGATGAGCCATTAGATCTAGCTGAAATTTTAAATGATATTGCTGGTTTATTATTACGTGACCGTCTAAGTATTCTAGCTATTGCAGAGATGTGTTTGTGGAGCGACCGTATTATCACGCAAGATGAGCTGGATGTGCTTGAATTGCTTTATTGGCGTTTTGGCTTTGAGACAGAAGAAATTGTGGATCAAATGCAAAAGAGAAATAGTGTGATGATTATTTAAAAGACATCTACGATTATAAAAACATCTGAATGAAATAAAACACTGAAAAAAAAACTGAAGCCCGTTAGAATGTAGATAGAGTAGAGGTATTGATTTACAGATGATTGGGCAGCAAAGAAATATATTGGCAACTTTAGGAATTGATGTATGGATTCCTAAGACACAGGTGTGCCAAAAAAATAATGCTCAAAGTCTCTGGCGAGATCAAGCTGCTCCAGAAGGTGAGCCAATTATATTACCTTCTAAGAACAATCCAGTTCTTGAGCAGCCGACAAAACCGCAAGTTAATGAAGTTCCAAAAGTTGAATCTGAAATTGCGGTACCACTTCCAGTAGCAGTTCCGCCTGTTGTGTCGCCTCGTACTGAAGTACAAGCTCCAGTGGTTACGATTGCTTCATTTGAGTTGCAGGCTTTTGCACTTGAAAAATGCGTTATTTTTTTAGATGTTACCAATTTAAGTGAAGAAGAAAAGCAGCTTTGGAATAACATTCAAAAAGCAAAAATAGGGCAATATGCTGAACTAAAATGGCCGTTCCCTTTAGCTAACTATCAAGACCAACGTGGTGCAGGTTCATATATTCAAGGCTTTTTAGATGCTGTCGCAGCAGACAAGAAAATCTTGTGTCTTGGGGAATGTTCTTATATTCAACATGCCAATATTATTCATTTGGCGAGTTTAAAAGAAATGTTGGAGAAACCACTCCTTAAAAAAAGGTTATGGCAATTAATGCAAGATAACAACGAGTAGTAGGGATTTACATGAAAAAAGTTGTAGTTTTTAGCCAAATTGATGAAGAAATTTTGTCTCGATTACAACAGGATTATCATGTTGTAGTTCTTAATCCAAAACTGGGTGATATTAATGAGCAAATACGCCAACAAGTTGTAGATGCTGATGGAATGATTGGTGCTGGTCGACTTCTTAATGAAAGTAATCTTGCGCCTGCTCAAAAACTCAAAATTATTTCATCTGTAACAGTTGGTTATGATAATTATGATGTGGCTTATCTAAACCAAAGAAAAATCTGGTTATCAAATACACCTCATGTTTTAACTGAAACAACGGCTGATCTTGCTTTTACATTATTACTAAGCGCTGCTAGAAAAGTTCCTTTTCTTGATCATTGGACGAAACAAGGTGAATGGAAAAGAACTGTTGGGCTTCAGCAGTTTGGTTTAGATGTTTTTGGAAAGACGCTAGGAATTATTGGACTTGGTAATATTGGTGCTGCAATTGCACGACGTGGTTTTTATGGATTTAACATGAATATTGTTTACCATAACCGCCGTGAAAAGCCTGAATTGGCAGAGCCTTTAAAAGCACAATATCTTGGTTTAGATGAGTTATTGCAACAGTCTGATTTTGTAGTAACCGCAGTTGATTTAAATAATGAATCGAAAGCTTTGATGGGGAAAGCTCAATTTGAGCTTATGCAAAAGCACGCTATTTTTATAAATATTGCGCGTGGTTCAGTAGTTGATGAGCAAGCTTTGATTGAAGCCTTACAAAGCGGAGAAATCTTTGGAGCTGGTTTAGATGTATACGAAAAAGAACCATTACAAGATTCAGAGCTTTTTAAACTGCCAAATGTTGTTACTTTGCCTCATGTAGGATCTGCGACTGCAGAGACCCGTAAAAAAATGGCAAATCTTGCTTATAAAAATCTGGTTGAAGCTTTAGAGGATAAAACTCCTAGATATTTGGTAAACCCAAACTTTGCATAAATGATTAATAACACTTCATTGCAAAACTAAGCGATCTCGAGTGATATATTAAAAGTCTATTGATTGAACATAATTTTTTATGTTTTATATCAGTAGACTTTTTTTGATGGTTTAATTTTACTAGAGAAAAACTTTTGAGATTTTTGCCAATTATTTTAAGTACGGCTTTTATAACAAATGCTTCGTACGCACAGCCTTTCGATCCTCAGCCTTCTGCAAATCAAGTAGAAATTCCAAATATTGGAAGTGGGATTGGTTTGCTTGATCAACAAAAAGAAAAATTTATTGGCGAAAAAGTTTTTCGTGAAGTACACAAACAAATGCCTGTTATTCAGGATGTTTGGTTAGAAGATCAATTTTTTCAGGTATTTTCGAGTATTTTAAGTGAAACTCAGCTTGGGCAGCCGATTGGTCTAGTCGTGATTAAAGACCCACAAATTAATGCTTTTGCTGTTCCAGGTGGCTTATTTGCACTCAATACAGGGCTTATTGCCTCAGCACGAAATATTGATGAAATTGCTGGGGTTATGGCGCATGAAATTGCCCATGTATCGCAAAGACATTTTAGTCGCTCTGAAGAAGCCTTTAAAGGTCAAACCTTGTTAAGTTTAGCGGGGCTTTTAGCAGGGGTGGCTATAGCTGCGCAGGGTGGTGGTGATGCGGGTGCAGCAGTGATGCTTGGTACCCAAGCTGCGCTCATGGATAAGCAATTAACATATAGTCGAAATCAAGAGCGTGAAGCAGACCGTATTGGTATGCAATATATGTATGCAGCGGGTTATAACCCTCAAAGTATGGCTGATTACTTTGAAACAATGCATAGAGCTACAAGTCGAGTAAGTTTTTTACCGGATTTCTGGTTGACTCATCCATTGACGACTGAGCGTATGAGTGAAGCTAGGCTCCGTGCAAACCAGCTACCTAGAGTTAAAAATCGTATATATGATGCAGATTTTGAGATTTTAAAATGGTACACCATGGTAGTTGCCAATCAAGCAACTGAAAACCAACTACAAAGTTTAGCATCCCAAAAAAATATTGCTGGTTTGATTGCTTTAGCAGCATTTTACACAAGACAAGGTGATTATGTACAAGCGCAGTCTACTCTAGATCAAGCGAAATCTAGTGGAAAGCCTCTTGTCACATTATTGCAGACAGATATTTATCTTGGCCAAAACAAGTTAGATCAAGCTTATACAACAATTGCTTCTACACAAATGACGATGCCTGAAAATAAAGCTTTTAGTTATAAGTTGGCTGAGGTGCTGCTACGCCAAGGTAAGTTTGCGCAAGTTCAAACTTTGGTTCAAAGATTTATTAATAAGAATCCAAGAGATATACAAGGTTGGCAATTTTTACAGCAAGCTGCGAATTTGGATAAGAATGGACCTTTAAGAGCGGTTAATGTTCTACGCTATCGGGCTGAAGCAGAATATTGGTCAGGTAGTGAGGAAAATGCAATTAAATCAATGTTGCATGCTCAGCGATTGGCAAAAGATAATCAAGCAATGTCGGCAAGAATAGACAGTCGTTTGAAACAAATGCAAGATGAGCGACGAATGAAGATTTAAAAGTTATATCTTACTTAATTTGCAGATGTGCAAATATATACAAACTAAAGAAGCTTGATTGGAAGAAATATAAAATTTAAAAAGGGGAATTAAGCTAACTTAGCTTTAATTTTTGCTGAAACTTGAGCAGAATCGGCACGCCCGGCTATGATCGGACGTAGAGAATTCATCACCTTACCCATATCTTTCATGCTAGTTGCTTCTTGAGCAGCAATCGTTTGCTCAATGATAGAATCAAGCTCTTCCTCAGTCATAGCTTCTGGTAGAAACTGAGAGATAATCTCAGCTTCGGCTTGTTCTTTACTAGCTAAATCATTACGACCAGCACCTTCAAAGGCTTTGATCGATTCTTTACGTTGTTTAATTTGCTTTTCAATGACCGCAAGAACCTGAGCGTCGTCAAGCTCTTTGCGCTCATCGACTTCGATTTGCTTAATTGCCGCTTGTAGACTACGCAAAACCGTCACTGTTGCCATATCTTTGGCACGCATAGAAGTTTTTAATGCATCAGTAATTTGGTTTTTTAAAGTAGTCATAATTCAGCAGTCAATCACAAATTAATTAGTAAAGGCGAGTAGTACGTACAGATTCGCGAGCCAATTTCTTTTGGTAGCGTTTAACTGCTGCAGCTTTTTTGCGCTTACGTTCTTGAGTTGGTTTTTCGTAGAATTCGCGTTTACGAACGTCAGCTAAAACACCAGCTTTTTCGCATGAACGTTTGAAACGACGGATAGCTACGTCAACTGGTTCGCCTTCTTTCAACTTAACTTGTGGCATGTAAAATCCTCTAGATTATGGATAAGATCAGGCACACCATTGCGCCGGATCACAAGTGAAGGTCAGTATTTTACTCATTTACAACTCATATCACAAGTCTATAATAGCGATTGCAATATTTTGACTCATATAAAAGGCAGTTTTGATGATTGTTTTAGGCTTGGAAACTTCTTGTGATGAAACAGGGTTGGCACTTTATGATAGCGAACTCGGCTTACGGGGACAGGTTCTTTATAGCCAGATTAAACTTCATGCCGAATATGGTGGCGTAGTACCTGAACTTGCTTCTCGTGACCATGTTCGTAAATTAATTCCTTTAATGAATCAATTGCTTGAACAAAGTGGTGTAAAAAAACAAGAGATTGATGCGGTTGCTTATACGCGTGGTCCTGGCTTAATGGGAGCATTAATGACAGGCGCCTTATTTGGACGAACTTTAGCTTTTTCTTTAAATAAGCCTGCAATTGGTGTTCATCATATGGAAGGTCACATGCTGGCCCCATTACTTTCAAGTCAACCACCTGAATTTCCGTTTGTCGCATTGTTAGTTTCAGGTGGGCATACACAATTGATGGCAGCCCACGCTATTGGTCAATATGAGCTATTGGGTGAGTCTATTGATGATGCTGCGGGCGAAGCTTTTGATAAAGTTGCAAAAATGATGAGCTTGCCATATCCAGGTGGGCCAAATATCGCAAAACTTGCATTATCTGGTGATCCATTAGCTTTTGAGTTTCCAAGACCTATGCTTCATCAGGGCTTAGATTTTTCTTTTAGTGGTTTAAAAACAGCAGTTTCTGTTCAATTGAAAAAATTGAATGGTGAAAACCGTGACGCTGATATTGCTGCTTCATTCCAAGAAGCAATTGTAGATACTTTGGTAAAAAAATCAGTAAAAGCTTTAAAGCAAACTGGACTTAAACGTTTAGTGATTGCAGGTGGAGTTAGCGCAAATTTAAGACTACGCGAGCAATTAGAAACCTCTTTGGCGAAAATTAAAGCGCAAGTTTATTATGCCGAGCCTGCTTTATGTACTGATAATGGGGCAATGATTGCTTTTGCTGGTTATCAACGTTTAAAAGCAGGTCAGCATGATGGGTTGGCGGTAACGACCACACCAAGATGGCCAATGACTGAACTCACTATTCCTGAGTAAAATTATTCATCTTCAAAAGCCTGTTGGTTTTCGATATCAATATATTCGATGTAACCACGGCCTTGAACTTCATTACCAAAATAATGACCTGTAAATATATAGCTACTCGCATAACCTCGCCCATGACCATAGCGGAATGGGCAGTCAATTTCTGCCTGAATGTTTAAGATAATTTGCTTTGCCTCATTTCTAGCGATCCAAGAAAAATATTTTGGAAGTCGCATTTTTTGCCCACTAGGTGAAACAAAGTCATCAACTTGATGTGAAATAATATCAAAGCTTACATCTGTATAAATTTCAGCTGGCTGGTCCAGATGTCTAATATGTAGGGTGTATGCAGCTGTTTGTCCTGCAATATCGGCTTTGGTAAGAAGAAGTTGGGTGGTTTCGTTTAAATTGATGATTTGATAAGTGAAAAAATCAAGTGGCAGTTTATATGCATCAGGAATAAGTTTGTTTGTAATGGAGTGAGGACCAACTGCTCGAGCATATTCGTAAGTGCAAAGTCCTTGGCTTTCAATGCGTTCTGCTTGATAGTTTAAAAAACCTTTAAACTTTGCCAATAAACTAAAGTGATCATAGATTGGTGTTTTTATAAACCATGAAACATGTGAAGTAATATTGATATCAAAGTCGAAATCAAATCCATCATAATGACCATTAATGTGAATTTGAGGGAATTTACCTTGAATTGAAATTTCTTGACCTAGTTCTATTAAGCTCCCATCTTTATTAATTTTTGTATCTTCGGGAATGACATAGGCCTTCAATAAAGCTTGTTCCAGAGCAGCTGTGCTTGAAAAGAATGTAGCTGTTTTTCTAGGATTTCCAGTGATGATGTCATCATGGTCAAAAGCAAGTGCACCTGGTGTACCGATTAAAATCATAATATTTAAGTAATGATGCTGCTCTGGTAAAAGTGGGAAAAAGATACCGTAATGTGTCCAGCTATAATATTTTTCGTCAACTCGTGGACGGATGATATGGGCTTGAGTAAAAGGAAGAGTTGAATATTTTTTTGCTTTGTCTAAAACACCTTGTGCAAGTAATAAACTTTTACCAAGCGCTTTACTTGTTGTAGAAATTTTTGGCAATTGCTTTTTCATATATAAACCTAAAGAAGGGCATCTTTGTTTTAGGTTATGAAAAACAACTGCCAAAGCTAAGCGGTTTATAGGCCAAAGCTAAGGCTTTGCGGGACATTTTATTTAATTGTTAGACAAATCTTTTAATGCGTTTAAACCAATCCAATGCTTAGAAAACTGATAAGCAGCTCGACCAGAGCGCTGACCCCGCATCTGACACCAACGTAAACTTTCAGCACGAACCTCATCATTGAAAGGCATGTTTGCTTTATCAAGATAATGCTCAACGATTTCCAAATATAGATTTTGATCCATTGGATAAAAAGATAACCATAAACCAAACCGATCTGACAAAGAGATCTTTTCTTCAATCGCTTCTTGTGGATGTAGTTCAGTATATTGGGGAACGTCCACCTTAGTTACAGGTGTATTTTCATGCATGAATTCTGGTAACAGGTGGCGACGGTTACTTGTTGCATAAATAATGAAATTGCTTGAACCTGATTGTAATGAACCATCCAATACACTTTTTAAACTACGGTAATTTTCATCTTCGGCATTAAAAGCCAAGTCATCACAATAGACGATGTATTTTTCAGGACGATTTTGAATGAGTTTTTGAATTTTAGGTAAGTCTGATAAATCATCACGTTCAATTTCAATTAAACGTAATCCCTGAGGGGCATACTCAGTGAGTAAAGCACGAACAATAGATGATTTTCCTGTACCACGCGAGCCTGTTAACAGCACATCATTTGCTGGTAGGCCATTTAAAAATTGCAAAGTATTTTGAATAATTTTTTCTTTTTGACGCTCAATGCCTTTTAAGTCATCAAGATAAATATTTTTTGGCTTATAGATGGCATTAAGTTGCTGATTTTCCCATCTAAAAGCAGGTGCAGTAAAATCTGTTTCTTGTCGAGGCTCAGGCAAGACTTGCTGTAACTGATTTAATACAAGTGATAATGTTTGAACTAAATTGTCCGGTAAATCAATGGTAGCCATGGTAAGTCAATCATGTTAAACAGTGTTTGATAGGATACTAACACCGAAATTAATAGGCTGACAAAAAACTTATTGCCTATACACTTTATCGGTTTTGCAATTGATTGAAATGTTCAGACCGAGCATAGTGTTGTGATGTCTATTCAGTAAAATCATCTGTGAAGATGAGGACGAAATATGTTTGAAAAAATACGAAGTGATATGAATCCACATCAGGCTTACCGTATCAAAAAATTACAACGTCAATTAGACATGGCTGAATCTTATGAGGAATGGAAGTCTTTTGCATTAAAACTAGATGAAGAAACAGGTGTGCAAGAGTGGAAGTTTGATAATAGTTCACCTTACTTCGATGCCGAACTCATTTCTTATCGATACACTTTGCTCAAAAGATATCGTCAGCAACATCGCACATTAGACCTCATCTATTTACTTAAAGAGGGTCTAACCTACGATATTGCAAATATTGGTCATCCAATGCTTTTTGCTGCAACACATGTCGGTACAAAAAAGTTAATTGAAGACTATATTGAAGAAGTTAGCCAAAGCTTGGCTTATATCGCTTCAAGTGAATGTATTACGTTTCAAAGAAAAGAAAAAATAGAGTTTTTTGAAAACTGTGAAAAGGCGTATGGACAACCTGCACTTATGTTTTCGGGCGGCGCAACTTTAGGACTTTTTCATACGGGAGTATGTAAGGCTTTAATTGAACAAGACTTAATGCCTAAAGTGCTCTCTGGCTCAAGTGCAGGGGCAATTATGACAGGTATGCTTGGAACCTCTGCTAGTGAAGATATCCAAAACTTATTAAATGGTGAGCAATTTTTTAGTGATGCTTTTCATTTTAGGAAATTCCGTGAACTCATTAAAGGCAATGGTGGAATTGCCGATGTTCAGTATTTGAAAAAATTCCTCATTGAGAATTTAGGCGATCTTACGTTTGAAGAGGCTTTTAAAAAATCAGGTTTAAATATTAATGTGGCTGTAGCGCCGTATGATGCAACAGAAAACCCAAGAATTATGAACGCCATTATGACACCGAATGTTTTGGTGTGGAGTGCTGTATTGGCTTCATGTGCTGTGCCAATTTTATTCCCACCGGTGCGTTTAACCAGTAAACGTTATGACGGTGAACATACACCTTATATGGCAAATACAAAGTGGGTAGATGGAAGTGTAAGAAGTGATTTCCCGCAAGAAAGAATGGCGCGGCTTTATAATTTAAACTACACCATTGCGAGTCAGGTTAACCCACATATTGTTCCATTTATGCAAAATGATGCGGATCGCTTCCGTAAAGACGTTTTAAGCTGGCCTGAAAGGATTCTAAGACGCCAAGGTAAAGTACTATCAATGGGTATCATGGATTTTACGCGTCAACGACTTGGTTCTATTTCTCCCGTCAGAAGATTGTTGGATCATGGATATGGCGTAATGGGACAGCGTTATTATGGTGATGTAAATATCATTGCTAAATATAGCCTAAGTCACTATACCTATACTTTGCAAAACCCGCGTCCGCATCTGTTTAAACGTTTGCAAAGAGAAGGGGAACATGCAACTTGGCCAAAAATTTCTTCAATTGAAACCCATGCTCGTATTGGTAAGACGATTCAGCATTGTTTAGAAGTTTTGCGCTTTGAAGAAAAGAAACAACAGCCTGAGTCTTACTATGCTGAAGCATGATTTTGCTTCGCATATAGAAAACTTAACATGTGTAACAAAGCCAACAAGTGCAGCGTTAGGGCGGTGTTTATGGACATGTACCATAGATACCGAAAATTACTGGTTAAAATATCATTTGCCTGAAACCCATGCTCAAAGTGAGCAAGATTTCATGCATGAGCAATTATTTTACGAAGAAATTCACTTTAAAAAACCTGCATGGCTTTTACCTTATAAATTGATTGAGGGCAGTTTAATTCCTCAGCTAGATCATTCTTTGGGTAAGGTTTTAATTTTACCTAATAGTGACGTGTGGTTCGGTTCATTGGTTCATGAAAGTGGTTTAACTGATGTATATCGTAAGATTTGGTTAGCAATAAATAAGCTTGCAGAACTTCATGAACTTGGCTGGATTCATGGAGACGTTAAGGCAGAGCATTTTAGAAAGTTTCAGCAAAAGCCTTGTTTAATTGATTTTGAGAAAACGAGACCGATCTCAAGTTGCGATACAGTCATGGATGCAACACCTCGTTATATGGCTCCTGAGCTATTTAGAGGAGGGCATAAGGGAATACAAAGTGATTTATATGCTTTTGGCATCGTTCTATATGAATGGTTGACTCAAACTCGCTTAGAAGCAAGTAGTTATCGTGATTGGGCAGTCTTACACTGTCAAAATTTAACCATTCAATTACCCACGCAGTTTTTGATTTTTTTACCCTTACTTGTAGGTTTATTACAAAAACAGCAGCAAAATCGGTTTTCAAATGCTGATGAAGCAATAAATTGCTTAAAACAGATTCAAATTGATAAAAATCATTGATCTAGTATCTGTATACAATTTACACGGTTAGTTTTTTTTAGAAAAAAAACACTTGTCACTGTCAGATCTTATCGCTAATATACACAGCCATCGGGGGCGTGGCGAAATTGGTAGACGCACTGGATTTAGGTTCCAGCGCCGCAAGGTGTAAGAGTTCGAGTCTCTTCGCCCCCACCACTTTAAGTTAATAACTTAAAGTTTGATGTAGATGTTAGGTCATCTAGATCTTGGAAGAGGATTGGTGTAATGGTAGCATGACGGTCTCCAAAACCGTTCGTCAAGGTTCGAGTCCTTGATCCTCTGCCACATTTATTTTAAATAAATGTCCCAGATGGGGGCGTGGCGAAATTGGTAGACGCACTGGATTTAGGTTCCAGCGCCGCAAGGTGTAAGAGTTCGAGTCTCTTCGCCCCCACCATAAAAGAGCAAGATTATGATCTTGCTTTTTTTGTGATTAAATCTTGAGTGTTTAATCATAAATATAGAGGATTGGTGTAATGGTAGCATGACGGTCTCCAAAACCGTTCGTCAAGGTTCGAGTCCTTGATCCTCTGCCATAAAATAAGGCTCCTAATCAGGAGTTTTTTTATTATCTAAAGTTTTTAAAAATAACTTTTCATTCGTGCTCAAGCAATTTTCTAAACAGATATTTTTATAGCTGTTGCTTTTCAATGTTTTTATCACATCATAGATTGTTTTTTAATTAAGCAATATACTGAATTTCTTAATCTTTTTATTAAGCTATTGTTTTATATTTATTTAACTTAAGTTTTGGAAATTATTTATATAAAAGCCTTGAATACAATTTTATTTCATGTATGATGCTGTTAACTAGAAAAAAGACTTGTTAGTAAATCTTCTTTTAAGTATCGTAGTTTTAGTCATAATCCTTCGTTTTTTAAGATATTAAGCTCAATTTGTTATTCTTTTTTCAAAGTTATGATAGGGTCATTATTTAATGATTCTAAAATATTAGAAATCAGTAGGATATATTATGTCTAATACAGTAAGTGGTACAGTAAAGTGGTTTAACGAAACTAAAGGTTTTGGTTTCATTCAACAAGACAACGGTCCAGATGTGTTTGCTCACTTCAAAGAAATCGCAGGTTCTGGTTTCAAAACTTTGCATGAAGGTCAACGCGTAACATTTACCGTTACTCAAGGGCAAAAAGGCCCAAATGCTGTAAATATTATTCCACAATAATATAACAGCAAGTAAAAAAAGCACTTTTTAGTGCTTTTTTTTATTTTAGCTTTTAAAGCAATTTATTGTTCTTTTAGAGCATTAGAAGCCCTCAATAGTAGGGCTTTTTATTTTCTTGTTAATATAAATCATTAGTTATTAAGCTCTTATAATTAATAATCGAACATATTTTTAAAATAAACTTTAGAATATGTGTGAAATATAAATTATTAGTAATAAAGATATGGTAGATTAAAAAATCTTTAAATAAAGAAATTTTATATTTCACGGAACTGCTAATGAACGTTCGCCTGTGTTATGCCAGTCAACGTAACGAAAAAAATGAAGATTTGTTGCAAGATTTACGTGATATTTTGACAGAAGCACGAGATTTCAATGATTTGAATCAGATCTGTGGGGTGCTCTATTATGCCGATAATGCTTTCTTTCAATGCTTGGAAGGTGAGCGAGAGGTGGTTGAACGATTATTTGAAAAAATTACAAATGATGAAAGACACCACAATGTTAAATGGTTGTGTACATATTCCATTGAACAAAACTCGTTTCAACGATGGTCAATGAAATATGTACAACGTAATACAAATATCGAATCTTTCTTTCTAAAAATGGGAGAAAGTACTTTTAATCCTATTCGTCTTGATGAGCAAAACTTAAAAGCTTTCATCAATGAATTAGTCATTGCCGAACAAACTAAAATTAACACAGTTAAGAAAGTGGGTATGGTGAATCGTGGGGTGAAACCGTTTTAGCTATTTGGCTATCACGCCAATATGGATGGTCTTGAGTTTAGGTAATATTTTAGTCATGACTAAATATACAATAACTGAACTTGCGAGCATCCATATCACTTCTAAACTTTGACTAATGACAAACATAGCCCAATAAAAAAAGCTAAATAGGGCGAGACAGAGTCCACTACCTTTAAAATACCAAGTAATAAATATTCCAAACAGTGCAGAAGAGAGAAGAAGATTAATCGTCTCGTTCATTCCTATGTAATTAAAGAAAATAATCAGTAAGCATAAAGCTAACATTGATAGTAAATATACAAATATATTTTTTGCAATAAACATTTTCTATACCCTATCTGATGATTAAAAAAGTATCTTTCCTCTGTTTCCAGAGGAAAGATAGTACATATTAGTTTTTGAGATTCTTTTTCTATTATTGAGAGTTTTTATATTAATAAAGATGACTTTATCATTTTCTCCAGATCTCTTTATTAATATTCAGCTTTCTATTTAATAGTAAAGAGTGCTTATATGTACTGAAATTAATTATAAGAAAAACAATCATTTGGGTTGTAAGCTTTGGCTTACATAATTGTGAGAGATTACCTACATTTGTATAAATAATGATCAAATTTTACAAAATTAAATTTATAAAAAAATTTGTTTAACAATGACTTAAGTAAATATATTGTTTAGACAAGCTTTACATAAATAACAAAAAGTAACATCAACTTTAGGAGGTAATTTTCTTAAAATTTATAAATATTAATAAGAGAAAATTAATCTATTTAAAAAATTTTAACATTTGATAAAATATTGTTTTATTAAGTGGTGTTTCCAATAAATAAAATTTATGTTTTGAAGGGTTTTTAATGTGATTAATAGTGAGGAAATTATATTTATATTTTTGAGTCATCTAGTAATGAGCTGCTTTTGAATTAAGACAAAAAACTACTGCAATATAAATGAAACTAGAATATCAGACTTATAAAATTTAAATTTTGGCCAGCATAGAACTGACTACACTGGCTTTACTGCTTTTGAATTAATTATTCTGAACGAGTAGCTAACCAAGTACTCACTTCTGGCCAGACCGTAGTGGGTGCTTGACTACCAGAAACTACGCCCATATGACCCCCTGGTACCACCTTAAATGTTTTGTCTTGGCTACTAATTAAATCCATGAGTGGTTTAACAGCATCAGCTGTGACAATAATATCTGTGTTGCCACCAATAGCTAACACAGAGCATTTAATATCTTTTAGATAGGCGGTAAGTTCACCAAATTTAACTACACCTTTAGACAGTTCATTATCAATCCAGAAACGGAGGATAATATCGCGCATGACACCGCCTGGATAGGCCAACATATTATCGATAAATGAGCTTGAGGTTGCATGATCGACAATAAACTCTCGGTTATCTAGATTTTTAAAAAGTTCCCAATATGTTTTCAAATTTCCAATCGGATCCGTTAACTTAAAGCCAAGCGTGTTTTGCCAGCCATGAATATGAAATGCTTCACTTGGTACATGATGGCGAATACGAAACGGCGTATGTTTGCGAACCCATTCGGCGGGTTTGGTAAGACTACCGTATAGTTTCCCCATATAACCTGCTTTGTGAGTGTCGATAGGGGACGCGAGAATAATTAGATTTTTAATATCTTTATCTTTAAACAATGCGGTATAGCAGAGCGAAAGTGCGCCGCCTAAACTCCAACCATGTAAAGAAAGCTGTTGCTGACCGCTGTGCAAGCGAACTTGCTTTAACATCTCTGGCATGAAAACTTTAATATAAGTACCGAAGTTATATTTTGCTTGGTATCGGGTTGGTACGCCCCAGTCAATTAAGTAAACATCAAACCCTTGGGTTAAAAAGAAACGTACAAAACTGCGAGTAGGGAACAGATCGTAAATGAGCATGTTCACTGCTAATGGAGGAACAATAACTAAAGGTACACGGTGTTTATGTGTAGATGAGCCAGTCTCATTTTTATAATGGCGTAAGGTAATAATTTCATGCTTATGAATTACATCAAATGGTGTTTTTCCTGATAAGGCAATTTGAGGGCCTCGGAAAAATAGATCTGATGCATTGATCAGCATGTGAGGTATTTTTTGACCAGCACGTGTCTGAAGAGATTTTTTAATAGATTGTAGCTGCGGAACGTTCTGACGAACTTTAAGCAATAAACTCATTGAATATAAAACCTATAAAGATGTTGCCCAGAGCAATAAAGAGCTGGTCTTTGAAGGATATTAAAGTGAATGATGGAGAAGTTCAGTGACCCAAAAGACAGGATTTTCTGTTTAAGATATCAAAGTGGGGTTATTTTTAATTAAGAGTGTATTTATATAAGCATATGATATTAAAATAAAAATTTATGTCTGGTCAGAATTGTACATTAAATATTCAAATTTAAATTATTCTTAATAATGGTTGAAAAATATTGGTAGAGTATTTTTGTAAAGTTTGTTTATATTTTTTTTACATATTAAAAATAAAAATATAATTATTTTACAATCCAATAGGAATGTAATCAGAAAGTAGTATATATGGAATTTACTTTTAATGCTTTTTATACGCTAATTTCGGCGGTTATTGTTTTGCTTTTAGGCCGATTTCTAGTTAATCGTATTAGTTTTTTACAGCGTTATAACATTCCTGAGCCCGTAGCAGGTGGTTTGGTTGCTGCTCTAGTTTCCTTGCTTATTCACTCTGTATGGGGGTATAGCATTGTTTTTGCTAGTGAATTACAAACCAGCTTTATGCTTGTGTTCTTTGCTTCAATTGGTTTAAGTGCCAATTTTATGAAGCTTAGACAAGGTGGGACTGCTTTAATCATCTTTTTAATTTGTGTTGCCTCCTTTATTGTTGTGCAAGATGCAGTAGGTATGAGTCTTGCGACTTTACTTGGTCTTGATCCACTCATCGGTTTAATTGCAGGTTCAATTACTTTAACAGGTGGACATGGTACAGCTGGGGCATGGGGTGAAATTTTAGAAACTCAACATGGTATTCAAGGTGCTTTAGCGTTAGGGATGGCGAGTGCTACCTTTGGTTTGATTATTGGCGGTGTGATAGGTGGCCCTTTAGCAAAATTGCTTATCAATCGTTACAGTCTTGCTCAACCAAAAACCAATGATGAAATTCATTATAGAGATACGCATGTTGAGCAACATGCAGATGACCTTGCGCCGTTTGAAAATCCTCATCAAGTTCGTTTAATTACTGCCGATAATGCAATTACTACGCTTGGTATGTTTGCAGCGTGTTTAGCATTTGCTGAATTTATGACTGGCTTTAGTAAGGGAACTTGGTTTGAATTACCAACTTTCGTTTGGGCACTCGGTGGCGGTGTAATCTTAAGAAACATTTTAGAAAGCGTGTTGAAAATTGATATTTTCGACCGTGCGATTGATGTATTTGGTAACGCATCTTTATCGCTTTATTTAGCAATGGCATTGCTTTCATTAAAGCTTTGGCAACTTGCTGACTTAGCTGGTCCGCTTGTGGTTATTTTGGGTGCTCAAACACTGACTATGGCTTTATATGCAGCATTTGTGACTTTCCGAGTAATGGGTAAAAATTACGATGCGGCAGTATTGGCAGCAGGTCATTGTGGTTTCGGTATGGGTGCAACACCAACAGCCGTGGCAAATATGCAGGCGATTACCAATATGTATGGTCCATCACATAAGGCTTTCTTGATTGTTCCGCTTTGTGGTGCATTCTTTGTCGACTTAATTAATGCGACAGTCATTCAGCTCATGTTGAAATTTATTGCCTAATATAAAAAAAGCCC
Source organism: Acinetobacter pittii (assembly GCF_022449185.1). GTDB lineage: Bacteria > Pseudomonadota > Gammaproteobacteria > Pseudomonadales > Moraxellaceae > Acinetobacter > Acinetobacter pittii_I. Next base: position 435,872 of record NZ_JAKUKO010000001.1, read on the forward strand.
GTTAGGGCTTTTTTTTATGGGTGTTTGTCCGTGAAGATTTATTCCTATTTATAGGCCCAATTTTTATTGTCGGATCATTTAAACCATTTTATTTTTAGGATGCTTTTTTCTTAAAACTAATAATCGCCCTTAAACCTCGTTTCACATAGAATAAATTGCAGATAAATAAAATGAGAAATGTATGAGCTCAGAAGCACATTCAATTAGCTTGGCTGCCCCTGTAGTTTTATTGGCAGCTGCTGTCATTGCAGTTCCTATTTTTAAACGTATTGGTTTAGGCTCAGTATTAGGTTATTTAATTGCGGGTCTAATTATTGGCCCATTCGGTTTTGCTTTTTTTCAAGATTCTGCCGCAATTTTGCATATTGCCGAGTTAGGAATTGTGATGTACCTCTTTGTGATTGGTTTGGAAATGCAACCATCACATTTGTGGAGCCTTAGACGCGAAATTTTTGGTCTTGGTACGCTACAGATTATTATTTGCGCGCTGACTTTGACTGGTGTTGGGCTTTTATTTGGTTTTACGTGGCAAGTCGCTTTTATTGGTGCGGCAGGGTTTGTCTTAACCTCGACTGCAATTGTGATGCAGCTCTTGGGTGATCGGGGGGATTTGACTCAACCCCGAGGACAAAAAATTGTAGCCATCTTACTATTTGAAGATTTACTCATTGTGCCATTGCTGGCTATTGTTGCTTTTATGGCACCGAATCATGTGGTCGAAAGCACATCGGTACGTCTAGAAAATATAGGAATTGGTTTACTCGCAATTGCGGGGCTTATTGCGGCAGGGTATTGGTTACTGAACCCATTATTTAGACTCTTGGCCGCTGCTAAAGCCCGAGAAGTCATGACTGCGGCGGCATTATTGGTTGTGTTGGGTGCGGCATTACTCATGCAAGTCAGCGGTTTGACTATGGCAATGGGTGCTTTTTTGGCGGGTGTACTTTTATCTGAATCGACCTTTAGACATCAAATTGAAGCGGATATTGAACCGTTCCGAGGAATATTACTGGGCCTGTTTTTCCTTGGGGTCGGCATGTCATTGGACTTATCGGTAGTTGCTCAGAACTGGCGACTTATTGTGAGTGGCGTAATGGCGCTGATGCTTGCCAAAGCGCTCATGATTTATATAGTCGCTCGAGTAACGAAAAGCTCTCATACTGAAGCGTTGGATCGTGCCTTACTTATGGCTCAAGGAGGTGAGTTTGCCTTTGTGCTTTTCTCGGCTGCGCTTAGTGCACAAGTTATTGATAGTACCGTTAAATCTAACTTAACTGCCATTGTTGTGCTTTCAATGGTGTTGACCCCAATTGTTGGTATTATTTTCAAACGTTTTACTCAAGCAAAAACGAAGGTTTCATTAGAAAACATCGACATTGCTAACGGGCTAAGCGGTAGTGTTTTAATGATCGGTTTTGGACGCTTTGGACAGGTTACTAGTCAATTGTTGTTAGCAAGAGGTGTCGATGTCACCATTATTGATAATAATACCGACATGATTCGAAACGCCGAAAAATTTGGTTTTAAAATTTATTATGGCGATGGCTGCCGTCTAGATATTCTGCATGCGTCTGGCGCCGCAACAGCACAAGCGATTGTGGTGTGTGTAGATAGTAAGGAAACGACCAATCGAATTGTAGAACTCGTGACCCATGAATTTCCTTTGGCAAAACTATTAGTCCGTTCATATGACCGTGAACATTCACTACATTTAGTCAAACAAAAAGTGGACTTTATGATTCGTGAAACGTTTGAATCAGCAATTAAGTTTGGCGGCGTGATTTTGCAAGAACTTGGTGTGGATGAAGATGAGGTAGAAAGAATTACCGAGGAAATTCGAGATTTAGATAATGAGCGTTTTGAAACTGAAATCGCAGCAGATGATGTAAATGCAGGAGTAGGTATGCAATATACACATACTCATCATCCAAGACCGACTGCACCATTGATTCGACCAAAACAAGAAGGGCGGATTTTAAATAAGGAAGATACCTCAGATAATGAAAGTCTCAATTAGTATAAAAATATCTGTAGAAGTTCTGTTTAGAAGAGCTTTTACGGAATGACTATAAATACTCTACGGCTGTGCCTTTGACTGGATTGTTATATAAATAAAATCGCAAATAGGAGAGGTGAAGAACTTTTTATTTTGAACTCTTAAAAATTTACTCAAGTTCCAACTGATTATCATCTTTTGTAATTTTAATTTTTAACTTTTTATATTTTCGCTTATTGGGATCTAGGGCTGAGTTCATCACTTCATCTGCAAAAGGCGGGCACTGCATCAGTTTTGCATATGCTCTATAGCCGATGCGTATTCGAGTAGGCGGGCAATCGGTTCTTTTTGAGTAGTATTCAATGAGTGAGTTCAGTTCTTGTAATAAAGTTTGCTGTTCCATCATACATACTTAACAATTAGATGACTTAAGCATAATAGACTTATTCATTTAGTGAAATATGCCTTTAAAATATGCAGCCCTATAAATTGTGATGTAGTTCTCTAAAACACATATTTTATGTATGAAGTTTGTTTAGGAGAGATTTTGGATGTTTTTTTAATCGGATTGTCATAAAGAAAGGCTAATTTAGACTCATAACAAAAATGATGAAGATTGTTGCGAACAATAAAATCAAAAGCAATTTTCACAGACGTGGTCGTGAGGTAATTAGGGCTAATTCGAAAGAGTTGGCTTTTTTGTTTTAGTGCATTTGCTTACATCAAGATGTCCTTTATTAACATTCAATTGCAAATAATCAAGTTCTAATATGGAACTTCATTTTTTTAAGTAGATAAAAATAAAGGATCTTAAAAATGCTAATCTCAAGCGATAGATTGCCAAAGAGTTTTAAGGACAAGATCAATCAAAAAGTTGCCAAACTTTCAGGCTCATTGTTGGGAGCTGTTACACCAGAGCGACAAGCAACATTGCCAAAAGAGTTTGAACTCAGTCCTCATACGCTTTATAAGCGCTTTGGTAGTACACATTACGGGGTCATGATTCCTGACTTACCTGAACCATTTCGATATTTATCTTGGGCTTCGGTATTAGGTTATGTTGGATTTACGATTACAGATACCAACTATCAAATGTCTAAAGATGGAAAAGGGGATACAGCTTCTTTGGTACATGGAACAGCATTATCGACAACGCCTGAGGCCTACAGAACATTTTCAATCAAAAATGATATCAAGTTTAACCAAACGCCGTTCGCTATTAATTTTGACAATCAGAGTGTCATGCATGAGGATGGTGACGGATTTACATTAATTACCAAAAGAGAAGATTTAGAACTAGAACTTCATTTAAAGCCTACCAAAGCTATTTCATGGTTTGCCTATAGTGCTTTTTATAAGCATTTTAGTGTCTTGATGCATTATGACGGCTATATTAAACAAAAAGGCAATAGTGAGAGTATTAAGGGGCTTTGTACGCTTGAGTCTTGGAAAGCTGTAGCGACCTCAATGCTCAAAAACAAATGGTTAGTTGAGAATATTCAACTTCCTGTAAAAGTCTTTAGCTATCAAGTTATTAATATTGACCATGAACAGCAGTTATTACTGGCTTTTATTTGCTATGAAGACCAACCCATTTTGACTTCTGTTTACTACCGTCATATTGATGGAACATCAATTCAATACAACGGAGATATACTTTTTGAAGTAACCAGTCTTCAAGAAAAACCACAGATTACACCTGATGGTTTTCCAATGAATTTACCAAATACTTTTCGCTGGGCTGCTTATCACAACAATCAAAAGGTTCTAGATATTTCAGCACAAGTAGACACTCCATATTGTTTTGGATTGGCTGCTGGTTTCGTTTCTTCATATACATGGCAAGGCGAATTCTATGATCAGCCATTAGTAGGAAGGGGCTATCTGGAATATATTGACCGAAGATAAAATCGTTTAAAACTTAGTTGTTTATCTACAGCTTCAAGCGAACTAGAAAATATCTGTTTTATAAACTCAATTTAACAATAGATTTTAATTATTTATCCTTACTTTTTAATGATCTATTTTAAAACAGATGTCATTTTGTGTGCTTGACTGAAATAGGGTTGGGCACTATCCTTTGCCTGCTGACCTACATTGTCAGCCGGCTTTGACAGGCTGATTTAGACCGCATCAGAATTATTTCTTCTGAGGAATAGTTTTGTGTGTAAGCTTCTCGTCTCCTCCCGTTGCGGTAGGACGGGAGAGGGACACCTTCGGGTGTGCTGGCGTCTAACCAGTCTGTCAACCTTCTCTCGTTCTGCCACCATAATTATTTGACAGTAATTCGGTAGAACTTCTTTAGACATGAGGAGTCCTCTATGCGTACTAATTCTTTTTCTTTATTGGCTTTTGCCAAATTCTCTCTACCCATACCGCTTAAACAGTCTTTAAAACGATGTAATCGACTTTAGGTTTCTACATCTTAAGAATCTTTACGACTAAAACATAGCAACAATAAACCAGAGATAGGCGAGCACACCATTATTGTGCAGCTTTCGCATGCCTGTATTTAGCACTCATTTTAAGAGTGACGGCATTTCTATCTCTTCTATTTACAACAAAAAATTATTTTAAGCGGTATCCATGAAAAATTTAGAAGTTTCATTTAGAACAACGCGAGCGCTTTATACAGCAGCAGATTTATTTAAACAATACGGCTTTAACAAGGTCGGAGTGGACCGAATTGTTAGTGAGGCCAAGATGACTAAAGCCACCTTTTACAACTACTTTCACTCCAAAGAAAGATTAATTGAAATGTGTTTATTAGTTCAAAAAGAACACTTAAAAGAAAAAGTGAGAGCGGTAAGTGAATCTCGTCAATATCCAGATTTGTCTCTTACGCTTAGACAAATTTACCTTTTACATGCTGACTTAAAAGGTGCGTATTATCTGTTGTTTAAAGCGATTTTTGAAATTAAACAGCTTTATCCAAATGCATACCAAACCGCAATTCGCTATAGGCAATGGCTTAAAAATGAAATTTTCTGGGTTCTGCGAGAATCTAAAAAAAGGGCTACGTATGAAGAGTCAGATATTTTTGTATTTATGATTGATGGGGCGATTTTGGGGCTTTTGACTTCAGATAGCGTTGAAGAGAAAACCAAATTGTTAGATTACTTTTTGGTGAGGGTTGCCTAAATTTATTTAACTAAAGAATCACTATAATGAGTTAGCAGGTTTAGGCTTGGTTCTTATTGCTACTAGTCTGTATTCGATATCTGTTCTAATGACTAAAAAACTAACTAACATACCGCCGTTATTAAGTGTGCTTATACAGACTTTAAGTGGGGCCATTGTTACGACTCCGTTTATATCGGTTTTTGTAAACCCACCGATAGGTCAACAATGGTTCTTTGTAATCGGGTTAGGGGTTCTACATACGGCATTTCTTTATTATTTAATGTATTCGGCAATTAAGAAAATACCTTTAAATAACATTGCGATTTTATCTTTTATTTATCCTATATCGACCATCGTAATTGATTATTTATTCTTTGATCATATGCTGACTAGTACTCAAATTTTAGGTGCAAGTTTAATTTTATTGGGTGTGCTCGGAGTAAAGTTGCATTGGAATGTTTTTGCTTTGAAAAGATTAAAATAGCAATACCAAGAGTTTTGCTTATCAACAAAGTTGCGAAAATAAGTCATTAGATATTAAATTGCAATTGAGGTGAGCAAAATGAAAAATCAGTGGATAACAGACGAAGATAGATGGCAAGCAATTGTTGATCGAAATGCGGAAGCTGATGCATATTTTGTTTATGGCGTGAAATCCTCAGGTATGTACTGTCTGCCATCAAGTACAAAAAGACTACCTAAAAAAGAAAATGTAGTGTTCTTTGAGAGTGCCGTGCAAGCCGAGAAAAATGGTTATCGAGCAACTCAAAAAATACAAAATAGACTCTCAAATGCACACGATCCAAAGCTTGTAGAAAAAATCGAGAAAGCTTGTAGATACATTGAACTACATGAAGAAAACTTGTCTCTATCAGATGTGGCTGATCATGTAGGAATGAGCGCATATCATTTTCACCGAGTTTTTAAGCAAATTACTGGCCTGACACCCAAAGGCTATGCTGATGCGCATAAAAGTAAAAAGCTAAGAGAAAACCTAGATGAAAATATCAGTGTGACTGATGCAATATTTAATGCAGGTTTTAATTCAAATAGTCAGTTCTATGAAAATTCAAATTCGCTATTAGGTATGACTGCGAAAGAATGGAAATCTGGTGGTAAGGGTGTGCGTATCTTTTTCGCCCTAGGAGCGTGTTCTTTAGGAGATATTTTAGTTGCTCAAAGCCAGAAAGGAATTTGTGCAATTTTGCTAGGCGATGATCCTGAAAAGCTTTTAAATGATTTACAAGATAAATTTCCGGAAGCCGATTTGATCGGGTGTGATGATGAGTTTGAGCAACTGATTGCGCATATTGTCGGGTTTATTGAAGCGCCACAAATCGGATTAGATTTACCTCTAGATATTCAAGGGACTGCATTTCAACAAAGAGTATGGCAAGCCTTAAAAGAAATTCCTGCGGGGCAGACAGCCAGTTATTCCGATATAGCCCAAAAAATAGGTTCACCTAAAGCCGTTCGTGCTGTGGCAGGGGCATGTGCTGCAAATATGTTAGCTGTTGCCATTCCATGTCATCGTGTCGTTCGAAATGATGGTTTTATTTCTGGTTATCGTTGGGGCGTTGAGCGTAAACGTGCATTATTAGAGAAAGAAGCAGAACTGGCACGGAACTAAAATTGTTTTAGTTGGCTGTTTTATAGAGTTAATTTTTTCAAAATAGCAAGAATCAGAGAGTCTATTTTCTTCGGGTTACTCAAAATATATCCATCAATTTAATAAAGATGGAATTGTAAGTATGAGCAGATTAAAAGACAAAGTGGCTATTATTACAGGTGCAAGTTCAGGTATAGGTTTAAGTGCCGCATCGCTATTTGTAGCGGAAGGCGCGAAAGTTATTCTGGTTGCACGCCGTGAGCGTGTTTTAAAAGAACTTTGCGATAGTTTGAATCAAGATGGCGTCGTTGCGCACTTTATTGCAGGGGATCTTAATGACCCTACAATCATGCAAAAAGCGATTGATATGGCTACGCAATATTATGGAAGGTTAGATATTGCATTTAATAATGCTGGTATGTTGGGAGAATACCAGCTTACTCACGTCACAACCGATGAAAATTGGAATCATGTTATTCAGAGCAATTTAACCAGTGCGTTTCAGTCGGCTAGAGAGCAGCTTAAAGTGATGTTAAAGCAAGGCTATGGCTCAATAGTGTTTACATCCTCTTTTGTTGGTCATCATATCGGGTTCCCTCAAATGGCGGCTTATGCTGCAAGCAAAGCAGGACTTATTGGTTTAACCAAAGTGATGGCAGCAGAGTATGCAACATCAGGCATTCGAGTAAATGCACTTTTACCTGGGGGAACAAATACTTCAATGGGCCAAGAAGCAGCACCTTCTCCAGAAGTTCTAGAGTTTATAAAAAGTATACATGCGATGAAACGTTTAGCTGAGCCTGATGAAATTGCGAAAGCAGCGCTCTTTTTAGTGAGTGATGATGCAAGCTTTATTACAGGAAGTGCTTTACTCGCTGATGGTGGAGTGACTATTTGTAAAAGCTAGATTGAGAATTAATAGATAAGTAATAAAAAAGTGAGGCTGCTAGAGCCTCACTTTTTTATTTGGAGATTTTAAACTTATTTAATTGTGTTATCTCAGCTTAAACCTTTAAATTTTGGTCTCTATTTCAATTCCACCACACAATCTGTACATATTATTCAGCAGTTTCAACAATATATTGAACAGCACCTACGGTAATTTTCATTTCAAAATTTATGATGACTTGGATAGTTTTTCGATTGATTTATATTTTAATTTACCTTAGTAATAAAAAGAGTTTTGTGTGACACAGTTAAAACTATAAATCTCAGAGTATAACTATGAAGCTTAAAGAATTAGCAGGTTGTGAGGAATGCGATACTGTCTATCGTAGAACCCCGCTTGCTTATGGAAAAAGAGCTTATTGCTTATGCTGCGGTGCTGAACTCTATCGGCACACCAAACCTTTTTCGACACTGTTGGCTTTAATCTTAACGGCGTTGATCGTATTTGTTATTGCCAATAGCTTTCCTATTGTAAAAATTGAATTGCAGGGCAATATCTCTGAAACCACCTTACTGGGTGCTGTCTGGGTGATGTTCCATTATGATCGGGCTTTTGTTGGTATTCTTATTTTAATCACCACTTTTATTGTGCCACTTTCCTATCTGTTATTACTTTCCTATGTGTTGGGCACAGTAAGTGTATTGAAGAAAAGACCCGCATTTTTGGTATTTGCCTTACGTACACTTTATTTTATGAGAGTGTGGGGAATGGTTGAGGTATTCTTAATTGGAATCTTGGTCACGCTTGTGAAGTTAATGGGAATGGTGTTGGTGATTCCCGAGATTGCGTTATGGGCATTTGCGATTTTAAGTGTATTGTTGGTCTATATTACTTCCATAAAGGTGAGTGATATATGGAACGAAATTGATAGGTCACTGCCATGAAAACGATAAAAAATGTGACCCAAACACAAAGCTTGCAGCAAGGGTCAATGCTTAAGCAATACCCTAGAGCCAAAGATCTCTCATTAATCGTGTGTCACTGCTGTGGCGTCGTAAATTTTGCTCAAAATGGAAAAAAACGACGAGATAAAAGCCATCAAGTTTTACATTGTATTCGGTGTAATAGCGTCTTGCATGCACGTAAGCCAGCGAGTTTAAACCGAACTTTTGCCTTAGTGGTGGCTGCGACCATTCTCTATATTCCAGCCAATGTACTTCCAATGACGGTGACTGACTCACTGTTGGGTAGCCAGCAAGATACCATCATGAGTGGGGTCATTTACTTTTGGCAAAGTGGAGACTATCTGGTTTCAGCGGTCATTTTCATGGCTAGTATTTTTATTCCGATGTTGAAGTTACTGATTTTGTATTTTTTATTGGTCGCGGTATATCTTCAACAATCGTCAGCTTGGAAATTTTTACCTGAGCAATGCGTTAAATTATATCGAGTTGTCGAGTTTATCGGCCGTTGGTCAATGATTGACGTATTTGTGGTGGCACTCTTAACAGCGCTCATTCAGATTCAGTCGCTTGCTACGATTTTAGCAGGGCCGGGTTCGATCGCTTTTGGTGCGGTTGTCGTGTTAACCATGTTTGCATCTTTAAGTTTTGACCCACGACTTATTTGGGATAACTTCTACGCATCTCAAAATACAAATAAACCTTCTACTTTTGCCTCAAACAAAACTAAGATTATTCAGGCAGAACACCCGCCGTTGAATAATGATTCCATTAATCCCAGTCAATAAAAGAACAATGAGTATGTCTGAAAATGAAATAACCCCTGGTAACTCAGATCATCGTGATCCAGATGTTGAACTGGATAGCATGAATGATTTACCAGAACCCCAAGAAAAGAAAAGTCGGTGGAAGCCTCTTTTAATTTGGCTCATTCCATTGATTGCTCTTTTAATCGCGCTTTCATTAGCGATAAAAGCGCTCTTGTCTCATGGCCCGACCATTGACGTATCTTTTAGGACGGCTGAGGGATTGGTCGCAGGTAAAACAACGGTCCGTTATAAACAGGTGGATATTGGTGTAGTACGGCAGATTGATCTTTCAGAGGACCGTTCACACGTGATTGCCAGAATCGATTTGCGTAAAGATGCGAGTAACTTTGCCGCAAAAGATTCACGATTTTGGGTTGTGCGACCACGGATTGGGACGAGTGGGGTTTCAGGAATAGACACATTATTGTCAGGTTCATATATTGAAGTGGATGGTGGTAAGTCGGAAGAGAAAAAGCTCGAATTTACTGGCTTAGAGGTACCTCCAGTGATTACTTCCGATGTACCGGGCAAAGAATTTTTCTTAAATGCAGATGACTTGGGGTCTTTAGATGTCGGTTCTCCAATTTATTATCGTCGAATTAATGTGGGCCAAATTACAGCCTATAAATTGTCTAACGATGGTAAAACTGTAGAGCTGCAAACTTTTATCCGTGCACCATATGACAAGTTTGTCACCACCGATGCACGTTTTTGGCAGGCAAGTGGTATTGATGTGAGCTTGAATGCTTCAGGATTTAGTTTAGATACTCAATCGCTGGCAAGTATTGTCGCAGGCGGTATTGCTTTTGGAATTCCTGAAAGCTCTCGTGCTACTACAGCGGCAAATCATAGTCGCTTTAATCTATGGGACTCGAAATCTGAGGCATTAAAAGACCCTGACGGGCAACCTCGCGGTGTGATTATGTACTTTGATCATTCATTACGTGGACTATCTGTTGGCGCGCCAATTGATTTCATGGGCATTGAAATTGGTAATGTTAAATCGATTAATGCAGAGTTTTATAACAACTATAAGCAGATGCGTATGCGTGTTGAGGCGGTTATTTATCCGTCACGCGTTGAGAATGGACAGGCACTCAATCCAAACAGCAATATTTTCAAAGATTTTGTTGAACATGGATGGCGTGCTCAAATGAGAACAGGCAACCTTCTCACGGGCCAAAACTATATTGCCCTAGATAAGTTCCCTAAAGCTAAACCAGCCACATTACAAATTTTGAGTGATGACCGTGTGGTGATTCCAACTACACCAACTGAACTGAGTGGCTTACAAGCACAAGTTTCTCAGATTGCTGACAAGTTAACCAAATTCCCGTTAGTTGAGATTGGGCAAGATGTACGTAAAACGCTCAACAATATGAACACAGCCATTGAGTCTACCGACAAACTGGTTAAACAGTTAGATGGAAAAGTTGCACCTGGTTTACAAGCAACCTTAGACGATGTTCGTAAAACTGTAAGATCGTCAGAGTCTATTTTGTCGAGTGATGCGCCGTTACAGCAAGACGTACGTAAAGCATTGCAACAAATGACACGTGCGGCTGCTTCATTACAGTTAATGGCAGACTATATTGAGCAACATCCTGAATCAATTATTCGTGGTAAAACACCAGAGACCGATGATGAAAAATAAAAACACTCTATCTTTTCAGCATCCTAAAGCAGCCAAATGGCTGCTTGGGAGTGGCCTGTTTTTAACGGCTGTTGCCATGACGGCATGTTCGAGTTCGCCAACGCCAAATTATTATACGATGTCCCCTAAAATTACTGCGGCTACAAAATCAACTGTGCAGGTGATTGAGGTATTACCTGTCGGGATTCCAGACCGATTGGACCGTGCGCCTTTGGTGCTCCAAGATAGTAGTGGTAAGTCTACGGTGTTAAATAATGAACGCTGGACATCAACCATGGGTACGCAATTACGCGATACCTTGTCGGCGGGTTTACAGCAAAAATTAGGGGCAATTGACAGTTATAGCAGTGGCCTAGCTGGAAACAATCAGCCTTTATATCGAGTTTCTACAGACTTTTCTCATTTTGATATTGTAGATAAAAGCTATATTAATATTGCGGTGTCTTGGGTAGTGAAGCGTCAAATACCGCCCACTCAATTAGAGTCAAATAATGCAAAAGTCATCACGAATGCAGGATCTCAGCTCAATTGTCGAATTGCTTTTAAGCAGCCGATTGATCAGAAAGCTAAAAAGATGGATGCGATTGTGAATGCTTCAAGTGAAGCAATGACTCAAATCATTAATACGGTTTCTTCTTCAATTGTGGCGCTAGATTCAAACAAAAAATCGGTTATTAGCAATGGTGTTTGTTCGTAAAACGCATCGTTTTTAATCAACCCCTTTATTTGTGTACAACAGATAAAGGGGTTTTATTTTTAGTTGCCTCTATAGGTTGAATAACCGTAATGGCTAAGTAGTAACGGAATATGGTAGTGATTTACGCTTCCATCGACTTTAAAAATTACAGGAACCTCGGCAAAAAAAGTTTGTTGTTTGTTCTTCTTAAACCAGTCTTCAGTTTTAAAGGTAACTTTATAAACTCCTTGCTCTAGTTTTTTATTTTCTGGATAGAGCGCAGTAATACGACCATTTGAATCGGTCACTTGCTGGTTGAGTTTAACCCACTGGTTATTGGTGTTTTTCTCTAAAACGACTTCAACCTGAGAAGAGGGTAAACCCGTTTCTAGATTTAACACGTGCACACTTAGCGGATTAGTTTGTGCAAATGTAGCCGAAGCTATAAATAACGAAGATAAAGCAATAAATGATTTAGTCATGGTGAACTCCTTATGAATGAAAAATGGTTTCAATGGCTTTGCTTGCGCATTGATTGTCATTTTGTGCACCGCCAGCACCTGCAACCCCAATCGCGCCGATCACTTGGTTCTCAAAACGAACAGGTACTCCGCCACCTAACAAAAGTAAATTTGCTACGGTAGTTAAATTTTTTGCATCGGGGTTTTGGTTACTGTTTTGGCTTAAAACTAAGGTCGATGTTTTGGTAGATAACGCGGTATAGGCTTTTTTCTCGGCAGCCATTAAGTTATGCGGGCCCACCAACTCATGCCGTTCGGCAGTTAATGGATTACCGCCGCGATCTACAACAACAACCGCAATATTTTGATTTAATTTTTTGCATGCCGCTTTAGCACTGTCAGCTAACAGATGGGCAGTTTTTAGATCTAACGAATAAACTTGATTCAAAGCAGGGGGCTGTGCAAAAGTACTATTACCGAATAGCACGGCTGTTAACATCAGCCAGTTCAATTTTTTCATAATGATCGCCTCTATGTCGCTTTGAAAATCTTAAACAAATTGCTTAATTTCAAGCATGACAATCACATTACAAAGTTGTCATCTTTCCAATGAGTCTCTACAAAATGCGTATCCTTATTATTGAAGACGAGATCAAGATCGCCACTTATTTGGTCAAAGGATTAAAAGAGTCTGGATATCAAGCGGAGTGTGTTCACTTAGGGCTGCAAGGTTTGGAAATGCTAAAGAGAGATCAATATGACTTGCTTATTCTTGATGTCATGCTGCCAGACATAGACGGCTGGAGCGTATTACAGGTCCTACGCCAGTTTTCAAAAATTCCGGTGATTTTTTTAACGGCAAAAGATCAGGTGATAGATAGAGTGAAAGGGTTAGAGTTGGGTGCAGATGATTACTTGGCTAAGCCTTTTTCCTATATTGAACTGTTGGCACGTATCAAAAGTCTGTTAAGACGACAGCAATATTTGCAAGAAAACGAGTTGTCTATTAGCGATTTAAAAATGGATTTGGTTGCTCATAAAGTATGGCGTAGTGGCAACTTAATTGAGCTGAGTAAGACCGAATTTAATTTGTTGCGTTACATGTTACTCAACAAAGAGCAAATTGTGACGCGCAGACAAATTGGCTCCGAAGTTTGGAACATTAACTTTGACACCGATACTAATTTTATTGACGTTGCAGTACGCCGTTTACGAAGCAAAATTGATGAGGGATATGAGTTAAAACTCATTCATACCATACGTGGCTTGGGCTATAAAATTTCGGTTAGCTTATGAACTTTAAATTTCTACGTTCTCTTGAAGTCCGTATTACATTACTGGTCACGCTTTGTTCTGCCTTAATTTTATGTTCAGTCGGCTTTATGACCTATTTGGGTATTAACCAGATTTTATTAAAGCAGCAAGATAAGGCTTTAGCAGACAGAATTAATCGTTTGGAAATTTTGCTGCAAGATAGCGAAAATGTAGAGCAAATCATTGCGCGGCCTAAGCTATATCAAAACATGCTTGGCAATCAAGACAACTTGTTTCTGCTCATCCATAAAGACAAAACTTTAATTAATATCAATCCGCTCCATATTCAGTTACCTCAGCTTGCAAAGCACGACAATCTTCAATTTCAAGATTTAGCCAATAATCCATATCCAACACGAATTGCATGGAAAACCATAAAGATTAATAACGAACCTTATCTGCTCATTGCAGGTAAACAGTGGTCGGAACGCATTAATATTCTTTTACCTTTTCAAGAAAGTCTCTTGATGTATGTGGTCGGGGGCGTGCTTGCAATCTTTGTGCTTTGTATTTTAGCGTGTCATTTTGGTTTACGGTCGCTACAACAGCTTCGCAAGCAAACTCATTCTATTAATGCAAATCAGCTACAGAACCGATTAAACCTCCCAAATTCACCTTTAGAAGTTGATCTGCTTTCCAAAGATATAAACCACATGCTTGAGCGTATTGAAAAGGGCTATACGCAGCTCAACCGTTTTTCTGAAGATATCGCACATGAGTTCCGCACACCTTTAAATAATCTGATTGGGCAAACCGAGATTGCTTTAACTGGCGAACGTTCGGTTGAACAATATGAAGATTTGCTAGTGTCCCATTTAGACGACTACCAGAGATTAAAACGCATGATTGATAGCATGCTTTTCTTGGCAAGAGCCGATCAGAAAATGGTTCTTGTAAACAAACAAGAAATAAACCTCAAAGATGTTATAGATGGGCTATGCCAGATTTTTGAATATCAAGCCGAGGAACAAGACTGTCATTTTAGTTTTAACTTAGAAGCTAAAACGTTATTTACAGATCCAGAGTTATTTCAAAGAGCCGTTTATAACCTTGTGTTAAATGCGTTGGTTCACGGTGGTAACAAGCGAACTATTTATATCGCAACTAAACATAAGATGATTGAGCATACGCAATGGGTCAGCCTAACTGTGGTAACGGGTGGGGGTTCAATTGCTGAGCATCAACTTGAGCATCTTTTTGAAAGATTCTACCAATGCCACTCAAGTCGAAGTGATCAGAATCAAACAGGTGGATTAGGCTTATCGATTGTTGCTTCAATTATGGATCTACATGATGGCCGCTATCGAGTTTATAACACAGTCGAGGGTGTGTGCTTTGAACTTGATTTTCCAGTTGCCGATGCTCTAAAGAAATACAATTAAATCCTTATTAATGTTGCTTAATTTTTAAAATTCACACTTTGTTCACAGCCCTCTGGCGTATGTTTAAACGTATGAAATAAACAGAAGAGGGCAATCATGAAATTATTATTTAAATCACTTGTCATCAGCAGTAGCCTTGCAGCGGTCAGTTTAATGCTTCCTTTGAGCACCTTTGCCGACACCAATACTAAACCTGTCGCTGTTGATTCTATCGATATTAATAAATACGCAGGTAAGTGGTATGAAATTGCGCATTTACCTATGTTTTTTCAGCGTAATTGTGTAGCCAATACAACTGCAAACTATTCTATTAACGCGGACAAAACTGTTGGTGTTCTAAATAGTTGTACGACTAAAAAAGGCGAAATGATCTCATCTGAAGGAGTTGCTTATCCACAAAATGAAGGCAACAGTAAATTGAAGGTGAGCTTTTTACCTTCTGGCCTTAGATGGATTCCTTTTACAAAAGGCGATTATTGGGTTTTAAGAGTTGACCCAAATTATCAGGTTGCTTTAGTGGGTGGCCCAAGCCATAAATATTTATGGATTCTTTCTCGTAGCCCTCAACTTGATGAGGCGACATATCAGTCTTATCTGCAAACCGCAAAAAGCTATGGCTACGACGTTTCTAAACTCGTTAAAACAATACAGTCTAAATAGTGAAATGCTGGTGCATAGATGCTTATATTTATCTCGTAACCGAGTGAACTTCACATAAAATTCATTGCGCATTTTCTAAATTAGAACCAAAAGAAATGCTTTAGATCAGGAAGAATCAATGTCTAAATTTTTTCTGCGCTGGATCGATAGCTGGTCAGATTCAGAAAATACGCAAGTGGGTGCTTCTAGCGAATATGTCATTGAAAAGAAAATTCAATGGTTAAGAATTATTCCTTTTATTTTACTGCATATCGCTTGTTTAGCTGCGTTTTGGGTGGGCGTATCTTGGTTCGCTGTGTTCTTCATGCTGGGGTTTTATTTTCTTCGCATGTTTGCAATTACTGCTTTTTTCCACCGCTATCTTTCGCATAAAACTTTTCAGACATCACGTCTTGTTCAATTCATTTTTGTACTGATCGGGACCATGAGTGCGCAGCGCGGACCTCTATGGTGGGCAGCCCATCACCGTTATCACCATCACTTTACCGACACCGATCAGGACCCGCATTCAGCGAAAGCAGGCTTTTGGTATTCGCATGTAGGCTGGTTTTTAAATGAGCAGAATTTTGCTACTCGAAAAAAAGTCATTAAAGACTGGTTGAAATATCCTGAGCTGATTTGGCTAGACCGATTTAGTTTGCCTATTGTGATTTTGACGGCCTTAGCAATTTATGGTTTAGGTTCATGGCTTGCACAACATTTTCCTGGGTTGGGCACTAATGGCTTACAGCTTTTGGTGTGGGGATTTGTGATTTCCACTGTTCTGTTAACGCATGCAACCTTGTGTATTAACTCGCTTGCTCATCGCTATGGCTCACGTGAGTTTAATACCCCAGATGATAGTCGTAATAACTTCCTACTTTCTTTAATTACCTTGGGTGAAGGATGGCACAACAACCATCACTTTTACGCTGGCAGTGTGCGTCAAGGTTTTTATTGGTGGCAGATTGATATCACCTTTTATGTACTCAAAATGATGTCTTTATTTGGTTTGGTGTGGGGGCTAAAGCCCGTACCAGACAAGGTTTATCAATATAAAAAGATTAAAGACTTATCGATAGAGAAAATTGAAAACGGTGAAGTGTTATGAAAATTGCCATTATTGGTTCGGGTATATCTGGACTTTACGCGGCTTGGAGATTGTCAGAACAACACGAGGTCACTGTGTATGAAAAAAATAACTATTTTGGCGGTCATACTGACACTCACGAGCTAGAGATAGAAGGCACTAAAGTCGCGGTAGATAGTGGTTTTATTGTATTTAATGACTATAACTATCCGTTATTTACCGACATGCTTAAAAAATTAGGCGTAGAAACTCAAAGCAGCGATATGAGTTTTTCTGTGAATAATCTGGTCAGTGGACTTCAATATAATCCTTCAAAAAAATGGTCGCTCTTTGCCCGTCCGCAGAACTTTTTAAACCGAAAATTTCTGCAAATGCTCTCAGATTTGCTGCGTTTTTATGATGACAATAAAGATATAGATGTGGCGGATATTGATCCTAATTTATCGATTGAAGACTATTTGGACCTTCACAAATATAGTCATGAGTTCCGTTATGAGCATCTTTATCCGATGTGCGGTGCCTTATGGTCGGCACCCGTTGAGCAGGTAGGCCAAATTCCATATCGATTTGTGGTTAGCTTTTTTCAGCATCACCGCATGTTGCAGTTAAAAGACCGCCCACAATGGCAAACAGTTAAACATGGTTCGACAAGCTATATTCAAGCTATTCAAAAAAATTGCTCATCCATTGAATGGAAATTTGCAGAAGTAAAAGCTGTGAGCCGTTCACCAGAAACAGTTTTGATCGAAACCGTTGAAGGGCAAGCGCAATATGACTGGGTGATTTTTGCGAGCCACGCTGACGATAGCCTAAGTTTAATTAAAGATGCATCGGAGCTTGAACAAGAAATATTAAGCCAATTTGGTTATCAAGATAATCGAATGGTCGTCCATCGCGATTTTTCAATTATGCCTAAAAGCCGTTTGCAGTGGGCAAGCTGGCATGTACATGTAACACCAACTTCTCAAATTCAAAACGATGAGTCCGACATACATTATGGTTTTACCTACTGGATGAATAATCTGCAGAATTTATCCTGCGCTACGCAAATTTTTTCTACTTTAAATCCGAACATGAAAATCAAAGCTGAAGACATTTTGGTTGAGCGTAAATATCGTCATCCCGTATTTGATGCAAAAGCGATTCAAGCTCAATCTCGTTGGCACGAAATTAATGGGCAAAATCGGACTTCATTTTGTGGAGCATATTGGGGCTGGGGCTTTCATGAAGACGGCGCCCGCAGTGCAGCACGTGTTGTTGAGCAACTCTTAGTGTTATAAGAATAAATAAGGAGCTTTCAAATGTTGTTAAATAAACTTGCTATCGCTCCTGCGTTTATTCGTCATCGGCGTTATAGCCCTAAACTGCATGAGTTTAGATCGACCTTAAATTATTTATGGTTCGATCCAGATCAATTAGTTGATATCACAAAAGATTGTTCACTGTGGTCGACCGATCACTGGAATCTATTAAAACTATCTAAAAATGATTTTTTAAATATATATCGCGGTTCTATAAGGGACAGGGTAGAAAAAGCGATACTACAAAATAATAATTTACACCTTCGGCCAGACTGGCAAATCCGAGTGTTGGCTTTGCCTCGCTGTTTAGGTTTTATGTTTAACTCGGTCGTATTTTATTTTGTTTTAAGTAAAACCGGAAAACCCTTATTTATTATTAGTGAAATCACCAATACCCCGTGGAATGAACGCAAAGTCTATACACACGATTGTAGAAAACAACAAGGTCAGGTGGGTGATTATCAGAGTTTCGATTTTAATTTTGAAAAATCATTTCATGTTTCGCCGTTCATGCCTATGCAGTTGACTTACCGTTGGCGATTTAGTTTTTCAGATCAGCAAAATATCATTCACATGCAGCTCTTTGAAGAGCAAAATCAAGTCTTTGATGCCACTATGCGCTTTGAACTTATACCCATCACATTTCCTTCACAACAATATCGATATGCTCTTAATAACAGCTTGGCGCCTTTTAAAATGCTGTTTTCAATATATTTAGAGGCATTTAAGTTGTGGCGAAAAAAAATTCCATTTTATCGTCATCCTAAAAAGATCAAGGTAGATAAGACATGATAAAAACATTTCTTTATGGTGAAGATGACTCACTACCGTTATTGCTCAAGAGTCTTCTCAAACTACGTCATGGACAGATCACTTTTCAGGGCGCGTGGAATGGGACGGTCGGTGAAGTTTCAGACTTACATGCTGTGATTGAAGTTCACAATCCTTTATTAATGGATCTTATTTTAAAAAATGGTGTTTTGGGAGCAGCAGAAGGCTACATTCGTGGTGACTGGAGCAGCGAGCACCTTGTCGAGTTGATTCAGATCTTGGCACGTAACCGAGCTGTATTGGACCAAATCAACCAGAATGTTATTGCTCAAGCGAGCCAGTTTTTTCTTAAAGCTTGGTATCAAAATCGAAAGAATTCTATAAGTGGTAGCCGTAAAAATATTGCCGAGCACTACGACTTAAGCAACGACTTTTTTAAATTATTTTTAGATCCGTCTTTAATGTATTCGAGCGCAGTTTTTGAAAATGAAAGCATGACCCTCGAAGAAGCATCTGATTTAAAAAAAGAGATCATTTGTAAAAAGTTAGATTTAAAACCGCTAGATCATTTGGTTGAAATTGGAAGTGGGTGGGGTGGTTTTGCCATTTATGCAGCTCAACATTATGGCTGTAGAGTAACCACCATTACCATTTCACAAGCTCAATATGATGAAGCCGTTACTCGTGTAAATGAAGCTGGCTTGGCACATCGAATTGATGTGCAACTTAAAGACTACCGTTTGCTCGAAGGTAAGTTCGATAAGCTGGTTTCAATTGAAATGGTTGAGGCGGTTGGTGCGCAATATTTATCGACATACTTTGATCAATGTAAAGCACTATTAAAACCGAAAGGGTTGGCATTTATTCAAGCTATTACCATTGAAGATTTCCGATATAAAAAAGCATTAAATACAGTTGATTATATTAAGCGCTATATTTTCCCGGGTAGCTTCATTCCTAGCATAAGTGTATTAACTCAAACTGCTTCTGAAAGTGGTTTAAGGTTAAAACATTTAAATGATATTGGTTTAAGTTATGCACAAACACTTCATCACTGGCGAGCGCGTTTTTTAGCAGCGCGGGAACAAGTATTGGCTCTAGGTTTCGATGAAAACTTTATTCGCATGTGGGATTTCTATTTATGTTATTGCGAAGGTGGTTTTAAAGAAGGCGTGATAAGCAATGTTCACTTGTTGTTTGAAAGTACCAGTTACTAGCTCAAACAGCTCAAGTAAGGAGACTGCTCATGTTTTGGAATTTACTGATTCTAGATTTAATGATCATGTTGGTGAGCTGGCTACTTGCCACTCTAAATGGCCGAGCTGGAATAGTAGATGCTGCATGGAGTTTCTGTCTGGCAGTAAACATTATTGTGTCTTCTTTACTCATTTCAGTTGCCCCAGTTGAAGTGCGTCTTTTTATCGGTATTTTTAGCGGCTTATGGTTTTTAAGATTATTTTGGCACCTGTTAAGACGTTATCAATCTGAACAAAAAGAAGATGGACGTTACGCGAGCATGCGTAAAGCGATGGGTAAGTTTCAGCATATTGGCTTTTTATTATTTTTTATCTTTCAAACACTTTTAGTGCTTTTGTTCTTTTTGCCGATGTGGATGCTCCTCAATGTAGAGACAACTGAATGGAGTAGTGGATATAAAGTCGCTTTAGTAATTGCTGCTGTTATCATGGCAATTGCTTTCATTGGAGAGCAGCTCGCTGATCAGCAGTTATACCGATTTAAATTAAATCCAGATCATCATGGCAAAACGATGGATCAGGGTTTATGGCGTTATTCACGTCACCCCAATTATTTTTTTGAATGGTTACACTGGTTTGTCTATCCAATTATTGGTTTAGCGGCAGGCCAATATGTATTGTGGATTTATCCGTTACTGATGTGGCTATTTTTATATTACGTCACGGGTATTCCATTTAGTGAAAAACAAGCAATTAAAAGTCGCGGTCAAAATTATCTTGATTATCAACAAAAAACATCAATGTTTATTCCGCGAAAACCCAAAAAATAGGTGCGCATATGGATTTTATTGTTCATCAGTCTTTGAAAATTGTTGAAAGTGGTGTGATTCCAGATCATGCAATTCGAGCTGCAATTCGTGCTTTAAGTAAAAAGCGCTTAATCCAAGAAGGCCGTTATGACCCTGAACAAGGGGCGCAGCGCTACATGGATGTGCTTAATATGCTGAAGAAGAGCGAAATCGCGGTTGAAACGGATAAGGCAAACGAGCAGCACTATGAATTGCCGACCGAGTTTTTTCAGGCGGTGCTTGGAAAAAGACTTAAATATAGTGCGTGCTATTTCCCGACTAAAACCACAACTTTAGATGAGGCAGAAGAGTTAGCTCTTCAGCTTTATTGTGAAAGAGCACAACTTAAAAACGGTCAACACATTTTAGAGTTAGGCTGTGGATGGGGCTCTTTAACTTTGTGGATGGCAGAAAACTATCCACACTCACAGATTACGGCTGTTTCAAATTCTACAACGCAGAAAAAGCATATTCTTCGGCAAGCAGAGTTGAGAGGTTTAACCAATGTTGAAGTGCTTACCTGTGATGTGAATGTACTTGAATTAGACCAAGACAAGTTTGATCGTGTTGTATCGGTCGAAATGTTTGAACACGTACGTAATTACCAACGTCTTTTTGAAAAAATTCAGGGCTGGTTAAAAGCAGACGGCTTACTTTGGTGTCATATTTTTTGCCATCGCTTTTTACATTATCCTTTTGAAGTGAAATCAGATTATGATTGGATGTCCAAGTATTTCTTTACTGGCGGTTTAATGCCTTCGACTTCGACTTTTTTGCATTTCCAAGAGCATTTAGAGTTGGCTCAACAGTGGCAGTGGTCCGGTGAGCACTATATGAGAACGGCAAATGCTTGGCTTGATAACATGGATAACCAAGAAGTCGAACTGAAGCCACTGTTTAAAAAAATCTATGGAAAAGATGCCAATATTTGGTGGCAACGCTGGCGTATTTTCTTTATGGCTTGTGCTGAGTTATTTGGTTTTGAGCAAGGTCAAGAATGGGTCATTGGTCACTTTTTATTTAAAAAGCGATCATAGTAATTTCTATAGCCTATCCCGGCGATAAAGATATGATAAAAACTCGACATGATGGTAAAGCGAGTCATCCATTAGCCCAAATGTTCAATCGATATTACTGGTTGCAGATTGGTCTGATTGCATTATCGATCGTGGTCGGGTTGGCTTGTAGTGCTTGGGTGATTAAGGGCTCTTTACTTAAAACCGCTTTAGAACAGGAAATGGAGCATTACTGGTTACGCATAGAACGTAATCCAAATGCTGATTTACCAGATACTAAAAATTTATATGGATATCGGTGGAATACACAGGTCGCGCCTCAACCTTTTCGGGGAATGCATTTAGAAAGTGGCGTGCACCGAGTATTCGTTGATGGTAAAGAAAGAATGACGGTCTATGGTGAGCGTAATGGTCAGCACGTTCTGTTGGTATTTGGCGAAAGCAATGTTAATAAGCTGATCTGGTTATTTGGCCTTGCTCCACTGATGTTCAGCTTATCTGTTTTATATAGCTTTTTGTGGTGGTCAAATCGAAGAGCAAGACGCTATTTTTCCCCGATTACGCGCTTAGCGAATGCTTTAGAAAATATTGATTGGGCACATCAAGATACTCAGGCATCTCCTTTTAGAGATATTAATACTAATGGCAATATGGAAGCCGAATATCTCAAACAAGCTTTAGAAAAATATCATCAGGTTTTAAGTGATTTTATTCGACGCGAAAGAGAATTTACTGGAGATGTGAGTCATGAGTTACGCACTCCACTCACCATCTTGAAAGGTAATGTGCAACTGTGTCAGGCGAAATATGGAGACGATAAATCCCTAGTCCGTCTTCACAATACAATTGAAGATATGCAGCTGCTCGTTGATACCTTACTTGCGATTGCACGTAATACGGTACAGAGCTTGCCATCTGAGAAAAATTTATTATCCAAAACAGTAAAGGATTTAGTTGAAAGTTTAGAAGCGGTGAGTGCAGGTAAAGGAATACATATTAGTATTCATCCAGACTCAGCTGAACAGCCACGCTGGTTATATCCTTCTATGACTCAAATGGTTTTAGGTAATATTTTACGTAATGCGCTTAATTATTCTCAAGGTTCACAAATCGACATCATTCAACAAAAAAACAGCCTGATTATTGCAGATAATGGAATTGGAATTTCTTTACCTAACGATGTAAAGGTGCAAGAGCTCAGCGACACACAACTTTCCTTAAAGGCTAAAGGTCATGGCATTGGTTTGCAATTGGTACAAAAGCTTTGCAAGCAATTAGGATGGCGAGTGGAGCTGTTTGATCGGCAGTACTATTTAACCACTCATCCTGAACTCGATTTGGAGCCAACCACAGGCTTAATTGTTGTGGTGTATTTAAGTTAAGTCGCGGAATCTTCCAAAGCAATTTTTAAACCGACACCTGCCACTGTATGTAATAGTTTAGGATCAAAAGGTTTATCAACCATTTTTCTTAGGTTATAGATGTGACTGCGCAACGCATCGCTTTCAGGTTCTTCGTCACCCCATAATTCCATCATCAGTTCTTGCTTAGTCACTACTTTTGGAGACTGGCGCATCAAAATTTTTAATAGTTTAAATTGAATAGGGGGTAACTCGATATTATTTCCGGCACGAACCACGGTTTGAGTTGCGCTATCAAGAATTAAGTCGTGAATTTGAATTTTATGGTGAGTAACTTCGCCAGCTGCTCTTTTGATTAATGCACGAATCCGCATTACTAGTTCATTAAAATCAAAAGGTTTTACCAAATAATCATCTGTGCCAGCAGTAAAACCTTTAAGTTTGTCATCTAAAGTATCTCTTGCTGTGAGCATAAGAACGGGAATATCAACGCCTTGTTCGGTACGTAGCCAGTTGCATAGGTCATAACCCGAGCCATCGGGCAAATTTATATCGAGCAACAAAAGATGATAATGCTGAGATTTGAGAAAAGTCCGTGCAGCATCTAAATTACGTGCATGATCGACGACATAACCATGCACTTCAAGAAATTCGCAGACCGTTGCTGCGAGTTCAAAATGGTCCTCAACCATGAGGATAAAGTGATTACCCATGAGATTTTATTAAGCCATTAATTTAATAATTGTTGTTTTAATTTAGCATTAAACGGTTCGTTACCAAACCAGATTTTAAAATATTGATTTGCATTCGGATTGTTTAAAGAGCCGAGTAGCTTCTGGTTTAATTTTAATTCTAGTTTTTGATTTTCATGTTGATAGTAGAGACTATAGAGATCTCCACTCTTAATTGGCCTATATAGTTCATTAATATGATTAAGCGGGGATTTCGTATCAAAGCCGCTAACATTTTTCTTCAAAAAGTGGGTGGCTGCGCGTTTAAATGCCCACTCGGGAATATCGCGGTTATAGCTAAAGTCCATTTTGATGCTTTGGCTTTGCCAATTTTTTTGGCAATCTTCAGCAAAGTAACTGACATTTCCCACTTTTTTACTTGTAACCATTAAAGGTGCTGAACTGCATTTTTTCAATTCAGCCGCATTGGCTTGAGATACGATTAAGATTCCTAGAAATATCAAGATTCGACTTTTTTGAATGGCAATATCCATTTATATACTCCTCCAAATATGGGTAAAGAACGGTAGAGGCCATTTGCCGGATCCCAATAATCTTGCTGGAAAATAATTTTTTGTTGGTCATTAATCTTAATTTGACTAATTCCATAAGAAGCCATCGTTTTTGAGCGACCTAACATTTTAAAGTCATAGGTCATGTACCAATGAATGTAGGCTGTATCTTGGTGATGAGTTGCACTAATGAGTTTTACAGTGACATTACTCACTCGGGCATTCATGCCTTCAAAATGCTTAATCAGATCTTTCTTTTGAGAGAACTGCGAGAGTGTATCGTTGATATAGAGCTGATCAGCGTAAAGATTGCTAGCATTATTTACAAAAGAAGGAGTACCGAGCGTATTAAATGCAGCGACAAAACGATTGCCGACATCTAGCGCCTGTTGATCATCTAATTCTATACCAGTAATTTTTTGTTCAGCTTTGCCATAGTCACCTGAGTAACTAGGCACACTTTTACACGCCGTTAAACCTACCAAAGTAACCAACCCTAGGGCTGTAGTTATAATTTTCATGTCGATATCCAAGCCAACTTTATAAGATCAAATTAAAGAGTTGGTCGTGAATTTTGCGTGAATTCTTATGTTTTAGAGTTTGGGATTTATGGGGGAGTTTTCTGTTTTGGGAAGTTCATAAATAAGGTCTATTGAACTTAGAAATTTCTTGGGACTCCACAGCGTTTAAGATTAATAAATAAGATAAGCAAGAAAAAATTTTAGAAAGCAATTTTATTCTAGCTGTGCTTTACCCATAAGAGATATAGATAAGTTTTGCATAAATAGAAGGGTTCAATAATGAAAACAATCGGCTTATTAGGCGGAATGAGTTGGGAATCTACAGCGCTTTATTATCAACAAATCAATAAAATGGTTCATCGTAAATTAGGAAAATTGCACTCTGCTAAGGTCATTATTAATAGTGTCGATTTTGAGGAAATAGCAGCCTTGCAAGCGAAGGGTTTATGGCAAGAGGCTGGCGCATATTTAGCTGAGCAAGCACAAAATTTAGAAAAAGCAGGAGCAGATTGTATTTTGGTGTGCACTAACACCATGCATAAAGTTGCTGCACAGATTGAAGATTCAATTACCGTTCCTTTCTTACACATCGCTGACGCAACGGCAAAAGAAATTTTGAGTCAAAACATTGGTAAAGTTGCACTGTTAGGGACAGCTTTTACAATGGAGCAAGATTTTTATAAAGCTCGATTGCAGGATTATGGAATTGATGTGATTATTCCAAATGAAGAAGATCGAAAGACAGTCCATCGCATTATTTATGAAGAACTTTGTTTAGGTGTGATTAACCCCGATTCTCAGCAAAAGTACATTGCTATTGTAGAGAGGTTTATTGCTGAAGGAGCTCAAGGAATTATCTTAGGTTGTACTGAAATTTGTATGTTAATTGGTGAGCTTAAATTCTCGGTTCCTTTATTTGATACGACTGCCATTCATGCAAAAGAGGCGGTAAGTTTTGCTTTAACTTAAGAAGATAAATTAGAAACAATAAATTGTTAGGAATTAATTTTAAAGATGGAGGATAAATTTTGAAATTTAGATCAAAAATTGATTGGTGGCTTTTATTAATATTTGTTGTGATCACTGCCAATATCGTTATGAAAATTTATGAAGCAAATTATCATTATTCTTTAGCTTCAAATTTTCCGCACTTTATCATTTATAGTTTAGTCATTCTGGTTATTTGGCTTCCCATCTTTAATACCTATTATCTAGTAGAAAACAACACTTTAACTATTAGGAGTTTAGTGTTTCGATGGAAAATTAATATTGATGATATTACTCGCATAGAACCTACTCATAATCCACTTTCCTCTCCAGCATTATCGCTAGATCGGCTTAAAATTTATTATATGAAAGATGGCAGAGTGGCTACAGTAATGATCTCGCCAAAAGATAAAGAGGGTTTCTTAAATATGCTACGCAATAATCCTAACGCTAAGTATTAATGTGTCGTTGATAAATAGAGTCTTTTAAATATCTAGAAAACACTAGTTATGTATTAAAATTTTGAAAATATAGACGGTAATCCTTAGTTTTGTTAAATAAATAAACTATAAGTCTCTCTTCTAAAGCATTAATCTGTGCTTATTGCGAAAAAATAAGAAATGGAGATAAAAGATGCTTACACGTTTTTTAATGCCAATTTTAGGCACTACAGTTGTAGTTCTTGTTGCAGGATGTGCTTCATCCTCTCAATATCCAATTACTGATAGTTATGGGCCAGACCCAAAACTTCCTGAACCTAAATCAAGCCTATTACCAACTGTTAATATAGCTCCAGCAGAAGGCTGGCCGAGTGGGGTAATGCCAAAACCAGCAGAAGGTTTAAAGGTCAAAGCATTTGCCAAAGGACTTGAGCACCCGCGTTGGCTTTATGTGTTACCAAATGGCGATGTATTGGTTGCTGAAACAGATGCTCCGCCTAAACCGGAAGACAGCAAAGGCATTAAAGGTAAAATCATGACCTTTGTAATGAGACGGGCAGGGTCGTCTCATCCGAGTGCCAACCGTATTACTTTACTTCGTGACATCAATGGAGATGGCGTCGCTGATAAGAAAATGGTATTTCTTCAAAACTTAAATTCCCCGTTTGGTATGGCACTGGTCGATAATAACCTATATATCGCCAATACGGATGCACTGGTGCGTTTTCCTTATCAAGAAGGAGAAACTCAAATTACAGCCAGTGGAACCAAAGTATTGGACTTACCGGGTGGTCCTTTAAATCACCATTGGACCAAAAATGTGATTGCTAACCCAGCTGGAACCAAGCTGTACATTACCGTTGGTTCTAACAGTAACGTTGCTGAAAATGGTTTAGATCAAGAAAAAGGTCGAGCACAAATTACAGAGTTTGACATCGCAAGTGGTCAGTCACGCCCATTTGCAACCGGCCTACGTAATCCAAATGGTATGGCTTGGCAGCCTCAAAGTGGAAAACTTTGGACGGTGGTTAATGAGCGCGATGAAATCGGGAGTGACCTAGTACCCGATTATATGACCTCAGTTCAAGACGGTGCTTTTTATGGCTGGCCTTATAGCTACTATGGTCAACATGTAGATGTGCGAGTAAAACCGCAAAATCCTGAAATGGTTGCTCGTGCAATTAAACCCGACTATGCGCTAGGTAACCATACGGCTTCTTTAGGCCTTGCATTTTATGCAGCCGAACTCATGCCACAATTTAGAGGAGGGGCATTGATCGGTCAGCATGGTTCTTGGAACCGTAAACCTCACAGTGGTTATAAAGTCATTTTTGTACCATTTAGAAGTGGCCAACCCTCAGGTCCACCGCAAGATATTTTGACTGGATTCCTCAGTGATAAAGGTAAAGCGTATGGACGCCCTGTAGGTGTAGCAATTGATTTCTCAGGTGCCGTGTTAGTTGCAGATGATGTGGGCAATACGATTTGGCGTATTTCGCCAGTTGCTGAAACAACATATGAGACTCCATATAAAAAATAAATGGTCTGAATCTCATTTTAAGACTTCATTATTTTTATCTTATTTCAACAGTATGAGATAAATAAATATTTTAAAATAACTAACTAATTTGCCTAAATTGTGGTGAATTAGTTAGTTTTCTTTATCTATCTATTTTTAGTCTGAGTTAAATCTGGTTCTTTTTACAATTTATTATTAAATTTTGATAGCATTCGCGTTATACACAATAAGAACTGTATATGAATTATGACCGATCAATTAAGAGCAAAATTTGAGAATTTAGAACTGAACGCAGGTTTAGGAAAAATTAGCGCCTTTATTTCAATGTCACTCAGCTTACTTTGCTTATTTGGTGCATTATGTTTTTTATTTCCCAGTGTATTAACCACCCCAGAACTCCGTCCTATTTACGCAAAACACTATAATCTTTTTTATTATGGCCTCATCACAGGCATTATTGTTAGTGCAGGTTTTGGAGCGTTTAGTGCCATTATCCGTCAAAACCGATATGGATTTTACGGGCTATGTTTTTCACTTGTAGCAGCAGTTTTGGGCTGTGGTGTAATTGAAGCACCCGTTTTGCCAAGTGTACCGTTTTATGCAGGTATCGATTATTTTGTACTAACTTTATTTATTTTAGCGTTCATTTTTATTCCTCTTGAAGGTTTTTTTGCTAAAAATCCTGAACAAAAAATATTAAGGGTAGGATGGGTGACCGATATGAAATATTTCATGGTCAGCCATATTGGGATTCAATTATTCAGCTTTTTAACGGTTATGCCAATTCAATATTGGATTACACACCTGCCTGACAACCCAATTGTACCTTATGTACAAGCTCAGCCGATTTGGCTGCAATTTATCGAATTGCTCATCGTGGTTGATTTTACGGTATATTGGTTACATCGTGCCATGCATGAGGTTAATTTCTTATGGCGCTTTCACGCGATTCATCATTCGACTGAATATATGGATTGGTTAGCATCTTCTCGTTTGCATGTCATTGAAGTGCTCATGACTCGTTTTATTGCGACTTTACCGATTTTCCTGTTAGGTTTTCATACTTCAGCTGTTTTTGCTTATTTAATCTTTATTTCATTTCACGCTATTTTTATTCATTCCAATGTGCGTTTTCGTTTTCCATATTTGCGCTGGATTATCGCTACACCAGAATTCCACCATTGGCATCACTCTTCAGAAAAACCTGCCATTGATAAAAATTACGCTGCTTTTATCCCTCTATATGATGTCATCTTCAAAAGTGTATATATGCCAAATCATTTGGCAAGCGTGTATGGCACGGTAGGTTATAAAATTCCAAATAGTTTTATAAAACAATTTACATGGCCATTTAAAAAGTATGTAAAGCGGTTTTTAAAACCTTGGCGTGACCAATGAAATAAAAAATAGCCTCAATAGAGGCTATTTTTTATAGGCTTATTTACTTTTAAAGTTTTTAAAAATCAGAAGAAGGGCAACAAGCGATAGTAAGATAATAAAACAAATATAACTATTTGCTGTATGCATGAGTCCAACTTTTCCAACAAAATAGCCAGCTAAAATTGCAGGAATACTAAATGCCAAGTAACTTTCAACAAAAAATGCAGCCATAAGACCTGCACGTTCTTCTGGTAAAGCTAGAGGCATTACTGTGCGGATTGCGCCCATAAAAGCTGTACCAAAACCAACTCCGGTAATAATAGAACCGAGAAATAAAACTACTGCACTTGTAAGATTAATTGCTAAAAATAAAACAGTTGAACCAATAGCAATTGAAAGAGTACCTGTTAATAAAATACGGTAATTTGTCGACTTCCTAAGCGTTAATATACCGGCTGCACCTGAGAGTGCTAGCGCCATGAAGGTGATTCCGTTTAACCACGCTGAAGATGTCTCGAAAATTTTTGCCAGTAAAGAGGGCATAAGTGATAAGAAGAAACCACTGACCATCCAAAGAGCAATATTAATCGGACTAATACTCAATAAAGCGCTTTTTGTTTGTGGCGGAATAGCCATATTGGGTTTTAAAGAGGCAAGTGCACCCGATCTTTTCTGGGCTGTCTCTGGAGTAAAAAAACTTAAAATGAGTTCACAAATAAGAAGAAGACACAAGAATTCAAAAACAAGCTGTAATGGTTGGGCAGAGAATTGCAAAATAGAACAAGTTAGAAATATACCAACAGCCATGCCGACCATTGGTGCGATACTATTAATAAGCGAACCCTGAAGCTTACTAAAATCTAAAATTGCTGCGCCTATAGCCGAGACAGCAAGCCCAGTTGCAATTCCTTGTAAGCCCCGTGCAATAAATAACATCGAAACATCTGAAGCAAATAAGAAAAAGCTCATCGAAATAATTTGCAGAAAAATGGCTGCAATAATGACAGGACGGCGTCCAATATAGTCAGACAAAGAACCAATAATCAGTAATGAACCCAGCAGAGTAAAAGCATAAGTTGCAAAAATTAAAGTCAAAGTGACAGGTGTAAATTGCCAAAGCTGTTGGTATAGACGATAAAGTGGAGTCGGTGCACTAGACGCCGCCATAAAAGTCATGAGCGTGACTGTATTAAGTGTCAATGCACTTGCACTATCTAACTGAAAAACCGATCCAGACCGTTTTGAACTTGAATTGTTCATATAAGATGAATAACATAAAAGCGAATATTTAGCTTTTATACATTATTTTTACACTAAAGCAAATCCTTAGCTTTAGTGTATTTTGTATATAAATATAAATATTTATAAATTTTTTGATTCCTTTTACAGAGTTTATAAATGGCAAAAGTTGTTACTGGCTTACGTCCTGGCGGTCGTAGTGAAAGAATTCAAACTGCGGTGCATCAAGCGGTAAAAGAGCTTCAAAAAACCTTAGAGCAGACCCAAATTACCATACCTATGATCGCTCATGAGGCAGGGGTAACACCTTCGACAATTTACCGCCGTTGGGGCGATATTAATCAGCTATTTTCAGATGTAGCCCTAAATGAACTTAAACCTGATATGGAACCAAAAGATTTAGGTTCATTTCAGCTAGATATCACTGCATGGATTGAACAATATTTTGAGGAGTATTCTTCTGAAGTTGGTCAAACATTATTGCGTGATGTGCTATATACAGCCGACTCTTCAAATGCAAGAAAATGTGAAACCTTAATTATTCAACAACTTGATATTATTCAAGCCAGAGCTAAATCGCGTAATGAACTCACTATAAATAATGAAGAAATTATCGAAGCTGTTATTGCTCCTATGCTATTTCGCATTTTATTTACTGAACGTACCTTAAGCTTAGATTACGTCCACATTTTATTGGAACGGTTATTTAACGCTCCCTAATTTGAATTAATTTATTAAAGCCTCTTAGTGGGATTTTTTTAACAAGAACGAGACACTTTATCTTGTTAAAAAATTATATATCAATTTTTCTTATTATTTTTAAACTAAATTTTCATAATTTATAATTTACATGTTTTTTATAAAATCATTTATTTAATAAATGTTGTGCTGGTATAAAACAATTAAACTTCTACAGCCATTTTTGTGCATGTTTTTACTTAAAATATTAAGATTAAATAATGCTTTATATCGAATTTTGGTTGTTTTTTTATTTTTTAAAACTAGAAAATTAAAATGATTTTATATAATTTATTGCATGATTATTGAATTTGACATTTTTTAAATTTATAACACAGGCCGTTTTTTATTCTTTACAATGGCTTTTCCTTGATAAAGCAGCTTGTGGTGCACGCTTTATATTTTATTTTTTTATCCCCATCGAAAAGGTATTTAGATAATGGATTTCAATACCCTTGACCAAGAAACGGTACAGAAAAAACAGAAGTTTCACCAAATTTTGTATGTACAGGTCATCTTTGCAATTATTTTGGGCATTTTAATTGGTCATTTTTACCCAGAACTTGGCGAAAGTTTAAAACCGCTTGGTGATGCATTCATCAAGATCGTTAAAATGATTATTGCTCCCGTCATCTTTTTAACCGTTGTTACAGGCATTGCCAGTATGACAAACATGAGCCGAGTTGGTCGTGTAACTGGTAAAGCGATGCTTTATTTCCTTACCTTCTCAAGCTTGGCGCTTGTGGTTGGTATGATTGTGGCAAATATTATCCAACCAGGTAAAGGTCTTAATATTGACCCTGCTACCTTAGTCAACGACAAAGTAAATACTTACGTTGAAAAGGCGCATGCAACAAATATTACTGACTTCTTCATGAATATTATCCCGCAAACTCTAGTTAGCCCTCTGGCAGGTGGCGAGATTTTGCAGGTTCTATTTGTGGCAGTATTATTTGGTATTTCTTTGGCTGCATTGGGTGACCGTGCACGTCCAATTACCGACTTCTTAAATAACTTAACAGCGCCTGTTTTCTACCTTGTTGGTATGTTAATGAAGCTTGCTCCAATCGGTGCTTTTGGTGCAATGGCTTTTACCATCGGTGCGTATGGAATCGAATCAATTGGTAATTTATTACTATTAATTATGACGTTCTATATTACAGCGGTATTGTTTGTCATAGTGATTTTAGGAGCCGTAGCCCGTTACAATGGCTTCTCAATTATTCATTTAATCCGTTATATCAAAGATGAACTTTGGCTGGTTTTAGGAACAAGTTCTTCTGAAGCAGCTTTACCATCTTTAATGGATAAAATGCAAAAAGCAGGTTGTGAAAAATCGGTAGTCGGTTTGGTGATTCCAACAGGGTATTCATTTAACCTTGATGGTACAAATATCTATATGACTATGGCTGCTCTGTTTATTGCCCAAGCGTGTAACGTAGACTTATCCATTAGTGAACAAATTGCCTTGCTTCTTGTGGCAATGGTAAGTTCTAAAGGTGCAGCAGGGGTGACTGGTGCAGGCTTTATTACTCTGGCTGCAACTCTATCGGTTGTACCGGCGGTTCCTGTAGCAGGTATGGCTTTAATTCTTGGTATTGACCGTTTTATGTCGGAGTGCCGTGCATTAACAAATTTAGTTGGTAATGCTTGCGCAACAATTGTTGTAGCACGATGGGATAAAGCTTTAGATAAAGATCTCTTAGACAAAGCTTTAAAGAACCCTAAAGCACAATAATCTTATAAAAAAATCTGTAGCAGAGGGCAATTTGGGAGAGTAGCCCCGCTACAGATTTTTTGTTTAATATCTAACAATATATTTTAATTAAACCATTCTAAAGTTCTGCAATATTACTTATCTTTCAAAAAGACAATACTGTAATTAAAATCGAGTCGTAAAAAATTATGCTTTTAAGTGATCCTCAAACTCTTCACCTAATTGCATCGCTAATGAATTACCTGCTAAATCACAGGTCACTAAACCATATTCTTTTTTAAAACTAAAAGTAAAACCTTTTCCATCAGCAAGATTTTTAACTGAATACCCTAACTTTTCTAACCAAATACGAAACGCAATCAAATTTTTAGCTTTAACAACCTTTTTCACGTGAGAACTCCTTCTATCCGTGGCATTACATCTTATTTATTAATAGGGTTTTAATTAGATTTTTTAAAGGGGGAAAACTTTGTTTTATTTTGCAACTTGTAAAAAAAGTAAGATAGAGAAAGAACAGTTTTCATTTTTATAAAAATATGGAGGTGTTATGTAACTAAAAAATAAAAACTTTTTATTTAATTGGTTGTTTGTTGATGTGTTTTTAAAAAAAATAAATTCGAGAGAATTTTTAAAAAGATGAATAAATATGAAGATAGTAAATGTAAAAAATAATTACGATCAACGTGCGCTATGCAAAAAGATACAGTTCATAAAATGAAACTGTATCTCTTAAAAGGAGAAGCTTTAACTTTAAAAATTATCTTTAAGTGCACGTAAATGAGCAAAGTCTTCAGCACTTTCTGCACGAAGAAAAGGATTGGTTTCTAATTCGAGTTCAATCGTACTCGGAAGGGTGATTGATCCTTTCTTGCGTAATTCACGGACTTCTTCAGCTCGTTCAGATAAGGCATGGTTATGCGGTTCTATCGTTAAAGCAAATTCGGCATTTGAAAGCGTGTATTCATGCGTACAATAAACTTTGGTTTGAGTTGGTAGGGCTGCTAGACGGCTCAGTGAGTGATACATTTGTTCAGCCGTACCTTCAAATAATCGACCACATCCCATTGCGAACAACGTGTCGCCGCAGAATACAGCATCTAATTCCTCAATAAAATACACAATGTGTCCTAAGGTGTGACCTGGAGTCGCGATAATTTCTACTTTTAAATCATTAAATTTTAGATGGTCGTCATGTTGTAAGGGATGAGTAATTCCCGGAATCTTTGTAAGCTCATCACGTGGACCATAGACAGTAATATTCTGAGCTGTTGTCAGATCTGCTACACCACCGATATGGTCTTTATGCCAATGAGTGAGCCAGATTTGTTTTAAAGTGAGTTGATGATTTTGACAAAATTGAGTCACAAGATCAGCTTCTGTTGGATCAACTGCAACAGCCTCTTGGGTTTCAGTATCTTCTAAAATCCAGATATAGTTTTGGAGGGCATTCTGTACATCAATAAAATGAATTCTATAACGCATTGTTTTATCCTAAAACCAAATCCAAAGAGTAAATAATCACTGTTTTTGATAATAACAGAAAATGGTATTAAGCCACTCACTCAACCTTTTAACGAAAATGACTTATATAAAACAAAAAAGCCCCCATTTAGGGAGCTCTTTATATGAATAATTTAACGGATCGTAGAGAGCCAGTTACCTAGCGTCTGTACAATCTGTACTAAGAGCAATAGAACAATTACTGTTAAAATTACAACGCTTGTATCAAAACGTTGATAACCATAAGAGATTGCTAAGTCACCAATACCACCTGCGCCAACAGCACCAGCCATTGCTGTTGCACCAATCAAACTGATTGTCGCTGTTGTGAGGTTTAAAATGAGTGAACTGCGTGCTTCTGGCAAAATAAAGCGATAAATAATTTGCCAAGGTGTAGCACCCATCGCCTGAGCAGATTCAATAATTCCTTCATTTACTTCGAGTAGGGAAGTTTCAATCAGACGTCCCATATATGGACCAACGTAAATTGTTAAAGGAACAATCGCTGCCCATGTACCAATTGAAGTACCTACCAACAACTTGGTAAGAGGAATCACTGCAATAAGTAAAATAATAAATGGGAGAGAGCGTAACGCATTTACAATTGGGTTGAGTAAATGATAGACAAATCTATTCGGCAAAATACCTTCTGGGCGAGTTACAAGCAGGATAACCCCTTGAATGAAACCCCAAATACCACCAAATAACAGCGCAAAAAACACCATGTGAAATGTTTCTTGTAGAGCTGTTACAAACTGGTCAATTGAAAGAGAACTGTGCCAGAAAGGTTGAGTAAGTTCAGTTAACCACTGTACGATTAAGTCTCTCATACTTGATCTCCTGATTGAACTACACTCACTTCATTTTTTTCTAAAAACTCGATTGCCTGCTTAATCAACTGAGGCTCACCTAGAAGCTGTACAAACATTTGACCAATGACAGTACCGTTAATTTCAGTCATGTTGGCGAATAAGATATTTAAACTAATATCAAATTGTTTAATTAGTGACTGAATCACAGGTTCCTGAGCAGAACGGCCCAAAAACTGTAAACAGTAGATGCTATGGTGATGCTGATTTTCGAGTTGATTTAAAATATTCACAGGCAACTGTTGATGTAAAACAGTTTGTATAAAGTTTTTAGTCGTCGGATGTTGGGGATTACTAAATATATCAATCGTTGAACCTTGTTCAATGACTTTTCCAGCTTCCATCACAGCTACATGATCACAAACAGTTTCAATGACATCCATTTCATGGGTCACCATAACGATTGTGATTTTTTGCTCTTGATTGATTTTCTTAAGTAACTCTAAAACAGACTTGGTTGTTTGCGGGTCTAGGGCAGAGGTTGCTTCATCACACAAAAGAATTTTTGGATGATTTGCCAAAGCACGAGCAATACCAACACGTTGCTTTTGGCCGCCAGAAAGTTCATCAGGATAAGCATCTTTTTTATGCCTAAGATCAATGAACTCCAATAACTCATTTAAGCGCTTTTCACGTTCTGCCTTATTGTAATTCAGCAGACGCATTGGCATTTCGATATTTTCAGCAACCGTCTTGGTTTGTAGCAAATTGAAGTGCTGAAAAATCATACCAATATTTGCACGTTCCTGACGTAATGAACGCGCATCCAAAGCAGTGAAGTCCTTTTGATTAATGATAACCTGACCTTCATTTGGTCGTTCAAGTAAGTTAATCAGGCGGATTAAAGTACTTTTACCTGCACCACTATAGCCAATAATACCAAAAATACTCCCTTCAGGAATTTCCAAATTAATTTGGTCCAGAGCTCGTATGGTTTGGCCTTTAAGCTGATAGTGCTTTGAAATGTTTTTAAATTGAATCATGTCGTCAAAAACTATGCTGAAAAGAAAAAACAGGCAAAGAGTTTTTGCCTGTTTCGCGTTGCAGCTATTATATTACTATTTAGCTTCTGAGAGATAGCTGATTGGTTTGTCTACGTCAACTTTTGTTCCATCAAAGTGTTCTTCAATATATTTTTTAACAGCTGCAGTGTGGTAAAGCTTACCAACTTTTTGCAAGACAGGATCATTTTTACGTGATTCAGCAGTTGCTAGAACGTTGACACTAAGTTTTGTGATTTGATCAATAGGTTCAAAGAACAAAGAATCTTTGAGTACGTTTAAACCTCCCTCGAGTGCTAAGGTATTATTTAATACAACTGCATCAAATTCATTTTTAAGACGTAATACAGTTTCCATTTTGATTGGTTTGATGTTGATCTTTTT
The DNA here is from genome assembly GCF_022449185.1 of Acinetobacter pittii. GTDB lineage: Bacteria > Pseudomonadota > Gammaproteobacteria > Pseudomonadales > Moraxellaceae > Acinetobacter > Acinetobacter pittii_I. The sequence goes on from NZ_JAKUKO010000001.1 coordinate 472,507, forward strand.
AGGATTTTCGATAACATCAATTGGACTGCCCTGAATAGGATTAAAGTCAGCTTTAAGCTTGATTAAGCCAGCAGTTTGTAACAAGAGTAGCGCACGAGATTCGCTGGCAGCATCATCTGGGATTGCAATAATTGCACCTTCAGGAAGCTCTTCAATTTTTTTGTATTTACTAGAATAGATCCCCATTGGCTCAATATAAGTGGTAGAAACCGCTGCAATCTTATCCGGGTTTGAATTATTATATGCAGTAAGATAAGAATAAGCTTGGAATGCGTTCAAATCTACTTCTTTATTTGCAATTGCTGTATTCATTGAAACGGAGTCTGAGAAGTTTTTTACTTCTAACTTCAGTCCAGCAGCTTGGGTTTCAGGTAAAGATGCGATATAACGCCAAATGTCAGCATCCGAACCTGTAGAGGCAATTACTACCTTTTGTACTTTGGTACTATCATTGTTTTGTTCGGCTTGTTGAGCATTTTCTTGTTTGCTACATGCTGTCAATAATACTACTGACATGCTTAAAAAAAGGCTGATCAGCTTTTTCATTTAAAAAAGTCCTGATTAAGATATAGAACAATAACGATTGATCTATATCAATATGAAAAGAGAGGAGTTGGAATTACAACTAGTCTAAACTCTGTGATCTTTTTCTGGGGTTCCATAATTTGCTTGCATATTTAGGCTATAACAGAGGGTAATTGTTTAATAAACAAAAACTGTTTCCCCAAACAGTTCATCCCCAACAGTAGCCAAACGAGCATTCATAAATTTAGAATATTAAAAAACTCTCTACAGGCATAATTTGTAGAGCAAGTCTTTATGGAAATTATTAAAACAGCAGTGTCTGATGACAGTTACAACTATGTACTAATGATAGCAATAAAAATGTAGTTGATATAGAGGGCTTTTTTCTATTTGTTGATATCTTAATAAATCTTATAAAAAATTTATATTATTTTCTTATGCTGGGGGTACAAAATAAAAAAAGCTTCCTAAGTAGGAAGCTTTTTTTATTAACTTTTATTCAGCTTTTTCACGAGCAATTGCGCGATAGCCAATGTCACTACGATATTGCATACCTGTAAAGGTCACTTGGCCGCATACTTCAAGTGCATTAATTTGTGCTTCAAGCACGCTGTCGCCTAGCGCAGTTACACAAAGAACTCGACCACCAGAAGTTACGATGTGACCATCTTCACGAGTTGCAGTGCCTGCGTGGAAAATTTTAGTATCTTCAGGTGATTGTCCAATACCTGAAATTACATCGCCTTTGCGTACGCTATCAGGATAGCCTTCGGCTGCAAGTACGATACCAATTGACTTACGCTCATCCCATTCAGCTTCTTTTGGTAAATTACCAGCAATACCAGCTTCTACCAATTCAACAAGAGATGACTTTAAGCGCATCATGATTGGCTGAGTTTCAGGATCCCCAAAACGACAGTTGAACTCGATCACACGTGGTTGACCTTGTTCATCAATCATTAAGCCAGCATATAAGAAACCAGTGTAGACATGTCCGTCAGCAGCCATACCTTCAACAGTTGGACGCATGATTTCAGTCATAACTCGTTCGAAAATTTCAGAAGTTACCACCGGAGCAGGAGAGTAAGCACCCATACCGCCAGTGTTAGGACCTTGATCGCCTTCAAAAATACGCTTGTGATCTTGTGAAGTTGCCATTGGTAATATGTTTTTACCATCAATCATACAAATGAAAGAAGCTTCTTCACCTGCTAGGAACTGTTCAATTACAACACGTGAACCAGCATCACCAAATTTGTTGCCTGCAAGCATGTCATCAATTGCTGCAAAAGCTTCTTCGTTAGTCATTGCAACGATTACACCTTTACCAGCAGCAAGACCATCTGCCTTAATTACAATTGGTGCACCATTTTTTTCAACATAAGCTTTAGCTGCATCAACTTCCGTAAATACTTCGTAAAAAGCAGTTGGAATGTTATGACGCTTTAAAAAATGTTTAGCAAATGCTTTTGAGCCTTCAAGCTGCGCAGCATATTGAGTTGGTCCCCAAATTTTTAGACCTGCTTCGCGAGCAGCATCTACCACACCATTAACTAAAGGTGCTTCTGGGCCAACAATAATAAGTTCAACATTATTTTCTTTAGCAAAAGCGATAATTGCAGGGTTGTCTAAAATATCAAGCTGAACATTAACGCATTTGTCTTCAGTTGCAGTTCCCGCATTTCCCGGTGCAACGAAAACTTGAGTAACTTTGGTATCTTGCGCGATTTTCCATGCCAAAGCATGTTCACGACCACCACTACCTAAAACTAAAATATTCATTTTTAATTTGTTCCTTAACTTTAATCCTTTTCATCCCCCTCTATTCCTCAAGGTGGAGTTTAGCTCCATTATTGTGGAAAACCCTCCTGAATAAAAGGAGGGTTAGGGAGGACTAAATTTAAATTAATGGCGGAAATGGCGCATACCAGTGAACACCATTGCAATACCAGCTTCATCTGCTGCAGCGATTACTTCTTCATCACGCATAGAACCACCTGGTTGAATGATGCATTTAATGCCAGCTTTAGCAGCATTATCAATACCGTCACGGAACGGGAAGAATGCATCAGAAGCCATTACAGCACCTTCAACAACCAAACCAGCATGTTCAGCTTTAATGGCAGCAATACGCGCTGAGTTAACGCGGCTCATTTGACCTGCACCTACACCAATAGTTTGGCGGTTTTTAGCATAAACAATTGCGTTTGATTTTACATATTTTGCAACTTTCCAAGCAAAGATAAGATCATCAATTTCTTGTTCAGTTGGCGCACGCTTCGTAACTACTTTAAGATCATCTTTAGTGATCATGCCCAAGTCTTGATCTTGAACAAGTAAGCCACCATTTACGCGTTTATAGTCAAGTTGCGGTGCCCGTGCATCAATAGCAGGTAACTCGCCACATACTAAAACACGTACATTTTTCTTAGCGCCAGTTATTTCAAGTACGCCATCAGCAATACTTGGAGCAATAATTACTTCAACGAATTGACGCTCTACAATTGCTTGAGCAGTTGCAACATCTAACTCGCGGTTAAATGCAATAATACCGCCAAAAGCAGATTCTGGATCAGTTGCATAAGCTAAATCATAAGCAGCTTTAATGCCGTCTAAAGAAACTGCAACACCACAAGGGTTAGCATGTTTCACGATGACACAAGCAGGTTTTGCGAATGATTTAACACATTCAAGTGCTGCATCTGTATCTGCAATGTTGTTATAAGACAATTCTTTGCCTTGTAACTGTTTTGCAGTAGAAACTGATGCTTCTTTTGCATTTGCTTCAACATAGAAAGCAGCAGATTGATGTGGGTTTTCACCGTAACGTAAATCTTGTGCTTTATTCAATTGAGTATTGAATGTACGAGGGAATAAGTCAGCTTCACCTTCGGTCTTACCAACGCGAGCGCCTAAGTAAGAAGCAATCATGCCGTCGTATTGAGCTGTATGTTCAAATGCTTTAACTGCTAAATCAAAACGTGTTTCATAAGAAAGTGAACCAGCAGTTTTTAATTCATTAATTACAGTGTCGTAATCAGAAGCATTAACTACAATACCTACTGAAGCATGGTTTTTAGCAGCTGCACGAACCATTGTAGGACCACCGATGTCGATATTTTCGATTGCATCAGGAAGAGTACAGTCAGGTTTTGCAACAGTTGCAGCAAATGGATAAAGGTTTACAACAACAAGATCAATCGGATCAATGTTGTGTTCTTCCATAACTGCTTCATCTAAACCACGACGAGCAAGAATACCGCCATGAATTTTTGGATGTAAGGTCTTAACACGACCATCCATCATTTCAGGGAAGCCAGTATGTTCAGATACTTCTACAACCGCGATATTATTATCTTTAAGCAACTTATATGTGCCGCCTGTAGATAATAGTTCTACCCCTAGAGCTGCAAGGTTTTGAGCAAATTCGACAATTCCTGTCTTATCAGATACAGAAATCAAAGCACGTTTAATAGTCATGATGTTTAATTCAACAATTTCAAGTCTACGGATTAAAACCAATAAGCATAAAAAAATGCCCACGACGTCGTGAGCATTTTATCATTTATTCACTCATTAAACCGTGAGCTTTTAACTTTTTACGTAAAGTGCCACGGTTGAGTCCAAGAATTTCTGCAGCACGTGTTTGATTACCACGTGTATATTCAAGAACTACAGATAAAAGAGGTTTCTCCATTTCTGCTAGCACCATGTCATATACCTGAGATGGTTGCTCACCTTGCAATTGTGCAAAATAATGGCGAACTGCGCGATCCACGTGGATGCGAAGAGCAACATCAGATTGTGCAGTAAAAATAGGAGATTTGCTATTCATGCGAGTTAATCCGAAAATCAAATACTAGCTTGGGTAAAGTAGTATATAAATGTGGTCTAAAAATACGGAGTCCTGTTTTAGATCCTAAAACAGTGACTCTAAAACATAAGAACAATTAGCTTGCCATATTTCTTCGTATTGAATAAAAAATAAGCGTAACAATAATTAAATATTTGTTACAGCCCCCTCAAAAACAAAAAAAGTTAGGCTATGCGCTTAAAGTAGAAAAGCACACATGCTTAACAGTATTTTTTTTGGATTGAGAGCGAGGAGTATATGAGTCAAAGCTTTCGTGGCGCGTATCATACCATTGTCTAGGAAAAAGTGAGCAAATTAACTGCATTTTTTTTTATTTTTTTTTCACTTTTTTTACATTTTAGGGGTGGACAATTTCTAATCGATAATTTACTAGCCTTTTTTTGCTTTTGTTTAGCTCAAATTGGAATCGGAAAGGAGTGTTTGATGGAATGCGTTGAATACCACGTAGGTTTTCAACTAGATATTGTTGAGGAGTTAATATGATTTCCTCTGTTTTGTCTGGTTCTGTTGCAAAAATCAACTTTAGGTTAGGAAGCTCAATACTTTTATCATTCTGGTTGAGCAATATGCCTGAGAACTGGGTATGGTTCGCATCGATCTTGCGGACTTTTAATTTTTCTATATAGATAAGTTGATAAAGTTCTGCTGATTTGTTGCAGTGCAGTATTTGGCAAACGTAATTAAAAGCATGGCTAACGGTTGGGCTTGCATGCATGAGCTTAGGGTTAAACCAGAGAATTTGAAAAGTAAAAACTAAAATTAAAATAAGGTTGGCAGAGCTCCAGAGCGTATAGTAAAGCCAACTATGCTTTTTATTGTTGTCTTGTTCTTGTGGGGATGCCTGCTCAGCTAAATTAAGGTTTGGTAGAGCATTAATAGGTTCATTGTGAAAGTAATTTAAGTTGTTGAGGTAAGTTAAAAGATCAATATTAGAGTTTTCTACTTTTTGGTCAAAGATATCTAATACGTGAGAATGCGTCATATATCTCGTCTGCATTGAACCATTAGCTAAAGTCGTTGAATTGACCATAACTGGCTGTTCAATATTGATTAGATGGGTTAAGGCATTAAAGCTTGAATTACATTTAGGGCAACAAACCATACCCTGAGCAACAGTCAATTGAGTAAGAGATACTTTATAAACTGTTAAACACTTAGGGCAGCGGGTTTGTTTTTCATTCATGAGTTAAAAATCTCAATTTATTGTTTTACGTTTTCCTGAAATGCGACACCAGTTTTCTTCGCGCTTTTCGACATCTAATATATCAAAAAATTCAGAATAAACACGTGAAACATCAGCAACTTGCTCTTCAATCACACCAGCAAGTGCGAACTCGCCCTCAGATTTGATTAAATTTGCAAATTCAGGCGCAAGCATCATTAAAGGTCCTGCTAAAATGTTTGCAACTAAAACATCGGCTTGTTTAGGTGTGAATTCTTGATCAAACTCTTCAGGAAGACCTACATATAGTCGATCTAATACACCATTAAGCTCTGCATTTTGTTTCGTTGCTAAAACAGCTTGCGGGTCAATATCTGTGGCATATACTTTTTTAGCGCCTAGTAATAAAGCGGCTACACCTAAAATGCCTGAACCACAGCCATAATCAATCACGATTTTATCTTTAACGTCAGTTTTACCCAGCCATTGTAAGCATAGGAAAGTACTTGCGTGATTACCTGTACCAAATGCAAGACCCGGGTCTAACTTAATGTTAGTTGCGTTCGCTTCTGGTGGCTCTAGCCATTCAGGCACGATCCAGAACTTTTCCCCAATCTGAATTGGCTCATAGTAATCCATCCATGCGCGTTCCCACACTTGATCTTCAAGTTCTTCATGACGCATAGGAACATCTGGAAGTTGAGCTTTTAAGAAAGCTTCTAAAGTGTCGACATCAATTGGGTCTTGTTCGTCTTGTTGATAGATGCCTGTCACAATAACTTTATTCCATAAAGGTGTTTCACCCGGTAATGGTTCAAGTAAAGCCTGATCTTCAGCATCATCCAGCGTTACGCTTACCGCACCTAGAGACATTAAAAGTGTTTCTGTGAACTCAACTTGTTCTTGATCAACGGTAATGTGTATTTGTAACCACTTCACGAAAAGGACCTAAAAATTTTATTTAAAGGCGTATTGTAGCGGACTAGACCATTTTAAAAAAGAAAGCGGCCCATCTTTAATGGACCGTCTTTGAAAATACTGATGAGATATAGCGGAAAATAAATGACTTCTTCTATACCTATGTCAAAACAGATTAAGGAGCAGGAGCCTTAAATTGTAACTTGCCATTTTCATTTGGTTGGCAAGTACCGTTAAAGGTTACACCGTTGTGATTGTATGAAACCCATTCACCTTGCTGTTTTTTTGCACAGACTCGAATTTGTTTTTGCATTTCGGCTTTGCTCGTGTCAGCAGCATGGGTAAAAGTTACGCCTGAAAAACAAATTAGAGATGCAGTTAAGATTTTTAACATGGTCGTTTTCATTTTGTATTCCTTCTCGTTGCGTTAATTTTAAAGTCATAGAAGTGCTGTACATTTTTTATTCTAAGATGAATTAATTTTAAAAACATTCACTTTGTATTGAATTCATGAAACAAAATGTCAAATCATGTGGCATAGCGTAAATTATGTGAAGACAATTTTGTAATTATGTACATCAATAAGCAGATAATTTTGCTATAATGTTCCGTCTTTTTTTTCTGGTGTTTTTGTACTCATGCACTATCCTAAAGTTTATGATGTTATCGTTATCGGTGGCGGTCACGCAGGTACGGAAGCGGCCCTTGCTGCTGCGCGTATGGGACGACAGACTTTGCTTTTGACCCATAACATTGAGACTTTGGGCCAAATGAGTTGTAACCCAGCAATTGGTGGTATTGGTAAGTCTCACTTAGTCCGTGAAATTGATGCGCTTGGCGGTGCAATGGCTCTGGCTGCCGATAAAGGTGGTATTCAGTTCCGTATTTTAAATTCGCGTAAAGGTGCAGCTGTGCGTGCAACACGTGCTCAAGCTGACCGTGTTCGTTACAAAGCTGCCATCCGTGATATTTTGGAAAATCAAGCAAATCTTGACATTTTCCAGCAAGCAGCTGATGACCTGATTGTTGAAGGCGATACTGTTAAAGGTGTTGTTACCCAAATGGGTATTCGCTTTGATTCTAAAACTGTTGTGTTGACTACAGGTACATTCTTGGGTGGTGTAATTCACGTTGGTTTAGAAAAATCAAGCGGTGGTCGTGCGGGAGATCCTCCTTCTATTGCACTTGCTCAGCGTTTACGTGAATTAAAATTACCAGTAGGACGTTTAAAAACTGGTACTCCGCCACGTATTGATGCACGTTCAGTTGATTTTTCAGTCATGATTCCGCAGCCGGGTGATTTCCCATCTCCAGTCATGTCATTCATGGGTGATGCTTCTATGCATCCTGAACAAGTAAACTGTTATATCACTCATACAAATGAAAAAACCCACGACATTATTCGCGGTGGTTTAGATCGTTCACCAATGTATACGGGTGTTATTGAGGGGGTAGGTCCACGTTACTGCCCATCAATCGAAGATAAAATTCACCGTTTCGCTGATAAAGACTCACATCAAGTATTCTTGGAGCCAGAAGGTCTAGATACACATGAGCTTTATCCAAATGGTATTTCGACTTCTTTACCGTTCGATGTTCAGTTCGAGCTTGTACGCTCAATTCGTGGTATGGAAAACGCTCATATCTTACGTCCGGGATATGCAATTGAATATGATTATTTCAACCCGCAAGCTTTGAAATTTACACTTGAAACTAAAGCGATTAATGGCTTGTATTTCGCTGGTCAAATTAATGGTACAACAGGTTACGAAGAAGCTGGCGCTCAAGGTTTACTTGCAGGTTTAAATGCTGCACGCCGTGCGTGGGAGCAAGAAGAATGGACCCCTAAACGTGACCAAGCTTACATGGGTGTGTTGGTTGATGACCTCATCACGTTAGGTACTAAAGAACCGTACCGTATGTTTACCTCACGTGCTGAATATCGTTTGATGTTACGTGAAGATAATGCGGATCAGCGCTTGACTTCTATTGGTCGTGAACTTGGTTTGGTTGATGATGTTCGTTGGGCTGCTTATTGCGAAAAAATGGAAGCGGTTGAGCGTGAAACCTCTCGTTTACAACATTTATGGGCAGCACCAAATAACCCGATGGGTAAAAAGTTCGTTGAAATGACGGGTGCTGATTTGAGTAAGGAATGTAGTGCGATTGATTTGCTTAAGCGCCCTAATATCACCTTCGGTCAAATTGCTGAACTTACTGGTTCTGAAGTTTCAGAACAAGTGGGTGAGCAAATTGAAATTGCTGTGAAATATGAAGGTTACATTAACCGTCAGCATGAAGATGTTGCTCAATTAAAGCGTCTTGAAGAAACCAAAATTCCTGCCGATTTTGATTATGACGTAGTGTCTGGTTTATCACGTGAAATCACGCAGAAGTTAAAAACAGTTCTTCCAGAAACTTTAGCTCAAGCAAGCCGTATTCCTGGTGTTACACCAGCAGCAGTGCAGCTTGTAATGATCACAATTCGTAAAAACAATATGATTAAGAAAACAGCTTAATCATTTAAATGTACAAAAAGCCCAGTTGAGACTGGGCTTTTTTATTTTCTATTCAAAAAATATATGGAAACTTCCTAAGGAAGAAAAGAGATTTCGCTTCCTCTTTTTCTTATTTCACATATTTTAAGTCGCCAGTTATATTGAATTCACGTTCAAACAAGAGGGCTTTAATCATGACAATGAAATCAATTCGCTACAATGGATATGAAATGGCATGCCAATGCTCATGTTTAAAATAGCGCAAAAGAAAGAGCAGATCAGTTTTGGTGGGGGAGAACACATTGATCTGAAAACAAGTAAAAATATAAGAACAATATAAAATTAAGAAAATTATAATTCAAAATCTAAAGAGAACCTGATGGTTCTCTTTTTTATATCTACTTACTATCAGTTTCAATTTCTCGCACAGCATTATGTACTTGTACTGGCTCAATATGCAGTAATTTCTTACCAAAACTACGTAGCCACCATACTAGTTGAGATGTAAAAGGTACAGTCGCTGAAACTTCTACAATATTTTCTTCAAGTGGAGTAATCGTTTGGTCTTTACTTAACTGACTTTCATAAAAGGTTTTCGCAGTTTGCTCTGTCATGGTTAAGGTGAGCTGAATTGATTCAGTTGGTTGGTTATAGTCCACTCTAAAGCCTAAAGCCCCTGAATCAATATAATGATCAATATCAAAATTAACTGGGTGCAGTGCTCGGCTGTCTAATACTTTTGCTGATTTAAAACGGTGCAGAGCAAATGTTTGCACTTCAGTTTTGTCATGTCGTGTGCAAATTAAATAAATGACTGCACCTTTTTGTACCAAAGCCAAAGGATTTAACACATAAGTTCTGTCTTCACCCTGATTGACTCGTGCCCGATAAACACATTCTATTTGCTTGTCTTGGAGCAAGCCTTCATAAATTGCTTGTTGAGCATTTCGGTCAACTACAGGCGGAATTAACGGTTGGCTTGCCGGAACAATACGTACACGGTTAATCCACTGTCTCACATTATTTTGTGTAGAGAGGCTACGTTTGGCCAAATCGAACCATGGTCCCATCTCATCAAGCAGGCTCGGAGGAAGGAGGTGTTTAAGGTGCTCCTCAACCATCATAAAGGTTACCGCTTGAGAGCTTGTCATGTGAGGTAAGCTTTGAATAGGTGCATCGGATTGCCACCGCCAGCCTTGAGGTACGGCTTTATTGCTCTCTATTGGAAAACGCTGAGCAATTTGATTTAAATCACGCTGAATTGTCCTTAAACTAATTTCAATACCTTCACGCTCAAGCATTTCTTGCAATTCTCGAGTTCCGATCCATTTACCGGTCGGTAGGCGAGACAAGATCTGCCATTGGCGATATAAACTATTCGAAGTTTCTTTTTCTATTACAGACATAAGCGTAATACATCTATATCCAATTGCTTTGGTGTCAACACAATAAAAAATCTTTACAGATTTAGCAAGTTTGTCAGATTCGGTTTATAGCCCGTTGGGCAAACGATGTTAATATTTAGAAGAAAGTTAGAACAATAATGCCGTAAAAGTACTATAGATATATAAGTGGCACTGAAATTGCTTATTTAAAAATGAAATATAGATAAATGATAAGACGAGGTGGTTATGTCAGAACAAGAGCACGAATTACATATTGATAATGATTTTTTTATACAAGAGCAGACAACAACGGCACTCATTGACCCAACCTCTTTTTTAGAACATATTTCTGTGCAAACTAATCTCTTTGAGCAACTCAAATCACAGTTCTTTAATGAGATGCTTGATGATGTAACGTCAAATGGTGCAGCTTCTAAAAAAATTGAACAATGGTTGAGCATCCGTACTTTAGATGAGCTAAAGGAGCTAAATACCCAAGCAAAACAGCATTTTCTTTATCATGGGATTACTTTTAATGTTTATGGTGATAAAGAAGGAACGGAGCGCACTATTCCTTTTGATTTAATTCCAAGAGTAATCGAGAAAAAACAATGGGAAAAAATTACCTCAGGCTGTGCACAGCGTGTTAAAGCATTAAATTATTTCCTAGATGATATTTATCATGGACAACATATTTTAAAAGAACAAATCATTCCCGAAGAACAAATTATGGGAAATGATGCTTTCCAGCCCCATATGCTTAAACATTCTTTAAAAGGAAAAATTTATTCACAAATTAGTGGGATCGATATTATCCGTGATGGTGAAGGGGAGTTTTTTGTATTAGAAGATAATTTGAGAACACCTTCTGGGGTGTCTTATATGATTGAGAGCCGAAATATTAGCCAGAAATTAATGCCTGAGCTATGTACAGCCAATAATTTACAGGGGATTGAGCATTATCCAAAACTTTTAAAAGAAATATTGCAAGAAAATTCTTCTGCAGATCAACCATTTATTGTGGTGCTAACACCAGGGCGTTTTAACAGTGCTTATTATGAACACGCTTTTCTAGCGCGTGAAATGGATGTGCCATTGGTTACAAATCGGGATTTATTTGTAGAAAATGATCAAGTATTTGTCAAAACTATTCGGGGGCGTCAAAAAGTAGACGTAATTTACCGCCGTTTAGATGATGACTTTCTAGATCCTTTAGCATTTCGACCAGACAGTGCTTTAGGCGTAGCAGGTCTTATGTCTGCTTATTTACAAAAAAATGTCGTGATTGCAAATGCACCTGGAACAGGCGTGGCTGATGATAAATCTATCTATCCTTATGTAGATCAAATGATTCAATATTATTTGGATGAAACACCAATTCTAAAAAATGTACCCACTTATCAGTGCCGTAAAGAAGAACACTTAGACTATGTACTTTCTAATCTTGATCAATTAGTCGTTAAGGAAGCACAAGGTTCGGGCGGATATGGCATGTTGATTGGACCCAAAGCAAGCTCATGTGAAATTGATGACTTTAGAAAAAAATTGATTGCGATGCCACATATGTATATTGCGCAGCCTACCTTGGCTTTATCTGTCGCTCCAACTTTAACGACAGGCGGGGTGGCTGAGCGTCATATTGACTTGCGTCCATTTGTATTGAGTTCACCTTATCGTACAGAGATTGTGCCTGGAGGCTTAACACGTGTGGCCATGCAGGCGGGTTCTTTAGTTGTAAATTCGTCTCAAGGTGGCGGTATAAAAGATACATGGGTTGTTGAAACATTACATTCCTGATTGTGGGTTAAAGAGGAACTTTATGGTTTTACTCAATTCGAGTGCGCATCAAATATATTGGTTGGGTCGATATTTGATGCGAGTTAAATTTGCAGCCTCTCATTTACCCTTTATAGAAGATGAGAAAGCAACAAGATTTGCAGCAGCATTTGGTTTGGTCATAGAAAATGCTGAATTACTAAATCACTATATGTTAGACAAGAAGCAAACATTTTCATTACTGAACCAGCTCATTATTGCTAAAGATAATATTCAGGAACTAAGAGGTATTTTGTCATCACATGCTTATGCAGAATTAAATAATTTGATTAATAGGCTTCAAGCTCAACCTGATGCATTGAGTAAAGTAGTCGAACAATGCACGCAAATACTAGAAGCGGAACATGAAGATGTTCGTTTATTTTTGCATTTAGGCCAAAAAATAGAGCAATTTGATATAGAACTGCGTTTTGGAGAAGATTTATCTGTTCTCATATCAGAGCTAAATATTGTGGTGCAACAGCTCGCTAATTTGAATTGGGAAAATATAGATGAAAATTGGCAAGCACTAAAGCAGCAACTTACGTGGGACGCTTACTATACTTTTACACAGCAGTTGGAAAATATGTTTGAGGGCTGATTATGAAATTGATGGTTAATCATCAAACGCATTATAGCTATACTGAAACTGCTCGGAACAGCATTCAGTATATTAAAATGATGCCTCAAACATCGCCTCACCAACATGTTATGAATTGGGCAATTAGCGTGCCGGGTGATAAAACAATAAAGAGAGATATATTTAACAATGTATGGATGACGGCTAGTCAGCGTTATCCATACCAACATCTTACATTTATGGCCCAAGGAATTGTTGAGCTTCAAAATGTAGAACTAGGTTGTGTAGATCTCTCTACACCTACAAATTTGTTTTTGCAGATGACAGGTGCAACTCGATGTGATTCGGAAATGTTGGACTTTGCCAAAAATATTGTAGTGGTTAAGGATCGACAGCATATTGCTTTATTAAGCGAATATATCTTGCAAAAAATACTTTATCAGCCTGAAAGTACTTCGGTTCAGACAACTGCGATCGAAGCATTTCATGCAGGTCAAGGTGTATGCCAAGATCATGCTCATATTTTAATTGCGATGTGTCGTGCGCTACAATTACCTGCACGTTATGTCTCTGGTTATCTATTTGATCAAAACTATCCGCACCTGGCCAGTCACGCTTGGGCGGAGGTATTTTTAGAAAATCAGTGGTATTGTTTTGATGTAAGCAATCAGTTGTTTACACCCAAGCATCACATTTACCTTGCAGTAGGACGTGACTATCTCGATGTGGCACCTATTCGTGGCGTAAGAGAGCAAGGTGGAGTTGAGAACATGATGTCTGTGGTTCAAGTGTTGGCATGTTGAATGTAAAGAGAATGAAATGACCTATTGTTGTGCGTTAAGATTGGAACAAGGTTTGGTGTTTATTAGTGACACAAGAACCAATGCAGGAGTTGACCATATTTCTGTGTTCCGAAAACTGCATACTTTCGGCATTACCGGAGAACGTTTTATTGCCTTGCAAACTGCAGGTAACTTAGCAACAACGCAAGCTGTTATAGGTCATTTACAAAATGCCCTGACTTTGCAGCAAGAGCCTAATTTATATAGTGTTAATACGATGTTTGAGGCGGCTGAACTAATTGGTAAAACCTTAAAAACTGTTTTAGAGGATATTAGTTCGGACACCCAAGAACAAATGAATTATGCCTGTAGTATTTTGGTGGGTGGGCAGATTAAGGGTGGTGACATGCAACTTTATAATGTTTATCCACAAGGCAATTTCATTTGCGCAACTACAGATACACCTTATTTTCAAATAGGTGAAAGTAAATATGGAAAGCCTATTCTGGATCGAGCTTTATATTATGCAATGCCATTAGACGATGCAATACGTTGTAGCCTGATTTCTTTTGATTCGACTTTGCGTTCAAATGTTTCTGTTGGCTTACCACTTGATGCATTGGTCTACATTAAAGATAGCTTTGTTATCCCCATGGGAAAACGAATAACCGAAGATGATCCTTATTTCTCACAGATTAGTAAACAATGGTCAGATACTCTTCGTCGGGGATTACAGGAAATGCCAAAGCCTACAGATGATTACTGGCGATAAATTTTGAATGTTTAAATAAAAAAAATCCAAGCATGCTTGGATTTTTTTTATATTTTATTATTTAAGTGCTTTTACGAGTGGGGCGATTGCTTAATCGACAGAGTAATTCATATCCTATCGTTCCATTTGCATCCGCAACATCATCAACTAAGCGATGTGGACCCCAGAGTTCAACTGGAGTGCCTAATTTTACTTGCATGCCTGTCACGTCGATTGCAATCATATCCATGCTTACTCGTCCTACAACCGCACAGAGCTGTTTATCGATAGCGACATAATTTGGTTTAATATAAGCCCGTGGATAACCATCACCGTAACCTATAGAAACAATCGCGATATCCATTGCTTGCGTGGCACAGAAAGTAGAGCCATAACCGACATGTTCATTAGTTTGAATATGATTGAGTGCAATCACTTCTGCTGAAAAAGTCATCACTGGTTTTAAGTCAAGATCATGAACTGTTTGATCTGCAAAAGGCGAGGCGCCGTAAAGCATGATACCCGGACGAACATAGTCAAAATGTAACTCTGGCCATTTATAAATAGCAGCAGAGTTACAGCAAGAAGCTAAAACTGGATCACAAGCTTGTTTAACTTGTAGAAATTGTTGTTTTTGTTGCTCATTAAGTGGATGGTCTACATCTGCATTTGCGAAATGCATCGCAAGTACACAAATAAATCCTTCAGATTTTAAAGTTTTAATAACTTCAATAATTTCTGGGGTTTTAAAACCTAACCGATTCATCCCGCTGTTAAGTTTAATCCAGACTTTTAAACCTTGGCTGATATATGCTTGTTTGTGTTTAATTAACCATTCAAACTGTTGTTGATGGTGAATGACACATTCAAATTTTTGTTTAATTGCAATTGGCATTTCATCTTCAGAAAATACCCCTTCAATTAAAGTAACAGGCTGCTGAAATCCGAGTTCACGAATTTCTAAACCTTCTTGTAGGCAGGCGACACCAAAGGCATCTGATGCATTTAAGGCTGCTAAACAGTCTTTGATTCCATGTCCATAAGCATTGGCTTTTACCATACTTACAATTTTTGAATTTGTTGCGAGTTGTTTGACACGGTTTAAGTTATATTGAATTGCATTGCGGTCAATATAAACTGTTGCTTGGCGCACCCTTATTTACTCCTTTGGGTAGAGATAGAGCTTATTCTTCATCATCATATTGGCTGTAATACTCAGGAGAGAGATTACTAAATCGAGTATATTGACCTTCAAAAGCAAGACGAACTGAACCAATTGGACCGTTACGCTGCTTACCAATAATAATTTCTGCAGTGCCGGCTTCTTTTGATTCTTTGTTATAAACCTCATCACGGTAAATAAACATAATTAAGTCGGCATCCTGCTCAATCGCACCGGATTCACGTAAGTCGGACATTACAGGGCGTTTATTTGGACGGTTTTCCAGACTTCGGTTAAGCTGAGAAAGTGCGATAACAGGGCATTGCATTTCTTTCGCTAACGCTTTTAAACTACGCGAAATTTCTGAAATCTCGCCTACACGGTTATCACCCATGCCTGGGACTTTCATGAGCTGTAAGTAATCGACCATGATACAACCGATTTTACCATCATGCATTTTGGCAACACGACGAGCACGGGCACGAAGTTCGGTTGGAGGTAGAGCAGATGAGTCATCAATATACAAATGCATTTGTTGAAGCTGCAAAATTGTGCCAGTCACCTTGGTCCATTCATCTGCATCGAGGTTACCAGAGCGTAAATGTCCTTGATGGACTTTACCCATTGCGGAAATAAGACGCATCGCAATCGAGTCTGCTGGCATCTCCATTGAAAAGACCAGAGCAGGTAACTTGTTATATTGCAAAACACTCTCAACCAGATTCATGGCAAAAGTAGTTTTACCCATGGAGGGACGTGCAGCAACAATAATTAAGTCACCAGGTTGCATACCAGATGTTTTGTTATCAAGTTCTAAGAAGCCAGTCGTTAAACCTGTAATATTGCCATCTAATTTTGAAAGCTCATCAAGCTTACTAATTACGTCTGCGGTAACAGAACTAATAGATTTAGGACCAGCATCTTTTTTATTGTTATTGTGCTGTTCTGCTAATGAGAAAATACTTGTTTCAGCTAAGTCTAAAATTTCACTAACACCGCGGCCTTTCGTGTCATAAGCATTTTGTAAAATTTCAGTACTAACTTTAATCATGCTACGAAGCGTAGAAAATTCTTTAATTTTAGTGGCATAAGTTTCTAAGTTATAGAAACTTGAAGGTGAGTCAGCCATGAGCTGCATTAAATATTCTTCGCCACCGATAGCATCAAGTAAATTTTGTTTTAAGAGCCAGTCACTTACTAAGACAGCATCATAAGGTGAGTTTTCTTGTGCTAATTTCTCGATTGCACGAAAAATATATTTATGACGAGTCGCGTAAAAATCATTTTCTTTGAGTACATCATTAACTTGTTCGAAAGATTCGGCAACTGTCATCAGGGCTGCTAAAACAGCTTGTTCAATAGCTAAATTGTGTGGGGGAGTGCGAAACTCTTTAAGTTGGCCTGATTCACTCGTTTTATTTTCTGTTGGAGATGAAAGCGCTAAAGAAGTGGCATTCGCCTGAGACATAATTAGACCTGATGATAAAGAAAGGTGTACACAAGGAGGCTATAAAGCCGAGAACTATCTTAAAACAAAATTAAATAAACTACCTAATTAAAAAACCAATTAAACTGAAGAACTGATCAGGAATTAATATATCTTATTTTAAAATTTGAAACATAAAAAAAGAGCATGCAAAAGCATGCTCTTTTTTTGATGAGAAATTACTCAGATACGATAGTAACGAGAACTTCTGCAACAACATCATGGTGCAATTGGATTGCGATGTTGAATTCACCAGTGTGACGAAGCGCGCCATTTGGTAAACGAACTTCTGCACGGTCAACTGTAAGACCAGCATTCGTTAATGCGTCAGCGATGTCACGAGTACCGATAGAACCGAAGAGTTTACCTTCGTCACCAGCTTTAGCAGTGATAACGATGTTAACTTCATTCAATTGTTCAGCACGTGCTTGAGCAGCAGCTAAAACTTCAGCTTCTTGCTTCTCAAGTTCAGCACGACGAGCTTCAAAAGCAGCAGTGTTAGCTTCAGTAGCTGCAACTGCTTTACCTTGAGGGATAAGGAAGTTACGGCCGTAACCAGCTTTAACTGATACTTTATCGCCTAATTTACCAAGGTTCTTAATGCGTTGTAATAAGATAACGTCCACAGATCACCTCACTTATGGTTGTCAGTGTACGGAATCAAAGACAAATAGCGAGCTTGTTTGATAGCAAGTGCTAATTGACGTTGATAACGAGCTTTAGTACCAGTGATACGGCTAGGAACAATCTTGCCGTTTTCAGTGATGTACTGTTTTAAAGTGTCGATATCTTTGTAGTCGATGTACGCAACATTCTCAGCTGTAAAGCGGCAGAACTTGCGACGACGGTAAAAACGTGCCATTGATGTTCTCCTTATTCAGCTTCTTGAGCAACTTGCTGTGCTTCTTCGCGTTGAGCTTTACGCGCACGCTTTTCTTCAGCACTCTTAGCAAGCAATGACTCTTCAGTGATTGCGTGTTCACGACGGATGATAAGGTTACGAATGATCGCGTCGTTATAACGGAATAATTCTTCTAACTCATCAAGCGTAGTTTGACCACATTCAACATTCATAAGAATGTAGTGCGCTTTGTGAATTTTGTTAATTGGGTAAGCCAATTGACGACGGCCCCAATCTTCTAAACGGTGAATTTGACCTTCAGCTTCTTTGATCTGAGAGATATAGCGTTCAACCATACCTACAACTTGATCGCTTTGGTCTGGGTGTACCAAAAGTACGATTTCGTAATGACGCATTGTCAGCTCCTTACGGTTTAAACAGCCCCTAATAAAAAAAATTAGAAGCAAGGAGTCATAACTTAATAAGTTATGTCGCAAAATTTGCGAAGGCTGAATTATAGGTAAAAGTTCGACTAAAAACAAATCTTTTGATTAGAAAAGTAAAACTTCTTTACTATAAAGAGGAAATCCTCTCTTGTTTAAAAGAGAGGAAGATTTGGAGCAGGGGATTGATAGGTAAAGCTAAAGCTCAAACTTAACAGGGTAATTAATATGACCGAGTACAGGAAAAAACGTTTAGCCCACAATTGATCATTTTCGGCTTTAAATCCAATAACTGATAAATATAACCAATATGCAGTCAAAGCATTAAAGGTAATTAAAAAGAATATATTGGTATAGCCAAAACAATATAACCCATTCAAAACAGCTGCAAATAATAGGATATAGATTACACATTCAATTTTCGTACGGTAAATAGAACGTGCTACAGGCAAAATTGGAATTCCCGCATTTTTGTAATCATCAAAACGATAAATTGCAATTGCCCAAGAGTGAGGCATTTGCCATAAAGCGTATGCTAAAAACAAAAGCAAGGCTGCCACATCAAATTGATGAGTTACTGCTGTATAACCAATAACAGGAGGGCTCGCTCCGGAGATACTACCAATGACGGTTTGATGGATTGAAGTACGTTTGGTCCACAAGCTATAAAAACCGACATAGACAATAAAACCAATCATTGCAAACAAAAATGCATAACCATTTACACCGAACCACAAAATGCTAAAACCAATTACTCCAAGCACTAATGCATATATCAGCGCAACAGTAGGAGAGATTGTTTTTTTAACTAGTGCGCGGTTTTGTGTGCGCTGCATCTTTGTATCAATATCTTGATCTATAACATTATTAACCACACAACCAGAAGCCACAACTAAAGTTGTTCCAAGTAGGGTGAGAAGTAATAATAAGATGTCTATAGAGCCTTGGGCGGCTAAGAAAAAGCCGCCCAAGGTGGTAATGAAATTACCGAAGAGAATTCCTGGTTTAGTCAGGAATAGATATTTTCTCAACATGACAATCAGTTTAGATCATCATATTGTAGTGAAGGTAATTCATAATCCACACAGAACCGATTAAAAGTACGGCGATACATAGGATTGTGTAGATGAATGCAATCATATTCCAACGTTGTTCAGATGATGTATTCATGTGTAGGAAATACACAAGTTGTACAAGAACCTGAGCAACCGCAGTGATTGCAATCACTGTAACTAAAAGCCCACGACTGAAACCACCGGCCATCACCATCCCGAAAGGGATGATGGTGAGGATAACAGAAAGGATAAATCCAACAGTGTATTGCTTAAAGTTACCGTGTGACGCACCAGCAGCATTATGCTCATGACTACTCATTAGAGAACTCCCAGTAAGTAAACGACGCTGAATACACAGATCCAAACGATGTCAAGGAAGTGCCAGAACAAGCTTAAGCAAGCAAGACGACGTGTATTCGGTAAAGTCAAACCTTTAGTTTTGATTTGATACATTAATACAAGCATCCACACTAAACCAGAAGTTACGTGGATACCGTGTGTACCAACCAAAGTAAAGAACGATGATAAGAATGCACTGTGAGTTGGACCGTGGCCTTCATGTACAAGGTGATGGAATTCATAGACTTCCATTCCAATGAACGATGCACCAAAAAGGAATGTAATAAATAACCAAGTGATCACTTGATTTACATTCTTTTTATAAGATGCAAGTACAGCAAAACCAAAGGTTACTGATGAAATCAATAAGGCAAATGTTTCAGTTAACACGAAGCCTAATGAGTCATGGAATAGGTCATATGCGCTTGGAGTGCCTGCTGGAACATGACTGCTTAATACAGCGAACGCAATGAAGAGTGATCCGAAAAGAATCAAGTCACTCATCAAGTATGTCCAGAAACCAAAAACCGTTAAATCAGTATCATCATGTTCATGATGACCATCATGGCCGTGGTTGTCGTGATGAAGTACTTCAGCCATTTCCTTAGTCCTTCTTCAAGTGTTTTTCAAGTAAAGCATAGCGTTCGTTTTCAATACGCTCAACTTCAGCAGCAGGAACGTAGTAATCAACATTCTTAGTGAATGAGCTTACGATCAAGCTAACAACAGCTGCAACGAATGAAACAACAACGAGCCACCAAATATGCCAGATGAGTGCAAAGCCAAGAAGTGTAATGAACATTGCAATGACAAAACCAGCAGCACGATCAGTCGGCATGTGGATGTCTTCATATTTAGTATTACGTGCGTATGCTACACCATTTTCTTTGTCAGTCCAGAAACGGTCAACACCGCTTGCATCTGGTTCATGTGCAAAGTTATAGAATGGAGCAGGGGAAGAAGTTGCCCACTCAAGCGTACGAGCATCCCATGGATCGCCTGTAAGGTCCATGTTGTCTTTGCGCTGTAAGAAACCAACGATGATTTGCATTAAGAAACATGCAATACCAATAGCAACAAGAACAGCACCAAATAATGCAATCGCAAGGTATGGGTCCCACTCTGGGTTATCATATGTATTCAAACGACGAGTCATACCCATGAAACCAAGGATATAAAGTGGCATGAATGCAAAATAGAAACCAAAGAACCAGAACCAGAACGCAGCTTTACCCCATGCTTCATTGAGCTTCCAACCAAACATTTTTGGCCAGTAGTAAATGATGCCGGCAAACATACCAAACACCACACCACCGATAATTACGTTATGGAAGTGAGCGATCAAGAATAATGAGTTGTGTACTAAGAAGTCCGCAGGTGGAACAGCCATAAGTACACCAGTTAAACCACCGATACCGAATGTTACAAGGAAGCCAAGCGTCCATAACATTGGAGTAGTAAAGGTGATGCGACCTTTATACATGGTGAATAACCAAGAGAAGATTTTCACACCAGTAGGAATCGCAATAACCATGGTCATGATACCGAAGAACGCGTTAACGTTCGCACCAGCACCCATGGTGAAGAAGTGGTGAAGCCATACAACGAACGCAAGAACAGTAATCGCGATAGTTGCATACACCATAGACTTGTAACCGAACAACGCTTTACGAGAGAAGGTTGCAACGATTTCTGAGTATAGACCAAATGCTGGTAATACCAAGATATATACTTCAGGGTGACCCCATGTCCAGATCAAGTTCACATAAAGCATTGGGCTACCGCCAAGCTCATTTGTGAAGAAATGGAAGCCGAAGTAACGGTCGAGAGTAAGCATTGCAAGTGTACCTGTTAATACAGGGAATGATGCAATGATTAATACAGCCGTACAAAGTGAAGTCCACGTGAAAATAGGCATGTCCATTAATTTCATGCCAGGTGCACGCATTTTAATGATGGTAACGAAGAAGTTAACACCAGATAAAAGTGTACCTAGACCAGAAACCTGAAGTGCCCAGATATAGTAGTCAACACCTACACCAGGAGAATATTGAATGCCAGATAGAGGAGGGTAAGCCATCCAACCAGTCGCAGCAAATTCACCTAATACAAGTGAAAGCATCATTAAACCAGCAGCACCAGCGAATAACCAGAAGCTTAAAGAGTTTAATAATGGGAAAGCAACGTCACGAGCACCAATCTGTAAAGGTACAGAGATGTTCATCATACCTACAACGAGACCCATTGCTACGAAGAAGATCATGATTACACCGTGTGCGGTGAAGATCTGGTCGTAGTGGTCAGGATGTAAATAACCTTCGCCGCCGCCTTTAGCGAGGAAAAGTTGTAAACGCATCATGATCGCATCGGCGAAACCACGCAAAAGCATGACAACAGATACGATGATATACATGATACCAATCTTTTTATGGTCTACTGTAATAAACCACTCATTCCACAAATATCCCCATTTTTTGAAATAGGTGATACCGCCAAGCACTGCAATTGCACCAATTGCCATAAGGACCATGGTGACAAGTACGATTGGCTCTGTCGGGATAGAGTCCCAACCCAGTTTACCAAAAATCATATCCATGTCTTATTCCCCTTGAGCAGCGTGTTCAGCTGCAGCATGAGTGTCAGCTGTTGCATGTTCAGCAGAGTGGTCAACACCATGATAGTTACTCATATAATGGTTGATAACTGTTTCAAACAGTTTTGGTTCAACTGCAGAGTAATAAGTCACAGGGTGTGGCTTAGTCGGGAACGGTTTCATCGCTTCTGCTTTAGCAAGCGCTTCTTGATCACCAGCAGCTTTAGCACGATTTACTAAATGCTCGATTTGGTGCTTAGAACGATCGCCATCACGTAAGGTTGCCAATTCAGCTTGGTCAAGCGTAGTTTTTTGAACTGCTTCTGGGTTAATGGTTGAACCATTACCTGCTTTAACCGCTGCTACCCATTCGTTGAATTGTTGCTCTGTAACACTATGCGCCTTGAAACGCATTTGAGAGAAACCGTAACCAGAGTAGTTAGAAGAGAAACCACGATATACACCAGTTTCATTTGCTAACAAATGAAGGTGAGTTTGCATACCTGCCATTGCATAAATCTGGCCGCCTAACTGTGGAATGAAGAATGAGTTCATTGTAAAGTTAGAAGTGATTTTAAAGCTTAACGGAGTTTTTTCAGGGAAACGTACTTCGTTAACTGTTGCAATGTTTTGTTCAGGATAAATAAAGATCCACTTAAACTGTTCAGCAATAACTTGAATAGTTAAAGGTGCTTTATCTGATTCTAAAGGACGGTATGGGTCATACTTGTGGGAACCCCACCAAGTTAACCAAGCTAAAATACCAATAATAATGACAGGGATACCCCATACTACAACTTCAATTGCAGTTGAGTGTGCCCATGTAGGTTTATAGTCTGCATCTTTATTTGACGCGCGATATTTCCAACCAAACCATAATGCCATGATGATTGAAGGAATCACCACAAGTAACATTAAATAGATCGCAGTCATCATAAGGTCACTTTGACCTTGACCAACTGGACCTTTAGAGTTTAGAAGTACCATATCACCACCACACCCAGTCAAAAGTGCGGCAAGCGTTGATAAAGACAATACAGCTAAAATCGTTTGTCTCATTTTACAACCTCGGTGAAGAGTCCCATTCCCTAATTAAATATGGGATAGCGATTAAAGTGTCGCATGATTGAGAACGCTAATCCTTAAATTTAGACTTCTCAATTATATGACACCGCTACGTTGTAGGGCATTATGCCTCATATCGACAAACTAAGCTATACATAAAGTAGGCTGAAATAATTGTTTTAAAACCCGATTTTTTTTGTAGGGTATCTAATTTCAAAAGAGCTTTTATTTAAATATCAACTCACTATAGAAAAAAGGAGGCGGGGTGCCTCCTCTTTTTTTAGACATTAAATCAATGAGTCATTCACTATCATTTGATCACTTTTGTTCTTGCAATTTTGTCATGTAAAGCTTGTCGCTTTTGTCCTAATGCAAAAGCGTAGTCAATAATTGTACTGATCGGCATAAACAGTAAGTTTAATATGATAAAAACAATACTTCTTAATAAGAAGATACGAGTTAAATTAACCTTGCTATTGTCCTCAGCATCTACAATTTTAATTCCAACGATTTTCTTGCCTATACTCTGACCAAACTTTGTCAAAAGAACAGCTTGAATTGCAAGCATAATTACGACGTAAAGAAGCATTGAATGCCAAGCTTCTATTGGAATTAAAGTAAAAAGTTGCTGTTGCAATTCGGCAGCTTTAGTCGATGCGACTTCGGCAGATTGCATCTGTTTTTGTAGCTCGAATAATTGCTTATATTGAGCTTCATTAAAGAAAAAAGAAGGAATTGCAGCGATTGGTAACCAAAGCAATAAATCAATAATTTTTGCTAAAGCCCGAGCTGGAATAGATGCAAGTTCATGAACTTTAGGTTCTACACGAATTTGACGAATTGTTTCATTAGTTGATGTATTCGTATTTATTGTAGGTACAGAATAACCGATAGGTTGATATACAAGTTTACCTTGGGTTAATTCTCCTAAAGCTTTCCATTCTGTCATGCCTTCATGCCAAGCTAAATCAGTTAACAAAATTTGTTGACTAGCCAACATTTGATTTACTTGTTCTAAAGTATAAGGCCCAGCTTGTTGATTATTACGTGCCAAGTAAATTTGCATAAATAAAAATTCTCTATTCTAAAGATGAAAAAAGACCCACGGATGGGCCTTTTTTTATAACATATTAGATTTGCTTGATTTTTTCTTCAGCAAGGAAGAACCATGTATCTAACACTGAGTCTGGGTTAAGAGAGACAGATTCAATACCTTGTTCCATTAACCATTTTGCAAGATCTGGATGGTCTGAAGGACCCTGACCACAGATACCTACATATTTACCTGCTTTACGGCAGGCATGGATTGCCATTGAAAGAAGTGCTTTAACAGCTGCATCACGTTCATCAAATAAGTGTGAAACAATACCTGAGTCACGGTCAAGACCTAACGTTAACTGTGTTAAGTCATTAGAACCAATAGAGAAACCATCGAAGTGCTCTAAGAATTGCTCAGCTAACAGAGCGTTAGTTGGTAATTCACACATCATGATTACTTTTAAGCCGTTCTCACCACGTTTCAAACCATTTTGTGCCAGTAATTCAATAACGCGTTTCGCTTCAGATACTGTACGTACAAAAGGAATCATGATTTGAATATTGGTGAGACCCATTTCATCACGAACTTTCTTAAGTGCGCGACATTCTAATTCGAAACAATCACGGAAGTTATCAGATACATAACGGCTTGCACCACGGAAACCCAGCATCGGGTTTTCTTCTTCAGGCTCGTATAACTTACCACCAATTAAGTTTGCGTATTCGTTTGACTTGAAGTCAGACATACGAACGATCACTGGCTTGTCTCCAAATGCAGCAGCAAGAGTCGCAATACCTTCAACCAATTTTTCAACATAGAAATCTACAGGTGAAGCATAACCCGCTGTACGAGTTAAAACCGCAGCACGAGTTTCACGAGGTAGGCTGTCAATGTTAAGTAGGGCTTTAGGATGCACACCGATCATACGGTTAATGATGAACTCAAGACGAGCAAGGCCAATACCTTCGTTTGGAATTTGAGCAAAGTCAAATGCACGGTCAGGGTTACCTACGTTCATCATAATTTTGAACGAAAGCTTAGGCATAGATTCAATTGAGTTGCGTTGAACTTCGAAATCTAAAGCACCTTCGTAAATGAAACCTGTATCACCTTCAGCACAAGAAACAGTTACTTCTTGTCCGTCAGTTAATACTTCTGTTGCGTTACCACAACCTACAATCGCTGGTACACCAAGCTCACGTGCAATAATTGCTGCGTGACATGTACGACCACCACGGTTAGTGATAATTGCAGCAGCACGTTTCATTACCGGTTCCCAGTCAGGATCGGTCATATCTGATACAAGAACGTCGCCTTCTTGAACTTTGTCCATTTCTTTAATTGAGTTAACGATACGGACTTTACCAGAACCAATACGTTGACCAATTGAACGACCTTCACAAAGAACAGTACCTCTTTGTTTGAGAAGGTAGCGTTCCATAGTGCCTACATTTTGGCGGCTTTTTACAGTTTCAGGGCGAGCTTGAACAATATAAATTTGACCGTCATCACCGTCTTTTGCCCATTCGATATCCATTGGAGCACCGTAATGCTGCTCAATGATAAGCGCTTGTTTAGCTAACTCTTGTAACTCATGGTCATTTAAAGCGAATTGTTGACGGTCTTGTTTTTCAACATCAACAACAACAACAGATTTACCCGCAGAACCTTCTTCACCATAAATCATTTTTTGGTGTTTAGAGCCAAGGTTGCGACGTAAAACAGAATGTCTTCCTGCATTTAATAATGGTTTAGATAAGTAAAACTCATCTGGGTTAACGGCACCTTGTACAACCATTTCACCTAAACCGTAAGATGCAGTGATAAATACAACATCACGGAAACCAGATTCTGTATCAAGTGTAAACATTACACCCGCAGCGCCAGTTTCAGAACGAACCATACGCTGAACACCCGCTGAAAGTGCAACGATGTCATGATCAAAACCTTGATGCACACGGTAAGAAATTGCACGGTCATTATATAAAGAAGCAAACACTTCTTTAATCGCAATAAGTACGTTATCAATACCGCGAATATTCAAGAAAGTTTCTTGTTGACCCGCGAAAGAAGCATCTGGTAAATCTTCAGCAGTTGCAGATGAACGAACGGCAACCGCGATATCAGGGTTGCCGTTAGAAAGTGCTGTAAAAGCGGCGCGAATTTCTTGTTCTAAGGTTGCAGTGAGTGGAGTCTCTACAATCCATTGACGAATTTTTGCGCCTGTTTCTGCAAGAGCATTTACGTCATCGACGTTGAGTTGAGCAAGTTCTGCTTGAATTCGAGCGTTAAGACCACTTTGGTCTAAGAACTCACGATAGGCAGCAGCAGTAGTTGCAAAACCACCAGGTACCGATACACCAGCATTTGATAAATGGCTGATCATTTCACCCAAAGATGAGTTTTTCCCACCTACGAGTTCGACATCGTGTTTCCCTAATTTTTCTAGACCGATTACGCGCGCTTCCAAAGTTTTCACTCCACTTTTGCAGTATTAATGTCTATCTTGGCATGAAATTAAAAAAATAAAGTGCTTAGTTGAGAATTATACTAAGCGACAGTCATGTAAGATCAGTTTACTATAAAGATTATATAGCACTAAGACAAATGTTTAAGGAGAATTTTAATGTCAGAAAGTAAACAATTTAAGCGGAGTGTTTTTTTTATTTCTGATGGAACTGCAATTACTGCCGAGACTCTTGGACATTCGTTATTAGCACAATTCCCCAATGTAGATTTTGATATTCACATCATGCCGTATATTACAACTGAAGAGGCGGCAATGGATGTGGTGGTTGAGATTAATCGATGCCAAACCAAAGACGGTTGCCTACCTTTAGTATTTGATACTTTAGTCGATCCGCATGTGCGAGAGATTATTAATACGGCTAAAGCGGTTAATCTGGATGTGTTTGAAGGTTTAATTAGTAAACTTGAACAAGAGCTTGGAACACCGCCAACAACATTGGTTGGGCAGACTCATGCGGTAACCGATTCTGAATATTATAAAGCCCGTATCGATGCTGTTCATTTTGCGCTTGATAATGATGATGGGGCACGTACTCGTCATTATGACAAAGCGGATTTAATCTTAATTGGAGTTTCCCGTTCGGGTAAAACACCGACTTCTATTTACTTATCTCTTCAATTCGGTATTCGTGTTGCGAACTACCCATTAACTGAAGAAGATTTAGATGATAACCGTTTACCAGCAGTATTAAGAGCTCATCGTAATAAATTATTTGGTTTGATGATTGATGCTGAGCGTTTGGTCGCAATTCGTAGTGAACGTAAAGCGAATAGCCGTTATGCAAGTTTTAGCCAATGCCAAATGGAGCTAAGAGCAATTGAAGGGATTTATATTTCAGAAGGCATTAAATATTTAAACGTAACCGAAATGTCGATTGAAGAGATTTCAACTCGTATTTTACAAATGACGGGATTAAAACGTCGTATTGGTTAATTTAATCAAACGTTTATTTTTAACCATTCAATTTATATATCTCATAATGAGTAAATTGAATGGTTATAAATAGCACAGAAAAGTTTTAAATATAAAACAAAATATTATTTAATAGTTTTTATTGGTTACAAGCCTGTATTTCTTTTGAAACCCATTTGTAAAGTTAAATAACACTATTGAAAAGAAGTGTATGTATTTTATTATGCTGAAAAATAGTAATTATTTAATTTTGCTAACTATTTTAGTGAACTGTTTAAAAAAATATCAAATAATAAAAAATGTGAAATAAGTCACAATATTTTTTCTTTGTGTGATTGATTTTTTATTTTAATTATAATTTCCCACCTCGATATGGGACTATCCGATTATCAAAATGCTAAAAAAATGTGTTTTTTCATTGGTATATATCTTGCCTCTAAATTTATATGCCGCTCAAGTGGATGAATTGCGAGAGCAAGCTATTCACACTTACAAAACTGGACAAACTCAACAAGCAATATTGCAACTAGAACAATTGCTAAATAAGTATCCGCATGACCAAAAATTACTAGCTGATTATTTAGTTGTCATGTCAAGTGAAAAAAGAGATTTATTAATTTTTTCTCAGCATTTAGCAAATATTAATTATGTGACTTTTCCAGAATATGGACAATTCCCATTAATACGTAATTTGCGTGATTTTAAACACTTTAAAGATGCAATTGAGTGGTCGAATAAATTTAGTATTCAAAAGACATCTGACGGACAGATTTTATTAGCGGTTCTATATGCTGAGGCTAAAGACTCTGTAAATGCTAAGGTGCATTTATCTGGTATTAAGAGTAAAAATCTTACAGCCGATCAATTTGTTCAAATTGCTTATGCATATCGACTTATTAATTCACCTGTAGATGCTTTATCTGCAATCGAGCAAGCTTATCAACAACAACCAAAATCTTTTGCGGTTTTGCAAGAATATAGTTATGACTTGGCGGCTGTAGGCGCTTATAAAAAAGCTCAGCAGTTGCTGCTTGCCAGCGATAAAAATACGCAAACAGAATCGTTACAGCACTGGTTAAAAGTCAGCGAGTTTTCTCAACGTGTAAATAACGCAATTACTCGCTATAAATATTTGAATCGGGAAGGCATATCGGACAGTGAAGGCTTTGCTGAGCTTGATGCTGTGTTGAAACAAGGTGAGCAAATACAGCCTTTGATTCAACGCTCAGACCCTAATTATTTAAGATTTCATTATGACTATTTATATGCTTTGGACTTTCGTGGGCGTAGCCGTACGGTATTAGATGAATTTACTAAATTAAATGTACCGTTAGAAAAGCTACCGGCTTATGTTCGTCATGCGATTGCGGATAGTTATTTAGCTGAAAGACAACCTAAGCAGGCTGAACTCGCGTTTAAAACTTTACTTACCGAAAAAAACTACTCAGATATGACGGTATATACGGGGCTTTATTATTCTTATATTGAACAAGAAAAATATAAGCAAGCTGAACAACTTTTAAGTGAGGTTGATCGTTTAATCCCTACGTATAAATATAGCCAAGCCAAGGGAGTAGATAAATCAAGCCATCCTGATCGTGATGATTATATTGCTTTACAAGGCATGCATTTAGCTTATGCAAATCATTTGGATAAATCAGAAAAGCATTTTCAAAAACAAGTAGATCTTGCACCTGCTAATGAAGGTTTAATTAACAACCTTGCTCGTGTTGAGCGCTGGAGAGATAAACCGTTACAGGCAAAGCAAACAATTGCTCGTTTAAATGGTTTAACACCCGTTGCTAAAGATACGCGTATTAACCAAATGCAAAATGCTCAGGCTTTAGGAGATATTCCTGAGTGGCGCAAAAGTACAGAAAGTCTTTTGCAATATTATCCTGAAGATAGCGGTGTAGTTAAAAGTCGAAAAGAGTTGGATGA
This sequence comes from Acinetobacter pittii, assembly GCF_022449185.1. Taxonomy (GTDB): domain Bacteria; phylum Pseudomonadota; class Gammaproteobacteria; order Pseudomonadales; family Moraxellaceae; genus Acinetobacter; species Acinetobacter pittii_I. The sequence continues at coordinate 502,203 of NZ_JAKUKO010000001.1, forward strand.
TCGTGATAGAGCAACCATCTCGCACTCAACGACTTGGGGCCAGAGTAAAGCAGAAAATAGCGATTCTGTGAGTGGGCAAAATGGCTTAAAAGATCGAGAAATGGAAACTCGTATTAATAGCCCTTGGATTAAAGATAATTATCGTCTATTTGCTTGGCATCAAGATCGTTACGGTGAATACCGTTTTGGTGATGTGCATGACCAACGTTATGGTGTCGGTGCTGAGTGGCAAGCAAATCGTAAGGCATTGTCGGCTATCTTGTCGCAAAGTACAGATGGTGGACAAGCAGGTGTTCGTCTTGATTGGTCACAATGGCTAAACGACCACTGGCAATATCAATTGCAATATGACAGTCAGGCTAATATTCCATTACAAGCAATTGATGCTGATAAGGATGGACAAGCTTACCGTGCTGCTTTGACATGGCAAAAAGATGAGTCACGCCAAATTGGGGCAAGTTATGGCTTAACCGATATAAGCGACGGTAATAAACAACAAGAATTTTCGACTTTTTGGCGCGAGCGGTTATTTGATGCGCCTCATCATATTACCTATGGAACGGTACGTGGATTTTATGGCAGCAATAGCCAAGATGAGACCGCTTACTTTAGCCCAAGTAATCATTACAGTGCTGAGTTGAATTTAAGCCATGACTGGGTCACTTGGCGAGAGTACGAACGCTCATTTAAACAACATTTTGAAGCTGGAGTTGGGCTTTATAAACAAGCAGATTACTCAGCTCGACCAACATATTCTTTGCAATATCAACATCAATGGCAGCTCTCACGGACTTGGCAACTTAATTATGGAGTTGGTTGGCAATACCATCCATATGATGGTCATGATGAACAACATACCTACGGTATTTTTGGATTTGAAGGGCGTTTTTAATGAATAATATGATGTCAAAAATGTTGAGCTGTGTGTTTGCCTCAACATTATTACCCGTACAATTTGCCTATGCCCGCATTGAAACTGAACTACCAAAAAACCATACGGTTTCGTTAACTTTTCATGATGTGCGAGATGACGTACTCAAGGAAGGTGACCGCGATGTTTATGCGATTCAGACCAATAATCTGGCACAGTTTCTCGATTGGCTTAGCCAGTCGGACTGGAAACCGATTCGTCTAAAAGACATTGAAGAGGCGCGTAAGCAAGGTAAAGAATTACCTCATAACTCTATTCTACTGACCTTTGATGATGGTGCTTTAAGTAGCTATAGCCGAGTATTTCCTTTACTGAAGCAATATAAAATTCCAGCAGTTTTTGCTCTTCCAACAAGTTGGTTAAATGGTAATACAAAAGCGGGTTATGAAGCCTATGGTCAAGGTAACTTGGTGAACTGGGCTCAAGTTCGTGAAATGCAAGCATCTGGGTTAGCCGAGTTTGCAAGCCATAGCGATGATTTACATCATGGTGTATTAGCCAATCCTCAAGGTAATGAGCAACCTGCTGCGACTTCTTATGCCTATTTAAAATCGCAATCACGCTATGAAACCGATGCGGAATATCAACAACGCATTTTGCAGGATTTAAAAAAATCGTATGCAGTTTTAAAAAAAGAAGTTGGGGTTAATCCTAAAGCAATTATTTGGCCATATGGCGCCGTGAATGAGCAGTTAGAGAAGCTAGCACAACAGGCGGGTTTCCAGTTTTCATTCAGTTTGGGACGTGATGGCATGAATCGCGTGAGTGACTCAACTTTCAAACGTAGCTTAGTCATTAATAACCCTACAGCCGAACAACTTACAGAAGGCATGTTAAATATTCTGAACTTTGAAGAGTCAGATTTATTTAAGCAGCCACGTCATTTTGTGAGTATGGATTTAAAGCAGTTAGCAGCGCAGCACAATACTCAAACTGATGGAAAACTTGGGCAGTTGTTATCAAAACTCTATAGCTTAAAAAACAATGCTTTAATCTTAAAGCCTTTGGAAGACAAAGATGGAGATGGGCAATATGATGTCGCTTATTTCCCTACAAATAAAATGTCTGTTCAACAAGATATTTTAAACCGTAGTTTATGGCAGGCTCAAACTCGTGCAGGTCAATCTGTAATATTAGAGTTGCCTGCTTATCCGCAAAAAGATAAACCATTTTTAGCTGTAGATTTGGCTAAAGATATTGCACGTTTCAATAGTAATTTAAGCGGTGTTCAGCTTAATGCAGGATCATCTTTAAATTGCGCAATGCAAAAAACAACCGTGCAAGAAAGCAGTTGCATTGAACAATCAAAACAGCTCGAACAACTGAGTGAACTGACTAAGGAAGCGGTCAAACCTTATTTAAATATGAGTAATCAGGCACAGTTTAGTTTATTGCTTACACCTGATTTAGACCATATTGAAAATCTACCTGAGCTTATAAAAACGCTTTTAATGCAACATGATCTAGTCAATTTGAAGTTTGATGTGATTAGTAAGAAAAAACAATTTAATCACTTGTTAACGCTCTTAAATACACTTGATGAAAATGATAAGCAAAGAATAATGCTGACTTTAGTATTACCAGAAAATTCGCAAAAAAATGCTTGGGAAGAGGTTCAGAAAGGACTCTTTTCTATTCAGCGAGTAGGAATCCAGAAATTCGGTATAGATGGCTATGATTTTGAAAAATCAAAAGATGTTCATCAATATTTATATAATCCGCTTAGCCGGAATGCTAGCCCTGTGATGTATCAGCCTTTTGCTGGATTGGTAGAGGGGAAAAAGTAATGAGGGTATTACTTGATATTCTGTTTGCTTTTGCCTTTTTATATCCCTTACTGATGGCTTGGACATGGATGGTAGGGGGACTTTGGTTTTTCTTTAAAAGAGAATACCGCGAACAAGCGCTTCCTGAACCTACAGGTGAAGGATGCAGTATCATCATTCCGTGTTTTAACGAAGAAGCTCAGGTTCGTCAAACAATTCGTTATGCGTTACAAACCAAATATCCTAATTTTGAAGTCATTGCTGTTAATGACGGAAGTAGTGATGGGACCGCCGAAATTCTAGATGAATTGTCAGCGCAAGATTCACGACTTCGGGTTGTACACTTAGCAGAAAATCAGGGTAAGGCTGTAGCTTTAAGATCGGGAGTACTGGTTAGTAAATACGAATATCTTGTGTGTATTGATGGAGATGCGTTGTTACATCCGCATGCGGTACTTTGGTTAATGCAGCCATTTATTAACTTCCCGCGAATTGGTGCTGTAACAGGTAATCCACGAATTTTAAATCGATCTAGTATTTTGGGAAAATTACAGGTTGGTGAGTTTTCTTCGATTATTGGCTTGATTAAACGTGCACAACGTACATATGGTCGTATTTTTACCGTATCTGGTGTGATTGCAGCATTTCGTAAAACTGCACTTGTTCGAGTCGGGTTTTGGTCTGACGATAAAATTACCGAAGATATTGATATTTCATGGAAGTTACAACTCGACCATTGGGATATTCAGTATATTCCACAAGCGCTTTGTTATATCTATATGCCTGAGACATTTAAAGGCCTATGGAAACAGCGTCTTCGCTGGGCGCAAGGTGGAGTAGAGGTTCTTATAGAATATATTCCACAAATGTTCAAACTGCGTGTTCGCAGAATGTGGCCGGTCATGATTGAGGCGCTAGTCAGTATTATCTGGTCTTATGTGATGATCATGATCTTCACGTTATTTTTTGTGGGATTGTTTATTGAGCTGCCTCAGCAATGGCAGATCAAAACGCTTATGCCACAGTGGTACGGTGTAATACTAGGCGGAACATGTTTGATCCAGTTTTTAGTGAGTTTGTGGATTGATCATCGTTATGACCGAGGGCGTTTTTTTAGAAATTACTTTTGGGTGATTTGGTACCCGTTATTTTTCTGGCTACTGACTTTGTTCACAAGTGTCGTTGCGGTACCAAAAACTTTATTTAACACAAAAAAACGTGCCCGTTGGGTAAGTCCAGATCGAGGCTTCCGTGGAGATAACCCATGAAACTTGAGGAAAATAAGGATATAGAGACTTTAGATATCCCTGAATATATTGATCAGCCGAAATATGTCAAAAATAAAACAGCAAACTATACATTACAAACCATTGGCTGGATTTGTTTAATGTGGCTACTTTTCCCATTGGTTTCACTGTTTTTATGGATTTTTGAAGGTCACTTAATTTATGATTACGTCTGGGTAGACCACTTATCAGAAGTTAAGACCTTATTACATTTAGCATTAATGATCGGGATTAGCGCGCTTATTTTAATTTTATGGGCAAGTTATAACTGGATTAGGTTTAGGGGCGAGGACCGACGTGCTAAGGCACCTAATAGTTCTGTAGAATTATTAGCGGCCCAATTTTCAGTTACTTCCGGCATGCTAAATGATTTGCAAGAAAAACAGCGCATCATTTTGTATTACGATGATCATGGTAATTTGCAAAAATATGAGTAAATAAAAAAGCATGGTCTAAAACCATGCTTTTTTACTTTTATGGGATTGCTCTGATAATAATATCAATGGGTTGTTCTATACCATCCATGCTGTGAATAGATCTATTGGTAATTTTAACAATTGGCCATGTTTGCAATTTACAGTTGGGTTTTTGAAGTGCTGCATAATAACTGTCGGATTTAAAAAATACTTTTTTCGTGGTTGCAGTATTGGGAGTCAAAAGACGCTTAAGCCACGGTTCATTTACTTGAGTTTCTAGAAACCGTAATGCCAGTATGCTTTTAACACGATTGTTAAATAATCTGCGGTTTTTGATAATAAGTGGGTGAGTAATTAACTTATGTGTACCCATCTGACTATGGGGTAAAATAAAATGAGGGGTGATTTGGAAGACAGTCACAAATTTTGCTTGCTGACAGATTTTTTCAAGATGGGTCACGCTATCTTGATTTGTACCAATAATCGCGACAGATGAATGTGAAAAGTCAAACTCTTTAATTGATGTTGATGAAATCACTTGACCAGTAAAATCTTCGAAATCTTGAGAGATATTCTGAAAAATCACTGATTTTGAAGTGTTATTTTTAATATTAATACTCATTTTCCAAAAGTCCTTTTGGTTTTTTAAATCATGATGTTTTTATCGTTTTAATATAAATAACCAAGCAGGAAGTTGGGGTAAAGTCTTTTCAGATAGATGGTCATCCCATACTCGAAATCAATTCAAGTATGGGAGCTTGAAGTAAAATTTAATGTTCTGTTTTTACATTCATGAGTTGTGTAAAGCTTTCTAAACGTTTAGCTGTATCGTATACATCACATGTAAAAATAAATTCATCAACATCGTATGTCGCTAACAGCTTTTGTAAGCCAGAGCGAACCGTATCTACACAACCAATTTGCGCCATTGCATAGAAGTTTTCGACAGAAAGTTGTTCTGCTGTATTCCATAATCCCTGCATTGATTCAACTGGTGGTTTCAGCTTCAAGCTTTCACCACGGATTAAACCTAATACACGTTGGTAAGCACTAGTTGCTAAAAATTGTGCTTCCTCATCTGTATCTGCAACAACAACAGGCACACCCATTGAAACATACGGTTTATCTAGGTACTCAGAAGGTTCAAAGTTCTCCCGATAAAGTTGAATCGCTTGACCTAACATACGTGGTGCAAAATGTGATGCAAATGAGTAGGGAAGTCCAAGTTTTGCCGCGAGTTGTGCACTAAATAGGCTAGATCCAAGTAACCAAACAGGAACATGGGTGCTTTGCCCTGGTGTTGCAATAATTTTTTGTCCTGCTTGAGGTACATCGAAATATTTTAAGATTTCGACAACATCTCTAGGAAACTGATCTTCTGTTTCTTGATGGCCACGACGTAAAGCTCGCATGGTGAGTTGATCTGTACCGGGAGCACGGCCTAAACCAAGTTCAATACGATTTGGATATAAAGTAGCAAGCGTCCCGAACTGTTCTGCGACAACTAAAGGGGCATGGTTAGGAAGCATAATTCCGCCTGAACCTAAGCGAATATGCTGTGTATGTGCTGCAATAAAACCGAGTAAGACAGCGGTAGCTGAACTTGCGATACCATCCATGTTGTGATGTTCAGCAAGCCAGAAACGTTCATAGCCTAATTTTTCTGCATGTTGTGCCAATTCTAATGCGTGACGTAATGAGAATTCGATGGTTTTATCATTACGAATAGGAGCAAGTTCTAAGATAGAGAACTTGGTATCTTGAAGTGATCGCATGCGATATTCTCGAATAAGGATATATCGAAATAATACGATATATAGGGTATGATGTATATCGTTTTTTTTCGATATTAAATTTTATCTATCAATAAAAAAGCACCCGGAGGTGCTCTTTTGATTCATATATGAATTATCGGTTTTTGTACCAACCACGGTGTAAGCCATTGTCATGGCGACGGCTACCGCCTTTATAATAACGACGGTCACCATCGTAATATCTACGGTCATCACGATCGTAACGTCCGCGGTCATAACGGTCATCGTAGTTACGATCTTCAGCAACTTTACGACCTAATGCAGAACCACCAGCGGCACCTACTGCTGCACCGATGTATCCACCGTTGGTACCGCCCATATTTTTGCCGACTGTATAACCAGCACCACCACCTAAAGCACCACCAATTGCAGCTTCTGTACGATTACGACGATCACTTGCTGCTGCTGCGCCACCAGCACCACCTAAAGCAGCACCGATTGTTGCGCCTGAGGTACCACCAATACTTTTACCGATTGCAGTACCCACTACACTACCTAAAGCAGAGGTTGCAGCAACACGTGTGCCATTGTCCGCATGTGCAACTGTTACCATAGAAGATGTTGCAATTAATGCACTAGCCAACCAAATATTCATTTTCATCGTAGAACTCCATGTCCTTTTTTACTGGAAGGACAGTTATCTTTATCTTGGGGTAAATGTAATAAAAAATTTCGTGATAATTATGGAGATGCCAAACGGAGATACGAGTGTTTTGTGTCGGTTTGTAGTGTTTGTATTAATTTGTGGATAAACCATGAGCATACGGAATATGAGCGTATAGCTTCATCACAATAAAAAAGCACCCGAAGGTGCTTAAATATCTGTTTGTCAAATTTGATTAGTGATGACGACGGTGTTTTTTCTTCCAGTGTTTAGAAGATTTAGTTGTATAGCGGTCTTTAGAAATTTTATTACCTAAAGCAGAACCACCCGCAGCACCTAAAGCAGCACCGACATAACCGCCGTTTGTACCACCCATGCTTTTACCAACGGTGTAACCGGCACCACCACCTAAAGCACCGCCAATCGCAGATTCAGTACGGTTACGACGGTCGCTCGCAACAGCTGCACCACCAGCACCGCCTAAAGCAGCACCAATTGTTGCGCCAGATGTACCGCCCATACTTTTACCAATTGCAGTACCAGCTACACTACCCAAAGCAGACGCAGCTGCTACATGTGTTGTATTGTCAGCATGTGCCACACTAACCATTGAAGTTGCTAGAACAGCGCTACATAACCAAGCATTTAATTTCATTTTTGACTCCGCGTCCCCAGTTGCAGGACCCTATATCTTTTGTTACGGCAAATGTAACAAAACACTTCTCCCCAAATATGGAGAACCATCTTTTGATTATTGCAGTTTAGTGTTTGGTTTGTATGTTTTCTATTAAAAACGAATGTAAAACCACCAATCTCATTGAAAATCTAGCTCATAGAATGATCGAAAATAAGTATTAAGCATTTGATAGGAACAATATATAAATTAACGTGTTTATAGATAATGAGAAGGCTGTTCTAAAGTTCAAGGAATTAAAGGATTATATATGTCATTTAATCGGCATAATCTGTAAACTATGCGCTATTTTTATGATTTGGCTTATCTTCTTATATTTATCTAGATAAGTTTTTTGGACTTTTGAGATATTTCCTCTTATGAAAGCGTCACTCCGTTTACGACTTGATCAACTCTGTGATCGACATGAAGAACTTACTGCATTGCTTGCAGATGCTGAAGTGATCTCCGATAACAAACGTTTCCGTAAATTGTCTCGTGAACATAGTGATTTATCTGAAATTACCGAAGTTTGGGGCAAATATCGTCAAGCAGAAGAAGATATTGAAACTGCTGAAATGATGAAGTCGGACCCAGACTTTAAAGATATGGCAGAAGAAGAAATTCAGGCCAATAAAGCATTGCTTGAAGAATTAGAAAGCCAGCTCAACATTTTGATGATTCCAAAAGATCCAAATGACTCTAATGCTGCGTATTTAGAAATTCGTGCCGGGACGGGCGGTGATGAAGCTGCGATTTTCTCTGGTGATTTATTCCGCATGTACAGCAAATATGCCGAGGCACAAGGCTGGCGTATTGAAGTCCTTTCTGAAAATGAAGGCGAGCATGGTGGTTTTAAAGAAGTTATTTGCCGTGTAGATGGTGATGGAGTGTATGGTCGCTTGAAGTTTGAAAGTGGTGCTCACCGTGTGCAACGTGTTCCAGCCACTGAATCACAAGGCCGTGTGCATACTTCAGCTTGTACAGTCGCGATCTTGCCTGAAATTGATGTTGATACCAACGTTGAAATTAATCCGGCAGATTTACGTATTGATACTTACCGTGCATCAGGTGCGGGTGGTCAGCACATTAACAAAACCGATTCGGCCGTGCGTATTACTCACATTCCAACCGGTACAGTAGTTGAGTGTCAAGAAGAGCGTTCACAGCATAAGAACAAAGCTAAAGCGATGGCATTGTTAGTATCGCGTTTAGAAAATGCTAAACGTGCAGCAGCAGATGCAGCAACTTCTGAAATGCGCCGTGATTTGGTTGGTTCTGGTGACCGTTCTGAACGTATCCGTACTTATAACTATCCGCAAGGTCGTATGACAGACCATCGTATTAACCTAACTTTATATAAGTTGGATGCGATTATGGAAGGTGATTTAACTGAATTGCTCGATAGTTTACATCGCGAATATCAGGCAGATCAGCTTGCGATGCTTGCACAGGAAAATGGCGGCTAATGAATATTGCTCAAGCGCTTGCAATTCGTGGCGAGCCTGACAGTTATGAACGACAAGAAAATGCTTGGTTACTTGAGCATTTTCTAAAAATCAATTCGCTTGAATTAAAGTTTAGACTTGAGCAAGAGTTAACAGCCCAACAAGAGCAAGATTATTTGGCTGGCCTTGAACGTATTCAAAAAGGTGAACCTTTAGCTTATGTAACGGGTTCACAGCCATTTTGGACCCTCGATTTAAAAGTAACATCTGATACTTTAGTACCTCGTCCAGATACTGAGGTTTTAGTTGAAACTGTTTTAAATCTAAATTTGCCCAAGAATGCAAATATTGTTGATTTGGGAACGGGAACAGGTGCAATTGCGCTTGCATTAGCAAATGAACGTCCAGATTGGCAAGTCACGGCAACTGATATTTATGCGCCTACTCTAGAAGTTGCAAAAGAAAACGCTCAAACACATGCCTTACATCATGTGAAATTTGCTTGCGGTGCTTGGTTTGAGGCACTTGAACCACAACAATTTGATTTAATTGTTTCTAATCCGCCGTATATTGACCCTGAAGATGAGCACATGCAAGCTTTGGCAACAGAACCACGCCGTGCATTGGTTTCAGACCGTCAGGGATTAGCTGATATTGAAATTATTATTTCCCAAGGTAAAAACTGGCTAAAACCACAAGGTTGGATTGCACTAGAGCATGGTTATGACCAAGGGCAGGCGGTTCGAAATATATTTGCTGAGCATGGTTTTAGTCAGATTAAAACCATTCAAGACTATGGCCAAAATGATCGAGTCACGTTGGCATCATTATAAGTAAAGTGGGAGCTATTTAATTTTTGGAGCGAAGAGTAGCTTCTCGATACGCACCTGGGCTAACACCTGTCCATTTTTTAAAAGCACGGTGAAATGCACTTGGGTCATGAAAATTTAGATCTTCACTAATATCTTGAATTGAGTCATTCGTTTTACTTAAGCGTTCAACAGCAATATCACAGCGGATTTCATTTTTAATTTGTTGATAGCTTACACCTTCATGTTTCAGTCTACGTTGAACGGTGGCTTCTGAAATATTGAGTTGGTGAGCTACATCTTTGAGTTCAGGCCATTGTGCAGGGTGGAGTTTCAATAAATGGCGACGAATAAGTACACTCAGGGCATTTTCATTTTTAAAGCGAACTAAAAGATTTTGCGGAGTTTGCTCTAAAAAATCATAAAGCGCTTTTTTATCTTTCTTAATTTTAATATCTAAATAGTGGGCATCGAACTCAACTCGATTTATCTCAGCATTAAATTGAATATCTTCACCAAAACGAACTAAATAGTCCTGAATATCGTTCGGTTTAGCACAACGTACCATAATAGTATTTAAACCAATTCGCTGATCAACTAACCAACACATAAGCCCATGTACTAATATTAAAAAGGTTGCGTAAGTAAACATACGTTTAGGTTGTTCTTGATCATGAATCACTAAATATGCGTTTTGCTGGTCGCGGATGAGTTCTCCATGCATGTCATCTAGAACAAAGTTAAAAAACTTCAAAATATCGTAGAGCGCTTTTTCTAAAGTTTCAGCCGTACTGACGAGTTTAGTCAGTAATTTATAGCTTCCACGACGCATGGGGTGGCTATCCATCCCAAAAAACTCATCGTTCATGGCATTTGCAAGCTCTATCCATAATTGGGCATATGTCGTAACAGGCACACGAGCCTTTGGGGATATCAGCAATTCAGCGGGGATACCTGCTTTATTTAGAATTATTTGTGTATTTAGGCCTTTGGCATAAGCCGCACTCAGTGCTTCATGTACTAGTGCAATCGAAATTGTGCCTTTACTTAAAGAAGATTGGACAACCATGTCAAAGACTCATATTTTCTTTATATATTTCAAGTGAAATACTACATATTTAAAATTTGGATTGATCAAAAGCTGCAAACATTTTGAGGCTTTTTGAAATTGTATCGGAAAACAACAACTTTTACTCTCACTACTAAGTTTAAAGAACATTTCTATAGGACATTACATAATGAAAATTCAAGGGAAACATTTCGTCATTACAGGTGGTGGCTCAGGTTTGGGTGCTGCAACAGCTGAGTATTTGGTCCAGCAAGGTGCTTCAGTTACCTTGGTAGACATGAATGTAGACGCAGGCGAGCAACAAGCGAAACAGTTGGGGCCAAAAGCTGACTTTGTAAGACTTGATGTAACCGATGAAGCTGCTGCTGAACAGTTCTTTAAAGATGTGTTGGTCAAACATGGTCATTTGCATGGTTTGGTTAACTGTGCGGGTATTGGCCCTTCTGCAAAAGTGGTTGGTCGTGAAGGCGTACATGATTTGGCATTATTTTCAAAAACGCTGCAAATTAATGTTACAGGTACATTTAACATGCTGCGTTTTGCAGCAGATGTAATGAGTAAAAACACGGTTGAAGAAGGTGAAGAAGACCGTGGTGTGATTGTAAACACTGCGTCTGTGGCTGCATTTGACGGCCAAATTGGTCAGGCAGCTTATTCAGCTTCTAAAGGCGCTATTGTGGCGATGACATTGCCGATTGCTCGTGAGCTTGCGCGACATGCCATTCGTATTATGACCATTGCACCGGGAATTATGGAAACCCCAATGCTTAAGGGGATGCCACAGAATGTACAGGATGCTTTGGGACAAATGGTGCCATATCCATCTCGTTTAGGAAAACCAGAAGAGTTTGCCCGTTTGGTGGCACATATTGCTGAAAACTCTTACTTAAATGGTGAAGTCATCCGTCTAGATGGTGCAATTCGTATGGCAGCAAAATAATAAAAATAAGGATGCGGAAATGATCTTAAATGCTGAGCAAAGTATGGTTCAGGAGATGATGCGTAACTATGCGCAAAATCAGTTAAAACCAACAGCTGCACATCGTGATAAAACCCATGAATTTCCTGCTCAGGAATTAAAAGATTTAGGTGCACTAGGTGCTATGGGGATGACCGTGCCCGATGAATGGGGCGGTGCCGGAATGGACTATGTATCTTTAGTGCTTGCAATTGAGGAAATTGCCGCAGGCGATGGTGCTATTTCGACAATTGTAAGCGTACAAAACTCTTTGATTTGCGGTATTACACTGGCATACGGTTCAGAGCAGCAAAAACAAACCTATTTGCCAAAATTTGCCTCTGGCGAATGGCTAGGATGCTTTTGTTTAACTGAACCACATGTAGGTTCTGACGCAAGTGCGATTTTATGTAAAGCTGAGCGCGATGGCGACCATTGGGTTTTGAATGGCGTAAAACAATTTATCACCAGTGGTAAAAATGCCCAAGTGGCTTTGGTGTTTGCGGTCACCGATAAACAAGCTGGCAAAAAAGGCATTTCATGTTTCCTTGTACCGACCAATACACAAGGTTACTTAGTCACTCGTATTGAAGACAAAATGGGTCAACATGCTTCGGACACCGCAACCATTACGTTAGAGGACTGCCGGATTCCTTTAGAAAATTTGGTGGGACAAGAAGGTGAAGGTTATAAAATTGCGCTATCAAATTTAGCGGCTGGTCGTATTGGTATTGCGGCTCAATCTGTTGGTATGGCAAGAGCTGCTTTTGATGCGGCTGTCCAATACGCAAATGAACGTAAGGCCTTCGGTGTAGAGCTGGTTCAGCATCAGGCGGTTGGTTTTCGCTTAGCCGATATGGCAACCCAAATTGAAGCGGCACATCAGTTGGTTTTACATGCTGCGACTTTAAAAGATGCAGAGCTACCTTGTTTAAAAGAAGCCTCAATGGCGAAACTCTTTGCATCAACTATGGCTGAGCACGTATGTTCGGATGCAATCCAGATTCATGGTGGTTATGGCTATGTGAGTGATTTCCCAGTTGAGAGAATTTATCGTGATGTTCGTGTAAGCCAGATTTATGAAGGGGCTTCGGATATTCAACGTTTGGTGATCGCTCGTGAAGTTGCTCAAGTTTAAATATGAAATTTTAAAAAATAGTCACTGACTGCAAAAGACCGCAATTGTTATGCGGTCTTTAGCCATTGAGTAGAAATTTTCTAGTTTGAACTCAATTCGATGAAATTCAGAAAGTTAAGTAAAGCCAGTTTTTTTGTTGATTAAAGCTGAGCTTTGACTTCCTCACCAATCAAATAAAAAGTTCCACCTGCAATATAGTGCAGGCTACGAAGTTCTTTTGGTGCATCTTGAAAATGCCAGTGCCCATCTCTAAAAACGCGGCTATCTGCCCATGCACCTACAACAGAACCAATAAATAAATCATGAGCTGACTGATTATGGGGTTCTGGAATAAGTTTACACACAAGCCATGCAATGCAATCTGATACAAGCGGGCTCGTAAGACCTTCTTGATAGAATAACTCAACACCACAATGCTCAAGTTTTTCTGGATCATCCAACTTACTAATTGTGCCAAGTTGATGAGTTAGATCGAGCTGTGCATAGCAAGGAACTTGTAAGGTGAAATAACCACTTTGCTCAACGAGCTGTCGGGTTTTAGTACTTTTATCAAGAACCACGGACACTTTGGCTGGCTTGAATTCTAAGGCACATGCCCATGCGGCAGCCATTACATTGCGATCATCACCATGTTGCGCGGAAACAAGGACAGTAGGACCATGATTTAACAAACGATAAGCTTTTTCTAACTCTACAGGTGCAATATATGATTGCGTCATATTTAGCCTAAGTAATAAAGAAAATAGATATTTCTATTGTTGCAGAAAGCTTCATAGATGCAATGTTGGTAAATAAGCTTTATTAGAATAAAAAAGTTGTTTCTATTTTATAGCTTTCATAATAACGAACTTAGTCATAAAATCACTTGGCTTCTAAGTGAAAGGATTAACGTGTGACCGAGCTTCAAGATATCGATTTTGTAGAGTTAAGTGATGAAGAAATGCATCTCTATAGCCGTCAGATTTTACTTGATGGATGGGATATTGAAGCTCAGGAAAAACTCAAACTTGCTAATGTGCTGATTGTAGGTGCTGGCGGAATAGGCTGTAGCAGTGCGGAGTTACTAGCGCGAGCAGGGGTTGGGAAAATTACACTGATTGATGCAGATACGATCGAGATAAGTAACTTACAACGACAAATCGCATTTGGTCATGAAGATATTGGACGTTATAAAGCTGAAGTTTTAGCTAAACGTTTACAGAAAATTAACCCTTATATCTGTGTTGAATACTATAACGAACGGTTAGACGAACATAACATTGATAGACTTGTTGAACACCAAGATGTGGTTTTAGATGGCTGTGATAATTTTACAACTCGTTATTTGGTAAATGCAGCATGTAAGAAACATCAGGTCGCATTAATTAGTGCTTCAGCAATTGGTTTTCAGGCACAAATGTTTATGGTTGAAGGTGATTCAGCTTGTTATGAATGCCTTTTCCCAAAAGAACAACATGCCAATGATGGACTGCGCTGTGCAGAGTCAGGGGTACTTGCAACTACTCCTGTAATGATAGCGTCATTACAAGCACATCACACATTGCTGTATTTAGGTTTAAATCGTACACCTTTAAAGCAGAAACTATTATTGTGGGATGGTTTAAATATGACACAACGTATTGTTAGTTTTGATAAAGATGTAAATTGTCCACTTTGTCAGGCAAGCTAATCAGTAAATGAAACAAAATTTGCTACACTCAACCTGAATGATTTGGTTTTGAAGAAATATGAAAAAAAATATTTTGTTTGATGGGCTGCGTTCAGTTGCCCGCATTGGTGAAACAGCAGTGGTTGCGGCCAAAGCTGGAATTAAATACGCAACTGAAAAACCAAGTAATGCCAAACTCATGCGGGAGACTTTTGAGTCACTTGGTTCAACTTATATTAAGCTTGGTCAGTTTATTGCGAGTACGCCATCGCTTTTCCCACGTGAATATGTAGAAGAATTTCAAGGTTGTTTAGACCAGACCCCAACACTCCCATTTAGTTATATTCAAGGTGTGCTTGCATCTGAGTTTGAAGGACGTGATTTAAGCCAGATTTTTAGCTATATCGATGAAAAACCATTAGCTTCTGCGTCAATTGCTCAGGTTCATGCAGCTAAGCTGACCACAGGTGAAGATGTTGTTATTAAAGTACAAAAGCCTGGTGTTGAAACTATTTTATATACAGACTTAAGTGTGGTGCATTGGGCTGCCAAGCTACTTGAACGTGCAGTACCAAAGATCAAATTTGCTGCTCTTTCTGAAATTGTTGATGAAATTAAAAGTCGTATGGTTCGTGAAGTCGATTTCATTGAAGAAGCACAAAACTTAGATGATTTTGTGGAATATCTTAATATTTCACAAAATAAAGCAGCGACAGCACCTAAAGTTTATCATCAGTTTTCTACACGTCGTGTCTTAACTATGCAGCGTTTATACGGTGTGTCTTTGACTGACTTTAGTGTCGTAAAACAATATGCTAAAGATCCATCGCAAGTACTGATTACTGCCATGAATACATGGTTTGGTAGTCTCATGCTATGTAAGAGTTTCCATGCCGACTTACATGCTGGGAACCTAATGTTGCTTGAAGATGGGCGTATTGGTTTTATTGATTTTGGCATCGTCGGTCAGTTAAAACCTGAAGTTTGGACTGCATGTATTGCATTTATGGATGCCTTACAAAAAACTGATTATCAGGCAATGGCTGAAAATATGCTGAAAATGGGTATGACCCATAACAAAATTGACGTTCAGGTGTTGGCTCAAGATCTAGAGCGTTTGTTTAATGGTGTATTAATGGCCGATCCGCAACAGATATTGTCTTCAAATCCAGCCGATTTAAATGACATCATGATGGATATGGTAGGTGTAGGCGAACGCCACGGGATTAAATTCCCACGTGATTTTGCTTTATTATTTAAGCAAATGCTTTATTTTGATCGTTTTATGCGCGTACTCGCACCATATACTGATATTTATGCAGACCAGCGTTTGAAAATGGTTCAAAATATGGAACCTGCTTCGTTATTAAAGCACTAAGGTCAGTTTAAATTTATGGATGCCATTATTATTGAAGGCTTGAAAGTTGAGACAGTGATTGGCTGTTTCAACTGGGAAAGACAAATCATTCAACCTTTAATGTTGGATTTAACCATCCATAATGATTTGAGCCGAGCAGCAGAGTCTGACAAGCTTGAGGACACTCTCAACTATGCGCAGATTTGTGAGTTATCGGCTCAAACCATTCAACAAGCTAAACCTGAATTAATTGAACATGCAGCACATTTGGTTTTACAATGTTTGTTTGAAACCTTTCCATCAATTGAAAAAATTACCATAACCATCCGTAAGCCAGCCATCATTGCAGAAGCAAATGCTGTAGGAATTCGTCTTGAACGCACCAGAAACAATTTTTGCGCTCGCCCTAGCGAGTAATTTAGACGCAGATCAGCACTTTACTTTTGCTTATACGCAATTGGCAACATTGGGGAAAGTGCAGTTTTCATCTGTTTATCAAATTCCATGCCGAGATGGTATTGGAGATGATTATTGGAATTCAGCATGTCTATTAAAAAGCACTTTATCGTGTGACCAAATTGAATCTTTTCTAAAGAAACTTGAGTCAGATTCGGGGCGTGTTCGACCATCGCATCATATTTCTTTAGATGTAGATTTGATCGCATGGGGAAGTGATCTGGACCATATGCAATTTAATTCTAAAAAGCTACCTTTGGCACTCGATGTAAAAATTCCTTTATATGAACTTTGGCATTGTAAAACCTTAAAGGTTGATAGCATGATTTATCCAGTCGTTAATTTTAAAGTTTAATACCTTCAAACTAAATTTTACGCAAACTTTACGCAGGCTTTGACTTCCTCAATAGAGAATTTACGGGCATTTTATCGATACTGAAATTCACTAAATTAGTGTTATTTCAGGACAATAAAGATGCTTATAAATTCTCAAATGCGCATCTTGCATCAGTCTGGCATTGTCTTATGCGGACTTAAAACAAATGATATTTCTCCATCTTTCCTTATTTCCAGTTTGGCAAATCAAGCCAAGGGGTACAGAGGAGAATAGCCATGTTAGAACTTATACTTGTTTTATTTATTGCTATTTTTCTAGCATGGTGCCTCAGTAAATATCTATCGAAAGTGATGGCAAATCAGCCGATGTGGGGTGATGGATTATTTCGTTGGATTGAAAATCCTGTATACCGCTTATTAGGTGTATCTCCACAACAACAAATGAATTGGAAACAATATTCTCTAGCATTTGTTGTGAGCTGTATTTTTCTTGCAGTGGCTATTCTTACTATTTTTATGACGCAAGCATGGCTACCATTAAACCCTAACCATGCACTAAATATGAGTTGGGATTTAGCGTTACATACGGTTATTTCATTTTTAACAAACACCAACCAACAGCATTATTCTGGTCAGGCTCAGTTATCTTATTTGTCGCAAATGACAGGTATTGTAGGTTTGCAAGTCATTACTCCAATGATGGGGCTGGCTTTGGTTGTTGCGACCTTAAGAGCTTTCTTTTATCAACGTCCTAGCCATATTGCGGCTGATGTTGCCGAACAGCCAGATCAAATTTTAATTGGTAACTATTGGGCAGATGTAATACGCCCTACAGTCCGTTTCTTGCTTCCTCTCTGTTTTGTTTGGTCATTGTTGCTTAACAGCCAAGGCGTACCAGCAACTTTTAAGGGTGGGCCGGAAATACAGCTTATTGATAAAGCCAATACAGTTCAAACCCAAAAAATTCCATTAGGTCCAGTTGCACCCATGGTTGCTGTTAAGCAATTGGGTAGTAACGGTGGTGGCTGGTATGGTCCAAATAGTAGTGTGCCTTTAGAAAATCCAACACCACTTTCTAATTTATTAGAAATGATTGCGATTCTACTCATTCCACTTACCGTGATTTTTATGGTTGGACATTTTACTCGACGTAAAAAATTTGCCTACTTTGTGTTTGGTAGCATGCTTTTAATGTCAGTTATTTCAGGTGCAGCAGCTGTCTGGTCTGAAAGTATGTCATCGACCGCATCTCAAATTGCTGTAATGGAAGGTAAAGAGCAACGATTTGGACCCGCAGCATCGGCAGTTTGGGCTGCACTGACCACACAAGTGAATAACGGTTCGGTCAATATGATGCATGATTCTTCTGCGCCGCTTACTGGGCTGGTTGAACTCATCAACATGTTGATTAATGCGATTTGGGGTGGTGTGGGCTGTGGTCTGCAACAGTTTATGATTTATCTGTTACTTGCGGTATTTATTGCAGGCTTAATGACAGGTCGTACACCTGAGTTGTTTGGACGCAAAATTGAAGCAGCAGAGATCAAGTTACTTGCGATTATTATCTTAATTCAGCCTCTTATTATTCTGGCTTTTACAGCCTTGAGTCTTAGTATTCCGGGATTATCAGGTATCACAAACCCTGGACCACACGGTATTAGCCAAGTGTTCTATGAATATGTCTCTGCATTTGCCAACAATGGTTCAGGTTTTGAAGGCCTTGGAGACAACACGGTATGGTGGAATGTCACATGTAGTCTTGCTCTTCTTTTAGGACGCTTCCCGACCTTAATTTTGCCATTAATGATTGCGACACGTTTAGCAGCAAAAAGAAAAGCACCCGAAACAACAGGTAGTCTTCAGGTTGAAACTCCAACTTTTGCCTTAACGCTGATTACGATTGTTGTGCTGCTTACCTTATTACAATTTATGCCAGTTCTTGTCCTTGGACCAATTGCCGATCAACTTTTGTTGGTTAAAGGCTAAGGAGGCGAGTGAAAATGAATACACAAACTCATGTAAATAGCCATAAAAAAACCATGGCAGTACCAAGTTTTGAAGTTTGGAAAAATGCATTTGTGAAACTGCTACCGCAGCATGCAATTAAAAACCCTGTGATGGCAATTGTATGGCTTGGAACAGTGGTTACATGCATTAGTACAATCTTAGGTTACACCACGCTGTTATTTGGTTTAGTGGTTACAGCAATTCTGTTTATTACCATTTTATTTGCTAACTATGCCGAGGCTGTTGCTGAGGCTAGAGGTCGTGGGCAGGCATCTTCACTACGTGCAGCAAGAGAAAATTTAACGGCTCGAAGACTCAACTCTTTGACAGACCGTCAAGCGACTCAAGTTGCAGCGACTGAACTTCATTTAAATGATTTCATTGAAGTACATGCAGGTGAGCTTGTTCCAGCCGACGGAGAGATTGTAGAAGGCTTTGCAACTATTAACGAATCGGCTGTTACAGGTGAGTCTGCACCTGTGCTACGTGAAGCTGGAACAGACCGTTCAAGTGTTATTGGCGGAACCAAAGTTCTTACAGATCGTATTGTTGTGCAAGTGACTGCTGAATCTGGTCAAAGTTTCCTAGACCGTATGATTGCTTTGGTTGAAGGCTCAAATCGCCAGAAAACTCCCAATGAGATTGCGCTTGGCTTCTTATTAATGGTGATGACAATCACGTTTTTAATTGTCGTGATTAGCTTGCCATTTATTGCCAAGTATTTGCATATTGAACTTGATCCTGTTGTGCTTGTGGCATTATTGGTCTGCTTGATTCCTACAACCATTGGTGGCTTGTTACCTGCGATTGGTATTGCGGGGATGAACCGCGCCCTCAAAGCCAATGTTTTGGCGAAATCAGGTAAAGCGGTAGAAGTCGCGGGTGACATTGATGTGCTTTTACTCGATAAAACAGGAACCATTACTTATGGTGACCGTCAAGCGACTTCTTTTTATCCTTTAACTTCGGTAACCGAGTCTGAGTTGAGAGCCGCTGCTTGGGTAAGTTCACTTGCCGACCCAACACCAGAAGGAAAATCGATTGTTAAGTTAGCAAAAGAGCATGGTCTAAAACAGCAAGAACCTGAGCAAGCCGAATTTATCTCTTTTAGTGCTTCGACTCGAATTTCCGGTGTGAATTTACCGAATGGTGAGCAAATTCGTAAAGGTGCTTTAGATGCGATCTTGAAATTTGTAGATGAAGATTATTCTCAAGATTTAGAGTTAAAAGCACGTGTTGAACAAGTTGCCAAAAAAGGTGCAACACCATTGGTTGTCGCAAATCAACATCATGTATTAGGTGTGATTGAACTCTCTGATGTAATTAAACACGGCATTAAAGAACGTTTTGCACGCTTAAGAGAAATGGGCATCAAAACCGTTATGGTTACAGGTGATAACCCATTAACTGCGGCTGCGATTGCTGCTGAAGCTGGTGTAGATGACTATATTGCCGAAGCAAAACCAGAAGACAAATTGGCTTGTATTCGCACCGAACAACAACAAGGTCGTTTAGTTGCGATGGTTGGTGATGGAACCAACGATGCACCTGCATTAGCACAAGCTGATATTGGTTTAGCTATGAACTCAGGTACGCAAGCTGCAAAAGAAGCCGGCAATATGGTTGATTTAGACTCAGACCCAACCAAACTACTCGCTGTGGTTGAGATTGGGAAACAGCAGCTGATTACTCGTGGTGCTTTAACAACGTTTTCATTAGCAAATGACGTATCTAAATACTTTGCCATCTTGCCTGCATTGTTTGCTGCTGCGATTCCACAAATGCAAGTATTGAATGTAATGCATTTAGCAAGTCCAAACAGCGCGATTTTATCTGCACTAATTTTTAACGCGATTATTATTCCGCTATTAATTCCAATCGCACTACGAGGCGTCAAGTTTAAACCTTCAACGGCAACTCAGTTATTACGTCGAAATATGTTGATTTATGGAGTAGGCGGTGTGGTTCTGCCATTCCTTGCCATTAAAGCGATTGATGTAGTGATTGTTCAATTATTTGGTTTGTAATCTGGAGTTTGAAATGAAAACTTATGTACAAAATTCAGAAGCAAATTTGGGTCAGACCTTAAGAGCATCTTTAGGATTATTAATTTTTACTCTAGTGGGGTACGGTGCTGTTTACAGTGCTATCGCTACTGGCGCCGGACAGGTTTTATTTAACAATCAGGCCAATGGTAGTTTGATCGAAATAGATCAGAAAGTTGTTGGGTCAACTTTAGTGGCTCAGCCATTTGTCGGGAATGAATATTTTCATCCACGCCCTTCGGCAGCAAATTATGAGCCTATGGCAATGGCGGGTACAAACTTGGCTCGTACTAATCCTGAGTTACAAAAGCAAATCGATGCTCAGATACTCGCAGTGAAAAAACAAGATCACCCAGGCAATGCACCTATTCCAAGTGATTTGGTGACTAAATCTGGCAGTGGTATCGATCCGCATATTAGTCCCGAAGCCGCTAAGTTACAGGTGGCTCGAGTGGCTCAAGCTCGTCATTTAGACCCTAAGGTTGTGGAAGAGCTTTTGCAAAAGCATATTGAACCGATGCAGTTTGGTGTATTGGGGCAAGCCCGTGTTAATGTATTACAGCTCAATATTGCTTTAGATCAATTACAATCTACACATTAACTTAAAAATAAAGTTGTTAGTTTACCGGATGATATCAAGTGCAAAGCAATCGCGAAAATCAGGCTGAGGCCTTATTAAATCATGTCAACAGATATCAAGCCGGTCGACTAACGGTCTTTCTTGGTGCGGCACCTGGTGTAGGAAAAACTTATGCCATGCTTGCCCGCGCCAAAGAATTATTTCAACAGGGCACAGATGTTGTTGTTGGTATTGTTGAAACCCATGGAAGAATTGAAACTCTAAAAATTTTGGAAGGGTTGCCTCAGATTGCTAGAAAAGAAATGCAATATCAGGGGCATATTTTAGAAGAAATGGACTTGGATGCTATTTTACTTAGGCATCCAGAAATTATTTTGGTTGATGAATTGGCTCATCGCAACGTCCCAAATAGTCGTCATGAACGACGGTGGCAAGATATTAATGAGTTGCTAGACGCAGGTATTGATGTATTCACCACCATAAATATTCAACATTTAGAAAGCCTGAATGATGTGGTCTACCAAATTACGGGCATTCGAGTAAATGAAACGGTACCAGATCGGGTATTTGATCGTATTCGAGACATTCGCTTAATTGATTTACCCGTTAGTGAGCTTATTGAAAGGCTTCATCAAGGGAAAGTCTATGTACCAGAGCAAGCAAATTTGGCATTACAAGGCTTTTTTAGCATTTCAAATTTAACAGCATTACGTGAACTGGCAATGCAATGCGTTGCTGAGCATGTCGATTCAGACTTAAAAGAGAGTTATGCCTCAAAGGGCTTGAAATCTATATCGTTGCAAAATGAATTGATGATTGCGATAGATGGGCAAGGCTCTTCTGAATATTTAGTGCGAGCAGGCTGCCGTTTAGCAGAACGTAATGGTGCTACATGGACTGTAGTGAATGTTGCTAGAAGTTTGGACTTTGGGCAGAGTTCAGTGAGCTCCTATAAAAAAGAATACATCGAGATTGACCGTGCGTTTGAGTTGGCTCGACAACTCGGTGGTCGAACCGAGGTTTTATATGGGCATCGAGTTGCGTCAGTGTTAATGGATGCCGCCGTTGATCGAGGTGTTTCCAATCTAGTCATTGGCAAAAGTATTTCACCGTGGTGGTTAAAGTTATTTAAGAAAAATTTAGCTCAGCAATTATTGAATCAAGAAAACTCGATTGCTTTAACGATATTGCATCCAGAACAAGGCACTAAAAAGATTAATCAGCTCGAAAAACCTTCATTTTTATCATTAAAAGAAAGCATTTTTGTTTTAGCTGTGACGTGCGGTAGCATTTTTCTAGCTCACTTCGCCGAAGTTCTATTTGGTATTGAAGATTTCTCTGTCATCTTTATTATTTCAGTTTTAATTGTAGCAACCAAAACTAGAATGCTCGCTGCTGTAGTGGCAGCCTTAATATGTTTCTTAGCCTATAATTTTTTCTTTATTGCACCGCGTTATACCTTTCAGATTTCAGCACACCAAGGGGTGGTCACCGTTGTTGCTTTTTTTGCAGCAGCTTTAATTGCCGGGCGTTTGGCTTCTCAGTTACGCCAGCAAGTTTTATCTTTAAAAGCTGCCAATGCCTACACTACCGTGATGCAAGACTTGGCGCGTAAGCTTTCTAGTGCTGTCAACCTTGAAGAAGTTATGCAAACAGGACGTATGACTTTAGAAACACAACTTCAAACTAAAGTGTGGATTTCTATTCGAGATAAGGTAATTTCTTCTGATATTGAGCTAAATGATAAAGAAAAAGTAGCCGCAGAATGGTGTTTGAAACACAAGCAGCCGTGTGGGCGTTTTACCGATACTCTGAGTCAGTCAAATTGGTGGTTTTTACCTCTTTTAGAACAAAAAAATAGCTTAGGTATTGTGGGAATTTACTTTAAGGATGAAGTGGTTTCCTTAAATTTTGAGCAAAAGAAACTGACTGAAAGTGTAATTGAATACATTGCACAAGCAGTACTTCGAACCCAATTGGTAAATGAGCTTGAACAAGCAAAAGTCACCAGTGAAACAGAGCGCTTACGTTCTGCTTTATTATCTTCGGTATCGCATGATTTACGCTCGCCACTCGCTTCTATTATTGGGGCAGCAGACACACTTGCCAATTTTAAAGCTGAAATGACAGAACAAGACCAACAAGATCTGCTTGAAACAATTCATTTAGAAGGTGAGCGCTTAGACCGTTATATTCAAAACTTGCTTGATATGACCCGTTTGGGGCATGAAGGTCTAACTTTAAAAAGAGACTGGATTGGGGTAGATGAATTAATTGGTTCGGCAACCCGCCGTTTAAAGCGTTATAAACCAGATACACAAGTGGTCGTTCAGTTACCTGAGCAACCGATTAGTTTATATGTTCACCCAGCACTGGTAGAACAAGCTATTTTTAATGTTTTAGAAAATGCCGCAAACTTTTCACCTCCAGATGAATCAGTCATGATTCGTGCTCATCTTGTGTCAGAAGATGAGGTGAAAATAGAAATTGAAGATAAAGGTGCAGGAATCCCTGAAGACGAAAGACACCGCATTTTCGATATGTTTTATACTATGGAGCGTGGAGACCGTGGAAAATTCGGTACAGGTTTAGGGCTAACAATTGTAAAAGCGATTATTGGTGCTCATATGGGTACAATAGAAGCATTTTCAGGGCACCAAAATAAAGGTACTTTAATTCAAATCAAATTACCCATTCATCCAGTAAAAGAATAAGTTGTAAATTCATGATAAGTTCAGAAACATCACCTGTAGAAACACGTATTGTGATTATTGATGATGAGCCTCAAATCCGTAAATTTCTAGACATTGCTTTAAGAACTCAAAAATACAAAACCACGCTCTGTGAAACGGGTTACAAAGGCCTAGAGGCATTGGCAAGCCAAGGGGCTGATTTGGTTATTTTAGACTTAGGTTTACCCGATTTAGACGGAAAAGAAGTGCTTCAAGAATTACGTAGCTGGTCGAATGTACCAGTTATTGTGCTATCTGTACGTGCTGATGAATATGAAAAAGTTGCTTTGCTAGATGCTGGCGCAAACGATTACATGACCAAGCCTTTTAGTGTGCAAGAGCTTTTGGCGCGCATACGTGTCATTTTAAGAAATCAACCGATTCAACAAGAAGCCCATGTATATGACGATGGTTATCTCAAGGTTGATGTCATGCAACGATTAGTTTGGATCGAGCAACAGCCAATTACGTTAACTCGAAAAGAGTTTCAACTTTTGACGTTATTAATGCGCTATCAAGGGCAGCTTTTAACACAGCCTCAGCTTTTAAAAGAGCTATGGGGACCCACCCATCAGGAAGATACGCACTATTTACGTATTTTAGTGGGCAAGTTACGCAGTAAACTGAGGGATAACGCAATTCAGCCACGTTATATTGCTACTGAACCAGGTGTTGGGTTACGTTTTTTAGCTAAACAGAAAAATCATTAATTAGATATAAAAAAAACCTTAGGGTATTTCTCCCTAAGGGTTTGCAAAGTGGTTTATAGTTTTTTTGCTCTTTTTATTTATATATCCCAATGTTGTTCTGCTTCAGTCATTTGACTATAAATACTTTGATATTCAGCCTGTTTAACCGTGTACCAATGTTCGACGAAGTCTGCCCCTAAATACCCTTTTAAAATAAGACTTCCTTTAAATATTTTTAAGGCTTCCGGCTGATTGTTGGCTAATAAAATGTGCTCGTCTGGAAATTTTAAAAGATGTGCAGGTTTTGGCAGTGGTAATTTATGAGATAAGCCATAAGATACGCCCGCTAAAATAGTCGCTGTAACCAGATAGGGATTACAGTCCGCTCCAGCAACACGATATTCTAAGCGTTGATTTTGTACATCTGAGCATGGAATTCGGATTGCAACATTACGATTATTGGTATCCCAATTGGCTTCTAATGGCACATGATGACCAATTTTAAAACGTCTATAAGAATTAATATTAGGCGCTAAAATCGCCATAGATGCAGGCATTAACTCAATTAGGCCACTAATCGCGCTCAATAATTTGACTGAAAGCTCATCTTTTTCTACTTTTGAACTAAATATATTTTCATGGTATTGATTAAGCATGCTCATATGAAAATGCATACCACTACCAGCCTTTGATAAGTTCGGTTTCGCCATGAAACAGGCAGTTAGGTCATGCTTTCTTGCAACTTGTTTTACAATTCTTTTTAAGGCATTAATTTGATCACAAAGCTTCAAGATGTCATGGCTGTGTTGAAGATTTAATTCGTATTGTCCAGGGGATGATTCCGCAACAATAGCGGTAATTTCAATTGATTGTAGTAAGGCTGCTTTTTCAACTTCATCTAGGACTTGTTGGTAGTTATTTGGTGCATCTATATCAAAACATTGGTTTTCTAAACATGTCTCAGATTGTTGCTGAGGTGAGAAAAGGTAAAACTCTAGCTCGGCAGCCATGACAGGGAAATAATTATTAGCATGTAACTGATTTAATAATTTTTTTAATATATTACGTGGTTCATAGCGACATTCTGAACCATCTTCTTCTTGCATTGATAGGTAAAGCTGAGCATTTAATTCTGGGGATAAGGCACTGGGTTGCAAGCTACCTAAAATGGGCAGACAAAGTCTATCTGGTTCACCAATATATTTTCCTAGGCCTGTTTCTTCAATCACTTTTCCATCAAGGCTCATGGCATAAACAGAAAGCGGAAAATAGCATCCATTCGATAGATTTTTCAGGCTCTTAACGTCAATACGTTTGCCACGAATATGCCCGTTTAAGTCATGTAGACAAATATCAATGTGCTGAGTGTGTGGATATAAACTTAAATATTCATCAACTTCTTTTAAAAAAAGATCTGATTGGAAACTACCAGATTGTGTCGGAGGAATAAAATTATCTGATATTTTAAATGCCTTAAAGTGAGGATCTTTTAAGTTTAAATTTGGGTAAATAAGTGTACTCATTATAAAAAACCTTGGTGGTTATTTAGCTAAAATGCTAACGTAGCCTTTGAAGTTAATCTCGTAAAAAAAGAGTAAAATGATGAAAGGTTTTTTCATGGGGTTTATTATTTTTATTTATTAATAATCAATGTTTTGAGTCTAATTTTTATAATAAATTTTTAAAGTAAAATTAGCGTATAAGACCAGTCAGCGCATTACAAAATTCTACGGATTTCTCTTTTTTAAATTAAACAAAGCTAAAAATTTAAGCTACTCATTTGGTGAGATGGTCAAACTGCTTTAAACTTAAATGCTTATCCAGTTAAACATTTATTTATAAATCTTGAATTGAGCAAGGCTTATAAAGCACATGTACTGGAATTTTATTTTTTGCGTTTTTTTAATTTTTATTTTTGAGTTCTCTTAATATGAAAAATATCGGTTTAGCCATTTTAGCAATCAGCCTTTCAGGTTGTGCTGCAATGAGCGTAGAAGAATGTAAGACTGCGAATTGGTCATTAGTGGGTGAGAAAGATGGTTCGAAAGGTTCTTCGCCACGTTTAGATCAATATTACAAAGCATGTGGAAAAGCCAATATTGTTCCAGATCAAAAGTCATATGAACGTGGGTATAAAGAAGGCCTAGGTTATTATTGCCAGCCATCAAATATTTTTTATAACGCTTTAGAAGGTAACGGTAATATTAATGTATGC
The DNA here is from genome assembly GCF_022449185.1 of Acinetobacter pittii. GTDB lineage: Bacteria > Pseudomonadota > Gammaproteobacteria > Pseudomonadales > Moraxellaceae > Acinetobacter > Acinetobacter pittii_I. Next base: position 529,180 of record NZ_JAKUKO010000001.1, read on the forward strand.
CCAGTTGAGCAGCGTAATCGTTTAAGACCTTATTATCGAGCAGCTTCCGATTACTACAATGCAAAAAATGAATATGACCGTTATGATGAAAAGTTTAAGCAATATTCTGATAATGCTTACAACGAAAAATTAAAGCCAGAAGAGCGCGAACGCTATCGTAAACTTTTAAGAGAATTACAAATTGATCGTGACCGTATTAACAGAAACTATTGGAACTCAATTCGAGATATCGAACGTTTCAAATATGATCACGGCTTAAAATAATATTTTAAAAAAGGATTGATCTGGATGAGATCAATCCTTTGTTTTTTTAAAGATAATAACTGGTTTTTGTCATTAACTTTGAAATAGCCGTCATCGTAATTTTTACTGCATATGGTAATTCAACACCGCCTGCTTCAAGTGCAGTATGACGGTGATGCAATTCATCTTCATTCATTTGCTCTAAAATTTTACGAGAGCGTTCATCTTGAGCAGGTAACTGGTTTAAGTGATCTTGCAAATGCAGACTAACCTGACGTTCAGTTTCAGCAACAAAACCTAAGCTATATTTATCGCCAGCAATACCGGCAAGGGCACCCATGCCATATGACAACCCATACCAGATAGGGTTTAACAAACTTGTATGACTGTTTAATTCTTTTAAACGGTCTTCGCACCAAGCTAAATGATCTTGTTCTTCAATCGCTGCTTGTTGCATTTCTTGGCGTACATTTGGCAATTTCGCCGTTAATGCTTGCCCATGGTAAAGTGCTTGAGCACATACTTCACCACTGTGGTTAACACGCATTAAACCTGCGACATGGCGAGCATCTTCCACACCAAGTTTTGTTTCTACTGTTTCAGCTGGATTTTGACGCTGTGCTGCTGTTGCACCCGGAACAAGACTACGCAATGCCTGATCAAATGAGTTAATAAGTTGATCAATTCCAGTATAGTGGCGCATAAATTAGTCCTCTAAAGAAAGGTGGGCTGTGGCAAGCATTGGTTTTAGTCTAGCGAGAAGCCAGATACTAAAGATTGCACTAAGTACAGCTGTAATAATAAATAGTATTTTAATATCAATTTTTAAAACACTTAAGATCAAGATTGAAAAAATTGCAGAAGAAACCATAAAAACGGCATTTAGGATGTTATTCGCTGCAACAACACGTGCACGATGTGAACGTGGTGAATAAGCCTGCATCATGGCATATAGGGGAACAATATAAAAACCGCCACTAATCCCCAATAAAGTCACAGCAATCATGACATGATAGTAAACCCAGCCTTGGGTGAAAACGTCTTTTAAGGTAAGTAATGCACCGGTTCTTTCTGGTACAAAAGCTAAACTGGCAGCAAGGTAAAGCGCAAAAACAGTAAGGCCAACTGCACCAATCGGCACCATTTTAATATTAATTTCTGAACCACCAATTTTACGGCAAAGAAGAGAACCCACACCAATACCGACTGAAAAGAAAGTCAGTAACAAACTAACGACATTTTCTGATGCATGAAGGTTTTGCTGGGTAAGCTGCGGAATTTGAGTTAAATAAGTCGCGCCATAAAACCAGTACCATGAGTTGCCTAGCAAAATTGTAAATACTAACGGTAAGCTTTTGGCATATTTAATGGTTTGAAAGCTTGTACGGATAAAATTCCAGTCAATATTTAAGTCAGGTGCAGCAACTTTTTGCGGCAAAATGAAGCGACTAAATAAATAGCCTATGCAAGCAATAGCCACTACGGTGATACTAATCCACAATAAATTACCATCTGATGAGGCAATTACGGCACCACCTAAGATCATACCGAACAAGATCGCCATAGATGTACCAGATTGAAATAGCGCATTACCCGACATTAATTCGTTCGGTTTTAAGATTTCAGGCAAAATTGCGTATTTAATCGGGCCAAAGAAAGTCGAATGCGTACCCATCAAAAATAAAGCAAAAAGAAGTAGCCATAAGTTTCCTAACAGGAAACCCGCAGTACCGATGAGCATAATGATGATTTCTAAAATTTTAATACCACGGACGAGTTGAGATCGTTCGTATTTGTCGGCAATTTGTCCAGCTGTGGCTGAAAAAAAGAAATATGGCAGAATAAACAAGAGGGCTGCTAAATTATTAAGAGTACTTACGGGAGCAGATTGTTGCTGAATCCATCCATAAGTAATCACCAATAATAAAGATTGCTTAAAAACGTTATCATTTAATGCGCCAAAAAACTGGGTAAAAAACATCGGTACAAACCGACGTGAGGTCATCAGGTGCTCATCTTGTTTCATCATGTGCAAACTTCATTGTGTTTTATAAAAAAATGTGACCGAGTGTTAATTTGCATCGAAAACCATGTATGATATTTTTAACGCTTGATTAAATGAAAAATCAATGGTTTTGAGTGAGTTTTACACTCACATTGGTGCGTTTTATTAAAAAATAAGTTTAGAGTTTTCTATGCCTTCTAAAATTAAGTTTAAACAGTCAACTCTCACACATTCTATGCATTTAATTTTAAAAATGCAGGGCATTCCTAAACTTATTTGTAGCAGCTTGTTGTTAAGCGTTTGCGTAACGCCAAGTTTTGCTCAAACTTCTGTTGATAATAGTTCATCAACAACTTTAAATCAGACAGTATCTGATGAGTCAACTGAACAGTCAGCTCAGGTTAATGAGCAATATACTGCTCCAGTTACAGATATCGCTACACTTGTAACCCTAGCTCAGCAGCAACAAGATAGCTTGGCTATATTGCAACAACAAGAACAATTTCCAAATCAAATTGATGAATTTAAGCCGATTACTCTTGATAATCTTGAAGATTTACCCGACTTGCCTGTTGATCAAAACATGGCAAATGAAATTTATAGGGTAGCCGAAGAAGCTAAAAATGAAGCGCAGAACTTTCAAAATGGGACTCAAAAGCAGCCTGAAGTTACTGTAAGTGATGCAACGCAGTCTGAAATACAGGAAATTAAACAGGCACCTGTAAATATTGATCAGCTTATGCAAGAGATTAAGTCTGATAGTAAGATTGTAGTTGAAGCCAATGAGACTGGAAAAACACTGCCTGAATTGACACCAGAAGTCGCAGAACCACCTGAGCAAGCTGGTTTCTTTAAGCGTATTTTAAATAAAGTACGTCCGCCGCGTGCAATTCCGATGGAACAAGTGCCGCGTATTAGCGCAGAGGTAGAAGGCGCTTCAGATGTGTTAGCTAAAAATATTAAAGGTAAGCTTTCAACATTTACTCAAGAATCATTTGAAGACTTCAATGCTGCTTTACCTCAGCTTAGAACATTAAGTAATCAGGCTGCTCAAGCTGTTGGCTACTATAATGCTGAGTTCCGATTTGAAAAATTAAGTCCGAGTCGTGTTCGTGTCAGAGTGACACCAAATGAACCAGTACGAATTAATGAGCAAAATATTGAGTTTACAGGTCCAGGCGAAAAGCAGCCACAATTTCAAGTTATTCGTTTAGTTCCCGATCAAGATGTGGGCGATATCTTTAATCACGGTTTATATGAAACTACTAAAAGCCGTATAGTCGATGCTGCATCTGATAACGGTTATTTTGATGCCTATTGGCGATTGCATGATGTAAAAGTAAGTCAGCCAGAAAATAAAGCCGATATCAATTTGCGCTATGAGACAGGTGAGCGTTATAAATTAGATAAGGTCGAGTTTCGTATGAGCGATCCCTCGAAACCTTTGCCATTAAATCAAAATATCTTAGAAAGTATGGCGCCTTGGAAAGAAGGCGATGACTATGCTTTCTGGCGTGTAAATCTACTAGCAAATAATCTAACTAACTCACGTTATTTTAATTACACTTTGGTTGACAGCATCAAACCAGATCCAATTGAAAAGCAACTTGAGCTACCGCCAGATTTACAAGCTTTGGTCGATGAGCAAAATATTGATGTTGATGAGTCTAATTTACTTTCACCAGAACAACGACAACTTGCGAAGGCACGACAATTAGCGACATCCAATCAAGAAGTTACGCAAAACGTAGTCGATGAAAAACAGTTTGCGGGAACACAAAATTCAAAAGAGACAGAGCCTCAAACAGCGATGTTACAAAGTGCCTCAGTTCAACAAGATGAACAAGAAACTGAGCAGGATCGTTTACAAGCCCAAGCACGTGAAACAAAAAGAATTCCGGTTATTGTGACTTTAAATGCTGACAAGCTAAATAGTTTGGAAACTGGTATCGGTTATGGAACTGATACGGGCGCACGTTTACGTAGTCAGTATCGCCGCGCTATTGTAAATAAATATGGCCATTCTTTTGATGCCAACTTAGAGGTTTCGGAAATTCGTCAATCGATTGATGGACGGTATAGTATTCCCTATAAACATCCGTTAAATGACTATTTCAATATCGTCGGCGGTTATGAGCGTGAAACACGGGATGATATCGGACCGGATGTAAGTTTGTTAACTGAATCAGCGGTTGTTGGTGGTGAACGTGTAATCAAACGTCCATTAGGAAATTGGCAACATACGATTGGTGTTCGTTATCGTTTAGACCGCCTGACTCAAAAAGGTGATGTTGATATTTCGGAATTACCAGACGCGTTTAAAACGGCTGCATCTGAGCAAGAAGCATTATTATTTAGTTATGAAACATCTAAAACCTCAAGTAATACACGTTTAAACCCAACTAAAGCTTTTAAACAAACTTATAAATTAGAACTAGGTAGCGAGAGTTTATTGTCAGATGCCAATATGGCAATTGCGAGTGCAGGCTGGAGATTTATTTATTCTCTAGGTGAAAATGATGATCACCAATTCGTCGGAAGATTTGACCTTAGCTATATCTTTACAGATGACTTTGACAAAGTTCCATACAATCTTAGATTCTTTACGGGTGGTGATCAAACAATTCGTGGATTTGACTATAAAAGTCTTTCTCCAGAAGTAGATGGATATAAAATTGGGGGCCAAGCTTTAGCTGTAGGCTCTTTAGAATATAACTATCAGTTCAAAGACGGATGGCGAGCAGCTGTTTTCTCTGACTTTGGTAATGCTTACGATAAAGATTTCAGTAATCCAGCAGCTTATAGCGTTGGGGTCGGAATTCGCTGGAAGTCTCCAATTGGACCAATTCGTTTAGATGTCGCTTCGGGTATTTCAGATGAAAACCATCCGATTCGTTTACATTTCTTTATAGGCCCACAACTTTAAAAATAAAATTTCATTAGGTTTATTTTATGGCGGAAGTAGAACAGCAGCCCACTTCGGCACCAAGCTCTCCTAAGAAGAAGCGTCGCATTTTGCGTAGCTTCTTGCTGACGATATTGATCATATTGTTATTATTGGCTTCTTCGTTAGTCATCATGATGTCAACGGATCGTGGAAGCCGTTTTTTATTAGATCGGGTTTTAGAAGCTCAGAAAATAATTAAATATGAATACGAAGGCGGAAACTTATTACGAGGCATTATTCTTAAAAATGTGTTGGTGCAATTAAAAGACGTTGATGTTTCATTAGATCGAGCTGATGTAGGCTTAGGATGGCGCTCTTTATTATTAGAAAAAGAAGTACATTTAAGCCATGCAGATGTACGCAACTTGCGAATTATTAATAAAACTCCGCCTTCTGGTAAACCGTTTGAATTTAAACCAATCAAATTGCCATTTGTTTTACGTATAGATGAAGCGGATGTTGATTATTTAGAGCTTAAAATGTCAAGCTCAGATGTAAGTTTTCATGATGTCCATTTGCAAGATGCACTCTGGTCAGAGACCAAACTGGAATTTGAAAAATCTAGTATGGATATGGGTTATCTTTCAGTTAACAACGCAACTGGTAAAATAGATTTCAGTGGTAAATATCCGTTAGATGCCACGGCAGATTTAAGAATCCCATCTTTAAAAAGTTTAAATATTCAAAATATTAAAGTGGCTGCTCGGGGAAGTTTAGATACTATAAAAGCTGGGGTTGCAACCACAACTCCTGATCTATTAACAGGTTGGGTAATATTGCATCCTGTTCGCGATGAAGTTCCAATGCAAGGTGAATTATTACTAAAAAACTATCATTTACCTTTGCTACAAGAACAAAAACTATTTGCAAAAAATGGCGTGATCAAGTTTCAAGGTGATATTAAACAGCTTAATTTGGCACTTGATACAGATTTAAAGGGTGAAAATTTACCTGAAGGTCAGTACAACGCTTTAATGAATACTGATTTAGTTCATCAGCTTAATATTACCGATTTCAACGGCCAAGTTATGAAAGGTGCCGTTAATCTTAAAGGTCTGGTAAATTGGAAAGATCATGTTACTTGGGATATTAAAGGCCGTTTAGATCGCATTAATCCTAAGGACAAAGCAATTCCTCAGGTGGTGCAAGACTTTTTACCACCAAGTTTAGATGCTGCTATTGCTTCAACTGGTTCTTTAGAAAAAGGTACAGAAGTATTTGCTAACGTTGATTTTGACCGTTACGAGTCTTGGAAACTCAAGCTTAATCAGGCACCTGAAAAAAATAATAAACCTCAGCCAATGCTCATGAATGTGGCGTGGGCGAATATAGACCGTGCAATGCCTTATATTGGATGGTTAAGTAGTGACAATGGTCAAGTCGATTTAACATTACGTGATGGTCAACAAGATATTAAGGTTGCTACAAAAGTATATCAGCATGAAAAAACTTTATTGCCAGCAGGACAATATCTAGCCAACCTGAATGTTAAAGATAATATCTTAAATGTTCCTAATTTTAGTTTTGCTGCTGAAAAAGGTAGCTTAACAGGTCAGGCTAAAGTTTTATTACCTACTGAAAAACGTCAGCTCGCTTGGAATGCTTTATTAAATGCAAAAGATTTTAATCCGCAAAGTATTCAAGCAGCAGCGCCGGTCAATCTGTTAAACGGTTCGATTAAGGCAAATGGTTTTGCTAAACCAAACCAGCAAATTATTCAGTTTGAGAAAATTGATTTAACGGGTCGATTGGCTCAAGCCGGTCAAGAGACTGTTAGTTTGGGTGGGAAAAGTACCGCAGCATTATTATTTCATGATGTTAAAGCTGGTGGCGGTTTTAAAGGCTTTGCGGTTAATTATGACGGATCTTTAAAAGCCTTAAAACAGGCAAATGGTTTATTGAAGTTTTCTATAGCGGGCACGCCAGATTTTATTCGAATTAACCAGCTACAGCATGATGGTGTTGCTGGGAAAATCTATGCAACAGGTTCTGTAAATTTAAAAGACCGCATTGCATGGGATATTAATAGTTCATTAGTACGCTTTAAGCCTCAATATTTTGCTTCAACTATTAAAGGCGAAATTTCAGGAAACCTGAAAACTCAAGGGGTTTGGTCTGATCACTTGAAGCGAATTAATATTCAACAATTGAATCTTGCAGGGTTTCTAAATAATAAACCTGTTCGAGGTAAAGGTAATCTATCTCTATTGATGGACTCTAATCAAAATGGCTTTTTACCTCAGCAATTTGAAGCGAATAACTTATTTTTAGTGTATGGACAGAACCAGCTACAAGCTACTGGCAATGCACAAAATCTAAAAATTAAGCTGAATGCGCCAGCACTCTATGAATTATATCCAGGGCTGCGTGGTCGAGCTTATGGTGATTTGAATGTTCAATCACAACCACGTTTAAAAGCAACAGCCAATATTGCCGTAGATGATTTTGCTTTTAATACACTTGTAAGTGTGAAGAGATTGAGTATTCAGGGTGAGCTTCCAACATCGGAAACAACACCGACTCAATTAACCGCAAAGTTAAATAATTTGCGTAGCGGAAATAGACAAATCCAGTCCGCTGAAGTGAATTTGACAGGAACAAGGAAAGCACATTTATTGAAAGTACTCGGCAATAATAGTGTTTCTAAATTCTATGTTCAGTTGGCAGGCGGATTTAATCAAAAGAATGATTGGTTAGGTCAAATCCAGAAAGGAAGTTTTGATTCACGACGAATTCGTCTGGCACAAAATCAAAATGCGCCGGTAATTTTTTCATCGGCGAAATCTGAGCTATATGTGGGTCAACATTGCTGGCAAAGTACTAATAGTCAGCTCTGTTTTGATCAGCCTGTAAGAGTGAGTAAAGCACGAGGTAATGTTTCATTTGTAACTCAGAACATGGATTTAAGCGACTTCGCGGCATTTATGCCAGAAGGCTTAGCGATGACTGGACAATTAAATGGTTACGCTAAGGCATCGTGGGTAAATGGTGGTAATCCAAAACTTGATGCACGTTTAATTACACGTAAAGGTGAAATCGGTTTAGCTGCTGAAGATCCACAAGATCCTGCAACTACTCTGGCTTATGATGAGTTAGGGGTGGTTGCAAAAAGTGTATCAGAGGGTCTGTTATTCCGTGTTGATGTGAAAACACCGGATATTGGTACGGGTTACGCGAACGTTATTATCAACCCATTCCAGTCGTCAATGCCAATGCATGGTGAAGTGGCCTTTAATGATGTTCAATTAAAAGTCTTAAAACCATTTATTCAAGATGTTCGCTCAATGAGTGGGACGCTAGCCTTGGCTGGTAAAGTCAACGGTACATTAACTCAACCTCAGTTTACTGGTGAAATGCGTCTGAAAAATGGTGCGATCAGCATGATTTCTTTGCCAGTAAATCTAACCAATGTGCAGGTGTATTCATCAATTCGACAGGATATGGCAACAATTGATGGAGCGTTTAATAGTGGGCAAGGTGTAGGCTTGCTTAAAGGTAGTTTTGAGTGGAAAGATGCGCCGCGCCTTCAATTAAATCTGAAAGGTGATAATTTACTGGTACGTCAAGCGCCATTAATTACCGCAATTGCCAACCCGAATCTGACACTTGATATGTATCCTTTTGATAAGCGGTTAAGCTTAAAAGGATCTGTAGATGTTCCTCGTGCACGTATATCAATGCCAGAAACAACTGCGCCAGTGATTAATACCTCATCAGATGTTCGCATCGTGCGCCAAGGTCAAGACCCACTTGCAATTTTACGGGCCGCTAAACCTTGGGATATTCGAGCTGACATTTCTGTTAATATTGGAAAACAAGTTATCTTCCAAGGCTTTAACAGTAATATTCCGTTAGTTGGTCGTCTCAACTTAAGCCAACGTGGCTATGAGACTGCAATGAGAGCTAACGGGGCGATTGGTGTCAGCCAAAAAGTGAAAATCGAAGCCTATGGACAAAGTCTAGACTTGAACCGAGCAATTGCCCGTTTTAATGGACCATTGGCTAACCCGACTTTAGATATCGATGCAAATAAAAATGTTCAGGGTAGTATGGTTGGGGTACGTGTTACAGGTACTGCAACATCGCCAAACATTCAGGTCTATAACGATGCAGGTTTATCTGAGCAAGAAGCATTGAATGCGCTTGTGACTGGTCGTATTAATGAAGGTTCGAGTGGCTTGAGTAATGCAGAAGGGTTTAAATCTGATGTAAACAACACCATTGCTGCTGCGGGTATTAGTATGGGCTTGGGTGGTACACGTGCTTTAACTAACCAGATTGGACGTACGTTTGGTTTGAGCGGCCTAGCTTTAGATGCACAAGGTACAGGTGATGATACGCAAGTGAGTTTAACGGGTTATATCACACCAGATCTGTTTATTCGCTATGGTGTTGGGGTGTTTACTCCTGTAAATAAACTCACATTACGTTATCAAATGAATCGACGTTTATACCTAGAAGCAAGTCAGTCTTTAGAAAGAGCGATCGACTTATTCTACAATTGGCGCTTTTAGTTGATTGAAACCAATAATGAATGAATTAAAAGCTCACTATTGTGGGCTTTTAATTTAATAACACCTTCATAACATTTAAAAAAGTTGAGTATTTATCATCTAAAGTATCGTTTATCTTAAATGTAAAGAAACCTTGGATAGGTATTGATTAAAGAAAATTCACTTGAAAATCGCTGTTTTATAAATTAGGTTTCAGAAAGATTAAATGAAATTAGATTGATATACCTTGTTGATAAATACAAATAAGGTGGGTTTTTTCAAGGATATAGTAGTGAATATAAATACTTATGTTGAAATTAAAAATGGCAAGGAAAACGATATCAATGTTAAATATCGTGGCCTAATTCAAAAATTAACAGCAACATTGTCATTGACGCTTTTGTCATTTGGATGGTGCTCCACCGTAAATGCTGCACAACAACAAATTGCTTTAGTAGGAACATGGACATCAATTCCTAATGCACCGCTTGCGCAAAAACCAAAACAAGCTAGTGAAGGCTTATACCAGCTTCAAGTGAATAGCGATGGAACTTTAACTCCTGTTAAAGTGTTGAAAATGAAAAGTCCTTCTTGGATTGTGAAATCGAAAGATGGCCGTTTTGCATATACCACTAATGAAGAAAACGAAGGTGCGGTGACTGCATTATCTATTCAAAAAGGAAAGGTGGAAGTGTTGAACACTGTGGATAGTCATGGTGGACATCCAACACATGCAACAATCAGTTTAGATGGTAAGTTCCTGTTTGTGTCGAACTATTCAGCGTTCGATAAAGGCCGTGGTGGTGTGGCTGTTTTGCCAATTTTACCAAATGGCCATTTGGGTGAAAAAGTACAAAATATTGTTTTTGAGGAAGGTTCTGGCCACGTCAAAGGCCGCCAAGAAAGTGGACATGCTCATTCCACAACTTTCAGTCCAGATGGGAAGTATCTATATGCTAGCGATCTTGGAAATGACAAAGTCTATGCGTTTCGTTATAACCCGAACAAGGCTCAGCCACTTGAAGCGGATACTAACCGCGATGTAACTTTTAAGCATGGTTCTGGCCCGCGTCATATGGTCTTTTCACCAAATGGCAAACATGCGTATGTTACCGCAGAAATGCGAAGTGAAATTGTGACATTTAACGTGCAAGATGGTCATTTGAAAAAAGTGGCTGAGCTAAAACTGATCCACGAAGACAAAACACCTGAATTTAAGAGTGCGAGTGGAATTATCCTTAGCCCAAATGGTAAATACGTGATTGCTGCCAATCGAGGCGCAGACAACAAACTCTTAGTATTTAAAATCCAACAGAATGGATTGCTAGCTAAGCCAGTTGTTTATAAGGCGAATGGTATTGAACCACGTGCTTTCTCATTTGATGCATCTGGTAAATATCTATATGTAACCAATGTTTATAGTAACAATATTAGTTTATTCCGTTTTGACGCAAAAAATGGCACCTTAAAACCAGTTGGTGATGCAGCAAAAATATCAACCCCTACGGATATCAAATTCTTTAATTAATTCAAATCATGAAACAGGCATGTCTAATGCTTAATGCAAAAAACCGAGATTTTGTTATCTCGGTTTTTTATAGCAGTTTTGGCAAAAACGATGATTTTCCGTATGATATGGACAGCAATAATTAGTGTAGTGAAATGATGAAAAAGATTTTATTGATTGCAATGAGTTTGCTCTTTGTGGGTTGTTCAGAAAAGAAACCATTAACACCAGAAGAGCAGTGGCATGGCTTTTGTACTAGCGTAGGAAATGCTGCAAGAAGTATTGTTTTTGATCGTCAACAAGCAATTGAAAAAACTCAGGCAGTTGAGCATGCAAATAAGATTGAAGATGAGATAACCAAAAAATTCATTCTTAATATTATTGAAAAAGTTTATGCAATTCCAAAAGAGGAACTGACAAAAGATCCTCAAGTAATCCAAGAAAAAGTTAGAAAGCAAATGATGGATGAATGTTTGGCAACCCCTCATGACAAAATGCCAAAATATAAATCATTTTAATTGTGGATGAGGTTATTGAATTTTCATCTGGCTGAAGCTCTTTTTGCTTAAAAATAGCTCAATTTTACCCAATATGCTCATTATTTGAACACAGGTATTTAGATACAAAATAATGGGCATCACGGAGAAACACCCCGCGCTCATTAACTTTTACCTTGAACTCTAGTAAACTTTTGTAGTCCATATTACTTGTGAAGCTTTTAAGAAAGCTGGAATTTGCAAGTAATTTTTCAAAAAAAGAGGAATGAACACCGTGCTAGAAGCTTACCGCCAACACGTTGAAGAACGTGCCGCACTCGGAGTCCCACCGAAGCCACTTGATGACGCTCAAACAGCTCAGCTTGTTGAACTATTAAAAAATCCACCAGCAGGCGAAGAAGCGTTCTTGGTAGATTTGCTTGAAAACCGTGTTCCTGCAGGTGTTGACCAAGCAGCTTACGTAAAGGCAGCATTCTTGGCAGCGATTGCTAAAGGCGAAGCAACTTCACCACTCGTTTCTAAAGAACGTGCAGTTTACTTACTTGGCACTATGCTGGGTGGTTATAACGTAGCACCACTTGTTGAACTTCTTGACAATGCAGAACTTGCGGGCTTAGCTGCTGAAGCATTAAAGAAAACTCTTCTTGTATTTGATGCATTCCATGACGTAGCAGATAAAGCAAAAGCTGGTAATGAAGCCGCTAAAGCTGTTTTACAATCTTGGGCTGAAGCAGAATGGTTCACCAGCCGTCCTGACGTTCCGGAAGAAATCAAAATCACTGTGTTCAAAGTAACTGGTGAAACAAATACTGATGACTTGTCTCCAGCTCAAGATGCTTGGAGCCGTCCAGACATCCCATTACATGCAAATGCAATGTTGAAAAACGAGCGTGATGGTATCAACCCTGAAAAACCAGGTGAAGTTGGTCCATTAAGCCAAATTAAAGAACTTATCGCGAAAGGCAATCAAGTTGCTTACGTTGGTGATGTTGTTGGTACAGGTTCAAGCCGTAAGTCTGCAACTAACTCTGTACTTTGGTTCTTTGGTGATGAACTTCCACACATTCCTAACAAAAAAGACGGTGGTGTGTGCTTAGGTTCTAAGATTGCTCCAATTTTCTTCAATACTATGGAAGATGCAGGTGCATTACCTGTAGAAATCGACGTTGCTAACATGAACATGGGCGACGAAGTAGTATTGAAAATTGACCATGCTGCTGCAAAAGTAACTGCTTTTAAAGATGGTGCTCAAATCGCAGAAGCTGACCTTAAAACTCCAGTACTTTTAGACGAAGTACGTGCTGGTGGTCGTATTAACTTGATCATTGGTCGTGGTTTAACTGCTAAAGCACGTGAAGAATTAGGTCTTGCACCTTCTACATTATTCCGTACTCCAGTACAACCTGCTGACACTGGCAAAGGTTTTACACAAGCTCAAAAAATGGTTGGCCGCGCATGTGGTTTACCAGAAGGTCAAGGTATCCGTCCAGGAACTTACTGTGAACCTAAAATGACTACAGTTGGTTCTCAAGATACGACAGGTCCAATGACTCGTGACGAGTTAAAAGACTTAGCATGCTTGGGCTTCTCATCTGACTTAGTGATGCAGTCTTTCTGTCACACTGCTGCGTATCCAAAACCAGTTGACGTAACAACTCACCATACATTACCTGACTTCATCATGAACCGTGGTGGTGTATCTTTACGTCCAGGTGACGGTATTATCCACTCTTGGTTAAACCGTATGTTACTTCCAGATACAGTAGGTACTGGTGGTGACTCACATACTCGTTTCCCAATCGGTATTTCATTCCCGGCGGGTTCTGGTCTTGTTGCGTTCGCAGCAGCAACTGGTGTTATGCCACTTGATATGCCTGAGTCTGTACTTGTTAAGTTCAAAGGTAAAATGCAACCTGGTATCACTTTACGTGACCTTGTACATGCAATTCCTTACTACGCAATTCAAGCGGGTGATTTAACTGTAGAGAAGAAAGGTAAGAAAAACATCTTCTCTGGTCGTATCCTTGAGATCGATTTATCAGAAATGGAAAATGACTTGACTGTTGAGCAAGCATTCGAACTTTCTGATGCTTCTGCTGAACGTTCTGCTGCTGGCTGTTCAATCACACTTTCTGAAGAGAAAGTTGCTGAATACTTACGTTCTAACATCACGATGTTGAAGTGGATGATCGCAGAAGGTTATGGCGATGCACGTACACTTGCGCGTCGTGCTGAAAACATGCAGAAGTGGTTAGATAACCCAAGCTTGTTAAAAGCTGATGCTGATGCTGAATACTTAAAAGTTTACGAAATCGATCTAGCTGATATCAAAGAACCAATTCTTTGCTGCCCGAACGATCCAGATGACGCGAAACTTCTTTCTGACGTTCAAGGCGACAAGATTGATGAAGTATTCATCGGTTCTTGTATGACTAACATTGGTCACTTCCGTGCAGCTGGTCAGTTGCTTGACAAAGTACCAGGTGGTTCATTGTCTACTCGTTTATGGTTGGCTCCACCGACTCGTATGGACGAGCACCAATTAATGGAAGAAGGCTTGTATAACATCTATGGCCGTGCTGGTGCACGTACAGAGATGCCGGGCTGTTCATTATGTATGGGTAACCAAGCGCGTGTAGCTCCGAACACAACTTGTGTATCGACTTCTACTCGTAACTTCCCGAACCGTTTAGGTCAAGGTGCAAACGTTTACTTAGCATCTGCTGAGCTTGCATCTGTAGCTGCGGTTCTTGGTAAATTACCAAGCCCAGAAGAATATCAACAGTACGCGTCGCAAATCGACAGCGCTTCTGCTGACATCTACAAATACTTAAATTTCGACAAGATGAGCGAATATACTAAAGAAGCTGATCAAGTTGATACTAAGAAAATCCAAGCTGCTCAATTGACTTAATACGTCAATTTAGTACAAAAAAGGAGCTGATTATTCAGCTCCTTTTTTATTTAAATGAGACTTTATACTTAATAAGACTTGAAAAATAATAAATAGATCAAATTTTATTTAATGAAAGTGTAAAAATAAATATTACTCTAGATATTAAAACGTTTTTTGCTTTAAAATAATTGCACGAACTTAATAATAATTAAAAAAAATACGAGTATTTTATATAGGGAACTTAAGAATGCTAAAGACAATTGTTGAATTTAAATTTGATGATTATCAATTATATGATCGAAAAGTGTATGCTGGTGAAGGCGGTATTTTAGTTCAAAAAACTGAAGATATTGCTCAGTATATTTTTAGTATATTAAAGAGTAGATATCATTTAAATGTAGAGCTATATAGTGAAAACTGGGGGTGGCAAATTGAGATACCATTACCTGAATTAACAATGTATCTTGGAATTAGTGTTTATGAAGAATATAGCAATGGTTTTGCAATTTTTATTTCTCCGAATACACCTATTTTAAGAAAGTTCCTATTTAGAAAAATTGATATTACTCATCATATTATGTTGCTGCAAAACTATATAAATATTATTTTAAAATCACATCCAGGTATCTACGATGTGATGTGGTGGGAAGAAAATGAATTCCGATGTGCAGAAGTGAATTGAGAAAAAATTGAAAATTTAAGGCCTTAAATGTAGAAGTAAGTGAAACAAAAATTATTAAAGACTATATTGGTGAATAGAAACTAAGAGCTTACTATAGCTACAATATCAAGTGGTCAGATCAATATGCAGAATTCAGCTTGGAAGAGATTGCGTAAGTTCTTTTATAATAATCTTCACAATCATGACTATGAAACGACGGTAAGCAAATGTATTAACTACTTCTTAGTTGCTTTAATTATTGGTAATGTTGCTGCGGTTTTATTAGAAACAGTAAATGATTTGTACTTGAATTATCGTATTTGGTTTGACTACTTTGAGAACATTTCAATCGCAATTTTTAGTATTGAATATTTGTTAAGATTATGGAGTGTTGCTGATCGAGATACGACACAATCCTCATGGAAAACCCGCTTGAACTGGATGAAAAGTGGGGAAGCAATTATTGATTTGATGGCTATTTTGCCAGCTTACCTCAATTTCTTTGTACGAATCGATCTTCGTATGCTTAGAATTTTACGTTTACTTCGTTTATTAAAATTAACACGCTATTTCATTTCACTACAGATATTGTTATGCGTGATTAAACGTGAAAAAGGATCTTTCCAAGCGGTTATTTTTATTTTAATTATCATGATTATTATGACTGCTTCTGGAATTTACATGGTTGAAAACAAGGCTCAGCCAGAAGCTTTTAGTTCAATACCTAAATCTATGTGGTGGGCTGTAGTTACATTAACTACAGTTGGATATGGTGATGTTACCCCAGTAACTAACCTAGGAAAGTTGTTAGGAGCTCTTATCACTATCTTGGGTGTTGGTATTGCGGCTTTACCAGCTGGTATTTTGGCGTCTGGGCTTGCAAATGAACTTAATCAACGTAATCAAAGATTAGAACAAGAGTTTCGAGAATTACTTCAAGCACGAGGCATTGATATTTTACATGATGAAATTGAAATAGAACGTATCCGTCAAAAAGTAGGACTGCCAAAAGAACAGGCGCATAATCTAATTATTCAAATTATGCGTGAAAAAGTATTAGAGGAAGAAGAGTCGATCCGAGAGAAAAAATGTTATTGCCCGCATTGTGGTGGAAAACTAACTGATTAGAAATAATAAGTTAGCCTTTTCTTTAATTAAGCTTTTTTGCTGGCTTTTTCTATTGCAAATGCGATAAGTAAAATGATCAGACCACAGAGACTTAAAACAAAACCTACCCAGATTGGAGCGATCCAGCCCATTTGGTGACTGAGTACCCAGCCACCTAAAAATGTACCTAATGCATTGGCTATATTAAAGGCAGAGTGGTTAAGTGAGGCAGCTAAAGTTTGGGCATCACCTGCGACATCCATTAGACGAGTCTGTAATGCTCCGCCTAACCCCATGACTGTGAGACCAATTAAGAATAAAGATGCGATGGCAGTATAGATATTACTCATTAAAAAACTAGCGACAACAAAAGCGATTGCTGAACTAATTAATACACCCACTATAGTTTTGTTGAGGTTCTTATCTGCAAGCCATCCTGCCACTAAACCTCCAATAACCATACCAATACCCCAGATAGCTAAAGCGAGAGGAACGATTTGGATATTAACTTGTGTGTATTCAGTCAAAATTGGTGAGACATAGCTATAAACAGAAAACATGCCTCCAAAACCGATTGCACCCACTGCTAGTGTTAACCACATGTTGATATTTTTAAGGCCAGCGAATTCAGTTTTTATACTGGCAGTAGCTTGAACTGGGATATTGGGTACAAAGAAGCCAACAGCAATTAAAGTGACGAATGCAATAGTTGCTGAAAACTCAAAACCTGCTCTCCAACCAAAGTTTTGGCCTAGCCACGTTGCTAGAGGAACACCAATTACAGTTGCTACTGTAAGGCCCATCATCATTTGGGCAACCGCAGAAGCTCTTCTTGATGGACCCGCTAGTTCAGCTGCAACTAATGCGCCGACTCCAAAATATGCCCCGTGTGGTAGACCTGCAATGAAACGTGAGACTAAAACAGTTTCAGGTGTATGAGCTAAAGCAGTACAGGCATTTGCAACACCATAAAACAGCATTAATCCAAGCAATAAAGTTTTTCTAGGTATCTTTGCTCCAAGAATAGCGATGATAGGGGCACCAATAACAACCCCTAATGCGTAGGCACTAATAAAGTGACCAGCTTCAGGTACTGTAATATTTAAATTACTTGCAATTTCCTGAATTAGTCCCATTGCGACGAATTCAGTGGTTCCAATACAAAAACCACCTACAGCGAGTGAGAAAATTGCTAAAAAGAGAGAGTAATGTTGAGGTGTGGAAAGAGGAGATTGCGGGGACGCCATAATAAGTTAAGGGAAGACACAAAAAAGAGAAGTATAAGGGAAAAGCGAACAGAATAATAAAAAACTAAAATATTGAGAGAAGGATTACATATTTCTTTTGATATTAAAATTAATTTATTAATGATAATAAGAATTATTTTTATTTATGTATACTGTATCTGCTTATAGTTTGTCTGAATTTTTTAACTTTTTATACAACAGGATTTTGTAATAATGAATAGATTTCTAATGACGTCACTTGCATTGATATGTACAACTGGCTTTGCTCACGAACCTTATGTAGCACCTGTAGCTTATAAAACTGAACAGACTCAAGTACCTGTACTTGCTGGTTATGCGGAAGAAGCATTAAATAGTGAATATGCTTTAAAGGATGCTAAGCTTACTGTAATTACACCTAAAAATGAGCTTAAAACCGTCAATTCAGAAGCCCTGCATAAGTCTGCTACTGTTTTTGATGTAGATCTACCTGAAGAAGGCACATACATTGTTCAAACTCAGGCAAGTTATCCTTTGAAATATGTATACGACCAAAAAGCATGGCATTTATTTTTTGATATGCCCGCTGATAAAGCTCCACCGAAAGCAGAACGTGAATATTTGATTCCGACTGACCTTAAAACCAAAACAATCAAAACAGAACAAGTAACACGTGAGTGGATATTGCAGAGTTATCTTTCTAAAGGAAAAGTTTCAGATATTCAACTTCCGAATACACCGATTAAAGTTAGTTTCTCTGTACATCCTAACCAGATTAAAGCTGCTCAACCTGTTAAATTAACCATAACTGAAAAAGGACAACCTTTAGCTTATGCTGAAGTGAATTTAAGAGAAAAGGGTGCAACTGACAAGCAAGCACAGCAGTTTAAGGCAGGAAGCAACGGTCAAGTTGAGCTTAGATTTCCAAAAGCTGGAGAGTATTTAGTAGAAGTAACAGCTCCTCTAAATTTGAAATTAAAACCCAAAGATCAGAGCTATACGATTATTAGCTTAAATGTAGCACAATAGTTTTTAGAGTTTTAAAAAATAGGCCTTTATTAGGTCTATTTTTAGTTTTAATCTTCTCACTCATTAAAAAATTTAATTTCTCTTAGATACTGATGAAACAAAAATTCATCGCAAATAAAAATAGTGAAATAAAATTCATGTTGAGACAAACTAACTAATTTTATGTTAAAGTGAATAAAATTCATTAATAAAGATTTATCGAAAGTTTTATGGAAAAGCAAATATGAGCTTTTTCCATTTATAGATAAATCTGTTTTTTAGGCATGGGCCCATGTTAGAAATACGCCACCTTAAAACTTTAGTTGCTTTACGTGAGCATGGTTCATTAGTTTCAGCAGCTAATGACCTTTGTTTAACGCCATCTGCTATTTCCCATCAATTAAAAGAATTAGATCATTGGTATGGGGTAGAAGTAGTTAATCGTCGAAGTAGACCTGTTAGTTTTTCTAATGTTGGACAGCGCTTATTAAAATTGGCTGATGATGTTTTACCACAAATCCAGATTACACATAGTGATATCACACGTATTGTGCATGGACAAACAGGTAGAATTATTTTTTCATCGGAATGCCATAGTTGCTTTGACTGGTTAATGCCTTTATTAAATCAGTATCGTCAGCAATACCCAGATGTCGATTTAGACTTCGCTTCAGGTTTTGAAGCCAATCCGCATGAACTTTTACAAAATGCGGAATTTGATTTGCTGATTACAGCAGACCCAATTGCATTAAAAGGAATTGAGTATTTTCCGATTTTTGAATATGAGTCACGGTTAGTCTTATCAAATACTCACCCTTTGGTGCGGGCTGAAAATATTACAGTTCAAGAGTTGGCTGAAGAAGTTTTAATTACTTATCCTGTTGATAAGCACCGTTTAGATATTATGTCTAAACTTTTCATCCCCGCGAATATTCAGCCTAAACAAATACGAACAACAGATTTAACCCAAATGCTTATTCAACTCGTTGCAAGTGGACGTGGTATTGCTGCTTTACCTGATTGGGTAGTGAATGAATATGAACAAAAAGGATGGGTTACTAGTCGTCGTTTAGATTGTGTTTCAACAACAGGTTTAAGACGAACTCTATATGCGGGCTACCGAACTGAAGAAAAAGAGAAAAGTTATTTTGAAGGCTTTTTAAAGCAGTTAGAAAAGTTCTCATTAAAACGAAACGCTTATTATTCTGGCTAAAAAATAATTTAGCCTAAGTGTTAAAAAGGTGCTTTATTGCACCTTTTTCATGTCGATTTCTTATTTGCCAATAAATAAAGAGAGTAAGCCTGCTGCAATTAGAGGACCGACTGGTACACCACGGAGTAAGGCGACACCAGCAACTGTACCAATGAGTAAACCTGCAACTACGTCAGGTTGGCTCGACATTAGTTTTACTCCGCGACCACCTAGCCAGGCGACTAATAGACCAATTGCGATAGCCATAATAGACTTAACACTAATAAAGGATTTTAAAATACTCTCACCACTGAGTTTCCCACTGGCAATTGGAGTGAGTACACCAATGGTTAAAATAAGAATTCCTAAATTAAGACCATGAGCTTGAATATAAGGAAAAAACTCATTTAATGGCGTGATTTTAACGACAATCAACACACCTGCTGCAATAGTTACAGCTGCATTTTGACTTAATAAGCCACAGACAAGCAGAACAAGTAGAACAACTAAATTAACATCAAATTGGGCAAGCATGGCGAGCGGAGGGCATTATAAATAAATGGAATTGTATAATATTTAAGAGTTGGAATGCGAAAGCTTTAAAAGATACAGCTGATTTCAGCTCTTCTTAATTAAAAATTAAGTGTATATCTCTCAATGAGAAGGAGTTTTAATTTTTGGTTACGCTTGGACACAATGTTATATAAATTAACAAGTTAAAAATTATAGCGTTTAAAAAATTATGATATAAAAATAGTCATTACTCATGAGTACAGGATATTTTTATGGACATTATAGATATCAAGATCAAAGATCAGTTTGACCGTATTTATGATGCAAAAGCACAACTAAAGAAAAATTTAGTGGAACATGAAAATGAATCTTTAAAACTAAGCCAACGAATTGAGCATATTATTGTTAATAATGAAATTATTTTGCCTACTACAGAATTATTATTTGAAAGCGAACAGAACGAAAATATTTATCGAGTCATTGAAGAGTAAGGGGCGAGTTGATTTAAGTAGATGAAAACAGTAGCGAGTAGTGTTTAGTAAAAAATGGAAACTACGTTAAAATAACAGCTTAGTTCTAATGAGAAAACTTCATGCTGCTGGAAAAAATTTTACAATCACAAGGGTTTGGTTCACGTAAATATTGTCAGCAGTTAATAAAAAATGGATCTGTAAGTATTGATGGAGAGGTTGTAAGTGACCTTAAGAAGCAATTCTCTCCAGAAAATTTAGAATTTTCTCTTTTTGGGGAAACTTATCAATATCGAGAAAAAGTTTATCTTGCTTTAAAAAAACCAAAAGGTTTTGAATGTTCACACCAGCCTCACCATCATCAAAGCGTATTTAGCCTTTTACCCGAAATCATGATTCAACGTGGTGTGCAAGCCATTGGCCGTCTAGATCAAGATACAACAGGCTTACTTTTACTTACTGATGATGGTAAATATCTTCAAGCTTTAACTCATCCCCGTAAGCATGTTCCAAAGGTTTATCATGTTACGACTATAGATCCAGTTACACCTGAGCAAATTGAAATGCTGAGCAAAGGTGTGAGCCTACATCAAGAAAAAGGTATTTTCGCTGCAACGGATGTAGCGATATTAGAAACGCATCAATTAACCATGACGATTCATCAAGGTGTTTATCATCAAGTAAAAAGAATGATTGCAGCTGTGGGAAATAAGGTAGAAACATTACATCGCTATCAAGTAGGGCAATTGGTTTTACCTGAACTTGAAGATGGAGAATGGGTTTATTTATCTGAACAACAAAAACAGCTCGCTCAAAATATCATTTGAGAAAACAATGGAAGGTTTGGAACTCACTATCTCGAATAAATCCCATTTGTTCATATAAGCGATGAGATTCGTGGTTGCTGCTTTGAGTTTCCAAACTAATCCGTAAAGCATTCTCTTGTTTTGCAAATAAGATTGCTGTATCGATTAGCTGTTTAGCAGAACCTTGACGACGAAAAACGGGCGTAACATAGACATCATCTAAGATATAGTAAGTTGAACAAGCAACTGAAGAAAAACCTAAATAGAGTAAAATAAAACCCGTAATTTTATCGTCTTTAATATGAATGAAGAACACACTTTCTCTATTGTTAAAACGTTGTTTAAGGAAGTGAAGGGATTCATTAAAATTAGAAGAGGCCCCATAAAATTGGCGGTATTCATCAAATAAAACGGCGAGTTGCTCTAAATCTTCAAAAGTCGCTCGTCTAACGATCATTTGACACTCCTTATAACTTATCATTATGTTTTTACAAAGAGAGCATAACGAAAAAAAGAGCTTACTAACGTTAAAACTTGTTTATAAATGCAACAGTGTTAAGTTTTGTCACTCTCACCAAGAAGTGCATTAAGCTCTTCAAATAAATCTTCATGATCATCATCTTCAGTTAAGGTTGATGAATTTTGGTTTAATGAAGACGCTTTTGCTTTTCTCAGTTTTAATAATTGTTCCATATTAATATTCTGATTTTCGATCGCAAAAGGAATAGATTTAGTGAGTACAACTTGTTTAAAAAAAAGTCGTACCGCTTGGGCAGGGGTAATTCCAAGTTGTTTAAAAACAGCAAAAGCCTGCTTTTTTTCTTGGGAGTCAAGTCGAACCTGATAAACTTCTGTTTTTCGCATGAATAACAAAACCAAATGATTTTTAATTTTTAGGAATTTATTTTAAACCATCGCAATGTAATTTCAATGTTTTTTGGCATAAAAAATAATCTTTTTGTCATTACGGTTACATTACAATGTCAATTCAAACTCAGAATTGAAAGACATTCTCTCTTTGGTGAGAGGATCTGTAAATGAAATATGCTTAGCCAGAAGCTGTAATGGTTCCGAGAAGTCATCTTCAGCTTTGTGCTGAACTATGGGATAAAATGGATCATTTTTAATCGGAATTTCTAAGTAATTAAGGTGCACCCGAAGTTGGTGCTGTTTGCCCGTTGTAGGGGTTAAACGATATTTTGCCCAAAACTGATTATGCTCGATAAGTTCAATATAGGTCTCGGTATTTGTTTTTGCATTTTCTATAACCTGCATGGTGTAAAAAGGATGGCCTTTATCTAAATGCAAATATAATGTTTGAGGAAAATTTAAATCTTTTTTATAAGGTGCAATAGCGTGATAAATTTTATTGACTTGGCGCTCTGCAAATAATTGTTGGTAAATACCACGCGACTCAACCCGTTTGCAAAATAGAACAACACCTGCGGTTTCGCGGTCTAAGCGATGAATAGGGGTTAAAAATTCATTTCCTGTTTGTTTTTTTAGCCGCACTAAAAGCGTTTCTTGAACATATTGTCCAGTCGGGCTAATAGTTAAAAAATGGGGTTTATCGACCACTAATAAATCATCATTCTCAAATAAAATCCGATGTTCAAATGGAACGTGGACTTCATAAGCAAGAAAGCGATAATAAAAAATATGGGTGTTGCCGACATATGGACTGGTTACAGTTAATTTATCCCCATTTGCTGCATATATAAGATCGTCTTGAAATCTTTGTTCCCATTCTTCAGTTTTAATGTGTGGAAAGTGACCACAGAGATACTCATAAATAGTTTGAGCATCTGTTCGCATAGGAAGATAGACTTGACTCGCACTTACTCCATCAATCATGGGCGGCAGAAATTCGTTTGGACTAGACATAAGAAAGTGTGAATATTTAAGAAAATTGATATAAAAAAAGCCAACTTCTAGGGCTTAAGTAGGCTTTTAAGGCAGGGCAATGTTATCATATCGATTATTTTGAATCATGTTATGTGTGCTATGTCGTATTCATTGAAATTGGTCTTAAATCATGAAGAAGATACTGAGCGTCTAGCTCTAGCTTTGGCGCAGCATGTTCAGTCGGGTGTAATTTATTTAATTGGGGACCTAGGTGCGGGTAAAACCACACTTACGCGCTATTTCTTACAGGCTTTGGGTCATAAAGGTTCTGTTAAAAGCCCAACTTATACGCTTGTTGAGCCGTATAAAATTAATGATAAAGAAATTTTTCATTTTGACTTATATCGTCTGAATGATCCGTACGAACTTGAATTAATGGGAATCCGTGACTATTTAGATATCACTGATGCGTTATTTTTGTTTGAATGGCCCTCTAAAGGTGGTGATGAAATTCCACAAGCGAATTTCATCATTGACATTCAAAAGTCAGATGATGAGTTGAGCCGGTTCGTAACGTTAACTTTACCAACAGAAAATTTGTACCAGACTTTGCAGGAACAGCTTCATGACTGATGAAAAGCTAACACAACGTCGTATTCATACATTAGACGCAGCGTTAGCGAACCAGATTGCAGCAGGTGAGGTAATTGAGCGACCTTCTTCTGTGGTCAAAGAATTATTAGAAAACTCAATTGATGCAGGTGCAACTGAGCTGATTGTACGGATTGCTCAAGGTGGTTCGACTTTAATCGAAATCATTGATAATGGGCATGGTATTCATCCGGATGATTTAGCCCTTGCTGTCATGCGTCATGCCACAAGTAAGATTAAAACTGCTGAAGATTTACATGCGATTGTGAGTTTGGGCTTCCGTGGGGAAGCTTTAGCTTCGATTGCTGCGGTTTCAAGATTGACTTTGACCAGTAGCCAAGATGAAAGTGGTATTGGTCATCAAGTTGAAGTAAACGGTACAGCATTTGATCATCAAGAAGTACAAGCTGTTGCTGCTCAAAAGGGAACCCATATACGTGTTCAGGACTTATTTTTTAATGTTCCTGCACGCCGTAAATTCTTAAAAAAACCAACCACTGAATTTGGGCATATCGAAGAGATTGTTCGCCGTTTGGCTCTAACGCATTTCGATATACGTTTTGTGCTTGAGCATAATGATAATATAAGAATTAATTTACCTATAGCGGATAGCGGAGAGCTACGTTTTCAGCGAGTTCAGCAATTATTAGGCTCGCAATTTGTACAAAATGCATATTGGATTGATGCTGAAAGTATTAGCATGCGTTTATCAGGTTGGCTTGGTCATCCTTCAGATGCACGTGCACAGGCTGATATGCAATATGTCTATGTAAATGGTCGTATTGTCAAAGATAAAACGATTTCGCATGCGCTACGCATGGCCTATGATGGTATTTTACATGGTCATCAACATTCATCTTATTTACTTTTTTTAGAAGTCGACCCTGAAAATATTGATGTCAATGTCCATCCTACTAAACATGAGATTCGATTTTTAAATCAAAGAGAAGTGCATGAGTTTGTAAGACATTATGCAAAAGAAACTCTCGCACAATTTCAGACAGCGAGTGCTGATCTAGCTCAAGCGATGAAAGCAGATGAAAGCTCAGATTATTCAGTGCAGCCACAGCCCAAATATCAAGAACAATTTTCATTGCACCGCGCAAATGAAACTTTAAATTCAGACAGTGACGCACGAACTCAGCATGCACCGACAGAATTATTAACCGATTTTAACGCTAGTCGTCCGCAAGCTGTTCACTATGCAGATCAAACACCAAAATATAATGGTTCTGCTCAATTAAATAATGCTTTAAAAACTTATTTAGCTCCACTTCGCGACCAACCTGCTAGTTTTTCGGTAAATGAGGATGTTGAGCCAGTTGCTAAAGTAGATGAATTTCCATTAGGTATCGCAATTGCTCAACTGCATGGAATTTATATTCTAGCTCAGAATACAGAAGGGCTTATTATTGTTGATATGCATGCGGCCCATGAACGTATTTTATTACAGCAAATGAAAAATGCTTGGGATAAACCTGAATTTTGGACATCTCAGCAGTTACTTATACCTAAAGTGATTTCCATTAGCCGTATGCAAGCTGTTAGGGTAGAGGAGTTAAAACCTCAGCTTGAGCGCTTAGGTCTGGAAATTGATTTATATGGTGATGAGCAAGTTATTGTTCGGGGTGTGCCTGCCATATTACAAAAAGCTGATTTTGAAAATCTTATTCCAGAGCTTTTGAATGATTTAGATCCAAATGATGAAGCACAAGGATTACTTCAAAAAAGAGATGAGTTGTTAGCTGGAATGGCATGTCATGGAGCAGTACGTGCACACCGACAACTCAGTCTTTCAGAAATGAATGCTTTACTTCGTCAAATGGAACAAACCGAATTTGCGAGCCAATGTAACCATGGGCGGCCAACTTGGCGTGCATTCCCATTATCTCAATTAGATAAATTATTTGCTCGAGGAGAGTAGTTTTACATGTCAAATCAATTGCCCGTCATCAATTTAATGGGACCAACTGCGAGCGGAAAAACCGCTTTGGCATGTGAATTATACGAGCGTGGAAATTTTGAGCTAATTTCTGTTGATTCCGCTCTTGTCTATAAAGATATGGATATTGGCACGGCTAAACCAACTCGTGAAGAGCAAGAACTCTATCCTCATTATTTGATTGATATTATTACTCCTCTGGAAGTCTATTCAGCTGCTCAGTTTGTTGAAGATGCATGTAAATTGATTGATGAAATGCATTCACGTGGCAAAACTCCTATTTTAGTAGGAGGGACAATGTTATATTTCAAGGCATTGTTAGAAGGATTATCTGGTAATCTACCAAGTGCTGATGCTCAAGTTAGAGCTGCAATTGAAGAAAAAGCTCTAAATGAAGGATGGCAAGCAGTTTATGATGAGTTGGTTTCTGTAGACCCTGCTGCCGCTATAAAGTTTAATGTAACTGATAAGCAAAGAATTATTCGGGCACTGGAAGTTTATAAAATTACCGGTGAACCAATTACTAAATTGCAGGCAGAACAACCAAAAAACGTACCATATCGATACATATTTCATAACTACGCTTTACTTCCAGATCGGGTAGAATTACATCAACGCATTGAGCAAAGATTAAGCAAAATGTGGGATATCGGTTTTTTGAGTGAAGTTGAAGCTCTAATTGAAAAATACGATTTAGATGAAAATTTACCCTCAATGCGTTCGGTGGGTTATCGACAAGCACTAGAATTTCTACTAAAAAGTGACCTAGGTCTCAAAAGTAAACGTGAAATGGAGGATAAAGCTTTATTTGCAACACGACAACTTGCCAAACGTCAATATACGTGGTTACGTTCTTTGCAAGAAATACACGATTTTAAAACTTACTTGACGATAAAGCAGGCGAAAGAAGACTTGCGAAACTCTTATGGATAAAGCAAAATTTGCACACTGTCTTTTTATAATTTTTAGTTGAAAAATAAAGATAGTTTTTTTGCGCTGATTTAAAAATTTTTTTTGGAGTTAAAAATGTCTAAAGGTCAAACTTTACAAGATCCGTTCTTAAATTCTCTCCGTAAAGAACGTATCCCTGTTTCTATTTTCCTTGTGAACGGTATTAAATTACAGGGTCATATTGAATCTTTTGACCAATATGTTGTTTTATTAAAAAATACTGTAAGTCAAATGGTTTACAAACACGCGATTTCAACTGTTGTTCCAGCACGTAACCCTCGTCCAGCAGGCGCACAAGGTACAGGCTTCCCAGCACAAGGCGGCACTCAAGGCGGTTTTGGTGGTCAAGGTAGCGGCTTTGGCGGCGGTCAAGGCGGTGGCTTTGGTGGCGCTCAAGGCGGCTTCGGTGGCGCTCAAGGTGGCTTCGGTGGTCAAGGCGGCTTCGGTGGTCAAGGTGGCTTCGGTGGTCAAGGTGGCTTCGGTGGTCAAGGCGGTTTCGGTGGTCAAGGTGGTTTCGGTGGTCATCAAGGTGGTTTTGACAACGATTCTAAATTTGAAGATGGTCAAGACGACGAAAATAATCGTTAATTGAAATCTAAAAAAGAAACCAGTCAGATAATGACTGGTTTTTTTATGTGTATTTAAAAGTTTATTCCAAATATTTAACTGGTCATAGGTAATGATTTGAACATGATAGTTAGTATATTTAAATAAATAGGGCTTTAATAAATGATATTAATATTAGCTGCTGCTTTAAGCAGTGTCTTGGTGTCTATCCTATTAAAAAATTTAAAGAAAAAAGGTTATCAACCACTACAAATGATTGCATGGAACTATGCAAGCGCAAGCCTTCTTTGCTTTTGGTGGTTTCAGCCCGATATTCAACATGTTTCAATACAACATACGCCTTGGTGGCTAATTGTTGCTTTAGGAATAATTTTACCTAGTATTTTTTTATGTCTTGCTAAATCACTAGAATATGCAGGAATTGTTAAGACGGAACTTGCACAGCGTCTTTCAGTTGTTCTTTCTTTACTTGCAGCATATTTCTTTTTTCATGAACAATTTAATGCATTAAAACTGTGGGGTATAGGTCTAGGAATTTTTGCAGTCTTACTTGTATTATTTGGGCAAATCAATTCTTCAGTAAATCACCAATCTCGAAAAGCGATCTTTGCTCTTTTAAGTGTATGGTGTGGTTATGCAGCAGTAGATATTCTCTTGAAATATACAAGTAGTTTAGGTCTGCAGTTTACACTCACTTTAAATCTTATTTTTATTACTGCATTTATATTATCGATTTCATATTTATTGCTACAGAAGACTCAAAAGTGGCAGTTTAAAAGTATGATAGCTGGGTTAATATTAGGAATACTCAATTTTTCAAATATTGCTTTATATGTAAAAGCTCATATTCTTTTAAAAAATTCTCCTGCTATTGTTTTTGCAAGCATGAATATTCTTGTTGTGTTACTGGGAATTTTAAGCGGAGTGATTTTATATAAAGAAAAATTAAAATGGCCTACTATTTTGGGGATTCTTTTAGGAATAAGTGGGGTAGTTTGTTTAGCTAGCGCAATGGCTTGATAGTTCAAGAGAATAGAACCTCTTGAACTATAGAGATTTTTATAAATAAGTGAAAATCACTTCATCTGGCAGACGTGATTTAGGAAGCTTAGCATTAAAGTCATTTTCACTGCGGTAGCCTAGAGAAACAATCACAGAGCTTCGTAAGCCTTTTTCAGTTAACCCGAGCTCAGTATTTAGAACTTCTTCATCAAATCCACCCATTGGAGTTGCATCGATGCCTTCTAAGCCAGCAGCAAAGAGTAGCTGTCCTAAAGCAATGAATGTTTGATTTTCCATCCACCCGAATAAATTTTTCTGTTCATTTCGGTAGAACTCGACGTAGCCATGGCGAGTATCTTTTTGACCTAATTTTGCTTTTTCATCTTTAAAACGGCCACTTAAATCATCTTGCTCAAGTAGTTGATTTAAGTACTCAGATGTAATATCCGTTTTTGTACAGAATACAAGTGTATGTGATGACTCAAGTACTTTAGGAGCATTGTAAGCATACTTTCCTGTTAATGCTTTTGCGATTCGTTCTTTAGCTGCAAGATTGTCTGCAACTACAAAGTGCCAAGGCTGAATATTTACTGAAGAAGGCGTAAAACGTAAAATTTCTAATAATTTATTAATTTTTTCTTGAGGAATTTTCTTTTCAGAATCATATGCTTTTGTTGTATAGCGGCTTTTAACAGAATTCAATAAGTCCATAGGTATGCTCCATATCAATCTTATGGCAATTGAGAGAATTTAATCTTTGCCATCATACGCTATTTTATTCAAAAACATTTCATATGTAGTTTGATAAAGAAATATAATGTTTATATAAAGTTTGAGTAATCTATTGAAAATGATTGATTTAATACCAACAGATGCGAAGAGTAAGTTGCGGGAAATTAGAATTGTGAAAGCTTTTATCATTTTTGCATTTGTTTTGAGTCTTTTGATTTTATACATCGAGTATCAAAAGTATGAATATATAAACTGGAAATTTGTATTCATTACCTGTCTATGTATGATTTGGGATTTTGATTTAAATAACAAAATTAAAGAATTGAAAGCTCAAATAAAAACTGACTAATTTTTAGTTAATAATTCCAGATAACCAATTCAAGCTGTTGTGTATTTGAAGATGGATCAATTTCCAAAATATAAGCTTGATCTTCACGCCAATCGCCAAGAACAATTCGTTGTTTAGCTTCTACCTGATGAATTGAAGGGCGATGGGTATGCCCATGAATCAGTATATCTGCATCTTCTAAAGCAGAAAGTACAGCTTGCTCATTTACATCCATAATTTCATAGCTTTTTTGCTGTTTATCTGCAGAGCTTCTTTTTCGAAAGCCATTAACCAGTTTGGTGCGAAAACTCAGGGGTGTACGGCGTAAAAAAGCCACTAAAAGTGGATTTCGAATAATTTTTCTAAATCTTTGATAGGAAACGTCATCTGTACATAGTGCATCACCGTGTTCTAAGCGGTACTGATGTCCAGCAATAGTGAGATAATAAATATCGGGTAGTAATACACCATTAAATTTATTGAGGAATACTTGATTTAAAGCAAAATCACGGTTGCCTACTTGAAAGTAAACCCGATTTCCTTTTTTGTTAAAGTCTTGTAATGCCTCAACAATTTCATCGAGCCATGGTGCTGAGTAATCATCGCCAATCCAAGCGTTAAACCAGTCACCTAAAATATAAAGCTGTGTTTGTTTATTTTGATAATGCACCAATAAATCTAAAAACCCTCGAACGAGTCGAGGGTGTTCAGGTGACAAGTGTAGATCTGAAATAAACAGATAAGTCACAGCTTATTCCTAAAATTATTCAGAAATAATTTTAGCAGATTCGATTACAACGTTTTCTAAAGGAACGTCAGCGTGGTAACCACGGTTGCCAGTGCGAACACCTTTGATCGCATCAACAACATCCATACCTTCAACAACTTTACCAAATACAGCATAACCCCAACCTTGAGCAGTTTTAGAGGTATGGTTTAAGAAAGAGTTGTTTTTTACGTTAATGAAGAACTGTGCAGAAGCAGAGTGAGGTGCTTGAGTACGTGCCATAGCAATCGTACCAACGTCATTGCTTAAACCGTTATCAGCTTCGTTTTCAATAGAATCACGAGTTGCTTTTTCTTTGAAGTTTTCATCCATCCCGCCACCTTGGATCATGAAGCCATCAATGACACGGTGGAAAATAACGCCGTCATAAAAACCGTCACGTACATATTCTAAAAAGTTTGCTACTGTTTTTGGTGCTTTTTCAGTATTTAGTTCAAGAACAATACGACCTTTATTGGTGTTTAATTCGACTTGAGGAAAACTCATTACATTAATCTCCTAAACATGGGCTTATGACCATGGGTTTTTGGTTGAGAGAAGCATAAGCAAACTGTAAACTACAAGGCAAGTAAAAAACGTTAAAATCTTTGTGAAAAATGAAGATAGCGTTTAAATTTTTCGAAATTTATCTACAAAGAAGTGATTGATACACTATGAAGCCTAATGATGTTGTCTCGAACCTGCCAAATAACCCGACACCGAATACTCATGCCTCTGTCGATTCTGCGCAGCAAGAACAACAGGCTGGCTTAGATTTTGTTCGCCAAGTCATTACTGATGATTTGGCTACGGGACGTGCAAAGCAGATCGTAACGCGTTTTCCACCAGAACCAAATGGTTATTTACATATTGGCCATGTAAAAGCGATTTGCTTGAACTTTGGTGTGGCAGAAGAGTTTGATGGTTTGTGTAATTTGCGTTTTGACGATACAAACCCTGATGCTGAAGAACAAGAATATGTTGACGGTATTGCTAACGATGTGAAATGGCTTGGTTTTAACTGGAATGGTGAACCACGCTATGCATCGGGTTATTTTGATCAATTATATGCATGGGCAGTTCAACTTATTGAACAAGGCGATGCCTATGTAGATTTACAATCTCCAGAAGAAATTAAGTTAAACCGCGGTAGCTTTGTTGAGCCAGGTAAAAACTCTCCATACCGTGATGCATCTATTGAAGAGAATCTTGCTCGCTTTGAAAAAATGCGTAGCGGTGAGTTTAAAGAGGGTGAAGCGGTTTTACGTGCCAAGATTGATATGGCAAGTACAAATGTCCATATGCGTGATCCGATTTTATATCGCGTATTGCATTCAGAGCATCACCAAACTGGCGATAAATGGAAAATCTATCCAATGTATGACTACGCTCATCCATTGTCTGATGCCATTGAAGGGATTACCCATTCGCTTTGTACATTAGAATTCCAAGACCACCGTCCGTTTTATGACTGGATTGTAGAAAAAGTAAAATCTAAAGCTGTTCCACATCAATATGAATCTTCACGTTTAAACGTGGACTACACCATTACATCAAAACGTAAATTACGTAAATTGGTGGAAGGTGGCTATGTAAATGGTTGGGATGACCCACGTATGCCGACTGTGGTAGGGATGCGCCGTCGTGGTTTTACTCCTGAAGGCTTACGTGATTTCTGTAAGCGTGTAGGCGTGTCAAAAACTGACGGTATTGTTGATGTTGCAATGCTCGAGTTCTGTATTCGTCAATCTTTAGAAAATACTGCTGCGCGTGGTATGGCTGTTTTAAGCCCACTTAAAGTGACTTTAACTAATTTACCAGAAGATATGGATCTTACGCATGCTCGCCATCCTAATGTGGATATGGGCGATCGTGTGATTCCTTTAACTAAGGAAATCTATATTGAACGTAAAGATTTTGAAGAAGTACCGCCAAAAGGCTTTAAACGTTTAATTCCTGACGGTGAAGTGCGTTTACGCCATGCTTACGTGATTAAATGTGATGAAGTCATTAAAGATGCAAATGGTGAAGTGATTGAACTGAAATGTTCAATTGACCCTGAAACTCTAGGAAAGAATCCTGAAGGCCGTAAAGTTAAAGGTGTGATTCACTGGGTATCTGCCACTAAAGGGATTCCTGCTGAAGTGCGTATTTACGATCGTTTGTTTACTGAAGCCGCACCTGATGCAGATGATGACTTCTTGGCAAATCTTAATCCTGAATCATTAAAAGTGGTACAAGCTGTCATTGAGCCAGCTTTGGCACAAGCAAATCCTGAAGATCGTTTCCAATTTGAGCGTGAAGGCTATTTTGTCGCTGATCAATATGATCATTCACCAGAGAAACCGGTTTTCAACCGTATTCTTGATTTGAAAGATAGTTTCAAGCCTGAGAAAAAATAAGACGAACAACATGTTGTGAGTAAACAACAGATTTAAAAAAGCCCAACTCAGTTGGGCTTTTTTATTTAGATTTCTTCTCATATTTTCTTTTTCTTTATGATTAATATCCTTGGCAAATTCGCTTAGGTTGGATTAATCACATAAAAATAAAGAACAATAATGATAAGAAGAATAGACGCGAGCGATAAATAGGTATTTACCGTATTAAAGCTTTTAATAAATTTCAGGATTTCCATAATGATTTAACTATTTATATTTGTGAAGAAAAGTATACTGAAGCAGTAGGTTTAATTTAATATAAAATGTCCCAAAAGATAGGTTGTTAGGCTACCTTTTGGTTAATAAAAAAGCATTTAAAATTATTTGTAGTCATAAAAAAGCGATTAACCACTATATCCAATACGTTTTAGAAATTTTTGAATAACCTCAAATGCAGCATGTTCAAGTGCTTGAGCATATTCTAAATTTTCTTCTCGAAGTTTTGGAATAGAAATATTGGCATTACGGAGTTCACATGTATGACCAATTAACCATTTCTCAAAATTTTCTTCTGTTGTTTCAATATGAAACTGCAACGCGAGAATATTATCTCCAACTTCAAATGCTTGATTGGTATAAATCTCTGAACTAGCTAATAACACCGCGTTTTCAGGGAGGTCGAAAGTGTCACCATGCCAATGCAGAACATGGACATTATTAAGCAAAGCAGATAATACCTGATTAGGACGTAAACTTAAGCTTAGTGGACCCCAGCCAATTTCTTTTTGATGCCCTGCATATACTTTTGCACCAAGCGCATGAGCAATCAGCTGTGCACCCAAACAAATACCAAGTGTAGGTTTATCTGCTGCTAGACGTTGTTTAAGTAAAGCAATTTCGTCTTTTAAAAACGGATAATCTTCAGTTTTATAAACCCCGATTGGGCCACCTAAAATAATAGTTAATCCATCGTGTGCAAAAGCAGCAGTTAAATCATCTACACCTGCTTCAAAATAACGGACGCGAAATCCGAGTTGATAAAAGACATCTTCTAATGAACCTAAGTCTTCGAAAGCAAGATGCTGAATGGCATAAATAGTTTTAGGGAAGGCGTTTGTTGTGCTCATACAAATGATTCATAGAAGATCAATAGGTGGAGTATAGCGATAAATATAAAGAAGAAAATATCTGTATAAATCGTCAATACCTGAAAATTGATATTTTTCGTTAAGATAATATTGTTATGCAAAGGATTATCTATTTTTCAATAAATCTCTTTACATATTCCATTGCTTAAAATAATAGCTTTTGAGTTGCCTCAAGACCTATATCTGAAAGTTGATGTTCATCTTTTAAATTAACTCCTGAAAAGCCGAGCTGTTTTGATTTTTCCATTAATGTCATTAAACGTTGTACCGCAACTGGAATACTTAAGCCTGCTGAGCGAACATTAGAAATACAATTACGTTTGGCATCGAGGCAGCCTGAATATGCATTCCATGTGTAGTAAATTCCCATACTGTCAGGAGAGCTTAAACCAGGGCGCTCACCGATTAGCATCACAAGCATGGATGCTTTAAAGATTTCTGCGACTTCATCACCTAATGCAACCCGACTGCCTGTCGCAATTGCAATTGGTGCAAGGCTCCAGTTTTCTTGCTGAATTTGTTCATTCAGCGTCGTAATGAATGGGATAGCATTCGCTTCAATCGCTCTTGCAGAGAGTCCATCACCGACCACAATACAAACATCGTATTGTTGAAGGTCTTCTGTATACCTCTTAATTAACACATCTTTTGATTGATCTGAGAGCTGACGACCTAAATCTGGACGTTTAAGATAAATTTCTTTATTAGGGACATTACTCTGTATATGAATACTTTGCAGCTGCCGTTGTGCTAATTGCTCCGAGAGGTAGGAAACATCCATCTCTTGATAAACCGCATCTTTTGCCTGTGCGTGAGACAACTGGAACTCAAGTAAGGCACGTGTTGGGATGCTACAACCAGCGCGTCCTAATGCAATGCGGGCATCAGTAAATTGTTTAAGTTTTTCCCACTGATCTTGATGGGTGGAGGAAGGGTATTGAATATCACGATTAAGTTTCATAACGTTCTCCCTAATTCATCAGTAGACGAGAGAATTGGTCGGGCATGTGGTCTGCCCAACAGATTTGAGAGTCTTGCTGTTTAAAAATACCTTGCTGTTCAAGCCAAGCGGAAAACTCAGGAGCGGGTTTTAAACCGAGGAGTTGTCTTAAATAGAGGGCATCATGGAACGAGGTGGTTTGATAGTTGAGCATGACATCATCTGAACCCGGAATTCCCATAATAAAATTAATGCCCGCGGCGCCAAATAGAGTAAGGAGAACATCCATATCATTTTGGTCAGCATCAGCATGGTTGGTGTAACAAATATCGCAGCCCATCGGCACACCAAGCAACTTACCGCAGAAATGATCTTCTAAGCCTGCACGTATAATTTGTTTGCCGTTAAAGAGGTATTCGGGGCCAATAAAACCGACGACAGTATTCACTAAAAGCGGGTTATATTTACGGGCCACGGCATAGGCACGCGTTTCTAATGTTTGCTGATCAACACCGTGATGTGCATTGCTTGATAAAGCGCTGCCTTGACCAGTTTCAAAGTACATAACGTTTTGTCCAATGGTTCCGCGCTTGAGTGCAAGTGTGGCTTCATATCCTTCTTGTAGTAAATCGAGTGAAATTCCAAAACCTTCATTAGCTAGTTGGGTGCCGGCGATTGATTGAAACATTAAATCAATCGGCACATTTTTTTCAGCCAGTTGAATACCTGAGCTGATATGGGTGAGTACACAAGATTGTGTTGGAATTTGATATTCCTGAATGACATGATCAAGCAATTTTAGTAGCTCTGACAAATTATGAAGGTTATCTGTGGCGGGGTTAATGCCAATCACAGCATCGCCATTGCCATACATCAAACCATCTAAAATACTGGCAGAAATACCGAGCACATCATCGGTCGGGTGGTTCGGTTGTAAACGGGTAGAAAGATGGCCTTTTAAACCAATCGTGTTACGAAATTGAGTGACTACCTCACATTTACTGGCAACATAAATCAAATCTTGATTGCGCATAATTTTGCTGACAGCAGCTACCATTTCTGGAGTTAAACCTGATGCTAAGGCTTTTAAGCTTTGGGCATTTGCTTCTTCTCCCAGTAACCAATTTCGAAAATCGCCTACTGTAAAGTGTGAAATAGGGGCAAAAGCTGCCAGATCATGTTCATCAATAATCAGTCGTGTAATTTCATCGGTTTCGTAATCGACCACAACCTCATTTAAAAAGGTTTTTAGTGGCACATCGGCCAAAGTCATTTGTGCCGCAACATGTTCGGTTGCATCTCTGGCCGCTACACCTGCTAATTCATCTCCTGAACGTAATGGCGTTGCTTTGCCCATTAAAGTTTTTAGGTCAGCAAAGTGATACTGTTGATTGGCGACAATATTGCGATAACTCATAGTTGCATCCTTTTTTATAGTTCTTGTTCTGCGGCTTTAATATTTGCAAACTCTTCTTCTGGTGTACCTTTCACTAAATGATAACGGCTATAGAATAAAAAGTAAGCAACAAATACGACATAAATAGCGGCAGCAATAAACCAAACTTTCGGATTAACAACAAAGCCAGCAACTACAGCAGCGACTGCTAGAACTAAGGCAATAGTTGAAGTAACGATTCCTCCAGGAGTTTTATAAGGACGAGGCATGTCGGGTTTAGATAGGCGTAGTTTGATGTGGGATAAAAGAATCAACACATAGGAAATGGTGGCACCAAAAACCGCGATTAAAATCAATGAATCGCCTTCTTTGGTCAGTGAAAGCAAGAACCCAATAATACCCGGAATAATAATTGCCAGATAAGGGGCTTTATTTTTATTGGTTAAAGAGAGTGAAGTAGGTAAGTAACCAGCACGAGAGAGTGCAAAAATTTGACGCGAATAGGCATAGATAATTGAAAAGAAACTCGCGATTAAACCTGCTAAACCAACAAAGTTAACAAAAGTCGCAAGCCAAGTGTTGGTGCCATACACTTTAACCAGAGCATCGACGAGGGGAGCGCCAGAATTTTGTAAAGTACTTGCACCTGCTGCGCCTGCACCCAAGAATAAAATGAGCATAGCAAATGCCGTTAAGATGAGCATTGCTCCGATTAAACCGCGTGGAAGAGATTTAGCTGGATCTTTTGCTTCTTCGGCTGCTAAAGGTACACCTTCAACTGCAAGGAAAAACCAAATTGCAAAAGGAACCGCTGCCCAGATACCTAAATAGCCATGAGGTAGAAAACTGCTTGCGCCTATACCTGTACCAACTGGAATATCAAATAAATTTTGTGCATTAAAGTGTGGAATCATTGCCACAATAAATACAACAAGAGCAACAGCAGCGACAAGGGTAATTGCGAACATGATTTTTAAAGCTTCACCGGCACCTTTCAGATGTATGCCCATAAAAATGGCGTAGCAGGCGAGATAAATTATCCAGCCATTAATGCCAAATAGAGATTCGCAATAACCACCAATAAATACAGCAATTGCCGCAGGGGCAATTGCGTATTCAATTAAAATGGCTGTTCCTGTTAAATAGCCCCCAAAAGGACCAAAGGCAGCACGTGCAAAACTATAACCGCCACCTGCTGTCGGCATCATGGTAGACATTTCCGACATAGAAAGACACAGACATAAGTACATAAGCGCAGCGAGTGCAGTGGCAATAAACATTCCGCCCCAACCACCTTGAGCAATACCAAAGTTCCAGCCAGCAAAATCACCCGATATCACATAAGCTACGCCTAAACCAATCAGGAGTAACCAACCAACCGTACCTTGTTTGAGTTGACGCTGAGCAAAATATTCTGCTGATGAGACTTCTGTGCTTGAAGAAATGACGGAAGCTGTTTCTGGTTGATTCATACAATACTCCTGCGAGTGGATTTGTATGAATCAATGCAAAAGCAATGCCTAAATGAAGCTCTTCAGAGAGTAGATGGAGCTTTTTTATTCTAAATGATAAAAATTCAAGCTTAACAACCGTAAATAAAGAAGCCAGCAATCTAAATTACTGGCTTCTTATATAATTAGTCATCTTACTTCTTTCTAGTGTTGATAGTTTGGTATCAACTTGGTGCGAAACTTAGAAGAAGCCCATTGGTTTAGTTGAATAACTCACCAACAAGTTTTTAGTTTGTTGATAATGATCTAGCATCATCTTATGGTTTTCGCGGCCAATACCAGACTTCTTGTAACCACCAAATGCAGCATGTGCAGGGTAGATGTTGTAGCAGTTTGTCCAAACACGGCCAGCTTCAATAGCACGACCAGCTCGATAAGAAATGTGAGCTGAACGTGACCATACACCTGCACCTAAACCATACATGGTGTCATTGGCAATTTTAATTGCATCGTCAAAGTCTTTGAATGTTGTCACAGCAAGTACAGGTCCAAAAATTTCTTCTTGGAAAACTTGCATGCCGTTGTGACCTTTAAAAATAGTCGGATCGACATAGTAACCTTCGCCTACTTCTTTACGGCCGCTACCGCCAAGTAAGAGCTCTGCACCTTCTTCACGACCAGTGTTAATACAACGCAAGATTTTCTCTTGTTGTTGTAGAGATGCTTGAGCACCAATCATCGTTTCAGTATCAAGTGGATGACCAGTTTTAATACGTTTTACACGTTCAACGGCTAACTCTAAAAATTGATCAGCAATACTTTCTTGTACTAAAGCACGAGAAGGACAGGTACATACTTCACCTTGGTTTAAGGCAAACATGGCGAAACCTTCAAGCGTTTTTTCTAAGAAGTCATCTTCTTTATCCATGATATCTTCAAAGAAAAGGTTCGGTGACTTACCGCCAAGTTCTAAGGTAACTGGAATAATATTTTCAGTCGCATATTGCATCACCATTTGTCCAGTTTGAGTTGAACCTGTGAAAGCGATTTTTGCAATACGTGGGTTTGTTGCTAACGGACGGCCAACTTCTGAACCGAAACCATTGACAATATTAAGGACACCGGGCGGTAAAATGTCTTGGATGAGTTCAGCTACTAACAAAATACCCACCGGCGTTTGCTCAGCTGGCTTAATCACGACACAGTTACCAGCAGCTAAAGCAGGTGCCAGTTTCCATGCTGCCATTAAAATCGGGAAGTTCCATGGAATGATTTGACCAACTACACCGAGTGGTTCGTGGAAATGATACGCAATGGTATCTTCATCAATTTCAGAGATGCCGCCTTCTTGAGCACGAATACATCCAGCGAAATATCGGAAATGGTCGATCGCGAGCGGAAGGTCAGCTGCTAAAGTTTCACGTACTGCTTTACCGTTATCCCAAGTTTCAGCAACAGCAAGCATTTCAAGATTTGCTTCTAAACGATCAGCAATTTTTAAAAGTATATTTGAGCGTACCGTCGGTGATGCCTTATTCCATGTTGCTTTCGCTTTGTGTGCTGCATCTAGAGCGAGCTCAATATCTTCGGCACTAGAGCGGGGAATACGTGTGAAAGCTTTTCCATCAACAGGAGATACATTATCAAAATATGCACCCTTTAAAGGTGCCACCCATTCACCGCCAATAAAATTTTCATATTGTGATTTGAATTGAACTTTTGAGCCTGGTTGATTTGGATCGATATAGCGCATATAAATATTCCTTTGCTTTTTTAGGACTAAAGACTAACAAGAACCCTGTCAGTAGGTACTTTCGTACTTTGTATAATTAGGATATAAAGAAGAAGGTTGGAGAAAGGTTGGAATAGAAATGTGGATATATAAGGAATTTACAAATGTTCACAAAAAAGGATTTATTGCAGCAACGGACGTTGATTGATCAACTGCGCACGCAAAATAGTCTCTCTCCTCAGAACGCTGCCAAACTCGGCCAAAGTATTGCAAGCTCGTGGGAACGATCGGCTTCTGCCGCGATTCCTAAAGAGCGTTTTGCTGCTCCATTAGTCGAGAAAAAAACTGCTTCACAAAATGCTTTAGATATGGCTTTAAGCCAATGTGCCGACGACTTACGTCATATTGCAGAGCAATCTTCAATGGTGATTGCTGTCGGTGATATCGGCAGTACGATTATCTGGACGGCACCAAGTGCTCAAATGCAAAGTGCTGCTGAGCGTGTACATTTTGTACAAGGTGGTCAGTGGCGTGAAGAATTTGTGGGCACCAATGCCTTGGCTTTATCTTTAAAAACTCAACAATCAAGCTGTGTTTTTTCAAACGAACATTACATGGAGTCGATTCATGATTGGGTGTGTTATGCCGCGCCGATTATCGATCCATATTCAAAACAAACCCTTGGTGTTGTTGATTTATCAACCACGTGGAAGAACCATAATAGTTTAGGAATTCTGGCTGCTGAACGTTGTGCATCCATTATTCAATCTGCTTTGCTAGAGCAGCAGCGCCAGCAATTACATATCCGTGCATTTTCGACGCCGCAAGTTAAATTTAACGGCAAAAGTTTATTATTAACGCCGCGTCAAATTGAAATTTTAACCATATTGGCACTATGTCCGCATGGTTTAACTTTAGAGCATCTTTATCAGGCGCTCTATGGCGAACGTAAAGTCAGTATGGGTACGCTTAAAGCTGAAATGTCTCAACTACGAGATATTTTGGGTGGTTTACTTGGTTCACGTCCATATCGTTTGCTGGTGCATGTTGAAGCCGATTTTTTACAAGCTGAACAAGCGCTCGATGCGGGATATGCAGCCTCGGCTTTGCAGCTTTACACAGGTGTATTTCTGGCAAAAACTGAAAGTCCATTTTTATGCGCATGGCGCGATTGCCTTGAGTCACGCTTGAGTGATGCAATTTTTAAAACACAAGAAACAGATTTATTACTTAAGCATTTAGCTCATTTCCCTGAAGCAATTGATGCGGTAGAACGCCTTATGGAGCTTTTACCAAGTGAACATCCTGCGCATCAACTGCTGGTGAAATACCTTGACTCACCTAAGCTTAGTTAAGTAATTTTTTGATCCAGCCACTGGAACAATTGTTGATAGACTTGTTCTCGTACTGGCTGGGCCGAAAGGACTAAGTCATGCAATCCATTGTGAATAGAGACAACCGAGACATCACCTTTAATTTTTTTACCATGTTTTTCAATGTCTTTAACGTCTAAAATTACATCGCTTTGAGTTGCATCTGGTCCCCATTTTTTTGGGTTTTTAGTTTGATGCGAATGCATAATCAGTGCGGGAACGTTTAGTTTAACCCCGCGGTGAATCTCTTTTTGTGCCGTATGAATCGCATGTACAAAGCTGAGTTGAACTGTAGGGGCAGAGGTTGGTTTCCAGTCAAGATTAAAGTCCCATTCACCTTTGAGCTGCTTATGAAGGCTGGTGGTGTACCATTTGTTTAATTGGCTTGGGAATTTAACTTTTGGTAGATATTTTCCTACTCGACTTAGCATTGGAATACCAAACTTCTTTTCGACTAGACTTAAATTAAAGTCGTAAAACGGACTATTTGCCCATAGCGCTTTAATAAGAGGATGATCTGGATGATGAGTAGCATAAAGCGTTGCTGTCAAACCACCAGTTGAATGGCCTGCGAGTAAAACATGAGTGTGTTGCTCTTCGCCAATAATCTGTAATGCTTGAGTAATTTCGGCGTTGTATTCATTTAAATCAAGCACGTTATAGAAAATTTGATGAGGCAGCTTTGAGCGGCCATATTTTCTTAAATCAAGTGCATAGAAGTCATAACCATGAGCATTGAATTGCTCAGCCATTTCGGTTTGAAAGAAATAATCTAAAAAACCATGGATATATAGTACGGCTTTTTGAGTAGATTGAGCGGCTTTTTTACGCACTAAGGTTGCTACAACTTTCCCTTCATAATCATCAGGAAAACTAAGTGTGAGCTGTTCGTAACCCGTGCCTAAAATATCTGGAACATAAGTTTGATTAGCTAAAGATGTATTCATTTTTATCGAGCTATTGTAATTAAGACATGCAGAGTATCCTTCAATGAAATGGGCGAATTGTCAATTAGGTTTGGAAAAGGTTGGAGTATAGATTCTAAAAAAAGGGAATACCGCTGGAGCTAAGTATTCCCCAAAAAAGTAAGTCAACGGTCGGAGGGATTTGACTTACTAGAGGGATATGCCATTACATCGGTATTAAAGTGCTGCTTTGAAAATCTCCACAACTTGTGCATGATTTGCTTTACGAGGGTTGGTGAGCATACATGCATCTTTTTGAGCATTATCTGCCATCACTGCAAGGTCTTCAGTTTTTACACCAAGCTCGGTTAAGCCAGATGGAATACCAATTGATGAAGACAGTTTACGAATAGCCTCAATTGCAGCATACGCAGCTTCTGTTACGGTGAGTCCGTGAGTTTTTACACCCATTAACTCTGCGATTTTTGCGTAGCGATCTGGGCAAGCAATTAAGTTAAATTCACATACGTGTGGCAACAAGATTGCATTACATACGCCGTGAGGTAGGTTGTAGAAACCGCCTAACTGGTGCGCCATTGCGTGAACATAACCTAAAGATGCGTTGTTAAATGCCATGCCAGCCAAATATTGTGCATAGCTCATTGCATCACGTGCTTCGATGTTTTCACCATTTGCGACAGCAGGTTGTAACCACTGGCTAATCATCGTAATCGCTTTTTCTGCACAGGCATCAGTAATTGGGTTTGCCGCCGTAGAAACATATGCTTCAACCGCATGTGTTAGCGCATCCATACCTGTTGCAGCCGTTAAACCTGCCGGTTTTGCAATCATGAGTTTCGG
The DNA here is from genome assembly GCF_022449185.1 of Acinetobacter pittii. GTDB lineage: Bacteria > Pseudomonadota > Gammaproteobacteria > Pseudomonadales > Moraxellaceae > Acinetobacter > Acinetobacter pittii_I. The sequence goes on from NZ_JAKUKO010000001.1 coordinate 571,722, forward strand.
GTCATCAATCGCAATGAGTGGAGTACAACGCCAGTCAACGATTGCCATTTTTACGTGAGTATCGGTATTGGTGATAATACAGAAACGAGTCATTTCAGATGCAGTACCAGCCGTTGTATTGACTGCAATCAATGGGGTCATCGGTACTTTACTTTTATCGATGCCTTCGTAGTCACGAATATGACCACCACCCGCAGTGACTAAACCAATCCCTTTTGCACAGTCGTGAGATGAACCGCCACCTAAAGACACAATAAAGTCACAGCCATTGTCGTTATAGGCATTTACGCCATTATGAACATTAATATCGGTTGGGTTAGGTTCTGCGCCTGGGAATATATGGCTTGCAACGCCTGCTTCAGTTAAATAGTTTGCGATAAGATCTGCAACACCAAATTTAAATAAGCCTTCATCGGTCACAATTAATGCTTTTTTTGCGCCGAGGTTTTGTGCCTTTGTACCAATTTCTTTAGCACATCCTGGTCCAAAGAGTGATACGCATGGAATATAAAAACCGTTTGTTTGATCTGCAATATTTTTAAAAGCCATGGAGTGATTCCTTCTTCCATAAATCCATTGTTTGTTATTACAGGTGAGCCTCACCATGGCCTTAGTATTGTGATGTGAAGTTTATTTTCCTACCTACCAAAAACCTACCAAATATTATTTTGTTTTTAATTATTGATTTATATGTGCTTTTTAGAAAGTTTGGCACATTCATTTAAATTTTTCGGGAAAATCGTTAAGCTATGGGCTGTTGAAGATGTACATATGAGATTATGAAACAGGAAACTGCGCTTAAACTGCTTAAAGCAGGTGAAAATGTCTTTTTAACCGGTTCGGCTGGTGCAGGGAAAACCTATACACTTAATCAGTACATCCAATACTTAAAAGCACGTAAAGTGCCTGTGGCAATTACGGCATCTACAGGTATTGCAGCAACACATATGAACGGTATGACCATTCATACATGGGCTGGCATTGGCATTAAAGATCTGTTAACTGACGACGATCTAAAACGCATGAAAGAGCGTAAATATCTCAAGGAACATCTTGAAAATGCGCAAGTTCTTGTGATTGATGAAATCTCAATGTTACACGCGAAACAGCTTAATCTGGTCAATCAAGTTCTAAAATATTTTAAAGAAAGCGACGAAGCATTCGGTGGTATTCAAGTCATTGTGGCTGGAGATTTCTTCCAGTTGCCGCCTGTAGGACGTAATGGTGAAGCCAATCGTGACAAGTTCTGCTTTATGTCAGATGCATGGGTCGAAGCCAAATTCCGCGTATGTTATTTAACAGAACAACACCGTCAAGATGATGAAATTCTGAATCAGATTTTAAACGCTATTCGCGCGCAAAATATTCAAGCAGATCATTTGCAAGCACTGCGTCAATCACGAGCACATGATATTGGTGAGACCTTTACTCGTCTTTATACACACAATATGGATGTCGATAACATCAACTATCAGCACTTAAATGAAATTGATAATGAAGGGCATCAATTCAATGCTGTTTTAGATGGTAATGAAAAGTTATTAGAAACTTTAAAATCTTCAGTGCGTGCGCCAGAAGAACTCACACTTAAAAAGCATGCCAAAGTCATGTTTGTAAAAAATAACTTTGATATGGGCTATATCAACGGAAGTTTGGGTGAAGTCATCGGCTTTGAGGAAGATGACGAAAATGGCTTACTGCCGAAAGTAAAACTGACTGATGGCACGACTTTGCTGGTTGCTCCTGAAACTTGGTCCGTTGAAAATGAAGCAGGCAAAGTGATTGCAAGTTTTCAGCAAATTCCGCTTCGTTTAGCGTGGGCGATTACTATTCATAAAAGCCAAGGGATGACTTTAGAAGCCGCTGAAATTAACCTCATGAACACCTTTGAAAAAGGTCAGGGTTATGTTGCATTGTCGCGCTTAAAATCTTTAACTGGGTTAAAGCTATTAGGGATTAACGAGCAAGCTTTAGAGTTAGATAGTTTAGCTGTCAAAGCCGATCGCCGTTTCCAAGAGCTTTCAAAAGAAGCCGAAGATAACTTTGCAGATGTAGATTTAACGGCTCAACATAAAGCATTTATTCGTCACTGTGGCGGCACCTTGAATGAAACCGAGATCTCTCGTAATGAGAAGAAACTCGCAAAAGGTGGAAAGCAAAATTATGCTACGGCAACTTTAGATGAGACACGTGTGCTGTTTGAAGAAGGCTATGAGATTGAAGACATCGCGCATGAACGTGGTTTAACCCCAGCGACGATTATTAATCATTTGGCTCGACTGCATAAAGAGCAAAAGCTGGATATTTCAGTTGCCCATCCGGGTGAAGAGGTGGTCGAAGAAATTCGTAAAATTTATAAGAAGCTGAAAAAGCGTCAAAATCCAGATCATTTTTCTGATGATGGTTCGATCAAACTAAGACCAATTGTTGAAGCAACCAGCCCTCGAATGGGATATGATCAGGTCCGATTAGCTTTATTATTTATTGAATAAAGTTTAATTCGCTTAATGACTTATTATATAAATTGAGGTGGCTATGCCGCACGTTGTAGTTGATTATTCAGAAAATTTAACTGGATTAAACGCAAAACAATTACTTGAAGAAATTAATACCACACTGATTGAAACAGAGCTATTTAGTCCAGAAGACATTAAAAGCCGTGCGCGTAAAGATGATGTTTTCCTCATAGGTTTGGGAGCGGAGCAGGCTTATATTCATGCAAAGGTCTATATTTTGTCGGGAAGAACGGCTGAACAAAAACAGCTTATGGGTGAGCAGTTATTAGCGGCGCTTAGTAATAAAAAATATCTACAACAAGAGTTTAATAAAGAAATTCAATTGTGCGTTGAGCTTGTCGATATGCCAAGAGAAGATTATTTCAAGCAAGTTGTATAACATTAAAAAGCGCAATTTCAATTAAGAATAGAGATTCGCACTATGTAAAGTAGTGCTATCGAATGAACAGACATCTACTTACTTTTAAAGTGAGTCTAGCGTGATACAGGTATAACCTAGATTATGCCTGTATCTCTAAAAGCTTAATATCTGCATATTGCTCAATCAAGTTGTCATCTAGCATGTGGATGTAATCCATAAAGAGGGTGCTAAAACTTCCCATGGTTTGAGCTTGATTTGCAGCAAGTTTACCTGCAATCGCAAAATGAACATGAGCTGAAAGAGCAGCAATTGTTGGCGTCGTCACAGCGCTATATGCTGCGATTAGAGCACCCAAAGCACAACCAGTTGCTGTGATTTTGGGCTGTAAAGGACTTCCGCCGTTTACTTGAATCACAATGTCTAATTCTTTAGACAAAATATAATCTGACTCACCTGAAATAGCGATACAGTCCGCATGTGCTAATAGTGTATAAGCCTGTTGATAGGCTTGATCACTGCTTAAAGTACTATCGACACCTTTAGATTGAACTTGGTTGCCAGCAAGCGTACTAATTTCTGAGGCATTACCACGAATAACGCTTGGCTTGAACTGTAAAAGCTCGTCTGTCATTTGACTACGCCAAGCTAAAATTGGTCCATAGCCGACTGGATCAAGCACCCATGGAATGCCATTGAGCTGTGTAGTCTTGGCAGAGATTTGCATAGCTTGCATTTGCTCTGAGGTTGGCGTACCCAAGTTAATGCTCAAAGCCGATGAAATTTTGGTAAAACTTTCTGCTTCATAAGGATTATCAATCATGGCAGGTGAAGCACCAGAAGCAAGTAAGACATTGGCTGTATAGTTGGCTGCAACGCTATTAGTAATGCATTGCACAAGAGGTGTTTTTGCCTGCATGTTTTGCCAAGCGTCAATTACCTGCTCAATCAAAGTCGATGCTGATGTCATGTTATTATCCTTATTAAGCCAAAGTGATTGTAGATTTAATGAGTAAAATAATGATCTTGATGCTTACATCTTTGACAAATCAAAGAAACATAATCTGCTGCATCATAATCAACACTTAAATCATTTGAACCACAATGCATACAGCGTTTAACTGAATAAAAGTTTAATCGAGGTTCAATTTTCCGCCATGCTTTCCAGACAGGTTGTACAAAGATCTGTTCGTCGTAACCTAAGAAGCGGTTAAGTAAAATATAACTCATTTTACTGTAGGGAATATTGTGAGGGCGAGGCAACACTGAGGTTTCCCACTTTTCAGCTAAGGCTCTCTCGCGATATTGCTCTAAGGTTTTCTTTAACAAATTGGTGTTAATAAATTTTTCATTACGCGGCTGTAGGGCTTTCTGTTTATAAAGATACTCAAGTGCGGTTTGAATTAAATAATAAATCTGACCAATTGCCAATGAATCCATTAAACGATAGCAAAAAGTTTGAAAATTAGAGCTTCCTGCAATTTGAATGCCCCAAGTTCGGCAATAGAACTGCATAAACTGAATAATCTCTTGATAGAGCACCTGAAAAAGTACGTCTTTTACTTCATCAGCACTACGAAACGGAATACCAAGACTTAAATTTTCATAAAACCAGTAGCGTAATTGCTGGGCAACACTAAATAAACTTGGGTCACTATAACCGTCCAAGCGAATGTTTAAATAAAAGCACTGAGGTTCATCAGCTTGATCTTGGGCGTTTAAAATTCCATCTTTATGGAGTTGCTTAATCAGATAGTTTTGAAAAATCCAGTTTGGTGTAATGGACTGATATTTAATTTTGTCCCAGTGAATGTATTCGTCATGAGCAATATCGTCTCGTGCATAGTCGTCGAGCAGGCTAAGTAAAAAAAGTTTATGCAAAAAACTGAGCTGTTCCAGACTACGTTGAGGTTGCTCTTTTGACTTAAACTGGCGTTGTTCTTGTAGGCGTGTTTGCTGTAAAAGCTTTTTTCGTTGTTTTGTGCATGTTTCACAATGGCAAGTCATTTTCATGTCTTTAAAAACACGGTGCTGACAATGACTGCATTCATGAAACTGAATGTCTTGCTCAAATTGCTCGGCATCTACCCAGTACATTGAAGCTTGGCAGAGAGGACAATGGCTACTTTCATCTAGCTGTTTCTGTAGAATTTGTAAGACCATTTTGCTCCGAACATTTAAAACTATCATGACTGACTTATTATACACAGCCGCATTGCCGATAGCTGAGATTGTCTTTTTGTTTGGTGCAAAAATAGAAAACCTAAAGTCTTTGTTTTAACTTTAGGTTTTCATAAGGGGTTAAAATTTAAAATTAAACAGGGCACGGCAAGCTCTCATCATTCTGTCCAAGCTTTTTGGCATTGATAAGTGCCTGCACTTTTTTACTTGGTAATTTTACTTTACCTAAAGCATCATAAGTATTAACGATAGAGGTCACCTCCTGAGCTGTAATAGAAATACCTTCCGCAGATAAAAACACCGCAATCACATGGTGATCGAGTCCTGCTGCATCTAGATCATGAATCGCTTTAATATTTTCTAAACGATGAAAATGTGCTTTTAATTCCATACTGACACCTCTTGTTCTGATTGAAATATTTATATTGGTGTATTAATGAAGGCAAGAACCATGCCCAAAATGTAAGCTGACTCTAAAAAATGTTAAAAGCTGAAGTTGTTTTATTTTTATTGTATAGATTGATTATATAAGCAACGATTATCGTAATTTTGGTCTAATCTGTGCTAATAAAAGACGATTCTAATTTGAAATGTATAAATGAAGTCCCATTAATTTTATAAAGGTAAACAAACACGGTATGTATGAATGTGTATGATCAAGTTCATAAAATTCGTACAACGGTTTCCGAAAAGTATATAAGGAATAAAGATGAATATTGCGGCACAGCCTCCAGTTCAGGCAGATCAAACAGTTTATTTAAAAGATTATCAAAAACCTTCGTTCTTGGTTGAATCCATTAATCTTGATATTCAAGTATATGATGACAAAACAATTGTTGATTCAACATTAGTCATGCAGCGTCAAACTGCTGGAGACTTGGTGTTATTGGGCCGTGATCTTGAGTTGCAATCTATTCAGCTCAATGGTCAAGATCTTACTCCTGCACAATATTCACTCGACAGTGAACAACTGGTGATCACTGATGCACCAGATGAAGTCATTTTACAAACTCAAGTCATTATTCACCCTGAAACCAACACTCAGCTTGAAGGTTTATATAAAGCAGATGAGTTGTTTGTAACCCAGAATGAACCTGAAGGCTTCCGTAAAATCACGTTCTATCCAGACCGTCCAGATGTACTTTCAGTCTTTACGACACGCGTAGAAGCAGACAAAAAATATCCAGTGTTACTTGCCAATGGTAATTTGCTTGAAACAGGTGAGGTAGGTGAAAACCGCCACTTTGCGATCTGGCAAGACCCGACTAAAAAACCAAGCTATTTGTTTGCTTGTGTCATTGGTGATTTAACTGTTCTTAAAGATCGTTATACGACGTCTGAAGGACGTGATGTTGCTCTAGAAATCTATGCTATTGAGAAAGACATTCCAAAATGCCATATCGCGATGGAAGCATTAAAGCATTCAATGCGTTGGGATGAAGAACACTACGGCCGTGCTTATGACCTCGACAACTATATGATTGTTGCGGTGAGCCAGTTCAACATGGGTGCCATGGAAAATAAAGGTTTAAACATCTTTAATACTTCATGTGTGCTTGCTGATGAAGAATATACGACTGATGCAGCGATTATGCGTGTGCAGTCTGTGATTGCCCATGAATATTTCCATAACTGGACAGGGAACCGCATCACTTGCCGTGACTGGTTCCAGTTATGCTTAAAAGAAGGTTTAACCGTATTCCGTGACCAGTCTTTCTCTGAAGATTTACAATCTGCTGCGGTTCAACGTATTGATGATGTCGCTGTACTTAAATCGCATCAATTCCCTGAAGATGCTGGTCCATTGTCGCATCCACCACGTCCAGATCACTTTGTAGAAATTAATAACTTCTACACAGCGACAGTCTATGAAAAAGGTGCGGAAATTAACCGCATGATGTCGACCTTACTTGGTAAAGAAAAATACCGTAAGGGGACAGATGAATACTTCCGCCGTCATGATGGACAAGCTGTAACGGTAGAAGACTGGGTTGCTGCATTATCTGCAGGTTCAGGTGTCGATTTATCTGCATTTTTAACTTGGTACAACCAACCAGGTACGCCAAAGCTTGAAGCAAAAGGTGAGTACGATGCCGCATCACAAACTTACCGTTTAAGCTTTAAACAAAGCTTAAAAGCACACCCTAAATATCCAAATTTAAAAGCTGTTCCAATTCCTGTTGCTTTAGCGCTCTTTAACGCTAAAACAGGTGAACAATATACATTGCACAGTAACAGTCTATTCGTAAATGATGTTAAAGATGGCGTGTATTTATTTGACCAAGATGAGGCAACCATTGAATTTACAGGTGTGACTGAGCAACCAGTTGTGTCATTGCTGCGTAATTTCTCAGCTCCGGTAAATCTTGTATTTGATTACAGTAATGAAGAATTAGCATTCTTAATTCAACACGAAACCAACGGCTTTAACCAATGGCAAGCAACACAAACCTTGCTCGAGCGTATTTTGCTAGAAGACCATTCTGCAGATGCGTACATTCAAGCTATTCAGAGCACTTTGCCTGAGTTGGTTGGCCGTGACCCACTTTTAGCATCACGTTTGTTTGATGTACCAAGTGAAGGTTATTTGGGTAGTCGTATTGATCAGAACTATGCACCAGCAGATATTCATGTAAAACGTGAAGCCTTGCTTAATCGTTTAGCACAAGAGTTGGGTTCATTCTGGAAAGATACTTATCTTACCCTTGACCCAGATTTGCAAAAAGAATTCTCGTTAGCCATGGGCGTTCGTGCATTAAAAAATATCATGTTGATGATGATGGCTCGTCAAGGCGATCAAACTGCATTTGAATTAGCACATGTGCAATATCAAAACACAGGCAATATGTCGGAGCGTTTAGGTGCGTTACGTGTATTGGTTTGGCAAAATGCACCTCAAGCTCAAGAGGCACTTGCTGATTTCTATGACCGTTTTAAAGATGAAGCCTTGTCTTTAGATCAGTGGTTTATGATTCAAGCTGCAAACCCAAATGCGACAACAGAAACAATTGAGTACCTTACTCAACATCCAGACTATGATTTAACAACTCCAAATCGTATTCGTGCGGTAAGTGGTGGCTTGTCAAATAATCCTGAAAATACTTGGGGCTTTGGTGTCGCTCACTTTATTAATCTTGCAGAGTATCTAGACGAGAAAAACCCGATTTTAGGTTCACGCCTGTTACAGGTGTTATCTCGCTGGTATACGCTTGCAGAGCCTCAGCGTACTCAAGTACAACAAGCTTTACAAGCATTGCAGCCTAAAGTGAAATCTAAAAATGTTTCTGAAACTTTAAATAGCATGCTGAGCGTTTAATTATTTAAAATTACTAAATAAAGGTCTCTAAAGAGGCCTTTATTTTTTTATATCTCATAGCTGTTCAATATTTAAAATAAACAAAACTATCTTTGTCATAATTCATCTGTAGATCAAGTTTTATCATTTTATTTTTATATAAATTATAATCTCTAATAGTTTTCTGAAGGTGCACTTTTAAGAAATAATATAAAATGAAAATTAAAGAGATAAATAATATAAAAATAAATTGGCTCTTGAAAATTATTTAATTTTTTAAAGTTAGCTAAATTTTGAAATATTTATTTAAATTTATCTTAATATTTTTTCTAGTGTTTTTATTAAAATTATTTAAATCAAATATTTATATTTTGTAAATATTGTTTTTTTGTATCCGTAAGATAGGTTTAGGTAAATTTGTTTTATTGATTAGAAATTAAAATAATAACGTGAACATGCATTTTATTTATTTTTATGTATTATGTTGGAAAGTAGGATAAAAAAATAAGCTTTAAAAGAGCAGTCAAATAAAAATGATTGTAAGAATAAGGGTTAAATTTTTTATATCTATTAATTCGACAATTTAGTTTAAAAGGTTTTGGCCATGAAAAAGACTTTTATTTATTTATCAGCAGTTGTTGCAGGAGTATTTTCTCTCAATGCGGCAAATGCAGCTACAGCAACAGGTACATTAACTGTTAGAGCAACAGTAACGAATAGTTGTGTATTGAATACCTCTGCAACTGGCACGACAACAAATGCCGTTTTAGATTTTGGTACATTAAGTTCACTTGCTGGCAATGTTGATGCAGATACCACAACGACTGGTGGTACCTCAATTAAAGTCCTTTGTAATAATACTGTGCCATGGACTTTGTCATTTGATGGTGGTCAGAATGTTTTATCAACCCAACGTCGCATGATCGGTGGGGCGACTAGCAATGAATATATTCCTTATAATCTTTTCTCTGACACAGGACGTGCCACAGCAATTGGTATTGCAACGACAGCCTACAGTGGGACCGGAACGGGTAATGTTCAAACTGTAAATGTGTATGGTCGTATTCCTGCAGGAACAACTTTACCAAGTGCTGGTAGCTATGTTGATAGTGTGACTGTCACGGTAACTTATTAATTTGCATAAATTAGAATTACGTTAGCCCTTTTGAAAGGGCTAATACATTAAAAAAGTTATATTTGAGCAAATCATGAAAAAAAATATTTTTATTATTACGGGATTATTCTTATCTTTATCTAGCTCTATTAACGCCGCAACAATCCGTCTTTCACCTGTAAATGTAGAAATATTAAGTAATCAAAATGCTGCTTCAATTAGTTTATATAACCAGTCAAATGAAAGTGCTGATTTGCAGGTGCGTGTATTTGAATGGAGACAAAATGCTGGTCAAGATCAGTTAATCCCTACGGATGAAATTGTAGTTAGTCCACCATTTTTAAAACTACAACCTAGTGACTCTTATAACTTACGTGTAGTTAGAATTAACCCAGAACCTGTTTCGGGTGAAAAAACTTATCGTATTATTATTGATGAGTTACCCAAGCCAATTGATAGCCGTAAAGCAGCTCAGGGAGTAAATGTATTACTTCGCTCATCATTACCTGTATTTGTAGTGAATAAAGATGCGATTACCAAACTGAGTTGGAAAATTGATGTTAACCAGAACACACCTTCTTTAAATATTAGCAATATAGGTAACCGACATGCGCTGTTAAATAGTCTAACGCTTGTTGATACAACTGCGAATAAAAGTTATCCCATTAAAGTAAATACTGTGAATGGTTATATTCTTGCGGAGAAGTCGAAAAGTTACTCGATTAGTAACTTTACCTACCAACCAAATCATAAATACAGCGTATCTCTAACAGTTAATGGTAAGAAAACCACACTTTAAGAGGCTTATATGAAATACATTATAGGTGTCTTATGTGTTGCGTATTTTCCTGCATATTCTTTTGCCGAACAGTTACTAGATTATACGAATACTGCAGTTCCCAGTGTTCCTAAATCTCTAGCTAACGATAGTAAATATACACAAGTAGGAACGAATGAGCAGGAGCAAGATCTTAATTTCATTCATCTATTTTTAAATATTTCGATTAACTCAAATGCTTCTGAAGATTTGGTTGCTGTAAAGCAATCTAAGGATGGGGAACTATATATTCGATCTGGTACTTTAAAAAAATTAAGAATAAAAATGGATGAAGATATCCCAGATAACCAGTGGGTATGTATTAATGATCTAAACGGAATCCAGTTTAAATATCTCGAAAATGAGCAGTCTTTAAACTTAAAAGTTCCGTCGAACATGTTAACGGGTTACTCAGTTGACTTAAGTGGCCAGCAGATCACTAGTCCTCAGTTACTGAAAATGAAACCCTTAAACGCGGCTATTTTGAACTACAGTCTGTATAACACCATAACCAATGATGAGAATGTTTTCTCAGGTACGGCAGAAGGGATCTTTAACAGTGCAATTGGTAACTTTTCATCAGGGGTTTTATATAACGGTAGTAATAAAACTAGCTATAGCCATGAAAAATGGGTGCGCCTAGAAAGTAAGTGGCAGTACGTAGACCCTGAAAAGATCAGGATATATACCCTAGGGGACTTTATTTCTAATAGCCCAGACTGGGGAAGCAGTGTCCGTCTTGCCGGTTTTCAGTGGTCGAGTGCTTATAGCCAACGTGGAGATATTGTCACTTCGGCGCTCCCGCAATTTTCAGGCTCGGCAGCATTGCCTTCAACACTGGATTTATACGTCAACCAGCAAAAGATTTATTCAGGGTTAGTCCCATCTGGTCCATTTGATATTAAACAGCTTCCGTTTATTTCAGGAAACGAAGTCACCCTTGTGACCACCGATGCAACGGGACAGCAGAGCATTACCAAAAAGCCGTACTATTTTTCCTCCAAGATTCTGGCAAAAGGCATAAATGAGTTTTCAGTAGATGTGGGGGTTCCACGTTATAACTATGGGCTGTATTCAAACGATTATGATGATGCCACTTTTGCCTCAGGTGCGATCCGATACGGCTACAGTAACTCACTGACCTTAAGTGGCGGTGCAGAAGCTTCGACAGATGGGTTGTCGAACCTCGGCACAGGATTTGCAAAAAATATTTTGGGTATTGGCGTGATGAATGCCGATATTGCAGCGAGCCAGTATAAAGATGAAAACGGCTATTCTGCCTTGCTGGGTTTGGAAGGGCGGATCAGTAAGAATATTTCATTTAACACCAGTTACCGCAAAGTATTTGATAACTACTTTGACCTTGCTCGTGTATCTCAAGTGAGATATTTAAAAGAGAACCAGATCAATGCCGAGTCACAGAACTACCTGAACTACAGCGCACTGGCAGATGAGATTTTCAGGGCAGGGATTAATTATAACTTTTATGCAGGCTATGGGATTTATCTGGGCTATAACCAGATCAAATATAGTGACAACTCCTATAAATTACTGTCTACCAATTTAAGTGGAAGTCTGGACAAGAACTGGGGCTTTTATGCATCAGCGTATAAAGATTATGAAAACCACAAGGACTATGGCATTTACTTTGCGCTGCGATATACACCGTCCAGTAAAGTGAATGCGATCACGAGTGTATCTAGTGACAGCGGTAGCCTACGGTACCGCCAAGAAATATTCGGATTATCAGAACCGCAAATTGGTTCATTTGGCTGGGGCGGTTATGTTGAGCTCGATCAGGATGCCAATGAAAACAATGCATCGGTCTATGCGTCTTACCGTGCCCGAGCAGCTTACCTGACAGGACGCTATAACCGATTTGGGGATAATGATCAGGTTGCAGTTTCGGCGACGGGTTCATTGGTTGCGGCGGCGGGACGTATCTTTGCGGCCAATGAAATTGGAGACGGCTACGCAGTTGTGACCAATGCCGGACCACAAAGCCAAATTATAAATGGTGGGGTCAATTTGGGAGAAACTGACAAGTCTGGAAGATTTCTGATTCCTAGTCTCATGCCATATCAAGTGAACCATATTTATTTAGATCCATCGTATCTCCCTCTGAATTGGAATGTTAAATCTACAGATCAAAAAACAGTCGTGGGTTACCGTCAAGGAACTTTGGTTGACTTCGGTGCTCATCAGGTTATTTCAGGGTTGGTGAAACTTGTTGATCAAAAAAATTCACCGTTAATGCCGGGTTATACCGTTCGAATTAATGGTCAGCAAGATGGGATGATTGGATATGACGGTGAAGTATTTATTCCAAACCTGTTAAAACAAAACAAACTTGAAGTCGATCTTCTAGATCATGGTTCATGCCAAGTTGACTTCACCTATAACAGTAATCAGTACTCAACTAAAAAATTGGGACCTTATGTATGTCATTAAATATTATGAATAAGGCTCAAATAGAGAGCTATAAGTTTTTTCCATTGTCTTTAAAATACTTTGTAGGCATTTGCTTATTTTATCTCGTTTATGCATTTTTTAGTCCGGCGCATGCAGCTTGTACGGTAAGTGGGACCACGAATAATACGTTTACCTACACAGCAGCAAATATAAATAGTGATGCAACCGTAAATCTTTCAGGAACAATTACTTGTACGAATTTAGGACTTCCCCAGATTTCTAATTTCATGTGTATGAAAACCGTATTTACGGGAACCACAAATACAATTAACAGTGTTTCATTACCGTATACGGTTACTGCAACTGTAGGTGGAGCTGGGTCTTCTATCACAAACCAAACCTCCAATGTGTGGTATGGCCCAGTACCAACAGTCGCATCAAATAATATTGTGAGCTACTCTGTAAATATAAAAGTACCAGCTCGAACGGGGTCGCTCATTGCATACCCTCAAGGAACATATACGGCTTCGGTTCGGTTGTATTGGGATATGGATCTTTTGGGTTTGTCATGTGGTGATTTACTCGGTGGTTGGGATTCAGGCGATACATTGCTAACAGCGAACTTTGTGGTACCAAGTCTGTGCCAATTAAACTCAACCTCAACTGTAGATTTCGGCAATATTAATGATGTTGGTACGACTAAGCGTGATTACACAGCGCAAGGGGCAGTGAATACAACCTGTAATTTTGGAACGCCATATAGTATCTATTTGGGGGACGGGAATAACCGTATAGCTGGAGGCTTTAGGCGTATGAGCAATAGTAATAATGAATTTATTCCCTATCAGCTATATAAAGATTCTAACTATAGTACGGTATGGGATGCCACGGGAGGCGTAACCAATGTTGGGGGAACAGGGGGGATCTCAAAAACAGGTACAGGAAGCGCTCAAACGACTACTGTGTATGGAAAGATTCCGCAAGGCACTGCCATCGCAAGTAGACCTGGTGTCTATTCTGATAGTGTTGTCGTTACGGTGACTTATTAATCTTTCAAATTTATATGTGGAGCTCTTTTTATAGCAGAGCTCCCTATAATTCAAAGTATATTGCTTAAAAATTGTTAAGATATAAATAATAAAAATCAAATAATTCTTAGCTTTTGGAACTTGTTCGTCATCAAAAACAGTTTGACTTAAAAAAGCATTCTGTATATTTATTGATTAGTTCTAAAAAAGAACTAGATAAAAGGCAATTAAAAATAAGGGTGAATAAATGTCGAATATTATTTTGCATCAATGGGAAATTTCTCCTTTTTGTCAAAAAATTTCAAGAGTTCTGAAATTTAAAGGAATTCCATTTGACATAGTTAACTACAACGGCATTCTTGGAGCGAAAGTTCCTCTGCTAAGTAAGGTGGGCAAAGTACCTGTCATTGATCATAACGGGCAACGGATTCAAGACAGTACTCGAATCGCGCGCTATCTAGATGAAGCATTTCCAGACACACCTCGGCTTTACCCTGAAGATCCAAATCAAAAAGCTCTTGCTGAACTTTGGGAAGATTGGGCAGATGAGTCTCTTTATTTTTATGAAGTCTATTTACGCGTAAATGACTCAGAAGCTTTAGAAGAAGCAATTCGCATTAGTAGTATTGGTCGTCCAGCTTATGAAAAGCCCATGGTAAAAGGTTTTATTTTAGCCGAGTTAAAAACGCAGCTATTCTTTCAAGGCTTAGGACGAATTAAAGCTGAAAATGTTGAAGAAGAATTTATACGACACCTCGACCGTATTGAGCAGGTTTTATCGCAAAGTGAATGGTTAGTTGGAAACAGCCAAACCATTGCAGACATTGCTGTGGTTGCTCAACTCGGTGAAGTGATCCGTACCAGTAAAAAATTTAGTAAAGAAATTTTGAATCGCCCGTTTATTGCATTATGGTATAAAAAACAAACAGGGTGAAACGTCTATGACATCAGCAACACTAGATAAAAAACAAGATTGTGCGGTTGTTATTGGCGTCGGGGCATCACAAGGTATTGGTGCAGCGGTGTGTCGTCTTTTCGCCAAAGAAGGCTTAAAAGTCTATGTTGCTGGACGTACTTTCCAGAAAATTGAAGCAGTGGCTGCCCAAATTCATTCCAATGGTGGAGATGCTGTAGCGTTTCGTTTAGATGCAGAAGATATACACCAAGTACAAGCCCTATTTGACACCATTACAAGTCAAAATGAACGCATTACTGCTGTAATTCATAATGTGGGAGGGAATATTCCTTCCATCTTTTTACGCAGTCCATTGTCGTTTTTTACTCAAATGTGGCAATCCACTTTTCTATCGGCCTATTTAGTTTCTCAAAGCTGTCTAAAAATTTTTAAAGATCAAAATCACGGTACGCTTATTTTTACAGGTGCGAGTGCGTCTCTACGCGGCAAACCTTTTTTCGCAGCTTTTACGATGGGAAAATCTGCCTTAAGAGCTTATGCCTTAAATCTAGCCCAAATCTATAAATCACAAGGCATCCATATTGCTCATGTGATTATTGATGGCATGGTCGATGGCGATAGAGTGAATAAAGCATTATTTGGTCTGGGGCGGTTAGCTCGTCTTACGCGTGGCACTGGCGGACTTAATATTGATGCAATTGCAGAAAATTATTGGATGCTTTACCAACAAACACCTCAGCTCTGGACACATGAGTTGGATTTACGCCCTTATCAAGAAAAATTTTGAGAGACTAAAATGCTAAAAAAAATATTTCAAAAATTTCAAAAAAAGCAGGGCTGTGTTGTAGTGGCTGGTCATGACCTTCAACTGATTGAGCGTGATTTTGTAATTCTAGATAAAAACGCACATTTTCCATTACATCTTTATCAAGTTGTGCATGATTCAACCGCGCAAAAGATGAAAATACATTCTATAAATGATGGCGTGACAGCAGTACATTTAAATTTAGTGAATGCAGATCACTTAAAATGCTTATTGCGTTATATTTCACAACACGGGCATACCATTGAACTCTGTGTATTTCAGCCGAGTTTTTCATCTTCGCCCAATATTGAAGCTTTATCTTTAGAAGAGATTGAACACAGTTGGCAGACCACAGGTTTAAGTGCAGTAAGTGTCGCTCAAGCTGTGATTAAACCTATGCTTAAACAACAGCGGGGCACCGTTATTTTTCTTGGCGCACCCTCTAATCACTCGACCCATTACGATGTGTTAAGCCAAAGCATGTTTGCTAGCATTCGAGCTTTATCGCAGTCATTGGCGAGAGAGTTTCAACCCAAAGGCATTCATGTTAGTTATTGCATGATTGAAAAATGGGAAGGGCAAAACCAGCACTTTACCTCATCTCTCAAGCAAGTATGCCAACACATCTATCAGCAACCTGATTCTGCATGGAGCCAAGAACTTAGCCTATCTTGAAGTTTTACTTTTACATATTGTTAAAATACAGTACTGATCTGAAATGATCATAGAACAATAATTTCGGTAGGTTTTTAAATGGTGAATATAAAGAGTTTTCAGCGAACGGTTCAAGTAGTGTCGACCTTGGCAGCTTTTATGTGTTTTTCTTCACTCGCGCAAGCTTCACAATACACTCAAACTGCTCGTTTAGTTAACGAACGCTTATCTTATATGAAGGATGTTGCAGGTTATAAAGCAGAGCAGCATTTACCTATTGAAGATTTAACTCAAGAAAAGAAAGTTCTGGATCAATCACTTTCTGAAGCCGAATCTTTTGGTTTAAATAGCGAAACAGTAAAGCCATTTATTGTGACGCAAATGAATGTTGCCAAGGCCATTCAGTATCGCTATCGCGCAGATTGGTTATCGAGTCCAGAAAGCAATTGGAAGCCACAAGATTTAGCAGAAGTACGTTTAAAAATTAGTTCTTTGAACACTGAACTTCTAAAAAATATTGCCGATGAACTCAAGAGAAATCATAACAAAGCGCCTCATGGCTGTAGTTATATGTGGCCTGTTCAGCATCCTCAACTTAAAGAAGCCGACAAAAAAGCTTTATGTATGACATTAAATAAAATTAAGTTAAGAAAGCAGTAAAACTTTTACATTTGAAACTTAAGTCTTCATCTTCCACTTGTCTGATTTCATAATTAACATTTTCCCATTGATTTTTGTGCTTTTCGATAAGTAAGCAGGGGAATTGTTGAAAATTATGTCTAAAACTATCATTCATACTTAAGTCTGAAATATGGTTAAAGCATACATTGAATTTAGGGGCGGAAGGATCATGTAAATCTTTAGATAGAATCAAAACAAGGTTGTAGCAATTCATTATATGGTCGTGTTCTATTTTGAATGTGTCTACTTGATCAAAATTAAAAAAATTTCCATTCATTTCGTCTAGGTCTAACATAATTATCCTTATTTTAAAGTAGTGATGAAAATCTATAATTAAGTTGTCGTTCATATTAACTAAAGACAAGCTAATAACGAATTTTTAACCAAGTAATTAAATATTCTAATTCGATGAAAAACAATAATTATTTAACTGTTTTCTAGCCAATATCACATTGACACCCAAAATCTCTCCGATTATCCTTTGCCTGCTGGCCACATTGCCAGCCGACTTTGACAGGTCGGATAGCCAACGCACACGAAAAAGTCTCTCTCTTTTTTGTGGGCATCCCTGCGTGCCCCCTCTGCGGTGGAACGGGAGGGGGACACCTCCGGGTGTGCTGATCTTTTGGCTATCAGTCTGTCAACCTTCTCTCGTTTCACCACCATTATTTGACAGTAATGCGGTGAAATTTCTTTATAGCCAAAGGAGTTCGCTCATGCGTACTATTTCTTCTTTATTTGTCTTTGCCAAAATCTCTCTATTCATTCCACTTAAACAGTCTTTCAAACGGTTTAATCGACTCTAGGTTTTCTACATCTTAAGAATCGTTACGACTAAAAAATCATAGCAACAATAAACCTGAGATAGGCGAGCACACCTTTTTTGTGCCGCTTTTGCATGCCTGTTTTTAGCGCTCAATTTAAGAGTGACAGCATTTCTATCTCATTTACTTACAACAAAAAATTATTTTATACGGTATAAAAATGCCAAATTTAGAAGCATCATTTAGAGCACTTCGCGTGCTACATGCGGCAAGAGATCTGTTTAAACAATATGGGTTTTACATCGGGATTGACCGAATTATTACTGATGCCAAAATTCCCAAAGCCACTTTTTATAACTACTTTCACTCCAAAGAAAGGCTCATTCAGATGAGCTTAACTTTTCAAACAGACGCATTAAAACATGAGGTGTTTTCTATTATTCATTCGTACCGCGAACTCATGGCCTTCGATAAACTCAAGAAAATCTATTTTTTACATACAAACTTAGAGGGCTTTTATCGTTTACCATTTAAAGCCATTTTTGAAATTGAAAAGCTTTATCCTGCGGCCTATAAAAACGTAATTGACTACCGAAACTGGTTCATTAAAGAAATTCATAAATTCCTTTTAACTGTAAAAGTTAACGCTACAGTTGCAGATGCCTACATGTTTTTGTTTGTGATTGATGGGGCAATGGTCCAGCTTTTAAGTGCAAATAAGATCGATGAAAGAGATAAGTTATTAGAATATTTTATGTCGATACTTACTTAAATTGGCGAAGACTTTAATACTTAAAGAAAAGCCCTCCGAAGAGGGCTTTTTATTCAATTTGGTTTAGCTTTAAAAATCAAAAGATGTTTGTAGATAGAACGTACGTGGCAGTCCTACATACTTACCGCCAGTAGAGTCTGTTGAGCGAGTAAAATATTGCTTATCAAAGACGTTTTTGATTCCACCCGCGATTTTTAAACCTTTAACTTGTGAACTTAAGTCATAAGAGGTACGTAGCGCAAAAGTGGTATAACCCGGAATATCTCCATATTTACCATCAGCAGTTTCTTCTGTTTGATAGACATTACTATCTGGAAGATCTGGTGAATGCTGCTTTGACTGCGCAAACATATCCGCATTTAAAGACCATTTATCTACTGTGTAACCTAACCCAACATTACCGACATGACGTGAGTAAAACGGTAGGTCTTTATCTTTAAATTGACCTGCTTCAGCGACTGCTTTGGTGAAAGTATAGTTGCCATATACTTTTAAGCCTTCCAGTGCATCGGATAATTGACCGAAATCATAGCTAATACCTGTTTCGACACCTTTGTGACTGGTTGCCCCTAAGTCTGTCCAAATCCCGTTATTACCAGCATCGCGAACCAATGAAAGCTCTTTATCAAAGTCTAAATAGAACACGGTAAATTCGGCATTTAAACCATTACCGAGATATTTTGTTCCAATTTCATAGTTATTGGATTTTTCAGGATGTAAACCTTCGGTTGTAGCCGTTGCAGTTGTTCCTTCAAGACGTGCTAATTGGCTGTATTGCTGTGGACCGAAAGATACACCAGCGTTTGCAAATATATTCCAATTTTCATTTGCTGAGTACATTACAGACAAACTTGGTAAAAATTCGTCTGAATCAATTTTTGGATAAACAGTATTAGCTTGTCCTTTGTTATAACCCGTGAAGTTATTATGGGTTTCAATTGATTCAAAACGGACACCTGGTGTGATGGTCCAACGGCCGAGTTCCATACGGTTGTCGATATATACCGCATGCGCTTTAGTACCGCCTTCGCTGCTACTACGCGGAGCAAAATCTGGCACTGATGAACCTGCTGCATAAGATGCAGTACGTCCAGCAAATTCAGAACTCTCTTCTTTTAAGTAGCGATAGCCAACCGTCACTTCGTTTTGAGTATTACCTAGTTCATAAATACGAGAGTAACGCGGTTCAATTGCATAGACTTTATAATCGCGTGGAGCAGAATCAAGGCGTTTTTGCCCATTCGCTAGTGTTGTCTCAAGATTACTAGTACGGAAAGAGTCGATGTAGTAACTCAAAACTTCGAAGTTATTTTTTTCATCTTTATGGTTATAACGTAAAGAGACATCTGTACGTCGACCTGCAAAATAGTTCTTTTCACCAGAAGATTGATACGGGTTTTCAGCATATTGCGCCTGAGTTAAGCCCTCTGGCATTTCGCCGCGACCTTCATAATGATGCAGATTTAAAGCAACTGAGTCTTTATCATTAAATTGATAAGCAGACTTTAGCATTACGTCATCGATATCAATCTTGTTATTTGCTTCCCGATAACCGTTTCCTTTAGTCCCTGAATATAGAAGGGCAAGGCCTAAACCATTATCTAAAGTTCCACCCACAAATAGATTAGGGCTCAGTTTTACTTGGTCAGTACCAGAAGCATATTCTGAAGTTAGGCTAACGGTTCCGCTAAAATCTTGAGGAATTGATCGAGTAGCAAAGTTAATAATTCCGCCTACGTTTTGAGGCCCAAAACGAACTGATCCCGCACCACGTACAATGTCAACTGACTCAATATTACCAATTGAAACAGGTGCCAAAGATAACTGTGGCTGACCATACGGTGCAAATGAAAGAGGAACACCATCGACTAGAACTGTTGAGCGAGGTGATAGGCGAGATGCTAAACCACGAACCCCAATATTGAGAGAAACATCACTACCACCTGTTCCACTACTGTCTTGAGCCTGAACTCCAGGAACTTGCTTTAGAGCTTCGCGCAGTGAAGTTGCCGCCGTTTCATCTAAACGCTTACGGTCAACAATAGTTCGAGCGCCAGCATGCTTGTGAACAGTTTCAGCATTTGCTTCTTCTAGCCAGTTACCTTGTGCCTTAATGGTAATAGTCGGTAAAGCACTAGCAGTTGTATCTTCAGCATGTACAGGAAGTGCGAGATAAGTACAAGCAATTCCGATTGCATAGCTAAGCGTAGAAACTTTGAACTTAAAATTTGGTAGTGAAAGAGGGGTTGAGCGGTCCATGTTTATGTATCGAAATCCTAAACGATAATTATAATCATTATAGCGAAAAAGTAACAAAATTTTATAAATGTAATTTAATTTTTTTAGAAAAACTAAACATAGCTTTTCACTAATCATTTTCATAGAACAGCCCTCCGAAGAGGGCTTCAAATTTATTTAAAGTTAGGTTGATTTAAGATTTTGTAGACCTTTTCTTTATATACATCATTAGAAATAACACCTTTATCTCGCTGTTGTTTTAGCGATTTAAACTGTTGGCCACGAATTTCTCTTTGAATACCCACATTATCATGATGTCTAATGTAGTAAAGACTACGCTCATGATCGCTCATATTCACTGTTTCATCAGTAAACGAAGAAGGCTTAGCTTCATTTTCTTGATATTGTTTTGCAATTTCAAAAAAATCTACGTTTTGAGAATGAGGAGAATTAAATGAATTTTGTTGTTCAGTCAGCTGATGGTTCTGAGTGTTAGCATTTACTTCAAGCATACTTTTATGCTGGTTAAATCTAGGGCGGTTATATTCTTGTTTCGTTTGAAATGTGTTTGTTTCAGCAAAGATGGAAGAAGAAAAAAGCCCAATATTTAAAGATAAAAAAGTTAATAAAAATCTATTCATTTCTTTGGGAGTCCAATTGAAATTGAGTAAATCACTGTATTGTAACATTAAAATTTAATTTTTGAAGGTTTGACTTCAAGAGTGCTTGATCAACTGGTAAATAATAAGATCTGTAGCGGAGCGTAAAAGCCAATTTAAAAAGGCTTTTTACACTCATTTTTTTAAGATCGTTTTGAATATTCTTCTTTCAATTTATCCAGAAAAATAAACAGGTTTTGATTCATTCCTTGATAGTCGTGCTTCCTTAATTCTTCACGAGTATTCACAAATTTATAATTGTGAGCATCATTTAACTCGACTTCTGAATGTTGAATCAGCAATTCAACTACTTCTGAAGTTAATTCCATATGACATTGTAGGCCATAAACTAATTTGGAATATTCAATAATCTGTCTTGGGCACCCTGCACTAAAAGCAATAATTTTTGCGTTGGGAGTTAAGCCTGGCATGTCGTTATGCCAATGGCCAACTTCGGTCATTTTTCCTAAGTGAGAAAATTTAGAATGTGTTATTCCGTATTCTGTAAGCATAATTGGAAACTTACCAATTTCTCGCTCAGGGCTGTGTTCAAATTTGGCCCCTAAAGCTTCACCGATCAATTGAGACCCTAGGCATACCCCAATAACCACTTTATTTGCTTCAATTGCTTTTTTAATCATTGCTTGTTCAGCTAATGAATTAAAGTGAGGGCACATATCTAATGTAGTATCGGGACTTTGTGGGCCACCCATTACAATAAGAAAGTCGATATCTTCAACAGAAGTTGGCAAAACTTCATTTAAATACACTCTTGAATAGGTAATTTTGAAGTTATTCATTTTGCCCCAAATTTCATATGCGCCGGGCGCTTCAAAATCTTCATGAATAATAAAATGTAGCCGCATAACAATCCTTAAAATCTAAACGTAAATAGGTAGATCATTGGTTAAAAATCAAGGAAATATTAAAAGTAGAATAGGGCCTTTAATACATCCAGTTTTGAAAACTTATATGGGCCAGATTTATTTGTTTTTTATAGAAGTCGAAATTGATTATTTCTTTTTAAAATACATTCGATATATTTATTGTTAAGTTAAACTAAATTATTCTGGTGTGACAATAGCAGTTCAATTTGTTAAATTGTGTAGCTTTTATCAAAGTGGACAAAATTTATGAAGACATTTTTAGTTATATCTTTATTGGGTTTTGGGCTGATTGGTTGTGCTTCATCACCATATAATTCTCAAGAAAATTATTTGAATAAATCTCCAATAGTTCCAGAGAATAAAGCTTTTAATAGTTTTAAAACACCTGAACATGGGATTTTTACTGATCGAGATGTCTATAATATAAATATATCAGAAAATTCGAATCTAAATTTTCGTTATGAAGTCCCTTTTTAATGAAAATAAAATATTAACTAAAAAAGGGAAGAGCAAAGGTGGCTTCACACCTTTGCTAACTCATAATAATTAATGATTAATACAACCTTTTGGGTGGTTTTTTAAATTCTAAACTGTTAAATTTTAGTTATTGAAAACAAGGTATTTTAAATGAAAAACTTCACTATTGTTGCTTCTTTATTTTTGTTAGTTGGGTGTGCCACAGGTCACAAACAAGTCACTCCTATGCCAGTGGCTGATAATAAAATTATTTCAGAGGCTGAAAAATATAAA
This sequence comes from Acinetobacter pittii, assembly GCF_022449185.1. Taxonomy (GTDB): domain Bacteria; phylum Pseudomonadota; class Gammaproteobacteria; order Pseudomonadales; family Moraxellaceae; genus Acinetobacter; species Acinetobacter pittii_I. The sequence continues at coordinate 594,569 of NZ_JAKUKO010000001.1, forward strand.
AAACAATATCAAAAGAAAATTTATAGAACATGGGATATTCCCAAGTCTTCTACAGGTATGAGTGCAAGCGTTAAAGTCTTTTTAACGGAGACTGGTGAAATTGAGCAAATTATCTTTTTAGATAAAGAAGAGCAAAAATTTAAAACAAGTATTGAAAAAGCTATCTGGCGTTCAAGTCCATTTGTTTTACCATCTAATCCGGAAGTAAGAAAACAAGCAAGAAAATTCAATATTAAATTTCAGGTAAAATAAAATAAGATCTTACTAAACATGAGGAGCGGATTTAAAGGATTTTCATTTATTTATATTAAATTCGCCCCTTTGTTATAAATATCTTTAATACTATTTACTTTAAAATTTTGAGGTTACAGAAATATTAAATATACTAATTAATATTTTTTGATAAACAAAATATAAAAATTAATAACATTTTTATCAAAAAGTTAAAGAAATAAAACTTTAAATACATAGCGAATTAATATAAAAGAATATGTAAATCTAGAAGTTTATCAAGAAAAATTATGAGTGAAGTGAAGAAATCTTTTAAAGAAAGTAAGACTACATCAGTTGTAGCATGGGTTGTGATTTTGTTTGGAATTGTCTTAGGCTTGGCTTTTATTTTGTCATACGGGCAAGTTGAAACTCGAAATGATAATTTAGATATTATTCAAGTATGGTCTAAAGAAATGGTGACTGTTGGTCTTTTTATTATATTTAATGGACTACTTTTCGGTTACTTATTTTTAAAAATCAGTAGTATTTTGAATCACCTTGAAAACAATAAAAATTAAAAAATATCTTAGTAAATTAATATCTTGTATAAGTATATTTCATCTTAAATGGATGCTAAATTAGTATTGGAAGTATTGCTCATCTATAAAAATAAATTGAAAGAAAATTTTTCAAAATCTTCTTTTATTTTGGTTTTTTATGTTGCATGTTTCACATTTTTTAATGTTTTTGATGTGTGCTTTGCTATTAAATTTCAAAAACCTTGTATTTCTTACATTTAGTTTATGAGTTTTACCCCATCTTACATAAAAAAATAATAATTTAAAGAAGTATATAAATATACACATGAGAAGATAGGAGGTTCCGATGCCAAAATATCTAGCAATAGCAGATAAGGTTTATAAAAAAATTAAAAATGACAACTTGTTTTCTGATGATGTAATAGAAAATTTAAATTGTTTGGTTGGGCTTATTCGTAATGCGATAAAAGGGACTGAATTCAAATTAAAGTATAATTTTATTAATTTTGAAGACTGCTTAACCAAGCCCATTGAGCAATGCTCGGTAAAAATTGATTTTAGTCTTATGCCTAAGTTTGATAATGAAGGTGAGTTTATTTTATGGCTTGCAGGATTTATTGAAAGAATCACTGAAGGAGGTAAACCTAAATTTCCTCCTATTTCTCAGTTGGTCCCTCAAGGCTTTAGTATGGTAAATGAAAATATTCCAGTAACTACTTTACCTGTAAAAGAAGAAAATGCAGAAATGATTGTTAATTATTTTAAATCAGATGATTATATTAAAAATAATAAACTACCTTCTTAAAATATATAAAAGTTATAAGCCAATTATCTCTAACAATTTAGAGCTTATGAGCCGCCTTTGAGGGCGGTTTTCTTTGCTATATGTATCTTAAAGTGTTTGTTACATAAATGATGATTGTTTCATGTTGAATGTATCTATTAATTATTTGAGCATGGAATGACACAAGTGAAGTAAAGGATAAATCTCATGATAGATGAAGAAAAACCCTTAAATTTTGACGATGATGAAGAACCTCTTGATTTTGCAGATGAAGAATTTATCGATGATAAAAAAGAGGATGAGTTGTATAATAGCATTACCAAAGATGGCTCTAGTGTCGATCCGGCAGATGATGGTGAGCGGCATATTCGACCTGAAGATGGCGATCCCATAGAAGTCGAAGAATAATCTATAGCCCAATTTTATATTGGGCATTTTAATTTCTAGCGTATTTGGTTGAACAACAACAAACCCTAAATGTTATTCAAAAATTATCCTTAATTACTTAAAAAACATGAAAGTTAAGCAATGAGTCTAGAGATATGAGGCTATATATTTATTAAATTCTTATTCGCAGCCAGAAGTAAAACTATGAGTAATTATATTTATAAATTTGCCAACCAAATCAAACATAACGCTGTACCACCAATTAACGACGTTTTGCTCGCTTTTAAAACATTGAAAGCAATACCAGGTGGATTAACGTTGTTGTCAAAAGTTGTTAGCCGTGTTGCTCCATATTTTCAAACAGTAAATCCAATTATTCAAAAACTAGATGCTGACGTGTGTGAAGCTTTCATCAAAAAGAATAAATCAGTCGAAAATCACATAGGAACAGTTCACGTTATTGCCATATGTAATGGATTAGAATTTGTTATGGGTGTACTAACCGAAGCATCTATTCCTCAACATTTAAGATGGCTACCTAAAGGCATGAGCGTAAATTATGTCGCCAAAGGCGATTCTGATATTAAAGTCGTCGCAACAATTGATGAAGAATGGAAAGTTGGCGATATGCAAATAAAAGTAAATGCCTATAGAGCAGATGGACAGCCTGTAGTTCAAGGGTATATTACACTTTGGGTTACAGAGAAAAAGTAAGATGACAGAGGATTAGATGCAAAAAATATTGGATTATCTTTGCAAGCTTTTTACTACTCAGTCTCGGTTACGTGCCGCTACAAATAGCTCGATTGCTACAGCAACAGACAATGGCGATCAGGAAATTGGTTTTGCGGTAGATGGGATGTCTCTGAGTCAGGAAGGGGTAAACCATATTTGTAATTTTGAAGGATTAAGACTCAGTGCTTATGATGATGGCGTAGGTGTCTGGAGCATTGGTTATGGCACAACCAGATACCCAAATGGTTTGAGCGTTCAAAAAGGCGACACATGTACTCTTGAGCAGGCCAAAGTATATATGCAGCATGATTTGAAAATATTTGAGCGTGCAGTCAATGGCGCTGTAAAAGTTCCTTTAAAGCAAAATCAATTCGACGCATTAGTCTCACTAAGTTATAACATCGGGGCAGGAGCCTTTAAAAAATCGACCTTATTAAAAAAATTAAATTCAGGTGATTACAAAGGGGCCGCAAACCAATTTGATGTATGGGTAAACGCAGGCGGTAAACGTTTGGCTGGATTGGTTAGACGCCGCGCTATTGAAAAGAAATTGTTTTTAGAATCGTAGAGTCTTTTTAATTTTTATAGGCTTTTATCAGAAAAGCCGTTCCGATCTTTAATAAAATCTAGGCATAAAAAAAAGCCTGATGCTACGAATCAGGCTTCAGTATTCATCGACAATAGGAGTTGATGAACAAGACCAATCTAACAGACCTGTTCAGTAAAGGCAAACCGAGGCTTGAATTGCTGAGTCAGATCAAAGTAATTTTTCCAAATTACACGCATTAAAAAAGCCCTTGCTCGAAAGCGAAGGGCTTAGTCATTCATTGATCTACCAATGAACTATATAAGGCTCATCTCATACTAAGAACAGTATAACTGAATTTAAGGGAGCAGAGAAGAAAACCTTATAAATAGCTTTTTCATTCTATTTAAAATTAATTTATTTGAGCGTATAGCAAGTTACATCATTGGTAAATCAATACACAAAACTTGCACTTTGCATTTTTAAGGGTGTGGTATTTGTGTAGGCTCTGATTGGCTTAGGAAATAAAACAATAGCTATCTTTTAACGGTTCAATATAAAGTTTGAACATGTTGAAGACATCAGAAGCTAGATATAAGCAAGGAAGTAAATATGAACTTAATTAGATTAGAAGAACTTTCATTGATGAGTAATGCGGTTTTAACACCTCAATTAAACAATTGGCCATGTATACAATCATCAAATACGGATACTACATATGCTAATAAGAATACAGACAGTTTTTCTGAACAATCTGATAAAAAATTTCATAAAGAATGGCGAAAACAACAAAAGAAAATACTTAAAAATATTCCGAGTAATGCTGTTTTACTCAGCATTAAAGAGATTGTGTAGTTAGATACGAGACAAGTTTATAAAGATATAAATTACAAGGATAAGCTGTTAGCTAAATAACTTTACGTAGGTACACTTGTTAGTCATAACTTATTCTAGAGATATTAATAATAAGCAAATTACATAAGGTAAGACAAACAAATAGAAAATAATAAAAAGGGCAATTCTGTAGAGGTAATTTTTATGGTTAATCTTCATCAGAAATCACTTTTTGATGTTCTGACTCAACATCAAGCTTATCTATACCGAGCATCTTCAAGATCGGTCAATGAACTTCTTAATTTATTTAATTCCGAAACAGTTAATATGCTTACCAAACTAAGTAAGCTGTTAGATGAGCTAAATGAAAAGGAAAAAACCGCATTGGCGGGTGGGCTTTACTCAACAGCCCCATTAAAAGAGATACGTGCACTGATTTCTCAGTGGTTTAATACCACTAACGATGTGCTCATTGAAACTTTTACCATCTCTGCTGTGGCATTGGCTGTCTATGAAGTCAGATATATGTCAAAAATTTTTGGTGGTAAACATAACGAGTTAAAAGGTGAACAGCTCTATAAAGCTGCTAAACGTGTTCCTTTAGCAGGTGGAGCATTGGTGAATGAGTTACTTTCTACAATTGCCGAGGTAGCCCGTCAAAGAGTTGAGTATGCAATTCGGGATGGCCTCAATACTGGAGCGACGAATCAACAAATTATTCAAAGGATTCTAGGGACTAAACGCCTTAAATATGAAGATGGACTACTAAATAGCTCTAAGATTGATATTGAACGAACTGTGCGTACGATTCGAAGTCATATATCCAATCAGGCCTATTTAAACAGCTATAAACAGTTAAAGTTTGAATATGTCAGATTTGTAAGTGTTCTTGATGGCAGAACCTCAAAAATATGTGCAGCCCTTGATAGTCGTGTGTGGGATATCAATGATCCTACAAAAAAAGTTCCGCCTTTGCATCCTCATTGCCGCAGTATTCTAGTTCCAACTCATGAAGATGGTCAGCTAGTTGGTAGCCGAGCCTTCATTATGGATGAAAGAAAATTTAGGGATATTCCTAAAAATGAACGTGAACAGTTAATTGGCCAATTAGATGCAAATATGTCATTTAAAGAATTTTTTAAACTAACAGATGATTTCTTTCAAAAAGAGTGGTTAGGGCCTAAAAGATATCAACTATATAAAGAAGGGGAATTTGATTTTGATAAGTTTTTTGATCCAGAAGGACGGTTATATACACTTGAGGAGCTTAAAGAACTTGATGAACGAGCTTTTAAAGTATTGGGATTGTGAGAGAGAGAGTAGAAGTACTAGAAATAGGATTTTTAGCTTAAATAACTTTTTAGTTTTAACTAAATATACACACTTAAACAATTAGTTGAAAAAAGTTTCAATAATCTAGCCAGATAGCATGTTAATTTTTTCTCAATCATAAAAATTTAGAAAGGATCAAAACATGAAATTTTCCTACCAAGATCTTGCTGGAAATAATATTGAAGTGGAATGTGAAAGTTATATTCATATTCCATCAGGAGCAGCTGTAAAATCTACAGAAGCCGGCAATTACCATATTACTGAAAATTTCAGCTTCTATAAAAAAACTCAAGCTGATTCTGTGCCCATCTATCGATTTGCTATTGATCGTAATTGTAATGTTTTTAATAGCGATGAACTGCCAGCATTAGCTCAAATTGGTAAAGATTGGAAAAGTTTAGACTAGTCTTTAACTCAGCATAAAGCCCTCAGTCGAGGGTTTTATAATGTACCTTAAATGAGTTATTTCTTTTTAAATACAAGTGTTAAGCCTATTAAAATCGCAATCATTCCTATTAAGCCTGCAAGCGGCAGCTTATTTTTTAAAATTAAAAAATCTAAAAGTGCAGTAACAACAGGGACTAAATAAAATAGGCTTGTCACATTTACAAGATTGCCCTGATTTAGAAGACGGTAAAGTAAAAGTTGAGCAACCACAGAAATTAAAATTCCAAGAAATAAAACCGAAATAATGAGTTGTGAATTCCACGTTATTTCAAAATGTTCAAATGGAACTATAAATAAACAAACTAGAAGGCTAACTATATATTGGAGCGGTAAAACATCTGTAGGGGCTTGTTGAATGTTTTTTTGCATGATGGCACCAAAAGTGATACAGATCAGTGCTGCTAAGGCAAAGAATATTCCGATTGGAGCGATAAAAGACATAGTTAAGCTTTTCCACACTAAAAGGATGAGTCCGGCTAAAGCAATCAATAGACCTAATAATCTCTCTTTTTGTAAATTCTTTTCTAAAAGACAAAGCGTCAAGATTGGCTGTATTCCCATGATTGTGGCCATTAAACCAGGGGTGACTCCGTGAGCCATGGCTTTAAAATAACAAATTGAATAACCTGCAATAATCAGTAGTCCAGTTAATAAAACTTGCTTTCGAGATCCATACTTAGGTAAAAGTCTTTTTCTAAAAATAGCAATTAACAACAGAACAAACAAAGCTGTGGCAAAGCGTAGAATTAATAATGCTATAGGTGAGGCACTGTCGAGTCCCCATCGAGTAAAAATCGCAGCACTCCCCCAAAGTAAAACGAAAGTGGATGTCGCACTTTGTGACACAAGCATCTGTTTATTTAGGCGCATAAAACCTCCTCCTAGTGCGTAATACCTGAGAAATACGAAGTGATAAAATTGTGAGTAAGGACAGTGATTAACGAGTTATTCAGTTGTTAATCAATTCACCGTTAGCGACGTTAAAAATGAATTGTTTTAACTTCTTATAAGCTCAGTATGAGAGAGACAATAAATAAAGAAAAGCGCATAATTCTTTTATATACTATTTGAAAATCGAATAGATAAATTCTAATGACTTTAAAAAATTTACAGATTGATTGGCTAAAGTGTTTTGTCACTGTAGTAGATACGGGCTCTTTATCAAATGCAGCACCTGAGTTATATCGATCACAGTCAGCGGTTAGTATGCAATTAAAAAAACTTGAAGAAGCTCTACATTGCCAACTTTTAATACGAACGCACCGACAAATTGAATTAACGTCTCAAGGACAGCTACTTTTAGGTTATGCGCGTCGTATTCTTGACTTACATGCAGAAGCCCAAATGGCATTTCACGGAGATGAGCTGAAGGGGCGTATACGCCTTGGGGTGCCCGATGATTATGCTGCAAAATATTTAACGCCCGTACTGAAGCGTTTTGCTCCACGTTATGGAGGTGTTGAAATTGAATTAATTTGTGAGCAGTCTACTTCGTTAATACCACGGGTAGAAACTGGGGATATAGACTTGGCATTAATTTCGAGAGATAACGCTCGTCAAGGAACACTTTTATTTCATGAACCAATGGTGTGGGTAGGCTCTCCACAGTTTGAACTCTGGCGAGAAGATCCACTCCCAATTGCAGTTTATGAAAGTACCTGTCAAGCCAAAAAAAGCGCTATTAATTCCTTAGCATTACAAGGACGCCGTTATCGGGTGGTATACAACAGTTCAAGTTTAGCTGGTCAAATTGCAGCAGTGGAAAGTGGTTTAGCAATTGCCGTGTTCACACAGTGTAGTGCGCCTGAGCATTTAACTATTTTAAGTGCTGATCATGGCTTAGGACCTTTAGAACCTATGGAGGCCGCTGTTTATCGGAGTCGAGCATCTTTGGAGTCTAAAGCTGTAGATCACTTATATGACTTACTCCTCAAAACGCTCAGGCATTCAGTTAATATTTAATTTAAGTTTATTTTAGGTGCTCGGCTTTGAATTTGTTGAGTTAAATTCAAATGAGCACTTAAAGTCAAAACTAAATAGTTTTACATTTTTGCGCTAAATCTACAAAAAAGCCTAGAAACCTATGCTGATCGTAAAACTAATAAAAAGTATTTATTAACTCATCAATCTGAACAATTCATGAGGTGAAACATGACAAAAATTATAGCGACCTTGGGTTTAGCCGCCTTTATTTCTTTGAGTGTGAGTGCTTGCCAAGGTGAAAACGACACAAAACAGCAAGATAAAACCACAACTCCTCATTCAATGGATAAAGATTCATAATCTAGTTGAATGCCTAAAGCCCATCGTAAGATGGGTTTTTTTATATCTTTTTATTTTTCTTAAAGTGTGATTTGCAACTCAAAATATTTATTTTTAATGGCGCCGTTCAAAATATGTTGACTAATACACTTGGTTTTAAATATATTTAAACTCGACACTAATTATTTTAAATAGAACTCTATATTTAAAGTAAATTGGTTCAAATATCCTCAGATCAGAAATTTAACCTTTAAGTTTGATTATAAAAATATTAACTAATCAAGGAGGTAGGTATGGACGCTAAATTTCATTCTGAAAATGAATATGGTTTTATTTTAAATATATTGAACAACTATGTTGTTATAAAGAAGACATTAAAAGATGATCATTATCCTTATGATTCATTCGGTTATCTTCTTGCTCTTTATCAACCACTAAAAGTCTATATCCCTCAGCTTCCACATCCAAAAATTTATATTGAGGTTGGTGGAATTTCTTATGACAGAATGATTGTTATGCAAACCGATGACGAGGCAAAAGCCATAAATATTTTATTGAGTTTAGGACAACTTGTTGCTTAACAATGAAGTGATATTTAAATGCTGAGTTTAATTTACTTAAGAAAAAGCTTTCTTAAGTAAATTCAAGACAAACCAAAGGCTATAAAATGGTTGTTGGAAAAGAGAACTTAAAGAAATTTTTTAATGTTACTATTTATTCTCATTAAACAAAAATCCTAATAAGATACAAAAAGCCACAAAAGCTAAATCTATAACTTTAAAAGAATTTGTTTATATAACTAAGAATATTAAAAAGTAGGTAATCGTCATGAAAAAAATACTTTTAACAGCATTGGCTGGATTTGCTTTATTAGGAAGTAGTGCCGTGATGGCTAAACCAGATGCAGCTTTATTAAAAGAAGCAACAAAAAATGTAGTCACTGTGGCTAAAGTAAAAAATTTGGCTGATGAATCTGGAGTAACTTTAACTGGTACGATCGTAAAGCATATTGGTGGGGATCATTTTGAGTTTAAAGATGCTACGGGTTCAATCATAATTGATATCGATGATGACTTATGGAAACCTCTTGCACTAAAAGCAGGGGATAAAGTACGTGTTGTTGGTGAGGTAGATAAGCATAGAGTTAAGCCGACTGATATTGAAGTTTTCCAAATTGAGCGTGTTAAATAAAAGCTGATATTTTAAGTAAATATTATTCAAAACCAGTGAAAAAGAAACTCCTATTTTTAGGAGTTTTCTTTTGAAGATAGTAATTTTTATTATTGCGTCGCATTAAAAGCCTCATGGTATTTGACATTCGCTTTTGGAATATTGCCCGAGAAAGTTAGAGCCTGAAAATATTCACTCGGTACATCGGGCAAAATTAGCTCAGGATAATTTTTAAAACCAAATCGGCTGTAATAATTCGGATCACCTAATAAAACACATCCTTGAGCGGCAAGTTGTTTTAATTTTTCTAGTGATTTATTGATGAGAAGAGAGCCAACACCGCATCCTTGTTTATTTGGATGAACTGAGATAGGACCTAAACCATACCAACCTATTTTGCCTGAGCTAATCTCAACCGGAGAAATAGCAATATGTCCAATAATAGACTCATCTTCAATTGCAACTAGAGAAATAGTAAGTTGTCCGTGATCTCTTAGACTATTAACAATAAAATGCTCGGTATGACTTGTGTGCTCAGCATTTTTAAAAGCTGCTTTTGTCAATTCTTCAATGGCTTCAATATCTTCGGCTTGCTCATCACGAATAATAATATTCATTAAAAATTCTTCCAGATTTATGGATTAACCATACGCTTTAACTTTTAAATTCTTATTCTAAAAGAGAAAGGTAATTTAGATTTTCAACATACTTTATTTTTTACTGGTTATAAAAAGCAACTATTACTCATCAAACTCATACATAAAGTAAATTTTTATAAAATTAATTTTAATATAATAATTTAAAGTTAATTCTGAGGGCTGGAAATTGAAAAAAATCATTAAAACAATATTACTATCTACACTAATTTCGACTGTACCATTCGCTGTTATTGCAAAAAATGTAGAGCAAAAAGTTAATTTCTTACAAGGTTCACCACATACCACCTTAACTGGAAAATTTCAGGGCTACGATGATGTAAGGTATAGAGTTTATGCGAACAAAGGCCAAATATTAAAATTTGATATCAATAGTCTGGGGAATTTAGCCTACATTAATATTTTTGCACCTGGTAAGAAGCCAGGTAAAGATAACGCATTATTAATTGGCTCAACTATAGGTTTTAATGGAGAGCTTACTTTACCAGTTGACGGCGATTATATTATTCAAGTTTATCAAATGCGTAATAGTGCTCGTAAAAATAAAACTGTGAAATATACTTTAGACCTCGAGTTATTAAACAAAGTGAAAAAATAATAACTGATGGAATTTACTAGCTCTCAAATGAGAACTAGTAAATTTGAAAATTGGTATATTACTAACGATTATATTAAAGAAAATGACTCATGAATGCCCGAGCTTTCAACAAACAGTTGATCGTGTGAAACGAGCAATACCGCACCTTCATAACTCTGAATAGCATTAGCAAGTAGCTCTCTAGATTCAATATCCAAATGATTTTCTGGTTCATCTAATAACAGAAGTTCAGGTGCAGGGTTTAACTGGCTAAGAGCCAATAAAGCTACTTTTAATTTTTCACCACCACTTAACTGAGACAATAGTTGGGTACCTTTATCCCCACGAATTCGAAGTTGACCTAGCAAATTTCTCCATTCGAGTTCTGAAAGTTCATTATTCATGTGAGATAAATTTTCAATAACAGTCATTTCATCACACAAAAAGCTAAAGTTCTGGTCGAGATAGAAACACTCTACAGATAAGTGAATGTTGTCACAGGGTTGATTGTTCTCTGCATGAATTGCCTTAAGTAAAGTTGATTTTCCAATACCATTTTCTCCTGCTATGCGAATTTTTTGAGCTGCTTGTACAGCTAGATCAATGGGTTTTTGAGTACCATGTTTCAGTTTCAATTTTTTAATCCGCAGAATTTCACCAGATTTCTTTTGAAAAGACGGGAAGACAAACTGTTGAGGTTTAACAGTTTCGAGAAACAATTTCTTATCTTTTAAATCATTTTGACTGTTCGAAATCTGACGTTGGTGTTGAGACTGTATAGCAGCAATGCTTTGGCCTGCTTGTTCCTTTTTAAAGTCGAGCAAAATCTTGGCTTGAGAATTTGATTCTCTTAATTTATTGCCAGCACGCTCTCGTTTTTGAGCTTTCATTAATACATCATGTTGCTTTTGCTTCATGTGCTTAACTTCACGTTGGCTCTGTTGAATAGATTGCTCTAGAGCTGCAATATTGGTTTGATACTGCCCATAAAATTTTTCATAGTTTCCGGTGGTGTGATGTAGACCATGTTCATTTAAATGATAAATATGGTCGACTTCATTTAATAAAGTCCGATCATGGCTAATGATAAGACTACCTGCTGGGTGTTTTTTTAAATGATCGATTAACCATTGTCTAGATTCCTGATCTAGATGATTACTAGGCTCATCAAGTAATAGATAGTGGTCTGATTTTAAAAATAAACAGCTTAGAGCCAATTTGGTTTTTTGACCGTCACTTAAATTTTTAACTGGGAAATCTAAATCTGTTGGTAGACCGGCAGATTCTAAGAGGTTGTTCCATAAAGTGGGCAGGTCCCATTTACCTTCCAATAAATCATAATCATCGAAGTCGGCATTACCTTGTTCAACTCTTTTAAAAGTGTCGTAAATATCTAAGATATCTAAGGCTTCAGCAATCGTCAGTGCCGTCAAACGATGCAATTGAGGTAAATACGCATGTTTTACATGCCAGGAGATTTGCCCTGATGTAACAACTGAATCTAATGCAAGCGTCTCATTTAACAATTGCATAAGCAAAGATTTGCCTTGGCCATTACGACCAATTAGGGCAGAGACCTGATTCGATTCAAGACTAAAATTTAGATGCTTAAACATTACCTTTGAAGGGAACTCTAAGGTAAGTTGCGATATTACACATGCCTGCTGAGTCATAAAAAACCTCATAAATACAGGATGTACAAAATAGGAGAATGATAATTTTTAATAGAGACAGTAAATCACAAAAAATAGTCTATTTTGCACATCAAAAAAAGAAAAAATTGATGAGAAAAAAGACTTACTTCATTGGCGTGACTCACGAAATTGATGGAATAGTGAACTATTCTATAGGGTTTTTTAGTGGGTGTAAAATTTCTATAAGTTATTTTATTAAAAAACCCAATCATAGGATTGGGTTTTTATCTTTAAAGAATTTTACTCTTTTACAACTAAAACTTGAATCTTGGTGCTATTTAAAACATCTTGAGCAAAGCTACCCAAAATTAGTTTTTGGAAACCTTTACGACCGTGCGAACCAATCACAATTAAATCAGAACCTAAGTCTTCTACGGCTTTCAAAATACCATCTGAAGAAATTTCACCTTGGATGATTTGAGTCTCTGCATCAATGCCTTCTTCAGCACATAAAGCTTTAACTTTTGCGAGAGTTTTTTCTGCGTTGGCGCGTGCTTCAACAAAATAATCTTTTACAACAGGTGAGATGTAATAAAAATCTACGCCACTAAAAGGATCTACCGCAACCAAACTAATGGCGGTCAATTTACTACCAAATGCTTTTGCAATGTGAGCTGCTTGTCGAGCTGCTGCTAAAGAAATCTCAGAACCATCTACTGGTACAATAATATGTTGGTAATTCATGATGTTATTCCTCTTATTTACAGTTGTTATATGTATGAAGCTTTTATTAATTAAAGATTAACATATTTCATTCTATGGAGACATCTATTCAATTAAAAGTAATTAAAATTAAACAAAATAAATATAAATCAAATAGTTGAATTGATTTCTTTGCTGGTTTTGAACTGATAAGTATGCTGTAGACCAATAATTGTTAATATTTACATGAAAATTACAAAAAATTACGGTTCATATTTCTGTCATAAAGACGCCGTATAACAAAATAGTAAATTAAAGGGGGGCTAAGAAAGATGGCAGATTTAACAGCAAAGAAAGTCAATAAACTCATTGAAGAGTTTAGTCAAACAGGTAAAGAACCTCAAAAGTTAATCATTGGCTACAAAACTTATGCAAGACTGATGACTGAAGATAAATTTGCAGAAAAAGTTGTTCCTTCACTAGAAGACTCAAAAGAACGCTTATATAAAAACTTAAAAATTAAACTTGTGACTGAAAAGCATTACTTTGAAATCAAATAAAACTTATGTGAATTCCATCACTGTTTATTAAACTAAAGTAACATTAAATAAGTTTAATAACATGATTATTGTATGAAGATACAAATTCATAGTGTAATCAACATTTGAAAACAGCAATCGTTTATAAACTCGATAGAATAAATTGCTTTTATTTTAAGTAGTGGAATAAATTGAAATGCCAACATTCAGTGTAATTATATTTTATATTTTAGCTATATTAGGCGGTATAACAATTGTTTATGGATTAATCAGTTTAAGTGTTTTTTTAATTACAATCGGATTGGCTCTATTATTTGCAGCACTTTTATTAAAAAAAGAGTTTAAAATAGATATTTTATTTTGGCAATAAATATAATATTTATTTGTAATTTAATTTATTTATAAACGTATTTCGATATAACTGACATAAAAAATGTCAGTTTTTTAAAAGATTAAATTAAGTTTTTGTAGAAATATGTGGTTAATGATATTTTTTGATCAAAATAATTAAAATAAAATATAAAAGTAAGAAATTTAAAATTTATTTAAGTATTTAAAAATAAAAAAGTTTCATTTAGGATAAAAGTAAAGTAGTAAGACCATTTTAGCTATTAAACAATAACAAAGTGAGGTAGGCATGACTTATAAGTATGAGTATGCAGGGTTCTGGTTAAGATTTGGCGCAATGATTATTGATAGTCTTATTCTTTGTTTAGCAATTATTCTAGCCGCATGGATTTTTTATCGGGGAGATTACGACCTAGTATTTGTTACAGGCTTAAGTAGTAAGCCACAAAATTATTGGTTTGATCTGATTGTGAACTACGCATTTCCTTTCTTGTATTCAGTTTTATGTTGGTTGTATTTTGCAGGTACACCCGGCAAACGTTTGATGCGATTAAAAGTTTTAGATGAAAAAACAGGTAATAAGCTCACAGTCATGCAGAGCATTATTCGATATATTGGCTATATTCCATCAATTTTAGTATTTGGTATTGGTCTTTTTTGGGTGGCATTTGACGCTAAAAAACAAGGCTGGCACGACAAAATGGCAAAATCAGTCGTAGTAAGAGAGTTATAAGAAACTACACTAAAAAGCGTTCATAGCATTGAAAATAGGGAGCTATGAACGCTTTTTTTATTCGCTTTTTTTGGCTTTAAATTTGAGCACAACAAATACAATAATTCCGACCACCAATCCCCAAAATGCTGAGCCGATCCCGAAGAATTGAATACCCGAAGCGCTACATAAAAAGGTAAATAATGCAGCTTCACGTTCTTCAATTTGAGCAAAAGCAATCGCAATGTTGTGGCTGATCGTACCAAGTAATGCAATACCCGCTAAAGCTACAATAAAAATATGGGGGAAAGACATCAATAAACTTGTGAGTGTTGCAGCAAACAAACCCATTAAGATGTAGAAAAAACCACAGCTTATACCTGCAATATAGCGTTTGCTTGGGTCAGAATGAACTTGGTCGTCTAAGCTTACGGCAGCACTAATCGCAGCAATATTGACGCTATAACAGCCAAACGGTGCAAGCACCACTTGGGTTAAACCTGTCCAGCCAATGAGTTGATTTACATGTGGTTTGTAGCCATAACTTTTGATCATGGCAATACCCGGTAAATATTGAGAAGCCATACTAATTACAAATAATGGTAGTGCTAAACCCAAAAGTGCTGACCAGCTAAAGTCAGGACTAATCCAAACAGGTTTTGCTAAAGACCACTGAATTGTAGGCATATGAAATTCTAAAAAGATAGGGCATAGGGCAATACCAGCAATTACGGTAAATACAATGCTATAACGCGGCCATAATCTTTTTGTAATGACATAAATGCCAAGTAAGGATAAAACAAATGCCCAATCATTTTGTAAACTTGCAAAAAGTGAAATACCAAATTTGAGTAGGACGCCTGCCAGCATGGCACTTGTTAGACTTTGAGGAATGTATGACAGCGCTTTTTGAAAAATACCTGAGAAGCCTAAAATAGCTGTTAGTAAACCACCAACTAAAAAAGCACCAATCGCTTCATTTAAACTATATCCACTACCTGTTGCCATAATTAAAGCAAGACCTGCGGTTGACCACGCCGTCGCTACAGGATATTTAAATTTCCAAGAAAGAATGAGTCCTGATAAGCCAATACCCAAACCCAAAGCCCAAAACCATGAAGTGATTTGTGCAGGTGAAGCACCTAAAGCTTGAGCTGCCTGAATCACTAAAACGGCCGAAACACTAATACCAATGAGAAAGGTAATAAAACCAGCAAATACTGCTGGAATTGAAAAATCTTGAAGAATTTTTTGCATGATACGTGTTCTAAATCCAAGAAAAATTAATAGGCTTCTGCCATTGCTTCCAGTTGGGGTGAATTTAACAATTTTTTTTAAGAAGGTGCTTTCTATCTTTAGGTTAAAAAATAAATAATGTTTTTAAATTATTAAATAATGCTATTATTTGTTTCATAAATAACAATGAATCAAGAATATTATTTTATGGATGAGAAAGCTGAAAATTTAACTCCATTAGAACTGAAAATTATGCGTGCCTTACAGGAAAATGGGCGTTTAAGTAATGCTGAATTGGCAAAACTTGTAGGTATTAGTACATCATCTTGTTGGAATCATACTCAGCGTCTTTTTAAGATTGGAGCAATCTTGGATGTCCGTGCTCGGATCAATCCTAATACGGTTCAACGTGGTACTGTGGTGTTAGTCGGTGTAGTTTTGGATCGTTCAACCCCTGATAGCTTTCAAGCATTTGAACAAGCGTCGGGTGATTTGGAAAATGTTTTAGAGTGTTATCTGGTGGCGGGAGAAGTCGATTATTTCCTAAAAATTCGTGTTAAAGATTTAGCAGCGTTTAACCGATTTCATAGTGAAAAGATTATTGCCTTACCCGGAGTAAGACAAGTCAGAACTTTTTTTGTACTTAATGAAGTTAAAACAGATGGCATGCTGGACTTTTAGCAGTTCATTATGTTTTAACTTTCTAATGCAAAAGTTATTAGATTAAAATAATTAAATCGTTGAGGTTGCTAGTTTTAAACCAAATCCAAAAAATAGAATTCCTACTAAAAAGATTCCGCTTGCAGCAATTTTATGGTTTTCTTTAAAAAATGCCGAGAGTTTAATTCCAGAGAAGATTAATGCAGTTAAATAACTAAAGCTAATGATCTGTAAAATAATTGCTAAAATTAAAAAGCTCAGAGCAGGATAAGCATAATCTGGTTCAACAAATTGAACAAAGAAAGAGAGGAAAAATAAAATCGCTTTAGGGTTGAGTAAACTAATACTGAGTGCTGTTTTATAAGGATGAACTTTATCTAAAGCAGGTAAATCAGCCATTTCTGGTTGAGTTTGATTACGTTGTTTCCAGCGTTGAATACTGCCTTGCAACAGTTTAAAACCTAAATAAGATAAATAAAGTGCACCTGTTAATTTAAGAATGACAAATACCCATGGGAATGCCTTAAGAAGAGACGCAGCTCCGAGTACTGTACATAGCATTAAAATAAGGTCACCGGTGAAAATACCGAATGCACCCATATATCCGGTTTTAATACCATAGCGCGAAGCGATTGACATCACATAAAGAGAATTGGGCCCCGGCAATAACACAATTAGGAATGTACCAATAATATATGTTGTTAAATCTGTTATGCCGAACACGAGAAACCCAATAAAAAACCGATTTTTATCATGATAACAAAAATCGGCAATTTTGTATGAAAAGTGCAGTTTTTTAAGATTTTATTTCCGCATCAATTCCAAAAGACTGACGTAACAAAAGGCTTAATTGGTCACGTGCTTTAATGAATCCATCAACACCGCCTTGTAGAAGCTGGAATGCCATTAAGTCATGGTTAAGTTCATCTTTAAAACTTTGCTCATCTTGAGCTGGTCTAACAATCGCTTCTGCTTGTTTTGCTTGAGATGCATCAAGTGCTGCATCGACTGTACGGTTATCTTGTTCAAGCTGGGTAAGTAAGCTTGGTGAGATGGTTAGCAAATCACATCCAGCTAGACCAAGCACTTGATCTATACTACGGAAGCTCGCACCCATCACTTGAGTTGGAATATTTTGCTGCTTGTAGTAAGTGTAGATTTTCTTAACTGAAACTACGCCTGGGTCTTTTTCGATTGGGTAAGCGTCTACACCTTCAGCTTTTTTGTACCAGTCTAAGATACGGCCTACAAATGGTGAGATTAAAGTCACTTTTGCATCTGCACACGCTTGGGCTTGATGCAAACCGAAAAGGAGAGTGAGGTTACAAGCAATTCCTTCAGCTTCGAGCACTTTGGCAGCTTGAATACCTTCCCAAGTCGATGCGATTTTAATCAGAATGCGAGACTGATCAATACCATAACCTTTGTAAAGTTCACATAATTCATGGGCTTTTTGAATGGTTGCGTCAGTGTCATATGAAAGAGCAGCATCAACTTCAGTTGAAACACGGCCTTCAATCAGTTTTAAAATTTCTACACCAAATTTTACGGTTAAAATATCAATGGTTCTTTCGATTAACTCATCGTTGCTATAGCCTTCTTCTTTGGCTTGATAATAAGCATCTTCAATGAGCTCTTTACTTTCTGGTTGTTCTGCTGCTGCCGTAATCAATGAAGGATTAGTCGTTGCGTCTAATGGACGGAATTTACGAATTGCATCAAGGTCACTACTGTCGGCAACAACGGTCGTTAATGTTTTTAATTGGTCAAGTGCTGTATGAGTCATTGATATTCAACATCTTCAGTAATAAATCTTATGTTTTCTTTATAGCACAAAGTCTATTCATGCTGTCGATATATCAATTGTTATATTTCAAAGAAAAACGTTTAGGTTCTGCATCTAATTTGAAATATTTTTAAGGCAGTGGTTGCATTCGTTGCTTACGGATATGTTCAATCAAAAATCTAGCAGCGGCACCAAGCTCACTTTCTCGACTCCATACCAAGTCGACATAATATTCAAATCGGGGAGTGAAATCTAATAAATCCAATACTTTAAGTTTATTTTTTAATTCAGGATTTTCTTTAAACATTTCTTGAGGAAGTACACCCCAACCCAAATTGCGCAAGATCATTAAACAAGCGGAGTGGTGGTTATCGGTGCGCCAATAATGTTTCGAAAAAAGTAATTCTGGTTTTAAAGTCTCATCTCGGCTTGCAACTACAATTTGTCGTGTAGTGAGGATCTGCTCATAAGAAACCTGATTTTGGCTTGCTAAAGGATGGTTGTTTGAAATAACTGGAATTAAGGCCTCACGTTTAAGCTCTACAAATTGTTCTCTGTTATCTAGGTGCTCGCGTTCAAACATCAGTGCAAGTTGGGCAGACCCGTCTAATAACATTTGCAGTGCATCTTCTTGAGGGGCAGACACAATATTAATTTGTAAGTCTGGAAAACGACTCTCTAAAAGACAAATATAGTCGGTCCAATTAGTGTGTAAAAGTTCCGACACAATCACAAGAGTTAAATTAGCCTCTAACCCTGTACTTAAGGCGCGAGCATGCTGTTTCCATTGATTCATCTCAATCAAAAGCTGAGATGTCTTTTCGTATAAGACCCGAGCCTCGTCAGTAGGGATGGGTTCACGGCCTTTACGGTCAAATAATGTTAAGTTCAGATCAATTTCTAAGTTGGCAATAGACATGCTTACAGCCGAAGGAACTTTGCCAAGTTTACGGGCTGCTGCAGAAAAAGAGCCGGTCTCAATCACGGCTTGAAACATGAGTAGTTGTTCTTGATTAATATTCATCTGTCAAAAAAACTGAAAGAACCTGATTGGATTAATCAATATTATAAAAATAAAATACACATTATCCAAGTAATTATTGAGTATTTAAAAATGTTGATTTCCAAGAGAAGACTCATTCATGCAATCAGTTATGAAGGAATTTTATTGGTCATCATTGCGATTGCATTAAGTTTTATTTTTGATATGCCGATGGACGTAACAGGAACACTCGGTGTGTTTATGGCAGTGGTTTCAGTTTTCTGGAACATGATTTTTAACCACTATTTTGAAAAAGTAGAGCATAAATATAATTGGGAAAGAACGATCCCTGTACGGATTTTACATGCGATTGGTTTTGAAGGTGGGTTATTGCTTGCAACAGTACCGATGATTGCCTATATGCTCCAGATGAGTGTCATTGATGCACTTATTTTAGATATTGGCTTAACTTTATGTATTTTGGTTTATACCTTTATTTTCCAGTGGTGCTATGACCATATTGAAGATAAGTTTTTCCCAAATGCTAAAGCAGCATCACTTCATTAATTCACATAGATTGAAATGAAATAAGCACCCAGATGGGTGCTTATTTTTTTGGTCGATAAATAGAAATTATTTTTCTACAATCGCAACCACACCTTCACCACCTGCTGTACAGATCGAGATTAATGCGCGGCCTGATCCTTTTTGATTAATCAATTTAGCAGCAGTTGCTAAGATACGACCACCAGTTGCAGCAAATGGGTGACCTGCACCTAAAGATGAACCATTTACGTTCAGTTTAGAACGGTCAATTGAACCTAAAGGTGCATCTAAACCAAGACGTTCTTTACAGAATTTTTCATCTTCCCAAGCTTTCAAAGTAGACAACACTTGAGATGCGAATGCTTCATGGATTTCGTAGAAATCGAAATCTTGAAGTTTAAGGTTAGCACGCTTAAGCATACGAGGTACTGCATAAGCAGGAGCCATTAATAAACCTTCTTTAGGACCATTTTTGCCAATGAAGTCAACAGCTGCTGTTTCAGAGAAAGAAAGATAAGCTAAAACTTCATGCCCATTTTCTTTTGCCCATTCTTCAGAAGCAAGCAATACCACAGAAGCACCATCAGTCAACGGAGTTGAGTTACCCGCTGTCATTGTTGCAGTTTCGCCTTTACCGAAAACTGGCTTCAATTTAGCAAGTTTTTCAACTGTGCTGTCTGCGCGTAAGTTGTTGTCACGGTTAAGACCTAAGAATGGAGTCATTAAGTCATCAAAGAAACCACGCTCATAAGCAGCAGCAAGTTTTTGATGGCTGCTTGCAGCGAGTTCGTCTTGAGCTTCGCGAGTAATACCCCATTCCAATGCAGTAATTGCTTGGTGCTCGCCCATTGAAAGGCCAGTACGTGGTTCACCATTGCTTGGCGCATCAAGAAGCTTTTTAAAATCAATTTTTGTTAAGGCTTTAAGGCGGTCTTTACCCGTTTTAGCTACATTGAGCTCAAGTAAAACTTTACGTAAACCATCACCCACAGCGATCGGAGCGTCAGAAGTTGTGTCTACACCACCTGCAATACCTACGTCGATTTGACCAAGCGCAATTTTGTTTGCAACTACAAACGCTGCTTGTAAACCTGTACCACAAGCAATTTGAATGTCATAAGCAGGAGTTTCAGGAGCAAGATCTGTGCTCAATACAACTTCGCGAGTCATATTAAAGTCACGGCTGTGTTTTAAAACAGCACCAGCAACGACTTCACCAATACGCTTACCTTGTAAGTTAAAGCGTTCAACCAAACCATTCAATGCTGCTGTCAGCATGTCAGAATTTGACGCTTTGAAATAAGCAGTATTTGAACGTGCAAATGGAATACGGTTGCCACCAATAATTGCAACGCGGCGAACAGTGTTTTGGCTCATGGTTTTATCCTGTTGAACAGAAGTTTTGGTTTTTGTTGCTTTTGGTGCTGCAGCTACATTTGAAGATGTAGACGAGGTTTCTGAAGCAGCGCTCTTGGTACGAGGGCTACGTGCAGGTGCAGTCGTTGAACGAGTACGTGTCGTTTTTGATGTATTAGTTGCTGCTTTAGGAGTAGTGCTGTTACGCTTAGCCGTGTTAGAAGCCGACTTTGATGTATTTGACACTTTTTCCTGAGCAGAATTCTCGACTGCTGGATTTTCTTGAGTTGTTTTGCTCATAAGGCTTTTCCAAGCATAATAACGATATTCTTGTAAGCTACCTTAACACAATTCAAATAGGCCTGTATTGACTAGAATGACATTGTAGATAGCATTCAGGTCAAGACATCCAAAGATGAAGTCAAGTATGATTTGGAGTAACTCTAATGAACGACTGCTTTCATATTGTTTCTATCCATCTCATAACATAATGAAGCCTGTCGTAGAAAATTCATTTCTTTGAGAGATAATAATCATGACTGATCAATACCAAGCATTTACACAATCTCCTATTGGTAAATTCGTTGTTAAAAATCTGGGTTTACCATCGCCAGTTGTATTAGAGCGTTTTGAAAGTGCTCAGCCAGTAGTGAATGGTGCAGTATTGGTTGGCGCAGCGCCGTCAAGTGTTTTGTCTGGTGCGATTGCACAAGTACTTAGCAATGTTCATGCAGATAGCTATGTAGGCAATAATGTTGCTTTGCAACAAGAAGCTGCAAAAGTTGGTTTAAATTTACGTCCATTCAATGCAGGCGATAAAGAATCAAAATTCAAAGCAGTTGTATTTGATGCATCTGGTATTCAAAACTCAGAACAGTTAAATGAACTTTATAAATTCTTTAATCCGATTGCACGTCAAGTTGCGACTTCTGGTCGAGTGATTGTGATTGGTACAACTCCTGAAACTGCAAAAACTGTAAAACAAGCGATTGCTCAGCGTGCACTTGAAGGCTTTATCAAATCTGTAGGTAAAGAATTTAAAAAGGGTATTACTGCTCAAGTTGTCTATGTTGATGAAGGTGCTGCTGCAAACCTTGAATCAACTTTACGTTTCTTGCTTTCTCCACGTTCAGCTTATGTATCTGGTCAAGTGATTCGTGTTTCTAAAGCAGATGTAGTTGATGTTGATTGGGCAAAACCGCTTGCTGGTAAAACTGCGTTAGTAACTGGTGCAAGCCGTGGTATTGGTGAGGCGATTGCACATGTGTTGGCGCGTGACGGTGCGCATGTTATTTGTCTAGACGTACCACAACAACAAGCTGACCTTGACCGTGTAGCAGCTGACATTGGCGGTTCTACATTGGCAATTGACATTACGGCTGCTGATGCGGGCGAAAAAATTAAAGCTGCTGCAGCAAAACAAGGCGGTTTAGATATTATTGTTCATAACGCAGGTATTACACGTGACAAAACTTTGGCAAACATGAAGCCAGAGCTTTGGGACTTGGTCATTAACATTAACTTGTCTGCTGCTGAACGCGTAAATGACTACTTGTTAGAAAACGATGGTCTAAATGCAAATGGCCGAATCGTTTGTGTATCATCAATTAGCGGTATTGCTGGTAACCTTGGTCAAACCAACTATGCTGCATCGAAAGCGGGTGTAATTGGCCTAGTGAAATTTACTGCGCCTATTCTAAAAAATGGTATTACCATTAACGCAGTAGCACCTGGCTTTATCGAAACTCAAATGACCGCGGCAATTCCATTTGCAATTCGTGAAGCTGGTCGCCGTATGAACTCAATGCAACAAGGTGGTTTACCTGTTGATGTAGCAGAAACGATTGCATGGTTTGCATCAACTGCTTCTACAGGGGTAAATGGCAACGTTGTGCGTGTATGTGGTCAAAGCTTGTTGGGCGCTTAAGCACTTTTAGCTAAATAGGGGTGCTTGTGCATCCCTTTTTTATTCAAGAATCTATAAATTATAAAAGGTTAGGTATGAATACTCGTCATTTTAGCCAGCTACCAAAAGCGGCATTGGCTTATCCAAAAGTAGTGCAAGGTTTAATTTTTAAAAAGCCGAAAGGTCCAAAAATATTACCGCAAGTTGAATATGTGGTAGATAGCCTAGAAATTGATCAAAGCCATCTCAAAGCTTATAACGAAGTATGTGGCTTTCAAAATAATGGCTTTGTACCGGCAATTTATTTAGCGGTACTTTCTCAAAGTTTGCAAATGCACATGATGACGGCAGAAGCCTTTCCATTTCCAATTTTAGGTTTAGTGCATATCCGTAACCAGATTAAACAGACCAGACCGATTGGCGTAACTGAAAAACTCACTTTGTCATGTAAATTTGGGGAACTAAAACCGCATGATAAAGGTGTTCAGTTTGACTTTATTACCACAGCAAAAGTTGGCAATGAAGTGGTGATGGAAGGTTTAACGACTTATTTATCTCGCCAAAAAGTCGAGAAAAGAGTAGGTGAGAAAGCCAAAGAAGAACAAGCACCAGCTTATGTTCCAAAGGCAGAGTGGAATATTTTAGAAAACACAGGTCGCCGTTATGCGAAAGTGTCTGGTGATTTTAATTTAATTCACATTCATGCCATTACTGCAAAAGCATTTGGCTTTAAGCAAGCCATTGCGCATGGTATGTGGAGCAAAGCTAAAGCATTAGCAAACCTTGAATTACCAGATGCTTATGAAGCAGATGTATGGTTTAAGCTGCCAATGTTCTTACCGTCAAAAGTTGAGTTTTTAACTGCCAATGTAGATAAAAAGACTGATTTCTTGATTCGTAATGCGAAATCACAAAAACCGCATGTTGCAGGAACAGTAAAAGCATTATAAAAATATCAGCAGCCTGAACAGAGGTTTGGGCTGCTTTTGAGCAAAATAACAAAAAATGCAAGGAAATTCATGTGATTAAAGAAATTTTACTGGCCGATACCCATAACTATCACGGTATTTTAGATGAACGTTTTATTGATTTAGCTCACCAGTTTAGCCGTCTTCAAGATGCTAGAACAGGACAAGGTGGAGCTGCTTTAGCGGTTTATTTTAGAGGTCAGAAAGTTGTAGATATCTACACCGGTCTAAAATCACAAACCGAAGCTTGGCAACCTGACACATTGGCAGTCTGCTATTCTACAGGTAAGGGCATACTTGCAACTTTAGCGCATATTTTAGTAAGTGAATGTTTTTTAGAATACGACAAACCGATTGCGACTTATTGGCCTGAGTTTGCTCAAAATGGAAAAGAGCAAATGACATTGCGTCATGTGCTAAGCCATCAAAGTGGCATGTTTGATGTGCGAAATATCATCGAAAGTGCGCGAGAAATGCTCGACTGGTCACACATGTTAGATGTGGTCGCGGCGACTAAGCCAAGATTCCTTGCAGGAGAGGGTAATGCTTATCAAGCTTTAACATTTGGTTGGCTTGTGGGTGGTGTACTTGAAAAAGCAACTGGCCAATCTTTAGATCAGCTCATGCAAAAATATCTTGTTGAACCGTTGCAGTTAGACGGCGCTTATTTTGGTACGCCTGCAAATGAGTTGGATCGTGTAGCACGTTTAATTATTCAACCAAAACCAGAAAAACCAGCGTCTACTCAAGTTGAAAAACCTAAAAAGCCACAGACGCGCAAGAGTTCACTCTCTGAAAAAATGATTACATGGACGGGTCAAGACCCGCAAGACTTTCAAGATGCCATGATTCCAAAAGGAATGAAACATCTTAGTTTCTTTAGTGACGAGGGATTGCAAGCAGTCATTCCAGCGGCGAACGGCACTTTTACTGCAAATAGTCTTGCTAAAATTTATGCGATGCTGGCAAATCAAGGTGAATGGGACGGACAGCAAATTATTCGCCCAGAAGTATTTAAAGAGCTCAGCACCATCCAAAGTTATGCACGTGATCGTGTTATGCCAATTCCGATGAATTGGCGCTTAGGATATCACCGCATTATTACCATGGGTAAACGCGCTAAAAATGGATTTGGGCATATTGGCTACAATGGTTCAGGTGCATGGTGCGATCCTGAGCGTGACCTCAGCTTTGCTTATACTCATAACTTCCAGATTGGTTCAATCACAGGCGATTATCGTTTGTGGGGACTGACTCAAGAAGCCTTACGTTGCACAGACCAAATTTTAAAAGGCCGTAAAGGCTGGTTCTAATTTTAGTATTTTAAAGCTGGTATTTTTAAGCAATGCCAGCTCAACATTTATAATAATTCTAGGCGAATAATTGCTTCGGTATGACGCTTAAAATCTTCTTCAGCTAAACCTTGTAAACCAAGTTTATAAATCCCTTCTAATCCGCAAACAAAGGCAATGAGTCGCCATGCAATATCTGTGGAATTAGACCTATTTTTAAATTCGCTTTCTTTTTGACCGCATTCGATCGATTGCACAATAGCTTGATGCCAACTTTGCATGGCGAGATTATACGCTTTTTGTATTTCAATATCTTGTTCAATTAAGAGTTCAGCTTCATTCCATAAACGTAAGTAGGGCTGAAGCCTGTCTATATTTTCTGCACCTAATAAGATGAAGAGTCTTTGAAATTGGCTAGTTGTTTGGAGAGTTTGTTCAATTTCATCAAGCTGTTCCATCAGCTTTAAAAAAGCTTCAGCTTTTAAGTGAGATGCCGAAGAAAAATGATGATGGACTTGTCCGGTAGAGGTTTGTGCTTCTGTTGCGATTCGGCGTACCGTCATGGCTGTAAAACCTTCAGCCAAAGCAATTTGCATGGCAGCTTGCAGAATCATTTCTCTGCGTTGATCGCGATTAAGATAGGCCATGTTTCTTACACCTGACTGAATTCGACACAAACTACATTAAAATTTAAAGTTGGACAAGTGTCCAATTGTGTATATAATAACCGCAATTTGAACACATGTCCAAGTTTTGGATATCGAAGAGCGTTATGCAAAAAAAATGGTTAATCCTCACAATTATCGTCCTCATTTATTTACCTGTTACGATTGATGCAACGGTGATGCATGTTGCAACACCGTCTTTAAGTGCAGCATTGAATTTAACTGCCAATCAGCTTTTATGGGTCATTGATATTTATTCACTGATTATGGCGGGTTTGATTTTACCGATGGGTGCACTCGGTGATCGTATTGGCTTTAAAAAATTATTATTTATTGGAACCGCAGTTTTTGGTGTTGGTTCGTTAGCTGCAGCTTTTTCTCCAACAGCTTACGCGCTAATAGCTTCTCGTGCTGTCTTAGGGCTAGGGGCAGCGATGCTTATTCCTGCCACTTTATCCGGCATCCGTAATGCCTTTACCGAAGAAAAGCAGAGAAATTTTGCACTTGGTCTTTGGTCTACAGTGGGTGGTGGTGGAGCAGCTTTTGGTCCATTAGTCGGTGGTTTTGTACTAGAACACTTCCATTGGGGAGCAGTATTCCTCATTAACATTCCGATTATTTTAGTGGTTCTGGTCATGATTGTGATGATTATCCCTAAACAACAAGAGAAGACTGATCAGCCAATTAATTTAGGACAAGCTTTAGTTTTGGTGGTAGCCATTTTAAGCCTGATCTATTCAATCAAATCGGCGATGTATAACTTCTCGGTACTTACAGTCGTGATGTTTGTGGTAGGCATAAGTACTTTAATCCACTTCATTCGAAGCCAAAAAAGAGCTACAACGCCAATGATTGATCTGGAATTGTTTAAACATCCAGTGATTTCTACCAGTATTGTTATGGCCGTGGTTTCCATGATTGCTTTGGTTGGCTTTGAATTACTCTTGTCTCAAGAGTTGCAGTTTGTGCATGGGTTTTCACCATTACAGGCAGCCATGTTTATTATTCCATTCATGATCGCGATTAGTTTAGGTGGTCCATTAGCTGGAATCTGTTTAAATAAATGGGGACTTAGACTTGTATCTACTGTTGGTATTTTAATAAGTGGATTTAGTCTATGGGGACTTGCCCAGCTTAACTTTTCAACTGACCACTTTTTAGCATGGACGTGTATGGTCTTTTTAGGCTTTAGCATTGAGATTGCCTTACTTGCTTCAACTGCTGCGATTATGTCATCTGTACCTCCGCAAAAGGCGAGTGCAGCAGGTGCCATTGAAGGGATGGCTTACGAGCTTGGGGCTGGTTTGGGCGTTACTATATTTGGGTTAATGTTATCTTGGTTTTATAGCCGTTCAATTGTTTTGCCAGAACAGCTCCCAACGGACTTAATTGAAAAAGCGAGTATCTCGATTGGTGAAACCATGCAATTAGCGTCTAACCTTGAAAATCCTTTGGGAGGACAATTAATTGCAGTTGCGCAGCAAGCTTTTAGCTATGCCCATAGTTGGGTGCTTACCATTTCAGCTATTTGTTTCTTCCTTTTAACTGTATTTGTTTGGTTGAGTTTTCCAAAGAAAGTAAGTTAATGATCTAAACAAGCTTAACAGTTGTGGAAAAAGAGAGAGAAATTTCTCTCTTTTTCTTGTTATAAATATAATTTTTAAATACACATAAATTGATAAAGCTTTCTTCATCTCAGAATATTATTAGTTATTTAGTTCTCATAAAAAGATTATTCTTTAATAAATTTCATATTTTTATTTTAAAATGATTTAGTGGTCATGTAATTGAAATTTAATAAAAAATTAATTGATCAAAAATTGACTATAAAAAACTGGTTTGTTAATCTGCTATTCGAAAAATCTAAAAACAAATAAAAGAGGCTGCTGTGAATTTTAAATTAAAAACATCACTCATTATTGGAGCAATTGTTGCATCTTCACTTGTATATGCCGCAACTGTACTTTCACCAAATCAGAATAATAATAGTGGATCAATTCCATCCGGTTATTCAGATTTAGAATTTAATCTAGCAAATGGGAATTGGGTCAAAAACCTCACTTTACCCACAAGCGCTAATAATTTGGACAAAATTACAATTCGTTCTAGTGCTGCCTATAGTAGCTATTTAGATACTTCTAATACGAATATTCCGTTAGAGGTTTTAAAGATAAATAGTGGAGATGTTTACCAATTCATCTTTAATAGTAGTCAAAATAAATGGATCGCTCAGTTAGCGACAGTGAGTCCTACCAATGGTGCGACCTATGAAGTTGTTCCATTAACAACTGCATCAATGCAAAAAGTACTTATTCAAAATGACAAATGGGCACAAACCATAGCATTACCGAGTGATGTACGTGATGGAACAACCGTACAAGTTGTTTCTACAGCAAGTGCAAGTTCGGACATTGATAAAACAAATTTACTATTCCCGAGCAGTTTTATATTAAAAAATGGATCTGAATATTGGTTTAAATATTATTCTGCTTTAGGAAAATGGGTTCCAGAATATATAAAACCACAGAAGCTAAATGTTCAGCAAATCGGAACATCTTTAGCCGCGGTAAGTAGCCCGCTAACGGAAGTTTCATTTGGAGATGGAAATTGGGTTTCCAATTTCACTCTACCTGCGACTGCAAGTGATCGTGATAGAATTATTATCAAGTCTACAGCGACTTGGTCTGCAAAAATTAATAACACCAATATTAATAGCCAAGCGACTTTAACGCTTAAAACAGGCGATCAATATGAGTTTATGTATGTAAGTGACAAAGGCTATTGGCAGTTGATCTCTTCACCAACAAAGGTGATTGATTCAACGGCAACAATCCCTGCAACTTTACCGAATATGACTCAGCCCACTTTAAAGGTGAAACTGTCTACATTAAATTGGCAGCCGACCTTGCAACTACCTGCTAAAGCTCAAGTCGGAGATAAAGTTGTTATTGTATCAAATGCATCGGCAGACACCTATATTAATGCTGCTAATGGTTTGTCGACAGCAATTAAAAATGGTGAAAATCGCCGTTTTATTTACACCGCTCAAGGCTGGACAGTAGATAGTTATACAATTGATATGTTGTTGGTTTCTAGCCCAGAGGTAAACTCAATTTTAGGAGAAAGCGCTGCAAAACTTAGAATGATTGAAGGCGTAAATTTAACGAATTTAACTGCTGAAAATTCGAATGCGCGTTTTTACTTAAGAGATGTAGGTTACCTAACTTACAAAATTCCTGCTGCCACGTTAAAAGAAGCAATCTCTATTGGACGAGATGACACGACGGTACAAAATGAGCGAAAACGTGTATTGGCAGACGGTGTCTATTATCAAGGTAATGAACCAGGTGATGGCGGTTGTGGTTGGGCTTGGATTAATGCTTCTGCATATAACATGATTGGCGCAAATGATATTGCAGGTTGTTCTTTCGCGGCCATGCGTCATGAAGTCGGGCACAATCTTGGTCTGTACCATAATGGTTCAACTAATATTGGCTCAGGTTTTGCCCATCCGTTAGGAAGTACTGCAATGGGTGGCAATAATATTAATTTCTATTCGAGTCCATATCTATACAACCCGAAATATGGTGTACGTTTAGGTGTAGAAGGAAAAATTGATGCGGTCAGTGTTATTAACCTGAATGCACTGAAAATTTCTCTATATAACTAATTTCTATTTTTAGCTGTAAATAATGAAGAAAAATAAATTGTTAATAGGAACTGCTATCGCTTGTGTGGCGTTAGCAGTTTTAATCTGGTTTGCCTTTTCACAGCAAAGCTCTTCTGCTTTAACGTCGTCTTCAGAAAATGGGCAAGGGACTGGGCAAAAACTGGCAGATAATCAGAATGAATTTGCTCGTCAAAATATACTGAATTTGAGTCCGTCCGAAAAAGAAAGATTGTCTCAGCAACAGATTGTTTTTAATGAAATAGAAAAGGATCAACTACCTTCTAATGTTAATTTTCCACTAATTAAAAATGCAGAAGGTATGGTCATTAAATATGATCCAAGTGTGATTGAACTGAAAAAAGTGGGTGACACTGTTAAGTTCCAAATGTTGGAATATGGCATTAATCGCACTGGCAAAATTGTAGAGATCGAACCTATTGACCAAGATATTGTTCGGTGGACCGGTAAATTTGATCAGGGCGATCCGAATCAGAATTTCTTTACCATTACTCAAAGTCAAAAAGACCACTATACAATCATGCAAATTTTTACCGAGAAGGGGAATTATTCGGCTGAAATTAAGGATGGTGTGGGGCTCGTGCAAACGATGGATGAGGGTGTTACAGATCAGGAGTTACACCATGATCATCCTTAGACAAATAAACGGTTCTGGTAGAGAAAAGAAGCCAGTTCGCAGTTTATCTGTACGGATATGAGCTTTATGCGTTCACACTCTTTTAAAAACAAAGTATGCTTATGCCTGTAACAAGGAGCATACATGTATCAAGTACTTGCTAGAAAATACCGTCCACGTAATTTCAATGAGTTAGTGGGGCAAAACCACGTTTCTCGTGCATTAAGCAGTGCATTGGAACGCGGTCGTCTTCACCATGCTTATTTATTTACAGGAACGCGTGGTGTAGGTAAAACTACAATTGCACGTATTTTAGCCAAGTGTTTGAACTGCGAAACGGGTGTGACTTCTACACCATGTGAAGTCTGTGCAACGTGTAAGGCAGTAAATGAAGGCCGTTTTATTGACCTGATCGAAATCGATGCGGCTTCAAGAACAAAAGTAGAAGATACACGTGAACTTTTAGACAACGTTCCGTATGCGCCAACGCAAGGACGTTTTAAGGTTTACCTGATTGACGAAGTACATATGCTATCAACGCATTCTTTTAATGCGTTATTAAAAACACTAGAAGAACCACCAGAACACGTTAAGTTTCTGTTTGCAACGACTGACCCACAAAAGCTACCGATTACGGTCATTTCACGTTGTTTACAATTTACTCTACGACCTTTAGCCGTTGATGAAATTACCAAGCATCTTGGCGCTATTCTTGAAAAAGAGCAAATTAATGCTGATCAGGATGCAATTTGGCAAATTGCAGAATCTGCCCAAGGTTCACTGCGTGATGCATTATCTTTAACTGACCAAGCCATTGCTTACGGGCAGGGTTCTGTACATCACCAAGATGTTAAAGAAATGCTTGGTCTAATCGACCGTACGATCATTTATGATTTGATTTTAGCGATTCATCAAAATCAACGTGAGAAAGTTAGTCAGCTTTTATTGCAATTTAGACATCAGGCGTTAGACGTTTCACTTGTGCTTGACCAGCTCATTTCGACATTGCATGAATTGGCAATTTTGCAATATCTACCTGATTTGAGTTTGAAATATAGCGATGAAATCAATCGCAAGATCATGCAACTGTCTAAGCTGATTTCTGCTCAAGATTTACAGCTATATTACCAAATCGCATGTAAAGGTCGTTCAGACTTGCAACTTGCCGTGACGCAAGAGCAAGGTTTTGAAATGTGTGTTTTACGTTTGTTGGCATTCCGTCCTTTAGCACCAAATGAAATTGTGGTGTCAGAGCCTGTTCAACAAAATGGACAAGCAGAAGTAGGTCTAAATTCACAAGCTCAGCCAACGGTCCAAGAGATTACTCCAGTAAATACGGTTCAACCTGTTGAAGTTATTAACCAGCCCGCTATGGTTGAACCTGAACCTGAACCTGAACCTGAACCTGAACCTGAACCTGAACCTGAACCTGAACCTGAACCTGAACCTGAACCTGAACCTGAACCTGAACCTGAACCTGAACCTGAACCTGAACCTCAGTCTAATCAGGATTTAATGGTATTTGACCCAAATCATCATGAGTTGATTGGGCTTGAGTCAGCAGTTGTTCAAGAGACTGTTAGTGTTCTGGAAGAAGATTTCATTCCGGTACCAGAACAAAAGTTAGTACAAGCTCAGGCAGAAACCCAAACAAAACAAATTGAACCAGAACCAGCTTTTGCTACTGAGCCTCAAGGTTTGTTTGAGACATCTAGCGCTGAATTTTCTCTTGATCAAGATGCGCCTATAACTCCTGATTTGTCTTCTGAACCTGTTATTGAGCAGCAGTCATTGGTGCAGTCTGAAGTTATTGTTGAAACAGTTGCCGTTGTAAAAGAGTCTAGTGCAACTGATCACGGTCAGTTGATGCCTCAAGATATCTTGAAGCTTTCTCCTCAAGTTTTGGAAGGTGAGTGGACACTCGAAAAGTGGGAATATTGGTTTAGAAATAGTCAGCTTTCTCCAGCCGTTCAAGAACTTGCTCAACATGGTGTGATGACTGGTGAAATTGGTGGCAATACTATTTTCCATATTCCTCAAGAATATGAAAATATGCTGACCCAATTACAACAAGGCCTTATTGATGCATTAAATGAGCAATGGCCGAATACTCAGTTTACAGTTGAATATGGTGCTTTGAATACATCTACTCCCTATACCATTCAAAGTGCACGTAAAGAAAAAGCCTTTCATAGAGCAGCTGAGCTATTACAGCAACAGCCAGTGATTAAGAGTCTCATAGAAACTTTTGATGGCGAACTACAAAATATTCAATTAAAGCCTTAAATTCATCTGATTTTTGATCTGGTGCAGAATATGAAAATAATAGACTTTTCATATTTTTCACTGGATTGAAATATTTGGGTCATGTCACTGTCATTGTACTTTTCTATGTTAGCCATTTTAGATTTTAAATGGACTATATATCGTCATGAAAAGGCAATGCACTGGAATAAATTGTTTTAAATATTCATATTTTTTATTAATCGGCGCGATTCTGCTGAGTGGTTGTAACGACTCGGCAAATGATAATTCAAATACACCAGATACAGGTAAAAAGCCTGTAATGCGCTGTGCTCCATAAACTTAAATAATAAAAAGAACCTGATCATGATTACACGTCGTAAATTTTTAAATTACTCTTTAAATATGGGTTTTGGTGCTGCGGCATTGGCAACTTTCCCATCTAGTATTCAAAAAGCTTTAGCAATTCCTGCAAATAATAAAACTGGAACCATTCAGGATGTCGAGCACGTTATTATTTTAATGCAGGAAAACCGATCTTTTGACCATTACTTCGGAACATTAAAAGGCGTTCGAGGATTTGCTGATCGTTTTACGATTCCTTTGCCAAGTGGCCGTCGTGTTTGGGAGCAGCTTAGAAGTAATGGGCAAGTTTTAACGCCTTTTCACTTAGATGGTACAGCCAATAATGCACAGCGTGCAGATGGTACGCCACATACTTGGAACGACAGTCAGCTGGCTTGGGACAATGGGCGTATGGCGAATTGGCCAGCTCATAAAACTGATATATCCATGGGTTATTTTAAAGAAAAAGAAATTCCATATCAGTTTGCGCTTGCGAATGCTTTTACGATTTGTGATGCCTACCATTGCTCTATGCACACTGGAACAGATGCAAACCGTTCTTATCATTTAACGGGTACAAATGGTGCAACACCGACCAAGCGTTCATTTGTAAACAATGAGTGGGACTGGATTGATGGTAACTCAGCGACGGCAGACCGCGGTTATACATGGAAAACTTACGCTGAGCGTTTAGAAGAAGCAGGGGTAAGTTGGATTTGTTATCAAAATATGCCAGATGAATGGGGCGATAATATGTTGGGTGCATTTCGTTCGTTTAGAAAGGCCAACATTGCATCTGGCTATCCTGTTTCAAGTGGCGGCGAACCGAATAAACCATATGCGGATACGGGTCAAAAACTACCTTATAAAGCCTATGATGCTGCGACCGATAATGCCAAAAATCCACTTTATAAGGGCATTGCAAATACGCTACCGGGCAATAAACCAGAAGAATATCTTGACACTTTTAAACGCGACATTCGGGAAGGTAAATTACCTCAAGTGTCTTGGATTAATGCACCATCAATTTATTGTGAACATCCAGACCCTTCAAGCCCAGTTCAAGGAGCTTGGTTTATTCAAGAAATTATTGACGCTTTAACTGCTGTACCAGAGGTTTGGAGTAAAACAGCACTACTTATTAACTTTGATGAAAATGATGGTTACTTTGACCACGTACCGTCACCATCAGCTCCATCTCGACTCAAAAATGGCCAGTACGCAGGTAAATCGACACTAAGCAATGCGGATATGCAGGACGAATATTTCGATCATGCTGCACCTGAAGGAAGCCATTCTCAACCTACACCTGATGGACGCGTTTATGGTCCAGGTCCTCGTGTTCCGTTATATGTGATTTCCCCATGGAGCCGTGGTGGCTGGGTGAACTCGCAAGTGTTTGATCATACGTCTGTGCTTATGTTTTTAGAAAAACGTTTTGGTGTAAAAGAGCCGAATATCAGTGCGTACCGCCGTGCAGTGTGTGGTGATTTAACTAGTGCATTTAACTTTAAAACACCAAATGCAGATATTTTACCGCAGCTGAATGGTAAACAAACACGTGTGCAAGCAGATGAGTTAAGAGAAAATCAAGAAGCTTTACCAGCTGTACCTGTACCCACGGATACAAAGTTACCGATTCAGCAAAGTGGTATACGTCTTTCACGTGCGTTACCTTACGAGCTACACACAAGCGCACGCTGTAATACTGATGGAAAAGTGCAATTGATTTTCTCTAATACGGGTACGCAAGCAGCGGTTTTTCATGTTTATGACAAGCTCAACTTGGAGCGTATTCCAAAGCGTTATATTGTCGAGCCGAATAAGACTCTAGATGATGTATGGGACGCTTTAAAAGATAATTTAGGTCGTTATGACCTATGGGTACTTGGTCCAAATGGCTACCATCGTCATTTCAAAGGGGATACTCAACGTATTGTTGATAGTAGTATTAAACCTGAAATTCGAGTGTGCTATGACATTGCGAACGGTGATGTTTATGTCGAACTTATGAATGATGGTACTAAGGATGCAATATTGACGGTAAAACCTTGTGCATATCGACAAGATGCGCCATTACAACTTACCGTAAAAGCGGGACAGGTTGTTAAACAACATTGGGCGTTGGCTGACGTGGGACATTGGTATGATTTTGAAATCACGAGTCAGAGTGATCCTTATTATTACCGACGTTTTGCTGGCCGAGTTGAAACGGGTGAAGACTCTTTTAGTGATCCCGCAATGATGTAAGTTTAGGTGGGCAAAAAGAAAAGATCATTTTCTTTTTGCCCCATTTTTTATAATAAATAACTTTTTAAAGTTTCACGAACTGACTCAGAAATTGGCACAGTCTTACGCGTTTCTCGATCAACAAACACATGCACAAAATGTCCTTGAGCTGAGGCTTGGTCCTGACCTTGTTTAAAAATTGCCAATTCATAGCGCAATGAAGTCGTACCGATTTTACCAATCGCAACACCTACTTGAATAATTTCTGGAAATGATAATTCCTGAAGAAAACTACAAGCTGAATCAACCACTAAGCCAATTGATTTTGCTTTATGAATATCAAAACCTGTTTTTTGAATAAGCAATGCATTGGCGGCTGTATCGAAGTAGCTATAGTAAGTCACATTATTCACATGACCATAGATGTCGTTATCTGCCCAACGCGTTTGAATGTCTAAAAAGAACTTAAATTGATCACGAGTTTTTAAAACTGGTTTAGTCATTAATGTATTGCCTGATAAATTGCCAAAGCAGCGGCTTCTGTCATGTCACGTGGGTTATTTTGTAGTAAACGGGTTTGCAACATGGCATCTTGAGCAAGTCGAGGTAAGCTGGACTCGTCAATACCCAAATCACTAAGTCTTAAAGTCAAACCACTACGGTCTAAATGGTTCTGCATATGGTCAATAAACAGATCACATAAACCATCGGTGCTGCCATTACTATATGGGTCGAGCCATTGCATAAGCTCTGCATAGTATTTTTTTGCATTTGGTGCATTAAATTTTAATACTTCAACCAGTACTAAAGCATTGGTATGTCCATGCGACAAATGAAAATGACCGCCCAATGGGTAAGCTAAAGCGTGAACAGCAGCAACGGGTGAGTTTGCAAACGCTTGTCCCGCGAGCATTGAACCAAAAAGCATGTTTTGACGTGCTTCTAAATCATTACCATCTTTAAGAACTTTCGGTAAGTTATGGTTTAACAATTTCAAAGCATGCTTGGCTAAAATATCTGTATAAATATTTTTTTTATGTTTAGAGGTATATGCCTCAATAGCATGTACCATCGCATCAATACCTGTTGCAGCGGTAATATGTGCTGGAAGATTTTGAGTGAAAGTAGCATCAAGAATCGCAGTGTCGGCGTATAGTACTGGAGAGACAATCCCCATCTTTGTCGTCTCACCTGTAGTGACAATTGAGATTGGCGTTACTTCTGAGCCTGTACCGGCTGTAGTAGGAATCAAAATAAGCGGAAGGCGAGCTGTAGTGACCTGATTCACGCCGTACATCTCTTGCAAACTTTGGGTTTGGTTAGGGTGGGCGAGTAAAGCAATAATTTTT
This sequence comes from Acinetobacter pittii, assembly GCF_022449185.1. Taxonomy (GTDB): domain Bacteria; phylum Pseudomonadota; class Gammaproteobacteria; order Pseudomonadales; family Moraxellaceae; genus Acinetobacter; species Acinetobacter pittii_I. Next base: position 630,834 of record NZ_JAKUKO010000001.1, read on the forward strand.
GCAACATCTAGCGAACTACCACCACCAAAACCAATAATGACATCAACATTTTGCTGTTTTGCATAATTGGCTGCATCTAGTACTACTTGTTCTGGTGGGTCAGCCTGTACATCTGCATAAATGTCATATTCAATATTGAGCGTATCTAAAATTTGAAGAATGGGTAGATGTAATTGATTTTTGATCATGCCTGCATCGGTGACCAGTAATAACTTACGGTAAGCTTTTGATGACAAAACATTTTGTAATTCTTGTATAGAGCCTAAGCCAGAGATGATGTTTGGAACAGTTTGAAATTGAAAATGGCTCATATACGTTATTTCCTTATTCTTGAAAATTATTGTTGAACGGTTCTATAAGATTCAATCTTTAAATAACTTAGCATAAGACACTTTAAAATAAAGTAGTTCTGGGGCAATTATATTGAGTGGTGTATAAGATGAGCACTGTTTTTATGTGCTCTAAATCGGATATTCAGGCGATGCACAAGTTATTTAAGAAGCCATTGAACGGTGGGCTTTTTGTTATTTATACTGTTTGGTAGATTTTCTGGTAAGCTTCTAATTCATATAATGCCTTAACAATTTATAATTTTATCGGTTCTAAAAAGTGAAAATTTCTAAAACTTTTCTTAGTATTATGGGATGTACGTGTTTGATGCTTAGCTCGGCTGCAATCGCGAAAACCAGCTCTAGTGTATATTCGCCTACAAAAGGTGTAATTTGTGACAAATATATTTGTGCTGACAAAAAAGGTGTTTCTAAAAAGCTTACAGCTAAATATTTAGGCACTTATAAAGCGAATAAAGCCTTCTCTCAAGGTGATTTTGATACTTCAGCGTTTACGCTCTCAAACGGTATGTTCTGTGATACTAAAACAAAACTATGTCATGTTGATCGATACTTTGAGAATGGGCATCGCAGTAAAATTGATAGAACTATGACAGATAAGCTTTTTAAAAATAAATAATTTTTCTATTGCAGAAATGAGGTAAATATCTCTGATAGATGAGTCTATCAAAGTAGAATTAAATCGCAAAAGACCCCGCTAACTATCGACTAATGGCGGGGTTTTTTATTATTAAGTATTTCTGTAATATCAATTTAATAGTATAGGGTGAAAAAATACTAAATGATCAGGGTTAATAATTAATAAGGGAGGGTTTAGTTTTCGGTGGGATCTTTCTGATTGGGAAGGGAAAAAGGATCTTTTTATTATTAAGAAAAAACATAATTTTTAGGTGGAATTTAAATAGTGATGTACACAATTAGATATGTTCATCGGAACAACACTTACTATATTGCTTCGAACAATGAAGGAAATTTTATTATTCTTGAGTCACTTGATTCAGAGTTTCGTATGGGCCATCAAATTTCATATGATGGTGAAAAAGTATTTAACCTGACACTAAATGATGAAACGGATGCAGTCATTAAACTTGAGAGTAACGAAAAAGGAGCCTATGAGTACTTACATTCAGTTAAGTAAATAAGCTTTTTTATTCTTAAGTATTTCTGTAAGATCCTTCCGTTGCTTTAAACAACAATAAACCTGAATGATCAGCGCAAAAGTCATAAGGGGAAAGCCTACTTGAAAGAGTAGGCTTTTTTTATTTCTTTATAAAAGCATACTGAGGACTTTATGATCAGGGTAGCTGAGTTATAAAAATTTATTTTTTGCTATGAATGAGCTTAAGTTCCAAATTCTTAAAATCTATAACTTGATTAGAAGAATCAACAAGTTTTAATTTAAGTTCATCATCAGTACTCTTATTAAAAACTTTCACCACATCTTTACCAGATTCAATGAAATTACCGCCAGATTCAAGCATGGCCAGTAAAACAATATTTAGACTTTTGCCTTTTTTAGTGAGTAAGTATTCTTTACGTTCCCGTACTCCAACTTCTTTATAAATTGATAATTCAAATATTTCTAATTGGATGAGATGCTTTAGACGATTAGATAAAATTTGCTTTGATATGCCTGTATTTTCTAAAAAATCATTAAATTTTGTTACCCCATAGAAGGCTTCTCTTAACAAGAGAATCGTCCATCTGTCATTCAATATTTCTGTAATTTTGAAGATCCCGCATACATCTACTGGAAATTTATGATCTGGAATAATTTGATTTGACATCAGAGGGAGCTCCAATTATTATGAGTCTATAATTTAGACCTAGCATTAATTCAGGTAGCATTATGCCATTTATAAATATACAAACTATAGAAGGTTTACTAGATAAAGATAGTAAGGCTGAGCTTTTCAAGCGAATAACGGATTTATTTGTAGAAATAGAAGGAAAGGGAAATCCTGCTTTTCGAGAACATGTCTGGATAAGAATTGATGAGCATCCTCCTGAGCATTGGCAATTAGGCAGCTTAAGGCCTACGAAGGAAATGATTGAATTAATCACTGCATCAAAGTGATGTTTGTAAAGCCCTATAAATTAGGGCTTTATTTTTATTTAATTACTACAAGAAGTACAAGATTAGCTAATTTATCGCCTGATTTATCAACTTTTAATCTATTGATAAACATTATTTTCCTTTTCAACCCAAGTGAGTTTTGACAAAATGCAACAAGTCACAATGGTCAATTCGGTTCTCGCAAGCTTATAGTCTGTTAAGATTGTGCATGACCCTTTTTATTTTTATGTAATTCAAATGTTTGGAAGTAGTTTCTAATGGAAACACAATATAAGGTGTTATGTGTCTGTTTAGGAAATATTTGCCGTTCTCCCACGGCTGAGGTGGTTTTCAGACATTATTGTGACGCACATCAACTCAATGTCATTGTCGATTCAGCTGGAACGAGTAATTATCATCCAAATAAATCGCCAGATCAGCGTAGTCAGTTGCATGCTCAGAAAAGGGGCTATGACCTATCATCTTTACGTGCAAGACAACTTTCAACCCAAGACTTTTTAGAGTTTGATTTGATTTTGGCAATGGATCATCAAAATTTTGAAGATATACATGACGTGTTGCAAAGAGCCGTTTCTCAATATGGCGCACACCAAATTCGTGCAAAAGTAGCTTTAATGAGTGAGCATGATCCTGAATACCCACAACAAGCGTTGCCTGATCCTTATTATGGCGGTGCTGATGGTTTTGAACGTGTACTCAATCAATGTGAGTCCAGTAGTTTGGCGTGGGTTAATATTTTAAAAAAACAATTGAATGTTTAAGAATAGGTTTTTCAATACAATGCAAATTCAAAATCAAGTACAGCTTAAGCCATTCAATACTCTAAGTTTAGATGCAACTGTTTCTCACTATACTAAAGTTGGCAATATTCAAGATATTGAAGCAGCTTTAGAGTTTGCTGAGCAGCATCAGTTAAATGTACTTGTATTATCGGGCGGTAGTAATATGTTATTGCCGCAGCAGATCAACGCTTTAGTGATCCATCTTGATATTCAGGGAATTGAAGTTTTATCAAACAATCATGATTTTGTGCGGGTTAAAGTAGGCGCAGGCCAAGTCTGGCATGATTTTGTTTTATACAGCACTGAACAGAACTGGTTTGGTTTGCAAAATTTAGCTCTTATTCCGGGCTTAGTTGGTGCTTCACCGGTACAAAACATTGGGGCGTATGGGGTAGAAGTAGGCGAGTTTATTGAGTCAGTACAAGTGTATGACCGTAAATTGAAGCAAACTCAGACAATTTTAGCGGCCGACTGCCATTTCGCCTACCGCCATAGTATTTTTAAAGATGATCCGAACCGTTACATTATCACGCATGTCACTTTTAAATTGCTTAAACAGCCGCATTTAAAACTTAACTACGGCGACTTGAAACAAGCAGTTGGAGACAATCAGACTGCCGAAAATTTACAAAATCAGGTCATCCATATTCGTCAAAGTAAACTTCCTGATCCAAAAGAGTATCCAAATGTCGGGAGTTTCTTTAAAAATCCGATTGTTAAACCTCAAGAGTTTGAACGTTTAGTCACACAATTCTCAACAATTCCACATTATCCTCAAGCTAACGGAAACGTTAAAATTGCAGCAGGATGGTTAATTGATCAGGCGGGTTGGAAAGGGAAGCAACTCGATATGGTAGGGATGTTCCATAAACAGGCATTAGTTCTGGTGAATTATGCCAATGCATCTCTAGCTGATGTAAGGAAAACTTATCAGGCTGTACAACATGATGTTGATCAGCTTTTCCATATTATGTTAGAACCAGAGCCTGTTCTTTATAACAGTTTAGGTTTAATTGAAAATCATACGGAATAGTTTTATGCCAAAAGTACACTTAATGGTACGTTTAGTACAAGTAGTCACCGTGCTATTTGTACTTTTAGGCTGTTTCGTGGTTTTTTTATATTCGCCATTTTATTCAAAACTTATTGTAGCTGGGCTTAACTATTTTGTACCTGTTGATGTTAATCAAGTCGCTGCTGAGAGCCAGAGACAGGCTGCATTAAGTGAGCATGATAATTTAGAGCCAGGTTCGAATTTATGGATCGCTCGTCAGGCCTATTTAAAACTGACGGAGCAAGCGTTACGTGAAAAAAGAACATCTGATCTGACCTATATTCAAGAGAATTATAAAGCCTTGCAGCAAATTATTCTTTTAGAAGAAAAGGAGGCGGATTCGGAAGAGCAAGCAGCATCTGTAACGGTTCCTTTAGTCGCTAAAAACTCAGAAATTGACGCCGCAGATGAGGCGAGTAGTCCTGTTGACGAAGCACTTTTTATTAATAGTTCTGAAAATAAAGCGCTTACTGAGCAATATACAGAGTTTTTAGCAAGAAAACCTGTGGTGCCAGAGCATCAAAAAGCTGTCAGTGAACCTGAACAAAAAGTCGAGTATGTGCGTAAAAATCCATTACCAGTACAACCTAAAAAGTTATCAGAACCTTATGCAATTGTTGTGTTGGGGGGCGGATTAACCTTAGATAAAAATGGTAAGGATATTGTTGTTAATGGCTATACACGATTGCGATTAGAAAAAACTTTAGAAGTTGAAAAACAAAATCATCTGCCTATTGTGCTTAGCGGTGTAGAAGCACCTTATATGCAATCTTGGTTAAAAGAGCGCGGTGTTGATGCAAAGCTATTAGAAAAGCGTAGTATGAATACATGTGAAAATACCCGTTTTAGCTCTTTATTGCTTCAGAAAAAAGGCGGGGCACCAACAGTCATGTTGGTTACAGATGAATATCATATGCCGCGTACACGCCGACTGTTTGCTTTAAATGGTATAGAAACTATTCCTGTTGTAGCTCCAATGCCAACTCCACTGACACGTTGGCAACCAAGTGTGCAAAATTACGATCATAGCCGCCGTGCAAATTATGAATTACTTGCGACAATTCGCGACATGTTGTTTGGCTCAAGTGATTGTCGAGAGGTTCCTTAATGTCAGATATTCCATTTCTCAATCCTGCCGTATTAAAACAATTAGATTTACCGGTTCCTAATCGTGATCTTACGCCACAGGTTTTGAGTCCACTTAACTTAAATACATTAGAAGAACCTTCTCGTGATTTGCTGGCCTACCGCAAATTGTATGGTTTACATTTACTTGAATGTGACCATTGGCAAGGTTATGTTCAAATGCCTTTATTCCGTTTGCATGTGCAAGTTTTCAAACCTAAAGTAGAAAAAATACAAGGTACAGTTTGTCTATTGCATGGCTATCTTGAGCATAGCGGTATTTACCAGCCAATTATTCGTGAAATTCTTGAGCAGGGCTTTAGTATCATTACTTATGATTTGCCGGGGCATGGATTAAGTGATGGTTCACCAGCCAGCATTAAAAACTTTGATCATTACCAGCAAGTTTTGATGGCTGTTTATCAATATGTGAAACATGCAGATCAGTTACCTAAACCATGGGTCGGTATTGGTCAAAGTACGGGTGGAGCAATTTGGATGCATCACTTATTAGAATATGCTGAAAAACGCCAAGATCCGATTGTAGATCGAGTACTTTTACTTTCTCCGCTAATTCGCCCCGCAAAAACCGCATGGTGGCATAACCCCGTTGGATTAGGCATTATTCGCCGTATTAAACGTCAAGTGCCAAGGCATTTTAGACGTAATAATCATAATCCTGAATTTTTGCGTTTTATTCGTTTAAAGGATCCTTTGCAACCCCGAATGATGGGCATGGACTGGATTTTAGCAATGTCAAAATGGATGCAGGAAATGGAAGAGCGACCTGCTTGCCGTATCCCAGTCTGGCTTGCACAAGGTGCTCTCGATCAGACTGTTGATTGGCGATACAACATTGAATTTATTCGTCGTAAATTTAGACTCCAAACGTTGTTAATGCTTGAAGAAGGCTCTCATCAATTAATTAATGAACGTGCAGATATACGTGCGGCATTAACAGGATTGATTCCAGCCTTTTTGCATGCAAAGCCAAAACATTTTTATTATTAGAAAAATAATGCATCTATCCAAAATTCTAGATAGATGCATTATTTAATCTTTGTAGTTTATTTTGAATTTTGATAAAGCTGCATAAAGTTTTTATAAACCGAAGACTGCTTTTGTGGACTATACATATTGCGCTCGATTGTTCCTTTATCTGTTTTGATTAAAACATTCACATTTTGAGCATTTTTAAATTCTTGTAGGAATTGACTTGGAATAACAAAGTAAGTGGTTGAATGTTTAGGTACTAATCGGCTCACATTTGTCTTTTCAGTGGCTTGAGCTGGTTCGTAATTGAATCGTTTGCCATCAATATCAAAAGTCAAAGCGTTAATATCGTAAAAGTTATAACTACTACTTAAATGAACATCTACTCGAAGCTGATTTTTTTGATTTTCGTTCCATTTAACCAATAAGCTTGGGCATAGTTCAGTTGGTGAGCAGTTTAGTTGACCAGCTGTCTTTACCTCTTTAGGAGCTGGTGTACTAACCTGTGTGGTGCTACACGCTGCAGTAAGTAGACATGAACCCAATAAGAGTAGAGATTTCTTCATCATATAAATTCCAAGATCGTATGTTTAATATTATTTATGTTAAGAGTAATAAATTTTGACATAATTTAACGCGTAGTTGGACCTAAAAATACAAATGGTTTTGCAATTTTAAAGGAAGAGGTGGCATCACCTGCATAGATATGGCTTTGATCAGGTCCTAAATCAAGTCTACGTGTTTTACCATCTTTAAAGTTAATCTTTTTTAAGTCAACCCAAAATACATTTGGTGAAAGAGCGGATTCAAAAAAGTAGAGCATCTGTTTGTGATCGGCAACAGTTCGCCAGCGAGTCGAAGAGATATTAGGTTCTTCTTGAGTATTTAATCCATAGGGAACAGATGCATTGCGAATCACACTAAATACAGATGCTTGTGCTTGTTTTGTATTATCATTTTTAGGAATAGCATTAATGTAAAATGATGCACGTGCAAAGCGATCAGATGCTCTGTTAGTACCGGGAAGCATAATCGTTCCGCCAATTTGCTTCCAATATTCAACAAGTGCAAGTTGTTTATCGAAAGTAGGTGAATTGGTCATGACTTGATAGCTTCGGCTATGGTGAATCACTTGTTTTCCACCAATATATTCAATAATTGCGCTATCACCTGTTTTATCAGAAATAGATAAATGTAAGGTGGTGAGCCGTGTTTCACCGGGAACATTGTCTGTAATAATAGTATAGGGTTCTTTTTCTAAGGCCTTAACGGCTTCATCTACAGTTGCAAAATTATCGAGTACATATTGAGCCCATGCTGCAATACTTAATAAAGGCTTATCTGTCTTTTTTGCATCTGGGTATTCAGACTCTACTAACCATAAAATATTAGCAACCAAACCTGCTTCATTCATTCCATCTGTTGTGGAAACTTCATAACCTGTAGCAATTACACTTCCATATTTCGACGTCCATTTTATTGAGTTGGGACCAGCACTACCGTCACGGCTAACCCCGCTTGGCATAATCCATAAGTTGGTACCTGTATCAACCTTCCAGTCCATTGAGCGAGCAGTAATAATATGTTGATTATTACCTAAATATACGGCACGTGTACAAGCAACAGCATAGCTACTTAAGCCTACAGCGATTGCAACAAAAGAAGAGATGAATGTTTTTTTCAACATGATGAGGTACCTTCTTGTTATAAGCATTAAAAAATTTTTATTAAATAAAATTAAAATGTGTACGTTATTTATACTTTTATATTAGGTGAAAAATCTATTAAATACAAATTAAAAGGGGAATAAAATTTAAGCAAAAATCACATATTAGTTTTAAATATGGAAGAGCATCACACTATAAAGGTGATGCTCAACTTATAAAAATTAATATAAATTAAAAATGATTGGCATCAGCCATATTCCACATTCGATAGTAGAAATTATCATCGTCATTATTAAGTTCAGATTGTAAAAGTTCACCTTCTTTTAAGAAAAAATGCAACTGAGCATAGTTCTTAATTTCACGGTCATTTACTCGCTGAGCCAAATGATGAGCTTTAATATCAGAAGGATGGCGTAAACCTGCTGCAGCAATCATTTCTGATAATGCATGCAAGGTATTTTTATGAAAATTAAATACTCGTTCTGCTTTGGTTGGTACATCAATTGCTTTTTGACGATCTTTGTCTTGAGTCGCTACACCCACAGGGCATTGGTTGGTGTGGCAGCTTTGTGCCTGAATACATCCAACTGCAAACATGAAACCACGTGCTGAATTAACCCAGTCTGCACCGAGTGCAAAAGTGCTAGCGATATCAAAAGCACTAATGATTTTACCACTTGCGCCAATTTTAACTTGATCTCTTAGTCCTGCACCCACAAGAGTGTTATGCACAAAGCGTAAGCCCTCTCGTAATGGGGTACCAATATTGTCACTAAACTCAATTGGTGCTGCACCAGTACCACCTTCAGAACCATCTACAACAATAAAGTCAGGAACAATTTTTGTTTCAAGCATTGCTTTAACAATACTCATGAATTGCCAAGGTTGGCCAATACACAGTTTAAAACCAACTGGCTTGCCACTAGATAATGTTCGCAGCTTCTGTAAGAAATGCATCATTTCAATTGGGGTAGAAAAACTAGAATGCTTAGCAGGAGAAATACAATCATGATCGCGTGAAACGCCACGGATTTGGGCAATTTCTTCGGTAATTTTATGCTTAGGTAAGATACCACCATGGCCCGGTTTTGCACCTTGTGAAAGCTTTAATTCGATCATTTTGATCTGTGGCAATTGAGATTGTTTAGCAAATTTTTGCTCGTCAAATTTTCCATCTAGGGTACGACAACCAAAATAACCACTGGCAATTTGCCAAACAATATCTCCACCATTTTCGAGATGATAAGGGCTTAAGCTACCTTCACCAGTATCGTGATAAAACCCACCTAATTGCGCTCCTTTATTGAGTGCTCGAATTGCATTGGCACTTAAACTACCAAAGCTCATGGCAGAGATATTCATAATGGATGCACTATAGGGTTGAAGGCATTGTGCATTACCCACCTGAATGCGGAAGCTCTTTGGATCAGCTGGTGGGCAAGGGCTTATTGAGTGGACAATAAAGCGGTAATTTTCTTGATAGACATCAATGATTGAACCAAAAGGTTTATCTGCATTTTCGTTTTTAGCACGTTGATAAACTAAGCTTCGTTGCATGCGAGAAAAAGGTAGAGCATCTTGATCCGCTTCAATAAAGTATTGACGAATTTCGGGGCGTATATCTTCAAACAAAAAACGAAAATGTCCCATAATTGGGTAATTTTTTAAAATAGAATGTTTATTCTGCAAAACATCATAGAGGCCTAATAGGCTTAAAGCGCCTGTAACTACCCATAAACCATTAAGGAGAGTATCAGAAATAAAATAATAGATACTATGAGGGGTATAGACGGTTCGAAACCATGTGATGCTGAGCGCAGTAAAAATACATAAAAACCAGAGAGAATGGCGCGAAAAGAATGTATTGAGAAATTTATGTCGAATGATTTGTGCTGGACTCGCCATATTGGAACAAATTCCTAATGTTTTACTGATACATACCTTGCCAAGAAGGAGCTAAAACCACAAGTATGGAATTGTTAGCTTAAGGACGGTATAACAAAATCCAAAGATTATTGGGTTTGATTTTTCATTTAATTTTTAGAAATATTTAAGCTAGTAATACATAATTTTCTTGGTGAAGTCTTATCTTTAATCACTGAAATTTCTAAAAAAGTTTAAAGATTTAATAAAATACTTAGATTTATTATTTATAAATTATTAATTTCTTATTCTTTTTAAATATATAGAGCAATCAGATGCTTACCTTTTGTTCTTAATTTTTTTGACCAAAGATTAAAAAAATATAAAATGCTAAAAGTGATGGTAAACTTTAACTAATGAAAATTTATAATTTTTTTAGAAAAACTAACAAAATTTCAATGAAAGTATCAAAAATTAATATAAAAGCGTGATAAAGCATGAAAAAGTTTATAATTGAGAAATTCATCAAAAGTGGAATTATTAATTGATATTTAGAATGAAAGCTTTGTTAGTGTTTTTGTTGTTTTTTTGTATTATGCGCCGTAAGTAGAGTAAAAAAAATAATGCTTTGAAAAATCAATCAGAAAAATTAATGATTGTGATGGGGAAGGCGAGTTTTTACATCTATTAATTTTATTGGCGTAATGTAAAAAGGTTTTTAACCATGAATAAGTCTCTCATTTGTTTATCAGCAATTGCTATGGGGTTAACGTCTATCAATGTTGCAAATGCAGCTAACGCAACCGGTACACTAACTGTTAAAGCAACGATTACAAACAGTTGTGTTCTCAATACTTCTGCAACAGGTACTACGTCAAATGCAATTTTAGATTTTGGCACTTTAAATTCGCTTGCGAGCAATGTAGATGCGGACACTACAACGACAGGTGGGACTGCAATTAAAGTTTTATGTAACAACACTGTACCATGGACTTTGGCTTTTGATGGCGGTAAAAACGCTCAATCTACTCAACGTAACATGATTGGTGGGGCGACTAGCAACGAATATATTCCTTACAACCTTTTCTCAGACACAGGACGTGCCACCGCAATTGGTATTTCAACAACTGCTTATAGTGGAACAGGAACTGGTAATGTTCAGACAGTGAACGTTTATGGCCGTATTCCTGCTGGCACTACTTTGCCAAGTGCGGGCAGCTATGTTGACACTGTGACTGTAACAGTGACTTATTAATTTTTAATAAGTTTGCTTATGTCATTGCTAGCTCTTTGTAAGAGAGCTAGCTCAATCTGAGAAAAGTAGTTCTGGGCAAATCATGAAAAAAAATATCTTTGTTGTTACAAGTTTATTGTTATTTTTGCCTAGTATGCTAAATGCAGCATCAATTCGCCTTTCACCTGTTAGTGTTGAAATATTGAGTGATCAGGCTGCATCTTCCATTAGTTTATATAACCAGTCAAATGAAAGCGCTAATTTACAGGTGCGTGTATTTGAGTGGAGACAAAATGCTGGTCAAGATCAACTCATTCCTACGGATGAGATTGTAATCAGTCCACCATTTCTAAAACTACAACCTAGTGACTCTTATAACTTGCGTGTCGTTAGAATTAACCCAGAACCTATGTCTGGTGAAAAAACCTATCGTATTATTATTGATGAGTTACCAAAACCAGTTGATAGCCGTAAAGCTGATCAAGGGGTTAACGTACTACTACGTTCGTCATTACCTGTATTTGTAGTCAATAAAGATGCGATTACTAAAATAAGTTGGTCAATACAACAAGAACAAAATAGCGCTTATCTCACCATAAGTAATGTTGGTAATCGACATGCGCTTTTAAATAACTTAATACTTGTAGATACAACAGCAAATAAAAGCTATCCCATTAAAGTAAACACCGTGAATGGTTATATTCTTGCCGGGAAAGCGAGAAATTTTAATATTAGTCCTGATTTTAAATTTCAAGCAGATCATAAATATAATATTTCATTAAATATTAACGGTAAGCAAACATCTCTTTAAAGAGGCACATATGAAATATATCGTAAGTGCCTTATGTGTTATGTACTTGCCGATTCATGCTGCTGCTGAATCATTACAAGATAGTACCAATGCTGTCTTACCAACTATTCCAGAAGTTGTGAATTCTGCTCATCAGGCCTTTGGTTCTGATCAGGGATATATACAGCTATTTTTAAATATTTCTGTTAACTCAAATGTTTCAAAAGACTTAATATCTGTACGGCAAGATCAAGATAGAAAATTATATATCCGCTTTCGTGACTTAAGAACTTTAAGAATAAAAATGGATGAACATATCCTAGATAACCAGTGGGTGTGTATTAATGATTTAAACGGAATTCAGTTTAAATATCTCGAGAATGAGCAGTCTCTAAACCTAAAAGTTCCATCGAATATGTTAACGGGTTACTCAGTCGACTTAAGTGGCCAGCAGGTCACTAGCCCCAATTTGCTAAAGATGAAACCTTTAAACGCAGCTATTTTGAATTACAGCCTGTATAACACCATAACCAATGATGAGAATGTTTTCTCAGGTACGGCAGAAGGGATTTTTAACAGTGCAATCGGTAACTTTTCTTCAGGGGTTTTATATAACGGTAATAATGAAAATAGTTATAGCCATGAAAAATGGGTACGACTGGAAAGTAAGTGGCAATATGTCGACCCTGAGAAGATCAGGATATATACCCTAGGGGACTTTATTTCCAATAGCCCGGATTGGGGAAGTAGTGTCCGTCTTGCTGGTTTTCAGTGGTCGAGTGCTTATAGTCAACGCGGTGATATTGTCACCTCGGCACTCCCGCAATTTTCCGGCTCGGCAGCATTGCCTTCAACACTGGATTTATATGTCAACCAGCAAAAGATTTATTCAGGGTTAGTGCCTTCAGGCCCATTTGATATTAAACAGCTTCCATTTATTTCAGGAAATGAAGTCACCCTTGTGACTACCGATGCAACCGGACAGCAGAGCATTACCAAAAAGCCGTACTATTTTTCATCGAAGATTCTGGCAAAAGGCATTAATGAGTTTTCAGTAGATGTGGGGGTTCCACGCTACAACTATGGACTCTATTCAAACGATTATGACGATGCCACTTTTGCCTCAGGTGCGATCCGATACGGCTACAGTAACTCACTGACTTTAAGCGGTGGGGCAGAAGCTTCAACAGATGGCCTGTCGAACCTCGGTACAGGATTTGCCAAGAATATTTTTGGTATTGGGGTGATCAATGCTGACATTGCAGCGAGCCAGTATAAAGATGAAAACGGTTATTCTGCCTTGCTGGGTTTAGAAGGGCGCATCAGTAAGAACATTTCATTTAACACCAGTTACCGCAAAGTATTTGATAACTATTTTGACCTTGCCCGTGTGTCTCAAGTGAGATATTTAAAAGATAACCAGATTAATCCTGAGTCACAGAATTACCTGAACTACAGCGCACTGGCCGATGAGATTTTTAGGGCAGGCATTAACTATAACTTTTATGCAGGCTATGGGGTTTATCTGGGCTATAACCAGATCAAATATAGCGATAACTCCTATAAGTTACTGTCTACCAATCTAAGCGGAAGTCTGGACAAGAACTGGGGTTTTTATGCATCAGTGTATAAAGATTATGAAAACCATAAGGACTATGGCATTTACATTGCGCTGCGATATACCCCATCTAGTAAAGTGAATGCGATCACGAGTGTATCTAGTGACAGCGGTAGCCTACGGTATCGCCAAGAAATATTCGGTTTGTCAGAACCAAAAATTGGTTCATTTGGCTGGGGCGGTTATGTTGAGCACGATAAGGATGCGAATGAAAACAATGCCTCGGTCTATGCGTCTTACCGAGCACGGGCAGCTTACCTGACAGGGCGCTATAACCGATTTGGGGATAATGATCAGATTGCACTTTCAGCGACGGGTTCATTGGTTGCGGCGGCGGGACGTATCTTTGCGGCCAATGAAATTGGAGACGGCTATGCGGTCGTGACTAATGCTGGGCCAAAGAGTCAAATTTTAAATGGTGGTGCTAACTTAGGCGAAACTGACAAATCTGGCCGATTCTTAATTGCGAATTTAAGACCCTACATGTCTCATCATATCTATCTAGACCCATCATATTTACCTTTAGAGTGGGAAGTTAGCTCTACGAATCAGACAGCGTTTGTAGGTTACCGTCAAGGAACTTTGGTTGACTTCGGTGCTCATCAGGTCATTTCAGGATTAGTGAAACTGATTGATCAAAATAATTCACCGTTGATGCCAGGTTATGCTGTTCGAATTAATGGTCAGCAAAATGGGCTGGTTGGCTACGATGGTGAAGTATTTATTCCAAACCTGTTAAAGCAAAACAAACTTGAAGTTGATCTTCTAGATCATGGTTCATGCCAAGTTGATTTTGTGTATGAAAAAAAGCAATACAGTGCTAAAAAATTGGGGCCTTATGTATGTCGATGAATATTGCTAGCTTTAACCAGCCGACAACTTTGAAAGCTCTTTCATTTATCCTGAAATATTTTTGCGGAATGAGTTTGTTAAGCCTGATCTTTATATTTTTTAACTCTGCACATGCAAGTTGTAACGTTACAGGGACAACTTCTGGTACATACACATACACTGCTGCAACAATTAACAATGATGCAATTCTGACATACACAGGGACAATACGTTGTTATGGAGGACGTTCAACACCAGAAATTTCAGGTTATATGTGTATGAAAACCGTCTTCAATGGAACAACGAGTAGCAATAATAGTGTTTCATTGCCTTATACGGTCACTGCTACTGTGGGTGGGGCTGGGTCGTCGACTACCAATCAAACTTCGAATGTCTGGTATGGGCCTGTGAAAACAGTTTCTTCTAATAATAATGTTATTAGTTACTCAGTGAATATAAAAGTACCCGCCCGTAGTGGTTCACTCATGGCATATCCTAAAGGAACCTATACTGGTACAGTTCAGCTATTTTGGGATATGCAAGCAGGCTCTAGCACAGTGTGCGAAGGTGATGGTGGCGGAGGTTGGGACTCAGGTAATACCACTCTAACTGCTAATTATGTTGTGCCAAGTTTATGCCAAATAGATTCAACATCAAATGTTGATTTTGGAAATATTAATGATATAGGTAAGACCAGTCGAGATTATACAGCTCAAGGGGTGGTGAATACGACTTGTAATACTGGATTGCCATACAGTATTTATTTAGGGGATGGAAATAACCGTATTGCTGGTGGCTTTAGGCAGATGACAAATGGTAGTGGTCAATATATCCCGTATCAGTTATATCAGAACTCGAATTATAGTGCGGTATGGGATACTACTGGTGGTGTAAGCGCAGTTGGAGGTTCTGGAGGTGTTTTTAAAACAGGTTCGGGCAATTCTCAGGGTACAAATGTCTATGGAAAAATTCCGCAAGGTACCACTATTGCAACAGCTCCGGGTAATTACTCAGATACGATCGTTGTTACAGTAACTTATTAAGAGTTTTTTGATTCTAAGATTGGATATTTTGCCAATGTTTTGATTGGCGGAGATGAATAATAATTAGTTTTTAAAATTGATATTTAAGCTAAGCTTGACTTAAAGGTATAGTTTAAAAAGGGCTTTTATTTATAAAATTTGGTGTTTAATTGTTCTAATTTAAAAGAGACAGATAGGTTTTTTTAAACAATAGGTAGGGGTGATAGGTAGTTAGCGGTAATGTTGTTTCAGGATGAGTAAAAACAGAAAAAGACAAATTAAAAAAATAAGAAAAAACATCTGATAAATATATACCTTATGAATATTAAATGTATTTTTACACAAGTTAACAGATTGTACAAATTAAATTACAGTTCTCTTTTCTTTCTTTATTTTTTCTTATCAATAAAAAATACTTATAGAGATAAGTCGATTCTCAATAATTTAATGATTTGTATTGGAAAACAAAGTGTTAAAATTGAGAGGCTGAGATGCTCTGATATGTTTAATTGTATTTTATTCGGTGAATCTACGAATTGAAATTTGTGGATGCTTAGTAGTACTAAAGACAAATGGCTACATGCGTGACAGCTATCCCGAATTTTAACCTCATGAAAATACAAAGGTTTATAAATTGTTTCAACCACTTACTATCCAAACTCGACTTGGTGGATTCTACTTCTTTTACTATTCCATCGTGGGCACATTCATGCCTTATTGGAATTTATATCTTCAAGATCAGGGATTTAATTATCAAGAAATTGGTGTTTTATCCTCAATTGCGATTGTAACGCGTTTTTTTGCACCTTTAGTTTGGGGTTGGATTGCTGATAAATCTGGTAAGCGGATGTTACTTGTTCGGATAGCAACTTGGATGGAATCTTGTATATGGTTAGCTATTTTTATAGTGCCAAATACTTTTCAATCAGTTGCTTTGCTTATGCTTATTTTTAGTTTCTTTCAAAATGCGATTTTAGCTCAATTTGAAGGGGTGACTTTATTTTGGTTGGGTGATCAAAAAGCTAAACTTTACGGCAAAATTCGTAAGTGGGGATCGGTTGGGTTTATTGTTGGGGTATTCACTATTGGGGCAATTTTAGAAATAGTGCATATTTCAATGCTCCCAATTTTACTATTAATTATCGCGTCGCTGGCGTTTATTTGGTCTTTCACAATCCGCGAACCTGATAGCGCGCCTACTTCCCAAAAACATTTAGAACCTTTACTTCCTGTACTTAAACGCCCAACAGTGGCTGCATTTTTTGCAATTGAATTTATTCTACTTTTTTCACACGCGCCTTTTTATAGTTTCTATAGTAATTTTCTGAAATCTTTGAATTTCAGTACGACTGAAATTGGATTTTTATGGGCCATGGGCGTTTTTGCTGAAATTTTTATGTTTTCAATTGCCTCAAAGATTTTTCAATGCTTTTCGTGGCGCAGTTTAGTCATTGTGTGTCTGCTGGTGACGAGTATACGTTGGATGCTAGTTGCAGTATTTTCACATTATTTTATTGGTCAACTTTTTGCGCAGTGTTTACATGCCTTTAGTTTTGGTTTATTTCACTTGATTGCAATGAGAGTTATTTTTCAAAACTTCTCTGCTGGACAGCAAGGGCGTGGACAAGCACTTTATAGCACCATGTGGGGGTTAGGTGTAGCTTTTGGTAGTGTTCTGGCTGGGCATTTCTGGAAAACTTTTTCTGGTGAACTCATCTTTATGTGTGCCAGCGTGGTTGTGCTCTTAGGTTTGTGCTTTGTAAAGTGGCTTCCGAAACAAGTCGATTCTTCAACCGCCTAAGTTTGAGATAATGCAAAATAAAGAATTTATATTGAAAAAAGCAAGTAAATATAAAATTGTTTGATGACTTGTTGTGACACGTTACAGTTGAAAAATATTGTTTTTATATGGTTATGGAGCAATGATTTTCTAAAAAAATATGCTAACTTAACTCCATGCGTTTAATGATTAATAAATCTATGAAAAATATTTATATTATTGGATTATTGTGGGCTTGTTCTGGTTTGGCTGTGGCAGAAACAGTGACAGGGCAGCCAGTCGAACAACCCGTTCGGACTGCAAGTAATCCTAATGCTATACGTATTGTTACGCGATCTGAAATTATGGGATTATGGGGGATGGAAATTCCAAATAATAAAAAATGTGTAGAATATTATAACTTTCGTAGTAGTAATGATGTAGTGATCAAAAGTGGTCAGGAATGGTCTTATGGTATTTATGAATATCAACCATCTGATGACCCTAAAGAGCAGCTAGCCGCTTTAGTAATGCAAATTAAATTTGACAATAATAAAGTAGATTGTTCTGGTCAGAAACAAGACCAAACAGGTGATGTCTCACAATATTTTGTACAATGGAAAAACGACCATACAATCAATTTTTGCTCGACAGCTAAAGGTGAGCAGTGCTTTGCGACTTTACGTCGGGTATTACCATAAAATTATAGATATTAAAAAAGCCTCTTAAAAATAAGAGGCTTTTTTTATTATGCAGTTTCAGCTTTCTTTTCTTCGACTTGTTTTAACAAGTGTTTTTCAAGGTAATGGATATCCATTGCTTGAGAGCAGAAACTCTTATCTTGCAAAATTAGATCTTTATGTAGAGGAATATTTGTTTTAATTCCCGTAAGGATCATTTCATCTAGTGCTTGACGCATACGAGCAATTGAAGTTTCACGGTCTTTACCATGAGAAATCAATTTAGCAATCATAGAGTCATAGTAAGGTGGAATGCTGTATTCTGGGTAGATATGAGAATCTAAACGAATACCAGCACCGCCTGGTGCGTAGAAACTTTCAATTTTACCAGGTGAAGGTAAGAAGGTTGTTGGATCTTCTGCATTGATACGGCATTCAATTGCATGTCCTTGAACTTTGATATCTTCTTGTTGAAGCTCTAGTCCTAGGCCACCAGCAATACGTAACTGCTGTTCAATAATATCGACACCAGTAACCATTTCAGTTACAGGGTGCTCAACCTGAACACGAGTATTCATTTCAATAAAGAAGAATTCACCGTCTTCAAATAAGAATTCAAACGTACCAGCACCACGATACTGCATCAACTGACATGCATGAACACAAGCTTCTAAAATATCAGCTCGAGCTTGCTCTGGTAGGTTTGGTGCAGGTGCTTCTTCTAGTACTTTTTGATGGCGACGTTGTAATGAACAGTCACGGTCATATAAATGGATTGCATGACCATTACCATCACCAAGAACTTGAACTTCGACATGGCGAGGTTTTTGTAAGAAGCGTTCCATGTAAACGGTATCATCACCGAACCACATTTCTGCATCGCGCTGCGCTGCTTGAACTGATTCAAGTAGTGTATCTACACGCTCAACAATACGCATACCACGACCACCACCACCAGAAGCCGCTTTAACAATAAGCGGGAAGCCGATTTCTTTCGCTTCTGCCAAGGCATTGTGGATGGTTACTGCGTGGTCACAACCTGGTACAGTAGGTACGCCAGCTTTTTTCATGGCAACAATCGCAGAAACTTTATTCCCCATAAGGCGGATATGTTCTGGACGTGGACCAATAAAAGTGAAGCCTGAGCTTTCTACAATTTCAGCAAACTCAGCATTTTCTGAGAGGAAACCATAACCCGGGTGAATAGCATCAGCACCGGTAATTTCTGCAGCAGTAATAATTGCCGGGATATTTAAATAGCTATCACTACTTGCGCCCGGACCAATACATACTGCTTCATCAACAAAACGTAAATGCATCAAATCCTTGTCGGCATCTGAATAGATACCAACAGTCTTGATTCCTAATGTTTTACAAGCCCGGGTAATACGTAAAGCGATTTCACCACGGTTTGCAATTAAAACTTTTTGCAACATAGACGTCCCCGGGGTAATTACGCGCGATAACGGAATAAAGGTTGACCGAATTGGATAACTTCACCATTTTTCACTAAAATTTCTTCAATCACGCCACTTTGAGTTGCTTCAATTGGGTTCATGATTTTCATTGCTTCAATAATACCCAAAGTTTCACCAGCAGATACTGTTTGACCTACTTTAACAAATGGTGCTTCACCTGGGCTTGGAGCAGCGTAGAACACGCCAACCATTGGAGAAGTTTCAACTGCTCCACGCGGTGTTTTTGCAACTGGTGCTTCTGCAACAGGAGCAGCCGGAAGTGCTACACCAGCCGCAGCAACGACAGGATTGCGACGAGTTAAAGCGATTGATTGATCACCTTCTTTAACTTCGATCGCTTGCAAGTCAGACTCAATCATTAAATCGATGAGTTTCTTAATTTTGCGGATATCCATGGGCGACTATTCCTAAACTAGTTTGGGTTAGATGGTTGAATTTTTTCAATAGCGTAATCGAGTGCAAAACGATAGCCTTTTGCACCTAAACCACAAATCACGCCAATTGCTTTATCAGATAAATAAGAATGATGTCGGAATGCCTCTCTTGCGTGGACATTCGACAAATGTACTTCAATAAATGGAATGGCAACGCCAAGTAGGGCATCGCGTAGAGCAACAGATGTATGGGTGAGGGCTGCAGGGTTAATAATAATAAATTCTACGCCTTCAGTTTGTGCTTGATGAATACGATCAACAATGGCACCTTCCCAGTTGCTTTGAAAAGTATCTAATGTGAGTGAAGCTTGTTGAGCTTGGCTAATAAGTTGTTGGTTAATATCATCTAAAGTAAGATGACCATATACTTCTGGTTCGCGTTTTCCCAGCAAATTCAAATTCGGTCCATGAATCACCAAAATGGTCGAACTCATTCAGATTGCTCCAGCTCTAAAGTTGCAAATATTCTTTGCAAGATGTCTGCAAAGTTTGCTTATTATGGCATATGTTTCTACAATTTTTTTATAATTTGTTTTCATCGTCGCAGAAAGGGTATACCAAATTCGGCTTATATATTGTAAATTTTGCGATGATTTAGCAATGTTAAAAAATGACAAAATTTCAAGTAATTTAATGGAGCTTATTTTAAACTGAATTGACAAAAACAGTTCATGTATTTTGTGTAACGGCTATAGAGTTCTCTCCAATCACTAATAGCTCATTCCATCGAGTTAGATAATTTTTTGAACGGTGAAATTGTTTCATGTGCCAAGATGGATTACGGGAATGATAACCGACTTGTAAATAGTGACTGCCAAATCGGTTACGAACTGTGCTGAGTGTTCGCATTAATTGTTGTCTTTGCTGAATCAACTCAAGAGGTTGCCATAAATCATCAATGTGATGTTGACGGGGATGCAAACCACAAAATAAAACTCCAATCTTAATGTATTTTTTATTTTCTTTATATAAAACATCTATTTGCTGCATAGCTGCTTTTGTTAATATGCATAAATCATCTGTTGCATAATTTAAGCCTATCGCTTGAGAAGACGCTTTTTTATAAGGTGGTTTATCTATTTTTTCATAAAGCATGACTTGAACGCAGACACAGAGCTGTTCTTGTTTCATTAAACGGCGATGAGCTCGGTTAAGATGAAAAATAAGTGCTTGCTTAATAATTTCAATACTGGATAAAGCTTGAGCAAAACTACGTGATGCTAAAATTCGTTTGGTGACAATTGCAGGATCGTCGAGTTGAATACAGGATTGGCCTTTTAGCTCACGAATGGTACGCGCCATAACCACAGAAAAAGCTTTTGCTAGATGATGCTCATTGGCAAAAGTTAAGTCTAAGCATGAATGAATCTCATAACTCCGTAATTGTTTGACTAATTGATAGCCAATTCCCCAGACTTCTTTGACTGAAGTGTGTTGCATGAGGTCTTCAAGAAGCAAAGGGTCTAAAGTAGTGAAATTACAAATTTTATTAAAGCTTGGAATCTTTTTAGCATAGTGATTGGCTAATTTTGCTTGAGTTTTTGAATATCCGATGCCAATACAGCAAGGTAAGCTTAACCAATTTTCTAGAGTTTCTACGACTTTGGCACAGTAAGAATGGATATCTAGAGATTGAAGGTAGGGGGTAAGGCGAATAAAGCATTCATCAATAGAATAAGCTTCTAAATCATCGGGCGAGAAAAACTCACCAAGAACTGAAAAAAAGCGACGTGACATTTCAGCATATAAAGTGTAGTTGCTTGAATAGACCTGTACACCTGCTTGAAGAGCTTCTTGTTCGATTTGATACCATGGGATACCCATTTTGATACCCATATTTTTTGCTTCTTCACTACGTGATACAACACATCCGTCATTATTAGAAAGTACTACGACTGGTAGGCCAATAAGTTTGGGATTAAATAGTCGCTCACAACTCACATAACAATTATTAATGTCTACGAGCGCGTAAATTTCGCGGTGTGAGATTTCCATTATGATTCGCCCCCTTAAAAATATTGGTAAAACTACATATTGATATTGTTTTCATAAACACAGTGATGGGGAGTGTAGGATGAAAAAGTTGTATCTTGAATATGTAACAAAATCAAGTTAACAAAATTTTTAGCAGAATGCTAGGGTGGTTCTGTGGGGTTGCCTCAGGTTAATAATGGAAAAAATAGATAAGAAATTAATATTTTTAATAAAAAAGGAGATCGCATGGATCTCCTTTTTGTGACACATTCAATGTCAGTTTTTGATTACCATTTATGGCTATAAGAAACTTTCAGCGTTGCGCCATTTGCCACTAAATGGCTAGTGTTATTACCAGATCTTAATAATTGGCTATAGAGAGGGTAGTACTTGCGGTTAAACATGTTCTCTAAACCAATCGTCACAGTGTCTTTTTTGTTAAGCGCAAAGCTACTGATTAAATCTGCTGTTGTATAAGTTTTTACATCATAGCGACCAAAACTATTTTTGCCATTTAAGCGGTAGTCTTCTGAACCGAAATAAGTGGCTTGTAGGCGGTTGGTCCAAGTTTCAGTTGGGCTATAAGAAATGTAAGCTGTGAGTTTTAATGGTGGAATACGGAAGCCTGTCATGTCTTGTTCGGTACCGTTTTGCGGTTTTTCACGGCCTTTCATCCACGTAACGCTACCACCAGTTCCCCAAACATTAGCATCATCAAGATAATCAAAAGTTGCTTCAACACCAGTGACTTTTTCTTTGGTTCTAGCAAGTACTAAACCATTGTTGAACGATTGCACAGCACCTAGGTCGGAAGTGGAGTGGAAGACCGCTAAACTTGAAGAGAAGTTATTGAAGTTTCCTTTCCAGCCTAACTCGTAGTTATCTACTTTTACGGGTTCTAAGAATGACGAACCAAGGTTAAAACCTTCACCAGCATTACGAATAATCAAACCAACATCAGGTAATTGGAAACCTTGGTTAAAAGATGCATAAATCGAGTGTTGGTCATTTGGAGAGAAAGTCACGTTAGCATTGTACAACCATGCATCAGCTTTCACTTTTCCGCCCTCAACGGTGTAAGGGTTGGGCTTACCTAATTGTGATAAAGGAACAAAGCTATCAATTTGGGCATAGCTGTCTTCATAACGCGTACCAGCTTCTGCTGACCATTGGTCATTAAAGCGGTGTTTTAACTGTATAAAACCACCTATACTTTGCGTGGTGAGTTCAGGTAAATAAATAAGTTTGCCAATTTTTACAAACTCTAAGCCACCAGATTGATCATAAATGTCAGGATCGAAAATATCTAAAGGCATTTCGCTTTTTTCGCGGCTAAAGTCA
This sequence comes from Acinetobacter pittii, assembly GCF_022449185.1. Lineage (GTDB taxonomy): Bacteria > Pseudomonadota > Gammaproteobacteria > Pseudomonadales > Moraxellaceae > Acinetobacter > Acinetobacter pittii_I. The sequence continues at coordinate 653,906 of NZ_JAKUKO010000001.1, forward strand.
CCACCCCAAACCAGTGAGGTGTCACCTAAAAACTCAAGTGGTGTAGTAACAGTTAAGCGGCTACCGAGTACATTATTTTCTTGATAAATCTGATCGACTTGCTTACCACGATTCGCATTTCCACGCGCATCAAACGGTGAAAAACGTGTAAAGAAGTCGCGGTAATAAATTTGAGCATCAACCTTATTGCCAAAAAAATCTTTATGGTTGTAAGTCAAATTGTATATTTGGTTTTCATTTTTATTTTGGTCTTTAAGCTTTAAGCCTTTAATTGCTTTTGCTGGTACAGTTCCAGCAGCGGCATTCTTAACACTTGGATCAGATGCATAGTCTGAATCTTGCTCCGCATTATAGTAGTTTGCAGCGAATTGTAGGTATTGGTTGTCATCAATATGATAACCAAGTTTACCACCTACGCTGTAAGCATCGGCATCATATAAATCGCCTTGACTTGGTTCCGGTGCAACACGGTCACCACTTGCATCGTACGGACTACCAATACGTTGGTAACCAAAGTCGAGCGCATAGTCAAAAGCGTTAAAGCTGCCTGTGAAATATTGATGAATATTGCCACTTAAAGCATTAGAACGGAAATTCGTTAATGGCGTTTGTAGTCCAATAACGGTTTTTGCTGTAGGTTCACCACCAGCCGCTTTCGTAGTAATTGAAATAATACCGCCCGCAGCACCGCCACCATAAATTGCGTTACTGCCGCGAATTACTTCAATGTTCGCAATACTTTCAGGATCAATTGCTGAAAGTCCGCGTGATGTGTCACGTGTAAGGTTCATCGGCACGCCATCGACCAAGATCAGGGCATTACGACCACGTAAAGTTTGACCATAATCGGTAATAGTTCGGCTTGAGTCGGAAAGGCCCGGTACGGCTTTTGCTAAAACGGTTGCAATACTGCCAGATGAACCATTTTTTAAAAGCTCAATTTGTTTTTCATCTAGCTTAGTCACTTGCTTGGCAGAGGTAGAAAGTTCATCTGCGCGTGAAGCAGTAATTGTAATTGTCGGGAGTGCTTCAGGCTTTTTTTCAACATCTGTTGTCTCAGAGGCTGAGGCTGCAAAGGCCGAGTTTGAGAGAAAGATGGCCCCACCAAGTGAAAGGACTGGAATGATATTTTTAACTTCAGATTTCCTCGTAAAAAGCTTATTACTCTTCTTATTTCCCATTGTCTCGCCCTGAGAGTGATTTTAAATTGTCAGGATTATAAATGAGAATCATTGTAATTAACAATATTGTTCATTGCTATAAAATAATATATTTGAAATTTATTCAATCAATTAGGGGAATTGGTATTTATTCCCCTAGAAGGGTTTGAACAGTGATTAGATTTCTTTAAAAGTATTGAGGTGATTTTGATGGGCACGGCGAATAATGCTTCGGTCATCACCAAGTACAAAAAGCTGAACGGATTGTTGTTTCCATGCCACAATATCTTCAGGTTGTCGGGGAATAGCACAGAAATGCTTTTGACTATTTTTAGTCTTTAAATACATCTCTTGAACTTTTTCTTTCACTTTTGGATGGCTAGATTGCCATGGCATTCCCATCGATTGAGAAAGGTCGGCAGCACCTTCTAGAATAATATCAATACCTTCAACTTTTAATATTTCATCTAGTTGTTCTAGTCCTTCCAAGCTTTCAATCATGGCAACGACAGCCGTTTCGTTTGCTGCGTGTTGAACAAAACTAGCTAAATCATCCATGCCGTATCGATTTAACCTTGTCGAGTTGAGTCCTCTTTGACCAAGCGGCATATAATGACAATAGTTCACGGCTTCTTGTGCCTGCTGAGCATTTTCTATACGCGGAAAAACAATACCCGTTACTCCTGCATCGAGCAGAGGTAGAACTAAATGGTTGGCGTTTAACGGCACTCTTACAAACACATCAAGACTCATAGCTCTAGCGGCTAAAATCATGGTCTCGACTTGAGACGTACTAAATAAAGTATGTTCCAAGTCGATAATAATAAAATCATAGCCCGCAAGTGCCAGTTGCTCGACATTAATCGGAGAAGCTACGGAACAAAATATTCCATAGAGCGTCTCACTATTTGCTATTCGTTTCTTAAAAGAAATCGAATGCTTATTCATATTCAATTTCCTTAATTAGGCTGAGTGGGTTTGGCGTGGTTTGTACTCTTAAACGAATTTCCGGAAGAAAACGACGGCTTGCGAGCTGTTCAATATCGATGGTGTCATCTGTAAAGTTAAACAATTCATATCGTTCCGCAAACTCTGGGTGAGCTTCTTTATGCTGATTAATAATGCTTCTTAACATGGTCCAGAATTTGATTTCATCGAAGTCATAATGTTCATTTAAGAAAATCGCTAACTCAGCCAGATTTACAAACCAAAGCGCATCTTGGGTAAAGTCTCTTAACTCATTTGGAGAATGGGTTTCCAAGAATGAGTTCGGGTTAATCTTGGCATGTTCTTTTGGAGCATCTTGTAAGTTAGGTAAAAGCTCGGGCTCACGTAAAAGATGACGACTAAAACGAATTCCATCGTGGAAATCTTTCAAGGCAGCTTTAACGGGTAAACCATTTTTATGAATCAGTACCATGTTTTGTGCATGTGACTCTAAAGCGAGGCCGTGGCACCATAAAATATGCATGATTGGTAAATAAGCATTGGTGAGTAATTTTTCTAACCAGAACTCGATACCGTACTCTTGGATCCACTCATCGATTAGAGGTTTTTGGTCTGTATCAACTTGCATTAAACCTGTTACTGGAGTGGCAGATTCACCTTCTTTTAAGTAGCTGTAAATACTTTCGCGCCAAATGCAGGCGAGTGCGCCGTATTGAACAGGTAAAGCAATCGGCTGGTTAACTGAAAGACCGCCAATCTCTCTTAAAATAACAGGCTTGCGCTGTTTTTCTAAAATAGGGTCTTGCTCAACAATGTTATAAAGCCAGTCACTCATTCTTGCCGCATTTTGAACGGTATGCGGTGCCAATACACGAGAGGTAGAAGTATTGACCAGGTTCATTGCCAATTTAAGAGAAAGCGCTGAGATGTCGCTAATATTCGATAAAGTTCGAATCGATTGCTGTGGCAAGTAAGTCGGACCTTCAATATCTAACGGGATGATCAGTTGGTTGCTAATCGCATCTTGATAATATAATTCAATAATTTTATCCCACTGCCACGGGTGAATTGGGGTGAGGATATAATCTTTAAAATCTACATTTTGCTCTTTCAACTGATCATTAATGGCTTGTAGATCTTTTTCTGAAAAATGCTGTTTATAAAGCTGCTCTAAGTTAATGGTTTCACTTAAAACCAGTTTGCATAAACTGTTATGAGTTGCCACCCATTGAACCGTAAAGCCTTCAGAAAGCTCAGGTGCATATTTTTGATTTTCTTTTAAATCAAAGCCGATACGTGACTTAAAGCTTGGGTGATATAAATGTGCATTAGTAATCCGTGCTTCTTGTTCTAAATAAGGCAAGGTTCTTAAAGGTTGAGCTGGGGCTTGGCTCAAAGTTTGCGCATGTTTAACGTAAGTTAAATTGAGCTCATCATTAAAGTTTTGCCATTTAACAGGGTCTGCTTCAATAATATTTTTTAAATCGGCAAGTAGCGTTTTTAAGCTAGGACGAGTTTCAGCATCTAAAGTAATATTAGAACGGACTAAGCTTGAAGGATCTAACTTAATTCGTTTAAAACTAAAATGTCGTTTGGCCGCGCAAGTATAAAAAACGGTATCGGAAATATAAAACTTGATCTGACCTTTAGAAAACTCGTATTTAAAAGTATTTTCAAAAATGAGTGCTTCTAATAATTGACTCATTACGCGATTTTCCGCGAGGGTTTTATAATTGGTTTGTTGTGTTGGTTGAAGAGGGCAAAGTGCTTCTGCGCCGCGATATTTATAAATAGGGTTTTCAACTTCAATCCAGATTGGATTGCCACCACTGTGGTAGAGCGTATTTAACATATTTGCCTTAATTGGTAATGTGAGTGAATTAATTAATAAATCGCGGTACTGCTGACCTTTGGTGCTAAAATTTTCTTGTGTGAGCGTAAGGCGGGTAGCTTGCCAAAGTTCAGATTCTTCAATGGCCGTAACGCGTGCAATTGCACTGATGAGATGAGCAATGTGATTGATCACGAGGTAGTATTTTAAAAAGATCCATGCATCTTTCTGAGAGAACCAAACGGTACTATCTTCAGAAATAGATGAGTCGTCTTCTATCATTTCTGGAACAATGCTAATACCTTCCATATCTCGAAGAATAAGACGATGTGGATAGCCATTTTTAAATTCCATTAAACTGTTTTGCATGTGCGCTTCTACGCTAATGCCTTTGTTTGCAAACAACTCAATTAATGGAATGAGTGAAACTTTAACGTACTGTTTCCACCAGAAAGTAATGAAGTCTTTCGCGTCTTTCGATTGTAGATTTTGGTTGGGTGCCGCTTGCTGAATAATGCTTAAAAGCGGGATTTCATGGTTTTCATTTTCTTCAACCAAGCCACCTAGCATTCTGGTATTTTCTAATACCTCTGGCGTGAGTCCTGCTCTATAAAGAATGCCAAATGAACTTTCAAGCTCTGGAATTTTGACTGTTTTTGCCTCTAATTCCGGCAGAATCACAAGGTCTGGATATTGCTCATTAATCTTGTGATTAATAATAATTTTGCTCGCATCAATCGCGCGTTCCATCTCATCCATTGGGTTATTACGAATGAAACTGGTAATTCGTACATCAATTGAAAGCTTTAGGAACAGGTTCGATTGAGGTAACCACACGGTACGAACAGATGAGGTTGGCCATACGGTTTGACCTAAAGCTCCCAGATAGATCACGTCTTGGTTATCTAAATATTTCTTTAAAGATGGATGTTGAAGTAAAAAGTTGGCTTGCCAAGGGTGGGTTGGCATTAGCTCGTAATTTGCTATGTTTTCTTGCAAACGCTCTTTTGCAGTTTCTAAAACTTCATCTTCAATACGATGAGAAGACTGTTCTTCACTTACAAGCTTTTGGATTAAAGAAGAATGAATTGCAAAGTAATGAAGTTGGAAACTTGCGCCTAACTCAGGGCTATACTTTTTCATGTCTTCTTTAGAGAAACCTAAATTGGCTTTAGAGGTCACATGAAAAGGGTGACCATATAACATGCCTTGTTCGGTTGCCTGAAAACCACTTAACGCTTTAGTTACTGTTTGGGAAGGCCTATTTTCTAAAAAGAATTTTGTATTTTCGATACTATTTACAATATCGGAGTACAAATTCTTATTTTGGTTTTTATCTTTAAATAAGCTATTCAGTTCATCTGTAATCAGCTTCACTAATTTTTTAGGGTCGATTAGCGAGTCAAATGTATTGTCGCTTAAATTTTGCAGGGTAAAACCACGTTGATATCTATGATAACCAGTGGTGGATAGATACTGAACTGCACCATAAACAATCGTATTAGATGCATTAAAAGTATAAGCAAAATACAGGGTGTCTGGGCGCTCTGCATACAGTGTGAATAAAGGAGAATCTTGAGCTGGGATAATATGCTTTTCAAGATTTACTTTGAGTTCACGAAAGAAAGTATTCAGGTACTGTTCGAAAAGTTTATAAGACCATGCATCGGTTGTAATAATTGAGTTCATTCTTGTGCCTCTTCTAAAATTGTATCCATTAAGAATCTGTTCAAAATCACCACTAATCCTGCACCGATAAAAAATAGTGAGGTGCAGATTAATGCAGCAGTAATATTGAAAAATGAGTAGGTGAGCGTGATGGTGATTGGGCCAATAAGTTGTCCTAAGACAAAGGCACTGTTAGAAATACCAATCACTTTTCCTTGGCTTTGAGTGCCGGCTTTTAGAGAAATTGTGTGTAAGATCGAAGGAATAAGGGCTGCAAAGCAGAAGCCTTGTATGAGTCGTAATACAAGAATCAGCCAGAGATTAGAAACCCATATCAATGCGAATATCGTGATGCCGCAAATTAAAGATGCGTAAATGAAGTTATTAAAAGAGTCTCCTTTATCATCATTTCTTTTCCCCCAATAGGTTGCAGCAATAAAGGCTGCTCCCCATGAAAGCGCATGAATGGTTCCCGTTAAACTCGCAGCAGATAACGATGAGTGAGTGCTTTGGCTTATTTCACTAATATACAGAACGAAGCAAGACACCAAACCAAAGCCACCGGCTTGAACCAAAATGCCGGCGCTTAACCATGAAAAAATCGTTCTATCAAAGAAAGCTGGAAGCTTAGATTTCTCTTTAGGTTTTGAAGCCTCGGTTTTAACGGGATTAGTTAATACAAATGACGCGATCACAATGAGTGTCATCACAACAAATGCTGTCGCGTTGAGTAATACTTCAACCCGCCATTGATCCATAAATATTCCGCCGAGCACGGGACCACATAAGCAAGCGAGCGCTACGCTACTTTGTAGTTGCCCAAAAGCGGCGCCTCGTTGTTGCTCATTGGAAAGATATGAAACGTAAGCATTTAAAATGACTGAGAGACCGCAAAACCCGAGTAAAATTCGCGCGAAAATAAACAGGTATAAATGCTGGGCGCTCGCCATGAGTAGTATTGAAATACAGAAACCAGCCAGAGAAAATAACAAGGCTTTTTTATGGCCGAATGTGTCGGATAGGTGACCCACAATCGGTGCTGTAAATAAACTGCCAATAGCCGGAGCCGCGAGTGCCAAACCTGCCCAGATAGTGGGAGCACTCATATGCGCAGTCAGTTTTTCCATATAGAGCGGCATGATCGGAATAAGCACCATAAGCCCGAAAGTGGAAAAAAACTGACAGAGCAGAATAATGAAATGATCTAGGCGAGATGAGCGCATGATTTAGATATCCATGGTCTCATAGCTAGAAACAGATAAGCTGTGATAAGGGTTTGGCGTAGTTCCAATTTTACTTGGCATGCCTGTTGAGTCGCTTTCTTGCGCAAGTAAAGGCGTAAGTAGCTGTTTGAATGGCCAAGTTTTATTGTCAAAAAGATAGGTTTGAATTTGCGATTTTGTTTGTTCTGAAATAGGTTGGGTTTCTACAAAATCTTGAATAATATCTTGAACCATCTCCCAAAAATCACTTTCTGTACGATCCGTATATTTCAAGGTAGCTAAAGCAATTGGGTAGAGATTAATTTGAATCCCTAAGGTAATGAAGTAATTAAATAATTCCTCATTTTTAGTAAAGATAAGATTGTTTGGTGTGCTGGTATCGATGGTATAAATCGGAGGAGTAAAACCACTTTCTTCAATGGCTGTGGTACATATTCTTAAGGTATCGTGGTCACGCAAAACAAAGAATTTAAACTTATTATTTTCATAACACACCATGGTGTTTTGCCCGTGGCATTCAGGCATGATTCCTTTTGCCCAAAGGGTTAAGAATGTTTGAATAAAATGAACACTTAAGTCTTTTAGTAATGACCATTTGTCACCTTCAATGCCTAAAGTTTCCCAAGGGTCGACATACGTACAGCTTAAAGCTGACATGGTGATTGGCGTGACATTTTTGTCTTGGCAAAAGTCGGGTAAATGTCTGACTTGGCAGCCGATTACACCTAAATTCTTTACAATAGGCTCTTGTTTACCGAGCACCCACCAATGTGTTTCATTGCTCAAAAAGAGGCGATTTTTTATTAAAGCAGTTTCATTAATGACTTCATTTAAAAAATCATAAGCCGTATGCCCATTCATTAAATAACGCCCTGGCATAGAGCGGATTGCACCTAATGTTTTGGCATTGGTCGAGAGTTTTAAATGCAGAGTAGGGTTTGCGTTGTGAATAAGGGTTCTTAAAGAAGAAGTCGGTAAACCAATTCTGGTGACATGGTTTAGGTCAATACCGTCGTACTTATTTTCTTCAAGCTTTAAATAGCGGTGTTGAGTCTTTAACAAAGGTAGGGCTAAGTAATCATCTGAAAGCTCAGCCATTTTGTCAGCAATAAGACTTTCCTCAACTTCTGTTAACAGAAGCTCTTTATGAGGAATCGACTCCATATTATTGATTACGTCATTTTTCTTAAATGCCCACCAATACACCTCAATTTCTTTTTGAGTTATGAGTGGGGCAAGTTCACCTTTTGAGTGAGCGAACGGATGAAATGGACGATCAGCTACCAGTGATAGCAATTCACTGGTCATTAAAGGCGAAGAAAATGAAAGGGCTGACTGTAAAATTTGAGGAATTTTTTCAGCCGTTACTAAGTTATCTAGCCAATAATCAATCGCTTTTTGATGGTGTGGAGATGGCCACCAAGTTGCTTTGGTTAAATAGTTAAAAACTTCAGAAATAGAAATTTTAGAAGTTGTATTGCTCAACACGTTATGAAGCAAAACTTCGGGTTGGGTAACATAGAAAGGATTTACACCATCTACTTTTAAACAGCTGAAATAGAGTTCCAACTCATCATTGAGAGTAATTGCCAGATAAGGCTTTTTATAGGAAATATGATCTCTAAAATCTCCATAATTCTCCATGTAGAGTGCATCTATCGTTTTTTGTAGTTGTGCTGTGTAAATCCGATCTAACATTTTAGTTATTCCTATTCTTATAAAAGCGGTAGAACCGTGCCAACGTTTTGTTCTTGTGCAGCATTGAAGAACCATTTAGCGCAGACAATATCGTCAATCGCCATGCCCATTGGGTTGAGCAAAATGATTTCATCTTCGTGTTCGCGGCCGTTTTTATGACCAATAATGATGTCGCCAAGTTCAGCATGTAGTTTTTCACGGCTGAATAAGCCATCTTCAACTAGCACATTGATGACTTTCTTTTCTCGGTTTGATTGGTCCCAGTCATCTACAATCACTTTGTCGACTTTTAAGAAGACTTCAGGCTCGATATCCATAATTGAAATATTTGAAACAAAGCAGCCTTTTTTTAGCCACTCAAATGGAATGTAAGGTTTATCTGAAACTGTGCAGGTAATCAGCACATCTGCTTGCTCAATTGCAGACTTAGCGCTGTCATGAATTTCAATTTCTAATTGCGGATATTCCGATAAGAACAACGCTTTGAGTTTTTCAGCCGCTTCAGGGTTTACATCAAATAAATGGATTTTTTTCACTTGAGCATATTGTTCAAGCACAGTCTTAATCTGCATTTGAGCAATCGGTCCGCAGCCAATTACAGTAATGTCTGAAAAGTCTTTTTTTGCTAAATATTTAATTGAGACACCAGTAATTGCCGCAGTTCGCATGGCACTGATGAGGCTGCCTTCCATCACTGCAACTGGATAATTTGTTTCTGAGTCATTTAAAACAATTAATGCACTAGCACGCGGAATATTGAATTTTTTAGGGTTATGTTGTCTTGAACCAATCCATTTGATTCCAGCAATCGGGTCGTTGCCGCCTAAATAACAAGGCATTGCAATAATACGGTCGGCAATATGGTCTGCACCTTGCCAACGAAGGTACGGTTTTAAGGGTTGTACAAACTGTTTATTTGCATGCAGGGTTAAACCTTCAGTAATCGCTTCAATAAATGAATTACTATGATTTGCGCCAAGATTTAATAAATCTGATTGACTTAAATAGCGAAGGGTAGCCAAATTGCTCATGAATATTTCCTATGGAGAAGGTTAAACAATATTTTGTAAAGTAAGATTTTCTTGGCGTCGTAAGTTTCGATTGAAGTGACGCTTCTTGATCATTTCGAACCATTCATCTTCATAAACCAGATCGAGATAACGATCGCCACGATCGGGCAACAGTGTTAAGACGCATGAACCTTCTGGAATGGTTGGAATCAGCTTTTTGATGGCTGAAATAGATGAGCCGCTCGAGCCACCTGCAAAGATTCCTTCATGTTCAAGAAGTTCTCTGCAACCCAGTGCCGATTCATAGTCATCTACATAAATGACATCATCAATTTCATCGGGAGAGAGGAGAGCCGGAACAGTGCTTGCTCCAATGCCAGGAATTTCGCGTGGACCAGATGTACCACCAAATAAGACAGAGCCAACAATATCGACAGCGATGACTTTTAATTCGGGGAACTTTTCTTTAAGGCGACGAGATACGCCCATAATCGTGCCGGAGGTACTTGCTCCAATCACGAGGTAATCAATCTTGCGATCAATTTGATTTAGGATTTCTTCTGCTTCACCAAAATAATGGCTTTTCCAGTTATTTGGATTTGCATACTGATTAATCCAAACAGCATTAGGAAGCTGTTGGCAGAGTCGTTTTACAGTGTCAATTCTGGTTTTTAAATAACCGCCGTTTTGGTCTTTTTCAGAGACCATTTCGATATTGGCCTTGTAGAGCTTCAACATTTGTAAGTTTGCTGAGGCAATTTTCGGGTCAATAACGGCAGTAAATTTTAATCCATATATTTTGCAAGCCATTGCAAGCGCAATCGCTAAGTTCCCTGATGAACTTTCAACAATATGACTATCTTTATTAATAACTCCAGATTTCAGGCCTTCCTGTAGCATGAATAATGCTGGACGGTCTTTAATGCTTCCTCCTGGATTTAACAATTCCATTTTCGCAATCACTGAGATCGATTGATGCGTGAATAGCCTTGATAATTGTAGTAGTGGCGTTTTACCTATGCAGTCGAGAATATTTTCATGGATCATGGTAGATCTTCTCAGGTTTTTATGTGGTGTGAATGATAATGATTATTAATTTAATTATTATTACCATTTGTGCCATGATTGTTGCGGTTTGTAACTCAAAACAGGAGCGACTTAGAGGATTTTTCACTAATTTTTTTTATCTAATTATTTGAATCGTAATATTTAAGTTTTACAAAAGGATTAATAAATAAATCTTTTTAAATATAATGACATAGGCAATAAATTACTTTAGAGCTAAAAAAATTAATTTAATTAAGACAGATGCGAGAAATTATTTTGAAGAAATAAAATGAAATTTATGACCTCACCCGCGTAATTGATGCATCACTATTCTGTAGTGAGCATGGGTAGATTTAAGGCTTAAAGAAGAGATAAATATTTAAAGACTGACTTAAGATGCTTTGAATAATGAACTGAAATTGATCAAGTGGCAGTTATTGATATGAAAATGTCTGAAAATGATACGCTTAGATAGATATGATCATTTCCATAAGCGCTATATTTTCAATGGATGAGTTGAGCCTAGAAAATATAGTAATGCGTGTTTCGCATTTTGTCTTATGGGTCTTTCAAGCTGTCTTTGTCATAAAAGACAGCTTTTTTTTATGGCGATTTGATAAGTAGAAAAGTTATGAACGATAGCGTTGTTTAGCTTGTTCATAAGCCTCAAGATTAATGCATTGAGCACCCAAGCTTGTGATTTGTGCTTGGTCGAGTTGAAGTTCATCCCATTTTTGCATTTGCTCGAGCAGCCAATAAAAGTCTTCTACTTTTGGAAGTGCACTTTCTTTTACTAAATGACGGACAATATCCTGAATCATATAATATTTGTCGACATGGACTTCTTCTGAACAATGGAAGCGAACAATTCCAAACTCGACCAATAATTTTAAAATTGGAGCAAAGTCTTCTAACTCACTCAATTCTTGTTGAGCTTTCATAATTGCTGTGGTGAGTGCAACTAGTGTTTGTGGATGCTGTTCAGCCCATTCTTGAGTTACTGCTAAAACCTTGTCAGCCACAGGTGGAATAATGTTTTGACTTGAGCAAATCATTTTACTTAAACCTAAAAGCTCACCTTGAGTATTCCAAGGTTCTCCGACACAAAAACCATCAATCACATGTTTGTCTAATGCTTCGACCATATAAGGTGGCGGTAATGTTTTAAGCTGGATAGATTGTGCAAGTTCAGGGTTTGCTAAGGCGAGCCACTCTCTTAAACAATAATGATGAATAGAATGCTTAAATACATGAGCTAAAGAAATGGAGTGACCTTGTTCGAGATAATCTGCCACTTTTTGCGCTGTTACTTGAGCCGTATCATTTTTTTGAATTGCAAGTTGATGAGTAAGTTTTTGGCTTAAGCTAATAAAAGCACGGTTTTCACTTAAAACGAGTGATGTTTGTAGTGGCGTGCCAATTTGATCTGTGCCTACTGCCGCTGCAGGTAACATTGCAGATAAGCAATGCGCTGCATCTAATAGACCAAAAGCAAGACGGTCTCGAAGACTTGCCCATGATGCTTCTTTAACTAAAGTGACATCTAAACCCACCTCTTCAAAGAAGCCTCTTTGTTTTGCCCAAAGCAATGCAAGACAATCAAGCAAAGGAATATAGCCGAGTTGTAATTGAGTCTTTTCTAATGTGCTCATTTATTCATCCTTTAGTTGATTGTTGAGTAATTTTTGGGCATCAAGTAACCGCCGTGCCATTTCTCCAATCGTTATACGGTGACTCATAGCATTTTTTCTGAGAAGTTGGAAAGCTGTATCTTCAGGCAGACCGTGGAGTTGCATGAGTAACACTTTGGCCTTTTCAACATCTTTACGATCAGCCAGTTTTGTTTGAGCCTCTTTTAAGTCACCTTCGAGTTTTTTGTGTTTTTTATATTGCTCAATCGAGATTTCTAAAATGGTATGTAAGCGGGCAGGATCTATGCCATCTACAATATAAGCAGTTACTCCCGCATCGATGGCTTGTTTGATGGTGTCTTTATCTGAATTTTTAGTGAACAGGACAGTCGGTAGGTCATAGCTACTCACACAACTTTCAATAATGTCACGATGAGGATGATCCATATCGAGCAAGATCACATCGGCTTGTAAATGCTCGAGACGAAAAATATTTAAATGGTCCAAAGTAAGGCAAGCGACCACTTCAAAATCATTTTCAAGCAGACTTTTTCTTATATAGTCTGCTCGCGCATGATCATCATCAATAAGGGCTATTTTGAGTTTTGGCATAAGTTCAGAAAATCAGGCTAAGAAAATGCGCCAATTCGACGCGTTTTTTGTTATCAGGTTTTAAGCAAGATTAGTGCCATCCAAAAATCAACAAAAAATTCAGTTTAAGTGGCATTTCAGCAAGCTAAACAATGAATGTGGTCAGTCTTGGTGCAAAAATACGATTCATTTTGTGGCAAGACATATTTTTATTTCAACTATGTAAGTGTACAGCGATGGGGCAAATAGAATAAGACATTATTTTTATAAGATAGCTGGGTGAATTATATCTATTTGAAATTAAATATAAAAAATTAATAAATTAAATTTATATAAGAATTGGCATGCAAAATGCTTACTTAATTACAGGTCGAAGACGACCATAAGTTTTAAAGACGGCCAACGATGTCCGTTCTGATCGAATTTGTGAGTGCAACTGTGCACACAAAGAATTTACGTTCAGTCGGAGTGAAGGCCATGTCTTTATTTTTATTGCATAAAAAAGTTACATCTGAATTATCTAATTTTTCAGTTCCAGCGATGCGAGCCTTCTCTATGAGGGGGCTCGCTTTTTTTATTTCTTTTTATGACTTTGCTGTGCATTGGGTGTCATTAACGAGTGGGAAAAATGGATTCCAAGCAGCTACATGCTTTGTGAGATTGATTTGCTTCTCGGTAGAACACAAGGCAAAAAAACAACGTCTATTTGAGAACGCAATAACGCAGCTTAAAAGCAACGTGATTTGAGGAGAAACACTATGAAATTGGTAATGATTGGTCATGGTATGGTGGGCCACAAATTCATCGAAGCCATTTTAGAAAAAGCAGATGATGAACTGGAAATCACGATTCTCGCGGAAGAACCTCGTATCGCATATGACCGTGTACATTTGACAGAATATTTCTCTGGGAAATCAGCAAAAGATTTATCTTTAGCACGTTTTGACTTTGCTGATGCTCATGGCATTGACTTACGTCTAAATACCAAAGCAACTGCAATTGATACAGCTGCACAAACAGTCACAACCAATCATGGTGATGTCATCAGCTATGACAAATTGGTGTTGGCAACAGGTTCGTATGCATTCGTTCCACCAATTCCAGGGAATGACCGTGAAAACTGCTTTGTTTACCGTACCATTGAAGACTTAGATGCGATTCGTGCAGCGAGTCTCAATGCAAAAACAGGTGTAGTGATTGGTGGTGGTTTACTTGGACTTGAAGCTGCAAAAGCTTTACGTGATTTAGATCTAGAAACGCACGTTGTTGAGTTTGCGCCACGTTTAATGGCAGTTCAAATTGATGATTTGGGCGGTAAAGTTTTACGCCGTAAAATTGAAGACCTTGGTGTAAAAGTTCATACACAAAAAGCGACTCAATCTATTGAATGCGGTGACAGCACAACTCATGTAATGAAATTTGCAGATGGTAGCGAGCTTGAAGCAGATGTGATTTTATTCTCTGCAGGGATCCGTCCACGTGATGAACTTGCACGTAACAGTGGTCTCGCGATTGGTGAGCGTGGCGGTATTGTCATTAATGATTACTGCCAAACTTCAGATAACAATATTTATGCCATTGGTGAATGTGCGCTTTGGCAAAATAAAATTTATGGTTTGGTTGCACCGGGCTATGACATGGCGCGTATTGCAGCAAAACACATTTTAGATGAAGAGTGTCATTGCTTCGCTGGTGCAGACATGAGCACTAAGTTGAAGTTGATGGGTGTGGACGTTGCCTCTGTCGGTGATGCGCATGCCATGACGCCGGGTGCATTAAGCTATTTCTATGCAGATGAGCATGCACTGGTTTATAAAAAGATTGTTGTAAATGCAGATAAAACCAAATTGCTGGGCGCGGTTTTGGTGGGCGATGCCAAAGAGTACAACGATCTTTTACAAATGATGTTAAACGGTCTGGCTTTACCGGAAGTTCCTGAAAGCTTAATTATGCCGGGATTTGAGCAGTCGGCAGGAAAATCTGGTGGTAGCGGTGTAGATTTACTTCCAGACAGCGCAACCATTTGTTCATGTAACAACGTATCAAAAGCAGACATCTGTCAAGCAATTAGCGATGGTTCGACCTCTTTAGGTGCATTAAAGAAATGCACCAAAGCAGCAACAGCCTGTGGTGGCTGTGCACCATTAGTGACACAAGTGTTGAAGTCAGAGTTACAACGTCAAGGTGTGACTGTAAATAACCACATTTGCGAACACTTCCCGTACTCGCGTCAAGAGTTGTATCACTTGGTTCGTGTCAATGAAATCAAAACTTTTGATGATTTGATTCATCAACATGGTCATGGTTTAGGGTGCGATATCTGTAAACCTGCTGCGGCAAACATTTTAGCCTCTTGCTGGAATGATTTTGTACTTGAGCCAAGCCATGCAGGCTTACAAGACAGTAATGACTACTATTTGGGTAACATCCAAAAAGACGGTTCTTACTCGGTTGTACCGCGTATGGCAGGTGGTGAGGTGACTCCAGATGGTTTAATCGCGATTGGTCAAATTGCGAAGAAATATAACTTGTACACCAAAATTACTGGCGGTCAACGTGTTGACATGTTCGGGGCGCAAGTTCATGAGCTTCCATTCATTTGGGAAGAGCTGAATGCTGCGGGCTTCGAGTCTGGTCATGCTTACGGTAAATCATTGCGTACCGTGAAATCTTGTGTGGGTAGCACATGGTGCCGTTACGGGGTAGACAACTCGGTTGGTTTAGCGATCGAGCTTGAAAACCGCTACAAAGGTTTACGTTCACCGCATAAATTAAAAATGGCAGTGTCTGGCTGTACTCGTGAGTGTGCGGAAGCGCAAGGTAAAGATGTAGGTATTATCGCGACCGAAAAAGGGTGGAACCTTTATGTCTGTGGTAACGGTGGTATGAAACCACGTCATGCCGAGTTACTTGCATCTGACCTTGATAAAGCAACGCTCATCCGTTACATCGACCGTTTCTATATGTTCTACATCCAAACAGCAGACCGTTTACAACGTACGAGTGTATGGCGCGACAACATGGAAGGTGGCTTAGATTACCTTAAATCTGTAGTTGTGGATGATTCACTTGGTTTGGCTGCCGAGCTTGAACGCCGTATGGAACACATTATTGGCACATATCAAGACGAATGGCGTACTGCGGTGGAAAATCCTGAAGTTCGCAAACGCTTCCAAACGTATATCAACGCAGGAGCAAATGAACAGGCTGATCCACACATTCAATTTACAACTGAACGTGGTCAAATCCGTCCATTAACCGAAGCTGAACGTTCAGAAGACCGCATTCCAATGGTTGAAGCATAAAGGAGAACTTATATGAATATTGTACAAGACAAAAATATGCTTCCTGATGATCAATGGATTGATGTGTGTGCACTCGATGATTTAACCCCAAACACGGGTGCAGGAGCGCTAGTGGGCGGCCAAGCGGTAGCAATCTTCCGTGTAGGACATGAAAAACGTGTTTACGTGCTGAGTAATAAAGATCCATTTAGCCAAGCGAATGTGATGAGCCGTGGGATTATTGGTGATTTACAAGGTGAGCGTGTCATTGCATCGCCAATCTATAAACAACATTTTAGTTTGGCAACGGGCCGTTGTTTAGAAGATAAAGACCAAAAATTGGCGGTTTACCCGAGCAAAATTGTTGATGGTCGTGTTTGGGTCAATGCGGTGCCGCAGAAAACTTATATTACCAATACAGGTGTATCACAAGACAAACTTAAACTGGTGCTGATCGGGAATGGCTTGGCAGGGATGCGTTGTCTAGAAGATTTACTTGATATGGCACCAGACCGTTATGAAGTTACGGTGATTGGTGAAGAACCATGGGGGAACTATAACCGTATTATGTTGTCTCCGGTTTTATCGGGTGAAAAAACCATTGAAGACATTATGTTGCATCCACCAAAGTGGTACGACGATAAAGGCATTAAATTTATTGCCGGTGATAAAGCCGTAAAAATTGATCGTCCGCGTAAAGTGGTTTACACCGAAAAAGGCCAGACAGTTGATTATGACCGTTTGATTCTGGCAACAGGTTCGGCACCATTTATTCCACCAGTTCAAGGTGTCGACTTAAAGGGCGTGTTAACTTTCCGCGATATTTATGACGTTAACACCATGATTGAATACTGCGGTTCAAAAACCAACGCCGTGGTGATTGGCGGTGGTTTACTTGGTTTAGAAGCGGCGTATGGTTTAAAGCAACGCGGTATGAATGTCACAGTCTTGCATTTGATGGACCGTATTATGGAGCGTCAACTTGATGGGCGTGCAAGTCAGTTATTACGTCATAGCATTGAGCAAAAAGGCATTCAAATCATTACCGAAGCCAATACCGAAGCGTTAATTGGTGATGAAAACGGTCATGTCAAACAAATCCGATTGAAAGATGGCACAGTTTTAGATACAGACCTTGTGGTGTTCGCTGTAGGTATCCGTCCGAATATTGCTTTGGCGCAAAGTGCAGGATTACGTTGTAATCGTGGTGTATTAGTGAATGACACCATGCAAACATTTGACCCAAGTATTTATGCCGTGGGTGAGTGTATCGAACATCGTGGTCAAACTTTCGGTTTGGTTGAACCATTGTGGGGGCAAGCTTTTATTTGCGCGACCCATTTAGCAGAGCATGGTAGCTTAACCTTTAAAGCACCTACAGTACCGACTCAGTTGAAAGTCAGTGGTGTCGATGTATTCTCGGCTGGTAATTTTGAGCCGAAAGATGATTATGAAGATATTATCCTGAACGATGAAAAACGCCAGATTTATAAGCGTATTATCATTCAAAGTGATCGGGTAATCGGTGCAGTATTGTTTGGTGATACTGAAGATGGTATGTGGTATGCAGAGTTAATTGCAGATCAAACCCCTGTTTCTTCATTTAGAAATAAACTGCTATTTGGTCGAGATTTTGCATTAAAAAATGCAGGCTAAATAGGGAAAGGAGCAGTTATGAATAGTATTCCAAGCGTTGAAGTTGATAGCTCCGATCATGTTGCAAAAACAATCAAAACAACATGTCCATATTGTGGGGTGGGTTGCGGTGTTAGCGTAAACGTCCAACAAAAACCTCAAGGACCTCTGGTACAAGTTGAGGGGGATGCTGAGCATCCTTCCAACTTTGGACGCTTATGTATTAAAGGTAGCCGTCTTGCGGATACTTTGGGGTTAGAAACACGTGTTTTACAACCAATGATGGGGCGCAAAGCTGATCGGATGGTAACGACATGGGATGCGGCAATCAATAAAATTGCCGATAAATTCCAATCTTGTATCGACCAATATGGCCGTGACAGCATTGCATTTTATGTTTCAGGTCAGCTTTTGACTGAAGATTATTATGTAGTAAATAAGTTTGTAAAAGGCTATTTGGGCACAGCAAATATCGACACCAACTCGCGCCTTTGCATGTCATCTGCGGTGGCAGGTCACAAACGTAGTTTCGGTGAAGATATTGTGCCTGCAAGTTATGAAGATTTTGAACATGCAGATATAGTGGTTTTGGTCGGTTCTAATACCGCATGGTGCCATCCTGTGCTGTATCAGCGGATTATGCAGGCTAAAAGCCACAATCCCGATATGTTTGTGGTGGTAATTGACCCACGTTTTACCAGTACTTGTGAGCAAGCGGATTTACATTTACCGATTTTACCGGGCCAAGATGTCGCATTGTTCAATGGCCTATTCCAATATCTATATCAAAATGGTCATGCCGATCAGGCATTTGTAGAGGCTTATACCGAAGGTCTGCAAGATGTTTTGGCAAGCAGCCACCCAGAAGCCGATATTGAATATGTGGCAAAGCGTACAGGTATTGCACTCGATAAATTACAGCAGTTCTTTGAGAAATTTGCTCAAACTGAAAAAGTAATTACCCTATTTTCAATGGGTGTGAATCAATCAAGTCAGGGTGTGAATAAGGCCAACAGTATTATTAATTGTCATTTACTAACAGGCAAAATTGGTAAGCTTGGTGCTGCACCATTTTCGATGACAGGTCAGCCCAATGCGATGGGTGGTCGAGAAGTGGGTGGCTTAGCCAATATGTTGGCTGCACACATGGATCTGGATAATCCATTACATCAAAAAGTAGTGCAAACCTTTTGGGATAGCCCATTTATTGCAACTCAAGCTGGCTTAAAAGCAGTTGATTTATTTAATGCGGTTGAAGCCGGAAAAATTAAAGCCATCTGGATTATGGCAACTAATCCAGTGGTGAGTTTACCAGATGCCGATCAGGTGAAACGTGCTTTAGAGAAATGCGAATTGGTCGTTGTGTCAGATATCTGTGCCGATACGGATACTACAGCTTACGCCGATGTGTTACTTCCAGCTTTAGGTTGGGGTGAAAAAGATGGCACAGTGACGAATTCTGAGCGTCGTATTTCACGTCAACGTGCTTTTTTACCTGCGCCGGGCGAAGCGAAAGCAGATTGGTGGTCTGTTAGCCAAGTCGCGAAAAAATTGGGCTTTAAAGGTTTTGACTTTGCGAGTGCAAGTGACATCTTTAATGAGCATGCAGCGTTATCTGCACAAGACAATGCAGACATGGATTTGCGAGAAGAGAGTAATAATTTTCGTTATTTCAACCTGAAAGGTTTAATGAATCTGAATGCTGATGAGTACGATGCTCTACAACCAGTGCAATGGCCAGTATGGGATAAAAACCAAGATGCTAAAGCCGTTCAACAACTGTTTGGTAAGGGCCAGTTTAGTCACAAAAACACCAAGGCAAAATTGATTCCGACTGTTGCAATTAATCCCGTACATGCAATTTCAGAAGATTATCCGCTCATTTTGAATACGGGGCGTATCCGTGACCAATGGCACACCATGACTCGTACTGGTTTGTCACCAAATTTGACCAGTCACCGCGCTGAACCATTCTGTGAGATTCATCCAAGTGATGCTTTGAAGTTTGGCGTACGTGATCAAGGCTTAGTAGAAGTTCGTTCGAAATGGGGCAGTTGTGTACTACGTGTGACCTTCTCATCGGGGGTACGTCGTGGGCAAATTTTTGCACCGATTCACTGGACTGAACAGGTTGCATCCGACGCCCGCATTGGTAAAGTCGTTAATCCAGAAGTTGATGCAATTTCAGGTGAACCTGAGTTCAAACATACGCCTGTAACTATTCAGCCGTTCTATACCACTTGGCAGGGCGTGCTCTATATTCGTGAAGGATACGATTCGCATATTCAAGAATCGCTACATCACTGTGCATGGTGGACCAAGGTCAAAATGGTTAAAACCAATCGTTATGAACTTGCAGACCGCCAAACTTTTCATGATACTCAAAAGAATCTGAAAAGCTTTTTACCATTTGCCGACGAAACCTTTGAATGGTTAAGCATAGAAGATATTTCTTCACAACTGAGCCATAGCGTTATTTTGAAAGATGGCATTGTAATTGCAAGTCTATATATTGCACCGCCAGATTTATTGCCAGACCGTGACTGGGTAGCAAGTCTGTTTAAACGAGAACGTTTGAGCGCCTTGCACCGAAAAGCTTTACTAGCGGGTATGCCAATGTCGGCTACTAATAATGATGGGCCTTTAGTGTGTAGTTGTTTTAAAGTAGGTAAGAATAAAATTATCGACGTGATAAAAACACAAAACATTACCCATGAAAAACAGGTTACTGCATGTTTAAAAGCAGGTGGGAACTGTGGTTCATGTTTACCTGAAATTCGTGGCTTGATTAAAGCTTGCCAACAAGAGGTGGAAGTGTGAATAAGGGATATCCCGTAACTGATTTAGTCATTTTGGCGGGTGGACAAGCCCGCCGTATGAATGGTTTAAATAAGCTGTTGCAGCAATTTGATGGCGATACGCAACTACTCAAAATTCATCAAAAACTAAAGTCATCTGTATCTGAAATCTGGGTGAATAGTCATCGTGATTATTCGATTTATCAAAGTATTGTGCCTGATATTAAGTGTTTTCAAGATGATGCAGCAGGTTTTTTTGGCCCGCTTATGGGTATGAAAAGCGCCTGGTCACATGTAAAAGCAGATTATGTTTTGTTTATTCCTTGTGATGTGACGTATATACCTACACAAGTCGTTGCGAAATTACACAGCGCACTACGCAAAAATAAACAAGCTCAGGCAGCCTATGTTTCAATTAATGGGGATGCTTTATACCCATTTTGCTTATTAAAGCGTGAAAGCCTGATCACGATAAGAGAGCAAATTAACAAACAACGATTAAGTTTAAAAGAGTGCTTTAAGCTTTTACATGCACAAGTCGCCGTATTTCAAAAACAAAACTTATTTTTTCATAGCATTAACTCTTTGGATGAGCTTCAACAATATAAACAAATCAATGCTTTTAAAGAGATATTTACAGCGAGTTAAACATTAGATTCTATCAATTTACAAACTAAAGTGATGTTATAAACAAATTTTAGAATGATGCGTTCTTGACTATCTAATATATAAGTTCTATTTTGGAACTTGTTATTTTCATTCTAGCCAGATGTATAAAAATAAATGGAGCCAGAAAAATGATGGACGCAGCTCAGCAAAGTAAAACAGATGTGACTGCATGTATCTTATGTTCTAGAAATTGTGGTTTAAGTGTTGAAATTAAAGATAACCAGTTTGTCAAAATTAAAGGTGATCCCGAACATCCTTTTTCTCAAGGTTACGTTTGCCAAAAAGCTGCCAGATTACAGCATTACCAGCAACACGCAGACCGTTTGACTACACCTTTAAAACGTCAACCTGATGGATCATTTCAAGAAGTGAGTTGGGATGTAGCCATAGAAGAAATTGCTGATTGTTTAGTTCAGATTAGAGATGATTTTGGCGGGACTGCTTTTGCTTCTGTTGGGGGCGGCGGTCAGGGTAACCACCTCGGCGCAGCGTATGGCCGACAGCTTTTGCTGGCCATGAAAAGTTATTATGCTTATAACTCTCTTGCTCAAGAAAAAACGGGTGATTTCTGGCTCAATGGCCGCCTATTCGGTAGTCAGGCTTGCCATACCACAGAAGATGTTGAACACGCAGATTATGTACTTTTCATTGGGACAAATCCTTTTCAGGCCCATGGCATTCCTAACGCGCGAGACACACTAAAACATATTAAGAAAGATCCGAATCGAACCATAGTGGTGTTTGACCCGCGTGTTACCGAAACGGCCAAACAAGCAGATATTCATGTGCAGCTAAAACCAGGGACTGATGCTTTTTTAATATCGGCCATGATTGCGATCATTATTAAAGAAAAGCTTTATGATGCAGCGTTTGTTGAGCAACATACGCACGGTTTTGAAGACGTAAAAACAGCATTTAGCCGTGTGCCGATTGAAGACTATATTGCCAAAGCAGATGTTCCAGTCGATTTGATTTACCAAGTCGTTCGAGATTTTGCCAAGGCGAAAAAAGGCTGTATACGTATTGATTTAGGCATTCAACATACTTTAAATACTACATTAAACGGATATTTAGAAAAACTACTGTACTTACTGACTGGAAACTTTGGAAAGCAAGGTACCAATAATCTGCATACCATGTTTATTCCAATCTTAAGCGATACAGATGAAAGAAAGCCTAAATATCGACGTAGTGTTTACCATAAAATGTTCCCCATTTCTGGGTTCTTCCCGCCTAATATTTTACCCGATGAAATTTTAAAAGCAGGGGAAAAGCGAATTCGTGCTGTGTTTGTAGATAGTTGTAACCCGTTATTAACTTATCCTGATACACCAGCTTATGAGGAAGCATTTAAAGCATTAGATTTGTTGGTTGTGGTGGATGTTGCTATGACAGAAACAGCGAGACTTGCAGACTACATTTTGCCTGCTCACACTCAGTTTGAAAAATGGGAATTTACGGGCTTTAATCTTGAGTTTCCTAAGAATGGCTTTCACCTAAGACATCCGGTATTGGCTGCTCAAGCAAATACTTTACCGGAAGCCGAAATTTATACTCGATTACTGGAAGCTATGAATGCTATACCGAAGAATTTTCCAATTTTAGAAAAAATAGCTTCAGTCGACTCGAAAAAAACAGCCTATTTACCGTATTTGTCGGCATTAGGACTCACTTTTGCACGACACAAAAAATATATTCCTTTTGCAGCTTCAATTATCTATCGTACTTTAGGTAAGCAGTTAGAAAACTCAGCTGGTTCAGTTGCTTTTTTATTGCCACTTTCTATTCAATATGCTGTGTTACACACCAAAGCGGTAAGTCGTGCAGGTTATAAAGGTAATCCGTTAACACAAGGTGTCAAACTATTTGAACAGATATTAAAGCAACGTTCAGCTATGGTGTTATCGCAACATGAATATGATGAAGTCTGGAAACTGGTAGCTTATAAAGATAAGAAAATACGTCTAGCTATTCCCGAGATGTTAAATGAGCTCGCAAGCTTGAAAAGCCATAACGTTAATGTTGAAGAGTTTCCTTTCATTCTTTTGTCGGGTGAGCGACGTAGTTATAACGCCAACCAAATTTACCGTGACCCAGCATGGCGAAAAGTAGATGCTGAAGGGGCTTTACGAATTCATCCTGAAGATGCAGGGGCCTTAAATGTAGCTATGGGTGATCAAATCAAATGTATCTCACAACATGGAGAAATTCAGGTTACTGTAGATTTTGATGAGGGAATGCGAAAAGGAGTTGTTTCGCTTCCACATGGTTATGGCATGCGCTTTCAAGGTGGGGAACCAATTGGACCACAATTAAACATGCTCATTTCTGGTGAGCATTGTGATCCTTTGTCTAAAACGCCGTACCATAAATATGTACCCATCCGTTTAGAAAAGTGTTAGAAATAAAGTAGGGGATATAACAGGTTGACGCCGCACTGATTTTGTAAAGCTTTAAAGTTTGAGCTAAAACGGTACGGCTGAAATTTCAATTACAACCCGAAAAGTTATGGACGATAAATAGAATTGGAACAAATTTTGCAATAAAGACCAAAGCACTACTAAGGCGCAATTTTAAAAGTTTAATTGCTCATAATCAGTGCTTGCAATATTTGAACTGTTCTCGATATGAGTGCAAATAATGAAACAATATCACTCTGAAACTGCGCCAATGCTTTTGCAAGATCAATATGGGCGTATCAAGCGAAAGTTACGTATTTCAGTAACTGATCGCTGTAATTTTAAGTGTGTGTATTGCATGCCTGAACATCCTGAATGGCTAAATAAACAAGATTTGCTTAGTTTTGAGGCGCTCTTTCAGTTTTGCAGTTTTATGGTGCAACAAGGTATTGAAAGCATCCGTATTACGGGTGGTGAACCATTAATGCGTCAAGGTATTGTTCATTTCGTTCGCGATTTACAAGCTTTAAAAGCATTAGGTTTAAAGCGTATTTCAATGACCACCAATGGACATTATCTTGCAAAATACGCTCAGCAATTAAAAGATGCTGGACTAGATGATTTAAATATTAGTCTAGATAGCCTAGATCCAATTCAATTTAAAGAGCTCACTAAGAAAAAGTTAGAACCAGTTCTTGAGGGTATTCAAGCTGCAAAAGATGCAGGGCTACCTTTTAAAATAAACTGCGTGTTAATGAAAAATAAAAATGACGATCAAATCCTACCTATGGTGAGATGGTCAATTGCTAATCATATTCCGCTACGTTTTATTGAGTTTATGCCGCTTGATGGTGATGCACTCTGGTCAAATAAAGATGTGGTGAGTGAAGCAGAAATTTTACAGACATTACAACCGGATTATTCGGTACAAGTCATCGAGCAGCAACATGAGCCAGCGCGTCAATATCTGCTTAATAATAGCTACGCTCTAGGCATCATTTCTACAATTACTCATTCATTTTGCCACCAATGTGACCGTATACGACTAACTGCACAAGGTGAGCTATATAACTGTCTATTTGCACAGCAGGGTTTAAATATTAAGCCGCAGCTTCAAGCATTGGTAAGTAAACAACATACGCCAGAATTCGATATGTATATCCAAAATTTAAAGAATTTGGTCCATCCATATATTTGGCATAAAGCTAAAGGTTTTCATGCCTTACAACATCAACAAACCCGTAAAATCAGTATGCATATGCTTGGGGGATAAATGCAGCAATCTATCCAAATTAAAATCGAATCATTTGGTGCAATTGAAAAATTGCTTCCACAAAATCTTTCGATCGTTTGTCCTACCAATATTTTAGTGAAAGATGTCTTAGATCAAATTGTGACTTTACATCCGGAATGTACACAGGCCATGGAAAAATGTGCATGTGCGATAGAGGATAACGTTATAACCAGACAATCTGCCTTAAGTGAGCCGTGTACTTTGGTTTTATTATCACCAGTTGCAGGAGGCTAAGCTATGCGAGATTTTGCACGTATACAAGAGCAGGCTTTAAGCCTAGATATTTTTGATCCTATTGAATCATTTCCTGAATGCGGTGGAATTGATATTTTTATGGGTACGGTTCGTAATCACCACGAAGGTAAAGCGGTTAAGGCCTTGAAATATACCTCGTATAAACCGCTTTCTGAAAAAATGATACGTGAAATTGAACTGGAAATTGAGAAAAAGTATCAGGTATCTTATGTGCGAGTGGTTCACCGGATTGGACATTTAGATGTCGGTGAAACAGCGATTATTGCAATTGCTTATGCAGCCCACCGCCGTGAAGCTTTTCAAGCATGCGAAGAAGCGGTTGAGCGAGTAAAACATGAAGTGCCTGTGTTTAAAGAAGAGTTCTTTACAGATGGCACGAGTCATTATGTAGAGGGCTGCTGTATTCGTAAGGATGCACCGCACGAACACAAGCATCACCATCATGCCGGCCATGAACACTCACATTGAAATAAGCAAGACTAGGATAAATAATGAAAAACGTAGGAATGAAGCCGGAAAGTTATCGTGTTGCTGAAGCACAAGCAATTTTATATGCACCACCGCACTGTATTGAATTATTAAGACAAGGGAATACGGAAAAAGGTGATGCATTAAAAACCGCACGTGTTGCAGGAATTTTGGCAGCAAAACGAACTGATGAGCTGATTCCTTTATGTCATCCACTGCCGATTTATCGGGCAGATGTTGAATATGAACTAGAACATGATTTTGTAAAGATCGTTGCCGTAGTTGAAACCATTGGTCCAACTGGCGTAGAGATGGAGGCCCTAACGGCTGCAAGTCTCGCAGGTTTAACCATTTACGATATGTTAAAACCACATTGTGAACCAGAAGAACTCTGGATGGACCAATGTAAATTGCTTAAGAAAAAAGGCGGTAAATCACACTTTAAGCGAGTTCTTCGTCAGCCTGTTTCGGCTGCGGTTATTGTGTTGTCAGACACCGTAGCAGCGGGTAGAAAGCCCGATACTGCCGGAAAATCTGTGGTTGAAACTTTAACCGAAGCAGGATTCGATCCAATTCATTACCAAATTTTGCCAGATGAAGCGGATACTTTAAAAAACTTAGTGCTTGAGTTGAGCAAATCATATGCTTGCATTATGACGGTTGGTGGAACAGGAATTGGTAAGCGTGACATTACAGTTGATACGCTAGAACCACTTTTAGAACGAAAGCTAGATGGCTTAATGGAAGCTGCTCGTTCATTTGGACAAAAACGCACGCCATATGCTGCAATGTCGCGTGGCGTAGCTGGTTTTATTGATCGTTCTTTAGTGGTGACTTTACCGGGAAGCCGTGGTGGAGCAAGCGAATCAATGGCAGCTATCTTGCCAGCATTAGTGCATATCTTTGATGTTTGCCGTGATTTACCACATCCGGGAGGCTATGAGTAATGACTGGTTGTGGTGCAGAACGTGGGTTGATTAGCGTAGATGAAGCAATTGAGCTGATTAGTAACCGACCTAAAAAATTAGGTTCAATTCAGCAACCTCTTCAAAATAGCCTAAGTAGGTATCTTGCTAAAGAAATTTATTCAGAAATTAACCTACCAAGCTTTTCTCAAAGTGCTGTGGATGGCTATGTACTTTGTTGTCATGCTGAAGATTTAAATAATCAAAAGTTTCAGGTTACTGGCGAGATTCGTGCCGGAAGCGAAAGTCATGACACTCTGAGTGAAGGTCAAGCGATTCGCATATTTACGGGCGGTAAAATTCCTGAAGGGACAACGCATGTAGCGAGGCAAGAAATCGTATCGGTTGTTTCGCCTCAAGAGATTTGTTTAACGGAGCATATACGTCCCCAAGCTGATATTCGTTTTACTGGCGAAGAAATCCAGCAAGGGCAGTTACTTGCACAAATTGGACAATTTTTGAATATTGGAAGTTTGGCTGCCTTAAGTATGGCGGGTGTACAAACGGTTGACGTTTACCGTGCGCCGAAAGTTGCTGTTTTGATCACGGGTGATGAAGTTGCCGAAACAGCAGAAGATCTAGCTGAAGGTAAAATCTTTGATGCAAATGGTCCATTACTAAAAGCTTGGTTTGAAGATTATGGTTTAGATGTTGAACTCATTCATGTGGCAGATGAGGCAGCACAGGTCACACAATATTTCGACCAATTAAAAGATAGCCATGATGTGGTTATAACCACAGGTGGAGTCTCTGTAGGCGACTATGATTTTGTTCGGCCATGTGCTCTTGAAGTTGGTTTTGAACAGATATTTTGGAAAGTAAAACAAAAGCCAGGTAAGCCACTCTTTTTTGCTGAATATTTTCATCCAGAATCAGATCACCACTGTTATTTACTTGGGTTGCCCGGTAATCCTGCTGCGGTCTATGTGTCTATGCAGGTTTACGGTAAAGCATTGCTTGACACTTTACAGGGAAACTCGGCAGGACCAGATTGGTTTAGTGCGATTTTAGATCACGATTTAAAAGAAGATGGGCGGGAACGGTTTCTAAGAATGCATGCCTATTTTGACAATGGACAACTCAAAGTTAAAAGTCTGGCAAAACAGCAATCACATATGCTCAGTAATTTAATGCAAGCCAATTGTCTGGTCCGAATTCCGGCAAGTGCAAAATTGGAAGCGGGTTATATATTGAAGGGCATATCTATTTCAAATTAATAACCAGTAATGATAAATATAACTCACTATATAACTGAGTGAGTTATATTTATTAAGCAATTTTAAATAATAACTTTTAATTTTTTATAATGAAAATTCTTTCATAAGCTTGATAAGAAGTTATTTTAATAATGAATCTTGCATAAATCGTGCTAAGTGGTTTAGGGTATAAACAATAGGGCCATTAGGCTAGGAAATATCGAGGAACGCATAAAGATGAAATGGGACGACATCGGTGATCAACCTTGTTCGGTTGCTCGTATGCTATCAGTGATTGGCGATCGATGGACGATGCTAATATTACGTAATGCTTTTATGGGAATACACCGTTTTGACGATTTTCAAAAATCATTAGGCGTAACTCGTCATGTCCTTTCGGATCGTTTAAAGCGTTTGGTTGAATATGAAATTTTAGTCAAAGCCCCTTATTTTGATCGTCAGGAACGCTTTGAATATAAATTGACTGATAAAGGTTTTGAACTTTATCCAATTATTTTGTCTATGGCGAATTGGGCTGATAAATGGATGGATCAAGGTTTAGGCAAACCTTTAGAATATCGTCATAAAACGTGTGGTCATAAATTTGAACCAGTCATGGTATGTTCGGTTTGCCGTGAACCTTTACATGCAAAACAAGTTCAGGTTTCAGCAGGGCCGGGTTATTTTGCATATATGCAGCAAAAACAGAAACAAGCTTAATTTCTTTTACTACCAATTATAAAGACTCTTGTTGAATCGCATCAGCTAGAGTCTTATAGATATGGTCATGATCTGACTGGGTTACATTAAAGCGTATGAATTGACCAGCATTGGAAGCTTGGCTAAACGCATTTCCTGGTGCAAGAATAACCTGATGATTAATACAATATTTTGCAATTTCTGAAGCTTCAACTCCCTTTGGCAAATGACACCAAACAAAAATTCCAGCTTGAGGCTTAATCCACGGTTTTATACCCAAAGGTTCTAACTGCGTAATGGTATCGTGCATCGCTTTTGCTAATCGGACCTTTAATAATTCTATATGTTTACGGTAAGATCCATCTGTTAAAGCACTTAATAAAACTTCAGCCGATACACCATTGTGAGAAAAGCTTGTGGCAATTTTCAGGTCAGTGAGCTGATCAATCCATTCTGGTTTAGCAATAATATAGCCACAACGAATAGATGCTGATAACGTTTTAGAAAAACTTCCAATAAAGATTACACGTGAAAGATTATCCAAAGCAGCAAGCCGAGGAGCAGGGCTATATTCAAAATCTGAGAAAATATCATCCTCAACAACAATCAAATTTGATTGTTCAATAAGTTTTAATAATTGATGCGCCGTAGAAAGAGAAAGTACTGCACCAGTTGGATTGTGAATTCCTGAGTTGGTGATATAAAGACGTGGATTGTAAGTCCCAATTGCTTCTTTAAATGCCTCTAAGTCAGGACCTGTTGGTGTGTAGGGAATACCAATAACCTTGACTTGATGAACTTTAAGTAATGCATGAAAGTTAAAATAACAAGGATCATCAATGAGAACGACATCATCGGGCTTTAATAAAAATCGGCAAACCAAATCAATGGCTTGAGTTCCTGAGTCTGTTAAAAGTACTTGATTAAGATTTGCATTGATACCTTTTGCTTGAGCACGTCTTGCCAGTAAATCACGTAGAGCTGGTAATCCTAATGGCGTTGAATAACCCATCAAACAATCATCTGGGCTTCTTGCAGCCGACCTTAATGCTTTACGAATACTATCTAATGGCATCCAGTCATCAGGTAACCAACCGCAGCCGGGTTTAAAAACATCTGATTTTGCTTCTAAAGATTGACGTGAAATCCATAATGGATCGACTGAGCGATCTAATTTAGGACCTAATTCGCTTAAAGAAAGAGGGGCAAGCGGACCAACAATATAAAAACCAGATCCAGTTCTTGATTCGATTTTGCCTAGAGCAATTAATCTTTCATAGGCTTCTACAACCGTTGATACAGAAAATCCAAGGTTATTTGCTAACTTACGAACGGAGGGTAAGCGTGCTCCAGGCATTAAAGACCGATTTTTTATTTGCTGTTCAATCTCTGAAATGACAATTTCAATTTTGGTTTTGTTCTGGTTCATTGACTTATAATCCGAACTGTACTGGTTATTAATACATAACAGTTCTTTAAAATTGTACTGCTTTGTATCTGGTTTATTCACCTTAGCACAGCTTAAATTCTTCGTATAGTGACGGAGAAAATTATGAATAGGTTTATGAATGGCTGGGTGAATGGTTTTATTGGCGTGGCTATTTTTGCGGGATCACTACCAGCTACACGCGTAGCCGTAATGGGTTTCGATCCTGGTTTTCTAACTGCGGCACGTGCGGCAATCGCAGGTATTTTAGGTCTTATTCTTATTTTGGTTTTAAAACAAAAAAAACCAGCCAAGCAAGATTGGTGGCCTCTTGCCATCGTTTCTTTAGGCGTGGTGATAGGTTTTCCTCTATTTACAGCGCTTGCTCTGCAATACATGAATGCGGCTCATTCAATCGTTTTTGTTAGCCTTTTACCCCTCGCAACTGCAATATTTGCTGTGTTAAGAGGCGGCGAAAAACCTAATCAATTTTTCTGGATATTTGCAGTCTTAGGGAGTGCGGTTGTCTTCACTTATATGTTTTTGATTTCTGGTGATACCTCACTTGGGATAGGAGACTTTTATATGTTGATGGCGATCATTTTTTGTGGCTTTGGCTATGCAGAAGGCGGTGTACTTTCAAAAAAAATTGGTGGATGGCAGGTTATTTGTTGGGCGCTTATTTTGTCACTACCTTTTATGCTATTTTTGACTATTTTCTATATGCCAGCTTCATTTCAGAACATATCTACATCAGCTTTAGTAGGTCTTATTTATGTGTCTTTATTTAGTATGCTGATTGGTTTCTTCTTTTGGTACAAAGGGCTTGCGCAAGGAGGAATTGCTGCGATTAGCCAACTACAACTCTTGCAACCTTTAATGGGATTAGGTATTGCTGCAGTCTTGTTACACGAACAAGTAAGTTGGTCAATGTTGGTGGTTACAGCAGCAACGATTTTATGCGTCGCTGCCGCCAAAAAGTTTACCTAATTTTATAAGCAATTTGCTGGTTTAGGGATCCCTGCTAAACGACTTAAGTGACGCGCCACTAAACCAGTATTGAATTGTTGCTGTAAAACTGCATTATTAATATCTGGACTAACTGTTTTCATTAAGAATTTAATGAGAGGACGAGTTGCTGGAGAGTGTCCAAACTGTTGATAAAACTGACGTACAGCTGCTAAAACTTCAAAATGCCAATCGGTGAGTTCAAGATCAAGCGATTTGGCAAGTTCTTGCGCAACTTCAGGATTCCAGATTGTGTAATCAACCAAATGACCATCTTGGTCTAATTCTAAATTCATGAAACCAGCCTAAATATATTATTTAAGAGAAATACAGCGATTAAACGTTAAAACCAGATCAGCAAATTGATCGTAATCTAATACATTTATCTGAGCTAAAGTATCCGTATCGATTAAATTTTTTTCGATGCTTAAACATGAAACAGATTCAAATGGTTGAATCATTTCAGCAGAAAGGTGTGCAGTTGCATCACCCATAAAAACAACTTGATCACCTACCTGAAAAAGATTGCGTAATTCATCAATAATCTTCGGCGTAGAATGGTAAGAAGATTGCACAAGATAAAGTGTTGACGGATTCATTAAACTTACACCTTTATCTACCAATATAGAACATGATCAAAAGATTGAATAAACTCAGCATTCAACTGAACGAATTCAATCTCTTGTTCGGTTTTTTGTACAAGAGGATGCTGCTGATTTTTACTTTCAATCAGAATTGGGCTCAAGTCGTAGAACTCAAAACTTTCGACCATATTTGAGGCCACTTTGAAAGCCTGACGAAACTGATCAAAGCTTAAATCATTTTGCAAAAGACTAAGAGCAGCATCTTTCAATAATACTTTGACTGGTGAGCCAAAGGTTGCTAAAACCATAGTAGCGGAAAGGCTTTCATTGATTTGAAGACTGGTTAAATTGGCTTGACTTAAAATGACGAGTACAGATTTCACACAATATACCTTTTAAAAGCAACAATCTAAGCAAACAAAGTAACTTAAAATTGAATAAGACGAGATGCTGACTGTACTGCATCAGCAAGTTCACCTAACCCGACAAGTTCAAAGTCTTTGGCAAGGTTGTGATGAGTAAGGTGATGGCGACTGGCATTTTCTGCATCTGTAATACCACGAGCGAGGGCAGCACTCACACAAACAGGAAGACGAATAGCAAGCTTTTGCCATTCATGCGTTAAATTACGCTGGTCGTCAGGAACCCATTGAAAATCATTAGCAACCTGCACGCCATCTTGGTAAAAGAATACACGGAAGTCTTCATTTTTACTTTTGAGTGCCTGAGCAAGTCCTAACGCATGCCAAGCATGAATGGAAGTAGGAGCAGAGGTAATTAGTAGTAATGTACTCATTGAGAATTCACTATGGTCATACGTCTAAATGGGCGTAGATACATTAAGAGAAAGGTAAGTATACAATGATTTTAGTGACAGGTGGTTTAGGCTTTATCGGTTCACACATTGCGTTGAGTCTAATGGCTCAAGGGCAAGAGGTGGTAATCGTCGATAATTTGGCTAATTCAACCTTGCAAACTTTGGAACGGCTAGAGTTTATTTCTGGTATGTACGTTCCATTTGTCAAACTTGATGTACGCAATACACCAGCGCTGAATAAGGTGTTTGAGCAATATTCAATTGATGCAGTTATTCATACTGCCGGATTCAAATCAATTGAAGAATCTAACCTTAAACCTCTTGAATATTATAATGATAATGTTAGTTGCATTATGAGCTTGCTTCGTGCCATGCAACGTACGGGTGTTCGTCACTTCATTCATCTGTCTAGCCTTGCAGCTTATGGGAAATCTGGCTTGCAATTGAGTGAAACAGAAGAATTTAATTATGCTTATCCTAATCCCTACATTAAGTCTCAACAGATGATTGAAGAAATTATCCGTGATACTTATAAAATTGACCATGAGTGGAAAATTGCGATCTTACGATTGTCTAATATCGTAGGTGCATTTGAACATGGGGTACTCGGAGAGTATGTCGCTCAGCTCCCTAAAAATATTGTTCCGCTTGCGATGCAAGTCGCAGCAATGCAACGTGATTTAATTGAATTACAAGATCAAGCTGAAACGTCAGATCATACGACTGAACGCAGTTTTTTACATGTTTTAGATTTATGTGAAGCAGTCATTGCGAGCTTACATTGGCTGCGTGAACAAACGCATTGTTGCGAAGCATTTAATATTGCACATGAGCAAGTTCATTCAATTCGTCAATTACTCGATGAAATTTCACAAGTTACTCAAGCTGAAGTTCCTACACAATCAGCAATTTATAAACATGTTGAGTTAGATCAAGTTGGGGCTAATAT
This sequence comes from Acinetobacter pittii, assembly GCF_022449185.1. GTDB lineage: Bacteria > Pseudomonadota > Gammaproteobacteria > Pseudomonadales > Moraxellaceae > Acinetobacter > Acinetobacter pittii_I. The sequence goes on from NZ_JAKUKO010000001.1 coordinate 687,159, forward strand.
TGGGAAAGCAAAAACACTATTGCAATGGACACCGAAACGCCCATTAAAACAAATGATCGAAGATGAATGGCGCTTTTATCAAAATACTTTAAATGGAAGATAGGAAATGATTCTTATTTACAATACTGGTATGCTTGAGTACGATATTCAAAATTAACTAGCCAGAGCAAACACTTGCTTCAGCCCGTGAGTTCTTTATTGAAATAACCGAGGTTTCTATGCAAACACGAATTGAACATGACACTATGGGTGAGGTTGAAGTTCCAAATGAAGCATTGTGGGGGGCACAGACTCAACGCAGCTTACAGAACTTTAAAATCGGGCAGGAACGATTACCCCGTGCCATGATTCGAGCGATGGGTTTGGTAAAAAAGGCTGCTGCAATAACCAATGCTGAACTTGAACAACTACCACAAGATTTGAGCCAATATATTGTGGGCGCGGCTGAAGAAGTCATTGATGGTAAATGGGATTCACAGTTTCCTTTAGTGGTCTGGCAGACGGGTTCTGGTACACAAAGTAACATGAACTGCAATGAAGTGATTGCCAATATTGCAAATCAGAAATTAGGGCAAGCCTTAGGTGCTCAAAAGCCAGTACATCCAAACGATCATGTCAATCGTGCTCAATCAACAAATGACTCATTTCCAACGGCCATTCACGTGGCAGCAAGTTTGCAAATTAATGAATTACTCATCCCTGCTGTAGAGCAGCTCAAAGCGACTTTGCAAAAAAAGTCAGATGAGTTTCAGGATATTGTCAAAATTGGCCGTACCCATTTGCAAGATGCTACTCCATTAACCTTAGGTCAAGAATTTAGTGGCTATGTATCACAGCTTGAGCATGGACTGGTTCGACTACAACAAGCTTTGAGGGGTTTATATGAGTTGCCATTAGGTGGCACAGCGGTAGGTACAGGCTTAAATGCACATCCTGACTATGCAGTAAAAGCTGCAGCTCAGCTTGCATTACTTACAGGTTTACCTTTTGTAACCGCGCCTAATAAATTTGAAGCATTAGCAGGGCGGGATGCTGCTGTTTTTGCATCAGGTGCATTAAAAACTTTGGCTGTAAGCTTAAACAAAATCGCGAATGATATTCGTTGGTTGGCAAGTGGACCACGTTGCGGTTTTGGTGAAATCCGTATTCCAGAAAATGAGCCTGGTTCAAGCATTATGCCTGGGAAAGTAAACCCAACACAAAGTGAAGCAATGACCATGGTTGTTGCACAAGTGCTTGGAAATGATACGACCATTAACGTAGCAGGTGCTTCAGGTAACTTCGAATTAAACGTCTTTATGCCAGTGATTGCTTATAACTTATTGCAATCTATTCAGTTACTTGGTGATGCATGTAATAGCTTTAATGATCACTGCGCGGTGGGAATTGAGCCTAATCGCGATAAGATTGATCACTTCTTGCATAATTCTCTGATGCTAGTTACAGCTTTAAATCCAGTAATCGGCTATGAAAATTCTGCAAAAGTTGCAAAGACTGCTTATAAAGAAAATAAAACTTTGAAACAGGTAGCTGTTGAGCTTGGTTTGGTCACAGCAGAGCAATTTGACGAAGTAGTTAAACCTGAAAAGATGGTTTCACCAAATAGTAAGTAATCTATCTAAAAATAACGATATTTTTAGAAACTCAATCAATAAAAAGGCACTTTTGAGCTATTTCAAAAGTGCCTTTTTATTTTAGTAATTCGAAATACTTAACTCCTATGAAAACTTGGGTTTTGATAATCTTATAGTTCAGGATAAAAGTTCAGCCGTTCTCATAGTGTTTAAAAAATTGAGAAATATAGTGAGAGGAAGCTATGTTAAGTAATCTTTGGAACATTTTCGGCTTCTCGTATTTCTTTTGAATGTTTTTTGACTCAGCTCAATTTATTACTTTTGTGTTAAAAAGTGCTTTTAATCACAAAATTTATCTTAAAATCCGTAGTTTTACTAATTAGATTCTGGTTTCTCTATGGGAAATTTAACAATTTTAGGTGAAGCACTAGAAAGTGCAGAAATCTTGAAAAATGTTCAATATCATATTAAGGACAACAGATTACCTATATCATTAAAAGATGATTTGAATAAGCAAGTTATTGAAGTTGAAAATTATTTTGGAGAAGATGATTTTGAAAAACTAGAAGTTAAGAAAAATAAAATCAATATATGGACAGGAGTTCTTGCGGTTCCAATATTGATTTATTGTATTGCATTATTCTTAAGTCGATATGTACATAACTTTGGTATCAATATTGATGTAGATGTCATAAATCATATGTTATTCGATAACATATTTAAATATATGTGGATTGTCATAATTTATGCAGTCATATTCTTTGGATTGATTGGATACTTTTATATACTTAACAACCAAAGCAAAAAATTAATTGAAAAGAATGTGAATAAACTTCTTAGCTAAATATGTTTAAAATCTTTAAGCATACAATATGCTGTGCATTCGGTTATCTGTTTGTACAGATAAACCATTAATAAAAGTGTACGAGCTAATATTTATATAAAAGCCCTCAAATGAGGGCTCTTTTGTGGTGGAAGGATTTAGCATGTATCTTGAAATTGGAAAATATCAAAGTAAGCCGTCTATGTATTCCCAACCATGAGATTTCATAGCTTCAAACTTCTTTTTTAGCTCTTCTTTTTCGTACTCATGTATATCGCGTGCTAAAAGAACATGATATGAGTTAGATTCTGGTTCTATAGTCACTTCAATAATCTCTACTGGTTCAATCACTCCACTCTCAGTTAAACCAGAGTCTATAAAACACATTCCTTTTACAGGAATAACAGTACAATCATACTCCTTGGAAATAAAATAATTATTTGCTGAAGCGGAATACGTACGTGATGCTCTAACTTTCATATGTACCTCCTTCAAGCGTAGAAAGGGAATGTTTTAGTCTGGCGTGCTTCTATAGTTATTTCTGTTTAATTTATATAGTGATTTTATTTTTTACTTCAATATTCTAATTATAGTTTTTTTTATTAGCATAAAATGCTGTTAGCTATAATTTACAAGTAAGGTATTAAAAAACTTATGAATCAAAAGCCACTCTCAGTAGTTTTAATTCCTGGTTATATGCTTGATGAATCTCTGTGGAATGAAGTCATAAATGAGATGCCTAAAGAGTGGAGTATATCTCGAGCTACTTTAAAACAAGGGCGAACCATAAGGGAAATTGCTCAAAATATTGCTGAACATGCGCCAGAAAGCTTTGTACTGATTGGATTCTCACTTGGAGGATATGTCGCTAGATCTATAGTGGAGCAATTTCCTGAAAAAGTTAAGGCACTTATTTTAATTGCCTCTTCACTACGCTCAGATACAGAAGAGCAGAAAAATCAAAAGTTAACGGCGATTAAGCTTAACTCGGGGAAAAATTTCCATGGACTAAGTTCAATATCGATTGAAAAAACACTTCATCCATCAAATGTTCAGAATCGTGCTCTCGTAAAAAGAATCCAAGAGATGGGCAGGATCCTAGGTTATGAAGAGTTCGTAAAACAATCGATGTTAGATAGAAGCTCTTATGATATGAGTAAGATCGCATGTCCAACTTTAATTATTTCTGGTGCTGAGGACCAGCTCCGCTCCAAGGAAGAAGCCATAGAATTATTAGATCAATTGCCACATGCAAAGCTTGAGATAATTAAAAATACGGGCCATATGATTCCGATTGAACAGCCGAAAGCATTGGTTTTAGTGATTTTAACTTGGTTAAGTACTTATCTTTCATGAGGGCCTAACTTTCGTTTTCTTCGTCAGAATCTTGATAATCTTGAAAACTTGATTGCCAAGTTTGATTTTTTGATGAACAGTTGCATGATCAAGCTCATCCCATAACTCAAATGGGAAAAACTCCGAACTATGATCAAATATCCATAACCATTGATAGCTATTGTTAAGGGTATTCTTATCAAAACGAACATCTTGAACTTTGACAATTTTAAACTGTTTATGATGTTCATCTTGAAGAATAACTTCATGATTCTCCATTAGACATCCACGCATTAAAAACAATTTTCAAGTGTACTAAAATTAATAGTGTCTGATTAACTTGTTAAGTTGGCATTAATTTACAAAAGATTTCGGGTTGTTAAAGTTTGTCATTTTCAAAAAGAAAATAATCTTTACTTTTGAAATACAAGGTTTTAATTAGGTTACATTGTAAGAAATGTGTGCAAATGTCAGAATGTACAGTGAAATCTATCTTCGAGTATCGCTATGAGTTTAATAGGCTTTATGTATGCAAGTAAAACCAATAGTGAACATAGTCAAATAAAACAAGATTTAATTGATATTCTCACTGAAGCAGTCAAATTCAACTCACATAATGATATTACAGGAGTACTTTACTATGGTAATGGATACTTCTTACAGTATTTAGAAGGTGAGAAAGAACAAGTCGAATCGCTATTTTATAAATTAATTTTGAAAGATTCGAGACATCAGAACTGTGAAATCATCTTTTCAGAACCATCCGAACAACGTCTATTTAAACATTGGAGTATGAAATTTGCTCCCATTAACACGAAAATAAAAGAATTCTTTCATCATCATCATGTTGATGAGTTTAATCCTTATCTGCTTAACACTACATCTATTCCATCTTTTATTGAATTGCTTGTAGATCAACCAAACCATAAAGTTGATCAATATCAAGGTTAATCAAAATCAGGAATTGCAGTAGATTTTTAATTATCCTATGTAAAATTAAGCTCTCTTCGGAGAGCTTTTTATCACGAAGGTTGAAACTTTCACTAATTAATGGCGAATTGGCGTTGAATAAGCCGTCATAATTGTTAAAATGCCCACCTTGTCCTGTTTTTATATTGTTTTTTGTTTTGCATTTATTTCGCAAAGTTAGAGATAAAATTATTAAAAACAGCTGCTTAGTTAAGGATTTTTGAATGCTCTCTATTTATTTGACAGATACCCAACAACACGTGCAATTTAATGATTATCCTAGTGATCAGCCGGTTAAGTTTCTGTTAAATCTTAAAAAGATTTTCCCAAGTACAGCGGATTTATTATTACCAGTTTTACCTGAAGATAATGATTTAGAAAACGTAACGTGGGAATCAACCTCAAAAGATTTTGAAGTCTTTAAAAAGCTATTAGCGGGATGGGGTGTGATTGAGCTTCGTTTAAATGCAATCACTGCTTATAAAGATAAAAACTTTGCAAATGAGCTAGTGAAACAAGCACAGGTAAAACGTAAGAAAACAGCGCAAAAAAATCATCAGCTTTCTTTAGTTGCTTTGGATTATATTTTTATGCACGAAGTTCATGCATTGATTGATGCTGAGCTGGTCACTATTGGTGAAAAATTCTACTTACCAACCTTGCGTGAGCAATGGAAGGGTACGGTTTCAGACCAAGTGCTCAACGGAAAACTCTAATTTTAGTGCAAAAGGTGAATTTATAAAAATTCACCTTTTTTATTGTTAATTAAATCAATAGCTTATATTTTTAAGATTGCTTATACAAAAGTTTACAAGAAAAGAATGCGTTTTTTCTAATGTGGCAGATACATTGCTTATATAAATACAAAATTATTGCGGGAGAGAGGTTCATTAAGAACCCGCCGAAGGAGCAACAAGCCCGGAAACTCTCAGGCAAAAGGACTGTAATAATTAAAAAATCTGGAGAGAAGCTTAGATTTATAAGAATGGAAAACAATAACTTATAAATTATAAACTCACCGAAGGGGAAGATCTAAACGTTAAAAGGTAACGTTGGGGTCGAAACTCTCAGGTACCAATGACAGATGGGCTGTACTGATGAAATGTTCTTACATTTCTGAGGAGTCTGTTATGCCACATGTTATTGTGATAGGTGCGGGAATCACAGGGGTTACCTCTGCTTATGAATTATCGCAACTGGGTTATCAAGTCACAGTGATTGATCGACATTTATATCCTGCAATGGAAACATCATTTGCCAATGGAGGGCAATTATCGGCCTGTAACGCCGAAGTATGGAACCAAAAAGCCACCGTGATTAAAGGCTTTAAATGGATGAGACAAAAAGATGCTCCTCTATTGTTGAACCCTTCATTTAGTTTGCATAAGTATAGTTGGCTAGTTGAATTTCTATCACATATTAAAAACTATGAAGCGAATACAATTGAGACGGTCCGTTTGGCATTGCTAGCTCGTAAGCGTTTGTTTGAAGTTGCTGAAAAAGAGCAGCTTGAGTTTGATTTGGAAAAACGTGGAATCCTCCATATGTATCACAGTAAGGCTGACTACGAGATTGCTAAACAAGTTAATAACGTATTGAACAAAGGTACATTGGAACGCTATTCGGTTTCACCTGATGAAATGAAAACAATAGAACCATCTTTGACGGGTGACTATTTCGGTGGCTATTACACACCAAGTGATGCGACGGGTGATATTCATAAATATTCAACCTCTTTAGCTGAGAAGACTAAAGAATATGGCGTTCAATATAAGTTCGGCCTAGAAGTTATGGATATTAAGTGCAGCGCAGACAAAGTAGTCGTAACTTGTCAGCCAAGTGCGGAGCATCCTTATCTAGTTGAGTCCGATAACATTCAGCTGGAAGGTGATGTACTTGTGGTTTGTGGTGGTGTAGGGAGTTATCAACTTGCCGATATGATTGGTGAGCGAGTAAATGTGTATCCAGTAAAAGGTTACTCAATTACAGTGCAATTAAAGGATGAGCACAGTGTAAAGAATGCTCCTTGGGTGAGTTTGCTAGATGAAAGTGCAAAAATTGTGACTTCTCGTTTAGGTAAAGATCGACTACGTGTGGCAGGGACTGCTGAGTTTAATGGCTATAACCGCGACATAAGGGCTGATCGTATTCAACCATTAGTGAATTGGGTTAATCGTAACTTTGATATTTCAACAGAGCATGTGGTGCCTTGGGCAGGGTTGAGACCTATGATGCCGAATATGCTGCCTGTTGTTAAGCAATCTAAACAACCTCGTGTTTTTTATAATACAGGGCATGGGCATTTAGGTTGGACTTTGTCTGCGGCAACCGCAGTTTTAGTCAGTCAGGATATTGCACAAAAATATCCTGTGTAGGAACTAAAAAGCCAGTGTTTAAGCACTGGCTTTTATTTTAAGCATTAATCATATAAGCGGTAGATTCCTATGAAACGCTCACAGCCTTTTTGCTGAGTTTTTACCTTCAGTAAAGCTTTTTGAAAATTAAACTGATATTTACAGTTGTGCTCATTGTCTAAAATTTCACTTTTTTGTTCAGGTGAACTATAGGCCATCAATGAGACCGTTTGGGTTTCTTTGCGGTTATTTGGATTGCGGTATGCTATCCCTTCAATCTTAATTTTATCTTTCGCGAGCTGATGGACTTGAATGTGTACAGGCTGATTTGCTATATGTCCATTCTCAAATTTAAGATAATGCTGGGTAAGCGTTTGCTTAAGCGATGCATAAAAATTTAAGTCATCAGTACGTAAATCAAACTGTTGTTGAATACATGTATTACTCTTACATTGCTGAGTATGTTTAGACCATAACTTTTGTGTATCCTGTAAGAGCTGTAAGGGGGCATCAGTAACTAAATATGCAGAAAGATATTTATTATTGAGTTCTTTTCTTGATTCACTAAATGTTTTTGAGCAGATTTTAAGCTTAGCTCCAGTATTAGAGCAGTCTATTGATTCTGCAAAGACAAAAGGTGAACATAAACAACTCAGTGTCACGACAAAACTTAATCTTTTCAATTGATTCATATCAGTATTAGACAGCATGATCGCTTATACTTTCAGTCTACTTTGCTAGGTGTACTATAGCGAAACAGAACGTCTGAATACAAGATTTCTTAAGTTTTTATGGAAGGTAATAATTTAATGGTTGCTCAGATTCGTATTGGACAAGGAATGGATGTACATGCTTTTGAAGAGGGGAACTTCGTTACATTGGCGGGTATTCAAATTCCACATACACATGGTTTGAAAGCACACTCTGACGGTGACGTTGTACTTCATGCGCTATGTGATGCTTTATTAGGTGCTTTAGCGCTTGGAGATATTGGACAACATTTTCCTGATACTGACCCAGAATACAAAGGCGCAGATAGCCGAGTATTGTTAAAGCATGTTTATCAATTAATCTTAGACCGTGGTTATCAGTTAAATAATGCTGATATTACGGTGGCTTGCGAGCGTCCAAAATTAGCTAAGCATAATCTAGAAATGCGTCAAAGCATTGCTGATGTTCTAAATGTAGATATTAATCAAATTAGCATTAAAGCAACGACAACCGAAAAACTTGGATTTACCGGTCGTCAAGAAGGTATTTTGGCTACAGCGACTGTTTTAGTCTCTCATCACACCAAGTGATCGGCCTGCTGCAAAGACTGTTGAAGTTCTAAAGTTGCCTTACGGCCTTGTAGCTGTAAGGTAATACTATGGATGAGTCCAGTCCAAGTCTCATTAGGTTCCCAAATTTCGTGTAATAAATCCTGAGAAGTCGGCATATCCATATTCATATGAAACTGTCTATAGACATACATGAGGCAACTTACGCGTTTATTTTTGGCGCAATGTAACCAAACAATTTCATTTTGCACTAAATGATCAATCAAATCTAAAACTAATAAGCACTGCTCAGCAGAAGGCATCTCCCAATCAATTGGAATATGAATATAATTTAAACCTAGGTCTAAACAAATGCGGTCTTCATTTTCAAGATGATTTGAAGCATTAGTTAAAGCAAGGTTAATGACTGTGCTACAACCAAACTCTTTAATCAATTTTAGTTGTTCAGCAGAAGGCTGGGCCGAGCTAAATAAATGTTCATGAATAATCGAAAATGCGGGAATTTGAGATAATGATTGTTCAAGGGTTGTCATGATCGCACTCTACAAGAGTAGGCTTAGCTTATTGTGTAGAATGTTATACACGATTCTAGAGAATAGTTGAAATACAGCCTGCTTATATATTCGGCAACGTTATCAAATTTTTAAAAATAATTAACTGGAAAAGTACAAGTCTTATAAAATAAAAAACAGCATTATTAAGATGCTGTTTTTTTAACTCAAAATTTAAGCTTTTTTTAGATTTTCATTCAATAAAAATTCGACTAAAGCTTTTTGAGCATGGAGACGGTTTTCTGCTTCATCCCATACGACTGCATTTTTATAATCGAGCATGGTTTCAGAAATTTCTTCGCCGCGATGAGCAGGTAAGCAGTGCATGAATAAACAATCTGGGTGAGCAAGGCTCATTAATTTTTCGTTAACCTGAAAATCAGCAAAAGCTTTTTCACGAAGTTTTTGCTCTTCTTCTTGGCCCATGCTTGCCCATACATCAGTCACAATAAGGTCAGCATTTACTGCTGCATCTTCTGCATTATCATAAAGCTCAACGCAATGACCAAACTCGGCTAAAAATTCAGGTTTAGGTTCATATCCTTTTGGCGATGCAATTTTGAGTTTGAAGCCCATCATGTGCGCAGCTTCAATATATGAATTACACATATTGTTGCCATCACCAATCCAAGCAACGGTTTTGCCTTCAATGCTGCCGCGATGTTCAATATAAGTTTGTAAGTCAGCAAGTAACTGGCATGGATGATGATCATCAGTTAGGCCGTTAATTACAGGAACTTTTGAATAAGATGCAAAACGTTCAACAATGTCATGACCGAAAGTACGAATCATCACAATATCAAGCATACTTGAAATTACACGTGCTGAATCTTCGATCGGTTCACCGCGGCCTAATTGTGTGTCACGAGGCGATAAAAAAATCGCACTACCGCCAAATTGGTTAATACCTGCTTCAAAGGAGATACGTGTACGTGTACTAGATTTCTCAAAAATCATTCCCAATACTTTACCGACAAAAGGTTGGTAGACCTTATTATCATGTTGCATCTTTTTAAGCTCGCTTGCGCGTTCTAAAATGCGATTAAGTTCTAGAGTGGATAGATCACGTAAAGTCAGGAAATGTCTTAGAGCCATGTAGCTACTCCATAATAATTGTTTTGAAATATAACAATTATCTGTTGTTGGCTGGGTGGATGTGGGAAAAAGAAGTCTACTATACTATAAGCATTTTAAAATGCAAAAGAATTAGACTTTATGATGGCCCTTTAAGAAAATATCTACACAATAATTAATATAATCAATAACTTCCTTCTCATTAGGTGGAAGTGGCATTCCCATAATCATTCGCCATTCGATGTCACGTAAAATTCCAAAATACATTAAAGAGGAATAATCAGGCGATTCACAAAAAATTTCTTCGGCTTGGTGAGAGATCAGAAGTGCCTGAGCAATAGTATTTTGTACGTCTAGAGCGCACTTTTCATATAGATACTTGCTCAAAGTTGCATTGCATTGTGTTTGCTCAATAACTAGACGCAAAAAAGCGATGTGTTCAGGTTGAATAATATGAGTATAAAAGCGGATCAGGGTTTGAACTAAATAATCGCGTAGAGAGGCTTGCGAAGGCTGAAATGGTACGCAAATATCTTTAAAGAACATTTCGCGGCGATAATCGCAAATTGCTGTGAATAAACCATCTTTATTGCCAAAATATTTATATATTGAAGCTTTTGAACCGCCCGCATGATTAACAATGTCATCAAGAGAAACAGCATCATATCCTTTATCCAAAAACAACTCGGTTGCACTTAGCAATAGAGCTAAACGACGTTCAATACCGCGACGTGTTTGGGGTTTGTCACATATTGAATGATGTGACTCAAGGACTGGATCATGCATATAATTTCATAACAACGTTTAACTTTGCTTATCTAGTATAGCAAAACTATCTTTAGTGATGGTCATAACCATTTTTTTAGATCATATGCTGAACAGTAAGTAATTAATTCAAAAAATAAACTAATAGAAAATATACGCTTAGTGTGGGTTGTATAAGGGTTTAATGATGTAATCTTATGTTTTATATTATATTTTAATAAAAAATTGCTAATAAAAACAAAGCGGCTAAGAAAGACTTAACCGCTCTGAAGTTAAATAATGAGATTTCTAGGCTTCGGTTTGAGTAACCTTGTGCTCATCTTCTTCGTCATCATCTGCAGAATCCATCCCAAGTTCTTTTAACTTGCGTGTTAAGGTATTGCGGCCCCAACCCAATAATTCCGCTGCGTGACGTTTGCGTCCACGTGTTTGTTGCAAGGCTGCGTTAATCAACGTGCGTTCAAACATGGGGGTAGCAATATCCAAAATTTTCATTTCACCATTTTTAAGCTTTTGAATAGCCCATTGATTCAGTAACTCATCCCAGTGGTGTAGAGAAATACGCTCAAAAGAAGGTGCTGGTTGACTAGAATCATTATTCTTTTGCAATGGAACTTGTTTGAGCTCAGAAGGTAAATCTTCCGGATAAACTTCACGGCCAGTAATCATTACAGTTAACCAGCGACACGTGTTTTCAAGTTGTCGTACGTTACCGGGCCACGGTAACTGTTGCATATAGTCCGTTGTTTCAGTGCGTAGGATTTTTGGACTTACGCCAAGCTCTTTACCAGCACGCGCAAGGAAATGCTGCGCAAGCATGGGAATATCTTCACTACGGTGGGCAAGCTTAGGAATGTGAATACGAATCACATTTAAGCGGTGATATAAGTCTTCACGGAAGCGGCCTTCGTTTACTAGCTTTTCTAAATCTTGATGTGTTGCTGCCACGATTCGAACATCAACTTTAACTGGAATGTGTCCACCTACACGATAGAACTCACCGTCAGCGAGTACGCGAAGCAATCGAGTCTGAGTTTCAAATGGCATATCACCAATTTCATCAAGGAAGAGTGTTCCGCCATTTGCCTGTTCAAAGCGGCCTTGATGCTGAGTATTCGCCCCTGTGAAAGCGCCTTTTTCATGACCAAATAACTCGGTTTCAATCAAGTCTTTTGGTATCGCAGCCATATTTAAAGCAATAAAAGGCTTAGCACGGCGTGGGGAGTGCTTGTGTAAAGCGTGAGCAACTAATTCTTTACCTGTACCAGATTCACCATTAATTAAAACAGTAATATGAGATTGAGATAAACGGCCGATAGCACGGAAAACTTCCTGCATTGCCGGAGATTCACCAATAATTTCTGTTGATTGAAGAGGTGAGGCTGTTTTTGTAGCTTCTTGCTGTTGTAGTTTATTAATATGCAGGATCGCGCGATTGACTAAAGCTAAAGCTTCATCAATATCAAAAGGCTTTGGTAAATATTCAAACGCGCCTGTTTGATAGCTTGACACAGCAGACTCTAAGTCAGAATGTGCTGTCATAATAATGACAGGTAAATCTGGATGAGTGTTTTTGACTTTAGATAAAAAAGTTAAACCATCAATTCCAGGCATGCGGATGTCAGTTAAGATGACATCGGGAGCATCATGGTGCAAACGTTCAAGCGCAGTTTGAGCTTCTTCAAAATTGGTAACATCAAAACCTTCCTCTTTAAAGGTCTTTTCCAATACCCATCGCATGGCGCGATCATCATCAATAACCCATATTTTATTTCGCGACACGGTCTGACTCCCAAGGTAAATATAAGCTAAAAATTGTTTTTCCAGGAACAGATTGGCATTCAATCATTCCGTTATGTTGATGCATAATATTCTGTGCAATACTCAGGCCAAGCCCAGTACCTTTTGCTCGTCCAGTAACCAATGGATAGAATACTGACTCCAAAATACTTTCAGGAATGCCTGGTCCATTGTCCTCTATATCGACTCGCACTGTAGATCGATTTAGTACACCGTTAATCGTGACAAGACGTTGTATACGTGTACGTAGAATTAACTCCGGTTCGTGATCGATAAAAAATGCTTTGTTTTCTGTTATGGCTTGAATTGCATTTACACTAATGTTGAGCATGACTTGTATTAACTGATCACGATCGGCATTAACATCGGGTAAAGACAAATCATAATCCCGTATAATTTTAATTTTCTTCTTTGTCTGGTTGGCGATAAGTGAACGTACTCGCTCCAAAGGCTCGTGTACGTTAACATTTTCATAACTTGGGAGTTGTCTAGAACCCAACATGGTATCTGCCAAGTTAGTTAAACGATCTACTTCATTAATAATGACATCTGTAAATTCAGCATAACTCTTATCGTTTAAACTGCGAGCGAGTAATTGAGTTGCACCACGAATACCTGCAAGTGGGTTTTTAATTTCGTGCGCAACGCCACGTACAAGCTGCCTAGCGACCTGATGTTGTTGTACCAGATTTTCTTCTTTAGAAATCTTTAACATACGATCAATCGGGTTGAGCTCAATCAAGAGTAATGGATGATAACTTTTACCTGCATTTAATTGAGACACTGTGTAATCAACATGAAGGTCTTTAAAGTTGACATTAATAACCGCTTCTCGACGAGTATAAGGTTGACCCGTTTTTATGGTGTTTAATAAAGCTTCATGTGTATTAAAAGTATCATCTGGTGCATGAAGTAAGTTCAAAACCGGCTGTCCTGAAGCTCGAAGCAAACTAATATCAAAAAGTGCTTCGCAGGCAGAATTTAAGTAAAAAATATTCAAGTTACTATCGATCAATAAAATCGCAGTAGTTAAGTTGTCTACCAATAGGCGATAGTCGATAGGGTTGTGTTGATCCATTAGCGAATCGTTCCTGTCTTAAAATAGCGCAATGGCATCTTCATTGGTTATCGGATTTTCACCGTTATAGAACATGAACGATGCAAAATATACGCCAACTTTGTTTATGGGTTATTTTAAAGTTTTAAAGTATTTAAAAACGCGCTGAAATCGGTCTTTATATCGGTTGATCAAAACTGATGGCTTGAATATAGATAATAACATGATCCAACTTGGTGCAAAGATGAGTTTTGGTGCAAATGTTGGTCGTATTTTGGTGCATTACACAAAGAGTAGGCTTTCCACCTATGCTTGAGACAAGAAAAGACATACAATACGCGCATTCAAGTGGAGCGCAGATTCATGAAGACCCCCAAAGTCGGTTTTGTTTCTTTAGGTTGTCCTAAGGCATTGGTAGATTCTGAACGAATTTTAACTCAGTTAAAGACTGAAGGTTATCAAGTTGCATCAGATTATGATGGTGCTGATTTAGTTGTTGTTAATACCTGTGGTTTTATCGAATCTGCGGTACAAGAGTCGCTAGATGCAATTGGCGAGGCCATGAGTGAAAATGGTCGAGTAATCGTTACTGGATGCTTAGGTAAAGACGAAGAAAAAATTCGTCAAATGCATCCAAACGTTTTAAAGGTTACTGGTGCGGCAGCTTATCAAGATGTAATGGAAGCTGTACATGAATATGTACCAGCGCCACCTAAACACAACCCGTTTATTGATCTTGTTCCTGAGCAAGGTATCCGTTTAACACCAAAGCATTATGCTTATTTAAAAATATCTGAAGGCTGTAACCACCGTTGTACCTTCTGTATTATCCCAAGCATGCGTGGTGATTTAGTATCACGTCCAGTTGGTAGCGTATTAGAAGAAGCGGCTGCATTAAAACGCGCAGGTGTGAAAGAAATTTTAGTTATTTCACAAGATACTTCAGCTTATGGTGTAGATACTAAATATAAGCTGGACTTCTGGAATGGCCAGCCTGTTAAAACAAAATTCTTTGATATGTGTGAAGCACTAGGTCAACTTGGTATCTGGGTGCGCTTACATTATGTTTATCCATATCCACATGTTGATGCGGTTATTGACTTAATGGCACAAGGTAAAATTTTGCCATATCTTGATATTCCATTCCAACATGCAAGCCCGCGTATTCTTAAGTTAATGAAGCGTCCGGCTCACAGTGAAAATACACTCGAAAAAATTAAATTATGGCGTGAAAAATGCCCGGATCTTGTGATTCGCTCTACGTTTGTAGTGGGTTTCCCAGGCGAAACTGAAGAAGATTTTCAAATATTGCTCGATTGGTTAGTTGAAGCTGAACTTGATCGTGTTGGCTGCTTTACCTACTCACCAGTAGAAGGCGCTACGGCAAATGACTTACCCGATCATGTGCCTGAAGAAATTAAGCAAGAGCGTTACGAGCGCTTTATGCAAGTGCAGCAACAAATTTCTGCTGCTAAGTTGCAAAAACGTATTGGTCAAACGATGACTGTATTAGTCGATAGTTTGGAAGATGAATATCCTGTTGCTGTTGCACGTTCTTATGCCGATGCTCCGGAAATTGACGGTAATGTCTTTGTAGAAGATATCGATAAGAGCACTATTCAACCAGGCGATATGTTGGAAGTCGAAATCACCGATGCGGATGAATACGACTTATTTGCAAAGTTAATTAAAATTAAGTCGGTCTAATCGATAACGATTCAAAAAAGCATTCAGTTTAAGAGGTTTTGGAGCAAACTCATGGCGGAAACAATTAGCCCCCGTTATTCACGCATTTTATTAAAACTATCTGGTGAAGCATTATCAGGTAACAAAGACATGGGTATTGATGCCCAAGTTCTTGATCAAATGTCCCTTTCAATTGCTCACTTGGTTGGCTTAGGTGTGCAAGTGGGTATCGTTGTTGGTGGCGGTAACTTGTATCGTGGTAGTCAGTTGCAAAAGGATGGTTTGGTTGGTCGTGTAACAGGCGATCAAATGGGTATGCTTGCAACTGTAATGAATGGCTTGGCTATGCGTGATGCATTGGTTCGCCGTAATATCAGAACTCGCCTTATGTCTGCATTACCAATTGGTACAGTAGTAGAGTCTTATTCAAGTCGTGATGCTATCCGTCACTTGAGTCAGGGTGAAGTTTGTGTTTTTGTTGCTGGTACGGGAAATCCATTCTTTACGACTGATACGGCAGCTTGCTTACGCGGAATTGAAATTGAAGCAAATTTAATTCTAAAAGCGACCAAAGTAGATGGCGTATATAATAAAGATCCAAGTAAATACGAAGATGCTGTTAAATATGATCATTTAACCTTTGATCAGGTATTAGATGAAAAACTTGGTGTTATGGATTTGACAGCTATTTGTTTATGTCGTGACCATAATGTGCCATTACAAGTTTTTGATATGAATAAATCAGGTGCGCTATTGTCAGTAGTCATGGGCGAAAAAGAAGGTACACGCGTTACTAAATAATGTACGTGTTGACGAAAGCTCTTTATACTAGCGCTAAATTAAATTTGTTAAAACATCCTTGAATAAATAAGTAAGGTAGATCATATGATTAACGATCTGAAAAAAGACAGCGAACAGCGTATGTTGAAAACTCTTGAGTCTTTGGAACTCGGGTTTGCGAAAGTTCGTACCGGCCGTGCACACCCATCAATTTTAAATGGGGTAATGGTTCCTTACTACGGTTCTGATGTGCCTTTAAATCAAGTGGCAAACGTTGGGGTTGAAGATTCTCGTACACTTCTTGTTCAGCCATTTGAGCGTACAATGGTTTCAGCTATTGATAAGGCAATTCGTGAGAGTGATCTTGGTTTAAACCCGATTACAGCGGATGCAATTCGTGTACCTTTACCTGCATTAACTGAAGAAACACGTCGTGATATGCAAAAAATTGCGCGTAGTGAAGCTGAAAATGCAAAAGTTGCAATTCGTAATATTCGTCGTGATGTATTAGGTGATATCAAAGCATTATTAAAAGAGAAAGAAATCTCTGAAGATGATGAGCGTCGTGCAGGTGACGATATCCAGAAAATCACTGACAAATATGTTGCAGAAGTAGACAAGCGTCTTGCAGCGAAAGAAGCAGAATTAATGAAGGTCTAAATTTTATGACCGATTCAGAAGAGTATCATCTTCCTAAGCATGTTGCCATCATCATGGATGGCAACAACCGCTTTGCAAAAAAAAATCAAATGCAAAAAGGTGATGGACATCGAGAGGGTAAAAATGTTCTTGATCCTATCGTTGAACATTGTAAAAAAACAGGTATTCATGCTTTAACGGTTTTTGCATTTTCAAGTGAAAACTGGAATCGACCACAATTTGAAGTCGATCTGCTTATGAAGCTTCTTGAAGAAACTATTCATGAGCAAATACCTCGCATGAAGAAATTTAATATTGCTTTGCGTTTCATCGGTGATCGTTCCAGATTACCGTCACACCTAGTTGCCTTAATGGAAGATGCAGAGCAACAGACAGCACACCATAATACTATGACCTTAACTATTGCAGTGAGCTATGGTGGGATGTGGGATATTGCAAATGCAGCAAAACAAGTTGCTGAGGCAGTTTCCCGTGGTGAATTTGGTGCTGATCAAATAAATGTTGATTTGTTCGGAAAATATGTCAGTCTAAACGATCTGCCAGCTGTGGATTTATTGATCCGTACAGGTGGAGATTATCGCATATCTAATTTCTTGTTATGGCAAGCAGCGTATGCGGAACTGTATTTTACTGATACTTTATGGCCAGAATTTACAGTAAAAGAATTCGATCATGCATTGAATGTTTTTTCAGGGCGTGAACGTCGTTTTGGCAAAACCTCTGAACAAATTCAGCAAGAGAAAATAGAGAACTTATAATGTTAGAGCGGATTGTTACCGCATTGGTACTTGTCGCAGTTGTTTTAGGCTGTATGTTTGCTACGCAATCACATTATCCAATGTTGGTTCTTATGATTGTAGCAGCAGGGGTTGCGGGGTATGAATGGTATAAATTAATGCCCCATGAAACTGTAAATGCTGTAAAACCAAAAGCTTGGTGCTACGGTCTGCTTGTTGCATTCGTTTCAGGCGTTGCTCTATTTTTCCATGATATTGCATTACTGTTGTGGTCAGCTTCAATTTTGACTTGGCTTGTAAGCGTTTATTGGGTCAAATCCTTTCCTGAATTTGATGGGTGGTATAACGCTACTCTATATGTAATTGGCATTATTTTAGTTTGTGCTGCGGTAACTTCAATTTTTGTTGTTTGGCAAAGTTCCCCATGGTGGTTAATGTATCTGTTCTTGCTTGTGTGGGGTGCAGATAGTGGTGCTTACTTTGTCGGCCGTAAATTTGGTAAAAGAAAATTAGCTCCAACCGTTAGTCCGAACAAATCAGTAGAAGGCTTGTATGGTGGTATTATCACGACCATACTGGTAATGTTGGTTGTGCAATACCAATACCTAAATTTAACTTTAATTCAGCAAATTTTGTTTCTTATCTTGTCACTGATTACAGTATTCGGTTCAGTTTTAGGTGATTTATTTGAGTCGATGATTAAACGTCGTGCTGGTATTAAAGATTCTGGACGTGTGCTACCTGGTCATGGTGGTGTTTTAGATCGTATTGATTCTTTACTTGCTGCAGCCCCGATCTTTGCAACGGGAATGTATATATTAAAACTTATTGGTGTAGATTTATAAATGACACAATCTGTTTGCATATTGGGTGTAACCGGTTCCATTGGGCAAAGTACCTTAAAAATTTTAAATCAACATCCTGATAAGTATTCAGTATTTGCAATTTCAGCTCATAGTCGAATTTCTGAATTGGTTGATATATGTAAACAATTCCAACCAAAAGTTGTAGTTGTTCCAAAGCAAAAAGTTGACGAATTAGCAGCTTTATTTGTAAAGAATGAATTACAAAATATTGAAATTCTGACTGATCAGGAAGGGTTGGTAAGTATCGCATCTCATCCAGATGTTGATGTAGTTATGGCCGCAATTGTTGGAGCAGCTGGTTTATTACCAACATTAGCGGCTGTAAAAGCTGGTAAACGTGTATTGCTTGCTAATAAAGAAGCTTTGGTCATGTCTGGTGAAATCATGATGCAAGCAGCACGTGATCATCAGGCATTATTATTACCAGTAGATTCAGAACACAACGCTATTTTTCAGTCATTACCTCATAACTATTTAGAAGCTGAAAGAAATGGACAACCGCAACAGGGTGTATCAAGAATCTTATTGACCGCTTCAGGTGGACCATTTTTAAACCATTCGTTAGAACAATTAGAAAAAGTTACTCCTGCCCAGGCTTGTAAGCATCCCAACTGGTCTATGGGACAGAAAATCTCAGTTGACTCAGCTACTCTTATGAATAAAGGGTTGGAGTTGATCGAGGCGTGTCATTTGTTTTCAATATCTGAACATTTTGTTACAGTTGTCATTCATCCACAAAGTATTATTCATTCTATGGTGCAATATGTTGACGGTTCAACATTGGCTCAAATGGGTAATCCAGACATGTGTACACCGATTGCCCATGCATTAGCATGGCCAGAACGTTTACAGACTAATGTTCCCGCTTTAGATTTATTTGAATATTCTCAGCTTAATTTTCAAGCACCGGATATCAAGAAATTTCCAGCACTGGATTTAGCCCGTCAGGCAATGCGTGCGGGAGGGCTGGCACCTACTATTTTAAATGCTGCAAATGAGGTTGCCGTTGCTGCATTTTTAAAGGAACAGATTGGATTTACAAATATCCCACAAGTGGTAGAGCATACTTTGCAAAAATTGGAAAACTCAGTTGCTGATAATATCGAGTCTATTTTGAATAAAGATGAAGTAGCACGACATATAGCACAGCAGTATATATCAAGTATAGGAGGCTGAAATGAGCACATTATTTATGATTGCAGCAGCAGCTCTCTTGCTCGGTCCATTAATTGCAATTCATGAGTTCGGTCATTATTGGGTGGCACGAAAACTTGGTGTTAAAGTTCTAGTTTATTCCATCGGTTTTGGTCCGACATTACTTAAATGGACATCAAAAAAATCTGGAATTAAGTACCAACTTTCAGCTTTACCTTTAGGTGGTTATGTAAAAATGCTCGATGAGCGCGAAGGTAATGTTGCAGAGCAAGATTTACCTTATGCATTTAACCGTCAAAAACCATGGAAGCGTATAGCAATTGTTGCGGCTGGACCTTTAATTAACTTGATTTTTGCTATTTTACTTTTCTGGATTTTATTTTTACCAGCACAGGAACAACTAAATACAAGAGTGGGTAAAGTTATACCCAACTCGCCGGCTGCAATAGCTCAACTACAAGTAGGTGACAAGATTATTGCTGTTGACGGAAAGGAAACGCAAACTTGGGAAAAACTTAACTTTGCTTTGATTGATCGTGTAGGTGAAACTGGTAGCTTGAATATCGATGTAGATCGTGCAGGTACTGAGAAAAATATTGTTTTACCAATTAAAGACTTTTTAAAAAATCAGAATGAATCAGCTCTAGATGTATTAGGCTTTTTACCATATCGTCCCGTTATTCCCGCTGTTGTAACTGAGTTGACTGCAGATGGGGCAGCGATTCGTCAAGGCATGAAAGTCGGTGATCGTATTGTTTCAATTAATGGTCAAGTAATGAAAGACTGGTTTGATGTTGTGGAAGTTGTGCAACATTCACCAGAAAAATTACTTAATATTGATGTGCTGCGTAATGGTCAACTCGTTCATTTGCAAGTCATGCCTCAAGGAAAGCGTGACAATATGGGGCAAGTGAGCGGTGTCTTAGGTGTAAAAAGTGATGCAGGAAAAATTACAATTCCTGACGAATATAAGCAAACAATTCAATATACTCCATTACAAGCTTTCCAGATGTCACTAGAGAAAACTGGTCAAATCTCTAGCATGATATTGAGTTCAATAGTAAAAATGGTTAAGGGATTGATTGGTCTAGAGAATCTTTCCGGACCAATTACAATCGCAAAGGTAGCGGGACAAAGTGCAGAAATGGGATGGCAGACTTTTATCTCATTTATGGCTTTAATGAGTGTAAGTCTTGGAATTTTAAATTTATTGCCAATTCCAATGCTTGATGGTGGACATCTTGTTTATTACATTATTGAAGCTATTCGTGGCAAGCCTGTTTCTGAACAAATACAAATGTTTGGTCTAAAAATTGGTATGGTACTGCTCGGTAGTATGATGCTTTTAGCTTTATTTAACGATTTTATGCGTTTGTAAACGTATATGGATTTATAACTTACTGGAAAAACTGGCATGCGGCACACACATTTTTTAATGCCTTTGGCACTTGTTAGCGCTATGGCAGCGGTACAACAAGCATATGCAGCTGATGATTTCGTTGTTCGAGATATTCGTATAGATGGTTTGGTTCGTCTTACTCCTGCAAATGTTTCTACCATGTTGCCAATCAACAGTGGCGATCGCGTTAATGAACCGATGATCGCAGAAGCAATTCGAACATTGTATGCCACTGGACTTTTTGACGATATTAAAGCATCAAGAGATAACGATACTTTAGTTTTTAATGTTGTAGAGCGCCCAATTATTTCAAAACTTGAATTTAAGGGTAACAAACTTATTCCTAAAGAGGCGTTAGAGCAAGGTCTCAAAAAAATGGGTATTGCTGAAGGAGAAGTTTTTAAGAAGTCAGCTTTACAAACAATTGAAACCGAATTAGAGCAGCAATATACTCAGCAAGGCCGTTATGATGCTGATGTAACTGTTGATACGATAGCTCGCCCAAATAACCGTGTTGAACTTAAATTAAATTTTAATGAAGGTACGGCAGCTAAAGTTTTTAATATCAATATTATTGGTAATACTGTTTTTAAAGACAGTGAAATTAAACAAGCTTTCGCAGTTAAAGAAAGTGGATGGGCTTCAGTTGTAACTCGTAATGACCGTTATGCTAGAGAGAAAATGGCAGCGAGCCTTGAAGCTTTGCGTGCGATGTATCTGAATAAGGGTTATATCAATTTTCATATCAATAACTCACAGCTTAATATTAGTGAAGATAAAAAGAATATCTTTATTGAAGTTGCTGTTGAGGAAGGTAGTCAGTTCAAATTTGGTCAAACCAAGTTCTTAGGTGACGCACTTTATAAACCTGAAGAGTTACAAGCTTTAAAAATCTATAAAGATGGCGATACTTATTCTCAAGAAAAAGTAAATGCTGTTAAGCAATTGTTATTGCGTAAATATGGTAATGCTGGTTATTACTTTGCAGATGTGAATGTTGTTCCGCAAATTAATAACGAAACGGGGGTTGTTGACTTAAACTATTATGTAAACCCAGGTCAGCAAGTAACCGTACGTCGTATTAACTTTACAGGTAACAGTAAAACTGCCGATGAAGTATTACGTCGTGAAATGCGTCAAATGGAAGGCGCTTTAGCGAGTAATGAAAAAATCGATTTATCGAAGGTTCGTTTAGAGCGTACAGGATTCTTCAAGACTGTTGATATTAAACCAGCTCGTATTCCAAACTCACCAGATCAGGTGGATTTAAACGTAAATGTTGAAGAACAGCACTCGGGAACTACAACATTAGCGGTAGGTTACTCACAAAGTGGTGGTATCACATTCCAGGCAGGTTTGAGCCAAACTAACTTTATGGGAACGGGTAACCGTGTTGCGATCGATTTATCTCGTTCTGAAACTCAAGATTACTATAACTTAAGTGTTACCGACCCTTACTTTACAATTGATGGGGTGAGCCGAGGTTATAACGTTTACTATCGTAAAACGAAACTAAATGATGACTATAACGTTAATAACTATGTTACCGATAGTTTTGGTGGTAGTTTAAGTTTTGGTTATCCAATTGATGAAAACCAAAGTTTAAGTGCTTCGCTTGGTGTTGATAATACTAAAGTAACGACTGGTCCTTATGTCTCTACTTATGTCCGTGACTATTTGTTGGCAAATGGTGGCAAACCAACTGGTAAGTCGACTTGGTGTCCAAGTGGTAAGAATGAGACTGATCCTAGCACACAGAAACCAATACCGGATACATGTGAAGGTGGGTTTGAAGACTATAATAGTGCTTTCGAAAGTGAATTTTTTACCTATAACTTAAACTTAGGTTGGTCATATAACACCTTAAATAGGCCAATTTTCCCAACTTCAGGTATGTCACATCGTGTTGGTCTAGAAATTGGTTTACCTGGTAGTGATGTGGACTATCAAAAGTTGACTTATGATACCCAGGCATTCTTACCAATTGGTAAATCAGGATTCGTACTTCGTGGTTATGGTAAGCTTGGTTATGGTAATGATTTACCATTCTATAAAAACTTTTATGCGGGTGGTTATGGCTCAGTTCGAGGATATGATAACAGTACACTTGGACCAAAATACGCAAGCGTAAATTTACAAGAAACCAGGCAAAATGATAGTTCACCAGAAGAAGTGGGTGGTAATGCTTTAGTTCAGTTTGGTACAGAGCTTGCATTACCATTACCATTCAAAGGTGATTGGACTCGTCAAGTGCGTCCGGTTTTATTTGCTGAAGGTGGTCAAGTTTTTGATACTAAATGTGATATTAATAATACTGCCTACGGAACTAAAGGCATGAAGATTAATGGTCAGCAAATTGATGATGTTAGAAAATATTGTGAAGATAACTATGGTTTTGATTTAGGCAATATGCGCTATAGCGTAGGTGTTGGCTTCACATGGATCACCATGATCGGACCATTATCTCTTAGCTATGCATTCCCTCTAAATGATAAGCCTGGTGATGAAACTAAAGAGATCCAGTTTGAAATCGGTCGTACTTTCTAAGTACGACTTGACTAAACATGCAATAAGGACACAAATTTAAATGAAAAAATTAAATATATTAATGTTAGGATTAGGTTTGACAGTTTCTGCCATGACTAATGCTGCCGGTTATGGCGTCATTGATCTTGCTAAAGTTGTTGAAAGCAGTACTTATTTGAAACAACAAAATGCAAGTTTAAATCAATCAGTTAAGCCAACCACAACTCGTCTTGAGCAGTTAGGTAAAGAATTAGAAGGTCTTCAACGTCAAGCCCAAACTCAAGGGCAAAAAATGAAAGAAGATGATATCAAAAAGCTTCAGGCGCAATATCAAACAAAACTCAATGAATTTAACTCAACTCAACAAGGTTTGCAGTCTAAAGTTCAAACTAGCTTGCAAGGAATGAACTCAACTTTCGAGAGTCGTGTGAAGCAAGCAGCTGAACAATTACGAAAAGAAAATAATCTTGACTTTATTTTGAATAAAAATTCGACTGTTGCCTATGACGCTAAATATGATTTAACTGATAAAATGATACAAAAGGTTAATTCAATGAAATAAATTAATGAAAGTGCAACATTATCGTTTAGATGAACTAGCTCACCTAGTGAATGGTGAGTTAGTCGGTGCGGGTAGTCTTCAATTCATAAACCTAGCAAGTTTAGAAAATGCTGAACCTTCTCATATTACTTTCGTAAATGGCGAAAAGTATATTGATCAAGCAAAGGCTAGCCGTGCGGGTGCGTACATTGTTACAAGCTCTATTAAAGAACAGCTTACTGATAAACAAAATTTTATTATTGTTGATAATCCATATTTAGCTTTTGCCATACTTACGCATGTTTTTGATAAAAAGATCACATCAATAGGTATTGAAAGTACTGCTCAAATTCATCCTTCTGCAATTATTTCTGAAAAAGCATATATTGGTCATTACGTTGTAATTGGTGAAAATTGTGTAGTAGGAGAGAACACGATTATTCAGTCTCATACTCGTCTGGATGATAATGTAGAAATTGGCAAGGATTGTTTTATCGATTCTCATGTCACCATTACTGGTGGTTCTAAATTACTTGATCGTGTTCGAGTTCATGCGAGTACTGTAATTGGTAGTGAAGGCTTTGGCTTTGCACCGTATCAAGGTAAATGGCATCGTATTGCACAATTAGGTTCAGTTATCATTGGTAATGATGTCCGCATTGGATCAAATTGTAGTATTGATCGAGGGGCACTAGATAATACAATTTTGGAAGATGGGGTAATTATTGATAATCTTGTGCAAATCGCACACAACGTTCATATTGGTTCCAATACAGCTATTGCTGCTAAATGTGGAATTGCTGGAAGCACTAAAATTGGCAAAAACTGTATTCTTGCAGGCGCCTGTGGTGTGTCTGGTCACCTTTCAATCACTGATAATGTGACTTTAACTGGAATGTCAATGGTCACAAAAAATATTTCTGAAGCAGGTACCTATTCTTCAGGAATTGGATTGTTTGAAAATAGTCATTGGAAAAAGACAATTGTACGCTTACGACAATTAGCAGATGTGCCATTGACCCAAATCACTAAACGACTTGATCATATACAAGCTCAAATAGAGTCTCTTGAATCAACTTTTAATTTGCGTAAATAGAATATTATGACCGAGTCAACTACACCTAAATTTGCCATCCCTGAATTACCAATGCAGATTCAAACGATTCGTCAATATTTGCCGCATCGTTATCCATTCTTATTGGTTGATCGTGTGACTGAAGTTACTGACAATAGTATTGTTGGTTATAAAAATGTTTCTATTAATGAAGAGTTTCTGCAAGGACATTTTCCAGAATACCCAATTATGCCGGGTGTTCTAATTGTAGAAGCATTAGCTCAAGTTTCGGGCGTTCTAGGTTTTATCATGAACAATGAGACGCCAAAACCAGGTTCTTTATTCCTCTTTGCTGGTGCAGAAAAGGTAAGATTTAAAAAACAAGTAGTTGCTGGCGACCAACTTGTATTAAAATCTGAATTAGTAATGCAAAAACGCGGTATCTACAAATATAACTGTACGGCTACCGTTGACGGTATAGTAGCAACAACCGCTGAAATTATGATTTCACACCAAAAAACAGAGCAGGCATGAGCAATCACGATTTAATTCATTCTACGGCCATTATTGATCCATCTGCAGTGATTGCTACAGATGTTCAGATAGGACCTTATTGTATTATTGGTCCGAATGTGACGATTGGCGCTGGCACTAAATTACATTCACATGTTGTAGTTGGTGGTTTTACCAAAATTGGCCAAAATAATGAGATTTTCCAGTTTGCAAGTGTTGGTGAAGTTTGCCAAGATTTGAAATATCAAGGTGAAGAAACTTGGTTAGAGATTGGAGATCATAATCTAATTCGTGAGCATTGCAGTTTACATAGAGGAACTGTACAAGATAATGCTTTAACTAAAATAGGTAGTCATAACTTATTGATGGTTAATACGCATATTGCACATGACTGTGTTGTTGGTGATCATAATATTTTCGCAAATAATGTCGGTGTTGCTGGACACGTCCATGTCGGTGATCATGTCATTATTGGTGGTAATTCGGGAATTCATCAATTCTGTAAAATCGATTCTTACAGTATGGTTGGTGGAGCATCTTTAATTTTAAAAGATGTACCAGCTTATGTTATGGCATCTGGTAATCCAGCACATGCGTTTGGTATTAATATAGAAGGTATGCGCCGAAAGGGTTGGTCTAAAGATACAATTCAAGGGCTTAGAGAAGCTTATAAATTGATTTTTAAATCAGGACTGACTTCTGTTCAAGCCGTTGAGCAGATTAAAAATGATATTCTTCCGAATGTTCCAGAAGCTCAATTATTAATTGACTCTGTTGAGCAATCAGAACGTGGTATTGTGCGTTAAGCTGAGATATTCAAAAAAAGACACCGCAATCTGCGGTGTCTTTTTTCTTAAAAACTTTTATTTATTAAAAAATTTGGCTTCTTCAGAGTTTGGATACTGACTTAAGATTTTGGTTTTATATTGATTTGCTGAAACAGTATTTTTATCTACATCCTTAGCAATACTGTAGAGTTGATAAAGTGCGCGAGAAGCTTTACTAGAATTTGGGTATTGGGTAGCGACTACATTGTAGTTCTTTTTAGCTTCATTATAATTTACTGGATCAGTTGCTAAATTAAACTCAGCTAACCAAAAATAGGCATTTCCTGTGTAGATGCTATTAGGATGATTTCTGATAAAGTTCTGCATTGGAGCAATCGCTTTTTTTGCTCCACCTTGTTTGTAGGCATCCAAAGCAACAGTATAAGCTGCTTTTTCAAGTTCTAGAGGGTTTGACTGATTTTGCGTAGCAGGCGGTGAAGCTGGTTGCGTTACTTGCGTTTGTGAAGGGGAAGTAACTTGACTTGCAGAAGCTGTAGTACTTACTGCTTTATTGTCGGTAGGTGGAGCTTCTGAGCTTCCAGTAACTGTAGCATTACTATTTGCTGTATTGTCTGATGTTGCACTTTCTGGATCTACTTTTTGATTAAGTAATTCCAAACGTTGGTCTAAATCAGTATAGCGATTAGATAAATCTTTTTTCAATTGTTCAATATCATTCGATTGTTCTTCTAACTGACCGCGTAAAGTACGTATATCATTTTCTAATTGTTGGTTTTTTTGCATCAATTCCCAATTTAAATTACTAGGGACTGAAGCGTTATTCGATGAGGTGTTAGTTGAACTACCACCACTTTGACTTAAACCGCGCGATTCAATTGGAATATTGGCATAGAGAGAAGTAGTGCTCATTAAGGCAATAAATAATAAAGAATGCTTCATCAATCGCATGAGTATAGGTCCATAATTTTATGTAAAAGCTAACTTGAGAAGGGAATATGTAAACTATTCACATTAGCTATCTAAGGTTTTAATTGATCATTGCAATTAAAACAGCTAACAATATAAATGCAAGAATAGTTTACAATCTTCAAGCATATTTTATTCAAAATAAGTATCAAGAAAGAATATAAGATAAGAGATTCTAGGAATTTATATGTTTTTGACGATGAATTAATCAATTGAAACATAAACTTGCTTAAAATTGAGAAGAAGGCTTGCAACTCTTTTAAAAATCTCTATACTCTGTTTTGCAATGGTAGCCCCGCTGGTGGCTTCGCAATTGTACTCTGTGAACCCCGCCAGGACCGGAAGGTAGCAACGGTAGCAGATCTATGATGTGCCGAAGTTTTGCTAGTGGGGTTGCCACCATCTTCTAATCCGATCTCCGTTGGATTGCCTTCATAATTACATCTAAATCAAATCCTCTATATTGCAAAAACCGCATCTGTTTTGCTTTAAGTTTAGGATCTTTTTCTACTTCTTCACCAAACTTTTTCACTTTAAGTTGATAAGCCTGTTCCACCCAATCAATGTTATGAATTTCATCTGCAATTAAATCATTTTCAATTTGTTTAGTTTTTAAAGCTTGTTTGATGCGTTTTGGTCCTTTGCCTTTACGAATTTGGCTAGCCAATGTTAGTTCTGCAACGCGTTGGTCACTTTGATAATTTTGCTCAGATAACTCTTCAACAAGTTGCTTAACCTCTTCAGGATTTTGTGCGTAACGATTCAACTTCTCGATAAGTTCTGCTTTCGAGTAATCTCGACGAGTCAATAACGCAAAAGCATATGAGCGCAAACGTTGACCTGTAAGCAAAGCGCGTTGTTGGGGCTGTTCTTCTGTTCTTTTGAACATATTTAATATTTCCTTGTAAAAAACGCCCCGAAGGGCGTTTTAAGACGTATAAGCGGTAATTAAGACTCTAATAGAAGATCTTCTTCTTCATCTTCCACCTGTACAGCACCATTAGTACCCGTAGTTAGCAGTTGTTCACGGATAATCTTTTCAATTTCTCCAGCCATTTGAGGATTTTCTTCAAAGTGGCGGATAACATTGTTTTTACCTTGGCCAATTTTATTGCCTTGATACGAATACCAAGCACCTGCTTTTTGCACGATATCTTGTTGTACAGCTAAATCTACAAGTTCGCCAAGCTGGTTTGTACCTTTACCGTATAAGATTTGGAAAATAGCTTCTTTAAAAGGAGGAGCCATTTTGTTTTTAACAACTTTAACTCGAGTTTCAGAGCCGATGATTTCATCACCTTCTTTGACCTGACCAATACGGCGGATATCTAAACGTACAGAAGCATAAAACTTCAATGCGTTACCACCAGTCGTAGTCTCAGGGCTACCAAACATTACACCAATTTTCATACGGATCTGGTTAATGAAAATAACCATACAGTTCGAGCGTTTAGCGTTACCCGTAATTTTACGTAATGCCTGACTCATTAAACGAGCTTGTAAGCCCATGTGAGAGTCACCCATTTCGCCTTCAATTTCTGCTTTAGGAGTAAGAGCCGCAACTGAGTCGACAACGATTAAATCAATTGCACCAGAGCGAACTAGCATGTCTGCAATCTCAAGTGCTTGTTCACCGTTATCAGGTTGCGATACAAGTAGATTATCAATGTCCACGCCCAGCTTACGTGCATATTGTGGATCTAATGCGTGTTCTGCATCGATAAATGCACAAGTACCACCAGCTTTTTGACATTGTGCAATCGCTTGGAGAGTCATTGTGGTTTTACCAGAAGATTCTGGACCATAAATTTCAACGATACGACCTTTCGGTAAACCGCCAATCCCCAATGCAATATCTAACGTCAAAGAACCTGTAGATACAGCTTCAACTGCTTGAACAGTGTTGTCACCGAGACGCATCACCGTATTTTTGCCAAATTGCTTCTCAATTTGACTTAGCGCGGCTTGTAATGCTTTGCTTTTATTCTCATCCATCTCAAAAACCTCAATACTCTAAGTTCATCACGTTTAACCCAAGTGGATGCATTGAATCTCAACTTGTTTCACAGGGCTAATAGTGACAGATTTTTTCTATAGCTTCTATGTGTTGTCTGTGTGTGTGCGACACAACTCGACGTTTTTATTCATCACCATACGACCAGTGTTGATCATTGTCCTGTTTAAACCGATTAATCTGTCTACGATCCTTTTTACTCGGTCTATGATCAGGTCGAGCAAGATTATGCAATTTTCGTTGGGATGCAATCAACTCCCGTCTAGCAATACTTACTTCTGTTTCTTCATAAAGTTGCTGGGCAACTGGTGCTGGACCACGTGTGTTCGAAAGCGCTTTTACGACAACGATTTTTTTATCAAAACCTTGTTGAATAATCAGTTCCATTCCAACACGAATTTCTTTGGAAACTTTTACACGCTCATTATTGTGATGTACTTTACCTCCTTCGATTGCTGCTTTAGCAATTGAACGAGTTTTAAAAAAACGAGCAGCCCATAACCATTTGTCGATACGCATGGTCTCTACAGCATCGTTTTCAAGCGATTTTGACATCATTATCCTTTCTATCAATTTGATTCAATATAGACAGCAATTCTGTAAGTCGATCTAGTGCTTTATATTCTAAATCTTCATGCTTTCTTGCATTCTTTAGACTTGAGGGCTGCAAGATAGTAAACAAGTGCTTGATACCAAATTTTTCAGCTGTTTTTAGTACAGGAGCTGTATCATCAATAAAAATGGTTACGTCTGGGTCAAAAGGGTGTAATTTTTGCAGCTCTTGCCAAAAATGAATATCTTCTTTTGCATAACCAATTTGTTCACTCGAAACAATTACGTCAAAGAAGTGTTCAATTGCAATATTATCGAGCTTTAGGCGCAAGCTTGCACGGTCAGCATTTGTAACTAACCAACAACTATATCCTTGTTCTTTCAGTTCTTGCAGAAGCTCAATACAACCAGACCGAGCTTGAATTTTTGTCTGAAATTCTTGCTGTAATTTGAGTACATCAACGCCTACAGTTTTGGTCCAATAAGCTGATGAATACCAAACAAGCGTATGTCTATGTGATTGATAAAACTGATATAGTGTTTTTTGGCTCTGGGTGAGCGGAAGTTGATGTATCTCTGCATGTCGCTTAGGAAGACAATCATTCCAAATGAAATCATCAAAAGCGAGATCTAATAGCGTACCATCCATGTCAAACATTACGATTTTAGACATATCTAAATATCTCCAAAATCATTTAAAGCAAATTTTTTAAGACACATTTACCATATATCCTTTTAAAATCATTAATTAAAGAAACTTCGAGATATAAAATTAATTTAAAACTCCACCCATTAATTCTTTCAAAAGGTATTTTGATTAATGTGATGGGTAGGGAGGATAAATGATTTGAAAATTATAGCGTGTAATTTTGCAAAACAGGAAACAATAATAAGTGCTTTTTAGTGGATAATTTTCCTATGTTTGAAGTAAAAATAATGAGGTAAAGTTTTATAATTAAGAAATCTTAAAAGTCATCTATATTTATGGTTAATTTTGCTTACATAGGATACGTATTGACATACATTTTATAAATTGAAGGATACTTGTTTAAAGTTATATTTAAAATTAACCCTAATAAGAATTTAGAGAAAGCAATGAAAATTGGATTTATTGGCGGAGCCAATGACGGTATTGTAATCAATGCTGCTGATGGCCTTGATACTTATAAGCTTGAATGGCATTACAAAGCAGAAAAGCACTGTGAAGCACAGCCAACATTAGGTCTTAATGGGCCTGAGTATGATTACTACAACCTCTTAATACTAAGAAAAAATAAAGAGGCTAAACTCTTTTATGTACTCACTACAATGGGAAAAGATGATATCGCGAGTAAAATCCATGAGTATTGGGAGTGCTCTACATCTGTTGGCTATGATTTCGATGATTAAGAAAATTTTTATTAATAATTTAAAATTTTGACTTTAATCAAAAATTAAATGAAGAGCTCGTAATTTCATATAACACATGTGCTTTTAGGTGGTGATGGAGAGGAACCTTGGGATGATCAAAGTTTTTAACTTTGTGCATCCCAAGTCTTTCCATGACAGCTTGAGAGGGTGTATTTATATTAGCGGTAAATGAAACGATCTTATCTAAATTCAGTATATTAAAACCATAGTCTAAAGCCGCTTTTGCTCCTTCAGTTGCATAACCTTGTTTCCAGAATTCTTTTGCAAGTCGCCACCCGATTTCCACACAAGGAGAAAAGTCAAATTGTTCAGGTTGGCTATGTAAACCAATAAACCCGATAAATTGATGGGTTTCTTTTAATTCTACTGCCCAGAAGCCCCAACCATTTTCATTAATGAGAGATGAAATTTTTTGGATTAAATTAAGGCTTTCTTGGGGTGTTAATAGAGTTGGGAAAAATTGCATAACATCTTGATCTAAGCCCATTGTTATAAAAGGCTCAACATCACTTTCTTCCCACTGTCTTAAAATTAAACGCTGAGTTTCGATCATGACATGTCTCTTTAATTAAAAATAAGGGATCAAAGTGGTTTTTGCACAATCTTTTGTAAAATGATCTTGGAATTGATGCTCACTACACCTTTTATTTTATTTAAGGTATTAATGACGAAATGAGAAAAAGAACTCAAATCTTTGGTCGCAACGTGTAAAACATAATTAGATTCGCCAGTAATAATATATGCATTAATGACTTCATCAAAATTTTTGATCTGACTTAAAAAGAAGTTGTGATCATTTTCTGTAAGTTGGGCAAGCTTTATTTCGACAATTGCCTCAATTTTTATACCTAGTTTTTCATAATTAACTTTCGCTTGATATTTTTCAATTACACCATTGCTTTCTAAAATTTTAACTCGCCGATGACAAGCTGAAGCCGAAAGGTTAACGAGATCGGCCAGTTCTTGGTTACTTAACCGAGCGTTATCTTGTAAATATTTTAAAATTTTAAGATCGATTGTATCTACATTCATTTTCGAATTTCATCCATGTTTTTTAATTTTAATTCGAATTTTATACGAAAATAGTAAATTTTAATCAAATATTATCGAATAAATCGAAAGAATTAGCGTGATAAAATTCAAATACAAAGGAAATGTTGAAAATAGGTGAAATAACAAATGATTACTCACGAACAATGCCTCTATTGGGATCAGGAAGATGAACTCAAAAAGTTTAAAGACGAATTTGCACTGCCAGAAAATGTCATTTATTTAGATGGTAATTCTTTAGGCGCAAGACCAAAAAAATCATTAGAGGTTGCTCAGCATATTATTGCAAAAGAGTGGGGTGAGGACCTCATTAATAGTTGGAATAAAGCAGATTGGTGGGGACTACCGACTAGACTCGGAGATAAAGTCGCGCAGCTTATCGGTGCTGAAAAAGGTGAAGTGGTTATTTCAGACTCAACGACCCTAAATTTATTCAAAGTTTTATCAGCAGCGGTAAAAATTCAAGCTGAAAAATTTCCGGAACGTAAAATTATTGTTGCAGAAAAAGATGCCTTTCCAACCGATATTTATATTATTGAAGGCTTTATCGATTTGATTCATCAGGGTTATCAAGTTGAATTGATTGATGGCACCGATGATTTATCTCGTGTTCTAGCAAAAGATGTTGCGGTAGTTGTTCTTTCTCATGTGAATTATCGGACTGGATATTTCTATGATATGGAGTCTATTAATCAACAAATTCACGCTAAAGATGCTTTGATTATTTGGGATTTATGTCACTCGGTTGGTGCAGTGCCTATGGATCTTAATCAGAGCAATAGTGATTTTGCGATTGGTTGTACTTATAAATATTTAAATGGTGGCCCAGGTTCTCCAGCGTTGTTATGGGTAAATCGAAAGCATCGTGATCAGTTCTGGCAACCTCTCTCAGGCTGGTGGAGCCATAAGAAACCTTTTGATATGGCTCAGCACTATGAACCAGCTAACAGTATTCGCCGTTACTTGTGCGGAACTCAACCCATTATTTCTATGAGTCTAATCGAATGTGGTGTCGATATTTACTTACAAGCTGATATGCAACAAATACGTGAGAAATCACTCAAATTAACTGATTTGTTTATTCAACTTGTTCAACAAGAATGTGCACAGTTTGGTTTTGAACTGATTACACCTTTAAATCATAAATATCGTGGTAGTCATGTCAGTTATAGGCATGAGTTTGGCTATGAAATTATTCAGGCGCTTATTGCTCGTGGTGTGATTGGGGATTATCGAGAGCCGGAAGTATTACGTTTTGGAATTACACCTTTATATCTAGGATTTGAAGATATTTGGAATGCCGTACAACAACTTAAGCAGATCATGCTGAATAGTGAATGGAAAAATGAGCGTTATCTGGTGCGTAGTGAAGTGACCTGATCGTTAAAGATCAATATTAGAAAATGGCTAGGAGGGCCTATGAGCAGTTTTGATGAAATACAAAATCGAGAAGCGGGTTTACATAAAAAATTATCCGCAAAACAGATGGGAATGATTGCAATTGGTGGAGCGATTGGTACAGGGCTGTTCATGGGAAGTAAGTTCGCAATTAGCTTTGCTGGCCCTGCCGTCATTGTGAGTTATGCCATTGGTGGTTTAATCGCATTTGCTATTATGGCTTGTTTGGCTGAGATGACGGTTCAGCATCCTACATCAGGCTCATTTGGGGCATATGCTGAGCATTATGTAAGTCCGCTTGCTGGGTTTTTAGTCCGTTATTGTTATTGGGCATGTATTGTATTAGCGGTTGGTACAGAAATTACAGCAGTTGCGGATTATATGAAATTATGGTTTCCACATGTAGATTCTTGGGTCTGGATTGCCTTTTTCTCGCTAACCTTACTTGTTGTTAATGCCTATAGCGTTAAAGCTTTTGGATTAGTTGAATATTGGTTTTCGACCATAAAAGTCTTTGCAATTATAGTATTTATTCTTTTAGCAGTTGGTATTTTGACCCAAAGTCATGGAGGAACAGCTCAGGTTCTCTCTAATTTAACCGAGCATGGAGGCTTTTTTCCTCATGGTTTTAGTGGAGTCTGGATTGGTGTAATCATTTCAATATTTAGTTATTTAAGTATTGAAATGATCGCTGTTGCAGCAGGTGAGGCTAAAGATCCGGAAAGAGCTGTTAAGAAAGCTTTTAAAAGTACTGCAATTCGCTTAATCCTATTTTATCTACTGTCTTTATTTCTCATTGTGGCACTTGTTCCTTGGACAACTTTAATTGGAGCCGATGCGACCAGCCCTTTTGTGATGGTAATGAAAATTGTAGGCATTCCATATGCGGACAGTATTTTAAATTTTATTGTAATTGTCGCGGCCTTATCAGCCATGAATAGTATGTTGTATATCTCAACACGTATGCTATTTAGCTTGTCACGAGCAGGAGATGCACCAAAACTATTTGGCCGTATTAGTCATAATGGCGTACCAATTAATGCGTTGTTATTGTCAGCAGTAGGTATTGGAGTCGCGAGTATTGTTTATACGATTAACCCAGCTTCTGCTTTTCCGATCATGATTGCTTTATCTATGTTCGGTGCACTGTTCACTTGGGGCAGTATTTTTGTTACCCATATGTTTTTTAGAAGGAATATGGCACGAAAAGGAGAACAGTTAAAATTTAAGGTTCCAGCGAGCCAGTTAATTTCACTGTTGGGATTAATCGCAATTTTAAGTATTACGATCACAACGTGGTTTACCAATGAATTTAAGTCAACTTTACAGTTTGGAGTCCCATTAGTTGTTGTTCTTACATTTTTCTATTATTTAAAACGTTCATCAGCCAAGCTTGCTTTAAATGCTCATGAAGAATCGTTGAAGTGAGAGACCTATGCGATCATATGATAATTCTAGAACCGTAGCGAATGAACATGAAATATTGGTAGAATTTAAAAGAACAAGCTTGTTGAGCTATCAAAAATTTACCCATATCGCAGATATTCAATATGGGACGCACCCAAGGTCAACTTTAGATTTATTCCCATTAGGGCAAGCCAAAAAAACTGTTATTTTTATTCATGGTGGTTATTGGCAATGGTGTGATAAATCAGATTTTGCATTCATCGTACCGTATGTTCTAGCCAAGGGGGCACAGTGTATTCTTTTAGAATATGATCTAGCCCCACAAAGCAAAATTTCAGATATTGCTTCTCAAGTTAATCAAGCTCTCGATTTTATTCGAGAGCAAGACTGGAGAACTGATGAGGTAGTTTTGGTTGGGCATTCGGCAGGGGCGCATCTGGCTGCTTTGTCATTAGGTCATCCACTGATATCTGAGATGGTTTTGTTAAGTGGAATTTATGATCTGGAGCCTATACAAAGTACACATTTAAATCATGCACTCAATCTTTCAAACGAAGATATCTTAAAATATAGCCCTGTTCATCAGTCAAAACCTATTACTACTCCATGTTCAATTTTCTGTGGTGAACTCGAACTTGACGAGTTGAAATGGCAAAGCCAAAATTATTTTGAAATGAAGAAAAGGCAAGATCAGCATTTTGTTTCTTTCAAGCTTATTCCTGAAATTAACCATTATTCTATTTTAAATCACTACTTTAATAATATTTTAATTTAAGTGCTTGAAATAGAATGTAATTGAGTAAAGAAAAACAGATTAAACTTATTAGAATATAAAATGTGAGATAAATCACAACTCAACCTAATTTTTATAAAAATTAAGTATCCTTATTGACCTGACTATAGAACTTAATTAGATTAAAAAGATAGTGCTTTCTCACTAAGCGGCAAAATGTTTAGCTGTTGTTTAGTTGAGTTTCAAGTCCGTAGCTTCCCAAGATGCGGACTTTTTTATTTGATTTTTAAAAACAATTAGATAAATCGAATTTTGTTCTTGGATATGGCGATAATATCTATTTAATGATTAATATGAGTTAATCACATAGCTCTCTGCTAAATAAGAAACAAATTAGTATTTGCTTTTCATTATTTAACTGGAATTATCATTTAATTAATGGATTATATAAAATATATTTTACCAAACTGACAGAGTGTGAGATTACGCTCGGAACTTCATGAATTTGTCATATAGGTTAGATAAATTAAAAACAGAAAAATAAAAGAGAGAAGGCTATAGCACATAATTTAATAATATATAGCATCTTTAAATAAATGGTTTAGTCGGCTCTTATGAGTTGGCTTTTTTATTTTTAAAGGAGTGTTAATGAAAGTACAGTATTTTGAAGGATGCATGTATAAACATATGTGTCCTGCTTGCGGATATCTTCATTATATTCCTGTACATTATCCTTTCTCTAATGGTAACCAATGGTTTTTTAATGGTAATTTGGAAAAACCGACATTTGATCCCATCATAAGTATAAATGAATACTGTAACTACTTTATTAAAGATGGCTTTATCGAATATAGCGTTAATTGTAGGCATCATTTAGCTGGTTGTAAGATTGAGCTGCCAGAACTAAAATTAAAAAACTATAGAATATAATTGATTTTGGTATTTATTAACTATGACCATTTAAAGGACTGCACATTTCCTTAATTATCACATATTTTTGCAATATATCTTTACATATTTGATACTGAATATATATAGTTTAAAAAATTGTAAATCTATTTTAGTTGAAGGCTATATTATAATTTGCAAGAATTTTCATAACTTACTGTTTTTTTATTTTTATTTATGGATATCTTGAAGTTTTTAAAAAGCTTTAATACAACTGGAACATATCTTATTATTTCTACATTTATATTGTTTTTAATGATTATATATTTTTACATTGTACAGCCTACCTAAATTAAATTATAAATAAAATAATCATTTATTCTAAAATATTTTAAGTGTTAATTTATTTGAATTGGTTCTCAC
Organism: Acinetobacter pittii; assembly: GCF_022449185.1. Classification (GTDB taxonomy): domain Bacteria; phylum Pseudomonadota; class Gammaproteobacteria; order Pseudomonadales; family Moraxellaceae; genus Acinetobacter; species Acinetobacter pittii_I. The sequence continues at coordinate 724,287 of NZ_JAKUKO010000001.1, forward strand.
TTTTAATTTAAAAAAGATAATAGCATTGTGTGAATCCAAGTTTTATGAAAACATGACGTGGTCATAATATATGGAGAACATAATAAAAATTCCTTTCTAAAGATGTTAATCCCTAAATATAAAGACTGTACTGATCATAACAATGATGTCTAAAGTAAAAAATATGGAGATTTTCTATGAAGTTTTGCCAAGTTTCGACATTTCTTTTAGCAATAGCGCTGTGCCATTTAACCTATGCTGCACCAGCTACACCAAATTCTGTATTAAGCTCGTCTGAAGCAAAAGGAATTATTAAAAATCAATATATTGTTATTCTTAATAAGGATGTGGGTTCTTCTAACGAGTTTGCACAAGGTATTGCGAAACAACATGGTGGGAAGGTATTACAGACCTATGATGCTGTACTTAAGGGATTTGCAATTTATTTACCCGATGTTGCCGGTACTGCTTTTGTTGAAGCAATGAAAAAAAATCCGAAAGTCGTTTCTGTTGAAAATGACACAATCATGAAAATTGACGCGACTACCCAAAGCAACCCAGATTGGGGACTAGATCGTATTGACCAAAAAAACTTACCTCTAGATTCAGCCTATTCGTACTTACAAACAGGTTCAGGTACAACCGCTTATATTGTTGATACAGGAATATTGTCTACACATCAACAGTTCTCTGGACGGGTATTAAGTGGCTATACCGCGATATCTGATGGTAATGGCACAAGCGACTGTCATGGTCATGGTACACATGTGGCAGGAACAGTTGGTGGTAGTACCTATGGGGTTGCCAAGAATGTAAGCTTAGTACCCATTCGGATTTTAGGATGTGATGGGTCTGGTGCTTCGAGTAACGTGATTGCTGGTTTAGATTGGATATTGAAAAATGGTAAAAAGCCAGCTGTAGTGAATATGTCTTTAGGCGGTGATGCGAACACATCCCTAGATAGCGCAGTAGAAAATTTATTTAATAATGGTTATGTGATGGTTGTCGCTGCTGGAAACTCGAATACAGATGCTTGTAGTACTTCACCTGCCAGAGTAAGTAAGGCAATTACTGTTGCGGCTACAGATAGTACAGATACTCGAGCTAGTTATTCTAATTATGGAAGTTGTGTTGATATTTTTGCGCCTGGAAGCCAGATTAACTCTTCTTGGATTGGGAGTAATACAGCAACTAAAGTTTTGAATGGAACTTCAATGGCAACTCCACATGTTGTCGGTGTCGTAGCTGAAATGTTGCAAAGTACGCCTACCGCAACACCTCAGACAATCTCGAACAATCTTTTAAACCAAGCAAGTAATAATGTAGTAAAAAATCCTTCAGGTAGCCCAAATCGGTTGCTATATAAATCTCCTCAGTAAAAGCAGTTATTTAAATTAGAAAAGGTCCCGAAGGACCTTTTTTAGATTTTTGCATGAGTACCATATTTATCAATCATGATTGAGCTGGCTTCATTTAGACCGCGAACCGTTACCTTCACATCGTTCTTTTGAAATTTATTCACAACTGAATCTAACATGGCAACTGAAGTCACATCCCAAATATGTGAGTGGGTAAGATCAATAATGATTTCTTTAACATCTTCTTTAAAGTTAAAACTTTGCATAAATTTTTCAGATGAACTAAAAAATATTTGACCTCTTAACTCGTATAGACGAGCTTGTTCTTCGAATGAAGTTTCTATACGAATATCATTTTCAAGTTTATTTGCTAAGAAAAGAGCTGAAAGTAATACGCCAGTTAATACACCTAGCGCTAAGTTATGTGTAGCAACCACTACAATAACCGTAGCGATCATAACGACATTACTACTTTTAGGATTATTTTTAAATTGAGTCAGAGAGCTCCATTCAAAAGTACTAATCGACACCATAATCATGACAGCAACCAGAGCAGCCATAGGAATCACTTTTAACCAATCACTTAAAAACACAACTAGAATAAGTAAGAATATTCCCGCGCAAAAAGTGGATAAACGTGTACGACCACCAGATTTTACATTAATCATTGATTGACCAATCATGGCACAACCAGCCATGCCGCCCATAAAACCTGAAGCGATATTAGCAATACCTTGACCCTTACATTCTTGAAATTTATCACTAGATGTATCTGTCATTTCATCAACGATTGTTGCAGTCATCATCGATTCAAGTAAGCCAACCGCGGCAAGGGCTAAAGAATATGGAAGAATAATAAGGAGGGTTTCTAAATTTAAAGGAATATTCGGAATCAGAAATATTGGCAAAGTGTCTGGTAATGATCCCATATCACTCACTGTTCGAACGTCAAATCCTAAAAAAATAGCGAGGAATGTGACTACTACAATACAAATAAGAGGTGACGGAAAGAACTTTCCAATTTTTGGAATATACGGGAAAAGATAAATAATTCCCAAACCAATAGCTACTAGTAAGTAGACATACCATGTCACGCTTATTAATTCTGGTAATTGAGCCATAAAGATGAGTATGGCAAGGGCATTAACAAATCCAATGACCACCGATTTGGAAACAAAGCGCATCAGTTTGGCAAGTTTAAAATATCCGGCCAAAATCTGTATGACACCAGTTAATACTGTCGCAGCGAATAAGTATTGAAGCCCGTGTTCCTTTACGAGCGTTGTCATAACCAAAGCCATGGCACCCGTAGCTGCCGAAATCATAGCTGGACGACCGCCTACGAAAGAAATAATAACGGCAATACAAAAAGAGGCATATAAACCAACTTTTGGATCTACACCCGCAATAATTGAAAATGCAATTGCTTCTGGAATTAGAGCAAGACCAACAACAAGACCAGAAAGAATATCTGCACGGACATTAGAGAACCATTGTTCTCGGACATTCGATAACATGAGAAATAGCCTAAGTTTTAAAATTTTGAAAAGGCTAGTGATGTGATATACCAACACAAGCGACTACACCACATCACTAAACAGTGATGAGTTATTTACAATGATCAAGGGTAAATAAACTTAAGGTGGCGTAAGTGTCATAGGTATAGAAATTTGAGGCATTTAAAAGTGCCCGAAGAATAGCATAAGTTTTTAAGCTTGACTAATCTAAGCCTGCCAGAACGAATTAATCATATTTTTTTCATTTCAGATTTTGGCATTGAAGTAAATTTATTCGAAGGCATATCTAAGAAAAATTCTTTTGCTTCAGAATGAGGGCAGTTGAGCCAATCATTTCTAAGATCATCAGGTATTACAATAACTGAGCGTTTTTCGTCATCAGGTTTATGAAATTGTTTCATGAAAGGGTGGTGATCAGCATTAATTGTTAATAGTGACATTGACCTAACTTTCTGTTCATCTATGAGCGTTTCCTCAAAGATTGCAGCAAGTGTAAAAGGTTGCCCATCTTGGCGGAAAATACCATACCTATGTGCTTTCCCATTGATATATTTAGGTTCATAAATAGCTTCAACAGGAATAAGCGCAAACTGGTCATTTAACCAAGCATGTTTAAAAGAGCGCTTTTGTTCTACTGTTTCTGTTCTGGCATTATACGTTGCATATTTGAATGCGATTTCTTTGGCATAAGGGGGAAGCATTCCAAATTTAGCTTTTCTCCACTCAAGCTTATTTTGATGAGATAAAATGATTGGACAATCATCACTCGGAAAAATATCCATCTTATATTCAAAGATTGGCTCGAATAAATCTAATTGATGGGCGTGTGTTTTCTTAATAGGTTTAAAATTTGCACACATAAGATATCCTTGGTTATAAAGTTTTTCTTTAATTACAGCTTCTAACTTTTATCTTTTACTGATGTATGTTTTTATAATTAGAATTGTCTCTTTAAGTATTAATTTTTAACTATCAATAACTTCGTTAATAAGTGTTTATCTAACTGATGTCTATTTCAAAAAAATCTAGATATAAAATAGATAAACCATAAAGTTAAGTTGCTCATCTTATAGAGAGTTTATTCAGTTTTAATAGCTACTTTTATGCAACAGAGCCTTTCAGAAATTTAGATTTTAATAGATTTGTTATTCATCATAATACAAAACATATAGAGAACTTGTACAAACCGTTGGGCAAACGTTTAGAAAATCTCGGAAAATTTTGACAATTTATAAGGTGGACATATGAATAAACATTTACTGGCAAGAATTGCTTTATTAGGCGCTGTTCAGCTAGTTACACTCTCAGCATTTGCTGATGTTCCTCTAACTCCATCTCAATTTGCTAAAGCGAAATCAGAGAACTTTGACAAGAAAGTTATTCTATCTAATTTAAATAAGCCGCATGCTTTGTTATGGGGACCAGATAATCAAATTTGGTTAACTGAGCGCGCAACAGGTAAGATTCTAAGAGTTAATCCAGAGTCGGGCAGTGTAAAAACAGTTTTTCAGGTACCAGAGATTGTCAATGATGCTGATGGGCAGAATGGTTTACTAGGCTTTGCCTTCCATCCTGACTTTAAAAATAATCCTTATATCTATATTTCAGGCACATTTAAAAATCCGAAATCTACAGATAAAGAATTACCGAACCAAACGATTATTCGTCGTTATACCTATAATAAATCAACAGATACGCTCGAGAAGCCAGTAGATTTATTGGCAGGATTACCATCATCGAAAGACCATCAGTCTGGTCGTCTTGTGATTGGCCCAGATCAAAAGATTTATTATACGATTGGTGACCAAGGGCGTAACCAGCTTGCTTATTTGTTCTTGCCAAATCAAGCACAACACACGCCAACTCAACAAGAATTGAATGGCAAAGACTATCACACCTACATGGGTAAAGTACTACGCTTAAATCTTGATGGAAGTATTCCAAAAGATAATCCAAGTTTTAACGGGGTGGTTAGCCATATTTATACGCTCGGACATCGTAATCCGCAGGGCTTAGCATTCACTCCAAATGGTAAATTGTTGCAGTCTGAACAAGGCCCAAACTCTGACGATGAAATTAACCTCATTTTCAAAGGTGGCAACTATGGTTGGCCGAATGTAGCAGGTTATAAAGATGATAGTGGCTATACTTATGCTAATTATTCAGCTGCTGCCAATAAGTCAATTAAGGATTTAGCTCAGAATGGAGTAAAAGTAGCCGCAGGAGTTCCTGTGATGAAAGAATCTAAATGGACTGGTAAAAATTTTGTCCCACCATTAAAAACTTTATATACCGTACAAGATACCTACAACTATAACGATCCAACTTGTGGAGAGATGACCTATATTTGTTGGCCAACAGTTGCGCCGTCATCTGCTTATGTCTATAAGGGCGGTAAAAAAGCAATTACTGGTTGGGAAAATACATTATTGGTTCCTTCTTTAAAACGTGGCGTTATTTTCCGTATCAAGCTAGATCCAACCTACAGTACGACTTATGATGATGCTGTACCAATGTTTAAAAGCAACAACCGTTATCGTGATGTGATTGCAAGTCCAGATGGGAATGTTTTATATGTGTTAACTGATACAGCTGGAAACGTTCAAAAAGATGATGGCTCAGTAACAAATACATTAGAAAATCCAGGATCTCTCATTAAGTTTACATATAAGGCTAAGTAATACAGGCCATTAAAAAACCGATCTATTAAAGATCGGTTTTTTAGCTTTAGAAAACTATTCAGTTACGACTAATACCGGTAAATGAATTTCTCCTAAAAGGGCTTGAGTCACACTTCCTAAGAAGAACTTTTTAAACCCTTTTCGCCCATGCGAACCAATCACTAATAAATCTGCTTTTAGCTCATTAGCTGCTTTAATAATTTCTGTATGGATTGTTTGACCCTCAACAATTTTTGTTTCAACAGAAATTCCATGTTGGTTAAATTGTTCTTTAGCTTGGTCTAAAATACTCTGAATCGATGCTCTAGCTTTATTAAAATAATCCTGTGCTAATTCTGTACTATCGATGAACTCTACAGAAATGAAAGGATCTATGGTAAGTGCATATACTAGAGTCACTTTACTGCCAAAGGCCTTAGCAATTGCTGTTGCATGATTGACGGCAATAAGTGAAGTAGGAGAACCATCGACTGGAACCAAGATATGGTGATAACTCATATATTGCTCCTTATTGTCCTGTGACAATGTATGGTGCGGAAACACCGAAATTATTGTCTTTATGCCTATATTATGAACAGTTTTTTTAAAATTATTGTTTATTTTTAGTATGAATAAAAACTAAAAGGTTTATTAAACATCTTATTTTCAAAGATTGTAATGACTTTCTAAGTAAGGCTGATTTTGTTTAAGTATGGAAATAACCTGAGTAGCATCTATAGCAGATTCAAACAAGAACCCTTGGCCTATGCTATAACCAAATTGTCGAAGCAGTTGTTCTTGTTCTGGAGTTTCAATTCCTTCAGCGATAAGCCCAAGTGATAAATTTGGAGCGAGTAAACCAATTGCTTGGACAATCGCATAAATTGATGGGTCATGTTGCATCTTTTGGATAAAGCTGCAATCTACTTTTAAACTGTCAATCGGGTAATCGCGAATATGAGTTAGCGATGAAAAACCAGTACCAAAGTCATCAAGTGCAATACGTACCCCATGCTGTTTTAATTTATTAAGTGCACGGATCACATATTCCGAGCCTCGGTCACCTAGCATGTGTTCGGTGACTTCCACTTCAATATAATGCATCGGTATTTGAAATTGATTAATCTTTTTCAAAAGTCTCTCAGCATAATTATCTCTTAAAAATTCAACTGGTGCGGCATTTAGTGAAACAGGGAGAGGGGTAATACCAAGATTTATCCATTTGGCGATATCACGTAAAACTTGGTGTTGCATCGTTTCACCGATCTTACTCGCTAAATTATAATCTTTAAACGCTTCCGCAATTTGTGCAGGGTAGCCTCTTTGAGCTGAGGTTGTATGCCATCTTAATAAAGCTTCAAACCCCACTACACGATGGGTTCTTAAATCTACTTTAGGTTGATAATATGGCTGGATGGTATGATGACGAATTAGTTGACGAGCTAAATTAAGCTGAGAGGCGACTGTTTCAGTCATTTGCATCATGCATGGATCATACATGCGAATACCGCCACGACCACGTGCTTTTAAATCATGCAATGCCATATCGGCACAACTGAGCAGACCTGACTGATCTACGGCATCTTGCGGATAAATTGCGCAGCCAATGCTCATCCCACCATTTAAGACATTTCCTAAATAGGTAATCGGCTGATTTAACTGTTGAAGTAAAATGGCTGCTAACTCTCGGACATCGTTTTCAGAATTGAGATTATTAATAATAACCGCAAATTCGTCTCCACCTAACCGCGCGACAAAGCACTTTTCATTATCTACACAATGACTAAAGCGCTTGGAGAGAACTTTTAATAGATGATCGCCCGCGCTATGCCCTAAAGTATCATTAATATGTTTAAAGTGGTCGAGGTCAATTAAAAGTAACCCTACACTTGTTTGAGTGTCTTTTGAATATGAGAGAGTACGCTTAAGTTGAAATTTAAATGAACGCCGATTATATAATCCGGTCAGTTCATCTCTCTCACTCATATTCCTAAGCTGGTTTTCTGCCAAATGTTGTTGAGTAACATTGCGTGAGACACAAAGGATTTGTCCAATTTCACCATTTTCCCGATGAATCGGGGTAAGCATATTATCCCAATACTCAGGATTGTGATCTGGTAAGCAGCTCATTCCTGCAAATCTAGCAACTTTACCTTGAAGAGCTTTTTTCAAAGCGACTCGACCGCGTTTACGAATATGCGGTGGTAATAGTTCGAGCCATTTCATTCCAAATTCTGTTTCATCAACAGGTACACCTAAAGCGAGGCATCCTGATTTGTTCATGTGAGAAAGTGTGCCGTCTACGTTCAGAACTTTAATGCAATCTACACTGATATCTAACATCTGATTTTGTATTTCAATATTCTTCAGTAAATTTTGTTGTTCTTGTATATCGTGGTCTATATCTAAAAAGCTGACATACCATTCATTATTTTGAGATGAGCTACGGTATTTAGATGCTTGGATCGATAGTTTGCACCATCTATGTTGGTTTCCAGTTTCTAAAAGTCGACATTTAAATTCTGCTCTTTTTTGTAGGCGAATTGCTTCGAGCCATCTATTTTTGACTTCATCTAAATCAGCAGGATATATATAATCTAGCCATCGCTGTGGCAATGGAGAAAAAATATCCAGCCAATATTCTTTACACTCTACATTGCAATATAATATCAAGCCATTTTCATCACTAACCCAAGTTGGTAATGGAATTTGCTCAACAATAAAATGCTTTTGGGTGTTGTTCGACATTGAAGTCATAACATGCCTAGAATGATTGCAAGCTGGTTAATCTCTTTATTAGCCCTTATTGTAATCTTTCTGTAGTAAGCAAAACAGTAATAAATAAACTTTGTGTGTATTTTTTTTGAACTAAAATTGAGTTAATAAAATACAAATATACTCAGTATTTAATTTATGTTTTTGTTATTTATTGATTTTTATTAAGCCTTTACTCAAAAATACTTATGATTTTTTTTGTAAAAAGACTTATTAAAACATGGGCTTATAAAAATTTTAATGTATTTGTCTTAATAAAAATCAACTTAATAAGGAATAGGAGTAAAAAATAAGAATAAAAAAGTTATTGAATCAAATTTTATTCATATTGAGTAAAGAAAAAAATTCTAACGGATTTTAAATAAATACAATAATCACTATTAAGTTTACAAAATTAACATAAAATAATGACTTATATTATCGTAAAATTCTCTCTGTCAAAAAGGATATATATTTCCTTTTTGTGCATTTTATAGCCTACATTTTCCCCAAGATGTAGGTTTTTTTTATGCATAATTTTTATAGATTTTAATTATTAAAAATAAAAAAAGCCAAAATGGCTTTTTATACAGTTTCTGGTTTTTTCAACTGTTGTTGAATGTAGAGATTCATATAGTACTGTTCGATATAATCATCAGCGTAGTTGTTTGCTAAGGTTTTTGTTGCGACTTGCTCATGTTTTAAATAGCAGTTTGATTCAAGATCTTTCTCGAGTACCCACCAGCTACGGTTAATGCGACGTACCTGAAATTTGTCACTTTTGTATTTTCTTTTAGCCATTTTCCGAAATTTGCTATTCAGTTATTGAAAGAGAATTTCTACTGGAGTTAAGAGCTCAAGTCAACAGATGGAAGGTTAATTGATTATTTTATGTAGGATGCTATTTCTCTTAATATCAAAGTAGAGACATTAAAATAGTTAAGCTCTCATTATGAGAGCTTAACTATATGTGTATAAATAGATTCTTATTTCATCTTAGCGAGAAAGGTTCTTTAAAAGTAATTTTAAACTTTCCATCATTTTTTCTAACTGCAAGGGAGTAATACCTTCAAAAGACTGCTCAAGTACTACACTTGTTAGATCATTAATCTTGTTGATCATTTCAGTCCCTTTTTCGGTAAGTACTACACGAGTAATACGACCATCAGTTTGGCAAGAGTAAGTTTCAACCAAACCTTCATCTTTCAAACGATAAACAATTTTTGTAGTAGTCGACATTTTTGAAATAATCATATCTGAAAGTTCAGAAACACTCGCATGGGGCTTGCTGCTTAAAGCCAACATGATGCGTCGACGTGAGTTATCTAAACCATATTTTTTTAAAGCATTATCAATGTTTTGTACATATTGAGCATGTACTTGAGTAATCCAATAATATGGAAAATCTTCAAGAGTAAAAGATTCTGTTGTAGGTAAAAAACGCGCATACTTCTTTGTCATTGACTTTTCCCCATACCTTGGTGGATCGCATTCCTGGTGAACTATCTTTAATAGTTGAAAAATATAGTTTCATCAAGCAAGTTATAGCAGGACTTTACTTGATGAGCAAAAGTTATATAGCTTCATTTAACAATGACATGGTTCAATTGTCCTTATCTTTATAAAGCGTTCCTATAACTTTGCGAACTTTAAATACTCTTCAGCTATAATCAAAGATTATTAAAGATAAAAACTGCTTAGCAGGGCTGTACCTAAAACTCTTTGAGTAGATATGTAAGACTGCATCTAAGCTTGCTTGATCGTTAATTGAACGATATTGCTTGCAAGGGCATCGTAGAAAAAAAATTATGATTTGACCGTGGCATTGAACGAGAAAGTTTTTGTCTCTAAAGTCATAACTATGAAAAATTAAGATATTTAAATATAAAATATTTATATAGATCAATATTTTATATTGTTTTAATATTGGCAAAATTTACCATACATTTAACATGAAACATCTATTATTTAATAAAATAAAATTGGTTTTTTATTTTAAATAATTGATTTTTATTAATAAATTTTAAACTTAATTTAAGGTAATAAGTTTTTAAAAGGGAGTTTTTTTGTCTATAAATTATATTTCAGTAAGTGATTAATTGTTAAACTAAAGAATTGTATTTTAATTGTTATTTTTTGTTTCATTTATTATAGTGCATATTCCAATAAATATTGATAACTCTTTTGGTTAATGATGAAAAAATTATTACTTACTTCGTTTATTGCTTTAACTTTAGGAATTAATGGTTGCGCAACTATTGTTTCTGGTTCTTCGCAAACACTTACTTTCACTAGTGTTCCTGAGTCTGCAACAATTGAGATTAAAAATCGTAAAGGAATAAAAATCCATACAGGACAAACTCCAGCAACCGTAAGTTTGAAAAAGGGAGCAGGTTATTTCAAACCAGAAAGTTATCAGGTTACTTTTAGCAAAGCAGGTTACCAAAGCAAGACTGTAGAAGTTACTGGGACATTGAGTGGTTGGTATTTTGGTAATATTATTTTTGGCGGATTAATTGGTATTTTAATTGTAGACCCTGCAACAGGTGCGATGTTTAAATTAGCCCCTAAAGATGTGAGTGCTGTTTTAGAATCTCAGAATTTATCTGCTAAATCGCAAAAAGAACCAACTTTAACTGTAATGTTGGCAGAAGATGTGCCAGCACAGATTATGGCAAGAGCTATTCAGATTCAATGATTTACGTCTTAGAAAATTAATATTAAATAGTTTTCGATTTAAGTTTCATTTGTTGAAGCTTCAATGAAAAAAGGGAGAATTAATTTTCTCCCTTTTTTCATTATGCAGTAGTCACAATTTTTTCTTCTATTTTTTTCTTAACAATCGCATAGCTTATCCCTGTAACAATACTACCTGCTGCAATAGCAGCAAGATATAACCAAGCATGATTAATCGCATTAGGAATTAAAAGAACAAATACACCGCCGTGAGGAGTAACCAACTCACAATGGAATAGGGCAACGAGTGCTCCAGTCACAGCTCCACCTAAAATACATGTTGGGATTACACGCATTGGGTCTTTTGCTGCAAACGGAATAGCACCTTCAGAAATAAAACATAAACCTAAAACGAAAGCTGCTTTTCCGGCATCTTTCTCTCCTGTACTAAATTTATTTTTAGCAATGAAAGTCGCAATAGCCATACCAATAGCAGGAACCATGCCGCCAGCCATTGTAGCTGCCATAGGCATATACGTGTTTGTTGTCAGCAGCCCAACAGTAAAAGCGTAGGCTGCTTTATTGATTGGACCACCCAAATCAATACACATCATGCTTGCTAATATAATTCCCATTAACACAGCATTTGTTGTGCCCATATTATTTAAGAAATCTTTCATTAACTCGAAAATATGTGCTACAGGTTGTCCAACCACATAGAACATAATCAGACCAACAAATAATGTACCTAATAATGGGATAATTAAAATCGGTTTAAGTGCCTCTAAACTTGTAGGGAGTTTAAGTTTTTTAGCAATAAATAGTGCGATATAACCCGCAAGAAAACCTGAAACAATACCGCCTAAAAAACCTGCTTGTAACTGAGAAGCAAGTAAGCCGCCAATTAAACCAGGTGCGAGGCCAGGACGATCAGCAATCGAGTAGGCAATATAGCCAGATAACATTGGAACCATAAGCATAAATGCTGCGGCCCCAATTTGTTTTAATATAGCTGGTAAGCTGCCTGCTTGCTCCGCTGCATTGAGACCAAAGCATAAAGAGAGAGCAATTAAAAGACCTCCTGCCACCACCATAGGTAACATATAAGAGACACCAGTTAAGAGATGTTTATATACGCCAACTTTTTCGGTTTTATCTTTGTTTTCTGCAGAAGTTTGTTGCTTACCTTGTTCTAAAACTTGAGCAGTGCTGATTGCCTCAGCAAAAGCTTTATCTGTTTGCTTTAGAGCAAAACCTGTACTACATCGATAAACACGTTTACCTACAAAACGGTCTGTATTAACTTCAATGTCAGTCGCAAGAATGACGATGTCCGCATCAGCAATAGCTTGAGGTGATAAGATATTTTTTGCGCCAACGGAACCTTGAGTTTCTACTTCAATCTCATAACCGAGCTTTTCTGCGCCTTGCTGTAAAGCTTCGGCTGCCATAAAAGTATGCGCGACACCCGTAGGACACGCAGTGATCGCAACAAATTTTTTAGCTGTAGTTGCTGATAAGCTATTATCATTTTGCCAGTCTTGAGCAGATTTAAAATGATCTAAAGCAGTTTGAAGAGCTGAATCAGTATCACTTTTGATCTCTTCAATGTTAATGAAAGATAAAGGGTGTGTACCAAAAATATTAAGATTTTTCGGGCGTTGTCCAACAACGATAACTTGGTCAAAGCTTTCATTCACCTCGAATTCATCAAGCGAAATAATGCTGTTTTGATAACCCTGTTGAGACGCGACTTGTGCAAGCTTCCGAGCTAAAATCAAAGCATTGACTTGCTGTTGCGGACTATTAATAACAAATAATAAACGTTTAGCAATTGGCATCAGATTCACTCAATGAATTGATTATTGTTTGGGCTTTTAATTGGTTTAGCTTTTCAGTATTAGGAATACGAAAGCCTATTTGTGTTACAGCGTGGCTTGCAATTGCGGTAGCAGTCTTTAATGTTTCTTCGGCAGAGAAGCCACCCAATAAGCCATGAATCATCCCTGCTAAAAGAGAGTCACCCGCACCAACTGTACTTTTAACTATCACTTTAGGTGCTGTGGCATGAAGTGGGTGAGTGTCATTTAACCAGTTTACACCGTCTTCACCCATCGAAATAACGACATGCTTAATTTTAGCTAAGTTTGCAAAAAGTTTTTTTTGTTCAGCATAGGTTGTAGCAGGAAGCTGATAACTTTCTACTAACTCATCTGTATTTGGTTTAATCATCCAAGGTTGACATTCAATTGCAGCAACCAACGCTTTACCACTTGTATCAAGTGCAACTTTTTTTCCTTGCTGTTGAATGAGCTTAATAAGTTGCTGTAACTCATCAACACTAAAACCTTGTGGAAGGCTCCCGGCAATGGCAACCACATCTACCAGAGGCAAAATCATTTCAATTTTTTGGAAGAGGTGCTTCTTATCTAGTTCAGATACGAAAAAACCTTTTCCATTTAAATCCGTCATTCGTCCTGAATGTTCAGCAATTTTTATATTTTGGCGAGTTTCACCTTCAATATAAATAAATTCAGATTGAAATTGAGCTTCTTTAAAATGGTCATCGAAAATCTGTCTATTTGTTGCTCCTAGAAAACCAGAAACAACAACTTCATGCCCCAAATCTTTTAAAACTTGTGCAATATTTAAACCTTTGCCTGCCGCATGTATTTCTACAGATTCTTGGCGGTTTACTTGACCTATCTGTAACTCTTTGAGTTGTATAGTCACATCAATTGCAGGATTTAAAGTAATTGTTAAAACTTTAGCCATTACCATTCCTAATCTTTACATTTCTTGTTCGGATAACTGACGTACAGCAGTAGCGCTATCACATTCAAGTGCACGCTTTGCAAGCACTTGAGCTTGACTGTAGTTAAGTGTACGAATTTGGGCTTTAACCAAAGGAATACTATTCGGTGACATACTAAGCTCATCCACTCCTAAGCCCATCAGAATGGGTACAGCTTTTGGATCGGCTGCGAGTTCACCACATATACCAACCCATTTACCATACTTATGTGCAGCTTTTACAGTTTGATCAATCAATTGCAAAATACTTGGGTGGAGGCCATCTGCTTCAGCCGAGAGGATAGGGTGACCACGGTCAATAGCTAAAGTATATTGAGTTAAGTCATTTGTTCCGATACTGAAAAAGTCCACTTCTTGCGCGAGAATAGGTGCAAGTAAAGCAGCAGAAGGAACTTCTATCATAATACCAACTTGTAAGTTAGCGCATGGATGTTCAGCTTTAACCTCATCAAGAATAGCTTTTGCAGCACGCCATTCTTCCACACGGCCAATCATTGGAAACATGATTCTTAGAGGGCGATCATCTGCAGCTTTAAGCAAAGCAATAAGTTGTTGACGCAACAGATCTGGCTGTCTTAGCGTTAAACGGATACCTCTTAGACCTAAAAATGGATTTTCTTCTTCAGCAATTGGAAGGTAAGGGAGTGGTTTGTCACCACCTACATCTAGCGTACGTACTACGAGTGTTCGGCCCGCTAGAGCATCTAAAACAATACGATAATCTGCTTCTTGGGTAGCTTCGCTCGGAGCGCTACTATGCGCCATAAAAACAAGCTCAGTCCTGAGTAGGCCAATGGCTTCAGCGCCACATTCTACCGCATGGGCTGTTGCTTGAACTTTTCCTAAATTGGCAGCAATTTCGATTTGATGTTGATCTAAAGTAATTGCAGGTTCTTGGCTATGACGTTCAGCTTCTTCACGAATTTTTTTCTGAAGCTCTCGTTCTTGTTTTGCTTGTTCGATTTGTTGAGCATTGGGATTTAAGATAAAAGCTCCAGTATCTCCATTAATTAAAAGAGAACTTTTTTGCTCAATATCTAGTACTTGATCACCAGCCCCAACAATTGCAGGGATACCTAAAGCACGAGCAACAATAGCACTATGTGCACTTGCACCACCTACAGCTGTCAAAATACCTGCTACACGATCTTTATTAAGTCGGGCTACATCACTTGGTCCTACGTCATACATGATCAGTATATAAGGTTCTTTAGGTTCTTCGATGATGACCTCACCGCAAAGTTGAGCCAAAACGCGATCACCAATATCACGTAAATCTGTAGCACGTTCAGCTAGTAATCGATCTGGTAAAGCTGCTTGCTCTTTGGCTGCTGCTTCAATATGTTCATGCCATGCAGCAGGGGCTGAAAGATTTAAGTTAATCTTTTGATAAACACCATTAATCAGATCTGGGTCGTCAAGCATTTCCAAATGTGCTTGGAAGATTTGCTTAATCTCAGCCACTTCAGATTTTGCAATAACTTGGTGAATATTGTTTTTAACAGCGTGAAGAGCAATATCAAGTTTTTCTTTTTCTACTTTGACACTTAAACCCATACGTTCATATTGGTAAACCTTAGGTTTAATTACATGTACAGGGCCAAAAGCTAAACCGCTTGAAGCAGCAATTCCTGTATTTGTGCTAAGTGGTTTTGAATGGCTTGGGATTTCACTAGATTGCTCTATTTTGATGTCTGGAGATTGTATAGGTTCAACTTCTTCACCTAAGCCTTGTTGCACTGCCAGAATAACTTTATCTAAAGCTTCAACAGCATCTGTTTCTGGCTCGGCAATGAAACGTAAAGTTTGGCCACGTTTACATCCCAAAGCCAAGAGGCGCGTCAAACTTTTGGCAGAAACAAAATTACCTTCGTCCACTGCGACTTGAATATCACCTTGAAAACTTTTTGTTAAGTTCACTAAATGAGTCGCTGGTCGAGCATGTAATCCATGGGCATTAGCGAGTACAACCGAACGATGAGGCCAATCTGGAATAGCATCTGCACCAATGATTTTAGCAATTTCATTTGGTGCTTGTGTTTGGTCTAATTGTGCAACTTGCTCTGGATTAAATAGAATATCAATCAGTCGATTAAATCTCTGACTATCTAATTGCTCATTGGCAGCTATACACACTAGCGTGTTTAATTTTTTTCCGTTTAACTCTAAAGCATGGCGAGGTTTTACAATGCTGATCGCTGGTTGTTGAACAAACTTATTACTTGAAATAGACCAGATTTGATCTTGTAGTTGAATAACTTGATCAGGATCAAGTGAACTTAGAAAACCGCACTTTACGAAATTGTGCTTTTTTAGAATCTGAGATGCAGACCAAAATAAATCTTCAATATCTTGAGATTCAATTTCAGTTTGAATTAAATTCTCATGCAAAGTTAAAGATAATGGTTGAGCTTGTAAGATTTCAATAATTTGTTCAGGTTTTTTAGCATTTTTTACCTGTTCACTTACATCATGCATTAAAGCTCGAGTTAATATTTGTAGAACTTGTAAATGTTCATCAGATTTTGCTGCAATAACAACAGCTAAATAAATTCTGTTTTCACCATCCCATATAATTCCTTCTGGAAAATGAGCTAAACGGATACCTGTTTCTAGAATAAATTCGCGCGATTGGGGTGTGCCGTGGGGAATAGCAATGCCTTGACCTAAATAGGTGGCACTTTGTTGTTCCCGATTGATGAGTCCTGTAATGTAGTCAGGTGTAACTAACTCATCTTTTACCAATATATCTACTAGACACTGTAATGCATGCTTTTTATCAACAGCATGTTGATTCATATGAATATGTCGAGGCTCTAGTGCTAGCATACTTATCCTTGAACAATTTCTTTGGTTTAGCTAAACAGAAAAAAAGAAGCTGTTTGTATTAAAAATAGGTTAGTTTAACCGTTTTTAAACAACAGCTTCGTATAAATAACGATAGCAGAACTTTAAAGCTATATCGACGTATTTACGTAAATAATGCTTGTTTTTAATACAAAGGAATAGGTGAGTAATATATTTTGATTTCTTATGATAATTATTAGGTTAATAAACTAACTTTATAAAAGAAGTGGGTATTAATATTAAAAAAACCTCTATACCGGATTACGGGTATAGAGGCAAAAGTAAAAGATCAATAGATTAGTGTTGGATTTCCTGTTCTAAAAGTGACCACAAGTTTTGATGTGATTTTTTAAACATTAGCATGTGCCCAATTGATTTATGCCCAAGTTTCATGGGATCTAGCTCTAGCATTTTTGTAGGTGCATTAGGATAAAGTTTTAATAAATCTTCAACGTTACGCTCGGTTGCAATTTCATCGTCACTTGCCCAAATTGAAGTAATAGGGCAGATAATTTCACTATGAAAATCATGATGGATTGTTTTACCTATAGCATTTTTCACATAGCCAGGATGGCTGCAAAATTCTCGCCATTGTTGAGCGACTTTTTTTGGTAAGTTTTCTCCCATTCCAATAAATTGAGTTGCACCATAACCTTTAAAAGCACTAGAAATTGGAAAGATGACATTGAACATTACCGGTGCTAAAAACTTGGTTTTACCTTTAAGACCTTTTACATGGCCAGTGGAACCTGCAACCGCGATAACTTTTGCTACTTTATGAAAATTAGGAACAATTCCTAATAACTGCCCACCAGCACTGTGGCCAAGAAGGGTAACTTGTTCTGCTTTAGTTTTTTCTAATAACGTATCAATCGCACAAGGAATATCGAGAACTCCCCAATCATTAATACTTGCTGTACTTTGCTTCAAAGACCCGTGTAAGGAGCCTCCAATTCCACGGAAATCAAAGCTTAATACGTCATATCCTTGTTCGCTTAACCATGTAGCAAAAGAATGATAGAA
This sequence comes from Acinetobacter pittii, assembly GCF_022449185.1. Lineage (GTDB taxonomy): Bacteria > Pseudomonadota > Gammaproteobacteria > Pseudomonadales > Moraxellaceae > Acinetobacter > Acinetobacter pittii_I. The sequence goes on from NZ_JAKUKO010000001.1 coordinate 741,915, forward strand.
GTTTTTAGTAATACCTGTTGCAGGACAGATCAACACGGGATTTGCTGATTTTGGGGATTGAGCTGGATAAAAATGTGCAGCAAGTTGATAACCATCTTTACAGGTCATCCAAAATGATTCAAAAGTGTTATCCATAATAGTTCGTAGTGATTGGTTTATTGATATCTTTAATTTACACGAGTTCTGAAATGAAACTTGATTAAAATGTGACTATAAAGTCAATATTTATGTTATATAGCTCATTAAATTTGAATAAAACAAATAATTGGAAAAATATGGATTTACCGAAAGCTGTACAGCTCGCAATTGTATTTAGTGGCATATTTTTATGGATAGGGATGTTAACCGGGGTATGGAAATATTGGCAAATACGCCGTTCAGAATTAAGTCGTGCTCATTATTATGTGGATATAGCTCATCGAAGTAGTTTGTTATATGCAGCTGCTAGCCTAATTTTAGCTGTGTTAAGCTATTTTACTGTTTTAAATGAAAATATTACTTTATGGTGTGTGTTCGCAAATATTCTATTTTTTAGTTTTTCAATTCTGGTTTATATCATACATGGCTATTTACAGGACACAACAAATCAATTCAAACGTCCTCACAAGCTAGGTCGTTTTAGCTTACCTTCATGGATGATGTCTTTAATGATGGTGGGATTAATTGTGACTGAATTGGTAGCTACAGCTATTTTAGTTATCGGAACAATTTTTTTATTTTTAGGTGCATAAAAATGGATGATTACTCATCCATTTTTTAAGTATTCGAGTTTTGTTGACTAAGACGTCTTTTAGCTAGTTTTCGCATCTTATGGTCGACAAAGGCCCACACACAAAATATGAAAGAAACAACCATCGCATACATAAAGTATTCGGGTTTCAGATTTCCTTTAATCATACCTTGAAACAGTAAAGTCAGCATAAGAGCAAGCGGTGTTACTCCATAAACAACTGAATCTTTGCTGTTCAGAGTGTTAATGAAGACTTGTTTGTTGAAATGTAATGATAACATCTCCATCCCTCCTTGTGGTTGCGCTAAAACCGAATGTTTTAGTCAAGAATAAGTTTAATGTTGTACTTCTATTTTTAATTCAATTCAATAGTGAATAGAAAATTTTTTGAACAGTTTTATAAAAAACTCTATGTTTATAAAAGGTTAAGGTATTAAAAAAGTAAATATTAAATATTTTTATATAAAATACTTAATATTTTAGAAAAGAGAAAATATTTTAATGAAAAGTGTAATAATTTCTCTTTTCTATCATTTCAGGTTAGCTGTTTTGTTTTTTTAAAAATTTATCAATCGCATGTTGAGCAATTTCTGCATCTTCAAAAGATTGGACACCAGAAACGCCAATCGCCCCTAAAATTTGTCCGTCATAAATAATGGGTTTTCCACCTTCTAACATTCCTTGAGCACTAGGCATACTTAAAAAACCTAAGCGTCCACTTTGCAAAAGTTCTTCATAAAATTTTGAAGGTCTACCTGATATTGAAGAGCATTTTGCTTTTTCTAAACATAAATGTGAGGATAAAGGTGAAGCACCATCTAAACGCTTCATCAACAGTAGAGAACTTGTTTCATCAACAATAGCGATACTGACTTTAAAGTTGTGTTCAATTGCATATTTTTGAGCTTCTTCCATTAAAAACTCTGCATCTGCTTGTGTTAGGTAATATTTACTTTTCATTGTTGCTCTTCTTTCCTAGTAAGCTAAAAATTATTTTAGTGTAATTTTACAGTAAAAACTGATTATATCTATAGTTGATTTGTCATTGAAAGTAGTGTGGAAATAAAATGCCGGTTGGGTAAACTCAGCATTTTATTCAATATATAAAATCATGTTTGGGTAAAACTCGATTTCAAAAAAGACACTAGATTAAATGTTTTTAAATTTAACTTTGTCGATAATTACGGTAATTGCTAGAACAACTAAAGATGGGATCAACCAAGCTAAATTTTGTTCATTTAAAGGTAAATGTTGAAGAAAATTAGGTAAATAATCACCAAAACCAGCAACTTTAATACCGTCAATAATACCGAAAATTAAAGCAATACTTGTTACTGAACCAACAATAAAAGAAGGTTTGTGCCAAAATTTCCAAAAGAAGCTCAGCATAATCACAACAATTGCTGGTGGATAAATTGCGCTTAAAACAGGTACTGATACAGCAATAAGTTTGGTTAATCCAAGATTAGAAATAATGAAAGAGAAACCAACTAAAATGAATACTAAAAGTTTGTAAGGCAATTTAGTTAGCTGAGCAAAATACTCACCGCAAGCACAAGTTAAGCCAATCGCTGTCACCATACATGCTAGAAAAATTAGTCCAGTTAAGAATAATGAACCCATATTTCCAAAAGCATGTTGAACATATGCATGTAAAATTACTGCACCATTTGCTGCATTTGGTGCTACTTCATGACTACCTACACCTAATTTGAATAAGCTTAAATAGACTAAAGTAAGACCCGCACCAGAAATAAGACTAGCAATAATCGCATACTTAGTGACCAGTTTTTTATCGGTAACACCACGCGAATAAATCGCTTGAATAATTACGATACCGAATACTAATGCGCCTAAAGTATCCATAGTGAGATAACCATTTACGAAACCTTCTGAAACTGGAGATTCAACGTAATGGTTGATTGGAGCAGGGACGTAACCCGCTGGGATCATCACTGCTGCAATGCCTAAAATTGCTAAAGCAATAATTTTTAGCGGAGCAAGCACATGGCCCACGGTATCCAATAACTTGTTTGGATAAAGTGAAACTACAGTTACAAATGAAAAATAAATTGCGCTATAAATTAAAAGGCTACTACTTGATGTTCCAAAATAAGATGAAAAACCAATTTCATAAGAAACAGTAGCTGTACGTGGAGTAGCAAATAAAGGGCCTACTGATAAATAACAGACAACAGTTAAAATCAGACTTGCTACTCGACCAAGAGGAGAGCTAATAATTTCAATGGAACCCTGCATACGAGAGAGTGCCATGATGGTAATTACAGGTAGACCAACTGCAGTAATCAAAAAGCCTATAGCGGCTAGCCATACATGATCACCGGCTTGTTGAGCGACAATGGGAGGAAAGATAATATTGCCAGCCCCAATAAAAAGAGCAAAGGTCATAAAACCTAGGGCAATAATATCTCCAGTACGAAGATGTTGCATAAATTAAAATTAATAAAAAAAGAAGGAATTTTAGAGCAAACGAGAGCATGATCAAGCGGTATTTTATGTGAAAAAGATTTTTTTTAGAGCATGAAAACCTTTAATAGATATTAAAAATATCAATTGGTTAAGGTATGTATTTGAAAAACCATTGAAAGAAATTAGGAAATCATTTTTTGTCTCTGACTTTTTAAAGAAACTATGCAAAAATAAAAGTATGAATTTCTATTATGAATGTTGAATATTTGGGCATTTAATGCTTCCAGCCTATCCTATATCCGTTCTAGAATATTCTAAATTAACTTACATTTTTGTAGGCGTGGTAAAAAGCAGTGTCTACGAGGATAAAACTGAATGAGAGCTTCTACTGTTACAATAAAAACTGAACAAGATCTGGAAAAGTTAAGAGTTTCTGGACGCTTGGCTGCACAAGTTTTAGAAATGATAGGGGCATATATTAAACCGGGTGTATCTACTGAATATTTAGATAACCTGTGTAATGACTATATTGTAAATACTCTAAAAGTTATTCCTGCGAATGTGGGATATCATGGTTTTACTAAAACAATATGTACATCAGTAAATGAAGTAGTTTGCCATGGAATTCCGTCACCGAATAAGATTTTAAAAGATGGCGATATTATTAATATTGATGTCGCAATTATTAAAGATGGCTATTTTGGTGATACGAGCCGCATGTATTTTGTGGGTGATGTAAACCCGCAAGCAAAAAAACTGGTTGATACAACTTATGAAGCAATGGTTGCTGGGATTCATGCTGTTAAGCCAGGAGCTACACTAGGCGATATTGGTTATGCTATTCAGTCGGTTGCTCATCGAGAAGGCTATAGTATTGTTCGAGAATATTGTGGTCATGGGATTGGTAAGGTTTATCATGAACAACCCAATGTTCTACATTATGGACAGCGTGGCCAAGGATTAGTATTAAAAAAAGGTATGGTCTTTACGATTGAACCGATGATTAATGCGGGTAGACCACAGGTTAAAGAGTTAAATGACGGATGGACAGTTATTACTCAAGATCTTTCGTTATCTGCGCAATGGGAACACATGGTTGCTGTAACTGATACTGGCTTTGAACTCTTAACACCTTGGCCTGAAGGTGTAGGAAACTATCCTGCAATTTAAAAATAAAAAAGTTCGATAATTATCGAACTTTTTTATTTTAATTCATTTTAATGCTCAGAAAGATGTTCTACCAAATAATCAATAAACACGCGTACAGCAGGTAGTAACCCTCGGCGTGATGGATATACGGCATGTAATATACCGTGAGGAGCTTTCCATTCCGGTAAAATTTGTACAAGCTGTCCAGATTTTAGAAAATCTTCTGCTGCGCTCTCAGGTAGTAAAGCGATTCCACAGTTTTGACTCGCTAATTGCGCCAACATATGGATATTTGTACCCATTACGATAGGGCTGACTTTGATTTTCTTTTGCTGATTGTCCGGTCCATGCAAAAGGAATTGCTGATCAAGATGTTCTTCAGATAAGCTTAAAATGCGATGTTCGCTCAGCTGTTCAGGCGTTTTTATATCTCCAAATTCATTTATATATGCCTGGCTTGCGAATAGGCTTTGTTCTATAAGAGCAAATTGTCGAAGAACTAAACTTGGGTCATCATCTAGTTTTGAGCGAACACGTAAAGCAATATCAATTCCTTCATTAATGACATCTACTCGACGATTGCTGACCATAAGTTGCAAACGAATTTCTGGATATTTTTTTAAGAAAGCAGGCAAAATTTTAGGCAGTTGATTTTGAGCAATATCAACAGGAACACTAACCTTTACAACACCTCTAGGTTGAATACTTAAATGATCAACCAAATCATGAGCAGCCTGTGCAGCATTCATCATGACTTGAGCATGTCTATAAATATCCATCCCAATATCTGTAACAGCAAAATGACGAGAGCTGCGTTGAATCAGGCGAACACCTAAGTTTTCTTCTAGGCTATATACACGACGACTTAGTTTTGATTTTGGTATATCCGTTACACGCTCAGCGGCACTAAAACCACCATGCTCAACGACGAGAGCAAAACAATAAAAATCATCAAGATCAGTGAGCATTAAAATATCCTATTTCTGCAACAACCATGATTTTACCTTATTATTTTTGCAACGATAATTCTTAAACTAAATTTTTTGTAATTAAAACATATACTAATATATTTCCTTTAACTGAGAATTTGAAATTATATTGTCATTACAATGTAATTTTATTGTATGTTTTTTGATGAGTGGTTCTAGCCTTTTCTAGAACTTTCAATTAATTTCTTTTACACTACAATTTTCTATTCTTTTCAAATCTAATGCACTATCAATTAATTGAACTTAACCATGCTTCTGCGAATATTGAATGTCCATTTTGCAAACAAGCAATAATTGATTGGGCGCAAGAACAATATCTTCAGCCATGTGAACATACTTTATTTATTGCTATGGATTTGGGGTTTGAATTTATTGCTGATCGATTTGAAGAGTGTATGGATCAAAATGTGGATGAGTTGCACGAAGATCCGAATATGAATATTTTTGAAGCTCTCACGACAACAACTTATGAAAATCTAATTATTTTAAAATCTGATTTAGGTGTGGAAAATTTATTTCGCTACGTCGGGGTAAGTGATCGTTAAAATTGAGAATATAAAAAAGCCAATCTATTGATTGGCTTTTTCATTATTTACGCTTCTGGCGCTGCGCTGTATTGTTCAACTAATGGTTTTAATTCGCCATTTTGGAACATTTCGAGCATGATATCGCTACCGCCAATAAGTTCGCCATTTACCCAAAGTTGCGGGAATGTAGGCCAGTTCGCAATTTTTGGTAATGTTGCACGAATATCAGGGTTTTCCAAAATATTTACATATGCAAATGGACGACCAATTTGACTGAGCGCCTCTACAGCACGTGCAGAGAAACCACATTGTGGAAACTGTGGAGTGCCTTTCATGTAAAGTAAAACGGGATGCTTCGCAATTTGATCGCGGATTAACGCTTCAGTATCACGTGCTTGTTCAGTCATAAAGAGATCCTCAACTAATCTAGCAGCATTATAGGGGGTGTTTACATCGCTTTGCAAACCACCTGATTACTTAAAGTTGCATTGAATATTCAATATTTTATTGTATAAACCGAAGCGATAGCAAAAAGCGGACGAAATTTTAGATAAATGAGTGATGAGACTTTTCATTAGAGCAAGTTTTTGCTTATATAAACCCTTCTTAAAACCTCATACAGACAGAGTTCGTTATGAATGATATTACCCTAGCTCCAATACAACCTGATCAACCATCACATTTAATGGCTACTTATGGTCGCCAAGCGATCAGTTTTGTACGAGGCCGAGGGGCATATCTATATACCGAAGATGGTACAGAGTATTTAGATGCTTTAACTGGTATTGCTGTATGTGGTTTAGGTCATGCGCATCCAGTCATTGCAGAAGCAATTGCTGAACAAGCTGCAACACTTGTGCATACCAGTAACTTATTTGAGATTCCTTGGCAAACGGCTGCTGCTCAGAAGCTTGCTGAAGTTTCGGGAATGGAAGAGATCTTCTTTTCAAACAGTGGCGCTGAGTCAAATGAAGGCGCCATTAAAATTGCTCGTAAATTTGGTACTCAACAAGGTGTAAGCTCCCCAAAGATTATTGTGGCAGAGCAATCATTTCATGGTCGTACCTTAGCAACACTTTCAGCTACTGGTAATAAAAAAGTACAAGATGGTTTTGCTCCTTTAACCAATGATTTTATTCGTGTGCCATTTGGTGATGTGGAAGCAATTCAAGAAGCTGCTTTGCAGCACCCAGATATTGTTGCGATTTTGATTGAACCTATTCAAGGTGAGGGTGGTATTAATACAGCACCTCAAGGCTTTAGCTATCTTGAAGAAGTCCGCACCATATGTAATCAACATAACTGGCTAATGATGCTAGATGAAATTCAAACAGGTAACGGCCGTACCGGTAAGTATTTTGCTTATCAGCATACTAACATTGTGCCCGATGTTCTTACCACTGCGAAAGGCCTTGGTAATGGCTTTCCAGTAGGTGCTGTAATGACACAAGGTAAAGCTGTTGGCTTATTAGGACCTGGTAGCCATGGGTCTACTTATGGTGGTACAGTGCTAGGTTCTCGTGTGATTTATACAGTAATTGATACAATCCAAAAAGAGAATGCTGTAGAAAATGCGGCAGTTGTTGGAGGTTATATTGTTGATCAATTACGTGCGCAGTTGGCACATAAAGATGTGCAAGTACGTGGCTTTGGTATGATGATTGGTATTCAATTGCCTAGAGACTGCGCTGAGCTCGTTGCAATAGCTCGAGATCAACATAAACTTATTATTAATGTTACAGCTGGTTCAGTAGTGCGTTTATTACCACCAATTAACATGACTCAAGCACAGGCTGATGACTTGCTAGAGCGTTTAGTTACTTTAATTAATAACTATCTTTAAGTTTTTACAACAATAAAAAATGGGCATATATATGCCCATTTTTTATATGAAATAATTAACCTGAGATGTACTGTTTTAATTGTTCAATGAGGTTTTTCTGATCTTCCATCGCAGCTTTTACTAAGTCGCCAATAGAGATAAAACCAACTAGTTTTTCATTGTCTAATACAGGTAAGTGGCGTAAGTGACGATCTGTCATAAGCTGTAAGCACTCTTCAACTGTATTGTTTAGGCTTACTGTAAGTACTTTAGATGTCATAATTTCAGCAACTGTAGTGCTATATGATGAACGTTCCATAAGCGTCACTTTTCGCGTGTAGTCACGTTCAGATAAAATTCCGACAACTTTTTCGCCCTCAGCTACGACGAGTGCACCAATTCCTTTATCCGCCATAATCTTAATTGCTTCAAGGACAGTGGCTTCTGGAGAAATTGTAAAAATATCTTGCTCTGCTTTGTTCTTGATTACTTGTGCAACGATTGTCATTTCTTCTGTCCTGTGTTTTATCATTTTGTTTTAAATTAGCTTGATTTTATAAAAATGCAAAGACTTGATAGTCATTCAAATACAAGTTTTACACTCAAGCGTTCAAAAAGCATTCTAATAGAGATTAAGAACCTAAAGAAAATTTTACGCTCCTTGCCAATTCGGATGTTTGAAAAAGAAATGCTGCATTTGCTGTGTAGATAACTTTAATTTTCTATGAGATGAATTAAACAGAGCAGGAGTAACGTTGAGTCGAGTTAAAGTTGGTAGCAAAGACTCATGGAAATCTTTAGGTGTAATTCTTCTTGGTTTGTAATGAGGCCAATGCTCTTTTGCGTAGCGATGTGCTTGCAAACCATTAAGCCAAAAAGGAAAAATAAAGTCTTCCTGATCTGATTTAATTGCCCATCCTTGATGAAATAATCCCCAAAGAACCCCGCAATACATCATGGTTCTTAAAATATAAATCTTAATCATCAAGTCTCTTGAAACCGGTTGTAGATTACTTAAACTTTTCATTGTGAATTTAAAGGTTCTAACTTGTCTTGCTTATTATAAAAAAATCAGATGACATTTCAGTTTAAACAGGTATCAAATCGTAAACAAATATTCCAACTGTGAAATTCATGTCCTTTACTTAAAGCGGCTAAAGCCTGTGGTGTAACTTGATACAAACCAAGTCCGTAGTGAATTATATTTAGAGAAATTTTTATACAGGCATAAAAAACGCCACCTGAGCCACGACTGAAGTGGCGAAGTAAAGCTTTAGATAAATTGCTAGTTTTACTTATTTCCAGACGTAAAAAAAACGCCACCTAAGTGACGTTTCTTTATGCTTGCATTGTGGCTAACTTTTGCCAATATTGTGCTTTAAGTGAGTCACGTTCAACACGGAAACCTTGATAATACAATTCTGCTAAAAACAGAGCAGCTTTACCGTGCCCAGCGCGAGCAACTTCTTCTAACTGTGCAACTGCATCCTGAAAATTCATTTGAGAGTGAATTGTGTTTACTGCAGTTGCGTACACATGTTCTAAATCATGATGAGAGATACGTTGAATCATAGAAAACTCCTTATTGTAATTATGATTACTTTTTCTAAAGGCCACTGCCTTTAAATTAATTTAACTTAGAATTATTAAACTAATATTACAAATTAATGGATTTGTCAACTATTGGTGCATACCAGTTAATTCACTATTAGGATACATGATTAAACATTATTCACAAATAATTTTGAGTAAAATCAATATGAGAATAAAAGACAAGGAGAATAAAATATGACAAATACTATCGATGGCTTTGTTTTTGATACTCCACCTAGAGAGGAACAAATCATAGAACTAGCCCATTATCATCGTAAACTATTAGATGAAGCGATCTTTCATCAAGAGATCCATTTAGGGGATTATTGTCTTGCTCAGCGCAAAAGAGTATTTGACTTTGCACGGCATTTGGAACCTGCACAAAAAAACTGGTTTTATCAAGTTTATGATGGTGAACTGAGAAAAATTGCCGACGAAGACGAATTGCATCCAGCCGATGCTGAAGAAGGGTTAAGTATTTTTGCGATGTTTTTAGTCTTGGTGATTATTGCAGCAATTTTATACTTTTCCGTCATTCGTTCACTAATAAGCTAAGTATTATTATCCAGTAAGGTACGATTCTTGGCCTTACTGGATGTTTGATCTTGTGCTTATGAGTATTGAACCCTACACTACACTAATTCGAGGTAGGTCATGCTCATATTCAAACAAAATTTTCTTAAATTAAAGTCTGAGTTAAAAGTTGATCAATGTTTTAACCTATTTGTGGTTATTGTCATTGGCTGTATTTTTGTGCTGTCATATTTAGCATTACTTCGGCCTATTAGTCCGGAACAATATCAACGAATTATACAACTCTCTCATCAGGCTACTTATCCTAAAACTCAGGATATGGCTGAGCTGCTAATAGCTCAATCAGAAATTCATAGAGCAGAGTATTTAAAGTTAATGCATGCATATCAATTTGAAGGTGCTCATATTAGACAATATCCAGCACTTGCTCAGGAAGATACTCAGTAAATGGGTTAATCAGGCTAAATCTTGGTTTCCAAAGCTTTTTGAGCACTATTGTGGCAGGCAAAATTTAGAATTTATGCTAAACTTTATCTTTTTAAACGCGCTGCTTTTCAAGGAATCCGCATGGAGCAACAATCGAATATGCAAAATAAATTCTTGATAGATGCTGAGATCGGTGATGACGATGTCACATTACCTAATTTACCTGCTATCGATGTTCCCATCGTTGAATCTCCTGCTAAATCACAAGAAAATATTGAAGTAGCCAAAGACGAAGTAGCTTCTACAGAAACAGCGGCTGAACAACCAAAAACTGGTTTTTTTGGCCGGATGAAAGAAGGCTTAACCAAAACTCGTCGTAATTTCGCTGATGGTATGGTCAATATCTTGATTGGTGGAAAGGAAATTGACGATGAGTTACTTGAAGAAGTCGAAGAGCAATTATTGGTTGCAGACATTGGTGTTGAAGCAACTAAAACCATCATTACCAATTTAACAGAGCGTACAGCTCGTGGTGATTTGATCTATTCCCACTCTTTATATAAAGCGTTACAAGAAGAGTTAGTTGCTTTGTTGACTCCACGTGTTAAGCCATTACATATTGACCCTAATAAATCACCGTATGTGATTTTGATGGTTGGGGTAAATGGAGTAGGTAAAACTACAACTATTGGTAAATTGGCTAAACGTTTACAAGGTGAAGGTAAAAAAGTGATGTTGGCTGCTGGTGATACATTCCGCGCCGCAGCAACTGAGCAATTACAGATCTGGGGTGAACGTAACGATATCTCTGTAGTAGCGCAAGGTCATGGAGCTGATAGTGCTTCTGTTATTTTTGATGCCTTTGAAAGTGCTCGTGCTAAAGGAATTGACGTATTAATTGCGGATACGGCAGGTCGTTTACATAATAAGAGTAACTTGATGGAAGAGCTCAAAAAAGTTAAACGTGTTATGCAAAAAATTGATGCAACTGCACCTCATGAAATTATGTTGGTAGTAGATGCAGGAACAGGTCAAAACGCGATTAACCAAGTACAAGAGTTTGATCAAGCTGTAGGTTTAACGGGTATTACCATTACCAAGTTGGATGGAACAGCTAAAGGTGGTGTACTCTTTAATATTGCAAGCCGCACCCATGTGCCAATCCGTTTTATTGGTGTAGGTGAAAAAATTGATGATTTAAGACCATTCTCGGCTAAATCTTTTGTTGCTGCGCTGTTTGAAACTGATAAGTAAATTGCTTGGTAACCCTAAAAAGCTTCACTAAATCGTGAAGCTTTTTTTATATGTATATCTTTTATTATTGTTGCGAAAATAAAACGAACTGTCATATTTTTAATGCTGATTATGAAAAATGACTTTAATACACTGTACTCATTCCCAAACAACGACCCTTGGTCAAATCAATAGGTAGGAAATAACAAAATGTCTACTTTCTTAGATAAAATTAAAAACCGTCGTACAATTTATGCAATTGGTAAAAACGTTGCATTAGATCGCACTAAAATTGAAGAAACTATCCGTGAAGCAGTTAAACATAGTCCTTCAGCTTTTAACTCACAATCTTCACGTGTAGTGACACTATACGGTGAATCTCATGCTAAATTCTGGAATTTAGTTCGTGAAGCGTTGCGTAAAATTGTTCCTGCAGAAGCTTTTGCTGGTACAAATGCAAAAATTGATAGCTTTGTAGCTGGTGTTGGTACGGTTTTATTTTATGAAGACCAAGCTGTTGTTAAAAGCTTACAAGAGCAATTCGAACTATATGCAGATAATTTCCCAGTATGGTCTGAACACTCAAGTGCAATTGCTCAATTTGCAACTTGGACTGCGCTTTCAGAGCTTGGTTTAGGTGCATCTTTACAGCACTATAACCCAATTGTCGATGCAGACGCAGCTGAAGCATTTGATGTTCCTGCAACTTGGAAATTACGTGCTCAATTAGTATTTGGTTCGGTTGAAGCACCAGCAGGTGAAAAAGCATTTATTAATGATGCTGATCGTTTCAAAACTTTCAATTAATTTAATTGAAATTAAAAAAAAGCACCTATTTTAGGTGCTTTTTTTATGTTTTTAGAATGAATAGGAAGAATACATAAAACGAAAATTTATGAAATTCAAATGCATATTTCAAAATAATAAATCAAGAAATTAGTCGATAACTGCTTTGTCATAAAATAGTCACAATCATATTGCATATTGCTCATGATTTAATAGCTTATCAAACACAGAGAAAGAGACAGATGACTTTAAGATTAGGTGTTGCTGCAATTGGTTTATTACTAAGCGGTTCGGTATTTTCAGCAGTTACAATTACAGCACCAGAGGAAATTGTAATCCTTGCGGTGAATGGTCAGGAAGTCAACTCTGGGTTATTTCGTTCATCTAAAAATAATTATAAAGTTGATGCTGGTGAAACAAGTTTAAGTGTGCGCTACCAAGAATACTTTGAACATTTAAGCGGGGAGCATGACATTGTTAAATCAGGAGTAGTCACAATTCAAACTCCAGCACTCAAAGATGGGCAAACTTATAAGCTCAGAATGGTAGATGCACCAAAGCAATTTGAACAAGCGAAGAAATATGCTGAGCAACCAACGGTGGCTTTGTACAGCGCAAATAATGAATTAATCGTACAACAAACTGGTGCAAACAATGAGGCAAAACCATGGTTTGCAACTGGCTTGTTGGGTAAAGTCACTGACTTTACGACTAAATCATCTAAATCGCAGCCTGAAGCAGTGTATGCCTCTGCTAAACCTACTTCTGCTCAGGTGGCTGTACCAGCTCCAACATCTATGCCTGTAACAGGCGTAGCACAAACGAATGATCAACGTTTAGTTGAAACCTGGCAGAAAGCTTCTAAAGCTGAGCGTCAAAAATTTATGGCATGGTTAGCTGAACAATCAAATTAATTAATTGCTATTTAAAATAAAGCCGATTTAATATCGGCTTTATTTTTAGAATTTTTACAAATAGCCTAAGTATATTTTATGAATAATTTAAATTTCCGTTTAGCTCAATTTTCTGATATTCCACAACTGGTAGCTTTAATTAATAAGTCCTATCGAGAACAACAAGATAGAAGTTGGACAACAGAGCTAGAGTGGGTAGAAGGGCGACGTATTACAGAGCATCAATTAGAAGAACAACTACAACTTAGGGATTCAACATTAGTGGTAGCGGAAACTTCTGCTTCTAGGCTTATTGCTTGTATTGGGCTTACATTTGAAAATAATCAGGTTGAGATTGGAACATTTTGTACTGATCCTCAAGTTCAAAATATGCGAGTGGGTCGATCTGTTTTAGAATATGCAGAGCAATATGCATTGAAAAAAAATCCCCATCTGACCAGCGCCGTAATGTATGTGCTAGATGTCCGTTTTGAATTAATCGCTTATTATGAAAGACGTGGATATATTAAAACGGGTAATAAGCAGCCATATCCGGTTGAAGCAAATGTAGGGGTGCCAAGGGTCCCTATTAAATTGGTTGAAATGAAAAAAGACCTCAGATGAGGTCTTTTTGATTTAGGTTAGAAACCAGATGTAATAACCTAAAAGCATGAGAGGCCAAGCTACCCATGGGCTAAATAGCCATTTCCATAACCAGAAGTTGGGTACGAAACCCACTCCGTAAATAAATCCACCAGAAATACCAATCATGACCAGCATAAGCTGGCTATGATTGTAGTGTCCATTAGCATCTAGCATGAGTGAAGGATAAACCAACAAAATTGCAGCAAGGGGCAATGCCAACAGAAAAGAAAGGGCCATTGCAAATGCTTGAGCTTTTCGATGATTTGATGCTGTCATTGCTTTTGCCATCATTTATTCCTCATCTAAATCTTGATGATGTTCGATATAAAGCGCGCTGAGTACACCCGCAAAACATGCCATCAAAATGCCTAGGATCCATGCGAAATACCACATAGTCTTCTCCTTAATACAAGCTATGCGAGTTTGACTCGATATGTTTGTTAGTGATGACTCCCCACATTTTGTAATAAGACCAACTGGTATAGATCAAAATAAGAGGAACAAAAATGCAGGCAGCAACCGTCATAACGCCTAAAGTAAGGTGACTTGATACAGCATCCCACATTGTCAAGCTAGAGTTAGGATTGATACTAGATGGAAGTAGGAATGGGAATAGGGCAAAACCGGCAGTTAAAATTGCTCCTACAATCATTAAACTTGTACCAGTAAAACTTAAGCCCGCTTTTGCTTTTGAAGATGCAACAATTGCAATGATTGCGCCTAAGATGGCAAGAACAGGGGCAACTTTAGTAATTGGATAGGTGCTGTAATTGTTCATCCAACCTGGATTGCTATTGGTGATCACCTCTTTAGCTAAAGGGTTGAGCGCAGCATTTGGATCTATAGCAACAGCATAGCTATAACCTGGCACTTGCCCGAAATACAGCCATGCTCCAATTACAAGGAAACAAATTAAAAAGATAATTGCCATAATTTGAGTAGCTTTAGCAGAGCGTTGCTTTAAAGCTTCATCAGTACGTAGCATGAGCCATGCACCGCCATGTGCACACAGCATAGACAGACTTACCACACCGCAAACTAAAGCAAAGGGATTAAGAAGGGCAAAAAAGCTGCCTGTATATTCAGAGCGTAAAGTGCTATCTAAACTGAAAGGAATACCTAAAAACAAATTACCGAAGGCCACACCAAACACAAGCGCTGGAACAGCACCACCGATGCATAGACCCCAGTCCCACGAATTACGCCATTTGGTATTTTCAAGTTTAGAGCGATAATCGAAACCTACTGGCCTTAGGAAAAGGGCAAATAGAACTAACAAGAGTGCCCAGTACATGCCTGAGAAAGCGACTGAGTAAACCATTGGCCATGCAGCAAATAGTGCACCACCCGCTGTAATAAACCACACCTGATTACCATCCCAGTGTGGGGCAATCGTGTTGATTGCAGCACGGCGCTCACTATCGGTTTTTCCAACGAAAGGCATGAGAGCCATAGACCCCATATCAAAGCCATCAGTCAGAGCGAAGCCGATCAGAAGTACGCCAACTAACACCCACCAAATGATTTTCAATAATTCATATTCAATCATGATAAGGCCTCCCCATTAACCGCTGCTTTCGGTTCTTGCTTTTCAAAATGATATTTGCCAGTGTGTAGAGAGCTTGGTCCTAAGCGAGCAAATTTGATCATTAAATACATTTCAATAATCAAAAGAGCAGTGTAGAACGCTGCTAGGGCAATAATCGAACCCCATACATCACCAGTACTTAAGCTAGAAGTAGAGAGATGGGTCGGTAAAATTTCACCAATTGACCATGGTTGACGACCGCCTTCAGCTACATACCAACCAGTTTGTGCAGCAATCCAAGGAAGTGGCAGTGCAAACAATGCGTATTTAAGTAACCAAGGTTTGTTTTCAGCATTTCTTTTTGCTACAGCCCAAGTCGCTAAAATGAAAAGTAATAGCATTAAGAAGCCAGAGGCAACCATTGCGCGGAAAGAGAAAAATAGCGCTGTAACATTTGGAACAGTATCTTTTACAGCAGCTTTAATATTTTGCTCGCTTGCATCAACTACATTGGGTGCATATTTCTTAAGAAGTAGACCATAACCTAGATCTTTTTGATTTTTTTCAAAAGACGCTAATAACTCTGGTGAGCGATCGCCTGCACGTAATTTTTCAAGTTCAGCATAGGCAAGCATACCGTTACGAATACGGACTTCATGCTGCTGCATAAGGTCTTTAAGACCAGTAACTTCTTTGGTTATTGAACGAGTTGCAATTAAACCCAATGCATATGGAATTTTAACTGCGTAATCTGTCCGCATCTCTTCATGGTTTGGTATACCAAACAAAGTAAATGGAGCAGGAGCAGGATGAGTATCCCATTCGGCTTCGATCGCAGCGAGTTTAGTTTTTTGAACATCACCGAGCTCATAGCCAGATTCATCACCTAACAAAATCACAGAAAGTGTAGATGCAAGGCCGAAAATGGCAGCAATTGCGAATGAGCGGCGTGCGAAAGGAAGATCACGTTTTTTAAGTAAATAATAGCTTGAGATGGCGAGTACAAAAATCGCACCAGTTACATAACCCGCAGATACAGTGTGGACGAATTTCACCTGAGCTACAGGGTTAAAGATAAGCGCGCTGAAATCAACTAATTCCATACGCATTGTTTCGAAGTTAAATGCAGCACCTACAGGGTTTTGCATCCAACCATTCGCCACTAAAATCCAAAGCGCTGACATGTTGGATCCGAGAGCGACTAACCATGTTACACCTAGATGCTGAACCTTACTTAAACGATCCCAGCCGAAGAAAAATAAACCAATAAATGTAGACTCAAGAAAGAATGCCATTAGGCCTTCAATTGCTAACGGAGCACCAAAAATATCACCTACATAGTGTGAGTAATAAGCCCAGTTTGTTCCAAATTGGAACTCCATGGTTAAACCAGTTGTTACCCCTAAAGCAAAGTTAATACCAAATAACTTTCCCCAAAATTTAGTCATATCCTTGTAAATTTCTTTACCGGAAATGACATAAGTGGTTTCCATGATGGCAAGGATAAATGCCAAACCTAGAGTTAAAGGGACGAAAAGAAAGTGATACATTGCGGTCATCGCAAATTGAAACCGCGAAAGATCAACCACGCTTTCAGAAATCATCAACGTGTCTCCTTAATATGGGAAATGTTATCGCCGGCAATATGCTCGGCGACCTGATTGTCAAAATTTTTGGGGATGGTGGGAGCATCAAACCAAATATGTTTGATCGTTAAGAGAAGCACTATTTTTATTATTAGAATAATAGTGATTTCTTTAACTAAACGACCATTAAGATTTTTAAAATTAAGGCTCATAAATTAAACCTCATTTGATAATAATTTTATTATTAATCAAAATATAATAAAAATAAACATTAAATATATTTAAAATGAATATTTAAATAATTAGTTTATGTAAAACAATGGCTTATTATTTTAAAATAAATATCATACTAAAATAGTTTGAATTAATTATTAATTCCTACTAAAACACTTGTAAATAAAAATATAAAGTTTATTAAAACAGTTTGTTTTTATTTAATACCAACTAAAATAGTTGTATATAATATTTATTAACTTTATTTCAAACTAAAATGGTTGGAATAATAAATAATTAATTAAAAAGAGAATAATAAAATATAGGCGTAATGAAGCCTGCAAAAAGCAGTAAGTAAATAGAATAGTAGTGAGAATTTAATCGGGGGCGAAAAGATCGTTTGATACAGAAATTTTCTTGGCTACATAATGGCTTTTATGCACTCTTACAAGGATAACTTGAGAGTATAATTCGAGTTCGCCGTATTCTGGTTCGACTTGAACGTAATGAAGCTGGCCGAATTCATCACGCACTCGCGCTTGGGCAGAAAATCCAGGTCTAGCATTATCACTGGAAACCGTCGCTAATCGTCCTAAAAGATTATAGTTTGTATGAGTAAGCTTTGGTTTAATTACTTGGTCAAGGCAGTGAATCATGAATACAGTAAAAAAGATTGCGATAACAAGAGCTGGAACGATTAAATAAAATGGTGAAATAAAATAATGCTGGATTGCAAAGAAAGAGAGCTGTAAAAAATAACCCGCAAAACTAAAATTGATAAGTAAAAAAACGAAAATTAAAGCTTTAGAAAATTTAACGTTAAGTAGGGGTGAGTTAGAAAGCCAAACAGGCGCAATTTTTTTGAGTAATTGACTTGGACGAAGTCCAATATACATACCAATGGTTTCTACCACGCTGAGTAATATCAAAGCCACTACACTTAAGTGAAATGGCATAAGATAATAATTGAAAAAGAAATCAGCCATGGCAGAAACTCTAATGTTGATCGCTTCAGTCTACGATATAGATACCGCCATCTGAATGTACTTTAATCTCAACTTTATTTAAAAAATCACCTAAACATGGTCCTGAGATACATTCGCCTGTTTCCACGGTAAATAAAGCACCATGGGTAGAACATTGAATATATTCTTGGTCTTGATCAAGAAATTGATTTTCTAAATATTCAAGCTCTGTTTGCAAGTGAGGGCATAAGTTTTGATAAGCATAGAATGCGCCATCACGTTGCGTAATGAAAATAGTCGTTCCTTGTAAAGTGTCAAAAGCTCTAGCTTCACGCTCAGGAACTTCTTCCGTCATACAGATCCTTTCCATTTCAAGCACATTCCTTCTGAAAATTTTCAAGAAGTTTAGCATAATCATTAATTGCTAAACGTGGGCCAAACTGAGAAACAACCTCACTAGAAATCAAGACAGCCAACTGTGCAGCAGCATTCAAATCTTGATGATGGTTTAGGGCGTATAGGAATGCGCCTGCAAATGCATCACCCGCACCATTGGTATCAACGGCTTCTACATGACGGCCTGCCACATGGAAATGTTGAGTAGAGTTAGAAACTAAAGCACCTTTAGCACTTTGTGTAATGACTACTGTATGATTTTTAAAACGTAATTGAGCAAGAGCATCTTCAACAGTTGCTGTATCTGTATACATTAAGGCTTCTTGTTCATTACAAAATAGTAAATCTACGCCATCATCCATGAGCTCTTCTAAGCCTTCGCGAGCGTATTGCACCATGGCAGGATCTGAAAGAGATAAAGCAATCTTAACGCCATTTGCTTTTGCAATTTCTCTGGCTTGCTTTACAGCTTTGCGCGCTGTTTCACTTGTAGAAAGATAACCTTCAATATAAAGCCATTTTGCTGTTTTTAACGGTTCAAAGTCGATTTGATCTTTAGAAAGTTCAGCTGTGATGCCCAAATAAGTATGCATTGTACGTTCAGAGTCAGGGCTAATGAGTACCATGCAGGTACCTGTCACGCCTTCACTGATTGATTTTGGAGTGGTTTGGATGCCAGCTTCATTTAAACCTTGCAGATAAATTGAACCTAAATCATCGTTACCAACGCGGCAACCATAAAAAGCAGTTCCACCTAATGCACTAAAGGCTACAGTCGTATTCGCAGCAGAACCACCACTTGCTTGACCTTTATAATCTTGATGCTGTTTTAACTCTGCATAAAGAGCAGACTGAGTGTCGCCATCGGACAACTGCATGGTGCCTTTTTGCAAACCTTGTTGACTAAGAAAATCATCAGACACTTTAAATTCTTGGTCGATTAATGCATTACCAATTGCAAAAAGATCTACAGTTGCCATATGTGTTGTCACAAAATAAAAAAATCAGGTTGCTAAGTTTACACCATTGCTTGGATTTGCTGTAGTTTGTTGAATAAAATTCAGTTAAATCAAAAATTAGTGGAAAAATATTGTTGTGTAAATATTCTCTAGATTCGAAAATAGCTCGTTGAAATAAAATTGATCAGCTTTTTTATTCAATGTCTATCATATACATAGAATTAAAAGCTTTTGTTCTGTTAGGATAAAACATTCATGGCTATGTGCTTGATATCAAAGCTGTGCCAATGAAAACTAATACTCAACAAAAACATAGTATTTTACTTGGCTTTTGTTCGTCAATCTTAAGCTGACTCAGGCTATAATGAGACTTATTCACTTATCCGATATGTTAGGAGATCACATGACTGTAGATGTCACTGAAACCATTTCTCAAACTGTTCACCCTGCGTTTCAGTTGCTACGTCAGCACCATGTAGAAGCATTAGATATTTTAGTGTCTGAATATAAGCATAAAGTCACAGGTGCGGTGCATTATCACTTGGCAACTGATTATGATGAAAATGTATTTCTTGTTGCTTTTAGAACCCAGCCTATGGACTCTAAAGGCACGGCACACATTTTAGAACATACGGCTTTGTGTGGATCTGAAAAGTTTCCGGTACGTGATCCATTCTTTTTAATGATTCGTCGTTCTTTAAATACTTTTATGAACGCGTTTACAGCAGCAGATTGGACTGCTTATCCATTCGCTACTCAAAACAAAAAAGATTTCCAAAACTTACTTTCTGTTTATCTTGATGCGGCATTTGCTGCAAATTTGAATCCACTTGATTTTGCTCAAGAAGGTATTCGTATTGAACTGGAAAATGGTCAACCTGTATATAAAGGTGTTGTTTTTAATGAAATGAAAGGTGCAATGAGTGCGCCGTCTGATCAACTTTATCATCAGTTGGCCCATCATTTATTCCCTGAAACCACCTATCATTACAACTCAGGTGGTGACCCGAAAGATATTCCTGATTTAACGTATGAGCAGTTAGTCGATTTTTATAAAGTACATTACCACCCAAGCAATGCTGTATTCATGACCTTTGGTAATCAGACAGCATATGAACTACAAGAGCAGTTTGAAAAACTAGCTCTACACAAGTTTTCTGCGGGAACAACTTTATACTCTAAGCCTGAAAAACGTTTAGCTGCACCAATTGAAGTAACAGAGAACTACGGTGTTGATAGTGATGATTTAAAAGATAAAACTTATCATGTTCTATCTTGGTTATTACCAGAAGCAAATGACATTAAATTGCGTTTAGGAATGCGTTTAGTCGAAGGGATTTTATTAGAAAATTCGGCTTCGCCACTTCGTCATTACTTAGAAACTTGTGGTTATGCTCAATCAACAGGTCCATTAATGGGCGTAGACGATAGTAATTTTGAAATGACTTTCTACTGTGGTGTTCAAGGTTCAAACCCAGAACATGCACAAAGCTTTAGAGAGGGTGTTTTAAATATTCTGCGTGAGGTTGCTGCAAAACCAATTGATAGTAATTTAGTCGATGCAATTTTGCATCAAATCGAGTTACATCAACGTGAAATTAATGGTGATGGTACACCATATGGTTTAAGTCTAATCTTAAATGGTTTAAGTGGTGCGATTCACCATAATGATCCAATTCAAATTTGGGATGTCGACAGCGCAATTGCACAGGTTAAAGAAGAGTTGAAAGACCCAATGTGGCTATCAAATCTGATTCAAACACATTTGCTCGACAACCCTCATCGCGTACAGATGACTTTAGTTCCAGACCCAACCAAGTCTGTAAAAGAGCAAGAAGCGGAAAAAGCTCGTTTAGCGGCTATTGGTGAAAAGCTAACAGATGCTGATAAGGCTGAAATCATTGCTAAAACTAAGGCCCTAGAGGAACGTCAGGACACTCCTGATAATCTTGAGTTATTGCCAAAAGTAGGTTTGGAAGATGTACCTGCTGACTTGCATATTGTACAAGGTCAGTTACGCGAAATTATTTGTAATCGTATGGATATGCCGTTGAACTTGTACCATGCGGGTACTAACGGCATTTACTATCAACAAGTACTTATCCAGATCCCTGAAGATATTGTGAAGTCACCTTACTTCAATTTGCTTTCTATTTTGATGGGTGAAGTAGGTGCAGGCGAATATGGCTATCTTGAACTACAAAACTTGCAAACCGCTGTAAGTGGTGGTTTAGGAATGGGCGCTTCTTTACGTAGTAAAGTTGACGATAAAGATAAAATTAGTGCTTGGTTGACTTTAACGACTAAATCGTTGACTCAGAAATTTGATGCAATTCATTTATTAAAATTAGCATTTGAACAGCTTCGATTTGATGAGAAAGAACGAATTATCGAATTACTGCAACAACGAAAAACACGTTGGCAATCTCGTCTTTCTGGATCAGGTCACAGCTATGCGATGCAGATTGCTTCTCGTAACATGAGTGCCCTGGCTCAACGTGACTATCAAAACACGGGTTTAGGTGCATTGAACTGGTTGGGTGAGCTTGTTACTAAAATTACCCAAGATGATGTCGCTTACGATGAGCTGATTGCAGAATTAAAACGTATTCATAGTAAGTTGTTGCAAGCACCTAAACAGTTCTTACTTGTGTGTGAAGAACATCAATCTGAACGTTTGGTTGAAGAAATCCAGAATGTTTGGGATAAGTTGAATGTTGATACAGCTACAACCGAGTTAACTCAAGTAGAACAAGCTAATGATAATAATCATGAAGCATGGTTAATTCAGGCCAATGTTCAATTCTGTGCTTCTGCATATCAAGCCGTAGAAGTATCGCATCCAGATGCAGCTCCATTAATGGTATTGGCAGCTTATTTACGTAACGGATTCTTGCACAGTGCTATCCGTGAAAAAGGTGGTGCTTATGGCGGCGGTGCTAGTTATGATGGAAATGCATGCTCATTCCGTTTCTTTAGCTATCGTGACCCACGTTTAGCAGAGACGTTTAAAGACTTTGAAGCAAGCGTGCAATGGTTATTAAATACAGAGCAACAACCTCATCAGCTTGAAGAAGCAATTCTTGGTTTAGTGGCAAGTATGGATAAACCAGGCTCTCCAGCAGGTGAAGCGATTACAGCATGTTATGCATTGTTGCATGCGAGAACACCAGCTTTCCGCCGTACTTTGCGTGAAAGATTGTTGCATGTAACATTGGATGATTTAAAACGTGTTGCTCGTCAATATTTAGTAGAGCAAACTCCTGTAAAAGCTGTAGTTGCGCCATTTGCTAAACGTGATGAATTGCAGCAATTAGGTTTTACCATTCAACAAGTTAATTAAAATAAAAATGGAGATTGAACATGGCGTTCAAACAATTTGAACGCACATCTTTACAGCTAAGCATGGGAATCGTGCTTAGCTGTTTATGTGCGTCTGTAACATATGCTGATACCTTAGCTCCAGCAAACCCTGCCACAGTTGATGCATGTGTTGCTCTTGCTTCGAATGCCGATCGTCTGGCTTGTTACGACTCTGTATTTAAACCAGCAGCTCTACCTGTTGTGCAAGCCGCGGTAGTACCTGAGCCTGTTAAAAAAATCGATCAGCCCGCTGTTCAACCAGAAACATTTAAAGAGAAGGTGGTAGATACGGTTAGTAATATTAAAGTGATTGGTAAAGCGCCTACACTTGAACCTACTACTTCTTTGCTAGATCAACGTTGGGAGTTATCTGAAAAAAGTAAACTCGGTGTTTGGAATATTCGTGCTTATCAGCCAGTCTATTTACTACCTGTATTTTGGACCAGTGACAAGAATGAATTACCTACTAGTCCAAATCCAAACAATGTAGAAAATACAGCTCAAAATTTGAAATCGACCGAAAGTAAGTTTCAGCTTTCTTTGAAAACCAAAGCTTGGGAAAATATTTTTGGAAATAATGGTGATTTATGGGTGGGTTATACTCAATCTTCACGTTGGCAGACGTTCAATGCTGAAGAATCTCGCCCATTCCGTGAAACGAACTATGAGCCAGAAGCAAGTTTAATGTTTAGAACGAACTACGAGTTGCTTGGTTTAGATGGGCGTTTGCTCGGGGTTACCTTAAATCATCAGTCAAATGGTCGTTCAGATCCATTATCTCGTAGCTGGAACCGTGTCATCTTTAATGTTGGATTAGAGCGTGGTAACTTTGCTTTAATGCTTCGTCCATGGATTCGTCTTGAAGAAGATAGTAAAGACGATAATAACCCAGATATTGAAGATTACGTTGGTCGTGGTGATTTAACAGCGTTTTATAAGTGGAAGCAGAATGACTTCTCTCTCATGCTGCGTCATTCGTTGAAAGGTGGTGATGACTCTCATGGTGCTGTGCAATTTGATTGGGCTTTTCCAATCAGTGGCAAGTTACGCGGACATTTCCAGTTGTTTAATGGTTATGGTGAAAGCCTAATTGATTATAACCATCGAGCAACTTATGCCGGTCTGGGTGTATCGCTCTTGAATTGGTATTAAGACTCTATAAAAAGCCGCTTTTAAAGCGGCTTTTTTATTATCCGATTTGAATGTTGGCTTGAGGGTGTTTGAGTCGACTCTTTTTAGGAGTGGCAATTAAGTAGGCGAGTGTTAATGGTCCAAGTCGTCCAGCAAACATGAGTAGGCTTAAAATGAATAAACTACCATTATGTAAATCTGGCGTGATTCCACGAGAAAGACCCACTGTACATGCGGCCGAAACAACCTCAAAAAGCAAATTCATAAAATCTGCTTTAGGCTCTAAAAGCAAAAGAATAAAGAAGCCCATAAAAATTAGTATACTCGTAATAGCAGTTACCGCTAATGCTTTATAGGTTGTTTCATGAGAAACAGAATGATTAAATATTCTAATTTCATCTGTACGGCGTAAAAATGAAATTACACTCAGCACTAAGATGACAAAGGTTCCAACTTTGATTCCACCCGCTGTACTCAGTGAACCACCACCAATAAACATTAGTAACATCATCAGTAGTGAGCTACTGTTGGTCATTGCACCTGTATCAATAGTATTAAACCCTGAGGACCGTGGAACTGTTGCTTGAAACCAAGCATTTAGTGCTTGTTCACCTGAGTTTAACATCCCTAACGTTGCCGGATTTTGAGCTTCTAAAGCCCAGATTAAAATAAAGGCAACTAAGTTAATAATTGCAATGGTTATCAGAATAAGCTTGCTATTTGGTGTTAGTTTTTTCCATCTTTTATTTTGCTTAATGTCCATGAGTACTAAAAAGCCAAGACCACCCAGGGTATAAAGGATGCTAATAGTTATACAAATAATATAGTTACTTTGAAAATTCATTAAACTATTGGAAAATAGTGAAAAACCCGCATTATTGAATGAGGAAATGCTGTAAAAAACTGCATAATATAAACCACGTGCAAACCCGTATGTTGGGGTAAAAGCGGCGGTAAGAATAACTGTACCAATTAGCTCAAAAATAAGAGTATAGGCAACCACTCCTTTAGCAACAAAGGTAACTTTAGATAGGCTCGTTTGCCCAAGACTATCTTGAGCCATCATTTGCTGTTTAAGACCAACTTTGGGGGACAAGCTTAATGCGGCTAATATTGCAAAAGTCATAAATCCCAAACCGCCAGACTGGATCAGCAATAGAATGATAGTTTGCCCAAAGAGAGTAAAAGACTCATGAATATTTAAAACGGATAGGCCAGTAATTGTAACCGCTGAGGTGGCTGTAAAAAGCGCATCCATCCAGCTAACATTACCAGTGTGTGCAAATGGCAATTTAAGCAATAAAGTGCCAAAAGTAATAAAGCCTAAAAACCCTAACGCTAAAAGTGAAGGCGGGCTTAAATTTAACGTTTTATGGGGCTTGGGATATATAGACATATTCTTGAGTTCGTTTTCTTATATGAAGCAGTTAGAAAGTTTCTTTAACTGAGGTAGGTGACCTTCTAAAATAAGAATATCATGTGTTTGCAAAGTGAAATTTTCTTCAGTCTCAAACAAAATCTGTTGCTGTCTTTTCACGAGCAATGTTTTGACTTGAGGCGCTTGCTGCATAATGCCATATAAATTGATGCCATTAAGTTTATCTGGGATCTCAATTTTTATAATGTAATGGTCATCTTCTAAAGACATATAGCGACTTACCATTGGGTAATTCAGAGCTTGAGCAACTCTCACCCCCATATCTTCTTCAGGGTGAATAATTTTATTGATATTGAGGTGTGACAAAATGGTGTGATGAGCTTTGGTTTTTGCTTTCACCCAAATTTTATCAATGCCGAGATTTTTTAAGTTCAGCACACACAAAATACTGGCTTCAATATCTTCACCAATTGCAACAACGACCGCATCACAATTTTGAATATTCAATTCGTCAAGCACATGTTCATCGGTAGCGTCAGCAATGACGGCATGAGTTAAAACGTCAGCAAGATTTTCGACATTCTTTTTTACCGTATCAATGCCAATAACATCATGATTTAATTTTGTGAGTTCTTGAGCTACCGTTGCTCCAAAACTACCTAAGCCAATGACTGCGAACTGTGCCATGTTGGTCCTTTTTTCCGAGTTAGATCATTATTTTTAAGGATATTTTCTTTAAGATAAAGAGAAGCAATGTAAAGATGCCAGAAATATAAAAAGAATTGTATAAAAAAGCCGACAACTATGTCGGCTTTTTATCAAAACTAAAGATTATTTTAAGAAACGTTTATAGCCGACGTTATCAGTAATTTCTGCATACGGATAATTAATCTGCTCGAGTGTTTCAATCAATCCATCAGGGTTTTGTTTCGCATCAGTTGCTTGTAAGCCCACTAACACACGTCCTTCTGCCGCACCATGGTTACGGTAATGGAAGAGGGTAATGTTGTGGGTTGGACCTAAACGAGTTAAGAAGGTTAAGAGCGCACCCGGACGTTCAGGGAATTCAACACGGAACAATCTTTCATCATCTAGATTTGCGTGACCGCCAATTAAATAACGAATATGTAATTTTGCAACTTCATCGTCAGAAAGGTCATCAACTACATAGTTTTGCTGTTTAAGCTGCTCTAAAATTTCATGACGTTCTGCATCTCCACCTTTTAAACTAATACCGACGAATACTTGCGCTTCGTCTGTATTGTTTGCGCGGTAGTTAAACTCAGTGATATTGCGACCTTGTAAAGCACGACAGAAGCCTAAGAATGCGCCTTTTTCTTCAGATAAGGTAACTGCATAAATCGCTTCACGTTGCTCACCTAACTCGGTGCGTTCGGCAATATAGCGTAGGCGGTCAAAATTCATATTGGCGCCGCAAACAATCGACACCATATTTTTATTACTGATTTTATGCTCGTGAATATATTTTTTGATACCCGCTAAAGCCATTGCTCCAGAAGGTTCAACAATGCTGCGGTTTTCATCAAATGTGTCTTTAATTGCTGCACAGATTTCATCTGTATTCACAGTGACAATATCAGGATCAACAATCGGTCCTGAATTATCAGATTTGCGCAAACGAATAATATCAAATGGTAAAGCACCAATTTGTGCAACAGCTGTACCATCTGCAAATAGGCCTACATGTGGCAAAATGACACGTTCATTTGCTTCTAAAGCTGCTTTTAAACAAGCAGACTCTTCATATTCAACGCCAATAACTTTTACGTGCGGTGCAACTTCACCAAGGTAAGCAGCTACGCCTGAGATAAGGCCACCACCACCTACAGCAACAAACACGTATTCTACATCACGCCATTGACGTAAAATTTCATTGGCAATTGTGCCTTGACCTGCAATGACAAGTTCATCGTCATAAGGTGGAATAAATACAAGACCTTCAACTTCTGCACGTTGTTGAGCATATTTATTTGCGATATCAAAGCTATCGCCATGTAATACGACTTGACCACCTAAGCGTTTAACCGCTTGAACTTTAATATCAGGTGTTGTACTTGGCATAACAATAATAGCGGGAATTCCTAGTCTTTGACCTGACAACGCTACGCCTTGAGCATGATTGCCAGCAGAGGCACAAATCACCCCGCGTTCAAGTTGTTCTTTAGGTAATTGACTAATACGGTTATAGGCACCGCGTAATTTAAAAGAAAAAACAGGCTGTAAATCTTCGCGCTTAAAACGAATTGTATTATTTAATTTTTGACTAATTCGTGGAGCTGCTTCGAGAGGTGTTTCAATTGCAACATCATAAACCGTTGCTTGTAAAATTTGTCGTACCACACGAGACAGCATGTTCATCTTCCCTATAACAGTTTAAAATAGGAAATTATTGTAGCAAACCCTTGTGCATTTGCGCCGTTTATTGGCGCATAAATGTCAAAAAATAGTTGAGTGATGTAATGAGCCTATATGCAACCCAAGATGAAAAGAAACAAGCTGCTGCGAAAGCTGCTTTAAAACACTTACCCAAAGGTGGCATTTTGGGTGTTGGGACTGGAAGTACCGTAAACTTTCTAATTGATTTACTCCCTGAATTACAATTAGAAGCAGCTGTGGCAAGTTCTCAAGCAACTGCTGATCGTCTTAAAAAACTTGGTATTGAAGTGGTTGATATGAACCATGTAGGTAGCCTAGATGCTTATGTTGATGGTGCAGATGAGATTGATCGCCATATGCATATGATTAAAGGTGGTGGTGCTGCATTAACACGTGAGAAAATCGTTGCATCAATCGCTAAGAAATTTGTGTGTATTGTTGATGATTCAAAATGGGTTGATCAACTTGGACGTGATTTTCCATTACCAGTAGAAGTTATTCCAATGGCGCGTTCGGCTGTAGCTCGTAAATTGGTAAGTTTAGGTGGTGATCCGGTTTATCGTGAAGGTGTAGTTACAGATAACGGTAATGTTATTTTGGATGTTTTCAATCTTAATATCTTAAATGCTATTGAGCTGGAAAAAACAATTAACAATATTCCTGGTGTGGTAACTAACGGTATCTTCGCCTTAAATCCAGCAACAATTGCTATTGTTGCAACAAATAATGGTATTGAAGAGCGTACAGCACAGTAATGTCTGCAAAAATGCCAGAGATTAAAATCGTTCGACACGTAAGAGCAAGAAAATTGCGCTTACGTGTTGAGCCTGCTTCAATCCGTCTTACGGTTCCTTTATTTTGTAGTAAGAAGCAAATTCAGCATTTTTTAGCGCAATCTGAACAATGGTTAACCGAAACGTGGAATAAGCAACAAAACGTTCAATCGGCATCCATTGATATTCCTTCAGAAATTTATTTCTTTAATAAAGAACAGCCATTTCAAGTGATTGTTCAAAAGCAGCATCGTGTTTTTCAATTCGACTGGGAAAACAATTCTTTATTTATTAAAGACACACAGCCATATTTGGCATTGCAAAGCGCAGTTATTGCTTATGCAAAACAAGAATTACCAGAGCTTTTGAAAGAATTAAGTGAGCATACTCATTTGGCTTATAGGGAATGCACAATTCGCCGTCCGAAAACTCGGTGGGGAAGTTGTAGTAGTCAGCATAATATAATGTTGCATGCAGGATTGGTGTTGATGCGACACGAAATTGCTCGCTATGTGGCTATTCATGAGTTGGCGCATACTAAACATTTTGACCATAGTCCTGCATTTTGGGCAGAAGTTGAAAAATACGATCCATATTTTCAAAAACACCGCAGACAACTTAAATCAAATCCATTGCCTGCATGGTGGTATGTTTCAGCTTAATTAAAGGCACATTCTAGTTGCGGTGTTTGTAAGCTATCGGGTGCTTTCCGGCTATCTAAACCTGCTGTAGCACTAATAATCTTATTTGCTTCAATAGATAATTGGATAAAGTTGTATTGTTGCGTCGAGTTATTTGGTTCGGCTGAACTTGAATTGAGTAAATAACTTGAGCTGGCAGCATCTGTTTGCAATAAATTATCGGTACTATCAGCACTTAAAGCAGCACGATAAATTTGTGAACCTTTACTTAAGTCGATTTGACCGTTCGCACGAAAATTAAGCTGACATCCCGTTGAGGTGTCTTCATAGTGGCCCACTAAATAGTCTGTAGCTGGTAGGTTTGGATCTGATAGGTTGATGCTAGTTAAGCCTTGTTTGCATGGATAGCTTGATCCATTACACGTCGCTGTGGTGGTAAACCCAACAGCTCTACGGTAATCTCCAGCACCGTCAATACGAATGAATGTTGTTGAATTTACAGTAGGAACAATTCCTGTATATTGTTTTTTTTGTAGAAGTTCATAACCCGTCTGATCTAAAGACTGTTGTGAATTAGCCTGAGCCAATTGCAAAGTAGATGCTTTTAGGTTGGTTCCAAAGTAATCGCGCGTTACTTTTTGATTAGCTGCAATATCTAACAGCGTATTTTTTAGTGGATCAATATTATCTGGAGCAGGTGTGAAAATAGGAGTGAAGGATGTTTGATCCCCATGAAGTTTTTTCCCATCCAAAAAGCCATCTTTTAAATCAGTTGCTAAACTTTTAACAAGTTCTTGGTAGGTGTTTGCTCCGCCATGAATCGTTGACCAATATTGTAAGTAACCAAAGCTAAGATAACTATCTACATATGTACTAGGTTTAGTAGTTGAGTATCGCAACAAAGTTAAATTCAGAAGGGAATTAGCTGGACTTAAACTTGGAATGTCACCATCCTTAAACGCATTCATTAACGATTTGTAGACATCTTGAGAAGCTAAATCCACATGTAATTGCTCAATACGGGTTGGGTCAACCGTTTCTTGAGGGAGTTGTCCCGAACGTATGACAGCTCGTTGATAAACTGCTTCGCTGCTTGGGCTAATGAATTGGATTCTGCCACTTACACTGTTTGGTGTAATAAATGCATGATAAATACCTGACAAATTTTGGTATTGCGGAGTAATTGGGTCAAACACTTGAGATGAGCTTTGAGTTGTAATTTCTACGCGATATAAACGATTCAATTTTGCGGTAGGAATTTTGACATTAAAGCTGTTTAAACTCGCAATTGGAGTATCCACTAAAATAGCATTATTGGTGTTGTCATATACTTTAAGCTGGATATTACGCATTTCTACAGGCGTTTTTAAAGTGACCTCAGTTGTTGCTTCAGGTGTAGGGTCAACGGGTGTTGGTGTAGTGGGTGAACTGCCTCCACTACTACCTCCACCTCCGCAACCAATAAGGGCTACACTTAAAATGAATGTGCTCAAGCCAAGGTATGTGCGTAATTTTGTTTCTTTTGATTGATGAAGCATCCTAGCTCTCCAAAAATTAATCTGGTATTTATTTGCTGATATTTATGTGGTTATGACAGTCCAGTAAGTGCTATCTGATTGTCGCTAAAATTAAAAAAATTAAAATTACCAAGCATGAAATGGTTTTGTAAGCTTGGACATCCTGTCATACTACTGCCCAAGTATAGATTCAAAAATTGAGGTAATGCACGTGATTTCTGTCGGAATTGTTGGTGGAACGGGTTATACAGGCGTTGAACTATTACGTATTTTATTACGACATCCTAAAGCGCAGGTTCGAGTTCTTACTTCACGTACAGAAGCGGGCAAACCAGTTGCAGATATGTTCCCTAATTTACGTGGACATACAGATCTTCAATTTTCAGATTTAAACATTGATGCATTAAAAGAGTGTGATGTTGTATTTTTTGCAACGCCACATGGTGTTGCCATGCAGCATGCCAAAGATTTAATTGTAGCTGGAACTAAAGTCATTGATTTAGCCGCGGACTTTCGCTTACAAGATCTTAAACAATTTGAAAAATGGTATGGCATGGAGCATGCTTGTCCAGATGTACTAAAAGATTCTGTATATGGTCTAACTGAGTTAAACCGCGAAAAAATTAAACAAGCTCAAGTTATCGGTAACCCTGGTTGCTATCCGACGACTGTTCAATTAGGTTTAGCGCCACTATTAAAATCAGCACAAGCATTGATTGAAACCAAAAATATTATTATTGATGCCAAGTCTGGTGTTTCTGGTGCTGGGCGTAAAGCAAGCTTGGGCATGATTTATAGTGAAAACGCTGATAACTTTAAAGCATATGGTGTTGCAGGTCATCGTCACCATCCAGAAATTGTAGAAGCCTTAGAAAATATTGCAGGACAAAAGGGTGGATTTGATGGACTCTTATTTGTTCCGCATCTAGTACCTATGATTCGCGGTATGCTGAGCACAATTTATGTAGACTTGACAGAAGCTGGTAAGCAGACAGACTTACAAGCTTTGTATGAAAACTTCTATGCTAATGAGAAATTCGTAGATGTTATGCCTGCAAATAGTTCACCTGAAACACGTAGTGTACGTGGTGCGAATGAACTTCGTATTGCATTATACAAACCACAACCAAATAAACTGATTATTTTGGCGGCTCAAGATAACCTTGTAAAAGGTGCATCTGGTCAGGCTGTACAAAATATGAACCTTATGTTTGGCTTTAATGAAGATGAAGGCTTACAAGGGATTGGTTTATTACCATAAAAAACTCTTTTTTGCTTCACACACATTTAAATTTCGATTTAAATGTGTGTCTTGACTCTGATCTTGAACACTGAGATGACGATGCAAAACTCTGGACAGACGACTTCAGCAGAAAGTTCGTTGCAAAAGAAAAAATTTTTAAACACCAACAAGCCTTTGTTTATTGGTGCTACCATTTTAATGAGTGGTTGTTTTGCGCTCGGCTATACAATTGGACACCGTCAAGGTTTAACTGTTGTTGGTTACGATGCAGATGCGGAGCAATTGGTTGAAGTGGTGCAAAAGCAAAAAACAGCTTTAGACGCAGTTAACAAAAGCCTTAATGCAGCAGTGCAAGAGCGTGATGTGGCTGTGACAAATGCAAATGATCTGTTTGAAGCGCTTAATCAAGCAAACGCCGAGAAGACTCAGCAAGAGGGTATGAGTAATATCTATCGTGAGATTTTGAGACAGCGCGGTGGTTTAAGCTTAACGATTCAAAATCTGGCAATTAAGCCCTTGCCTGAAAATGCTTATGAATATCAGTTAGATTTAGTCCAAGTTAGTCCAAGTAAGCGTCGTGCTTTGGGATCGGTTGAAATCAGATTGATCAAAGATAGTGAAGTTTTAGTCGTGCCGGTTGAAGCGAAGAACTTTAACTTTACTGACTTTGAGCGTTTAACAGGTCGTTGGACAATGCCTAAAGGTTTCACGCCTCAATTTATTGAAGTGCGTTTAACAGGTAGCTCTGATACACCTGTCATTAAACGTTTTAGTTGGCAGCGTGGTAAACCTGTCGAAACATCTTCTGCTTTCGTGGCAGAAATTCCTCAAGCTGAAGCAAATTCACAATAGTAACATCCTATGCGAACAAATAAGCGTCAAACAAACTTAAAAGATATCAAGGCTTCTTTCCAGCAGTCTGGCTATGTCGATTGGCACTTCCACCCACGCTTAAGTGATTCGCAAAACGAAGATCATGATGGTGAAGTTGTTGTACAAACAGCTCCTCCTGAACTCAAGCGTCCCCCATTATATGCAGTCGTATTAATGAATGACGATTACACTCCAATGGACTTTGTAATTGAAATTTTACAACAATACTTTGCAATGAATCTTGACCAAGCAACTCAAGTAATGCTAACAGTACACTATGAAGGTAAAGGTATTGCCGGAGTCTATCCAAGAGACATCGCGGAAACTAAGGCAAACCTTGTTAATAATTACGCTCGATCGCAAGGTCATCCATTACTTTGCCAGATTGAGCCTAAAGCATAAGGGGGTTACATGCTCAGTCGTCAATTAGAAGTATCATTACGTTTGGCTGTTAGCATGGCTCGTCAAAAGAGACATGAGTTTCTTACAGTCGAACACTTATTATTAGCACTACTCGACAACGATTCAGCCGTGAATGCATTAAAAGCATGCGGGGCTGATATAGTTTCTTTGCGTAAAGAATTAGAAGAATATGTAGAACAACATACTCCTAAGCTTGGCGAAAATAGCGAGCAAGCTCCTCATCCAACAGAAAGTTTTGACCGCATTTTGCAACGTGCTATTTTCCACGTGCAATCAAGTGGTGGCGATCGTACGGTTGAAGGTGCAGATGTTTTGGTCGCAATGTATTCAGAGCGTGATTCTTTTGCTGTGTATTTACTTAAACGTCATCAAATCAATCGTTTGACATTGACTCAATACTTGTCTCATGGGACACGTAAAGACGAAGTACAAGTTGAAGAAGAAGTTGAAGATATTGAGGGTGAAACTAGCGCAAGCAATGCGGGGCCACTTGAGCTTTATACGCTGAATCTAAATGTTGAAGCGCAAAAAGGCAAAACGGACCCACTGATTGGTCGTGAAAAAGAAATTGAGCGTACAGCACAAATTCTGTGCCGCCGTCGCAAAAACAATCCATTGCTTGTAGGTGATCCAGGTGTAGGTAAAACCTCGATTGCCGAAGGTTTAGCATGGTTAATTGTGAATGGTAAGGCACCTAAACCTTTAAGTCAGGCTGAAATTTATAGTCTAGATATTGGTGCATTAGTTGCTGGAACGAAATATCGCGGTGACTTTGAAAAACGTTTAAAACAATTGCTTAATGCATTGAAGAAAAATCCAAATGCGATTTTATTCATTGATGAGATTCATATGATCATTGGTGCGGGCTCAAGTATGGGCAGCACGATGGATGCATCAAATCTTATTAAGCCAGCTTTAGCTAATGGTACTTTACGTTGTATTGGTTCAACGACTTTCCAAGAATATCGTCAGGTTTTTGAAAAAGACCATGCATTATCACGTCGTTTTCAAAAGATTGATGTCAATGAGCCAAGTATTGCTGAAACGATTGATATTTTACGTGGATTGAAAACTAAGTTTGAAGATTTCCACCACGTACAATATGACGATAAAGCTTTGGTATCAGCTGTAGAGCTTTCTGCTAAATTCATTAATGATCGTTTCTTGCCAGATAAGGCAATTGATGTCATCGATGAAGCAGGTGCTCAACGCCGTTTGAAAGCTGAAAGTGATGATAGCTTGATTACTGTAGAGAATATCGAAGATATCGTTTCTAAGATTGCTCGTATTCCACCAAAAACTGTGTCTAAAGATGATAAGTCAGTGCTTGAAAATCTTGAGCGTGATTTGAAACGTGTGGTGTTTGGTCAAGACGAAGCAATTACTGCATTAGGCTCAGCGATCAAGTTATCTCGTGCTGGATTAAAATCACCAGATAAACCAGTGGGTAGTTTTGTTTTTGCTGGCCCAACTGGTGTAGGTAAAACTGAGGTTACAAAGCAACTCGCTAAATTATTGGGTGTAGAGCTTGTACGTTTCGATATGTCTGAATATATGGAACGTCATGCAGTTTCACGCTTAATTGGTGCACCTCCAGGGTATGTGGGTTATGACCAAGGTGGTTTGCTTACTGATGCGATTCACAAAAATCCGCATTGTGTCTTGTTGCTTGATGAAATTGAAAAAGCACATCCAGATGTGTTTAATCTATTGCTACAAATCATGGATCATGGCGCTTTAACGGATAACAATGGACGTAAGTCAGACTTTAGAAATGTGATTATTGTTCTGACTACGAATATTGGAGCAGAAAGTATTTCTCGCGCGAGCATTGGTTTCACGGAACAAGATCATAGTTCTGATAACCAAGAAGCGATGAAACGTGCTTTCTCTCCAGAGTTCCGTAACCGTTTAGATGGTGTTATTCAATTCAAAGCATTGCCAACAACTGTGATTGAGTCTGTAGTCGACAAATTCTTGACAGAATTACAAGCGCAATTGGATGAAAAACAAGTTGTTCTTGATGTTGATCAAAGTGCACGAGATTGGTTAGCTACAAATGGTTATGATCGTTTGATGGGCGCTCGTCCAATGCAACGTCTCATTCAAGAACACTTGAAGAAACCACTCGCTGAAATGATTCTGTTTGGTGAACTTGCAGATCATGGTGGTAACGTGGCTGTATCGGTGAAAAAAGAAGATGGCAAAGCTGTCGGCTTAAAACTTGAAGTGTTTGAAGATCATCATACGGCAGAACCAGCATAACTTATGTTAATTGATAGTCTTGCTATAACCCGAATACTCAGTGTATTCGGGTTATTTATTATCACGGCAATTGCTGAAATTCTTGGTTGTTATTTTCCTTATCTGATTTTAAAAGAGGATAAGTCGGCTTGGTTATGGCTACCTACTATTTTAAGCTTGGCGGTCTTTGTATGGTTGTTGACTTTACATCCGGCAGCTTCTGGGCGCATTTATGCGGCCTATGGCGGTATCTATATTTTTACTGCGCTTATGTGGCTACGCTTTGTTGATCAGGTGGGATTAACAAGATGGGATATATTAGGTGGTCTAATTGTGCTTTGTGGAGCTGGTTTAATTATTTTGCAACCTCAAGGATTGATTCGTTAATGCATCATTGAATCAAATCTTAAGCGAGAAAATAAGAAGTTTTTTCCAAAAAAAGACTTGTCAAACTCATCAACAATGCGTATTTTAGATTTAAGGAACATTTTTTAATATTTGAGATAAAGATGTTAAATCAATCTGTGAACACTAACGCTTATTATTACTTTTGGCAATTTAGATAGTTGCCTGAGCGTATTCGGGCATGAGAAAGTTGCCCATCACAGTTAATACCTGATCGGCAACCCCGATCAGGTTTTTTTATGCTTTATCTTTTTAGAATCGAGGAACTTAAAATGAACAACATGACTTATTCGTACTTTAGCAACTTTTATTGGTTTTACTTTTGCTTACCTTTACCAACGAATAGATCCAAAACGCTCAAATAAATGATCGGACTGAGTAGATTGCAGTCCCAAGGAAAAAACCAATGAATGCCCTAAATACTTTACTGACTCAAACCAATACAAAAGAAACACCAGTTAGTTTACCTATCCAGTTAAAAGCGAAATACCCGCTTGCACACTCTTTCGCACGTCAAATTGCCGAACACCGCCAAATTATTCAAAATATTCTTAACGGCAACGATCATCGTCTAATGGTAATTACAGGGCCTTGTTCAATTCATGATCCAGTTGCAGTACTTGAATACGCTGAAAAACTGCAAAAATTACAAGAAAAAGTTAAAGATCAGATTTTTATCGTGATGCGTACATACATTGAAAAACCACGTACCACTGTTGGTTGGAAGGGGTTCATGTATGATCCGAATTTAGATGGCTCATCAAACTTACAACTTGGTTTAGAAAAATCTCGTGAACTCTACCTGCAAATCATTGAAAAGGGTTTGCCAATTGCGAGTGAAATTTTAAGCCCAATGGCAACTGGCTATTTTGATGATTTATTGGCTTGGGGTGCAATTGGGGCTCGTACAAGCGAATCTCAGATTCACCGTGAAATCTCAAGTCATATGCCATACAGTATTGGTTTCAAGAATGGTACTGATGGTTCTATTCAGATTGCATTAGATGCGATTCAGTCCGCGCAAAACGAACATCAATTTTTAGGAATGAATCAACAAGGCTTGCCTTCAGTGATTCAGAGTGCTGGAAATCCATTACCTCACTTGATCTTGCGGGGCGCAAATCATGGGCCAAATTACGATTTAGCTTCAATTCAGGCGATACGCGAAAAGTACAATCAAAATTTACCTGCACTGGTGATTGATTGTAGTCATGGTAACAGCGGTAAGGATCCATTGCGTCAGCCAGAAGTTTTACAGCAAATCGTTGCTGAACGTTTAAAAACACAAGTTCGAGGTGTCATGATTGAAAGTCATTTGGTTGATGGTAACCAAAAGATTTCTTGTGATATGACTTATGGCCAGTCAGTAACTGATGGTTGTTTAGGATGGGGAAAAACAGAGCAGCTTTTGTTAAGTGTTTCGGAGCAATTAAAAGCGAAAGAGCTAGCTCACTCCGCTTAATTATTTATGGGCTTTAAAAAGGGATCTATAAATAGATCCCTTTATTTTTTAAGAAGCATGTTTGAGTTCGGATAGGAATGTATTGATTTCATGTCCAAACTTTTTAGGCTCTGTTAATAAAGGTGTATGGCCTGAACGTTCAAAATATATTGCTTTTGCATGCTCAACGCTATGTGCAATCAGTGTCTGACCAGTTTCTGGATAAAGTGTAGAATTGCGACCAATAAAGAAGGTGGTAGGACATGCTAACTGCTGAATTGCTTCTCGATAATCTTCATTGTGATAAAGATAATTTTCAACATACCAAAACAAGTAATCCAAACGTTGAATAGGTAATAAATATTTTTGTAGAAAAGGCTGTTTTAAAGCTGTTTTAAAAACTAGCGGGCTAAAAGGATTGCTACTTTGCAATTCAATAAAATCTACCCATAGACGGACTAGTTCTTGTCGATCTGGAAGTGAGAGCTCATAAAGATATTTGGCATTTTTATGCTTTAACAATAATTGATAAATATCATTTAATAATTGTTTGAATTGGGTGTGAAGAGGGCCGAATAAACCATATTCCCAAGTTGAATCTACTGATATTTTTGGTGTCTGATCAATATGTAAATAGGCTTTTAACTGCTGTGCCAGTTGCGCATGTTTCATGCCATGCATGGCAGTTGTTGCGCCCATTGAATAACCCATTAAGATAAAGTTATTAAGTTTTAATTGATCTATTAAATGAGCAACATCTTGCCAATGGCTAGAAATGGCATCTTGTTCAGGGATTGCACAGTTCTTTGATCCCCCAAAACCACGCCAATCTGGAATAATAAACTCATAATCTTTACGGTTTGCATAAATAAACGGTAGCCACTGCCAACTTTGCATGCCAAGGCCAGATAAAACCAAAACAGGCTCACCACGACCAACACGGCGTACAAATAAATTTTCCCGATCGGGCATGGTGTAATACGGCATGGTTATTCTCCAGATGGATTATCTTGGGCAAAGCGTTTTAATTGAGGGATGACTTGTTCCAACCATTTGATCCATTCACTTTCCATCGTAATTCCAAGTTCTAAGATCATTTTGTGGATGTATAACACGCGGTCATTTAGATCATCACTGTCTTTAAAATCTTTATCATAAATACTTTGATAAAGTTTGAGCTTCTCTTGATGTAAACCAAGATGCCTTAACAGTTCAGGTAATATCTGATTATTGCTCAATTGTGCTTCAGCACGCAATCTAACCATTAAATCATCACGAAGCTGCGCAGGTTCACTTTGTTGCGTCATCCATGAGGCTAGTTCTATACGACCTAGTTGTTCGACCTGATAGGTTTTTTTTCGGCCATTATCCATTTCATTTTCTAAAGTGGAAACCCAGCCTTTTTTAAGCATGTTATTGAGTTCACGATAAATTTGCTGGTGAGTGGCATTCCAGAAAAAGCCCATTGAGCGGTCAAAGCGGCGGGCGAGTTCAAACCCTGTACTTGGACGTTCAAGCAAGCTGGTCAATAAAACATGAGGAAGTGACATGGCAATCCAGTTTGTAAGCAAAAGTAAAGTGTGACTCATGAGATTATGCAACATGTTGCATAAAAGTCAAAATTTGATTATAAATTTATGCAACAAGTTGCATTAGCAAGCTTATTGCTAGCCATAGGAGAAAATATGTCAGCTTATCCACATTTATTAAAGCCACTTGATTTAGGCTTTACTACTTTAAAAAACCGTGTGCTTATGGGGTCGATGCACATTGGATTAGAAGAAGCACCACAAGGA
Source organism: Acinetobacter pittii (assembly GCF_022449185.1). GTDB lineage: Bacteria > Pseudomonadota > Gammaproteobacteria > Pseudomonadales > Moraxellaceae > Acinetobacter > Acinetobacter pittii_I. Next base: position 780,944 of record NZ_JAKUKO010000001.1, read on the forward strand.
TATGAGCGCATGGCTGCGTTTTATGCTGAGCGTGCAAAAGGTGATGTGGGATTAATTGTAACTGGCGGTGTTTCTCCAAATGATGATGGTGTTGTATTTAGCCACGGGACCAAACTAGATACAGTTGAAGAAGCTGAAAAACACAAAGTGATTACCCAAGCTGTCCATGAAGCTGGGGGTAAAATTGCTATGCAGATTTTACATACGGGTCGTTATTCTTATCAGGCAAATAATGTTGCACCTTCAGCAATTCAAGCACCGATTAACCCGATTAAGCCTAAAGCTTTAAGTTCTGCCGAAGTACAACAAACCATTGATGACTTTGCCAACTGTGCCAAACTTGCCCAGTATGCGGGCTATGATGGCGTAGAGATCATGGGCTCTGAAGGTTATTTGATTAATGAGTTTATTGCAGCTCGTACGAATCATCGTGATGATGAATGGGGTGGTAGTTACGAAAATCGTATCCGCTTTCCAATTGAAATTGTAAAGCGCACACGTGCTTTAGTTGGTGAAAATTTTATCATCATTTATCGCCTATCTATGCTTGATTTAGTTGAAGGCGGTTCAAGTTTTGATGAGGTGATTCAGCTTGCAAAAGAAATTGAAAAAGCAGGCGCAACAATTATCAATACAGGTATTGGCTGGCATGAGGCGCGTATTCCTACAATTGCAACCAAAGTTCCCCGTGCTGCATTTACTTGGGTGACTGAAAAACTTAAAGGTGACGTCTCTATCCCTTTAATTACTTCTAACCGAATCAATACGCCTGAAATGGCTGAACATGTATTGGCATCTGGTCATGCTGATATGGTGTCTATGGCACGGCCAATGTTAGCGGATGCTGAATTTGTCTTGAAGGCAAGTGAAGGCCGCAGTGATGAAATTAATACGTGTATTGGGTGCAACCAAGCTTGTTTAGATCATATTTTCTCAATGAAAATTGCAACTTGTTTAGTAAACCCGCGTGCATGTTATGAAACTGAACTGATCTTTAAAGAAGCTCAGGTGAAAAAGAGTATCGCTGTTATTGGCGCAGGTCCGGCAGGTTTAAGTTTTGCAGTATATGCAGCTGATCGCGGACATCAAGTTAAAATTTTTGAAGCAAGTTATCAAATTGGTGGTCAGTTTAATATTGCAAAAACAGTTCCTGGAAAAGAAGAGTTCTACGAAACTTTACGCTACTTTAGTCGTCAAATTGAATTGCGACCAAACATTGAACTTGTGTTAAACCATCAAGCAACTTACGAAGAATTAAGCCAAGCAAATTTTGATGAAATTGTGGTTGCAACAGGTGTAACACCTCGTCAATTACAGTTTGAGGGAATTGATCATCCTAAAGTACTGAGTTATTTACAGGTTTTAAAAGAGCGTGTGCCAGTAGGTCAACGTGTTGCCATTATTGGAGCGGGTGGTATTGGTTTCGACACAGCTGAATATCTTACTCATGAAGGTGAAAGTGGCAGTTTAAATCCAGAAAAGTTCTATGAAGAATGGGGAATCGATACTCAATATGAGCATGTTGGTGGTTTAAAACAGCCAAAAGTTGAGGCATCTGAACGAGAAATTTATTTACTACAACGTAAAACTGCTGCTGTAGGCGCTGGTTTAGGTAAAACAACAGGCTGGATTCATCGCACAGGACTAAAAAATCGTCAGGTCAAAATGTTTGCAGGTGTGCAATATGACAAGGTAGACGATCAAGGTTTACATATTACTGTGGATGGGAAACCAAGTGTACTTGAGGTTGACAATGTGGTGATTTGTGCGGGCCAAGAGTCATTTACTGCAATGTATGATCAATTAAAAACAGATGGAAAAAATGTTCATTTAATTGGCGGGGCTAAAGAGGCGGGTGAACTAGATGCAAAACGTGCAATACGCCAAGGTGCTGAATTAGCGGCAATAATCTAAATTTTATATGGGCATTTCTTTTAAACAGAAATGCCCATTACTTCTTTGTTAAATTATAGGATATAAAAACAATGACACTCGAAATAACAAAACAGTCTTTAGAAAAATGGCATGAAATGGTTCAGGCTGGTAACTTATCCGATCTAAATGACTTGCTGGCGGATGAAGTGGTTTTTCGCTCACCAGTTGCCTACAAACCTTATGAAGGAAAGCAGGTCGTTTTCTTCATTCTTACCAATGTGATTCAGGTGTTCGAAGACTTTACCTATCATCGTGAGTTCTATACAGAAGACGGTGAAAATGTAGTGCTTGAGTTCAGTGCCAATGTTAGTGGTAAATCATTAAAAGGTATTGATATGATTCGTTTTAATGAACAAGGCAAAATTATTGATTTTGAAGTAATGATACGTCCAATGAGTGGCTTAGCTGCATTGGCTGAACAAATGGGTATAAGAATTGCTAAGTTTCAACCTCAATAATTTTAGTAAATAGCCTAGTAAGATAGAGATCAATAAAATGTGGTTAAAGCTTTCAACTCTAGCATTGCTTCCTGTACTGTTTGTACAGGGATCAAAGGTTCGTAAGAATACACCACGCTTGCTAGAAGCCAGTGGTGAGAGACAAGGCATCGTTGGTAAGGGAAGACCTCTATCATTACTTATTTTAGGAGATTCTGCCGCAGCAGGTGTTGGGGTAGAAACCCAAAAAGATGCTTTATCGGGTGCGATTATTTCTGAGTTGCAAGATCAATATTCGATACGCTGGAAACTGCATGCAAAAACAGGTGATACAACTAAGCAGGTTTTTCAAGCAGTACAGCATTTAGAGCAACAAAATTACGATGTGGTGGTTACGTCGATTGGTGTTAATGATGTCACGAAACTAACCTCAGCAAGTTCATGGATAAAACAACAAAAACAATTATTTCAATACATACAGGCACGTTTTCAGCCTAAGCTCATTATTGTTTCTGGTGTTCCGCCAATGCAGCATTTTCCAGTGTTACCAAATCCATTGGCTTGGTTGTTTGGAAAATATGCGGAACAAATGAATCAGGTACTAGATAAATGGTTAGAATCACAAAACCAATTTAAGTTCATTCAATATGATATTGAGCATTTTCAAGCGATGAATCTGCCTATGGCAAGTGATGGTTTTCATCCGAGTAAGGAAATTTATGCAATTTGGGGACAACAGGTTGCAGCCTTAGTGCGGCAATCATTTAACTCATAATCAGAGGTAGTGATTGGAAATGGGCATATCTACTTTAAATAAAATTAAAGCTTTCGGTTCAGAATTGTTCGATTCGGTATTAGGTGCCGAGCAACCAAAAATCTATTATGACCCAAATGGGAAAATAAAAGATATTCTTGAGAAACTGCCCCAGCTCAAGCAAAAATATCGGCCCACACCGTGGTTGAGCAACAATCACGTTCATCTTTTGTATTTTGATATTATTAGAAAAAAAACCATTAAGCTTGAATATGATCGTATTGATCAGCTCATCATGAAAGATGGTGGCGTAACTGCGATCGCGTGGTATGGCTATGATCTTCCTCCAGATACTCCAACAGTTGTCATTATGCATACCATTACAGGAACACCTGAAAGTATGCGTGAACTTGTGAAAGACATACATCATTATACGGGATGGAGAATAGCACTATGCTTACGCCGTGGGCATGCTGGCTTACCTATGCCTGTGCCACAGATTTCTCTTTTTGGATCAACAAGCGACCTTAAAGAGCAACTTGAGCATATTCAAAAATTATTCTCTAAAACGGATTTATACGCAGTAGGTTCCTCTGCCGGGACAGGGCTACTAGTTCGTTACTTAGGAGAGCAAGGTACTGACACGCCATTTAAAGCTGCTTTTGCAATGTGTCCGGGCTACAACACAGAGATTGGCTTTAAAAATGTTCATCCGTTTTATAGCAAAATGATGACCAAAAAGTTATTCAAGTATTTTATTCATCCTTATCAAAGTACTTGGAACCAGATTGCTTCTTTAGAAAAGGTTCTTGCAACGACAAGTCTGGAAGAGTTTGAGAAAGAATATTTTGAAATGGCTGGCTTTGATGATTATCAAAGCTATTGCCAAGCCATTAATCCAATTTATGTATTTGAGAATGTCAAAATACCATTAATGATTCTTAATGCTGAGGATGATCCAGTCTGTTCTATTAAAAATTTGGAACCTTACAAAGAAACGATTCAGCAAATGAGTAATATTGCGGTAATCACCACAAAAAAAGGAAGTCACTGTGGCTTTTACGAAGGATGGAAAAGTACCTCATGGGCGGCCAAATTAATATCAAATTATTTTTTGGTCGAACATAAGCAATAACTGTAATTTCGCAATAAGTTAAATAAAGCCCATTCAACAGATGGGCTTTATAATTTTATTAGATCAAGATAAAAGCAATTTAGGATCTTTTAGTCCAATTTTGATTTTTGTGCTAGCTACGAGGTCTTTTTCATCTGTTTGGTTGGGATGAAAGTCAAATCGATAATAATCAAAAAATTGAGGGATCAATGTTCTATATTGTTTATTCGCAAAACTAAAGAACTTACGCCATGATTTGAAATTTAAGAGTTGATGATCCCGTTTCATAAGAACAAATTGATAAATTGTTGAAAAACCGGTAATCAAAAATAGACTTAAAGTAAAAACTGTAATGCGAGGAAGGTATGCGCTTAAGCCGCTTCCATATAAATGTTGGTAGAGATCAAAAGCCACAGCTTTATGTTCAGTTTCTTCAATACTATGCCATAGCCATAAATTGCGAATAGTTGAGTCTGTCATCAATTCATTAACGGATTGCATCATGCTAACCACAAGTACTGCTGTGTAGTGTTCTAGACCTACTGTTACAAGCAAATTCCATTTTTTACTAAAAACTTTTTCAATCGTTTTTAAAACGATACCAGTTACTTTTTCTAAAGATTGAGGATCTAAACCATATTGCTGTGCACTTACATGGAAAGCATGATGTTCTTTAGAGTGCATTGCTTCTTGGCCAATAAAAGCACTAATTTCCCGATCTAAAATTTCATTCGACTTTGCTTTGGCGCGTAAAGCTCGAACAGAGCGAACAAAATATGACTCACCTTCAGGGAACAATGTAGATAAACCAGTAAAATAATGTGTAAAAGTAGGCTCGTTATTACACCAGTAGCGAGGTACATTTTCAAAATTATAGTCCATACGACGGACTGGAAATGAGGCGGGGACACGATTTGATACTGTATTCATTCTAGGCTCCAATCTTCTTTTAATTGAAGTTCCAAAAAGGAACTTGATAAAAAACTACATCGCCCTATATCTAGCGTCAATACTTTTTTAGGCAGAAAAAGTAGATTGTCCCTAATTGATAACTAGGAAAACTTTAAAGATAAATAGAAAGAAAATTAAAACTTATTATTGTGTTGATAACTTAAATAATATTTAAAAAGCCCAAACTGATGGTTCAATTTGGGCATATTCGCATACGAACTTAGTTCTTAAGCGCTGGAGTAGCAGCCGCAATTGCAGCCGCAACAGCGTCATCTTCGCTTTGAGCTGGTTCAGCTGGCTTAGATGGTTTTGGCTCTGCTTTTGGTTCAGGCTTAGGTTCAGGTTTTGGCTTTGGTTCTGCTTTAGGTTGCTCAGAAACATTTGTTTGTGAATTTTGCTCAGCTTGCGCAGGGCGAGTTTCACGGCGAATTTCAGTTGTCGTATTTGCTGTTTCTTCGTGATGCACCTCAACTTGCGTTGGTTCCTGAGTTTGAGCTTCTTCAGTTTGAACACTTTCTAGAGACTCAAATTTTGCAGGTTCAGCAGGTGTAGGTTCTGAAACAGCAGTTTCAACCTTTTCTTGCTCTTCTTCTTTAGGTGTTTCTTTTTTGACACATGCGGTTAACAATAGTCCAGCAGCAATTGCAGCACAGATTAAAAGTTTTTTATTTGCCATTGTCCTAAACAACATTTAATTGAGGAGCTGGCATTATAACAGCAAAAGAGAATGAAAAAATCATGTGAGATTGACCTAAATTTTTATTAAAAATGCTGATAGAATAGCCAGTTGTTTAATGATCTTTGAATTGATGCGGTTTGACTTTGCTTTATAGGGGCAGAGTACAGTAAAATTGCCAAACATTGTAGGCCGATTTCGGCTTGATTGTACGAGAAACTTAATGACCCATTTTATTTTTGTCACTGGTGGTGTAGTTTCATCGCTAGGTAAAGGTATTTCTGCTGCTTCAGTTGCTGCACTTTTGGAAGCCCGTGGCTTAAAAGTCACAATGGTTAAAATGGATCCATACATTAATGTCGATCCAGGGACAATGAGCCCTTTCCAACATGGTGAAGTTTTTGTCACAGAGGATGGTGCCGAAACTGATCTAGACTTGGGTTATTACGAACGTTTCTTACGTCGTGCGAAAATGACCAAACTTAATAACTTTACCAGTGGTCGTGTATATCAGGACGTTTTAAATAAAGAACGTCGTGGTGACTACCTTGGTGGTACAGTTCAAGTTATTCCTCATATTACTGACAACATTAAAGAACGCGTACTTCGCGCGGGTGAAGGCTACGATGTTGCTATCGTAGAAATTGGCGGTACGGTAGGTGATATCGAATCACTTCCATTTATGGAGTCAGTTCGTCAGTTAATGGTTGAGCTTGGCCATAAAAGAACCATGCTTATGCATTTAACTTTGTTGCCATATATCAAATCTGCAGCAGAGCTTAAGACAAAACCAACTCAACATTCTGTAAAAGAGTTGCTTTCGATTGGTATTCAGCCAGATATTCTTATCTGCCGTACTGAATACGATGTGGATGTTGACACTAAACGCAAAATTGCATTGTTCACGAACGTAGAAGCGCGTGCTGTAGTGGTATGTAAAGATGCGAAAACGATTTATCAAATTCCACGTACATTCTATGAACAAAACGTTGATGATTTGATCTGTGAGCGCTTTGGATTTAATGATCTTCCAGAAGCAAATCTAGAAGATTGGGATAATGTAGTCGAAGCATTACTAAATCCTGAATACACTTTACGTGTCGCTATGGTTGGTAAATATGTTGAATTACCAGATGCTTATAAGTCTGTGAATGAAGCGTTATTACACGCAGGTATTAAAAATCGCGTAAAAGTACAAATTGATTATGTCAACGCTGAAGAACTTGAAAGCCAAGACGTATCTATTTTAAGTACAGCTGACGCAATTTTAGTTCCGGGTGGTTTTGGTGAACGTGGTACTGAAGGCAAAATGAAAGCTATTCAATACGCACGTGAAAACAAAATCCCATTCTTGGGTATTTGTTTAGGTATGCAATTGGCTGTTATTGAATACGCTCGCCATGTTGCAGGTATGCCAGAAGCTTCTTCTACAGAATTTAACCGCTCTACAAAATATCCACTCATTGGTTTAATTACTGAATGGTTAGATGAGCGCGGTGAATTACAACAACGCAGCCTTGAGTCAGACCTAGGTGGAACTATGCGTTTAGGTGCTCAAAAATCTGAATTGGTTGAAGGCACAAAAACACGTGAAGTCTACGGTAAAGCTGAAATCACTGAGCGTCATCGTCACCGTTATGAAATGAATAACCGTTTCATCGAGTCGATTGAACAAGCTGGTATGAAGATTTCAGGTTACTCTTCAGCACAACATTTAGTTGAAACTGTAGAAATTCCTGAACATCCTTGGTTTATTGCTGTACAATTCCACCCGGAATTTACAAGTTCACCACGTGATGGACATCCATTATTTGCTAGTTTTATTGACGCTGCAAAAACACAGCATCAAAAAAGTAAATAATGCGATTTTAAATAAACTGGGAAAGTTTAAATGTCACAATTAAAACCACAAGAAGTTGTACGTTTAGGCGATATACAAATGGCAAATCATTTGCCATTTGTATTATTTGGCGGAATGAACGTACTTGAATCAAAAGATTTAGCTTTTGAAATTGCAGAAACGTATGTTGATATTTGCAAACGCTTAGATATTCCTTATGTATTTAAAGCGAGTTTCGATAAAGCAAATCGTTCTAGTCTGCATTCATTCCGTGGCCCTGGACTTGAAAAAGGAATCGAATGGTTAGGTGATATTAAAAAACATTTTAATGTTCCTATCATTACTGATGTGCATGAGCCATATCAGGCTGCGCCGGTCGCAGAAGTAGCCGATATTATTCAATTACCTGCTTTCTTAAGTCGTCAGACTGATCTTGTCGAGGCGATGGCGAAAACACAGGCTATTATTAATATTAAGAAAGCCCAGTTTTTAGCACCTCATGAAATGCGTCATATCCTGCATAAATGTTTAGAAGCAGGAAACGACAAACTTATTCTTTGTGAACGTGGTTCAGCATTTGGTTATAACAATCTTGTTGTAGATATGCTTGGCTTTGACACAATGAAAGAAATGAATGTGCCAGTTTTCTTTGATGTGACACATGCGTTGCAAACCCCTGGTGGTCGTGCTGACTCAGCAGGTGGTCGTCGTGCTCAAATTACAACTTTAGCACGCGCTGGAATGGCAACTGGTTTGGCTGGATTGTTCTTGGAAGGACACCCAGACCCAGAACATGCAAAATGTGATGGACCTTGTGCATTACGTATGTCACAACTTGAACCGTTCTTGGCACAAATAAAAGAATTGGATACTTTAGTTAAAGGATTCAAAAAGTTAGACACCCATTGAGTTGTTTTATAACCCTTACGCTGCTTTAACCGCAGCTCATATTCATTCAAAGAGGAATTGTTCATGAGCCAAATCGTTGACATTCGTGCACGTGAAATTTTGGACTCTCGTGGTAACCCAACCATCGAAGCAGACGTAATTTTAGAATCTGGGGTTGTTGGTCGTGCATGTGCACCATCTGGTGCTTCAACTGGTTCTCGTGAAGCTTTAGAACTACGTGACGGTGATAAATCGCGTTACTTAGGTAAAGGCGTTCGTACAGCAGTTAATAACGTTAATACGTTGATTCGTGATGCTTTGTTGGGTAAATCAGTTTTTGAGCAAAAAGACATTGATAATACAATGATCGCGCTTGACGGTACTGAAAACAAAGAGAAATTAGGTGCTAACGCAACTTTAGCTGTGTCATTGGCTGCTGCGCGCGCTGCTGCTGAAGAAAAGAAACTTCCTCTTTTCCAATACATCGCAGATCTTCGTGGTCAAACAATTTTGACAATGCCTGTACCGATGATGAACATCTTAAATGGTGGTGAGCATGCGGACAACACTGTTGATATTCAAGAGTTCATGATTGAGCCTGTAGGTTTCACTTCATTTGCTGAAGCTTTACGTGCTGGTGCTGAAGTATTCCATTCTTTAAAATCAGTTTTAAAGAAACAAGGTTTGAATACTGCGGTAGGTGATGAAGGTGGTTTTGCTCCTAACTTACGTTCTAACGAAGAAGCAATTCAAATCATTTTACAAGCAATTGAATTGACTGGTTACAAAGCTGGTTCAGACATGATGCTTGCACTTGACTGCGCATCTTCAGAATTCTACAAAAACGGTCAATACGTTTTAGAAGGCGAAGGCAACCGTGCATTTACAAGCCATCAGTTTGCAGATTATTTAGCTGGCCTTGTAAATCAATATCCAATTATCTCGATCGAAGATGGTCTTGATGAGTCTGATTGGGAAGGCTGGAGCTACTTGACTTCAATCCTTGGTGATAAAATCCAATTGGTTGGTGATGACTTGTTCGTAACTAATCCTAAGATTTTACAACGTGGTATTGATGAAAAAGTTGGTAACTCAATCTTAATCAAATACAACCAGATCGGTACTTTGACTGAAACTTTAGATGCAATCTATCTTGCTAAAGCAAATGGTTATTCGACTGTTATTTCTCACCGTTCTGGTGAAACAGAAGATTCTACTATTGCTGACTTAGCAGTAGGTACAGCTGCTGGTCAAATCAAGACTGGTTCACTTTGCCGTTCTGACCGTGTGTCTAAGTACAACCAATTACTTCGTATTGAAGAATTGACTAAAGCTGCTTACCGCGGTAAAGCTGAGTTTAAAGGTTTAAACTAATCTTTAAATAAAAAGTTAAAATTAATTTTTTAACATTTGAAGGTGCTATTTCCTTTTTTTAATAGGAAATAGCACCTTTTTTTATTATCCTAATCGGCGTGTTTTTAAAGACTCAGCCCAACTGTGATGTTTACAGCGGCTACATTCTTGATCGATTTTATTTAAAATTTTAGTTTCACCACACTTCATACATGAATAAAAAGTATTAAGTTTCAGTACTTCAGCTTTGCGGTAGGCGTCAGGGAATAATGGCAAGCCCCATTTTACATCTACATCTTCAAAATAAAGCAAACTGAGAATACCGTCTGACTCCAACAAAGCTGTTCTGACTTGTCCAAGGTGTTCAACATTTTGTTGACGCATTTCAGAGAAAAACTCATCATGAGAATATGATTGTTTTTGGAAATCTTTGTAAACTACAAGGCCATCCTTAACAATACAAAGTGCTTTTCCTTCAAGCAAATCTTCAATTTTTTTATGCTTCACCATACTCCATGTAGCAAGTCGATAAAGAAAAAGAATAACGATAAACACAACAAAAGCATGGGCAATAGGTAAGTCCTCGGTAAACATCGGATCACCAGCGGCTGAACCTAAACATAAAATAATTGCGAGTTCAAAAAGGGAGAGCTGACGGACACCTCGTTTACCAGATAATCTTAAGAAACTAATAATGATGATGAACATCACGGTACATCGGATCAACATTTCTAAAACAAATTTCCAAGTCGTGTCACCAATGAAAATATTAAAAAAATCCATTTTTTTCTCCTTATTAAAATAGTTAGAAGAGATCCTTATAAATTCTTAACAAAGTAAAAAATAAATAAATATACTTTTTAGGTAGTTATTGGTTAAAAACTCGAAATATATGTGACTTTTTATAAGTTTATTCCAAATAATTCCCTATGAATGAGCTTGCTGTTGATAGGGGGGGGGCAAGCTGATTTATTGCAAAGTAGATCTATTAAAAAGGTACTTTAAATTTATATGGGCTTGTATTTATATGAGTGATAAAAAATATAAAAGATATACTTTGTGGATGCTTTCTTATTATTAAATAAACTCTCCTTAAGAAAGATATGACTATGAATATGATTAATAATCAAAAATTCATTATATTTAATAAGATAATTTAACGACAATTAGAGGTATAGGGGATGGCATCTAAACGTTTTTGAAAAGCATGAGGATCCATAATATTTTTATACATTTGTTGATAAGTTTTTTTATGATCTTCAATATTATGATAGTCGATAATTTCTTGGAGTTTGTCTTTGTATTCTATATGGCCAGCATTGAACATCGCTGCATAGTGTCCCCATAAAGCATATTGATATCGTAAAGCAGCTTTGGGGATCAAATTTATCTCGGTTAAATAACTATTAGCAGTTTTTTCATAGCATTCTTTTATTTGATAAGGATCTCTTTTCATTTTGCTTAAAAAAATACATTGCATCTCTTGTAGCTTTGAACTATCTGTTTTAGCTAGTATTTTTTCAGTAACACTATATGCTTCATTAAGACAACCTAAATGTACAAGTATTTTGCGTTTAGTTTTTAAAATATTTAGATTGTTCTCGTTAGAAGGTATCTTTTTCAATAAGTTTTTAAATCTTAAGTGAGCAGTTGTTTGGTCTTGTTCTGTATTTAATTTATAAATAATTTGATTATATTCATATATATAAGTATTAATTTTTTCATGTTGCTTATGGTTATCCTTCATATTAATTATTTTTGAAGGACTATCATCAGTATGGTTATTACAAGCGCTCAAACCTAAGCTTACTAAAGAAAATGCTAAAACTTTATGCACTACAACTTGTACCTTTTATTCTCTCTTAAGAGGTTTGAGAAGAATAATAAAATATAAAAGAAAATACTGTTTAGTTTGTTATTTTTTGAGTGAATCATAAAACTATTGCATAACATTTTATTGGCTAATTAAAAGAGCAATAAATTTAAAAGATGTGATGACCAAACAAGGTTTGAAGAGAGTGAAAATATATAAGTGATTAGAACTATTGATAATTTAATTTAAACAAATAGGAATAATTATTAATATATTGTTGATAACAATTATCATTCATGTTAATTTTTGTGCCGACTTTTGCTGCTGTGTAACAAGGACTAAAGTAGCAAAAGGCTAAGGAATCTCGCACAGCACATTGGTTATTATGGAATTTTCTTATGTACACTCCGCCCTTTAGAAAAGCGTTTACATCTCATCCCTTAGCACTTGCTATGGCTTTAATTGCTCCTTCAATTGTTTATGCAGATGAGACAAATGGAACAGCCACTTTAGAAACGATAAAAGTGCAAGCAGAAGAAGATTCCGCTGTTACCGAAGGTTCGGGCAGCTATACAGCAAAAAGTACAAATACTTCTACAAAATTAAATTTATCTCTTCGTGAAACACCACAGTCGGTGAAGGTTTTAACCCGTGAGTATTTAGATGATCGGAAAATCGATTCTTTTCAAGATTTAATGAACAATATTACGGGTGTTTCGACCTCACGTACTGATGAGCGCCAGAAAGTTTATGCACGTGGTTTTGAGGTAGATTATTACTTAATCGATGGAATACCGAGCACGATTAATTTAGGTACAGGGGACCTTGATTTAGATATTTATGATCGCGTCGAGGTGGTGAAAGGTGCTAATGGTTTAACCACAGGTGCGGGAAATCCAGCGATGGCGCTGAACATGATTCGTAAACATGCAAACTCAAAAGAACTTAGTGGTAATGTTAGTACATCATTAGGCTCATGGAACTCTTGGAGTAGTTCGGCAGATATTTCTACACCGCTTAATGCTGATGGTTCATTGCGTGGACGTATGTTTGTGAAGCATTCTGATGAAAATTCATTTATGGATTTTTATGAGAAAGAACGGAATGTATTTTATGGTGCCCTTGATTATGATCTGAGCGATAAAACAAGTATGTCGCTTGGAGCTACTTATCAAGAATTGCATCGTGACGGTATCCGCTGGGGTGGTACACCTGCTTTTTATACTGATGGGACCCGTACCAATTTTTCTAGAAGCTTAACAGTAAGTGCACCTTGGACTTACTGGGATGTGAATACAACGGCAGTGTTTGCGAACTTAAAACAGAATTTATTTAATGATGTCAATTTAAATGTTGCTTATACTTTCCGCAAAGAAGATACGGACTCTATGTTGTTATATACAGCTGGAAAAGTAGATAAGGCAACCAACACCAGTCCACTAAAAAATATAGATGATAATAAAAAGGATAATGTTTCTGTATATGGCGCCAAAGCTGCGAGTGAAGAAAACAATATTGATGTTTTTATCAATGCCCCATTTACGCTTTTTAATCGTCCACAAGAAATCATTATTGGCGGATCTTGGAATAAGAATGAAAAGACAAAAGATATTTTTGGTGGATCTAACAAAAACCAAGACATTGAAAAATATTTAGGTGGTCCGCTTAACTATAATGATATAGCTCAAGAGTTGCTTCAGCCTGTTGTTTTAAACGGCAAAAATGCGCTGAATGAAACCACACAAACTGCTGCATATATTGCGGGTAAATTTCAAATTCTCGATCCTTTGAAAATTATTGCTGGTGCACGTTTATCTAACTGGGAATACAAGTCTGAAAATGATAAAGGTAACCGTGAATTTAACAATGAATTAGCACCATATATTGGCGCTATTTATGATTTTGCCCAAGATCATTCTGTCTATGCGAGTTATACAGAAATTTTCAAACCTCAAGATCGTAAAGATGTAAATGATCAATATATTGACCCGATTACAGGTAAGAGTTATGAGGCTGGCTTAAAAAGTGAGTGGTTTGGAGGGCGTTTAAATACAGCATTGTCAGTATTTCGAATAGAACAGTCTAATTTTGCTGAATTGATACCGGGAGTATTTATTGTCCGTAATGGCACGCAAACTACAGAACAGGCCTATCGTGCTGTAGATGGTGTTGAAAGTAAAGGTTTTGAGTTTGAAGCTGAGGGTGAGATTAACGACAATTGGGGGATTAACTTTGGTATTGCTAATTTTGAAGCAAAAGATGCAAAAGGCACCAAGGTTAATACGACAAACTCTCGAACAACTTCAAATTTATTTGTTAAGTACAAAGTTAATCAGTGGAGTGCAGGACTTGGCTTAAATTATAAGAGTAAATACTATACGGGTAGTGGAAGCTCTCGCATTGAGCAAGATGCTTATGTTTTAGCAAGTGCGATGCTTGGCTATCAGTTAGATAAAAATATCAAACTTCAATTTAACATCGATAATATTTTTGATGAGAAATATTATGAAGGTATTGGTGCTAACTCAATGAATTGGGGTACACCAAGAAATGCAACAGTAAGTGTTCGTTATAATTTTTGATACAGACATACTCACATAAGTAACCGATTTATAAAAGCTCTCCAAAGAGGGCTTTTTTGTGCGTAGATTGATTTATAAACAGTTGTACTTATAAATATTATTTCCCTTTCAAATTCCATTCATTTTTGACAAAATGAAACATGTCACAATGGTCAATTAAAGTAATATGCCCATTAATAATTTTGCTTAAATTTTTGCAGGAATTTCGCATGCTACTTCTTAATTACTATACAATACAATCTCTTAACGAAAGTTTTTAATTAAAAATCTTAATGATATGTTAGAAGTATTTCGATCCACTTCAAGCAAACTGATATTGCTACTGGTTATTGTTTTAGTAGCCATACTGCAATATCAATTTTGGTTAGGTGAGGGTGGCTATCTCCCTCATCAAGCTCTCATGCAACAAATTCAGCAACAAGCTGAAGTAAATGAAGAGCTTAAAGAACGAAACCGTATTTTGGCAGCAGAGGTTTTTGACCTGAAAAATGGTACAGAAGCAATAGAAGAACATGCTCGCCTTGATCTTGGTTTGGTTAAACCACATGAGACATTTGTTCAAATGAGTACTATCAGTACCCATTACAAGCCTATTTATATTGACCCGAACGCTAAAGTTGATTTGGAAACGAATGAGACACCTGCATCCCCAGATATCCCAGACTAAATTGTGGGCAGTAATTCCAGCTGCAGGATCAGGAAGTCGATTTTCTAAAACTGAATTGAAACAGTATCAATATATTCAGAATACGACTGTTTTAGAACATACTGTTCGGCGCATAAGTCAACTTCCATTAAATGGTTATGTTCTGGCCATTGGCACCCAAGATACCTTTGCTCAGACTCTCGCATTTCAAGATATGGATAAGGCCCATTTTTGTATGGGTGGGGCAGAACGAGTCCATTCAGTATTAAACGCATTAAATCATCTTTTAACTTTTGCTGATGAAAATGATTGGGTACTTGTCCATGATGCAGCACGACCTTGTGTAACAATTGAATGTTTAAATGCGCTTGTCGAACAAGCAATTGAATCAAATCATAGTGCTATCTTAGCAATTCCTGTTCGTGACACGTTAAAGCAGGTTAAGTCAGGCAATCAAATTGATAAAACAGTCAGCCGAGATTTATTATGGCAAGCTCAAACGCCTCAAATTGCTAAAATTGGGAAGCTCAAAAAAGCAATTGAATACGCTTTAGAAAATAATATTGCTATTACCGATGAGGCAAGTGCACTTGAATATATGGGTGAAACTGTGCAAGTTGTAATGGGGCGTTCTGATAATATTAAAATTACCTATCCAGATGATTTAGAGCTTGCACGTTTAATTTTACAATCACAGTCTTAAGATAAAAATTGAATAATAGGTTGTAGTTTTAATTGTAAAATAGCCTAAGCAAATATTTCATTTCTACATATCTATTTATAAGAATTAATGTTTTTTACATCCCAAGTCTATAAGATTAGTTGAGTAATTTACTTAGATAATGTTCGATCATCGAACAAAATATATTTATACCGAACAAAACTGTATCTAGCTTACTAGATCAAAATACGAAAATTATCAAAAATGTTTAAAAGGGAAATCTAAGGGAAACACTCGGGATTGAGTGAAATATTTATCTATTCTTCTCGCCTCAGTGTGCCTAACTCTCTTATCTCTCTCTTCTTCAATGAGCACAATGGAGTTGTCTAATGATTGACAAAAGTAAGTCCTCTCTTAGCGAGGTACTATCGCAGATTAAAGATGGTGCAACCATTCTGATTGGTGGTTTCGGTACCGCAGGACAACCCGCTGAACTCATTGACGGTCTTATTGAACTCGGTGTTAAAGGCTTAACCATTGTCAGCAACAATGCCGGTAATGGCGATTATGGTCTGGCGAAACTGCTTAAGGCTGGTTCAGTTAAAAAAGTGATTTGCTCTTTCCCACGTCAGTCAGATTCTTATGTGTTTGATGAACTTTATCGTGCTGGAAAAGTCGAGCTTGAAGTGGTACCACAAGGTAATCTGGCGTGTCGTATTCAGGCTGCCGGTATGGGTTTAGGTGCTGTATTTACTCCAACAGGCTTTGGAACACTTTTGGCCGAAGGTAAAGAAACCCGTCAGATCGATGGTAAAGATTACGTACTTGAATATCCGATCAAGGCTGACTTTGCCTTGATTAAAGCTTACAAGGGCGACCGCTGGGGTAATTTGGTTTACCGTAAATCTGCACGTAACTTTGGCCCGATTATGGCCATGGCTGCGGATGTCACCATTGCTCAGGTTTCTGAAGTGGTGGAGCTGGGGGGATTAGACCCGGAGCACATCATCACCCCGGGTATTTTTGTACAGCACGTTGTACAAGTAGCACCAGCACAATAAGCAATAAGGAGAAATAACATGAGCTACCAGAAACTCAGCCGTGACCAGATTGCACAACGTGTGGCGCAAGATATTCCCGATGGTGCCTATGTGAACTTGGGCATTGGCTTACCGACTAAAATTGCCAGCTACTTACCTAACGATAAAGATATTTTCCTTCATTCTGAAAATGGACTATTGGCATTTGGCCCACCGCCAGCGGCAGGTGAAGAAGACCCTGAACTGATTAATGCGGGTAAAGAGTTTGTGACCATGCTAGAAGGCGGCAGCTTTTTCCACCATGGCGACTCGTTTGCCATGATGCGTGGTGGTCACCTTGATATCGCTGTGCTTGGCGCATTTCAGGTTGCTGCGAATGGTGACTTGGCCAACTGGCACACGGGCGCACCGGATGCAATTCCTGCCGTAGGTGGTGCGATGGATTTGGCGGTAGGTGCCAAGAAAGTATTTATCACCACAGACCACGTCACCAAACAAGGTGAACCAAAGATTGTCGCTGAGCTGACTTATCCGGTAACGGGTAAACATTGTGTTGACCGTATTTACACTGACCTGTGTGTGATTGACGTGACCAAAGACGGTTTAAAAGTAATTGAGAAAGTTGAAGGTCTTAGCTTTGATGAGTTGCAGGCTTTAACGGGTGCGACTTTGATTGATGCGACTCAAGGGTAAGGAAGTAGGGAAATGACATTAAAAAATGCTTATATCATCGATGCCATTCGTACTCCATTCGGCCGTTATGCCGGTGGCCTTGCACCTGTCCGTGCCGATGACCTTGGTGCTGTACCCATTAAAGCCCTCATGCAGCGTAACCCAAGTGTAGATTGGGAACAGGTCGATGATGTGATTTATGGCTGTGCCAACCAAGCCGGTGAAGACAACCGTAATGTTGGCCGTATGTCAGCACTGCTTGCTGGGTTACCTTATCAGGTGCCGGCAACCACCATTAACCGTTTATGCGGTTCATCACTCGATGCGATTGCTATTGCTGCCCGTGCCATTAAAGCAGGTGAAGCGAACTTGGTGATTGCAGGTGGTGTGGAAAGCATGAGCCGTGCGCCCTATGTGATGGGTAAGTCTGACAGTGCCTTTGGCCGTAGCCAGAAGATTGAAGACACCACCATGGGCTGGCGTTTCATTAACCCGAAACTTAAAGAATTGTATGGTGTAGACACCATGCCCCAGACTGCCGAAAACGTGGCTGAACAGTTTAACGTCAATCGTGCAGATCAGGACCAGTTTGCCTTGGTGAGCCAACAACGCACCGCAAGCGCGCAAGCCAAAGGCTTTTTTTCTAAAGAAATCGTGGCAGTTGAAATCCCTCAGCGTAAGGGGGATGCTGTTATGATTGATACTGATGAACATCCACGTGCATCAACCACACTTGAAGGTTTAAGCAAACTTAAACCTGTGGTGAAAGCAGATGGCACGGTTACTGCGGGGAATGCTTCAGGTATTAATGATGGTGCAGCAGCATTGCTGATAGCATCTGATGAGGCAGTTCAAGCTTACAACCTAAAACCACGTGCCAAGATCATTGCTTCAACAGCGGTGGGTATAGAACCACGCATTATGGGCTTTGCTCCAGCACCAGCCATTAAAAAATTACTTAAACAAGCCAACCTGACTTTAGATCAGATGGATGTGATTGAGCTCAATGAAGCCTTTGCTGCACAGGCTTTGGCAGTGACCCGTGATTTAGGTTTGCCAGATGATTCTGACAAGGTAAATCCAAACGGTGGTGCCATTGCTTTAGGCCATCCACTTGGTGCGTCGGGTGCACGTCTCGTGACCACAGCCCTAAACCAGCTTGAACAAACAGGTGGTCGCTACGCTTTGTGTTCAATGTGTATTGGTGTAGGTCAAGGCATCGCATTGATTATTGAGAGAGTCTAATCATGAGCCAGTTATATGCCAGCTTGTTTTACCAAAAAGACGTCACTGACATCTTTAGTGACTCATCTTTAATCACATACATGATTCAGGTTGAAGTTGCCTTAGCTCAAGCACAGGCACAAGTTGGTGTGATTCCTCAAAATGCGGCGAATACCATTGTCCAAGTAGCTGAGCAGGCATTAGACAAGTTTGATTTTTCCGCTTTGGCTGTAGCAACAGGCTTAGCTGGAAATATCGCAATTCCATTTGTAAAACAGCTTACGGCAATTGTTAAAGATGTTGATGAAGATGCTTCACGTTATGTGCATTGGGGTGCAACAAGTCAGGATATTTTAGACACAGCTTGTATTTTGCAATGCCGTGATGCGTTGAACCTTGTGGAAGATCAACTTCAACAATGCTATGCGACTGCATTACAGCAAGCTAAGAAATATCGCCATCAAGTCATGATTGGGCGTACATGGTTACAGCAAGCTTTACCAATTACCTTGGGGCATAAACTTGCTCGTTGGGCTTCTGCATTTAAACGGGATTTAGAGCGCATACAAGCGATGAAATCACGTGTGTTCACTGCTCAGTTAGGCGGTGCTGTGGGTTCATTAGCTTCTTTGCAAGACCAAGGTTCGCTTGTGGTCAGCGCATTTGCGAAGCAACTGAATCTGACTGTACCCACAAGTACATGGCATGGTGAGCGTGATCGTATTGTAGAAATTGCAAGTGTGCTTGGCATGATTGTCGGGAATACGGGCAAGATGGCACGGGATTGGTCACTCATGATGCAAACTGAAATTGCAGAGTTGTTTGAACCAACTGCGAAAGGTCGTGGTGGTTCATCAACTATGCCGCATAAGCGTAATCCAGTGGCAGCAGCTTCAGTACTTGCAGCAGCAAATCGTGTACCAGCACTTATGTCTAGCATTTATCAAAGCATGGTACAGGAACATGAGCGTAGCTTAGGCGCGTGGCATGCAGAATGGTTAGCGGTTCCAGAAATCTTTCAGCTTTGTGCTGGATCATTAAGTCGTACTGGTGAAGTTTTACAAGGTTTTGAAGTTAATACTGAGCATATGCAACAGAACCTTGAGTGTACGAATGGATTGATTATGGCAGAAGCTGTAATGATGGCACTTGCTCCAAAAATTGGTCGTTTAAATGCTCATCATTTAGTTGAAGCCGCATGTAAAACAGCCGTGGCTCAAAACCAGCATTTGTTTGATGTTGTTAGCCAACTAGACGAAGTGAAAGGACAGTTTAGCCAAGCAGAAATACAAGATATTTTCAAACCAGAAAACTATTTAGGCAATATTCAGCAACAGATTGATGCAGTTTTGCAAGAAGCACAAGGAGAGCCAAAGTGAAACAGCTTATAACCAATCGCCAAGGAAAACAGCTAGCTGTTTATACCGACGGCTTAAAAGACGCTCCTGTGCTTGTATTTTCTAATTCATTAGGCACAGATCATGGTATGTGGCAATCACAGGTGAGTGAATTAAAAAGTCATTTTAATGTCATTACATACGACACACGTGGTCATGGTGAAAGTGATGTAATTAGTGACACCACATTGCAAAACTTAGCTGAAGATGTGGTTGATATTTTAGATGCTTTGAGTGTTGAAAAAGCTCATTTTTGTGGCATTTCAATGGGTGGAATTACTGGGCTTTGGTTGGGTATTCATCATCCAGAGCGCTTTTTAAGTATTACTGTTGCGAACTCGGCAGCCAAAATTGGTCAGGCGGAGGCTTGGTTGAGTCGCGCAGAATCAGTAGAACAAAATGGACTGGCTGAATTGGTTAAAACCACGCATACCCGCTGGTTTAGTGAAAACTTCGACTATCAACATAATGTTGTTGCGCAGACGACGATTCAAAGTCTTGCAAACACACCGGCACAAGGTTATGCAAATGCATGTCGTGCTTTAGCGTATGCCGATTTAAGAGATGAAATCGCACAAATCCAAATTCCGGTACTGCTGGTTGCGGGAACAGAAGATCCAGTAACTACAGTAGCAGATGCTGAGTTTATGCAGCGCGCTATCAACAATAGTCAGATTGCTAAATTGGAAGCATCTCATCTTTCTAATATTGAGCAACCGCAAAGATTTACTCAGGAATTGACTAGGTTTATTCAGCAAATCTAATAGCTTAGTGATTTAAAAGGAATTGGCCTTAAGGAGGCAAATATGGCGTCTCAGGATTACGCTGCACCAAATAAAAGTATCGATGCTCAAGCATTAATTAATGATGCTCCACTCAGTAAGTATCAATGGATGATCGCAATCATCTGTTTCTTAATTATTTTTACTGATGGTATTGATACTGCTGCAATGGGTTTTATTGCACCAGCTTTGGCACAAGACTGGGGAGTTGATCGCTCTCAGTTAGGACCAGTGATGAGTGCTGCACTTGGTGGAATGATTATTGGAGCCTTGGTTTCTGGTCCGACAGCTGACCGTTTTGGTCGCAAAATCGTACTGGCTTTTTCGATGCTTGTATTTGGTGGGTTCACCTTGGCATCTGCTTATGCAACCAACTTAGATAGCCTTGTCGTTTTACGCTTTTTGACAGGTATTGGGCTTGGTGCAGCGATGCCAAATGCTACCACATTATTTTCTGAATACTGCCCAACACGTATTCGTTCATTACTCGTGACCTGTATGTTCTGTGGTTATAACTTAGGTATGGCAACAGGTGGTTTTATCAGTAGCTGGCTTATCCCGACTTATGGTTGGCACAGTCTATTTTTACTTGGTGGCTGGTCACCTTTGATCTTAATGATTTTAGTGATTTTAGTTTTACCTGAGTCTTACCGCTTTTTAATTGTGAAAGGTAAGAATCCTGAAAAAGTACGCAAAATCTTAAATCATATTGCACCAACTCAAGTTCAAAATGCGACTGCATTTCACGTACCTGAAGAGAAAACCGAGACAGCTCAAAAGAAAAATGTCTTTGGAATTATGTTTTCTAAACCATATGCGAAAGGAACACTTTTACTTTGGTTGACCTATTTCATGGGACTCGTGGTTGTTTACTTGCTTACAAGCTGGTTGCCAACGCTTATGCGTGAAACAGGTGCCTCAATGGAGCGTGCTGCATTTATCGGTGGATTGTTCCAGTTCGGTGGTGTGGTAAGTGCCTTATTTATTGGTTGGGCGATGGACAAATTCAACCCGAACCGAGTCATTGCCATTTTCTACTTTGCTGCGGGTCTATTTGCGATTGCTGTTGGTCAAAGCTTAGGAAACTCAACACTACTTGCAGTATTGGTGCTTTGTGCGGGTATCGCAATTAACGGTGCGCAATCTTCAATGCCAGCGTTAAGCGCTCGTTTTTACCCAACGCAGTGCCGTGCAACTGGTGTGTCTTGGATGACGGGTATTGGACGCTTCGGTGCAGTATTTGGCGCTTGGATTGGTGCTGTATTACTCGGCAATGATTGGTCGTTTACCGCCATTCTTAGTTTATTACTAATTCCAGCGACTGCTGCGGCTGTTGCTGTATTTGTTAAATCAATTGTTGCGCATACCGATGCAACTTAATAGAGGTCTATCACAATGAATGATGAACAACGCTATAAACAAGGCATTGAAGTGCGGACTGAAGTTTTGGGTGAAAAGCATGTTGGTCGGTCTTTGCAAAACTTAAATGACTTTAACCAAGATTTTCAAAACTTTATTAGCCGTTACGCATGGGGTGAGGTGTGGTCTCGTCCAGGCCTACCGCGTCATACACGTAGTTTAGTGACGATCGCAATTTTATTGGCGCTGGGCCGTGAAGATGAACTACGTATGCATTTACGTGCTTGCTTTAACAATGGCGTAACTAAAGAAGATTTAAAAGAGTTGATCTTACATAGCTCACTCTATGCAGGTTTACCTGCTGCAAATGCTGCAATGCATATGGCCGAAGAAGTCTTTAAAGAGTTGGGAATAGAAGTCAACTCAGTTGCAGCAAAAGAACAGGATTAAGGAGATAAAGATGTCACAACATAGCTGGGGTGCTTACGCCCAACGTAATACAGATGATCATCCACCAGCGTATACACCAGGTTATAAAACAAGTGTATTACGTTCGCCAAAAAATGCATTGATCTCAATTAATGAGACTTTAACTGAAGTTACTGCACCGCATTTTTCTTCAAATCTGTTTGGCCCAAAAGATAACGATTTGATTTTGAACTATGCCAAAGATGGTTTGCCAATTGGTGAGCGTGTCATTGTTCATGGCTATGTTCGTGACCAATTTGGTCGTCCTGTAAAAAATGCACTTCTAGAAGTATGGCAGGCTAACGCTTCTGGTCGTTACCGGCATCCAAACGACAAGTTTATTGGTGCAATGGACCCTAACTTTGGTGGTTGTGGTCGTACCTTAACTGATGAAAACGGTTTTTATATTTTCCGTACGATTAAACCGGGTCCGTACCCATGGCGTAACCGCATTAATGAATGGCGTCCTGCACATATTCATTTCTCTTTAATTGCTGATGGTTGGGCTCAGCGCCTAATTTCGCAGTTTTATTTTGAAGGCGATACGCTCATTGACACTTGCCCAATCTTAAAAACGATTCCTTCTGAAGATCAACGTCGTGCCTTGATTGCACTAGAAGATAAAAACAACTTTATCGAAGCTGATAGCCGTTGTTACCGTTTTGACATCACTTTACGTGGCCGTCGAGCGACTTACTTCGAAAACGAATTGACTTAATCGGGAGCACTAGCATGAATAACTGGAATTTTCAGGAACTAAAAGAAACTCCATCTCAAACAGGTGGTCCTTACGTTCACATTGGTTTATTGCCACAACAAGCAAATATTGAAGTGTTTGAAAACAACTTTAATAACCAGTTAGTACAAGACCAAACCAAAGGCGAGCGTATTCGTCTTGAAGGTCAAGTGTTTGACGGATTAGGTTTACCGCTACGCGATGTGCTGATTGAAATTTGGCAGGCTGATGCAAATGGTATTTACCCAAGTCAGGCAGATACACGTGAGCAAAAAGCTGATCCAGCATTTCAAGGTTGGGGCCGTACAGGTGCGGACTTTGAAACGGGTGTTTGGAGCTTTAATACAATTAAGCCAGGTGCGACAGCAGGTCGCAAAGGTTCAACTCAAGCACCTCATATTGCATTAGTCATTTTCGCTCGTGGTATTAACTTGGGTCTTCATACACGAGTTTATTTTGACGATGAAGCTGAAGCAAATGCTAACGATCCAATTCTAAATAGCATTGAATGGGCACCACGTCGCCAAACACTTATTGCAAAACGTTTTGAAGAAAATGGTGAAGTTGTTTACCGCTTTGATATTCGTATTCAAGGTGATGACGAAACTGTATTTTTTGATATTTAAGAAACACCTAAGGCTACACCTGATTATTCAAGGATGCGTGTAGCCTTTTTAAGGATGAACGATATGAACATGAAAACATTATTAAGCCTAAGTTTGCTTGCACTCCCATTTTTTACTGCACAGGTGAATGCTGAACCTGTTGCTTTAGCCGCTCAAACACAACCTGTCGCTACAGCCGTTAAAACGATTGTTCCGATTACCGCAAAAACCAAAGAACAAGCTTTGGCACAAGCTCAGGTCATTGCAAATACAGCAGATGCTGATTTGGCAGAGTTTCGTATCGATTTACTCAGTTTTGCGAGTGATACAAAACAAGTGATTGCCTTGGGTCATGAGTTAAAAAAGATTTTAGGCAATAAGCCAATGATCGCCACAATTCGTACCAAAAACGAAGGTGGCCAGCTTGAAATTAGTGATGTGGATTATGGTAAGACTTATCAGGCTTACTTAAAGAATCCGTTCATGGACTGGTTAGATGTTGAAATGTTCCGTGATCAAAAAGTAGTTTTAGACATTGTTCAAAAAGCACATCAAAAGAAAGTGCTCGTTGTCATGTCTAATCATGACTTCCAAAAAACACCAAGCCAAGATGAAATTGAAAAACGCTTATTAAAACAAGATCAAATGGGTGCAGATATTCTCAAAATTGCCGTAATGCCAAAATCTAAACAAGATGTTTTCACTTTAATGAACGCAACTTTAAAGGTAAGCCAGCAAACCACTAAACCTTTATTGACGATGTCAATGGGGCAATTAGGTACGATTTCTCGTGTTGCGACTGCCAATATGGGCGGAAGTTATAGCTTTGGCATGATTGGTCAGGCTTCTGCACCGGGTCAAATTGATGTGACCAAGCTCAAACAGATTTTACAAACCGTTCAACCAACAAACCCATAAATCATAAGGATATGATGAAATGACTACATTACGTTTAACTACTCTTGCATTAGGTTTGATGGTTTCAGGAGTAGCGGCAGCACAAACTTATGTTGTTGATCGTTATCAAGACGATAGCAATAAAGGCTCTTTACGCTGGGCCATTGAACAAGCCAATGCAAACCAAAGCGAAGCTAGCGACATTTTGATTCAAGCAGTAGGCAAAGCGCCTTATGCGATTAAATTAAATAGTGCACTTCCTGAAATTAAAGTACCTGTCAAAATTATTGGTACACAGTGGGATAAAACTGGTGAATACATCGCAATTGATGGTTCAAATTATATTAAAGGCGAAGGTGCAAAAGCTTGTCCCGGTGCAAACCCTGAGCAGTACGGCACTAATGTACGTACTATGACTTTACCGGGGTTGGTACTACGTGACGTCAACAATGTCACTTTAAAAGGTTTAGACATTCATCGCTTCTGTATTGGTGTTTTGGTTAACCGTTCAAGCAATAACCTCATCCAACATAACCGTATTAGCAATAACTACGGTGGTGCTGGTGTCATGCTTACTGGTGATGATGGGCAAGGTAACCCAACGGCAACCACGACCAATAACAATAAAGTTTTAGACAACATCTTCCAAGATAATGGCGATGGTTTAGAACTAACCCGCGGTGCTGCTTTTAACCTGATTGCAAATAACCATTTTGTTTCAACTAAAGCAAACCCAGAGCCATCACAAGGTATTGAAATTTTGTGGGGTAATGACAATGCCGTAGTCGGTAATAAATTCGAAAACTATTCGGATGGCTTACAGATTAACTGGGGTAAGCGTAACTATATTGCCTACAACGAAATGACCAATAACTCGATTGGTTTTAACATGACTGGCGATGGCAACATTCTCGATAGCAACAGAGTGCATGGTAACCGTATTGGTGTCGCGATTCGTTCGGAAAAAGATGCAAATGCAAAAATTACATTGACTAAAAACCTGATTTGGGACAATGGTAAAGATATTAAGCGCTGTGAAGCGGGTGGTTCATGTGTACCGAATCAGCGTTTAGGTGCAATTGTATTTGGTGTACCTGCACTTGAGCATGAAGGATTCGTAGGTTCTCGTGGTGGTGGTGTGGTTGTTGATCCATCTAAACAACAAAAAACATGTACTCAACCAAATGAACAAGGCTGTAATGCTCAACCTAATCAGGGCATTAAAGCGCCGAAGTTAACTGCGAATAAGGGTTCAGTTGCGGTAGAAGTTAATGGTTTACCAAATCAACGTTACCAAGTTGAATTTTTTGGTAATCAAAATGCGGCATCAAAAGAAGCTGAGCAATATTTAGGGGCAATAACAGTTGCTACAGATGCACAAGGAATTGCAAAAGCGAATTGGAAGCCAACTATAAAAGTTGCCTCAATTACAGCGAATATCACTGATCGTTTTGGTGCAACTTCTGAGCTTGGTTTTACAAGTGTTAAATAACAATAAGGAAAGCGCCTCAAACTGAGGCGCAGCATAGAAATATAGAAATGATAAAAGGGACTTAAGATGCCGAATTTAATGAAACTGAGTGTATTAACAATCGCTGTATTAGGCAGCCAATTTGCGCTTGCGAATGAGCCGTGGTCACAAGACCGTCAATGGTTGCTTGGCGACTGGAATGGAAAACGCCAGCAATTAGAGCAGCAGGGCTATAAATTTACAGCTTCTATTATGAGCCAAAGTGCTACAAATTTAGATGGTGGTTACAACGACAGCAATACTTTTAAAAATGCTGCACAACTTTCTTTAGGTGCAAACCTAGATTTAGAAAAAATTGCTGGATGGAAAGATACAACAGCGAGTCTAGTCGTAACCAAACGTGACGGAAATGCGCTTACTTTGGAGCGTATTAAAGACCCACGTTCTAGCCAATTGGGCAATGCTCAAGAAATTTATGGTCGCGGTAAAATCTGGCGTTTATCTCAAGCATGGGTGAAGAAGGGTTTCATCGATAATACTGTACAGGTCAAATTTGGTCGTATGGGAATGTCAGAGGATTTTAATAGTTCTCAATGTGAGTTTCAGAACTTATTGCTTTGTGGTGGGCAGTTAGGAAAATCAATTGGTTCAATTTGGTATAACTCACCAGTTGGTATTTGGGGTACAAACGTTAAATATCAGTTTGCACCTGAATGGACTTTGGGATTGGGTGTGTATGAAGTAAATCCAGAAAACATTAAAACCGAATCAAATAGTGATGGTTTTAATCTGGATATGAACAATGTGAAGGGCGCAACCATACCGGTTGAGCTGGCATGGAAACCAAAACTTGCTGCCTTTAATGGCTTGCCGGGTGAATATAAAGTAGGTGCACTGTATTCAACCGCAGAAGCAAATGATGTTAAAACTGCGGGTAAAGTTCATGACGGAAAACAAAGCTTCTGGATTAATGCACAGCAACAACTGACGAATAATGGCGAAGATCCGAAACGCGGTTTATATGTAACTTTTAATGGCGTTGTAAATGATAAAGCAACGACTTTTGTTCAAAGTACTCAACAACTTGCACTTTTGTATAAAGGACCATTTGACAGCCGTCCAAATGATTCGATTGGTTTTGGTATCGCTAATTATGTCGTTAATGACCGTGCTAAAGATAAACAGATCGCAACAAATGAAAGTCGTGGATATTACAGCTATGATCCGATTGCATCTGACTATATTCCAATTCAAGACGACGAGCTAAACGTCGAGTTGAACTATACCTATCAATGGTCTCGGGCCGTCATGTTACGTCCAAACATTCAATATATTCATCAACCTGCTGGTGTAAAAGAGGTTGATGATGCTTGGGTGGCTGGTCTTAGTGTGAAAGTCAATTTTTAACAATATTGATGGCTGGTTAGACATAGTTTAACTGGCCCCAAATGCTTGAACTATTCGGGTTCAGTATATGTGGAGTAGGATCTATGTCTGAGTCAGATTCTAAGTTTCATATCTTATTCAAAATATGGTGTTTTATATTAGGTCTAGTTTTATTGGCTACTGGTGTTTTTTACATCGTAGGTGGTGGAAAACTAGTATCACTCGGCGGTTCTTGGTATTTCCTTATCTCAGGACTGTTTATAACCATTTCGGCAATTAGTATTTTCCGTAAAAAAGCACTGGGTGTCTGGATTTTTGCGGCTGTTTTTGTTGGTACCGTAATTTGGTCATTTGTTGATGCTGGATGGGAATTCTGGCCGTTATTTTCGCGCTTAATGTTTCCTGCTGGTCTTTTTGCTGCCTTGCTATTTACTTTGCCTTCAATTCGACGTTACCAATTTCAAACGAGCTTGGCATCTTCATCCTATGCGGTAGGAGGATTAGTTGTTGTAGGTATGTTGATTGCGCTCTATCAAATGTTCCAACCGCATCCAACAGTAGCAAGTTCAGGTGAAAAACTACCTTTAGTGCCAGTTGACCCATCTAAAAAACAGGTAAATTGGGAAAATTATGGTAATGATGCAGGTGGTAGCCGCTTTGTTGCTCTCGATCAAATTAACCGAGATAACGTTCATAAGCTAAAAGAAGCATGGCGCTTTAGAACAGGTGATTTTACAACGGGTAGCGGTAATGGTGCTGAAGACCAAATGACCCCGCTACAAGTTGGAAATAAAGTGTTTTTATGTACACCACATAACAACATTTTTGCGATAGATGCTGACTCAGGTAAACAGCTCTGGAAAGCTGAAGTGAACTCTAAAGCCGATGCGTGGGAGCGTTGCCGTGGTGTTGCATACTTTGATTCAACAAAAGCACTTGTACAACCAACATTAGCTGGCGCAACTCCGGTAACTACTGTTGCGGGTAACACAACATGTCCACGCCGTGTATATACCAATACACCAGATGCTCGTTTAATTGCAGTCAATGCAGATACTGGTGAGCGTTGTGCTGACTTTGGGGTGAATGGAACGGTTAATCTACTCGAAGGCTTAGGCGATGGAACAAAAGCTCCACGTTTTGAAGTGACTTCTGCACCAACTATTGCGGGTACAACTATTGTAGTGGGTAGCCGTATTGCTGATAACGTAGCAGCGGATATGCCGGGTGGTGTAATCCGTGGTTATGACGTGATTACAGGTAAACTCCGCTGGGCATTTGACCCACGTAATCCTGATCCTAACCATGTTCTAAAACCGGGCGAAACTTATAAACGTAGTTCGGCAAACTCTTGGGCCGCCATGTCGTATGACCCACAAATGAATACAGTGTTCTTACCTATGGGGAGTTCATCTGTTGATATTTGGGGTGGTAACCGTAATCCGTTAGATCATAAGTACAACACTTCTGTTTTAGCACTTGATGCAACAACAGGTAAAGAGAAGTGGGTATATCAAACTGTTCATAACGATTTATGGGACTTTGACTTACCAATGCAACCAAGTCTAGTCGACTTCCCATTAAAAGATGGTACGACTAAACCGGCTGTTGTGATTGGAACCAAATCAGGCCAATTCTTTGTTCTTGATCGTGTAACGGGTAAACCGCTAACTAAAGTGATTGAACAGCCAGTTAAACCTGCCAATATTCCGGGTGAACAATACAGCTTAACTCAACCTCGTTCAGTTGAAATGCCTCAAATTGGTAATCAGACTTTAACTGAGTCGGATATGTGGGGTGCAACGCCGTTCGATCAACTGATGTGTCGTATTAACTTCAAGTCAATGCGTTACGAAGGCCTATTTACTGCACCGGGTACTGATGTATCATTAAGCTTCCCAGGTTCTTTAGGTGGCATGAACTGGGGTAGTATTGCTTTTGACCCGACACATCGTTACATGTTCGTAAACGATATGCGTCTTGGTTTATGGGTTCAACTCATTAAACAAACACCTGAAGACATTAAGATTCAGGCGAATGGTGGCGAAAAAGTAAATACAGGTATGGGTGCTGTACCAATGAAAGGTACACCATATAAAGTGAATAAAAACCGCTTTATGTCTGCTTTAAGTATTCCTTGTCAAAAACCACCATTTGGTACCATGACAGCAATTGACATGAAAACTCGTCAGGTTGCATGGCAAGTACCACTTGGCACAGTTGAAGACACTGGACCACTTGGTATTAAGATGGGCTTGAAAGCACCAATCGGTATGCCAACAATTGGCGGGCCGATGGCAACTCAAGGTGGCTTGGTTTTCTTTGCTGCAACACAAGATTACTACTTACGTGCATTTGATTCATCTACAGGTAAGGAACTGTGGAAATCACGCATGCCAGTAGGTAGCCAAGGAACACCAATAAGCTATGTTTCACCTAAAACAGGTAAACAGTATGTGGTTGTTACCGCAGGTGGAGCACGTCAATCACCTGATCATGGTGATTATGTGATCGCTTATAGTTTAGAGCCATAATTAAATGGGGCAGAAGAGAAAATTCTCTTTTGCCTTTATTTTTAATATATTTTTTATATAAATAAATGTAAGTAGATTCTATACTTTCAATAAGATATCTTTACCAAGTAGTAAAAAAATGCTTGATGTTGTTGCTAAACTTAAAATATTCTACTAGCGATTTCATCCTGAACGCTAGGTATAGTCTAATGATTGACCATTTTCTTATAATGTTTTACCTATAAATAAAAACTTAACTTTTATTAAGTTTTGTTTAACTTAAGATTGTGAATTTTAATTAGAAATAAACATTATTAGGTTTTTAATCTTAAAAATTAGGTTTTTTTTGTAGGAAAAACGAGCATAAATATATATTTATATTATATTTATATAATTTATTAGGTTGAGCTAGAATGATCGACGCAGATTATTACTATCCAGTAATAATTTGTATTTCAGGAATTTAAGCTCTTATTAGCTTAAGGCTCATCGAAAGATGGGCCTTTTTTTATGGGGGAAACAAAATGATTTTTTAATTCTGCTCAATAGCCTAAGCAAAATTAAAAGTTAAATAATGAATAAAGTCACAAAAAATAGTCTTTAATGACAAGAAGTGTATGATTTGATAAATTAAAGCCACTTGATAATAATAGGTGATGTAATGAAATTTTTGGTTCTTGCAACTTTATCTGGTTTAGCTTTGATGGGTTGTGCTTCTGTTCAGCAAGCACCGAATACACAAGAAACCATTCGTTATGCTTCTAGCCCATGCTTTGGTGCATGTCCGATTTATTCTGTAGAAGTAACACCTACCGGTTTAATTCGCTTTGAAGGTAAGCAATATACAAAAGCAATTGGTGTTAAAGAAATACAAGGTAGCGTAAAAGATTATCAAAAACTTGCAAAGGATTTAAAAACTTATCGTCCTCAAACAGGAACTCAATCAAAAACTGCAGGTTGCCAGCAAACAGCGACTGATATGTCTAGCTATTACATTTCATGGATTCAACCAAATGGTACAGAGACTAAATTAAGTCATTACACAGGTTGTATTTCTCCAGCAAATACTAGATTGAATAAAGTCATGGAAAAATTACCTGAACAATTAGGCATTAAAGATCTAATTTAATAATAAAAGCCCCAAAATCTTGGGGCTTTTTCTTGTTAAGAATATTTATAGACTTAAGAGTTTTATTTTAAGTATTTCTAAAGGAATAAGCGTATAATACATATTATAAAAACATATATTGTTTGGATAAGTACATGTCAAATATTGTTTATGCCTTCTTAGGTGGTTTACTACTGGGCATCGCAACAGTCGGTTATTTATATATAAATGGTCGCATAGCTGGAATTAGTGGTTTGCTTGCTCAAGTCATCAATCCTACTAAAGATACCCTTAGGAGTTCGGCATTCTGGTTTATTGCGGGACTCGTGATTACACCTTTCATATATGGCTATTTTTTTCAACCTGAAATTGAAATTAAAGCTAATACATTTGCACTTATTTTAGCAGGTGTACTTGTAGGCTTTGGAACACGGTTAGGGGCGGGTTGTACAAGCGGTCATGGTATTTGTGGTATGAGCAGGCTCTCAAAACGCTCGATGATAGCGACGGCAGTTTTTATGTTTGCTGGCATGTTAACGGTTTATATCATTCGTCATGTTTTGGGGTAATGTCATGAAAAATATTTTGGCTTTTATATTTGGTAGTTTGTTCTCTTTAGGTTTAATGATTTCTGGTATGTCTAATCCAGAAAAGGTGTTAGGTTTTTTAGATATTTTTGGGCAGTGGGATATTAGCTTAATGTTTGTAATGTTAGGTGCTATTGCTGTAGCATTTATTCCATTTCAAAAGGCTATAAAAAGTCCTAAAACACTCTTTAATGAACAAATTCAATTACCAACAAATACACAGATTGACCAAAGGTTAATTGTGGGCGCTTTTATTTTCGGGATAGGCTGGGGAATAGCTGGAATATGTCCAGCGCCAGCTTTAACGCTTATTGGGTTAGGACATTTTGAAGCGCTTTATTTTATTGTGGCCATGTTATTAGGAATGTTTATTTACCGAGTCTTAAATAAAGGAAATTAAACCTATGCAACAACCTCTAGTAAAAGATTTTTTTGATGAAAACACCAATACTTTTAGCTATGTTGTTGCAGATTTAGCGACTCGTCAATGCGCAATTATTGATAGTGTGCTTGACTACGACGCAGCTTCAGCAACTACAAAAACAACCAATGCTGATCTGATTATCGATTATGTCTTGGCACAAAACTTTAAAGTGCAATGGATTTTAGAAACTCACGTCCACGCCGACCATATGACTGCTGCCCAATATTTAAAATCTAAATTGGGTGGTGATATTGCAATTAGCCAGAAGATTTCAATCGTACAAGAAACATTTTCCGCTATTTATAATTTTGATTTTAAGAAATTCAATGAAAATCAACCTTTTGATTATTTATTTGAAGATCATGAACATTTCAAAATAGGGGATATAGAAGCCTATAACATTCCTACACCAGGGCATACACCCGCTTGCTTGAGCTATGTGATTGCCGATGCTGTTTTTGTAGGTGATACTTTATTTATGCCCGATTATGGCTCAGCGAGATGCGATTTTCCTAAAGGAAGTGCGGCTGCACTTTATGATTCAGTACAAAAGCTTTATACACTTCCTGACAACATGCGCATGTTTTTATGTCATGACTATAAGCCCGAAGGTCGTGATGAATATGTCTGTCAAACAGATATTAGAACTCAAAAGCAAAGCAATATTCATTTAAATCGACGCGTTTCCAAAGAATCATTCATAAAAATGCGCCAAGAACGAGATGCAACTCTGGCAATGCCAAAATTAATTTTGCCTTCAATTCAAATCAATATGAATGGTGGGAATTTTCCAGAACCAGAATCAAACGGCATTCGTTATTTGAAAATTCCTTTTAACTACTTCTAAAAATAGCCTAAGCATTTATTTTGGATATTTTCATGTTCTAAATAGCCTAAGTAGGATTTAAAGAACTTGTCTTAAGTCCCGCGAAGTCTCTTGCAATAAAGGCAAAATGTGTTGAACTAAATATTCTTCGGTTGTTTTCATGGTCGGAGAGACAATATTTAAAGCTGCAACAACTTTAAAGTCTTGTCCATAAATGGGTACGGCAAGCGCATGAACGCCTAATTCGTGTTCTTCACGTGAATAACACCAGTCTTGTTCTCGAATCTCTTGTAGTAACTCTAAAAATTTATCATTTTCAACATGTGTATATTTGGTTAGACGTTGAAGAGGATATTTTTGGAGCCAATCTAATTGTTCTTCTTGGCTTAAATGTGCCAGTAAAATTTTACCCGCCGATGTCGCGTGAGCAGGTAAGCGGTTACCCAAATGCAAGCCATATGGATTTACACGATCGGTTTGTTGGTGGGCAGCACTACGAGCAATGGTAATGGCTTCATAACCATCAAGTACCATCACTGAATAAATAAGTGAAGTTTGGTTAGTTAACAGATTTAATAAAGGCTGAGACACTTTTGGAAGCTGAGCTGCGCCCAAATAAGCTCCTGAAAATTTAAGAACTTTCGGAGTTAAATAGTAATAGTGGCCATCTGACTCAAGATAACCTAAATATTCTAAAGTTAATAAATGACGTCTTGCTGCCGCTCGGGTGAGTCCGGTTTTTTCAGCAGCCATAGAAATGTTTAAACGATGTTGATTACTACTAAAGCTATCTAAAATCGCCATACCTTTACCAATACCAGCAATGTAATCTTCATGACGAATCGTTTTTTTGTTGTCCTGATTCTGGATTATCCGTTCATCTTTACTCATTACTGATCCTTGTACGATAGAAGCTTAGTAGATCAATTTACTTTACTGAAAAAGTTTAATAATTTCATGTCGCAGAAATTGATGTCTTAAATTATCCCTTAAATCTTCGTGCCAAAACATACCCATTTTAATATTGGTTATCTCAAAAGGCAGAGAATGTAAGCAAATTTCAGGACTATAAGACAAATGCTGCAAAATCATTCGGGGCATAGTGAGTATTGCGTCGGCTTGAGCTCCTAAAACTTGTAATGCCGTTGAATAGTTTTGACAGCGCATAAATACATTTCTAGAGATTTTTTGGTGTTGGTTTAAATAAATATCTTCAAGTAAAGCGCCCGTACGGCGTGACGAAACACCAATGTGCCGACCACTGATATAACTAGCTAAATCGACTTCTTTAAGTTGGCTGCAAATGACAAACTCATCTGTTACCAAATGATCAAAGGTAATTTTGGGTGATAAGTATTGTTCTAGGTCAATCACGAAATCGAGCTGCTGTGTCGCCAAGTCCGCCATAATATGTTTTCGATCTAGCTTCATACTGACAAACTGCAAATCTAAATTAAGATTTTGAAAATGTTGAGCTAGTCTTGGAAGAATAATCGGCTCTATTTCATCATGCACGGCGATTTTTAAGTTTTTTAAGCTTGTTGGATCGAACACATGCTTCTGCTGGCTAATATTTTGAATGGTTAAAAGTGCTTGCTTCACAATTGGGTAAATCTGCTCGGCAAAAGGAGTAGCAGACATTTTATTGCCTACTCGTATAAATACATCATCTTCAAGTTGCTGGCGTAAACGCTGCAAAGCATGACTTGCTGCTGACTGCGTAATATTGAGACTACTTGCAGCATTCGAAATACTTTTTTGCTCATAAATTGCGATAAAAAGCGGATATAAGTTGATATCAATTCGGTGAAAAAAACTTAGGTCTAGACCATGTAAGTTATGAATATTATTCATGAGATGTTATTTAATAAAATCATTTCATTCATATTAAGTTTCAAGTTATGTTGATGTAAAGACAAGATAATGATGTAAAGGAAAAATAATGTTTGAACTCTCAAAGAAAGCTCAAGATTTTGTCGAGCGAACAAGAAGATTTATTCAAGAAGAAATTGAACCTGTTGAAGCAAAATTTTGGGAAGAAGTTCATGAGCTAAATCCGGATGGAAACTGGAAAAAATGGCAATGGCCCGAACTTCTAGAAACGCTGAAATCTAAAGCGAAGCAAGCTGGCCTTTGGAATATGTTTTTACCCGATGAAAAGCTGGGTGCTGGGTTATCAGTTCAAGAGTATGCGCATATTGCTGAATTGACTGGCCGCAGTTTATTGGCACCAACCGTTTTTAACTGTAATGCACCAGATACAGGAAATATGGAGGTGTTATGGCGCTATGGCAGTGAGCAGCAAAAACAGCAATGGTTACAGCCTTTACTAGACGGAAAAATTCGTTCGGTTTTTTGTATGACTGAACCCGATGTTGCGTCAAGCGATGCAACCAATATGCAAGCGACTGCACTCATCGACGGTAATGAAATTGTTTTAAATGGCAAAAAATGGTGGTCTTCTGGTTTAGGTGACCCAAATGCTAAAGTCATTATTTTTATGGCACATACTCCAGATGAAACTAAAGACCGCCATCATCAACACTCTATGGTTTTAGTACCGATTGATACGGCGGGTGTTGAAATTCAGCGTATGTTACCTGTGTTTGGTGACTACGATGCACCACATGGACACGGTGAGGTTCATTTTAATAATGTTCGAGTGCCTCTTGAAAACTTTATTGGTGGTGCAGGTCAAGGTTTTGAAATTGCTCAAGGCCGTTTAGGGCCTGGGCGTATTCACCATTGCATGCGCTGTATTGGAGCTGCTGAAAAAGCTTTAGAACTGATGATTGACCGTGGTATGTCTAGAACGGCGTTTGGCAAAGAAATTTTAAAACTCGGTGGGAACCTCGAACGGGTAGCTGATGCACGGGTGGCGATAGATCAAGCTCGGCTTTTAACCTTGTATGCAGCCTATAAAATGGATACTTTAGGAAATATGGCTGCTTTAACAGAAATATCTGCAATTAAAGTGGTGGCTCCAAGTGTTTTAGAAAAAGTAGTCGACATGGCGATTCAGCTACATGGTGGTGCGGGCGTTTCAAGAGATACACCATTAACAGGTTTCTTTGCTCAAGCACGTAGTTTACGTTTAGCTGATGGTCCAGATGAAGTACATAAAGGCATGATTGCCAAATTAGAGTTGGCCAAACGTGGTTATGGTCGTTATAAGAAAGTATAAGTTTAAAGGAAGTGAATATATGTCGGTAATTGATGTAGGCGGTGAAGTACGTGAAGGTGAAGAACTTGATATTGGGGCAGTTGAAAACTGGTTAAAAAACCAAGGTGTTGAGTTGGTTGGCCCAGCAGTTGTTACTCAATATACGGGAGGGGCGTCGAATTGGACTTATCGTTTAAAATATGAAAATACCGATTTAATTTTACGGCGTCCCCCAAAAGGAACAAAAGCGAAGTCGGCCCACGATATGGCCCGTGAATATATGGTGCAAAAAAATCTTGCACCGTATTATCCCGTGCTTCCTAAAATGGTTGCACTTTGTCAGGATGAATCGGTCATTGGCTGTGATTTTTATGTCATGGAACGCATTGAAGGCATTATTCCTCGTGCAAAATTACCGCCTGAGCTTGGCTTTAATGAAGAAAATGTTCATCAACTTTGTGTAAACGTTATTGATAAATTGATTGAGTTACATCAAGTTCCTTATGAGAACACGCCTTTAGCTGAACTAGGCAAAGGTACGGGATATTGCCGTAGACAAGTTGAAGGTTGGGATAAACGTTATGAAAAAGTCCGTACTATTAACGTTCCTTCATTTAAATATGTTCGAAAATGGTTAAACGATAATATCCCTCAAGACTCTACGACTTGTATTATTCACAATGATTGGCGTTTTGATAATGTGATTTTAGATCCAGAGCACCCAACAGAAGTGATTGGTGTATTGGATTGGGAAATGGCGACTTTAGGTGATCCATTAATGGATTTGGGTAGCGCTTTGGCCTATTGGGTCGAACCTACGGATAATATGATTTTTAGATCGACGCGCCGTCAGCCTACTCATCTAAAGGGAATGTTCTCTCGTAAAGAAGTCGTTGAATATTATTTGCAAAAAACAGGTCTGGAGCCTCAAAACTGGGCTTTTTATGAAGTGTTTGGTGTATTCCGTTTAGCAGTGATTGCCCAGCAAATCTATTATCGCTATTACCATAAACAAACTCGAAATCCTGCTTTTAAAGATTTCTGGATTGTCATTCATGCGCTACATATTCGAGCTTTAAAACTTATTGCGCAACAAAAACTGCAAGAATCTGAATTTGCTCAGCAATCTCTACAGAAAATACAGTGTATTTTAAGAAAATGACCACAATTTATCTGGTAAGACATGGGCAGGCATCATTTGGTAAAAGTAACTATGATGAACTGTCTGAAAATGGTGAGGCTCAAGCGACTTTATTAGGACAATATTTTAAGCAAATATTGAAAGAACAACCTTACGTGGTTGCAGGAACCATGCAGCGTCATGAACAAACCGCACAACTTGCACTTAATGAATGCTTCCCAGATACAGTAATTCATCATAATAATTTATGGAATGAGTTTAACCACCAACAGGTTTTTGCACGTTATGAGCCACGTTTTGAACAGCCTGAGTTGTTAAAAGCTGACGTAGCACAAGAACAGAATCCTCGCGCTTATCTCGCCAAAATATTTGAAGGTGCCATTGGGCGATGGACCGATGGTGATTTTCATCATGAGTATGATGAGTCTTGGCCGCATTTTAAAGAAAGAGTCGAAACAGCATTGCAGCAACTTTGTGATGAGTTAGCAAAAACCAAACCTCGTTATGCAATTGTTTTTACATCTGGTGGTGTGATTTCTGTAGCAATTGGCAAACTGCTTGAACTGAGCCCCAATCGAACTTTTGCGTTGAATTGGACAATTGCTAATACAAGTCTCACGACTTTGCGGTTGGTTGGAAATGAAGCTCAGGTTTTAAGTTTAAATGAACATCATTTTATAAAAGCTGAGCGTCCGGATTTACTGACATGGATTTAAAATAAGGATAAAAGCATGGCAAAGACAATTTTAATTACAGGTGCAAGTTCTGGTTTAGGCGCAGGTATGGCGCATGAATTTGCAGCCAAAGGTTATAACTTGGCGATTTGTGCACGCCGTTTAGACAGATTGGAAGATTTAAAAACTGAACTTGAAAATGAGTACGGTGTAAAAGTCATTGCAAAAAGTCTGGATGTGACTCATTACGATCAGGTTTTTGAAGCATTTCGCGCTTTTAAACAAGAATTTGGCTATTTAGAC
Organism: Acinetobacter pittii; assembly: GCF_022449185.1. Taxonomy (GTDB): domain Bacteria; phylum Pseudomonadota; class Gammaproteobacteria; order Pseudomonadales; family Moraxellaceae; genus Acinetobacter; species Acinetobacter pittii_I. The sequence goes on from NZ_JAKUKO010000001.1 coordinate 819,370, forward strand.
CGAATTATTGTAAATGCGGGAGTCGGCAATGGCCGCCGTATTGGTAAAGGTAATTTTGAAATTAACAGAGCCACGGCTGAAACAAACTTTATCTCTGCTTTAGCACAGTGTGAGGCAGCGATTGAAATTTTTAGAGCGCAAAATGCCGGTCACTTGGTGGTGATGTCATCCATGAGTGCGATGCGTGGATTACCAAAACATTTATCGACCTATGCAGCAAGTAAAGCTGCGGTCGCTCACTTGGCCGAAGGTATTCGTGCTGAATTACTGGATACACCAATTAAAGTCTCAACCATTTTCCCAGGTTACATTCGCACTGAAATGAATGAAGGTGCTAAACATTTACCTTTTGAAGTAGATGCCAAAACAGGATGTAAAGCTTTGGTCAAAGCGATCGAAAAGCAACCTGTAAAAGCTTATGTGCCACAGTGGCCGTGGTTACCCATGAGTATTGCCATGAAGGTTTTACCTTTAAAGTTGGTCAATAAATTAGGATAAAAAATACCCCCTAAAATTAGGGGGTAATTTTTATTTAGAATTTTTTAGTGTAATTAACGAATAAACGGTCTTCGCCAAAGTCATTGCCATGTTTTACATTGTAATCAATACGAATGTATTGCAGGGCCACGCCTTTTAGGAAAGGTTGCTGAAAGGCATAGTTCAGAATGACATTGGACTCAGTTTCGTGGTTTTTCTCGCCATTAGCTGCTTTAAAGTCATGACCATAAACATATTTCACCATTGCGTTTAAGCCCGGAACGTAATCTTTAAAGTCATAGCCATATATGACATGGTAAGACTTTTCGTCTTCTTTAAAGAAACCTGTAGCATTCCAGTTAATGAAATAGGTTTCTGGTAAGAAGCCATCTGGTAGCGGGTAAGCTGATTCACCAATAATTTGCTGATAACCTAAACCAAAGGTATGGTTTTTTACTTTAACGGTTTCAAGTAATCCGATGTTCTGCGCATCAATGTCAAAAGTGCTGCCATCATCTTTCGCATTAAAGTACTTAAACTTAGAGGTCAGAGCAAAACTTGGCTGTTTCCACGTATGTTCAAGTCCTACATAGTGTTTGTTATACAGATCTTCTAAATTACCAAAGTAATATTCGCCCTTCAACGACGGCGTAAACTGATATCGCAGATCAATATAATTTAAGCCATCAGATTCTTTGGTAATTCCATTTGATGTAAAAGAAAACTTTTTAAAATCCTCTTCATTTCGGGGAGATACTTTTTCAACTCGGCCAATTTCGGCATAAAGCTGATCTGAAAGTTGTGACTTTAAATTGGTTCCCCAATACGAAGTGAGCAGCTGACGACTAGCATCGACAGCCGTTACAGGTAAATCTAACCAGAGTTCACCGACACTTAATAAAGTTTTGTCATAACCTAGCTTTAAAGTCGCGCCGTATTTTAGATAGTCTGAAGCCTGAGATTGCGTTTCTTTATTAAAAGGCAAAACTGTATCCGCAACATGTTTGTCTGAACTCAAGCGCACGGCGTATTGAACGGAAGCATCGGCCCCAATCGTGATAGGTTTATCTGCTATGACTAATGGAGTGTCATGCATTTTCGACTTATAAAATAGCGATGCTGCCTGAGACCAACTGCCAGTATCTTTAAGTGCATCATTATCAAAATCACGGTTGATATAGGCATTTTTTAAAGTGAATTTCCATTCATCTTCAGTTTGCTGATTTGGATTTGCAGCCCATGAGTTGCTGCACATCAGTAATAAAGTAGCAACAGCTAAAGTGTGTGGTTGAAAGCGGTGAAATAATTCCATAATCCATTTCCCAAATGTATGCCTGTCCTCGGCACTAAATAATTTCTAATATTTCGGTATTCTCTAAGCGTTTAGTTAGAGAGTACATTTTTGCAATTGGTGAGACCTATTAATTTAATTTTTCAAGCTTCATGCTTTCACTAAAGAATTTGCAGCCTTTAAAAAGTAGAATTAAAGCCAGTACACAAGACAAACCACCCACGATAGATAAAGAAGAACCCACCATTAATGGGCTACCAAAAACTTTATCTGTAATAATGGCTACCAGTGTTGTGCCAATACCGAGTCCAATTAAGTTACTCACCAAAAGGAAGAGGGCAGAAAGGCGTGCTCTAAACTGGTTTGGGGCTAACATTTGCAAAGCAGTTGCTGAAATCACTAGAGGGAAAGATGCAAAGAACATTGCAGGAATCAGTAAGCTAACTGAAAGCCAAAGCTGATCTGTTTGGGTAAAAAATGCAATTGGAATAATCAGGCCAACAATACCAATTACACCCGTGAACATCGGCGCATCTTGGCGACCTTTTTTAATAAACCAGTCATTTAGCCAGCCTGCACAAAATACGCCTAATGTATTTGCGACTAACAGAATAGTACCAAGCATATAGCCTGTTTCAGTCGGCGCGAGTTGAAACTTACGAATATAAAATGCAGGTGTCCAGCTAGTTAGGCTATAGAGTGCCATTGCATAAAAGGTAAAACCTAAATAATGACAAGCAAATGTTTTCGAATGTTTTTTAATAAACTGAAGACATTGTGTGAATTTAACTTGGTCAACTTGTCCATTTTGGTTGAGTTGTTGGCCTTTACGTGCAGGGTCTTTAACGGTCAAAATAAACAGCAAACCAATAATGATGCCAGGTAAACCCACCACTAAAAAGGCAATTTGCCATGCTTTAAGGGCCCCTAATAAAGGAACTTCAATGAGTGTCACGCCTTTAAGCAGGTTAATCACATAACCGCCAACTAAGAAGGCAATACCTCCACCCAAAAAAGCGCCAATTGAATAAATCCCGACAGCACGTCCTAGTTTGTCCTTACTAAACATATCGCTGAACATTGAATAAGCGGCTGGAGATAACGCAGCTTCACCGACACCTACTGCCATACGGCTTAAGAACAGTTGAATAAAGTTTTTACTTAAACCACAAGTTGCCGTTGCTAGACTCCAAACAATAATCCCGATTGAAATCAGTTTTGGTCGTGAAAAACGATCGGCAATATAGGCTAAGGGTAAACCCATAACGGCGTAAAACAGTGAGAAGGCGAGGCCATGTAATAAGCTAAATTGAGTATCTGAAAGTTGGAGATCTGCTTTGATGGGTTCAATCATCAGCGCCAGAATTTGGCGGTCAATAAATGAAAATATATATGCCAACATACAAAGTATGACCACATACCATGCATAAGCATTGCTTTTCTTTTGTGTCCTTTCAACAGCGATATTACTTTGGTTCATACACTTAATCCTTATGTATAAAACGCTTAAAGAAATTGATATCTAACTTTTATTATTCCTCTAAAGTTTTCGATATTTCCCCCTTTTAGATAAGAATAATAAATAGGCTAGAAATGAGTAATTCGGTCTCGTACAGACCAGAAGAGTGCGTCTAAACCCAATTCGGAATTAATGGGATTTTTAAGATCATGGAATTATTATTTTCTTTTTATATGTAAAATTCCATTACTTATTGAGTATGTTAGAATACCTAAAAAGTATGTTAAGTAATTATATACAGATAAGCTTGGGATATAAAAAATTGATTTTATTTATTTTTATTGTTTTAACGAAAGAGCAGTTATAGAAAAAGAAATTTTTAACTGCTCTAAGAAAGCTAATTTATCATAATGAGAAATATTTAACTGGATGGCATCAGGTCAAATAATTTCTTTAACTGGTGATTTAAATTGTGAAGCTCGTCTTCTGAAAAAGCGTTAAGGATGCCTGCCAAGGTGACCACACTAATCTGATTAATCTGTTCAACTAGATCAACACCTTTGGCCGTTAATTTCACCATCGAGATCCGTTCATCAGAAGTAGAAGAGTAGACCTCAACAATTCCATCTTCTACCAAGCGATATACAGCTTTTGTGGCCGTCGTTAACTTTAAAGTAGAAAGATTGGCAATGTCGGTAATACTGGCTTCCCCAAGGGCATTAGTGCTTAAAATAATTTTACGGCGTGTATTATCAATACCTAGCTTTTTTATTGATTTTTCAATCAGTTGTGAATACTTTCCATTCACTTGGGAAACCCAAAAAAAAGGGAAATTTTGAATACTCGACGGTTCTTTATTAGGAAGAAATTGTTCTAAATGATCAAGCATAGCTAAGCAATAACTTAGTGAAAAAAGGGTAATCCTATTATAAACAAAATTTTGCATATTTCCTTGAGAACAAATTATAAAAAATACTTGACAATTCCATTAAATTTTCCCATATTTTGATTAATGAATAAAAATACATGGAAAAGTGAATGAATATTGTTAGCCAAAGCGTGCACAAAGGAAGTGGCAAGCTCAAGGTGATGGTCAAGGACACAATTGATATTCAAGGTCTGAAAACCATAGCTGGTAGTCGAGCTTTATTAAATGTTGAACCTGCTCAAGATGATGCTGAGGTGGTTAAAAACATTTTAAAAGCAGACTGTGAAATTCTTGCGAAAACAAATTTGCACGAATTGGCTTTCGGTATTACAGGCATTAACCATGCTTTTGGTACACCCATCAACCCTAAATATCCTGAACTTATTCCAGGTGGCTCTTCGAGTGGTTCGGCTGCGGCAGTTGCTGCTAAACAAGCTGACTTTACTCTAGGTACCGACACTGGCGGCTCTATCCGTATGCCCGCTGCGTGCTGCGGAGTTTTTGGTTTAAAACCAACTTTTGGTCGTGTGAGCAGAAAAGGCGTATATCCGCCGTCAAGTTCTTTAGATTGTGTTGGCCCTTTTGCAAATTCAGTCGAGATGATTGAAAAGGCCATGCAAATTATTGATCCAACTTTCAAACCTATTCAATGTACTAGCGCACCAAAAATTGCTGTTCTCGATGTAAAAGCAGATGAGGTTGTTTGGAACTGTATTCATCAAGCACTTCAAAAAGCCAATTTACAGACCACTTTAGAAAAAGTTGAACATTTTGAAGCTGCTTATGATGCAGGCATGCAGATTATTAATTATGAAAATTGGCAAGCTTTTGGTGAATTAACTCAAACGGGCTTAATTGGTTCTGATGTAAATGGTCGTTTATTAAAAGCGGCACACACCACTTTAGAGCAAGTAAAACAAGCAGAAGTTGTGAGAGCACAGCTGACCCAAGAACTCGATGCTTTATTAGAAAAATATGATGCATTGGTTCTACCGACACTTCCGCAAATTCCACCAAAAGTTTCTGAAGCTGAAAACACGGTCGCTTTTTTGAATCTTACAGCTTTAGTTCGACCATTTAATTTATCAGGACATCCTGTCATTTCAGTGCCACTTGAAACCAGTGAAGCGTTACCCGTGGGCCTACAGATCGTATCAAAGCATCAAAAAGATGAGCAATTATGCGCTATAGCTAAATTTTGTTTTGATGCAATGCAATAAATTACAAGGAGTTAGATGATGAATAAGTTGTCTAAAATGGAGTTTGCTTCTCAAGACAAAGCAGTTGACTTAGATGCTTTGTGCCAAGAAATTCGTGAGCGTGCCTGTGCAGGTGAGTTTGATAATCAGGCCTACGTGAGCCAAGACATTATCGAAAAACTTAAACAGATTGGTGTTTATCGTGCCTTGGTGCCTAAACGTTTTGGCGGTGAAGAATGGTCTCCTCGGCAATTTTGTGAGTTGATCGAGACTTTATCTAAAGCTGATGGTTCAGTGGGTTGGGTGGCAAGTTTCGGTATGAGCCCTGCGTATTTAGGAAGTTTGCCAGAAGAAACGCTTAAAGAGTTATACCAAAACGGGCCAGATGTGGTGTTTGCCGGAGGTATTTTTCCACCCCAACCTGCCGAAATTACCGATGAAGGTGTGGTGGTGCGTGGAAGATGGAAATTTTCCAGCGGTTGTATGGGAGCTGACATTGTTGGCGTGGGGATTTCACCGCTTAAAAATAATGAAATGCAAGGCTTACCTCGCATGGCAGTGATGCCTGCGAAAAAAGCCAAAATTGAAATGACTTGGGACACAGTTGGCCTAAAAGGTACGGGAAGTCATGATTTAGTCGTTGAAGATATATTGGTCGAAAAGAAATGGACCTTTGTTCGGGGTGAACCTTCAAAACTAAGCGAGCCTTTTTTTAAATATCCGTCCCTGTCTTTAGCGACTCAAGTATTAACCGTGGTGGGTATTGGGGTTGCAGCTGCCGCATTAGAAGAATTTGAAAAACTGGCGCCGGGTAAAGCATCCATTACAGGCGGTTCAGAAATTGCCAACCGCCCCGTGACTCAATATGAGTTTGCTCAGGCTGATGCAGAGTTTCAGGCTGCAAAGTCTTGGTTTTATCAAACCATGGACATTGTTTGGAATGAAATTATTGCTGGTCGTGAAGCAACTGCTGAACAAATTAGCGATATGCGTCTGGCATGTACCCATGCAGCTCGAGTTTGCGCCAAAGTCACCCGAAAAATGCAAATGCTTGCGGGCATGACAGCAATTTATACCAACAATCCATTTAGCCGTTTTGTGAATGACACCAACGTGGTGACTCAGCATGCCTTTATGGGTGATGCAACTTTACAAAATGCAGGCTCAATCAGTTTCGGGTTAAAACCAACCCCAGGTTATTTATAAGTTTAATTTTTAAAAGGATATTGAAATGGAAGCTAAAAAATCATTACGCGTTTTGTTCTGCATGGGTATTAACCAAAACTTTTTTGATGCAGAACCTGCTGAAGCGAAAGCAGTTTGGGCCGCGTTTGGTGAAATGTGGAATGGCATTCATGACTTACCGGGCGTACATGTTTTTGGAAATCTTGATGATGACCAAAGTATGGTTGGCCCAAGTGCAGGTTGGCCTTGGACTACGTACTTGCTTGCAGATGTTCCGGATATTGAAACAGTACATGCCGCTTGTAACTTGTTTAGAACGACCGTGGTGGGCGAAGGGCCATACAAACTTTGGAAATATTGCAAAGTTGAAGCTCGTGTTGGGCGCGAATTGATTATCCAACGTTAAGGCGATGGCAATGAATGACAAAGTGAATTTTGCAGAAATCTTAGAGCGACTAGAACATTTAGAAGCGCACAACGCCATTCGTAATTGTCTGAACCGTTATATGGAAATCTGTGACGAGCTTAATGCAAATACAGACCTTGATGAGCTGATGAATCTTTTTGATCAGGACTGTATTTGGGAAGGTGTTGGCGAGAAATATGCCAAATCCTTTGGCCGTTATGATTCTTGGCAGTCGATTTACGACATGTTTAAAAGCTATACCCAAAAAGAATCTCACTTTGTTATGAATGCACACTTTGTAAATTCAGAACAAATTTATGTAAATCAAAATGATGCAAATGCTTCATGGCTGATGTTGCAGACTTCAACGTTTAAAGATGGCCGTAGCCACTTAAATGCAGCAAAGCTCAATGTGAAGTTTCAAAAGCAAGTAGATGGAACATGGAAAATTAAACATTTCCAAACACAGAATATTTTCAGTCGTCCCGTATCGCATTGGCACAGTGAAGCCGAATTGCCAGTACCTTCTCAGGAATGACCCAGGACATATTTAAAAGGACTATTGATATGAACAGTATTATCCCGACGCATAACATTGGCACTGATTACGATGCTTTGGTTCAAAGTGACCGTGCCCATACCTCTCTTTATAAAGATGAACGCATTTTTGATGAAGAGATGGAGAAAATCTTTTATAGCACTTGGGTGTGGGTTGCGCATGCTAGCGAAATTCCAGAAAGCGGAAGCTATAAAACGATTAACATCGGTAAACAGCCTGTGGTTGTGGTACGTGACCGTAAAAAGAAAGTCCATGTACTTTTAAACCGTTGTCGTCACCGTGCAGCAACCGTATGCGAACATAAAAAAGGAAAAACTAATAGTTTTGTATGTCCGTACCACGGTTGGAGTTATGCACTTGACGGTAGTTTACGTGGTGTACCATCTCCGGAAAGCTACGGCGATTGTTTAGATAAATCAGAATTACCGTTGGTGAGTCTACGTGCAGAAGAATATAACGGCATGATCTTCGCTTCATTTAAAGAAGATATTCAGCCTCTTGAAGAGTTCCTTGGACCTGCAAAAAAATGGATTGACCTGTTTATGAAACAAGGCGCGGGTTATCCAATTAAAGTGTTGGGCGAACACCGTTTCCGCTTCCCGGGTAACTGGAAAATCCAGCTTGAAAATACCACCGATGCATATCACTTCCCGTTGGTACATAAGTCATTCTTAAGTTCTGTCGATGAAAAAACAGAAGAACTCTTTAACTTCGAAAACCAACCGGGCTTTGTTGAAGACTTAGGTAATGGTCACAGTGTTATGGTGATGATTCCTGAACTGGTTGATCTAGACGAAGAGCTTATGGAGCGACCAATTCAAGAGCGCTTTGAAGACTTGGCTCAAGCTTTGCGTGACGAAGGCCATGAAGAGTTAGAAGTACGCCGTATTGTTCGTGCAGTCGGTGGTTCTGGCTTTAACTTAAATTTATTCCCAAATATTGCATGTTCGATGGCGTTCTTCCGTGTGTTACAGCCAATTTCAGTTGCTGAAACAGAAATTCATCACTCGGTAATTACGATGGATGGTGGCCCGCAAATTGCCAACCAATATCGCTTACGTTTGCATGAACATTTCCAAGGTCCATTTGGTTTTGGTACGCCAGATGACTCAGAAGCTTGGGAGCGCGTACAACATGGTGCCAATGCCGGTAATGATTTATGGATCATGCTCAACCGCGGTTTACCGGGTGAAGTCAAAACTGAAGATGGCTTAAAAAGTGATGTCAGTGCTGAAACTGGTATGCGTGCAGCATATCAGCAGTGGAAAAAGATGATGAAGGCTTAAGGAGAGAGCAATGAATATGAATCTGCAATTATTAAATGAAGTCACTGCTTTCATCTGGGCCGAAGCAGATATGTTAGACCACAGTGAATACCGTGAATGGCTCAATTTATGGAATGAAAAGGGTGTCTATATCATTCCGATTGACCCAAACCTCACTGACTACGAAAACAACTTAAATTATGCCTATGACGATAATCATATGCGTACTTTACGTGTAGAACGTCTGGAAAATGGTGAAGCGATTTCTACAGCACCTAAAGCAAATACCGTGCGTAGCATTTCTCGTGTACGAGTGATTCAAGATCAGGATGATGAAATCGTTTTACGCTGTGCTCAAAACTTACGTGAGTTTCGTAAAGAAAACCTCAAGCATTACACCGCAGATATTACTTACCATTTGACGCGTGATGCGGCTACAGGCTTTAAGATTAACCGTAAAATCATTAACTTGGTTAACTCAACCGATACCTTAGCTGGTATTAGCTACATTCTTTAGGAGCGGTAACATGAAACAAGTTGTTTTAGTGACAGGTGCTGCTTCTGGACTCGGTAATGTGATTGCTGAATATTTTGCGAGCCAAGGCCATCAAGTGATTTTGTCAGCAAGTACGCTTGAAAAAGCCGAAAATGCCAAGGTACAAAGTCAATATGCACAAAATATGTTTCCCTTGAAATTAGATATTTCGGTTGAAGCAGATTTTCATGCTGCGGTGCAATGGATTGAAGAGAAATTTTCTAAACTTGATGTGTTAATTAACAATGCCACCGTTACCAAAGCAACGCCCGTATTAGAAATTACTGCAGCCGATTTTGATTGGGTGACCCAAGTTAACCAACGCGGCACCTTTCAAGCTTGTCAAATTATTGGTCAATATATGGCTAAAAAAGGCTATGGACGCATCATTAATATGGCCTCGTTAGCAGGACAAAATGGCGGTACTGCAACGGGTGCACACTATGCGGCAACAAAAGGTGCGATTGTGACGTTAACCAAAATTTTTGCCAAAGAATTTGCGGCAAAAGGGGTGACGGTTAATGCGGTTGCACCAGGACCGATGGAATCTCCAATCGTTCATAGTGTGGTGTCTGACGAGAAAATGGAACAGTTCATCCAGAATATTCCAGTTAATACCTTAGGAAGTATGCATTTTATTGCTGAAACTTGTGGGTTGCTTGCGAGTCCAAATGCGGGGTTTGTGACTGGTGCAACATGGGATATTAACGGTGGTTTATTCATGCGTTAAGCCAATCGCTTAACCATGAAAAGGGAGTTAAATCATGACTACACTTTATGATGTTGTCGTTAAAAATCGCCATGTGGAAGGTGGAAATATTGCAGTCATGGAATTTGAATCTGCAACTTCTGCTGCATTACCAAAGGTTGAACCCGGTGCGCATATTGATGTGCACTTACCGAATGGTATGGTGCGCCAATATTCGCTTTGCCAAAATCCAAATGACGAAGGAAAGTTTCGCCTTGGAATTTTACGTGACCCTGAATCACGTGGCGGCTCGATTTCTGCATTTGATGAAATTAAAGATGGCATGCAAATTCAGATCAGTGAGCCGAAAAACTTATTCCCACTTTTAAAAGCTAAACACAGTGTATTGATTGGCGGTGGAATCGGGATTACGCCATTAATTACGATGGCATATCAACTTGCACATGAAGGTGCATCATTTGAGCTTCACTACTGTGGTGCTAGCCCTGAAAAATGTGCTTTTGTTGATGAAATTAAAAATGGTGAGTTAGCACAATACACAACGTTCCATTTTAAATCTGAAGGCGCAAGCCACAGAGCATTTTTTGAATCTGCCATTAAAGATATTGACCCTGAAAGTCATATTTATACCTGTGGTCCAGTCGGTTTTATGGATTGGGTGATTAATCTCGCCACGACTCACGATTTTCCTGAGCAGCAAATCCACAAAGAGTATTTCCAAGTCGAAACAGACACGTCAGGAGATTCATTTGAGGTGGTGGCTGAGCGAACTGGAAAAATCATTATGGTTGAAGCTGGTGAAACCATTTTGCAGGCTTTGGCTAAAGAAGGCATCGAGATTGAGATGTCATGCGAGCAAGGCGTATGTGGAACCTGCATGTGCGATGTGATTGAAGGCGAACCAGATCACAGAGATGTTTATTTTACTGACGAAGAAAAGGCCAGCAATGAGCAAATATTAGTGTGCTGTTCACGCTCTAAAACACCGAGATTAGTTTTAGATATCTAATGCTCTCGCGATTTATATGGATGTAAGAGAAGGTTTAGGAGAAAGATGATGAATGTATTACAACAAATAGATGAGTTTACGGTCGATCCACTACAGTTTCGACGAGCATTAGGAAATTTTGCAACAGGCGTTACCATTGTTACTGCACAAAATGCACAAGGTGAGAAAGTCGGTGTAACCGCAAATAGTTTTAACTCGGTATCACTCGATCCACCACTTATTTTGTGGAGTATTGATAAAAAATCGTCAAGTTTTTCAGTATTTGAAGAAGCAACACATTTTGCAGTCAATATTTTATCGGGCACGCAAATTGAGCTGTCTAATAAGTTTTCGAGACGCAATATTGATAAATTTGCCGACACCAATTTTCAACTTGGTGCAGGATGCGCACCTATTTTAGAAAATTGTTCTGCGGTGTTTGAGTGCGAACGTTATCAAGTGATTGAAGGTGGTGATCACTGGATTATTATTGGCAAAGTGGTTCGTTTCCATGACCAAGGCCGAAGCCCGTTGGTCTACCATCAAGGCGCATATTCTTGTGTCATGCCGCATCCGAGCCTTCAAGTTAAACAGACTGAACAGAACGGCGTAGACCAGACACATTATGGGCACTTATATAATAATGTATGTTACTTAATGAGTCGTGCTTTTAAAGCTTATCAAACCGACTATATCCCTAAGCAAATGGCTTCGGGTTTCCGTACCAGTGAATCACGTCTTTTGCTCGTTTTAGCCAGTGGTACTGCTTCAAGTAAGGAAGATTTACCGCGTGATATTGCTATGCCAATGCAAGAAGTTGAAAGGTCGGCTGAAATCTTAAAATTTGAAGGGTTATTGGTTGACCACGATAATTTGTATGCATTGACCGAGAAGGGTAAACAAACAGCGCAGTATTTATTTGATATTGCCGACAGCCACCAAAATGAGGTGTTTAAAAAGTATTCTGAGGAACAAAAGGATATTTTTATTACCATGCTACGAGATTTTGCAGGAGTAGCATAAGTCCAATTAAGCTGATAAATTGAATTGATTTATCAGCTTCTTTACATCTAGCTGACTATCAGCAAAACAATTCCAAGGATAAGGAATTTTTGGCACACAATTTGTTTATCAATAAAACAAGATTGTAAAAAGCCATGACAGTGCACCACCACAAACGCAAAATTTTGAGCGGTGGTACATGTATAGAGAGGTAAGGGATGAACCAATATGTAAGCGATGCATTACTCACATGGACGCACCATATTAAAAGTGTGTGCGGCAATTTTGAAACCGATTTTGACGGGACCCGTAATTTATTCATTGGTGAAGTTCAGTGCTTTTTATTGGGCGATACCGAAATTGCTTTTATCAAAAACAATGCCAATAAAATTGTCCGAAAAGCCGATGAAATCGATCGAGTGAATAATCGTTTTTGTTTTTTGATTTTGCAGTATTCGGGAAAAATGTTGCTCGAATATAAAAATGAAACCTTAAGCCTGAATGAAGGCGATATTGTGTTGGTAGACCCAGTCGAAACAATTTCGATGTACCCGCAAGGTTTGGTAAGCCAGATTTCAGTGCACCTGTCGCGTGAAAAATTACTGAAAGAAAATATTAGTACCGAATATTTTGGAAAGCTCATTACGCAAAATATGAGTGGTTTTTTACTCAAGAATATTTTGAAAAATATGTCTGCTGAAAACATCAAACTTTGGTACGCAACCGAGGATGGCAATGCTTTTGAAGATGCGCTGATCGCCTTAATCAAACCCACAATCAATTATAAAAATATAAATAGCTCAAATAATCTAATGGAAAAAGCTGAGCGTTATATTATAGAAAACTTAGCAAAACCAGATTTAACCCCTAAATTAATTGCAGAGCATATTGGGGTGTCGCTACGTCATCTCTACCGTTTATTTCTTCAAGAAAATTTATCTATTAACAAATATATACAGCTCAAACGCCTAGAAAAAGTCAAAGCAGATTTGCTTGATAAAAAGAACAAACAAAGCTCGATTACTCAAATTGCCTTGAAGTGGGGTTTTTGGGATGGCGCTCATTTCTCAAAAATCTTTAAAAAGACTTATGGTATCTCTCCTAAAGAATTTAGAGAGGGTATGTCGGTTTAAATCTTTCATCTCTCAATGTCATTTTTAAACAAATTCGACGTCATTCTTGAACAAGCTAGCCCTATGTAACTGTGTTGAAATTAAATTCATTAGAGCAGGTTAGATAAGCTTAATAACCATAAAACTATTAAGTTGGTCTAATGAATTTTACTCACAGGAAGTGCATTTTAACTGTCTGATTCAGATAGTTCAGGGATAGATGAAAAGGATGAAACCAATGCGTAAACAACGATTATTGAATGACATACAAAAAATACTGGCACTTAACTTATCAATCGCTGCAAGCTTTTGGGGACTCAATACTCAAGCGTTTGCTCATGGTGGAAAGGCCGAAATGGTCTCACTTTATCAAAATATGAGTGAGCAAGGTGCTAAAGTTGTCAAAGACGATTTTACTAATACTTATATGATCACCAAAGGTTCTATGGTGGTTCGAGCTAAACCCAATTCAGATCAGGTTTTGATAAATGGCAAACCTTTCAAGCTCAGTGTGCCTTTATTAATTAAGGATGGTAAGCCTGTTATTGGAAAAGATTTTTTTAATGAAGTATTCCAGTCTGGGTTAGATCAAACTTTTAAAATTGAAAATACGTTTCACCCACTCAATAGCCTAAACTCTGACGAAATTAAAAAGACATTTGATGTGATTAACCGCTCGAAATACGCCTATAAAAATATGCGTTTTGCCGAGTTAAAGCTTAAAGAGCCTGAAAAAGCCAAAGTCTGGGATTACTTTATTAATCACAAAGAATTTAAAGAAGATCGTATTGCCTCATTTATTTTGTTAAAGGGGAGTCAAGCGATTGAAGGTGAAGTGAATCTTAACACTCAACAAGTCACAAAATGGAATGTACTGAAAGACACTCATGGAATGGTGTTGCTCGATAATTTTGAAGCTGTACAACGCGTAATTGAGACAAGTAAAGAATATCAGGAAGCTTTACGGAAACGCGGCATTACCGATGTGAAGAAAGTGATTGCTACTCCACTAACTGTTGGATATTTTGGCGGTAAAGATGGTTTGGACAAACAACTCAATATATTAAAAGTCGTCGCTTACCTCGATGTAGGCGATGGTAATTATTGGGCGCATCCAATTGAAAATTTAGTTGCTGTAGTGGATTTAGATAAAGAAAAAATTATTAAGATTGAAGAAGGCGCAATCATTCCTGTGCCAATGGCAAATCGACCTTATATGTCGAATAAGCCCGTAGCAAGTAAGCTAAAACCACTCAATATTACTGAACCTGAGGGCAAAAACTTTAGCATTACAGGCCAAACCATACATTGGGGGAACTGGTGTTTGCATGTGGCCTTAGACTCTCGTGTTGGCTTACAGCTTTCAACCGTGACTTACAAAGATAAAGGCGTAAAGCGTAAAGTCATGTATGAAGGTAACTTGGGTGGAATGGTGGTTCCATATGGTGACCCTGATATTGGTTGGTACTTCAAATCTTATTTAGACTCTGGCGAATATGGTATGGGAACACTTACCTCATCTATTCTTCCTGGAACAGATGCACCTGACAACGCTGTTTTACTTGATGCCGTGATTGCAGACTATAAAGGCCAGCCACAAGTGATTCCAAATGCCATTGCTGTGTTTGAACGTTATGCAGGACCTGAATATAAACATCACGAAATTTTTGGTAACCAAGATGCCAGTGAAGCCCGCCGTGAACTTGTTGTGCGCTGGATTAGTACAGTGGGGAACTATGATTACATGTTTGACTGGGTATTTGCCCAAAATGGTGTAATTGGAATTAATGCGGGTGCAACCGGTATTGAAGCTGTTAAAGGTGTTAAATCACGCACCATGCATGACAGTACCGCCAAAGAAGATACCAAATATGGAACTTTAATTGACCATAATATTGTCGGTACAACGCATCAGCACATCTATAACTTCCGTTTAGATATGGACGTAGATGGGGAAAACAACAGCTTTATGCATATGGACCCTGTGGTGAAAACCAATGACAAAGGTGGTGTTCGTACAAGCTCAATGCAAATTGACAGTAAAGTCATTACGAATGAGCAAAATGCAGCTGAAAAATTTGATCCATCCACCATTCGTTTACTCACGAATTTCAACAAAGAAAATAAATTAGGCAATCCGGTTTCTTACCAACTCATTCCATTTGCAGGTGGAACACACCCTGTGGCAAAAGGAGCCAATTTCTCTAAAGATGAATGGTTATTTAAACGTTTGAACTTTATGGATAAGCAAATTTGGGTGACTCAGTACAATCCAGACGAACGCTATCCTGAAGGGAAATATTCAAACCGTTCAACTCATGACACAGGGTTAGGACAGTTCATTGGCAACAATGAAAATATTGAAAATAAAGACCTTGTAGTGTGGATGACAACAGGTACAACCCATGTGGCACGTGCTGAAGAATGGCCAATCATGCCGACAGAGTGGGTGAATACGCTCATCAAACCTTGGAACTTCTTTGACAGCACACCGACTTTAAACTTGGGTGAAGACGAGCAAAGCACACGGCACGACCATCACTAAAGATCAACATGAACGAGGGTGGGTAACGAATAAGTTGCCCATACCTGAGCACTGTTAGGCCGTTCGCAAAAAAGGAATTTCTCAATGAAAAATTTATTTTCTCAGGTTGTGAGAGGGACTCTCTTTGTCTCATTTTTTTCAACTGTGCATGCTGGTGAGCTTGAAATTAAGCCAACTTTTGAAGCAACTTTTGGGGCCTTTAGTAGCGGTAAAAGCTATAACGGTGAAAACCTAGAGGATGAAAGAATCAATTGGCAAGAAGGTCATCTTAAATATGGTGCGAAAGGACAATACACCTTTAAAAACAATCAGCTCTATGCAAGCTTGAGCGGTATTAGCTCGGCAACATTTGGTGATGGTGACGCAGGCCAAAATAGTAATGGCAAAGAACGTAAAACAGATGTGAATGAATGGATCATTGGTTTTAAAGACGGCACCAATAAAGATGAGTTAACGACCTATGATTTAAGTATCGGTCGACAAAATATCATGATTGGTGATGGGTTCTTCATTGCGGGTGATGCATTAAATCTTGGTAAAGCGCCTGCGGATGGCACACTAGATCGTGGTGGAGCATATTATTTGGCAGCTCGTCGAAGCTTTGATTTTACAAGTTTGCTGCAATATAAACCGCAAGAGAATACAACGCTAAAACTGGCTTATCTAAAGTCAGACAATAAAGCACAATTTTCCCCAGAACTCTTTGTGGCTGATCTGATGTATCAGCTTAAAGATAAAGGTGTTGGGTTCACTTACTTAAATGTATTAGATCTTGAAGATGCTGAACACGTTTCAGGGCGCGAAGATCTTAAAAATTATGCTTTACGCTTGAATTATCAACCTTTACCAGAGATAGAAGTTAAAACTGAGTTTGTAGTTCAAGATAAAAAAGATCGCCACGAAAATGCTGGCTACTTAGCGCTGAACTATAACTTTTTATCTTCAAAATATACACCCTTATTAGGCTACCGTTTTAGCCATTTTTCAGACCAATACGACACCATGTTTTATGGAAATACTGTCGGCTTTGGCACATGGTTTCAGGGCGAAGTTGCCGGAAATTATGCTGGGCCATTCAATAAAAATGCAGATATTCATCAAGTTTCTTACAGCATGAATCTAAAAGAAAATTTTATGTTGGGTGCTTTGGCCTATAAGTTCAAAACAGTAAATAAGTCATTAACCAATGTAGACGGACATGAGCTGGATGTATTTTCGGTGTGGTCAGTGAATAAAAAATTCAACGTTATTCCTTTAGTGGGACTCTATAAACCAAAACACGATATCCATAGTGGTGGTACTCAAAACTACGATGACAAGACTAATGTATATGCGCAGTTGATTCTGCAATACATCTATTAATAGATCCTTTTAAATGAATTGAGAGAAATAAAAAATGAGTGAAGTTCAGATTTTACAAAGCGTGCAGGAATTTATGACACGTCAACATGGACACTTTATTGATGGAAAATTAGTTGCTGCCGAGCTTTTAGAGAAAGTAGATATTGTAAATCCATCGACTGAACAAGTTGTTGCTCAAATTAGTATAGGTAGTCAACAAGATGTCGTAAGCGCCGTTAAAAGTGCTGAACATGCTTTTCAAAATGCTTGGGCTGAAACTACGCCATATGAACGTGGCGTTAAACTAAATAAGTTGGCAGATTTAATTGAGCAACATGGTGAAGAACTTGCTCAGCTTGAGTCGTTGTCTACTGGAAAACTTATCAATATTTCAAGACATCTTGAAGTCGCACAATCTGTTATTTTCTTAAGATATTTTGCAGGGTGGGCAACCAAAATTAATGGTCAAACTATGCAACCCTCTATTCCTTCTATGCAAGGTGAGAAATATACGGCCTTTACTTTAAGGCAACCAGTGGGGGTAGTTGCAGGGATTGTGCCTTGGAATTTTTCACTGATGATTGGTGTTTGGAAAATCGGTTCAGCTTTAACAACGGGCTGTACCATTGTGCTTAAACCAAGTGAGTTTGCCAGCTTATCTTTATTGCGTTTAGCCGAACTTGCGATTGAGGCAGGTATTCCAGAGGGTGTAATTAATGTAGTGACAGGTAAGGGGGAGACAGGACAATATTTAATTGAGTCCCCGCTCGTTAAGAAAGTCTCGTTTACAGGTTCAGTACCAACAGGTATTGCCATCGGTAAACTTGCAATGAGTAGTGATTTAACTCGGGTAAGTCTGGAGCTAGGTGGTAAAAATGCAATAGCCGTTTTGGCCGATGCAAATATTGATGAGATTTTACCGACTTTGTTGCAAGCAACTTTTGTGCATCAAGGTCAAGTTTGTGCATCCCCAGAGCGTTTTTTTGTACACCATACAAAACATGATGAACTAGTCGAGAAGCTCTCTAAAGCACTCTCTAGTTTCAAAATTGGATCGGCTATGGATGAAGGAAGTATGTTTGGTCCACTCTCTAATCAGCCACATTTTAATAAAGTAAAACATTATTTAGATATGGCTAAAGCCAACAACCAGATTATTGCAGGGGGTAAGGCTCTAGATCAGATAGGGTATTTTGTACAGCCAACTTTAATTTCCTTTAAAAATACCGATGATCCTTTATTTTCAGAGGAAACTTTTGGTCCAGTGGTCGGAGTAATGCCATTCGAAACTGATGAAGAGCTTATTCAGCTTATGAATCAGTCGCGCTTTGGTTTAACCGCAAGTATTTGGACAAATGATTTATCTAAAGCATTGCGTTTGATTCCTAAAATTGAAGCAGGGACCTTGTGGGTCAATATGCATACGTTCTTAGATCCATCAGTTCCATTTGGCGGGGTAAAAGCTTCAGGAATTGGCAGAGAGTTTTCAGATGCTTTTATTGAAGATTACACTGAATTAAAATCGGTGATGATTCGGTATTAAGTTCAAAGATTCTACGAGATATAAAAATGGCCTATAAAGGCCATTTTTTTTTGAATCATTAAATTAACCTAATAAAAAATCCTTTAGGATTTTATTAAAAGCTTCTGGTTGCTCTACATTGGAAATATGAGAGGCATCTATTTCTGCAAGTTTTGATTGTGGAATGCGTTGCTGCATAAACTCACCATCTGCAACAGTCGTTACAGGGTCTTGAGTTCCAGCAATCACCAATACAGGAATTTTGATGTCTTTTAACTGCTCACGGACATCCGCTTTAGCCAAAGCCTCACAACAATTGGCATAACCCATTGCGCTGCCAGCACTTAAGTCGTTACATAGGTTGTTGACAATTGAAGCATGACTTTGGATAAAGGGATCTGTAAACCATCGCGAAGCTGCTGTGGCTGCGATTGGCTGTAAACCTTGCTGACGTACTAATTTTGCACGGTCAAGCCATGCCTGTTCTTGTCCAATTTTAGCGGCAGTATTTGCCACAACCACATGACTAAAACGGTCAGGGTAATGAATCGCCAGCCATTGACCGGTTAAACCACCCATAGAAATACCACAAAAAGCAGCTTTGCTAATATTCAGATGATCCAGTAAACGAACAACATCTTCACCTAATTGCTCTACAGTATATGGACCGTCAGGCGTAGATGATGAACCGTGACCACGAGTGTCATAGCAGATCACAAAAAATTGATCTTTTAACTGATTAAACTGTTTTTGCCACATACCATAATTGGTGCCCAAAGAATTGGAAAACACCAGAGCAGGGGACGACGGTTCGCCAAAAGTTTGATAGTTAATTTGTGCATCGGCAGATTGAAAAGATGGCATTTGTTTCTCCTTAAAGTGCTTCAACACGTTCAATAATTAATGCGATACCTTGACCTACACCAATACACATTGAACACATAGCGTAACGACCACCTGTTTGCTCAAGCTGGTTTAGGGCTGTAATTACGAGGCGTGCACCTGATGCACCAAGTGGATGACCCAAAGCAATTGCACCACCGTTTGGATTTACCTTGTCAGAATCATCTGGCAAACCTAAATCACGGGTCACTGCCAAAGCTTGTGCAGCAAAAGCTTCATTGAGCTCAATTACATCCATCTGATCTAAAGTCAGGTTGGCTTGTTTAAGTAATTTCTTAATCGCTGGTGCCGGAGCAAAGCCCATAATGCGTGGTTCTACACCCACTGCTGTTGAAGCAATGATCTTGGCACGTGGTTTTAGATTGTAAGCTTGAACTGCCTCATCAGAAGCAATCAGTAGAGCTGCTGCACCATCATTAATGCCTGAAGCATTACCCGCAGTGACTGTGCCATCTGCTTTAACAACCGGTTTAAGTTTGCTTAAACCTTCAAGGGTGGTTGATGCACGAGGATGTTCATCGGTATCAATCACAACAGCATCACCCTTACGCTGAGGGATTTCAACTGGCACGATTTCTTTAGAAAAAAAGCCTTTGGCTTGCGCGCTTGCGGTGCGTTGTTGGCTCACCAAGGCAAACTGGTCCTGATCTGCACGATTGACGTTAAACTGTTCAGCCACGTTTTCGGCAGTCTGGGGCATGGTGTCTACACCATACAATTCTTTAAGTTTCGGGTTAATGAAACGCCAGCCCATGGTGGTGTCTTCAATCTTCTGGCTACGGCCAAAAGCACTGTCAGACTTACCCATCACATAGGGTGCACGGCTCATGCTTTCTACACCCCCAGCAATCACCAAATTCGCTTCACCTGCTTTAATGGCACGGGCAGCAATGGCAATCGCATCAAGTGATGAACCACACAAACGGTTAATAGTGGTTGCTGGTACTTGATATGGTAAACCTGCAAGCAGTGCTGACATACGACCAACATTACGGTTGTCTTCACCGGCTTGGTTGGCACAGCCATAGATCACATCATCGACCTGTTCCCAATCTACATTCGGGTTACGTTGGATTAAGGCTTTAATCGGCACAGCCCCCAGGTCATCGGCACGGACAGGAGCAAGGCCACCAGCATAACGGCCGAATGGAGTACGGATGGCATCGATGATATAAGCGGTTTTCATTCTAACTTTTGTCCTTTACTTCAGGCCTTTTAGCCATTCTCCGTAGGTATTTCGCGGTGGCGACATGGATGTCGCCTCGTTGCTCAGCACAACAGGGATGTTGTGTCTGAGTAACAAAGGTTTTTGGTTACTTTTTTAAAAAAGTGACACGAATTAGCTGGTGGTATCTGGCTTAAACAGGTAAGCCTCCGTTGTGATGATTTATAAATTTTCATATCAACGGATAACATCACGGCTGTAATTTACTGTGATATCCATAGGTCTATTGCATAAGCGATACCTTACTTTTGAAAGGTCAAAAGTAACAAAAACCTTTGTTGAACAGAGGAGGCTTCCTTGCCTCCCTGTCCAACGGGCGACATCCATGTCGCCTGTCACGATAGTTACTGCTGTTTAAACTTACCCTTGAGTCGCATCAATCAAAGTTGCACCCGTTAAAGCCTGTAAATCATCAAAGCTAAGACCTTCAACTTTCTCAATCACCTTCAAACCATCTTGGGTCACATCAATCACACAAAGATCAGTGTAAATACGGTCAACACATTTTTTACCCGTTACTGGATAAGTTAGCTCAGCCACAATCTTCGGTTCACCTTGTTTGGTTACATGGTTTGTGGTGATAAATACTTTCTTAGCCCCTACAGCTAAATCCATCGCACCACCTACCGCTGGAATCGCATCGGGTGCTCCCGTGTGCCAGTTCGCCAAGTCACCATTCGCGGCAACCTGAAATGCACCGAGTACTGCAATATCAAGGTGACCACCACGCATCATCGCAAATGAGTCGCCATGGTGGAAAAAGCTGCCGCCTTCAAGCATGGTCACAAATTCTTTACCCGCATTAATCAGTTCAGGGTCTTCTTCACCTGCCGCTGGCGGTGGGCCAAAAGCCAACAGGCCATTTTCAGAATGAAGAAAAATATCTTTATCGTTAGGTAGGTAGCTGGCAATTTTGGTTGGTAGGCCAATACCCAAGTTCACATAGGCGCCATCTGGAATATCTTGTGCCACACGTTGTGCAATCTGGTCACGGCTGAGTTTCTGGTAGCTCATGTTATTTCTCCTTATTGCTTACTGTGCGGGTGCGACTTGTACAACATGCTGTACAAAGATACCTGGGGTGATGATGTGCTCTGGATCTAATCCACCTAGCTCAACCACCTCAGAAACCTGAACAATGGTCACATCAGCAGCCATGGCCATAATTGGGCCAAAGTTACGTGCAGATTTACGGTAAACCAGATTGCCCCAACGGTCGCCCTTGTAGGCTTTAATCAAGGCGAAGTCAGCTTTAATCGGATACTCAAGTACATAGTCTTTACCATCAATTTCGCGGGTTTCTTTGCCTTCAGCTAAAAGTGTTCCAAAGCCTGTTGGGGTAAATACCGCCCCAAGCCCCATACCTGCTGCCTGAATACGGCACGCCAGATTACCTTGTGGAACTACTTCAAGCTCAACCTTTCCGGCACGGTACAGTTCATCAAACACATAAGAGTCTGACTGACGTGGGAAAGAACAGATTACTTTTTTAACCGAACCGGCTTTCAGCAATTTCGCCAGACCATAATCACCATTACCGGCATTGTTACTGACGATGGTTAAATCTTTAACACCCAGTTCAATCAGTCCGTCAATGAGTTCAGCGGGTTGTCCTGCGGTACCGAAACCACCAATCAGAATGGTTGCACCATCTTTAATCTGCGATAGAACCTCGCTTAGTGAGGACTTACTTTTGTCAATCATGTGAGAAACCTTAGAGCATGAGGTAACGTGATGTTATTACTACCGCTAAAAATTTATTTAAATTCTTAATGGTAGTAATAAAGGGAATAAATTTTGTGAGTCAAAAGCGAACTTTTAACTCACATATACTTTCAATTAAGCACTAGCGCGACGACGTTCAACTTCAGTTGAAGGAGCAGCAGCGGCATCTTTAACAAGTTCAATGTTAAATGTGATGTGTTTGAAAGCGTGATCTAAACCACGGCGTTGAATTTCAGCTGGGTCAGTTACATCAACTGCTGTTGCAACTAAGCCGTCACGAGTTGCGAAAGCAAAGTCATCCCATAAGTACTCATCACCCTCAATGTTGAATTGAGTAGTTAGCTTGCGATAACCCGGTGCAGAAACGAAGTAATGAACGTGAGATGGACGGTTACCATGACGGCCTAATTTGTTAAGAAGAGCCTGAGTTGTACCTTCTGGCGGGCAACCATAACCTACAGGCATCGTCGTTAATGCAACATACTTACCATCAGCATCAGTCAAGATAGTACGACGTAAGTTGAAGTCAGATTGAGACTTATCAAAGAATGAGTAGTTACCCAAACTGTTGGCATGCCATACTTCAACTTTGGCATTTTCAATGATATTTCCATCAGTATCAGTTACGGTACCTTCAATAATTAAGGTATCGATTTTGCCAGATTCTGTCCCATCATCCATACGCGCAAAACCAACAGATTCAGGCGCGCCAGCTACATAAAGTGGGCCTTCGATAGTACGTGGTGTGCCACCCGTAACACCAGCTTTGGCATCAGCTTCATCTGCACGTAAATCAAGATAATGCTCTAAACCTAAGCCAGCTGCCAAAAGACCAAGTTCGTTTGCTTGACCAGCATCGGTAAAATATTCCAAACCTTTCCATACTTCTGAAGGTTGAATATCTAAATCTTCAATGGCTTGAAATAAATCCCCGAGAAGGCGCACTACAATTTGTTGAACACGTGCATCAACTTCGCCTTTTGCAGTGTCGACATTCATTTGTTTTACAAGCGCATCAATTTGTTGACGGTTCATACTAAAACTCCTTAAGTATGCAATACGGTTTTGGGTGGCAGCGCTGCGGGCATTTTGTTTTGCTAGCGAATAAGTGCCGCCACGTTCCTTGTTACCTTCTGAATAATCTGCTTGGTTTTTAAATGGACTTCAGAGATCACATTTAAAAAATTCTTTTGGTTTACGAATCATCATCACGAACAGAAGAAGGGTGGCGATTCATTGCCATAACTTCAATGTTCATATAAGGATAGAGAGGTAAACCCTGTAAAATATTGTGCAATTCTTCATTGCTCTCGACATCAAAAATACTGATGTTTGAGTACTGACCTGTAATACGCCAGATATGACGCCATTTACCTTGACGTTGTAA
This sequence comes from Acinetobacter pittii, assembly GCF_022449185.1. Lineage (GTDB taxonomy): Bacteria > Pseudomonadota > Gammaproteobacteria > Pseudomonadales > Moraxellaceae > Acinetobacter > Acinetobacter pittii_I. The sequence goes on from NZ_JAKUKO010000001.1 coordinate 843,133, forward strand.
ATCTTGCGAATAAGCTTTTTCAACGGCCTTAATTTCATTTGCTTTGTCGGCTGGCATATCAAGTGGAATATGCACATCCATACGTACATGAAATAACATGGGAAACTCCTTATCCTGTTGCCTTAACGACGTAACTTCTCGACTTTATCTTCATCAATTTCAATGCCTAAGCCGGGAGCCGTTGGCAAGTGCAATTCAAAGTTTTCATAACGTAGCGGTTCTTTCAAAATTTCTTCGGTAAGTAATAACGGACCAAATAATTCAGTACCAAACGCTAATGTTTCAAAAGTTGCAAACGCATGAGCAGAAGCCATGCTACCTACAGGGCCTTCAAGCATAGTGCCGCCATAAAGATCGATTCCAGCCAAACCTGCAACCTTTGCAACTTCACATGCCTCGATCAGACCACCAGATTGTTCAATCTTTACGGCAAATACATCGGCACCATGACTTTTTGCAATACGGTATGCGCTGTCAGGGCCAGTTAAAGCTTCATCTGCCATAATTGCGACATCAAAACGCTGTGTTAGGCGCGCAAGAGCTTCAGTGTTCTGAATAGCACAAGGCTGCTCAATTAAATCAATCCCGCCATCTTGCAGCTGTTGAATACCTTGAATACATTCCAGCTCTGACCATGCACGATTTACATCGACACGTACACTAATATCTGCACCTAGTGCTTTTTTAATTGCAATCACATGATCAACATCGTGTTGCAAAGGGCGTGAGCCGATTTTGAGTTTGAACGTGTTATGACGTTTTAACTCAATCATTTTTCGAGCTTCAGCAATATCTTTTTCTGTGTCACCAGACGCGAGCGTCCAAAGTACAGGTAAACTATTACGCAGACGGCCACCTAAAACTTCACTTAATGGCACGCCTAAACGTTTTGCCTGAATATCAAGTAGAGCAGTCTGAATGGCACATTTCGCGAAACGGTTACCATTAATATTCTTACGAATCAGTTTTAGTGTTTGAGCAACATTTAAATCTTTAACTGATGCGAGTAATGGTGCAAAGTAAGTATCAATATTGGCTTTGACACTTTCAGGACTTTCTTCACCATAGTTCAGTCCACCAATGGTGGTCGCTTCACCCCAACCTACAATACCATCCGTGGTCGTAATTTTAACGAGCACCAAAGTCTGAGTACGCATGGTAGTCACAGACAGCTGGTGAGGACGGATAGTTGGAATATCCACAAGTATGGTTTCTATGGTTCTATACATGAAGTTTCAACTATTTCAAACTTGTTTACATACCATAGAAGAATGTAATAGCCTAAAATAGATATAGAACGGTATTTTAAGATACTAAAAAGGTATATTAATGGAATTAAGACATCTACGTTATTTTGTTACCGTTGTGGAAGAACAAAGTCTGACTAAAGCCGCAGAAAAGCTTTTTATTGCTCAGCCACCACTCACGCGTCAAATTAAAAAACTAGAGGAAGAGTTAGGAATTGATCTGTTCGTGAAAGGCTCACGTCCATTAAAAGTGACAGAAGCAGGGCTGTTTTTTTACCAACATGCTGTTCAGATTTTAACGCATACGGCTCAAGCAGCTTCTATGGCAAAAAAAATGAAGCTGGTTGAGAATGTTGTTAAAGTTGGCTATGTGAGTTCGCTTCTTTATGGGCGATTACCACAGGTCATTTATCTATTTAGACAAAAAAATCCAGACATTCATGTCGAGCTTATTGAATGTGGTACACGAGATCAGGTCGAAGCTTTAAAGTTAGGCAAAATCGATTTAGGTTTTGGTCGGTTGCCGATTAGCGATCCTGCCATTAAGCGACTTCTACTTAGAAAAGAAAAATTAAAACTCGCGATTCATAAAAAACATCCTTTAAGTGAGTTCCAAGAATCAGGAATTTATTTATCTCAAATTATCAATGAAACAATTTTTTCTTATCCCACAACACCTAAACCAAATTTTTCGACCACTATTCAAGCTTTATTTACCAAATTAGGTCTTGTTCCTGCCAAACTGACTGAAGTCCGCGAAATTCATATGGCACTTGGCTTGGTGGCATCTGGAGAGGGTATTTGTATTATTCCAGAAAGTGCCTGTGATATTGGAATGAAGAATCTAACTTATTTAAATATCTTAGACTTAGAAGCCTATAGTCCCATTTCTCTATCGATGCGTAACATGGACCAAAGTTCATATATTCCTAAAATTTTAGACTGTATTGAAGAGATCTATAGTCAAGAAGAAGTGTCGAGAAATCTAAATTTATAACTTTTTAATACGTTTTAAATTGAATTATCATGTTATTTTAAAACTTTAAACCTATAGGTAATATTTAAAAGGATTATTGGATGAGAAAAATTTTAGGGATAGCTTCTCTTATTATGTCTACTGGTGTTGTACATGCTGAGCAAATAAATGAACAAGAACAAATTTCTCCATACAGTGCTAATGTAACCTTCGCAAGTCAATATATATCACGTGGTTTTCAACAAACTTGGGGCAAGCCTGCATTACAAATTGGTCTAGATTATGCAAATCCGAATGGATTATTTGTGGGGACTTGGGCTTCAAATGTAAGTTCTAACTATCTTCGAAATGCTTCAGTTGAGTGGGATTTTTACACAGGTTATATAAGAAATTTTGATAAGTTTTCAGCTGGAATGACGGTTTTTTATTACTATTATCCAGAATCCAAAAGTACGCCTGAAACAGGAAGTACCAGTTATAACTATGGTGAAATTGTGCCTCAAATTGGTTATGGGCCTTTGACTCTTAAATATTATATTACCTATACCCCAGATTATGCAGGCTATAACTCCGATACGATGGGTGGCCCAACAGGTAAACGTTCACGAGGAACAACTTATTTAGACTTAACTTTTACTCAGCCTATCAATGAGTCTTGGACTTTTGGCGCTCACTATGGCTATGAAAAAATTAAAAATTTTTCGGAAGCTAACTTTCAAGATATGAAAATCGAGCTGATTAAAGATTTAGGTGATGGCTGGACTACTGGCTTAGCCTATACTAAAGCCTGGGATAAAGATGGATTTTATAAAAAGTATAGTAATGGTGAACTAGATGCGCCAATTTCAAATCCGATTGATTCCACATTTACTGTCTCAGTTAAAAAGGTATTCTAAGTTAAGTTTATTAATATTGTCTGATTAACTACGCTTGAAAGATATTAGTAAATCCAAACTTTCAAACGTAGTTAAGATGGGCTTTTTTTATGTTTTAAAATGAATTGCAGTAGGTAAATTAAGAACTACTTAATCATTTTCAACGATAACTAAACGTAAGATTATCTAGTGTAATATATAAAATTTGAAAATTAGTATTTTTCTAACCTCTAAAAAAATATATTGATTAATAAAACTATTATAGTTACTTAGCATTAAATTTTTAAACAGCATTTTGGGGCTGATTATAAATAAAAACTATTATATGAAACAAAATAAGTATTGGCATTTAATTAGGGATTTTCCCATTCTTAAGCTGTGTTTTATATGTACGTTCCCGTAGGTAGCTGTCTCGGAAAATACAAGGGATTTGTTGTTTCTAACTTTGCCTGAACTTCGTATTCCGTTCTATACCTTTCGTACGCAGTAAACATTCAATTTTGCAGTTTAAGGAAATATTGATGTCAAATTCTGCTGTTGTCGATTCAGTTGCTTTGGCTTTAAGGCAGGCTGAACTATCACAAACTGCGATTGTTCCAATACGTGCTGAACTCGGTGGTGAACAGGCAAGTGTGGATATCGCTTATGCAGTACAGGAAATCAATACTGTACGTGCATTATCTGAAGGACGCCGTTTAGTAGGTCGTAAAATTGGTTTGACTTCAAAAGCCGTACAAGCTCAGCTTGGGGTGGATCAGCCTGATTTTGGAATGCTATTTGCCGATATGGCATACGGTGATGGTGATGTAATTCCAATAAGTAAATTAATTCAGCCAAAAGTTGAAGCTGAAATTGCGCTTGTACTCAAACATGATTTAACCCAAACCAGACATACATATGCAGACATTATTAGTGCTACAGATTATGCCTTGCCTGCTATTGAAGTCGTCGATAGCCGTATTGAGAACTGGAAAATCTCATTAATTGACACTGTTGCTGACAACGCTTCTAGTGCAGCTTTTGTTTTAGGTTCGCGTCCAGTACAGCTTGATCAACTTGATTTAGTGAACTGCAAAATGGTCATGACTCGTAGTAGTGAAATTGTCTCAGAGGGCATGGGTAAAGCTTGTTTGGCCAACCCGTTGAATGCAGCTATTTGGTTGGCCGATGAAATGGTACGTCGCGGGCGCCCGTTACAGGCTGGAGATATTGTTTTAACAGGGGCATTGGGTCCAATGGTTGTAGCTCAAGCCGGAGATGAGTTCGTAGTAAAAATTGAAGGCTTCGACTCAGTTACCGCATGCTTTGCTACTGAATAAAGGATAGGGAAATGAATAAGATCAAATGTGCCTTAATCGGTCCGGGAAATATTGGAACAGATTTGTTGTATAAATTACAGCGTAGTGAAGTGCTAGAACCTGTATGGATGATAGGGATTGATCCTACTTCTGAAGGCTTGGCCCGTGCTGCAAAAATGGGATTAAAGACTACTTCGGATGGAGTTGATGGTTTATTACCTCATGTACTTGAAGATGATATCAAAATTGCTTTTGATGCGACTTCTGCTTACGTACATGCAGAGAATAGCCGTAAGCTTAATGAGCTTGGCGTGTTAATGATTGATTTAACGCCTGCGGCAATTGGTCCATTTTGTGTGCCGCCAGTGAACTTAGAAGCTCTGCTAGACGCGGGTGAAGTACCCAATGTCAATATGGTGACTTGCGGTGGGCAAGCAACTATTCCAATGGTCGCAGCGATTTCAAGAGTACAGACAGTTAACTATGCTGAAATCATTGCGACTGTATCAACAAAATCGGTTGGCCCAGGTACGCGTAAAAATATTGATGAATTTACTCGTACTACGGCTGGTGCAATTGAAAAGGTTGGTGGTGCCAAACAAGGTAAAGCCATCATTATTATTAACCCAGCTGAACCACCATTAATGATGCGTGACACAGTACATTGTTTAGTTGAAGGAGAGCCTGACCAAGTTGCAATTACGGAATCAGTCAATGCCATGATCAAAGATGTCCAAAAATATGTTCCGGGCTATAAGTTAGTTAATGGCCCTGTATTTGATGGTAATCGTGTTTCTATATTTCTTGAAGTAGAAGGCCTAGGCGATTATTTGCCGAAATATGCAGGTAATCTTGACATTATGACTGCGGCAGCTGCACGTACTGCAGAAATGTTTGCAGAACGTGTTTTATCTAATCAAAAAGCTGAAGTTGTTTAAGGAGAAACCGTATGTCTAAGATTATTGTGCATGATATGACTTTACGTGATGGTATGCATCCTCAACGCCATCAAACTACAGTTGAGCAAATGATTGCCATTTCAACCGCGTTAGACGAAGCGGGTGTGCCATTAATTGAAGTAACTCATGGTGATGGCTTAGGGGGGAGTTCCGTTAACTATGGTTTCGCCGCTGCAACAGATGAAGAGTATTTATCTGCTGTTGTGCCACGCATGAAAAATGCCAAGGTATCTGCACTTTTATTACCGGGTATTGGAACAGTTGATCATTTGAAAATGGCACATGAGATTGGTGTTTCAACCATTCGTGTTGCAACACACTGTACAGAAGCTGATGTGTCTGAGCAGCATATTACTGCTGCCCGTAAATTGGGAATGGACACAGTAGGCTTTTTAATGTTAGCTCATATGGCATCGCCACAACATTTGCTACAAGAAGCAAAAAAAATGGTGTCTTACGGTGCTAACTGTATTTATGTTACAGACTCTGCTGGGTACATGTTGCCACAAGATGTTACCGATCGGATTGGGTTACTCCGCCAAGAACTTGATAGCAATATTGAGTTAGGTTTCCATGGTCACCATAACTTGGGTATGGGCGTTGCCAATACTGTTGCTGCGGTTGAAGCAGGTGTAAGCCGAGTTGATTTAGCGGCCGCAGGATTGGGAGCAGGAGCAGGCAATACGCCGCTTGAATTATTTATTGCGGTTGCAAATCGTATGCAAATAGAAACAGGCGTAGACTTGTTTAAAGTACAAGATATTGCAGAAGATCTTGTGATACCAATGATGCTAAATCCAATTCGTGCCGATCGTGATGCAGCAACATTAGGTTATGCAGGTGTATATTCTTCTTTCTTGTTGTTTGCAAAACGTGCTGAAGCTAAATATGGTGTCTCTGCACGTGAAATTTTATTAGAGCTTGGTCGCCGTGGTACGGTTGGGGGACAGGAGGATATGATTGAAGATCTTGCCTTGACCATGTCAAAAGCGAAAGTAATGAGCGCATAAGTTTTTTTACAAATGAAAAAGAGCACTCCACGAGAGTGCTTTTTTACATCTAATGATTTGATCTAGATGAAATAACTTGGATATAAGTGTTATTTTCTATAAATGGATGGACATCATTTTTGATTGGATGAGTTTCTATTTAAATAAAAAAACGATTAGAAAATTAAAAATAGCAAATTTAAATAAAGATATTTTAATAAAAAATAGATATATAACAAATATTTATTCTGGTTTTTAGGTAATGATTAATCGTTTTTAATGATCTGTTAAAAATCCTCATTACTGGAAAAGTAATATTTTTTTAAAGCATTGAGTTTAAAAAGAAAAATATCTTAATACTCTAGTCGAATTTTTCATAAAAATAGAGTTGAGCATGATAGGGCTTGGTTTCATGGATTGATTGAAAGGAAGTACGCAATGCGTCGTCAAACGTTATGGATCGCAATGGCTTGCGCAATAGCAACAATAGGGGCTACTGGCACATATGCAGGCTTTGTTGAAGATAGTCAGGTTCAGCTGAAATTTAAAAACTTCTATTTAGATCGTCAGTATGATGATACCCCTGCAAAAAATTGGGGTAGTTGGTCACAAGCTGCGACACTGGATGCAAAATCGGGTTATGCAGAGTTTGGGGCATTACAACTTGGTGTTGATGTGTTGGCACAGTATGCTGTGCGTCTGGATGGTCGTGACCGTAATGCTGATTGGGTTCTGCCGTATAGTGGAATTTCTGGTACAGGCACAGGAAAACAAGAGCGTCAGTTTGGAAAAATAGGAGCAACTTTTAAAGCGAAAATCAGCCAAACTGAATTACGAATTGGTGAAATTTTACCTGTAACACCAGTAATTCATTTTGACCCATCTCGTCAATTATTGACCACTTACAATGGTATATGGCTAGAGTCAAAAGATATTAAAAACACCAAATTAACGTTAGGTTATTTGGATAGTATCAATGCCCGTTATGAAAATCAGCCAATGGATTTTGGTCTATGGCCTAAAGCATTAAATAATGATGGTAAAACTGATGGGATGTATGTTGCAGGCATAGATTACCAATTAAATAAAAACTGGTCTGCAAGTTACTTTTATGGCGATGTGACGAATATCTATCGTCAAAATTACTTGGGTGTGAACTATAAAAATAATTATGACAAGTTAAAAGTCGATTCACATGTGCGTTTTTTTGACAATGCAGAGTCGGGAGATGCCTTGTATGGTGATATTGATAATCGGGCATTATCAATAGGATCAACCTTAACTTACGGTCCACATAGTTTGGGGCTATCTTATCAGCAGATGTTTGGCGACTATGGTAGTAATCCGAGCGCAGCAACAGGAGCTCCATATTTTCCAACTATTGCTGGCTGGGTACCTCAGCCTTATTTGGATAACTGGTCAGTTGCGAGCTTTATCCGTAAAGATGAGAAATCGGTGGGTGTGGCTTATAGCTATGATTTCAGTGATCTTGGCATTAAAGGTTTAAAAACCACTGCCAAATATTGGCATGGCTGGGGTGTCGATTCAGCATATGAATCAAGTGCATTAACAGGCAAAGGCAAAGAAGATGAATTTAACTTTATTCTGAATTACGTTGTGCCAGAAGGGAAGTTAAAAGGCTTAGGTTTTCAGTGGATGTATATCGATGTGAACTTCGACAATATTGCAGGCCAAGCAAGCGATTTGCAGGAACATCGTATTGCAACGACATACACCTATAAATTTTAAATGCTTTTAAATATTTATTTAAATAACAAATGGTTATTAATATTTTTTTTGTATCACCTCATCGTAAACAAGTATCAGTTTAGGCGCTGTGAACAGGTAAGATGGGTGAGTAAAACATTTAAAATTTGGCCTACTAAAAGCAGCTTAATCTTGAGTTGAGCTGTATAAATTGTAAGAGGAATAAGATGGGAACAGTACAAATCCCCGAATATAAAACAGATCCATTTTTTGGTTTGGAAGATAAATGGATTGAAACAGCAGCAGGCGAGCTTACTCATTATCATGAACTTGGAAAAGGTACTCCAATTTTATTTTTACATGGTTCTGGTACGGGCGTGTCAGCAGCAGCAAACTGGTGGTTGAACTTACCACAAATTGCTGAGCAAGGACGTTGTATCGCAATTGATTCAATTGGTTATGGCCAAACTGTTGTTGCAGAAGGAACTGTTTATGGTATTCGTGAGTGGGTAGATCACGCGGTTCGAGTACTAGATGCACTGGGTATTGAAAAAACTTGGTTGGTTGGTAATTCTTTAGGGGGATGGTTAGCATTCCAGTTTGTATTAGATTATCCAGAGCGTGTACTGGGTATTGTATCAATGGGAACGGGTGGTGCTAAGCAGACAGCAGCACTTAAAGCACATGCTAATCCTGAATTAACAGAAGCTGGTATCCGTAAAACTTTAGAAATGTTTGTAGTGGATAAGTCTTTAGTTACTGATGAATTGGTTAAAGTTCGTTTTGAGGCCGCTAAAAATGACTATGCATCAGATCGATTAATGGAAGTGGTTGGGGCTCGAGACCGTGACCGATTCGAGTTTCCTCTCGATTTCGATAAAATGAAAAATATTCAGATTCCTGTGTTACTTATTCATGGTGTGCAAGATGTAGTTATTCCTGTATCACGTACTTGGGATATTTTGAATATTGTACCGAATGCTGATGCTCATATATTTAGTCAATGTGGGCATTGGTCGCAAGTTGAAAAAGCTGATGAGTTTAACCAGATCATTAAACAATATTTAGCATTGCATGATGTTAAATAAAAGATAGAAAGAAGAGTAGGAGAACTAACAGATTTCTCCTCCTCTTAAATTATAAATTTGTTTTTGTTGAATATTTTTAAATCATCTTAGACTTTTGTATTAACTTAAGGATTTTAAGACCGATTAATATTTAAGTAAAAAACTTTACTCAATAAATCGATAAACTCTTTAACACCCGAAGACTCAGCATCTTTTCTATAGCTGACATATAAATCTAAAAAAGGTAGATCAACATCTAAGGGGCGAGTGACAATATTATTTAAAGTTAATGGTTCTATATAACTAGGTAAAATGCCACAGCCTAACCCCATTCCTATTGAGTTAATATTAAATAAAATATTATGTGCAGTCTGAACAATATTAAATTTAATATTGTGTATTTCGGCAAAATTAAGAATTGTATGATGTAAAATTGAAGACTGTTCTGAAGATGGAATAATAAAGTCAATATTGTTTAAAAGCCTGACGGGTATACGTTCGTATTGTGCAAGTGGGTGATTTCGAGGAAGCAATAGCATTAGCGGTTCACGTAATACGAACTGGCTTTGTATTTCATCGTTATTTAAGTTATCCCTCATAAATGCAATATCAATGACTCCATTCTTTAATGCCTCCATTTGTTCGGTATTATTCATACTGCGTAATTCAATTTTGAGGTTTGGATTTTGTACCCGTAAACTTGGAAGAACAGATGGAAAAACTTTCATTTCTACTACTGGAACAAAACCAATCGTCAGTTGTTGTTTTTTAAATTTCGAAACTTGACGAGCCATTGCAATCGCTTTATCTGCTTGAGCTAACGTTAAACGCGCTTGCTCAAGAAATACACTTCCTTCTTCGGTGAGTTCAACTTTACGTTTAGTACGATATAATAGTTTTACGCCAACCTCATCTTCGAGGTCTTTAATTTGTTGGCTAAGAGAGGGTTGGGCCGTGTAAAGACGAAGCGCCGCTTTACTAAAGTTAAGCTCTTCTGCGACCATGATAAAATAGCGTAAATGACGTAATTCCATATCAGTTGTGATCCAAAAATCCTCTTATTAACTTTAGCGGTTAATAAAGTATGCTAAATGGTTGAAAACCATAAATCCGTTTATAAAAAACTGCTGATTAGTATCAGGCAAAATTAATTTTAATATTTAAAACCTATAATGAATAATTCATAAAAAGTCTAATTTAAAACAAATAAAATATTTCACTTAAAACATTTAAAAAATCATTATCCATTCAAACTGAATTTTATGTTGTGCTTTTTTGGCGGCAGCAGGAGTGCTTCTCATGAATGGAAAAATTGATGTGTGCGAAATCGATGCGTTAGTCGATGCACAAAATGGACGTATCTCGCCATCTATTTACACAGACCCACAATTATACGAATTGGAGTTAGAACGTATTTTTGGACGTTGCTGGCTATTTCTTTGCCACGAAAGCCAAATTCCAAAATCAGGGGACTTTTTCAACACATATATGGGTGAAGATCCCATTATTGTTACTCGCCAAAAAGATGGTTCTATCAAGGCGTTATTAAATCAATGTCGTCATCGTTCTATGCGAGTCAGCTACGCCGATTGTGGTAATACACGTGCATTTACTTGTCCATATCATGGCTGGTCTTATGGGATTGATGGTGCGCTTAAAGATATTCCATTAGAAGGTCTTGCCTTCCCACATGGTGCTTGTAAAGAAAAATGGGGATTGCAAGAAGTTCCACGTGTTGCTAGCTACAAAGGTTTGGTTTTTGGATGCTGGGCTGATGACACACCTGAATTACTCGACTATATGGGTGATATTGCTTGGTATCTCGATGCAATGATTGACCGCCGTGAAGGTGGTTCAGAAGTTATTGGTGGCATTCATAAATGGGAGATTAACTGTAACTGGAAATTTGCAGCAGAACAGTTTGCTTCTGATCAATACCACGCGCCGTACTCGCATGCCTCAGCAGTACAAGTTCTAGGTGGTAAACCAAATGATGATGCATCTAAAGCATTAGGTAGCGCACAAACTGCACGACCAGTTTGGGAAACAGCAGAAAGCTGTGTGCAATATGGACAACGCGGTCATGGTTCCGGTTTCTTCCTGACTGAAAAACCAGATGCTAATTTCTGGGTAGATGGCCAAGTAGCAGATTACTTCCGTGAAACCTATGAAGAAACCAAAGAGCGTTTGGGCGACACACGTGCTTTACGCTTGGCTGGACATAACACCATGTTCCCAACTTTGTCTTGGTTGAATGGTATGACGACGATGCGTATTTGGCATCCACGTGGACCAGATAAAACCGAAGTTTGGGCTTTTTGTATTACAGATAAAGCAGCACCACAGCACATCAAAGAAGCGATGGAGTTGAATGCTTGTCGAGCATTTGGCCCAGCTGGTTTTGCTGAAGCAGATGATGGTGAAAACTGGATTGAGATCCAGAAAGTGTTACGTGGTTATAAAGCGCGTAAAAGCAAGCTTATTATGGAAATGGGTCTTGGCAACGAAAAATACCGTGAGGATGGTATTCCGGGTATTACCAATCATGTTTTCTCTGAAACAGCAGCGCGTGGCATGTATCGCCACTGGGCAAACCTATTGATGCATGAAAAATGGGAAGACGTGCAACGTGCAGATGAGGCTTATGAACAAGAACTTTTGAAAAAAGCAGTTAAAAAAGACAAGAAGGAGCTTGTGAAATGAACCAGATCGTTGACTCATTGAAGCCACAGCCAGTATGGCGTTCTATCGGATTAGAACTGCATCACGACATTAGTCAGTTTTTATATGCAGAAGCACAATTGTTAGATGATTGGAAGTTTCGAGATTGGTTGGATATTTTAAGCGAAGATATTTTATATACGCTTAAAACAACGACAAATGCGCAAACTCGCGATCGTCGTAAATGTATTGCACCACCGTCTACGTGGATTTATCACGATGACAAATTTGTATTAGAGCGCCGTGTAGCAAAATTAGAAACAGGGATGTCGTGGTCCGAAGAACCTCCATCACGTACTCGTCACTTGATTACTAATATTCGAGTTGAAGCAACTGAGCAAGCAAATGAATATCAGGTTTTTAGCAATTATTTGCTTTATCGCTCGCAGAAAGAAAAAGATGTGTTGATTTATGTCGGTAAACGGGTTGATCTGATTCAGAAAGACGATAGCAGTAGCTTAGGCTGGAAAATTGCTAAACGCGATATCACCCTCGATCAAGCAACTTTGACTTCCCACAATATTACGGTGTTTTTCTAATGAGTAAGATTTTCGTTTGTCAGATTGATGAGTTAGATGAAGGCGAAGCCCTAAAAGTTGATTGTAATGTCGGGGATATTTCAGCAGTTGCAGTGTTTAACTTTAACGGTGAGTTCTTTGCCATGAATGATAAATGCAGTCATGGTAATGCCTCCATGTCTGAAGGCTACTTAGAAGATGATGGTACGGTTGAATGCCCACTCCATGCATCACGCTTTTGTTTAAAAACAGGCGTACCGCAATGTGTACCAGCGACCGATCCAATTCAGACATTTCCAGTGGTAATTGAAGACGGCGCACTTTATGTTGAAATGATGGGAGCGTAATGATGGGCTGGCTAGAGGGTGAAGTTGCACTGATTACTGGTGGTGGTTCGGGACTAGGACTTGCATTGGTTGAGCGCTTTTTACAAGAGGGTGCCCATGTGGGTGTATTGCAACGGTCTCAATCAAAAGTAGATGAATTGATCGCACGCTATGGTGACAAAATTGTAGCAGTGACAGGAGATGTGGCTAGTTTTGAAGATAACGTTCGTGCCGTGCAAGCTACCGTAGAACGCTTTGGAAAACTAGACTGTTTCATTGGGAACGCCGGTATTTGGGATCATTATGCCGACATCGTCAACATGAGCGGTGAACAGTTAAATACTGCTTTTGATGAAATTATGGGCATCAATACAAAAGGTTATTTGTTGGGTGCCAAAGCTGCTTTAGACGAGCTACTTAAAACCGAAGGTTCGATGATTTTTACCTTATCTAACTCAGCGTTTTATTCATCTGGTGGTGGTCCAATTTATACTGCCTCAAAACATGCTGGTGTAGGTTTAGTGCGTGAACTGGCCTATGAATTAGCACCTAAAATCCGCGTGAATGCGGTTTCTCCCTCTGGTATGAATGTCAATGTAAAGGGCGCTGTTTCGCTTGGGCAAGAAAATCTAGGACTCCTTGATGCACGCGATTCCCAAAAAATTGGGCAAGGCATGCCACTGAAATTTTTACCAGAACCTGAAGATATGACGGGCTCTTATGTATTACTCGCATCTCGTCAAAATAACCGACCATTATCGGGTGTTTTTATAAATGCTGACTGTGGTTTGGGTATTCGTGGCTTACGCCAAGCGAATGCTGGCTTTTTTGATGCTTAATTTTAATCCGATATTAATGGACTAATAAGACAGCTAAAACTGTCTTATTTCGGAGCTAATCATGACTGTTAAACTTATTTGCGCTTCTCATAGCCCGCTAATGGAATTTGCGTCTCCAGCAGAACAACACCAAGAACAAACGGTACGTAAGACGTTTGAAAAGCTCGCTGCAGAGGTCAAAGCATACGACCCAACTTTAATAATTGCCTTTGGACCAGATCATTTTAACGGCTTCTTTTATGATCTAATGCCGAGTTTCTGTGTGGGTGTCCGTGCAACAGCAGCAGGTGACTGGAATTATGGTCCCGGTGAGCTTAATGTGCCTGAAAACACAGCATTAAATTTAATTCGAAAAGTCCTTGATGAAGGTGTAGATGTTGCATATTCATATCGTATGCAAGCGGATCATGGTGTAACCCAACCGCTGCATTTTTTATGTGATGGTCAACCTAATCGTTATCCAACCATTCCAGTATTTATTAATGGTGCTGCCGCACCAATGCCTACGACAAAACGAACGATTGCTTTAGGACGAGCGGTTGGGGCTTTCATCAACTCAATTAATCTAGAAAATGAACGTATATTAATTTTGGGCACAGGTGGACTTTCACACGATCCACCAACCCCTCAAATGGGCTCTGCACCACCAGAAGTTGAGGAGTTTCTAATTGCCGGACGTAACCCAACTGTTGAAGCTCGTAATACACGTCAGGCCAAAATCATTTCAGTTGGACAGCGTTTAGCGGCAGGTGACAAGAGCGTATCTGTTCCACTTAATCCAGAGTGGGACGAACAGTTATTGGAAAAATTCAAAAATGCAGACTTTGCTGCGCTTGAAGCGATGACTGAAGATGAAATTCGCCGTGAAGGTGGGCGCGGGGGACAAGAAGTCCGAACTTGGATGGCTGCTTTTGCTGCACTACACACAGTGGGTGATTATGAAATGACCTTACATTGCTATGAACCAATCAGTGAATGGATTGCTGGTTTTGGCATAGTCTCTGCCGAGCTGAAATAAAGGGTAAGCAATGAATATTCAAACTATTGTCATTATTGGTGCCGGGCAAGCTGGTGCAAGTGCTATTTTAGAATTACGTGCTAACAAATATGAAGGTCGAATTATTTTAATAGGTGATGAACCCCATTTACCTTATGAGCGTCCGCCTTTGTCTAAAGATATGATTCTCAGACCTGAACAGACTAAAATTGAGATTCTGTCTCAACAGAAACTAGAAGACCTAGGTGTTGAGTTTATTAAAGGTAATGCCGTTGTAAAGATTGTACCTGAACAATATCAAGTGATTTTGGAAAATGGTGAACATGTCTATTATGATAAGTTATTATTGGCAACTGGTGGTTCACCTCGCCGTCTTCCGGTTTTGGATGGGTTGGGTAAAAAGGTTTATACCCTACGGAATCTAGACGATTCACAAGCTTTAATTCCAGTTTTTCAGCCAAAGAATCGGATTGTATTGGTGGGCGGTGGAGTTATTGGTTTAGAGTTAGCGTCTAGTGCTCGTTTTAGAGACAGTCATGTAACTGTGCTAGAACAAAGCCCAATGATTATGGGGCGCTCGCCAGCCATAATTAGTGAATTTTTACTTGATCAGCACCGTAGTCGAGGTGTTGATATTCGACTCAACGTGAAAATCGCTGATACCGAACTGCGCGGCGAAGAAATTGTCATTCTATTGGAAAGTGGTGAAGAGCTGATTGCCGATGCTGTTGTTTATGGCATTGGGATTGTACCGAATGCTCAATTGGCCATAGATGCTGGTTTAGACGTCGATTTTGCTATTAAAGTGAATGAAAATTGTCAGACTTCCCATCCAGATATTTATGCTGCTGGTGATGTAGCAACACAACTACGTACTAATGGTCATTATATTCGTATAGAAACTTGGGAAAATGCTAATAACCAAGCGGGTATTTTTGCTCGTCATGTTATGCAGGTAGAGCATCCTAAAGTAAATCCATCATGGTTTTGGACCGACCAATATGACCTGAACTTTCAATTTGTTGGAGATATGTCGGCAAAAGAGTGGCATATTCGAGGCAATATGAATCCGCAAGAAAATCAAAAAGTGGGATTTACCTTATTTGGATTAGATCAAGGCATTGTTGTTGCTGGTATTGCAGTTAATCAGGCACGAGATGTTCGGTATTTGAAAAAAATAGTTTCTAGTTCTATCGCCTTTGATAAAGAGAAATTGCTAGATGTCTCAATTGAATTGCGAAAATTAATTTAAATAAAATCGTTATACTAAAGACCTATTTAACGTTGAAAAGAAAAACCGTCATGATTATATGGCGGTTTTTTTATGTCTGATTATAGATATCACATAAAAATTGAAAGCATTAATACTTAATTTGAACTGTATAATAACTTTTAACTATTGAAAAAGCAGTTTTGTTTCATCGAGATTAATCTGTTTTTTAGATATATAAATTTAAAAAGCTTGCTAATTTATTCATAAGTAACTGAAATTTAATTTAATTTTTATTCTTAACTATAAATGAATTGTCTAAGAATAAAATATATTAAAGAAAATACAATTTTTTTATTTTTTGTTTTTACGAATAAATAAAACTTAAGGCTAATGTCGAAATCAAAGTGATTAATAAATGATGTGCTGTGATTTTTCAAACTGATAGAAAAGGATTTTTCTATGAACCGTGCAGGAAATAAGCACTCTATTATTACGATCGCCATTTGTTTTCTAATCGCTGTGATTGAGGGAATTGATATACAGGCAGCTGGTATTGCGGCTGTTGGTATTCGAGAATCCTTTGGTTTAAATAGCTCTCAACTCGGTATTTTTTTTAGTGCAGGAATATTGGGTTTACTACCAGGCGCGTTAATTGGTGGACGTTATGCCGATCGTATTGGTCGTAAGATGGTATTGATCGGAGCTGTGGCTATTTTTGCTGTATTTACCCTTTTTACAGTCTGGGTAAATACTTTCTATACTTTGCTATTGGTACGCTTTCTTGCTGGAGCAGGTTTAGGAGCTGCAATGCCGAATTTGATTGCTCTTGTTTCAGAAGCTGTTTCTAACGAAAATCGTGGTCGTGCCGTTGGCCTAATGTATTGTGGTATGCCAATAGGAGCTATCTTAGTATCTTTGCTAGCAGCCTATGATGTAAGCGGTCACTGGCAAACGATTTTCTATGTAGGAGGAATTGTTCCATTGCTTGTGATTCCTCTTATGGTCAAATTTTTACCAGAATCTCGAGAGTTTTTACAAACGAGATTTCAAGATAAATCGATTACACATATACAAAGCTCTTTTAAAAACCTTTTTCAAAATAATTATGCTTCGCAGACCTTATTACTGTGGGCAAGCTATTTCTTTACCTTGATGGTTGTTTACATCATGTTGAGTTGGTTACCGTCTCTATTTATGGAGTTAGGATTCTCTCGTCAACAGGGCAGCTTAGCTCAAGTATTTTTCCAAATGGGAGCTGCCATTGGTACAGTTGTATTGGGTATTTTGATTGACCGTTGGAATAAAGCTTATGTGATTATACTTATGTATATAGGTATTTTAGCTGGTTTATTTAGTTTAAATGGAGCTGGAAATTTAACTGCAATGTATGCAGCCGCAGCCTTAATGGGAACATTTACCATTGGTGGTCAAGGCGTTTTATATGCTTTTGGAAGTATTGTGTACCCGACTGAAATCCGGGCAACTGGAGTAGGTAGTGCAGCAGCAGTTGGCCGTATTGGTGCAATGTTGGGTCCCGCAATTGCTGGTCAGTTACTTGCTATGGGAAGTGGTGCTACAGGTGTTATTTCCGCTGCTATTCCTGGAATTGTCATTTCAGCATTACTGATGCTTTTGGTGATTCGTCGATTACATCAGACTAAATAACTCATATAGAACAATGAAAAAAGCTCATATTTTCGGAGCTTTTTTCATTTATGAAACTATTCAAGAAACCTTAAACCTATTCACTGCAAGCTTAGAACAAATCAATCATTGTAAATGTCAGCTGAATTTACTTCGTGTTTTAAAAAGAACCTTAATTGAGTAAGAGAAATGTACCCAGCTGCCCAGCAAAAGCTTTGGAATCGTTCATTTATCCTTTGTGTATTAAACAACCTTTTTTTATTCATTTATTACTATGCTTTGCTCACCATATTACCCCTTTATATTTTAAAAGAATTATCTGGTTTAATTGGTCAGGCAGGTTTGGCATTAACTTTATTTCTGATTTCATCGATTGCCATTCGTCCTTTTGCTGGTTTGATCATTGAACGTTTCGGCGAAAAAACAGTGTTGCGAGGTTCAGCATTACTGTTTGCATTTTTGGCCCTTGGTTATTTATGTGTAAATCAACTATGGATATTACTGATGATCCGATTCGTGCATGGAATCTGGTTTAGTATTTTAACTACGGTCACCGTACCTATTGTGAATGAATTCATCCCAGAGCAGAGGAAAGGCGAAGGCATGGGATATTTCGTCATGTCTACAAATTTAGCGGTTGTATTTGGGCCAATGATTGCACTAACTACTCTACGTTACACTAGTTTTTATAACCTATTTATTCTTCTCACTTTAATTGTATGTATGGGTTTAGTTTTTTGCTTTCTTATACCGGTGACATCGTTAAAAGATAGGCAGTGGGTACAAGCAAAGAAGAAAATTAGTTTAAACGATATTATTGAAAGAAAAGTAATTCCTATTGGTTTGATTGCATTATTCGTTGCAATGGCTTATTCAAGCATCATGAGCTTTATAAGTATCTATAGTGAAACTAAAAACTTACTCCCTGCAACAAGTGAATTTTTTATTGTTTTTGCAATATCAATGATTATGGCGCGTCCTTGGGTTGGCTATTCATACGATAAAAGAGGGGCTAACTCAGTCGTTTATCCTTCGTTTATTCTTTTTTCGGTAGGATTGTTCTTGGTGAGTCAAATGCAAACCCAGTGGGAATATTGGTTTGCTGCTGCTTTAATCGGTGCGGGGTATGGCTCACTTTTTCCTGTTTTTCAAACCATGGCTATACAAACGGTCGAGAAAAACAGAATTGGGTATGCGGTTTCAACCTTTTTTACTTTATTTGATTTAGGGATGGCGATTGGTTCGGTTATGGTAGGGTTTATTATTGCCTATATAGGCTATGAGAAAACTTACCAGTTATGTGCATGGCTAACGATAATGACTTTATTTTTATATCGTTGGCTATGTAATCGAGATACAAACACAAAAATTGGGATATGACATGGAATTACGTCACTTACGCTATTTTGTTGCGGTCGCTGAAGAGCTAAATTTTACGAAAGCAGCATTACGAATGCATACGGTACAGCCTTCGCTCAGTCAGCAGATTAAAGACTTAGAAGATGAAGTTGGTGTTCAGCTTTTTATACGCAGCAAACGAAAAGTCGAGCTTACAAAAGCAGGGGAAGTTTTTTTTAAAGAAGCGCTTATTATTTTAGAACACACCGAGAAAGCCATTAGCTTGGCTAGACAAACTGCAAAAGTTGAACAAGAACAATTAAATATTGGCTTTGTTCCAGTCGCTGAAATGAAAGTTTTTCCTTATATCATGCCGAATATTCGAGCGCATTTCCCAGAGCTTAAAATTGATTTTCAAAGTTTAACTGATGATGCCCAACTACAGGCACTGAAGAAGGGGGAAATAGATATTGCTTTTACGCGTTATGGGGCAAATACAGATGAACTAGTTTCTATTCAAATCTTCCAAGAGCCACTCACTTTAATTATTCCCAAAAACTCGCCAGAAGCACAGCAAGAACGCATTAGTATAAAAAGTTTTGAGCATCATAATTTTGTGATGTGTAATGAAGAAGCTTCACCTGAGCTTTATCGAATTATTGATGGTTTTTTTAAAAAATCTAAACTGAATGTTAATATTGTGCAGCATTCAACCAACATTTTACTCAATGTTAATTTAGTGGGAATGGAAATTGGTTGGAGTCTCGTTCCTCAGTATGTTATTCCATTGTTAGGGGATAAAATTGTAGTTAAAAAGACGGTAGAACCTTTACCAATGATAGGTCTACACGTTTCTTATCGCAAAGACCATGTAAACAAAGCTATAGATTTAATTTTGGATGTACTTAAAAAACAGTTTCATCTAAATTTTGCATTTTAAAAAAGCCATTCTAAAGAATGGCTTAATTATATTTAGTTGATCAAATACATTTTTTGGAACAGCTCTTCACTTATACTATTTACAGTTTGAGGAATAGCGAGCCCTGCAATAAAACGGTCAGGTCTTAAAATCACCATAGATTGATTTGTTTGGCTAAACCAAGAGCGAATTTCAGTGTCTACATCACCAATAGTAATTATATGTTCGTCAGAAGGTCGATTTGGAGCGTCTAACTGAATCGCAGGTATGACTTGAATAAATTTAATACCTAATTTAGCCCATTTTTTCATACTATTTGGTGAGATCCCCCAAGTAGGATTAACTCCCCAAGCAAGAATGGCAAAGTTATTACCAATCACTTCGTCGAGTAAAACTTTGTCTTTATTTTCAAGCTGAACATGAGGCTGGATGAACATCTTGCCGACAGGTGTATTCTTTTCTGGAAAAGGTGCCAATATGCCTTGATGATATTTCGGCATGGGTTTAAAACGCATTTCTAACAAATAACGTTTTATCGGTTGTATGTAATTTAATACATAAGCAATACCGTCACGAACAACTCCTTGCCATTTCTTTGGTGGAGCAAGAACATGTCCTGCCAAAACAGATAAATTAATCATGGCCTGAGCGTGTTCTTTTCTTTCTAGTTGGTAACTGTCTAGAATCTCTGGCTTTGCAATTTTTTTAATGACTAATGCCATTTTCCAAGCAAGATTAAAAGCATCACGCATGCCACTATTGTAACCTTGACCTTGCCATACAGGCATAATATGTGCTGCATCTCCAGCTAATAAAATACGGTCTACACGAAAACGGTCTGCAATGCGTGCATTGTGTGTATAAACACGCTGACGTATCACTTCGATATTGTCCGTATGAGGTAAAACTTTACTCAATAAACGATTAATATTTTCGGGTTTACTCAATTCTTCCTGAGTCTCTCCAGGCATTACCATAAACTCAAAACGACGAATACCATGTGGTAAAGCAGCCGATACATAAGGACGTACTGGATCACAGCATAAATATACATGAGGCGTCGCTAGTGGATCGTTAGCAAGGTCAATAACAATCCATTGGTTTGGAGCAGTTTCACCCTCAAAATTAATGTTAAGTGTACGGCGTACAAATGAATTTCCACCATCGCAAGCGATTAAATACTGCGCTTGAACAGTTTCCTGCTTTTGATCTTTAGTCGTTAAATTTAACGTTACATAGTCTTTGTCTTGAGAGAAGCTATTTAATTGACGTGAAAAACGCACCTCTGTGGTTGGATAGGCTGCTAAACCTTCCAGTAAAACACGGTCAACTTGGGGTTGGATAAATGCATTACGACGTGGCCAGCCAAATTCGCGAGTCATAGGCTGAATATCCGCAAAACAGCGACCTTTAGGAGTCAAAAACCGCATAGCATGATTAGGGGTAGTGTGCGGTAAAACTTGTTTGATTAAACCTACTGACTGAATCGTGCGTAATGATTCATCATCAATACCAATCGCTCTTGGATAATCAATGAGTTGGTCTAGTTGTTCAATAACAGTAACTTGTACACCTTGTTTACTTAAATAATTTGCAATTGTTAACCCAACTGGGCCTGCGCCTAAAATTGCAACTTCCGTGGTGTGATGTTGAGTCTGATTCACAGTAAATATCCCTTACTATCAAGTTTTCTTATTAATATCAAAATTGAAACAAAGCTAAATTTAATCAATAGTTTAATAAGACGATTTTTTGAAGGGTAATGTATGCCTTATTGATTTTAATGTATTGTATTTAAAGAATTTTTAAATATTTTGTAATAGGTTTTTTTAATTCAATCATTGTTTTAAATTATATATAATTGTATGGAAGTTGGAACGACGTTTAATCAACCTTTTCATTCGCCATTATTTTCTTAGCTATTTTCACGAAAGTAAAAAACTCAGTACTAGAATAGATATCAACCGAAAAAAATTACTTTTACATTAATTGACTGAGTAATTACTGTTGCTCATATCAGAGCATGTTAATTTATGTGCAACATTGTTATTAGAACATCAAAGCTCATTTTAACTGAGTATAAATATTCAAGCCTTTATAACGAATCAGCAAGCAGTTTTTCATTAGGAGAACAAAGATGGGATATGTAACCACAAAAGATGGCGTAGAAATTTTCTATAAAGATTGGGGACCAAGCGATGCCCAAGTTTTATTTTTTCATCACGGTTGGCCTTTAAGTTCAGATGATTGGGACACACAATTGCTTTTTTTCCTTAAAGAAGGTTTTCGTGTAGTTGCTCATGATAGACGGGGACATGGACGTTCGAGTCAGGTGTGGGATGGTCACGATATGGACCACTACGCAGATGATGTCGCAGAAGTGGTTAAACATCTGAACATTAAAAATGCAATCCACATTGGCCACTCAACAGGTGGCGGTGAGGTGGTTCGCTACATCGCACGTCATGGCCAAGACAATGTTAAGAAAGCTGTACTTGTTAGTGCGGTTCCGCCACTGATGGTTAAAACTGAAAATAATCCTGACGGTTTACCAAAAGAAGTCTTTGATGACCTGCAAAATCAGGTTCTCACCAACCGTGCACAATTTTTCCGCGACTTGCCATCTGGCCCATTCTATGGTTTTAACCGACCAGATGCGAAACTATCTGAAGGCATCATTTCTAACTGGTGGCGTCAGGGTATGACGGGCAGTGCAAAAGCACATTACGATGGTATTGTGGCGTTCTCACAAACTGACTTTACCGAAGATTTAAAGAAAATCACCATTCCTGTTTTGGTGTTGCATGGTGACGACGACCAAATCGTGCCTTATAAAACGTCTGGTGTGAAATCTGCTGAGTTGCTTCAAAATAGCCAACTTAAAATCTATCCGGGTTTTTCTCACGGTATGTTAACCGTTAACCATGAGGTGGTTAATGCGGACTTATTGGCGTTTATTCGTGAATAATTTAAAGCTTTAAACTTTAAAAAAGAGGCCTATTAAGTGCCTCTTTTTTATTTGTAAGTAAATGAAATTGAAAGTAATAAATATAGAAATGCTAAAAGGTATTGACATTAAAGTTAGCTTTAATCTTAAAGTAAAGCCATACTGAATGAGGTCATTCCAATGAAAGTGTTCGAAAAATTAGTATTCCCAAATGGCTCATATGTTCCTAACCGTATTGCTAAAGCAGCAATGGAAGAAAATATGGCTGATTTAAACCATGCACCATCAGAAGAATTAATGCGTTTATATCAGGCTTGGGCAAATGGTGGCGTAGGTCTAATCATTACTGGAAATGTAATGGTAGACCGCCGAGCGATGACTGGACCGGGCGGTGTAGTGCTTGAAGATGAAAAGCATCTGGATACTTTCAAAAAATGGGCACAAATTAGCCGTTCCAAAGATGCTCAGGTTTGGCTTCAAATTAACCATCCGGGTCGACAAATGCAGTCAAATTTAGGGCAACAAACATGGGCGCCTTCTGCTGTTGCTTTAGATTTAGGAAAAATGTCAAATCGCTTTAATACGCCAATCGAAATGACTGAATCCATGATTGCAGAAGTGATTCAGCGTTTTGCAAACACGGCACGTTTAGGTGAAAAAGCAGGATTTACTGGTGTGGAAATTCATGCAGCGCATGGGTATTTATTAAGCCAGTTTCTTTCTCCACTCAGCAATAAACGCCAAGATCGTTGGGGTGGTTCTTTAGAAAACCGCGCTCTTATTTTAATTGAGATTGTTGAAGCAGTTCGTAAAGTAGTTTCACCACAGTTTACGGTTGCAGTGAAACTAAATTCAGCCGATTTCCAGCGTGGCGGTTTTAGCGCTGAAGATGCTCAGCAAGTGGTTAAAATGCTAAATGAACATGCAGTTGATTTGGTTGAACTTTCAGGCGGTAGCTATGAGGCGCCAGCCATGCAAGGCCAAGCACGTGATGGTCGCACACTTGCACGTGAAGCTTACTTTTTAGAGTTTGCACAAGAAATTCGAAAAGTTGCCAAAATGCCTGTTATGGTGACAGGTGGCATACGCCGTAAACAGGTAGCAGAGCAAGTGGTTGAAAGTGGTGTAGATATGGTTGGTATTGCTACTGCTTTAGCGATTGAACCTAATTTGCCAAATGCTTGGAAACAAGGCAAAAATGTTTCACCTGAACTCAAGCCAATTACATGGGAAAATAAAACATTCGCTTCACTTGCCAATATGGCGGTGGTCAAATTCCAGTTACGTAATTTAAGCGCTGGTAAAAAAACAAAACCAAATGTTTCACCAGCTTGGGCTTTAATTTTGCAACAATCAGCGATGTCATGCCGTACCCGCCAATACAAAAAAGGCATGCGAGACTATTCATTTGCTTCTTAATAAGTGAGTTGTGTTATGACAAATCCTAACGATTTAAACTGGATAATTTATGGAGCAAATGGCTACACGGGCGAGTTAATCGCTCGTATTGTCACAGTACCGTAAATGGCTCACTGACAGTAATAAATTATTTACTCAAAAATACCGTTAAAGGCAGTACATATACACCAGCAAAACTGATGGGTTATAAGCTAGTGACTGAGCTGCCAGATTCTGGTTCGCTGATCGTTATTTAATAGAGGAATGAAAATAATGAGAAAATTAATTCTGTTTTTACACGCATCGCTTGACGGTTTTGTTGAAGGTCCAAATGGGGCAATGGATATAGGGTGGATTGCTTATGATGCCGATTTGGCAAAACATGCAAGAGAAATTTTGAGCACTGTCGATACGGTGATTTGGGGACGTGCGACTTACCAGATGATGCATAATTATTGGCCAACCATGCTTTCAAATCCAGAAGCTTCGGAACATGAGCGAAATCATGCTGAATGGATTGAAAAGACAGAGAAAATCGTTTTTTCAACAACCTTAGATAAAGTTGAGTGGAATCATTCCAGACTTGTAAAAGATCATGTTGAAGATGAAATTAATAAGCTCAAACAGCAATCTGGCAAGGATATGATTATTTTGGGGAGCCCTCGATTTGCACACTATTTCATGCAACTTGGTTTAATTGATGAATACAAAATTACGATTTCGCCTGTATTGATTGGTGAAGGCCTGCAACTATTTCAAGGTGTTCATGAAAAGACTAATCTTAAACTCATTGAAAATAAAACTTTTGCTTCTGGTGCAATAGGTCTTCACTATCAAAAGATAGTCTAGTGTTTTCTATATTATTTATATAAAAAAACTTCTATTTGAAGTTAAAAACTACTGAGTGTTTACTTTGTCGAAATAGAGATTCATGAGTCGCTCTGCATTTTGTTCGCAGGTAATCTCATTGGGTTTGTTATTAATCGCTTCAACCATAGTACGCAAATTTTGTTTACTTACTTTTAATTTTTCTTCTAGCAGCTCTATTTCCTGAATTTTTGATTCAAGTGTCTGGATGAGTGCGTTATGGTCCCAAGTAGCAACTTTTGAAGGCAAAAAAGCTTTAATTTCTGCTAAAGAAAAACCGACTTGCTGAGCTTGCTGGATTAAAGAAAGCTGTTTTAAATCATTATCGGTATATTCACGATAGCCATTCGATTTTCTTTTTGCTTTAGGTAAGAGTTTGATTTGCTCGTAATAACGAATTGTAGGGGTGCTTAAGCCGCTTAATTTAGATAACTCGCTAATATTCATAGCTATAGACTCTATTGACATTAAAGTTAACTTTAGACTTATAGTAATGTAAAAGCAAGGTTCATAACTTTACCAAGCGCACACTTTCAGTAACAGCTTTCTATGCTTTGATAGATGTAAGAATAGAATTATAAATATGGAAATGAGGTGAAAAAATGTCTAAACGCATATTACATGTCGTGACCAATGTTTCACGCTATAAAGATGTCGATGAACCCACAGGACTATGGTTAGGCGAGCTCACCCATGCCTATGATGAGTTTGAAAAAAAAGGCTATATCCAAGATATTGTGAGCCCAAATGGTGGTAAAACTCCGATCGAGCCTAAATCGCTTGCGCCTTTGGTTGCAGATAAATCAGTTAAAGACCGAGAAAAAGATCAATCCTTTATCACGCTACTAGCGAATACCTTTAAGCCTTCTGATATTAATTGGCAAGATTATGACGTGATTTATTACACAGGTGGTCACGGTGTCATGTGGGATTTTTTAGATAACCCAGAACTGCAAGAAATCACCAAAAATATTTATGAAAAAGGCGGCATTGTTTCGAGTGTTTGTCATGGCTATTGTGGGTTACTTAATGTACGACTTTCAAATGGCGAAAGACTTATAAAAGATAAGAAGTTAACTGGCTTTGCATGGAGTGAAGAAGTTTTGGCAGGGGTTGCAAAAAAAGTGCCGTACAATGCCGAAGAATTAGCGAAAGAATACGGCGCACATTACGAGAAAGCTTTTATTCCGTTTGCACCACATGTAGTTCAAGATGGCAATTTAATTACAGGTCAAAACCCGTTTTCAGCTAAAAAGACGGCTTTAGCGATTATAGAAACACTTGAAAAGAGTGCTTCGTGAAAATCACTCAAAGTTATAAATAAGATAAGCCGAATACTGCAAATGAGCATTCGGCTTATTTTTATCAAACTATGAACGCCACCAATAATTTTCGACATTTGGTTCGTTTAAGTTTAAGAGTTCACCCATTTGCGGTGTGCTAATCGCTAACTCATTTTGTTGAGCCAAAGCCACGATACGTTCAAAAGGGTCGTCCCACGCATGAAGCGCCAAGTCAAAAGTACCATTGTGCACAGGCAACAAATGGCGACCTTTTAAATCGATATGTGCTTGCAAAGTTTGCTCTGGTTGCATGTGAACATCGGGCCATTCGGGGTCGTAAGCACCCGTTTCTAACATGGTTAGATCGAAAGGGCCATAACGATGTCCAATCTCTTTAAACCCATCAAAATATCCCGTGTCACCGCTAAAAAATACCCGTAAGTCATTATCAATAATTACCCACGAAGCCCAAAGTGTCGCATTGCTATCTCCCATACCTCGGCCTGAAAAATGATGGGCAGGGGTAGCAACTAATTTTAGTCCATTCACATGAGTAGTATCCCACCAATCAAGTTGTTGAACCTTTTCTGCTGGAATTCCCCATTTAATGAGTGTGTCACCCACACCAAGCGGTGTTAAGAAATGCTCAACTTTATCGTTAAGTTGCATGACTGCATGGTAGTCGAGATGGTCGTAGTGGTTATGCGACAAAATCACGCCTTTAATGGGTGGTAATTCGGCAATGCTAATTGGGGGCTGATGGAAACGTTTTGGTCCAAGCCATTGAAAAGGTGAGGCACGCTCCGAAAAAACTGGGTCGGTTAACCAAAACTCATCTTGCAGTTTTAACAAAATGGTTGAGTGGCCCAAACGAAATAGAGAGCGGTCAGGTGCACTTAAAAGCTGTTCTTTTGACAAACTTAAAACAGGAATTTCTTTGTTCGGAACTGTGTCTTTTGGTTTGTTAAATAGAAACTTCCACATAAGTTGAAGCGTTTTGCCAAAAGAAGGCTGGTGTTGGTTCGGACGCGTATTTCTAAATTTGCCATTGTGTTGCTGTGATGGCATTAAGGGAGCAGGCAAGTCTGTTGTGTTTGAAATCGTCATTTTGTTTTTCCTTATTGGAACAAACCTATATATGCAAATAAGAACTTGGGCTAAGTACTTATTTTAATTTATTTAAATGAGTATTTGCTCACTCATTAATTGGTTTTAAAATAAGGACGCCGTGCATCCTTACTTTTATCTAAATTGAAACTGCATGCCAAAACGCTTCAAAACCTGATTTGCGATAACGTTCGGCTTGAGAAGGGTCTTGGGCAATAGAATTAAGAGTAACTTCTGCAAGCGCACCTAAAATTGAAGCAATAAATAACGGTGGATAATCTCTTAATTTGCCATCGTTAATACGTTCTTGGATGTTTTGAGTCAGGTCACAAAAGGTTTGCATGCCAATTTGTTTGCTTTGTTCAGTAATTTGTTCCGAGGTCGAAAGCTGCGCCATGACTTTTCGTTTAAGAGGAGCTTCTAAACTCCAGTCTAAATAGCTTTGCCAGATATGTGACATTTGTGTTTGTAGGTCAGCGTTAGTCGGGTAACTAAGCATCATGACCTGACGCAGTTCGGCCTTGAGTGAAAGATATAACTGATTCAGCAGTTCCTCTTTATTACTAAAATAGGTAAATAAAGTACCTTCTGCCACGCCAGCAACTTTGGCAATTTTTGAGGTAGACGCACGCTCGCCAAGCTCTGCTAATGTTTCAATAGCAGCGCTTAAAATTGCATTACGTTTATCTTCACTACGAGGACGAGCCATATACAAACATGTTAATTGAGTGATTACTCAATCATATATGAAAAATGAAAGAGAGCAAGTTATCTTTTATGTAGAAGTAAAAAATTATTCACAATTTTTAAAAACAATGAAGATGAGAGCCGAAGATTGCTGAATATATTAAAAAAAATATGCTATTTTTCACAGCACTTTGGTGAGACTAATTTTTCATGTATCGGTTTGGGCTTTTAATCGGCTTACTAGCAATATTGCTACAGAACCTCGTGTTCTGGCAAAGCCTATTACCCAGCGAAATGCATCAGCAAATGGTATGTGAACAAATTAGTGAAATGATGAATCATTCAAGTATGCAGTCTGAACCACATTTATCTCACCATATAAAAAATGATTCTCATAAAAAGCTCTTAAACAAAAACGTTCAGCACGACTCAAGCTTAAGCTGTCATTTTTGTTATCTCTATAGCCACATTGTGACTATTGATGGTTTCAAGTTAACCTTGTTTGCAATTGGTGTCGTTGTTCGCTTCATTATGCTGGCAACGCTAAGTTATATATTATTTTATTTAAGACGCTTATTTCTTTCACCGCAAGGGCGAGCTCCTCCTAAACAACTTTGTTTTGCTTAATTTATTACTAGGTACGTATCTGTTCCTATTTAATTACTAAACAGAGTTTGTCATGTCTAAATTTTTATTTCATCCACTCGCGTGGAGCATTTTATTTGCTCAATTTTCTATGTCAGCCATGGCACAAAGCCAACCTGAAAACCAGATTACCGAGTTAGAAAAAATTACGGTTAAGGCCCAAGAGAGCAGCGAAAATTCTAATTCTTCAATAGCATTAACCCAATTTGGCCATAGTTTGTTAGATGTTCCATTTACTAAGTCTCATGTATCGGCTCAAGATATTAAAAATAATAATATTCAACGTGTGAGTGATGCATTAGCTTTAGTTAATGGTGTGGTGTATCAAGACAGTTATGGTGGTGGTTTTTGGGATAACTATTCATTTCGTGGTTTTAGTACTGACCCCAACATGGGAACAAACTATTTACGTAATGGTTTGAGTTCTTTAAGTGGTATTCATACTGCAAGAGATATGGTGAATGTTCAGGCAATTGATTTTTTAAAAGGACCTATGGCAGCCATGTATGGGCAAGGAGCTATAGGTGGCATTATGAACATTACCACCAAACAACCAGAATGGACGCCAAAAAATGAAGTAAGCTTAAGTGGTAGTACATTAGAAGAATATCGAGCTTCATTAGATAGCACAGGCGCATTAAATGATGCTGTCGCCTATAGGCTTGGACTGGCTTATGAAAATAATCAGAGTTTCAGAGACCATGTCGACAGTCAGCATTATTTTATTGCCCCACAACTTGCATGGAAAATTTCGGATCAGACGCAGCTTAATTTAGATACAGAATTTTCTGAACATCAAGGCGTGTTTGATCGTGGTGTTCCAATGGTAAACGGGGCATTTGTTGTCAACAAAAAGACCTTTTTGGGTGAGCCTTCAGATGGAGACATTAAGGTTAAAGACCAACTGTACCAGTTAAGGTTAAATCATCAATTTAATGAAAATTGGAATAACACGACAGCTTTAAGCTATGGTCATGGCGAACGGGAAGGAACCTCTACTGAGATTTCGAGTATTTCAGCAGATGGTCAAACTGCAAACCGATTTAGACGTTACCGACAATTTGAAACTGATACATTTCAGTTCCAGTCGATTTTACGCGGGAAACTAAATACAGGAACAATTAGGCACGAAGTAGTCGCAAACATTGAAGCTGGGCACTATACCATTGACCAAATTCAGCTTCGTAATGCAGTCGGTACATCTAGCCCGATTAATATTTATAATCCAGTTTACGGACAAAATATTTTAGCGCTGAGCAGAATAACCAAAAATACCAAAGAAATTCAAAATATGCTGGGACTGAACTTACAAGACCAGATTTTTTTGAATGATCAATGGAATTTGTTGCTTGGAGGGCGTTTTAATCGCCTTGAGCAACAAATTGATGACTACAGAACAGGAATATCGGCTCAGCAAAAATTTACACCCTTGAGTCCACGTGTTGGATTGAACTATCAACCTACAACAAAGCTTTCTTTCTATAGTAATTGGGGGAAATCTTTTGAGTTAAATACAGGTCTTAATAAAGAGAATCAACTGTATGACCCAGAGAAAACCAAGAGCTGGGAAATTGGTACAAAATACCAATTTTTACCGCAAAGCTGGTTTGGTCTAACTTATTTTGATTTAGATAAACAACACTTACTGACTGAAGGTATAACCGACAGTTATGTAGATAGTGGTCGCGTCCAAAGTCATGGTGTTGAAATTGAGTTAAAGCACAAGTTTAGCGATCATTTGAATGTGGGCGCGAATTATACTTTAACGAAAGCTTCTGTTTTAGAAAGTGAAGTCGATGCGAAAGGTGCTCGCCTAAAAAATATTCCTAAGCACACTGCAAACTTAAACGCAAATTATCAGTTTGAATTATTTGGAAGGGCAGCTGGCTTAGTAGGCAACATCAATTACTTTGGTAAACGTAGTGCCAACTATATCGATAATGGAACAAGTTTGCCTGAGTTTACAGTGGTTAATGTCGGTGGATATATGCAAGTACGCCCAGATTTAAGGATGCAGTTAAATGTTGATAATGTCTTTGATAAAGATTATTACGTTTCAAGTTATACAGATGAATGGGTACAACCTGGTGAACCTTTAAAGGCAACTTTATCTATGACTTGGAATTTTTAAATAAAAAATTAGTAAATAGAAAGGTTTAACCAAAATGGGGCATATTGACAGGCCCCATTTTGCAAAGCGCTGTTCAGTATTACTGTATAAGTTGTTTAGTTAAAGTATCTAATACTATGAAAAACAATAATTAATTAAATAATTTCTAGCCAATTTCACATTGACACCTCAAATATTGAAGATTACCATTTGAGGGCTGGCCTACATTGCCAGTCGGTTTTGACGGACCGAGTTTGTAAGACCACATCAGAGCTATTCCTTCTGAGGGATACTCATATGTGCACACCCCGTTCCCTCCCGTAGCGGTAGGACGGGAGTGGGACACCTTCGGGTGTGCTGGAGTCTTACCCAGTCCGTCAACCTGCTTCCGTTCTGCCACCATAATTTATAATGCTTTGGCAGAACTCCCAAAAGAAGGAGTTGGCTATGCACATTCATAAATTATTGGCAGTCACTGTCAAGATCTATCTCGACACAACTTAAAATTTTAAAGCAGTTTGATTGCCTATAGGCTTTTCAGGCTTTAAATCATTACGTCTAAAACTTAGCAACAATAAAACTTGAGATGTGCCAAGCACAGTCTTTACGGCTTTGCTGTGCCTTTTTTTCTCCCAGAAAAGGTACAGGCTTTTTTATCTCTTTTAGCAATAACAAGAATTTATAACGGTAAAACGATGCCAACTTTAAAAAGATCTTCCAAAAAACTACAGGTTATTCATACTGCAATAGAGCTGTTCAATCTCTATGGATTTCACAATGCGGGTGTGGACTTAATCGTCAAAAAATCCAAAATTCCTAAAGCCACTTTTTATAACTACTTTCACTCAAAACAGCGGCTTATTGAAGTGTGCCTATCCTTTCAAAAAAGCAAACTTAAAGAAGAAGTGCTGGCAATTATCTACTCAAGCCGTTACCGAACCTCAAGCGATAAACTCAAAGAGATTATTGTTTTACATGTCAATTTTAATAGCTTGTACTATCTATTACTTAAAGCCATTTTTGAAACTAAACAGATTCACCGAGAGGCCTATCGCATAGCGCTTGAATATAGAAAATGGCTGCTTAAAGAACTTTTTGATTTGGTTTTTTCTTTAGAGAACTGCCCGCTAAAACCAGATGCCCATATGGTTTTAAACTTAATTGATGGCTTAATGTTCCAGATTTTAAGCTCAAATAGTTTGGATGAAAGGGATGTGGTGGTGGGGAGGTTTTTTGGGATAATATTTGATAATGCTTAATTCTAAATTTTACTCACTAAAGGTTAGAGATAAATTTAAAGTTATAACTGTAGACCATGAAAACTAAACAAATAATTGAAGGGGTTTTAATGCAAGATGTGAGGGAAGGTTTATTAATACTTGAAAATAAAGAAGTTGAGAATATTGCTGAAGTATATTCTTTTGAACAAATTAGAGAAATACTTATTTTTGCTCTATCTGATAGTACTTCAGAATATTGGACAATATTAGCTCTGAACCTATTGAGTAAAAAATCCGAGTATATTTCTGATGAAATAATCTTAATACTTAAAGAAATAGCAGGCATGCCAAAAAAATATACACAAAAAACCAGACATGAAGCATTAAAAATATTTAAGCAACAAAAGTGGAAATACTAATTAGAGGAATTGTATGAATTGAATTTTCCAAAGAATATAGTAGTTAATTTAACATAGGAGTGGCTATGTATAGATGGGGTATACCGCAGTGAAAAGTATGAATGAAAACTACGTTAATCTTTTCATAGTGTTGGAGTTTTATTGTGCAGAATATTAAAATGAAAGATGACTCATGTCATTTTTTTACTGAGCAAGATATTACAAGTAAGCAAGTTATTAAAGTTTGCTTTGATATATCTGATTTTGAAGAAATTCAAGAAGTTTATGATTTTTTTGGTGATAAAATCTATGGAAATAATCGAGAATATTTGAATGACATTCATCCAAATACAAAACAGTTTGGAAGGAATTTGTCTGCATTTCATGACTATTTAAGAGGGTATTTGATCGGTATTTTTTCAGAAAAAAGAAATGAAATTTTATCAATAACTATAACCAATAACAGCAATAAAAATGTTGATGATGATTGGTTGGATTTCTTCAGTATAATTATGCAAACATTTTTTGATGCACATAAAAATATAAAATATGGAATTTATATGGACTTGAATTTTTCAAGAAGTATCATGGCTAATATGATGGATTATTTTGGTTTTTTAATTTCTGATTATCATAATAGACCAAAAGACGAGCTGGATGAGAATGGTAATTATGTGTAAAAGTTTTTAATTTGGTATACTAAGTTATGAATATTTATAGATCTATTCTAAGGCTTCCCAATCTATAAGGTACTTTATATGAGTAATTTGGTGACTATGCTTTCTTCTATTAAAGCTGAAAAAAATTATTTTATTGAAAAATTAGAAAGGGTTAATGGATATTCAGAACAAGAAGTCGCTGAAATTGAGAAATTAAATAATATTTCTGTGCATGGTCAATTGAAAGAGTTGCTAACAACTATGGGTAAATGTTCAGGAGGATTGATTTTTGGTGATGATTTTTATATATACAGATATTATAGAAATGCGGGATTTAATATACAAAGGCAAAAAAATTTAATGGTTGATGAAGAACTTGCTATCAATTATAGAGAGAGTGGTGAGAAATTAGATTTAGCTGAAGAACAATATTTTGAGATTTGTGGTGAGAATGAACATGCTAATATTTTCTTCATGTATACAAAGGATATTAATGATATTGTTTATGAGTGGGATGAAAATAGCAATACAGTAAAAAGATTTGGAACACTATTTGAGTACTTAATTCGATACAGAAAGAGATTAGGTTCATATTCGTCGCAAGGCACAATTCGAGGTGATGAAGATCCTACTTTATTCGACGAGTTAACAACAGGAAGATTATTGCTTTCTAGCTAAATAGAAATAAAACAACTTTATTTGTAAAAAGTTTTGCAAGCTATATATTAAAACTATCTTATGAATTTTAAATTATTTTATTCCGAAATATTGGTTTTTAAATTTATAATCATTAAGTTAACTATTCTTAAGGAATATTTTCTTATATTGTGAAAACTATTGAGATTGCCTGATGAAAGAAATAAGAGAGTTAAATAAATTATTAAAAGCTTATAAAACATATAGTATTGAAAATTTGGCGTATTCGTTTAAATTTGATCAAAAACACATACTAGATACCTTAGATGGGGAAGATATACTTTTTCCTCATCATATAGTTAGTATGTCTATATCTTATGCCCAATTGGCATTCTTAAAAATTGAAAATAATAAGGCAGATATGGATGCTTTAAATAGTTTAAATCTTGCCTTGATGTATGCAGAGGTGGGAAGAGAATCACAATTAAAAGATTTTAAAATAAAACCTTTAGATAAAATGAATGTGCATGAGTTGAAGAAGTATTTTTCAGAATTTTCTGCACTACTTTTTTGGGCAATTCTATTAAATAATAAAAATTTAGCAAAGAAATTAGCGCGCCAAGTGGAGTTTTGTTTACAACAAAAATTTCTATCTGATTTTCCTTTAAGTTATGACTATTTTTCATTATGGGCTTATTACAAATGGATTAATGAAGAATTTACATTAGAATCAAAGATAGATGGAAAATTTAAAGATTTGATAAATAATTGGTCATGTGACACAGTATTTTTAGAACCATTACTCATAGATATAGCAAATTTACACTGCGAAGAATTAATAGATAATGATTTACGTAAGTATCCTCCAAAATTCATTAACCCTCCATTCACTTTATTGCCACTTGAAATTCATGTGATTAATAAATTACGTGCATTAGATAAATTAGATGAAATATCTTTAAATCATCCTTTAATGAACACTCATTCAGCAAAAATTAAAGAGTTTGAAGTGATAAGTGATGATTTGCTTGAAACGATACAGATAAATTTTTTGTAGCTGAATCAACCTACTCAAAAGTTTGGTTGCAAACAGATGGGGGTACAGGAGAGTACAATGGTACGAATTTATATATCTATCGAATATATTGATAAATTTGAATTAATTATAGTCATTACTTAGAAATGACTATGTATAGATGGGATATACCGCAGTGCAAATTATGATTGAGCAATCAGTTCTTAGAACCAAATCTCCATTTTTTATTATTGC
Organism: Acinetobacter pittii; assembly: GCF_022449185.1. Lineage (GTDB taxonomy): Bacteria > Pseudomonadota > Gammaproteobacteria > Pseudomonadales > Moraxellaceae > Acinetobacter > Acinetobacter pittii_I. The sequence continues at coordinate 877,993 of NZ_JAKUKO010000001.1, forward strand.
TAAAAATTTCTTTATTTTTGGATTGCTTTGGATTTTATCTTCATTCTTGTATGGTGTTTTTGACTATGAGTCATATTCTTCCATATTTATTTATCTAATTAGTTTCTATGCTACTTATTTTTTTGGATATTTAATATCTAAACCTATTGTTTTAGATCTTGACTCTAATACTTTTAATCGAGTTAAGTTTTTAAGCCTTATATTTTTTGCTCTTTATTATGTAATAATACCTCTACGGTTCTTTCTATTTGATATTAATAATGAGTTATATGGTTTTAGAGTTGGATTTGGGTTCGTTTTTCCGTTCTGGACACTAACCCCAATTTTTATCACTAATCTGAAGAATAAGTTTTATATTTATTTATGTGTCTTGCTATGTGCTCTAGAAGTAATTTTTTGGATATTGTTTTTTTAAATGAGTGGGTCTGAATTTTACAAGAGACCTTCATTTGTTGCTATGTTCACAAGTTCTCTTGTATTCGCCTTAACTTTTCCTTGGTATTTATCCTGGCTAAGAGAAATAGACATCAATAAATGGGTTTTACCATTCTTTTTTAAAGAGTATAGATTTACATCTAAACTAATATCATGGATAGCAATAGGACTTGGTAGTTTATTTATGTTTTTATTCTATCTTTTCTTCTAAAAAAGAATTCTAAAAAGGAGTACCTATGAGATCTTTATATCAGGTAGCAGCTAGTCAATTGGGTATAGGAGTATGGTACCAGAAAGGATTTGAACAAAATGGTATTTTGTTTATTCGACCAAATCATTACCACCCATCGGAGGCTATGGGGGCGCAATGTGCAAATTGTAATACGATTGTTTGGATAACTGGACGTAATGATCCTATTTTAAATGAGGAGTTGCCAGAATATGCTGTTAATGGTGGTCCTCTTTATCGTAATTATATTGAGAATAATACTAAAAGGTTTTTAAACTCTTTACCTTCATGTCCACATTGCTATCAACAAGCCTATGATTTATTTATAAATAGTACAATTATGCCGAGATATCAAAATGGGGACTACTATTCATTAGAAAGTGATCTAGGTCCTAATGAAGAAATGTCAGCTAAAGTCAAAGATATACCAGTGTGGTGGTATGGTGATGAAGCCGAGGCTAAAAGATTGAGTTTGAAATTGTTATAATATTTTTAAATATACGCTTGATAATCAATAAACTATTACTTATGAAGATTTTGCACATACTTGAATTAAAGGTTTTTTGTAAAACCAGAGGCACAATGACGTGAATTTATATCCGATACCTACTGATTTTATCAATCAAAAGGTGAACCTTTCATGGTGTGATATCAAATGGGGCTATGAAAATAATCTGATTACTTCGGAACTGCCAATCAAAAAAGCCGAAAATATTGTATTAACGGAGATCTATACTAAGGCCGAGCTTGAGTTGTCATTCCTTATACCGAATCAATCAAATGATATCTTTCCCTTTTTGAATGAATTATGTTCAGAGACTAATGAAGATTAGATGATTAGAGAAAAATGGCTTTATATACTTCTTAGCTGGCTTTGGATTAAACGAGAAAGATTTGAAGATCCTTTAGATGAAGTAGAAAGTATTTATACAGATTTTGATTGTCCAGTCGAAATGGATAGTTTTATTAAATATATGCCTCCCACAGATGGATACGATCCCTCATTGTATTCTTATGCAGAAAATATTAATCGCTTAATGAAGAATTGGGAGAGCTATTTGCAAAAGAGTGCTGAAAAGTATAAGTGAAGCACTATGCGATTTATGAAGCTTAAGAATATTAGGCAAATTTTTTTAAATACTGGAGTACCATCAAATGCTACAAGATATTGGGGATCAGTATCCAAATGGCGCAATTAATAAAGAAATTATTGAAAATTTTGCAGCTACCTTAAAGGTAACATTTCCACCTGAATATGTTGAACTTATTTCTCAACATGATGGAATTTATCCTGAAATTTCTAGCTTTGACTATGTTGACACTGATGGTGAACTAAATATCAGTACAATAGAGTTAGGAGGATACTTGCATGAACCTCGAATAGAAGGAATGCAATTTCCCGAAGGTGATGATGACTATGAGGGAAAATTGATAGGATTTGGTTCTACACCTGGTGGAAATTTCATTTGTTTCGATTACAGATTCCCTTGGATCAAAGATCAACCTAAGATTGTGCTTGTTTTACACGATGAATTCTATGATTTTGGAATAAATGAGGGTAAAAGAAAGATTTTATATCTAGCTGATAACTTTGCACATTTTATAAATTCATTACATGAATTTATTGAGTATTAGCAATCTACAATAGTTTTTTAATTTTTAAATAAAGCTTTATTTAACAGTACTCAATGCTTGAAAAATAACAGTTTGAAGACAGCGTGAATGTTAAAGGTTACTAATGATTTTATATGTCTGTAGTTATGTAATAAGAACCCCTTTTTTATCAGAGACAAGAATTGATATAAAAGAAATGGGTTTGGAGAAATTATCAAATATAGTCAAGAATGTTTATGCTGTTGGTGGGAGTCTCATTATTCATAAAACAGATGCTGATTATTCTGAAGAGAGTGGGCGATTGGCATATAGTGATATTGATAGTTACACCATGATTTGTGATTCAAAATATGGTTATTTGTTTGGATGTAGTATTAGCGAAAATGAAGAATATCCTGAAGGTACTTATTTGCGTCTTGTGAACAGAGAAGCTAAATATCCTGATAAATTTTATATATTTGAGTCACATGAAGATGAGTGGCAAGCGAAATATGTGAATCAAGATTTAGACTTAGTCTTAAATTTATTTAAAGATATTTATAAATATGGCGAATTATCATTCGAGTCAAAAATTATGTTTGATTAGTCAATTAGAGTTTTACTCAATATTTAATAGTTAAAAAATTAGCTCCTTGATGGAAAAATCAACCTTTATGAATAGTATTAAAAATAAGGAAGCCTATCAAAAAGCATTAGCTCATGTAATTCAACATGCTGAATTTAGTGAAAATACAGTTAGTTTGATTGACTATATTACTAATAATAAAGGTGATGTACCATTTTGTATAGGAATGTTAGGGAATTACGCTGAAGCTAATGCAATGGTATCTTGGTTTCGTGACAATGACTTAATTGGTTTTAAGCAATGGTGTTTTATTGCTGCTAAACTGAATCGTATGGTATTTCAGTTTGATGCTATAGAATGGTTTCCTGCTTATAAACATTTATATGCTTTATTATCAGATAAAGAGGAAATCATTTCTTGGTATGGTCAGCACCGAGTCTCGTATGATCGACAAGGCTCAATTAAAGACCACGACAATCCACGTAAGCCAGATTTTCATGGATATCAGTTGATATTAGCTCTTAATGATGAGTGGGATCAATTACGTGAACGTTGTGAACTCATTTTACAAACTGATTTAAAAAAGGATAAAAAGTATTTAATTGACCATCGTTTTTATCTTGCCTTAGCCAATGGTGATAAGAGTGAAATGGAAAATGTTTTGACTGAGTTAACTAGTCCAAAAATTGCCAAAGTCCGTAATTCTGAATTTGCATTTACTTTTACTGAGCATTTTATTGCGACTCATGCTGTAATTTATAGCAAATTAGCATGGAGAAATGGATATCAGATAAATATAGATACACCTTGGATACCTAAAGAATGGTTGTCTGTAGAGCCTTTACCTGAATATCCCGAACCTTGGGAATTTATGCGTGAATTTGATATTTTCACTCCTTTTGACGGTGAATGGAAAGATTGGTCACCTTAAAGAAATAATACATAAGCGCTGAAAATTTGGCGATGTCCAATAGAAATAGTGGACTAAGCATCAGTAAATTTCACTATTGTTCTAAAAGAAAGCTCATCGATAGGTGAGCTTTTTTATTACACATTGCTTGAAAAATATACACAAACCTCTTTAAAACGAGTTGGAACGCTACAAACGCGGATGCTAATTTGAATTCCACTCTTCCCAATAAGTGAGGTGAGCAATGAAATTGTTAGCTTTGATTAGCATGGGAGTTGCAGCAAGTTATTGGTATAAAACTATAAAAGATAGCAAGCCAGCTCTTCTGAAACCAACTTTTGATGAAATAGTAAAAAACTTTGTATTAGCAGAATTTAAAGTCTAATGCATATTCTTAAATTTAGTTAAATAAAAAGCTCATCGGAAGATGGGCTTTTTTTATTGTAGTAGTGTTTATTTATTTTATTGTTGACTATTAAAATTTAAAAATATATTTTGCCGTTTTTGTTTTTCAATTCAACGAACTAAGAAATTATGAATAAATATCTTATGCTAACTCTTCTTACAACATCTACTCTTTCTTTGACAGGTTGTGCGCAAATGTTTCCTGCTCAAGCTACCAAACTTGAAAATGGAAATTATATGATTCAAACCACTTCTAATATTTTAGGTTCTAATGAAGCAATGGAAAACAAAGTAAACAAAAAGGCTGAAACCGTTTGTGCTGGTAAAGGCTTTAGTGAAATAAATAATAATCATCAAACTCATAGCCAACAAGTTTATACAGCTCAAGTAATTACAACAGGCACATATAAGACCTTCAATAAGACGATTAAATGTAATTAACCACTTTTATTGATAGCAATTGAACCCACTTTGGTGGGTTTTTTTAAAGGTGGTTTTTAATTTGTAGAAAGTGTTATAAATTTGAACCCGACTAAATAAAGATTATTAGTGGGATTTTTATTTTATAAAGTAGATGGCTTCTAAGTCCTTCTTAAAAAAAACAATAATCCAAAACAAAATATAAATACAATATACCAAGTGTCTCTTACGAGTTGATAGTCGCCTATACTTTGTAGTATTTCAAATATAGGTCCACATGCAAATATTGATACCCGTACATATCCTGCAAGTGTAATGCCCCAGTCATCAAAGTCAAGTTTACGTTCTGGTTTTTGACCAGTTGATTTTCTTTTGATCCATTTTAAGAATGACTTATAGTAAAAATATAAAGCTCCCATCCCCACAATCATTAGTATAAGTGTGTCGAGGGGACCACTATAAGAGGAGCTTCCCATTCTTGGGCTTATATGTATTGCAGCTAATCCATGTAGTGATGTAGACAATAATATTAATAATGCACTTAATTTTTTTATAGTAGTAAATATAACTTAACTCAACATAGATTTTAGGAAATTAAAGGAAAAGATTAATTTATGTAAAAGTGAACCAGTATTGTAAGTGCTTTGCTAGAGGTTTTACAGAGTAAAAAGCTTACTTTAGTTTGGTATTGGCGGAGTTTCTTTTTTTGAAAATTCATATTTATAATTGATAAATTTTGAGATATTTAAATTTATCATAGTGTTAATATAAGTAGGTTTAATATTAATCAAGTGTAATATGTATTATATGAATAAATTGTATAAGAATGAATCTCCAGAAATGATTCTAGCTTTTGAGAGTGCCATAGGTACATTTAAATACTTTTGGCGTGAACTTTATTGGGAATATCGGCGAATTGTTCCTGCTCTAGAACTGGCTTATGTGAAGTGTGCATTTATCCAAGAAAACCTTGAAGATAAAAATGAACCTTTAATTGAGTATATGTGGATTGATCAAGTTGATTTTGATGGCTGTACAATTTCAGGAACTTTGTTAAACGAACCTTATATTATTGATAATGTGCAAGCTGGTGAAACAGTAAGGCTTCAATTTGAGTCTATAGTTGATTGGATGTTTTTATCTAATGGCACTGTTCATGGTGGGTTTACGATTCAAGAATATCGTAAGACTTTAAATGCATCAGATCGTAAAGAATATGACGAGGCGTGGGGGATTGATTTTGGTAATCCTGATGAAATTTTTCTAGTTTATGACCAGAAAAATTGTCCCGAAAATCTAGAAGAGCATCCTATGTGTAGGAGTATTTTGGATCAGTTCATAAATATTATGAAGACAGACCCTACAATCATTACCGAAAAAGACGAAAGTGGTAATCAATTATTACATCGTGAAGTTATAGCGGGTAATTATTTATTTGTTCAAGAGCTTTTAAGATTGAATACGAATAAGTTGGAAATAAATAAACAATCAATGACTCCTTTAGATTTGGCTCATAAGTTGGGTTGGAACAATATTGTAAGTTTACTTAAGTAGCTTTGAGCAGGCCCTCTAATGGAGGGCTTTTTAATGAGTGAAATTTATGAAAAATAAAATTAGCTTTCAAATACTAATAATGATTAAGTAAATTCTTAAAAATTATTAGGCTAAAATTAATATAAGTTGTTGAAATTTTGATAAAATGCTTTTTCTTAAAGATTGATAAAAATACATGTTTATAGAATTTAAAGATTTAAAGAAAAAACGGTACATTGCTTTACTAACTATAGTTTTTCTTATTTTTAGTGGTGGGTATTTAGTTGTTAACAATAAGGGAAATATTCAAAGAGTTGAATCAGTGATATATACAGATAAAGCTATAAGCGAGAAATTTGGAGAAATTAAAAGTTATAGTATCCGTAGTTTTGGGTCGGACCATTATTCTAGTCCTAAGCGTCCAGCTTACTCTTATAAGGTTGATATAACTGGTGAGAAAGCTGATGGGATAGTTGAAATTGATATGAGAAAAGATCAAGAACAGCTTAAATATCTATATACAATTAAAATTAGGGATGTAAGTCCTCATAGTTTTCGTATAAGAATAGGAAAACATTGATACATCTTAGCCGATATAGATTTGTTATAAATGAAAAAAAAGGCCATTAACTAGTCTCTTTTTAACCCCCAATAACCCGCTTCTCAAGCATCTCCATAAAGGTTTTTAAAATAATATTGTGATTTTTGCCCTTGTGAGTAATTAAACAAATAGGTGTGCTGTAATGCATTTTTTCTTTTGAAACAGCTTGCATAAAACCATCTTCAACCCATTTTTTTGCGTAGTGGTCGGGTAAAAAACCTAAAAATTTTCCAGTTAAAATCAGAAATGCGATGCCTTCACGGTCACTTGCTGTCGCCTTACAGTCTAAAAGCTGATGCAACTTTGCCGCTTCTGGTGTAATAGCATAATTAGGGAGAACCGCTTGCCATGTTTTCAACTCATCTAGATTCATATTGCTGCACTGGCTAAACAAGGGATGATTTTTGCCACAGTACAAAAATGAACTTTCACTATATAAATTGAAATAGTCTAGACCAGACAAAGGCGTCACAAGGGGGATAACGCCTGCGTGTAAACGGTTATCGAGCACACGGCATTCAATATCTGACAGAGTACTCATACTAATGTTAATAATAACTTCAGCATGTTCCTCTGCAAGTTGGGTCAACGTATTGGTGATATAGCCTCTAGGCATAGTCACAAGGTTGTTAATAATGCCGATATTAAACTCACCCTTAAGACGGTTATGCATTTGGTTAACTTTAGAACGGAAGTCTTCAATCGCTGCCGTGAGTACTTCAATATATTCTAAAATTTCCCGTCCTTCATCGGTCAGGGCAAAGCCTGCGCGACCACGTTGACATAACCGAATGCCCAGACGATTTTCTAAATCACTCATATGCAAACTAATCGCAGAACGGCTAATGCCAAGAATACTTTCGGCAGACGTAAAGCTGTGACAGTCACAAACCGTTTTAAATATTTTAAGTAATTTAATATCAAAATCAGTGACTTGATTTAATTTTTTAGGTTTCATTTAGTTTTGTTTTTTTAAATCTAAACTCAAGATAATTTGAATTTATCAAAACTATATAGCTCTGTACACTCAAAAAATAACCTCAAAACAAGAAGAGTGATTATGTTTGATATCGACAAATTAACTGATGGCAATTCTGCATCGGAAACCGTTCAATCAAATGCTCAGGCGAGCTTAAATTATCAAGCGCATTGGATGCCTTTTTCCGCAAATCGTAATTTCCATAAAGATCCGCGCATGATTGTCAGTGCTAAAGGGTCTTATTTAATTGATAGCGCAGGCCGCGAAGTCTACGACTCTTTGTCGGGCCTGTGGACTTGTGGAGCTGGGCATACGCTTCCTGAAATTCAGCAGGCTGTAAGTACTCAGTTGTCAAAGCTGGATTACTCACCAGCATTTCAGTTTGGCCATCCATTGTCGTTTCAATTGGCCGAACGAATTATTCAACATATGCCTGAAAAATTGCAGCATGTGTTTTTTACTGACTCAGGTTCAGAGTCCGCAGACACCGCAATTAAAATGGCGCGTGCCTATTGGCGAATTAAAGGCAAACCAAGCAAAACCAAGCTGATTGGGCGCGCGCGTGGCTACCATGGTGTAAACGTTGCAGGGACTAGTCTTGGTGGTATCGGTGGTAACCGAAAAATGTTTGGTCAGCTTATGGATGTAGACCACTTACCGCATACCTTACAGCCCGATTTAACTTTTACCAAAGGCTGTGCTGAAACTGGTGGTGTAGAACTTGCAAATGAGATGCTTAAGTTAATTGAACTACACGATGCTTCAAATATTGCTGCCGTTATTGTAGAGCCAGTTTCAGGTTCGGCAGGATGTATTGTGCCACCGACTGGTTATTTAAAACGCTTAAGAGAAATCTGCGATCAACACGATATCTTGCTGATTTTTGATGAAGTCATTACTGGTTTTGGACGAATGGGTAAATGGACAGCTTCAGAATATTTTGATGTCACACCAGATATTTTAAATTTTGCCAAACAAATTACCAACGGCGCTATTCCACTGGGTGGCGTGGTGGCAAGCCACGAAATTTATGATGCCTTTATGCAGCAAGATTTACCAGAACATGCGGTTGAGTTTACCCATGGCTATACCTATTCGGCGCATCCGGTGGCTTGTGCGGCGGCTTTAGCAACACTCGATGTTTTAGAAAAGAAAAATTTAATTCATCTATCGGCTACTTTGGCTCCAAGTTTTGAAAAACTTTTACATGAGTTAAAAGGTGCTCCAAATATTATTGATATACGTAACTGCGGGCTGATTGGTGCTGTGCAATTGGCACCTCGTGATGGTGATGCGACGATTCGTGGTTTTGAAATTGGCATGCAACTCTGGAAAGCGGGTTTTTATGTGCGCTTTGGTGGAGATACGCTTCAGTTTGGTCCGATGTTTAATAGCACAGAGACTGAGTTACAGCGGCTCATGAACGCCGTGGGTGAGGCAATTTATCAAGTGAAATAACACTGATCGACTTAGAACTTAACTGGAAAAGATGAATAGACACAAGGAATAAAGATGAATACTTCAGAGAATTTTGATAGTCACACGGTTGCCAACACAGAAACAGATTCAAGCCAACCAACCATTAAAGTGATAGGGCATTTTATTGATGGTGGACTCGTCACGAAAACAACCAGGAAACAACCTGTTTATAACCCAGCGACTGGCGAGAGTACAAAAGAAGTTGCACTTGCAGATGCAGAGTTGGTCAATCAAGTGGTTCAAATTGCAGAGCAGGCTTTTCCAGCATGGCGTGATACACCAGTGATTAAACGCGCACGTGTGATGTTTAAATTTAAGCAGTTACTCGAAGAAAATGCTGACAAGCTTTGCCAGCTGATTGGTGAAGAACACGGAAAAATTTGCCACGATGCTAAAGGTGAATTACAACGTGGCATTGAAAACGTTGAATATGCATGTGGTGCGCCTGAGTTTTTAAAAGGCGAATATTCAAAAAATGTGGGCCCAGATATTGATTCATGGAGTGAGTTTCAACCGCTAGGTGTAGTTGCAGGTATTACACCGTTTAACTTTCCTGCAATGGTTCCGTTGTGGATGTTCCCGATGGCAATTGTTTGCGGTAATTGTTTTATTTTAAAACCTTCGGAAAAAGCGCCTTCTGCCGCTTTATTTTTAGCGGAGCTATTAAAACAGGCTGGATTGCCTGATGGTGTTTTTAGTGTTGTAAACGGCGATAAAGAGGCAGTTGATACGTTGCTACATCATCCTAAAATTCAAGCGGTTAGTTTTGTCGGCTCAACGCCTATTGCAGAGTACATATACCGTACGGCAACGGCGAGTGGTAAGCGTTGCCAAGCTTTAGGGGGAGCAAAAAATCATGCGATTATTATGCCTGATGCCGATATTGATAATGTTGTGACTTCTTTGTTGGGTGCTGCATTTGGTTCATCTGGCGAACGTTGTATGGCGTTATCAGTTGCAGTTGCTATTGGCGATGAAGTTGCCGATATTGTGATTGAAAAATTAAAACAAGAAATGAAACAATTGAAATTTGGACACTATGCAGATGAGCGTAATGACTTCGGACCGCTCATTACGCAAGCACATAAAGATAAAGTGCAAGCTTTTATTCAAAGTGCAGAGCAACAAGGTGCTAAAATTGTTGTAGATGGTCGTGATGCAAAACCAACAGGTTATGAAAACGGTTTTTTTGTTGGGCCAACTTTAATTGACCAAGTTTCACAAGACATGACAAGTTACCAGCAAGAAATATTTGGTCCTGTTTTACAGGTCATTCGTGTCCAAACCATGCAAGATGCAATGCAACTCATTAATGACCATGAATATGGCAATGGAACGTGTATTTACACTCGTGATGGTGAAGCTGCACGTTATTTTACCAGCAATATTCAAGTCGGTATGGTTGGGGTCAATGTGCCATTACCTGTACCAGTTGCATATCATAGTTTTGGTGGTTGGAAACGTTCATTGTTTGGTGATTTATATGCTTATGGGCCAGATGGTGTACGTTTTTATACACGCCGTAAAACCATTACCCAGCGCTGGCCTTCAACACAGGTCCGTGAAGCAAAACAATTTGCTATGCCTACATTGAATTAATCAATAAAAAGGGAAAACTCTGATTTTCCCTTTTTTGTTTCGTACAAGTTGGAGAAGTACATTTTAAAACGGTTTTAAAATCAGTTTGTCAATTTGAAGGAATCGAATATGAACAATGATAAAACAACAAAATTAGGTGAAGGACTTTCTAATCGACATATCACCATGATTAGCATAGGTGGTGTTATTGGTGCAGGTTTATTTGTAGGCTCTTCTGCGGCAATTGCAAAAGCAGGCCCAGCCGCTGTACTCGCTTATATAATTACAAGTATTTTAGTTTTTCTGGTCATGCGCATGCTCGGTGAAATGGCGGTCGCGCAACCAGACACTGGTTCATTTTCTACATATGCCCGTAAAGCAATTGGCCCTTGGGCAGGGTTTACCATCGGATGGCTATATTGGTGGTTTTGGGTGCTGGTGATTCCAATTGAAGCCATTGCAGGTGCTGAAATTTTACACGCATGGTTCCCGCAAATCTCAAGTGCTGTTTATGCGCTTGCTTTTATTATTTTACTTAGCCTGGCGAATTTTTTTAGTACCAAAAGTTTTGGTGAGTTTGAGTTCTGGTTTGCACTCATTAAAGTTATTGCGATTATCGTGTTTATTATCATTGGAGCAATGGCTGTCTTTGGAATTTGGCCTTTAGCAACAAATGTCAGTGGTGTCGGCAATCTATTTTCAAATGGTGGTTTTATGCCACATGGTATGGGCGGTGTTTTATCGGCAATTTTAATCTCAGCATTTTCATTTTTTGGAATAGAAATTCTTTCTATTGCTGCGGCAGAATCTAAAAATCCAGAAGAAAAAATTAAACGTGCAACGAATTTAGTGCTTTATCGAATTATTTTATTCTTTGTTGTGTCGATTTTTCTTGCAGTTGCTTTAGTAGACTGGCGTTCTCCAGACTTACAAAAATTTGGTACTTTTCAGTTTGTGTTAATGAGTTTGAATGTGCCCGAAACTAAACTGATAATGGATGCCGTCGTTTTCATTGCTGTTGCAAGCTGTATGAATGCTGCGGTTTATACCTCTTCTCGAATGTTATTTGCTTTAGGTACACGTCAGGAAGCACCGAGGGTTGTGACAAAAATTAATAGAGCAGGCGTACCGACTTCTGCTGTGTTTTTATCTACTTTGATTGGTGTGGTCTGCTGTGCTGTAAACTACATGTTTCCGGGACAAGTCTTTGGATTCTTGCTATCTACCACAGGCTCAATTGCTTTACTGGTTTACCTTGTGATCGCATTTTCACAACTACGTTTAAGACATAAATGGGAAAAAGAGGGCACAGCGGTATCTTTTAAAATGTGGATGTTCCCTTGGTTAACTTGGTTTGTGATTTTAGTGATTATGACTGTTTTAGGTTATATGTTCTTATCACCAGCCTATAGTTATGAAACTACTTTATCTTTAGGCGTAACTTTGTTGGTGGTCATTTGTGGGTTGTTTGTCACGCGAAAGCGTAAAGCAACCAGATCGGTTGCTATGAACTTAGATTAATCATTCAATAAAATTAAATTGTATATAAATTAAAAAAGAGACCGTAAAAGGTCTCTTTTTTCTCTCATATTCCAAGATTTAGATAACTATTTAGTCGTATCAATAGAGACTAAAACAGATAAACCAGGACGTAATAATTTAACATCTTTTTGATTTTCAATGAGCTTGATTCGTAAAGGAAGGCGCTGGACAATCTTAGTAAAGTTACCTGTTGCGTTGGTTGCCGAGATAGGAGAGAAAAATGCGCCAGTAGATGGAGAGAAGCTGTCTACCACACCTTTTAGTTCAACGTTATAAGCATCTACATAGACATTAACTGGTTGTCCGATCTTGATCTTTTTTAATTCAATTTCACGGAAGTTGGCTTCTACATAAACTTGATCTAAAGGAACAACCACCATGAGTGGATTACCAGCACTCACAAAGTTACCTACGTTAGCTGACTTTTGACCAATCATACCATCAATAGGGGCACGAACTTCCGTATAGCTCAAATTCAGTTTTGCTTTATCAAGTGCCGCTTGTGCTTGTTTAAGAGCAGCTTGTTTGGCTTGTACCTGAATCTTGTATTGGTTGAGCTGATACTGTGCATCAATCACTTTTTCTTTACTGCTGTCTAAGTCAGCATATTGTTCAGTCAAAGTCGTCTTAGATTGCTGTGTAATTAATCTAGATTCTGCTCCAAGTGCCTGTAATTGCTCATAACGCGCCGTATTATCTTTTGTGAGTTTAATGCCGGCTTCTACTTTTCTCAGCTGTGCTTCTGTTTCTCGAATAACAGTCGGTTGTCTTTCAACTGCCAGCATTGCTTCATTCAGGTCAGCTTGTGCTTTTGCATAATTAGATTCAGCTTCAGCCAAAGCAGCTTGATAATCACGTGCATCAATCCGCGCTAAAAGTTGGCCTTTTTTTACGGTCTGGTGATCTTTAATGTAAATTTCCTCAATATTGCCAGATACTTTAGGGGCAATAGTTGAGTACTCTACATCTACACGTGCATCGTCTGTTTCAACAACCGAAGAGGGTAAAAATATAAGTTTTAAAACCCACAAAATAGATGCTAAGACAATAATAAACGCAATAGCCATAACCCAATGCTTTTTGAGAAATTGCACCTTGGTTAACTTGGGTGGTTCGGTATGGGTGGTGTCTTGGGCTTCGAGAGTACTCATAAAGATTTTCCTGAGTTATGACTATTCATTAACTTAATGAGAGCAATACGTGGCGGATAAGTTCGAACTGGCAAAATCAACATCACGATGAATAAAATAGCGGTAAGGCCAGCTAAGATGAGATATTGATCGCTAATAACTAAAACTGATTGTTGTGCCTGAATCGCAGAATTTAGGGCAGATAAACCACCTGAAACACGATCTGCACCATTTGCGGTGAGCACAGGGGGAGTAAGTGGGTTAATAACAGGGCCTTGAATATTTTGGAAAACATGTTGGGCGGTATTTTCAATTAGCCGGGTTGAATGGTATTCACCGCGCACTCGATTGATCCAGTCTAAAATACAAACACCCAGTACACCGCTAATAGCGCGAGGAGTATTAATCATTGGTGATGCATAAATTGCCATGGTTGGGTGAACACTGTTTGTCCCCATCATTAAGAGCGAGAGTACGACACAGGTTTGCCCCAGACATGAGATTGCATGCCAAAAATAAAACTGATCTTGGTTCCATGTGGTATCAAGTTGACTTGCGCCTAGGCAACCCGCAATGACCAGAAGTAAACCAAATCCGTGTACATATCGGCTATCCACCCAAGCTTGATTTAAAAGCTTCACAACAATAGGAATATAGATAAATTGCAATGCCGCAATTTGTAAGCCAATCCACATGGTCTGAGTGGGTTTATAGCCATGCACAGCACTTAAGTAATTCAGTGGTAATGTGCTAGTAGACATACCAATAATGACAAAGCAAAAGAGTGCGAAAACAGCATAAGCAAAATTTCGGATTTCGAGCATTTGCGGTTTAATTAATGGGCTTGGATAGCGCCATTCATGTATGAAAAACCAAGGTAAAGTAATCGCACTAATTAAGGCCAATACACAAATTAATTGAGAATGGAACCAATCTAAATGATTGCCATGCAAAAGCAGGGTGCTCAGGCTCGCTAAGCTAATAATCGCTAAAATGGCACCCATCCAATCGTAAGTTTTTATTCTTGAATAATTCAATGGATCTTGGGGAATACCAAAATACACCAGAGCAGCACTTAGCGCACAAAAAGGAATGGTTTGGAAAAATATCATTTTCCAGCCAATCACATCTAAATAAAACGCAGAGAGTGCAGCACTTAAGTTGGGAAAGAACGTCGCAGTTAATGCATAGCAGGCTAAGCCCCATAGTCGAATATCAGGTCCTAAAAATCTAAGCGCACAGGCCATGAGCAAAGGAATGGTTAAACCATTGGCGAGCCCTTGTAAGCCACGTAACAGATAAAAGATTTCGATATTTGGACTAAAAGGAATTAATACGCTAGAGAAGAGGCAAAGTCCTATGGCAAAAAGAAGAACTCTGCGCATAGAAAAAATGACTGCCCAACTCGTAGACAGGATCATTCCAATAATCATTGCACTTGCATAAATACTGTTAACCCAATAACCCGAGTCGACACTAATGCCCATTGCACCTCGAATGTCGACTAAAGTAATGCTGGTAATTCGGTTATTAAATTCAACAGTCATTGCAGCAAATATTGCACCTGCTAAACCGATGAGTGGCTTTGTATTCATCTTTTACCTTAAATCTTAAACATCAATTCATTGCACGGAGTAGATATTTACTGTACTGTACCGATCGGTACTCTACTCTTTAATTAAATTTCCGTCAATTCTCGATTTTGAACTTTTCGATGAGTTACACTTAGAACGAAATCGCTAAAATTTTTACAAGGTCAATATGTCTGGTTTAACGAAAGCTCATGAAAAAGATCAAAAAATTCTGGATGCAGCAACAAAGTTTTTTTTGATCCACGGCTTTAGTGGCACAACGACCGACATGATCCAAAAGGAAGCGGGGGTTTCAAAAGCAACAATGTATGGTTGCTATAAGAATAAAGAAGCGATGTTTGCAGCGGTGATTGAACGCCAATGTACCAACATGCAAAAACAAATTATTTTAGTTGAGACAAAAGCTGACAATTTACGCTCAGCTCTAACTGAAATTGGGAAGACCTATCTGTGTTTTATATTATCGCATTCAGGCTTGGCTTTTTTTAGGGTCTGTATTGCAGAAGCTGTAAGATTCCCTGAGTTATCTGAAAAATTCTTTGAATTGGGGCCAAAGCGTCTGGCAAATATCATTGCAGGATATCTAGAAAAATCCGTTAAACAGGGCGAAATTGAATTAAGCTCTTCTTCAGAAGTTGCTGCGAATATATTTTTATCGCTATTAAGAAGTGATGCTCATCTAAAATGTTTGACACATCCTGATTATTTAATATCAGAGAATGAAATTAGTACTTGGGTTGAGTATGCGGTTGATTTATTTTTAAAAAATATTAAGTATTATCAGAGTTAATTTCTTTATTAAATAATTTAAAAGATGAATACTTTAAAAATTATTTTATTCTTGAGAAATTTCGAGATTAGTAAAATCTTTACTTAGAAATTTTTTACTTAAAAAGGAGTTGAATTGAAACCAAACTCCTTTTTAGCAAGATTTACTGTTTAGATGGAATATATTTACGCATAGTAAAAATAGATAGCGTAAATAAAATACTAAAACCAAAAATAGGTAAGCTTAGCCCTAACACGAGACCCACCAAGATTAACCCTGTTTTTTGTGAGCCAGTTGCACGGTTCCAAACTGATAAGCTTTGACCAACAAAGTGAGTTGTCATGAGTTTTAAATTTGAGTTTTTAAATGCAGCCTTATATGCATAAATAATCATCGTACAAAGCGCAAGCGCATAAAGTGCGAGAACTAATTGATTTATCCAGCCAAATAAAACGCCAATATGCGCATCAACTCCCCAACGAGTTAATTTAGCTACTAAAGAGTAGTCTTTAAACGCAAGTTGATCGATAACTTTGTGTTGTTCCACATCAATGGCGATACTGTCTGCTTGAGTAGGCCATTTGCGCTGAATTTCGGCTACAGTCCAAGCTTGATTTCCACTAGTCGGTGGCTTGATTTGTATTTGCGCTGCATCAATGCCATGTGCTCTGGCGATTGAAAGAGCAGTATCGTACTCAGTAGAGACAATATTTAAATTAAGATTTTCACTATGAGGCATCTCGTGATGTTCATGGTGCATCACTGTAGGTAAATTATGTGTTTGAAGGGACGTTGCTAATGTTGGGGTTTGCCAGTTAAGCCACTGACGAGCAACTCGAATATTATCTCCAGCCCACTGGGACCATGTAAGACCCGTAATGGCAATTAATAATAAAAGTGGAAATAAAGTTAAACCCAACGTGCTATGCCATCTTAATAATCTATTTTTTTGTGTTTGCCTAATTTTAAGATTTTGACGGCGTTTCCACCAATTATAAAGTCCAGTTAAAATCAAAATGGTTAACCAGCTTGCAGCAAGTTCACTATAAAAGCGCCCCCATTTTCCTAGTAATAAATTGCTATGTAACTGGTCGAGCATAGTTCGAAATGGCAGAACCCCACTGGTACCATAAACCGCTAGATGGCCTTTGGCTTTAAGTGTAAAAGGATCAATAAAAACGGCTTCACTTGTAAAATCATGTATTGGGTCTGAAAAAATTACGCGTGTTGTCTGATCAGAGCTTGGAGCTGGTCTAACTTCAATTACTTGTGCAGACTTAGGCATTTCTTGCTTTGCGGCTTCAATTTGCTGGCTCAGCTTATGTGGTGTTTGATTCAGTGGCTCAACATATAGAACATCTTTATAAATGGCTTGTTCAAGTTGTGGTGTAATTGCATAGAGTAAACCAGTGATTGCAGCGACTAAGATAAATGGTGCAATAAAAATACCAGCATAAATATGAATCAAACGGAAAAGACTACGCCAGAAAGATGATTGAGTCAGCATCGGAAGATAATGTCTAGCAGATTTTAGACTGGATTATAACGAGTTATTTATTTTAATGTTGATTGTGCAGTAACCACTATTAAATTATTTGAGTAGCTCTGATGTGCACTTTTTAGGCCAATAATTAAATGTTTTTTATTGCTTGGTAAATTTTATACCTTTTTCTATTTACTATTTAAGACCTTATTTGATAACTCTACAATTTATAATTCAAACTGTTTTGCTCCCTTATTAGTATTAAAAAACCGCTTATTTTAGGATAAGCGGTTTTATTAGAATAAAGTTTTACTGCAGTCCAGAACTAGTGATGGCCTTGTGAAACTCCACCATTTCCATCAGGAAGACTAATTCGAATATTTTGCATCATGCCTTGATCTTCATGATCCAAAATATGGCAGTGCAACACAAAGTCACCGATGTAGCGTTGGTACTTGGTTCTTACAATGACTTTATAACTGGCTCCTTGTACGTTTTTAACCCAGATTGTATCTTTCCAT
The DNA here is from genome assembly GCF_022449185.1 of Acinetobacter pittii. GTDB lineage: Bacteria > Pseudomonadota > Gammaproteobacteria > Pseudomonadales > Moraxellaceae > Acinetobacter > Acinetobacter pittii_I. Next base: position 895,778 of record NZ_JAKUKO010000001.1, read on the forward strand.
GTCCCTTTTAGCCCACGATATTGTGGATCAGGGGCAGCCGTTTTGTCATAGTCATCCACGGCATTTATATCACTGACATCTTTACCGTTAGGGTCATATACTGCTACGACTTGAAATGGGTTTACATGAATATGAAAAGGATGGCTAGCTAATTTAGAGGTGAGTATCCATTCATCGGTTTTGCCTAATTCGAGCGTACGATCAATTCGATCTGGTTGATATGGTTTTCCATTCACCTGAAACTGAACTGGATCAGCAGTTGTATCAATATTAAATTCTAAAAATTGTTTATACGGTGTAGCTGGTAAGTCCTGATGAGGAACAAAATGACTAAGCTTCAGATTTTGTTGTAAATCTTGAAGAACTGCGGGACGCATATCTGGGGCAATATTTCGGTATGCATTATTGCTTAACACTGTTGTTAAAGACTGAGGTGCTGAAGTGGATTTATTGACTTGAATAATCCCAAGTAATCGTCTCTCAGAAGATGTACGGTCTACGTTAGCCGAAGCTGATGCCGCTTCATCAATTAAACAATAACGACCTTCTTGTGGGAATTGTATTAATGCATCATAACGGTAACCCGGTTGAAAAACGGTAACAGTTTTGTCCATAACTTGTTTGAGAGTTAGACCGTCGGCTGCGATGATGTGTTGACTCACAGTAGGTCCTGTACAACTTTCACTTAATAATTTCTTTTCACCCATTGGTGTCAAATTGAGTTTGGATGGGATATTTTGCATCTGACGAACGCTTAAGTTGATACTGTCGCGGACACCTGCATGTACCATTCGCCAACGCTCAACTTGTCCTGCAACCGCTTGAGTGATGAAGGGTTGAACTTCTCCATTGATGCTCGTATATCGTCCTGATTTTCCCCAATCGCCAGGGCCAAAACCCTGATAATCTCTAATTTCACCAATTTGATTGTTTTGGCAAATATAGTTGCCATTTTGATCGGTTTCGATTTTTCCGTTAGCATCGTAGCAAGCATATTGGATTTGCTGAAAAACCAGAGTTCTTTCTTTAAAACCATAAGTGAGTAAATCTAAATCACCTGACTTATTTGGGGTAGGCTGGCGATATCCACGAATAATTAACGCACCCGCCATACCACTTGCAACTTGAATCGCGGTTGAGCCATGTCGATGCGGATGATACCAAAATGTTCCGGCTGGATGATCGGATGGAATGTTGTATTCATATTGGAAATTAACACCCGGATTAATCGAAATTAAAACGTTATCACTATTTCCTGCAGGGTTAATCCATAAACCGTGAGTGTGCATGTTAGTGCCATCAAAACAATGGGATTTATTCACATCAAAATGATCGCCAGTACAACTTGGGTCTTTAGGAAATTTTTTGTGAGTAATCGGGTCTGTATCAAGTTGATTATCTAAGTTTGCTCGTACAGTTTCTCCCGGAAATACTTCAATCGTCGGAGCAATATAAGGTGTATTGGGCTGCGTATTTGTACCTTGATAACTACGTAAAAGGACTTCGTCATAACGATTTGTCGCTGGGTTCCAAAGTCTGTTCCTCGTTTTTTTAACTTCCCATGTAAACAATGCTTCATTTGAAGATTGCATTTGTGGAACGTTTGTTGGTGACGTAGTAGATTTAGGTTTTGCAATTAATGCGACATGATTACGCGCAACAGCCATATCGGGTGGGTCTTCTAATATACGTTCAGAAGTATCATTTGCTGATACACACCAACTCACTAAGATTAGAGGTGTGCATAATATTAAATGAGCTATTTTCATAATGAATATAGGCCTGAAAAAATCAGGCCTCTCCCTTAATTATTATTTTGACGTTTCTAAGCGAACTTGAGAAATACTCAAGCCTTGAGAGCTTACTTTTTCTTTCACTTGATCAAGCGTTAAATCAGTAGCAACAAACTGAACTTCTAAGTCTTCAGCAGCCATACCTAACTGCTTAACTTGATCGCTGACCTGATAGACCAATTGAGGGGTGTCCGCCGTGGTCATGATCTAACACACCGAAGTAATTAATTGTGGCAACATAAATTTTTTGGTCAGGTTTATTTTTTGGAGATAGATAAATCTTATAAGTTAGATTTGGATTACCAATCATTTGAACATTATCTAATATTAAATAAGTTTGTCCTGATGAGAGCTTTGTTTGAGTAAGTTGACTTGAGTTTTCTAGGAAACTTGCAGTTTGAGGGGCTAAAGCTACTTTTTGAGTTACACCCATAAGCTTAATGCTTTTATTACTGCTGACTGGTTTATGATTCATTTTAAATAGGTTTGCTTTTTCAGCACCTTTACTATTCATAACAGGTGCTTCAACTTTACAAGCATTTTCATTGGTATATCGCACTGGAATTTTACCGGGGGTGAATACATCAGCAATGGTCATAGTGACTTTGTTGCCGTTTTCATCTGCAAAGGTATATCGGGTGTCATACCAACTATCTGGCATACCTAAATTTTTCTTAGCCCATTCAAGCGTAATTGGTTGTCCATTTGCTTTTTTATTTAACCAGCATTGCCACAAGCGGTCGATATTTGCATGGTGCATATAAAATACGGGGTCTAAGCCTGCAATAGGTACAAATCCCATATCCGGTAGCACACAGTTTTTACCGACTGCACAGTGCATGACACCATGGGGTTGAGACTGTAATTGGTTAGAGAAGTCTGTGAAGTTATCCCATTTAAATGCTTGAGCAGCGCTGGCATTATCTGGATCTATGGCGCTGATATTTGTATTTAAACCCGGTGTTCGGAACTGATCATATAAAGTACCTGCTTGTTTACCTCGGACCAGTTTAGGCAGTGCTAAGCCTTTACCATTAGCAGCTTTTTCTTGGTAATAATCCCAATAAGGAAGAGAGTAATCTTGCCCAACATATTTACGTACTGTTCGCTCATAAAAATAAAGCATCATACGGTGCCAAGGTAAGAAATTTAGATTGCCATGTTGGCATGTACCCCAAACGTCATCGGTAAAGCCATCATTTGGGACTGGTGAATTTTGAATATGCTTATAGTAACTGTCACATACTGCTTTACTATATATCTCTAAACACTGTGGCATACGGTATTGATTAACATAATAATCTTTGTCTGTTGCATGTTTACCTGTACCAAAATAGCCATGTGTATTGGCCCAGTAATTAAAGCTTGTACGAAACTCCGGTGATAAAGGGGGTGCATTATTATTTGCTCGCATTTTTTCCAGACCCTTTTGTAATGCGCTTACTTTGGCTGGATCTTTTGCAAACTCCGTGGCACTTATTCGTAGTGAGTCAGCATGAGTCGTTAAGCTCATACCACACAATAGAGTTCCTAAAATATAATAATTTCTCTTCATGATTTTAAATCCTTGTTATGTTTAATATTCTTATATTTGATTATTAGTAATGTATGAATTTACCCTTGGTTTGGGTAATTCTTAATCTAATCTAGCATATAAAGAAGTTTTTATTAAAGGTTTATATTTAATATTAATAATGAAAAAGTTTAATTTTAAATCCTGTAATTTTTTAGAAAAACTTAATTATTTAGTATATTGTTTTTAATGTGCTTTTATTAATAATTAAAAGATTTTTAAAATAAAAATAATTATATTTTTACTTAATGTGTTTTGTTTTTTTAAATTTATGGGTTTGAAGTCTCATTATTAATTGAAATGTTAGATATGAAAATTTTTGATTCAAATTAAATATTAAAAATTATTTTATTTGAATGGTTAGCATGCATGCTCTAAAGGTTTTGTATAGAGCTATCTATATTTTGAGTTTTAAAATACAAATTACAATTGCATGATTATTAAGTTTATTTTGTAATTTTGGCATTTTTATTGCTTAATTACTTTTATCTTTAGTACAACATTTGATTTACTAACTTATAAATGATGATTCAACCCATCTTGCTCTCTTATGGTGTCTTTTTCATATGAAAAATGCACTAAATAGGCACGTATTTTTATTTTGCACTATATTTGTGCGTTGGATGCTGTAATGAAGTCATTGGTTTCAATACTCACTTTACTCATTCTATGTGGATGCTCTTCATCTGAACAAAGTGGTAAAGCGCAGGAAAAGTTAGTGGTCCATTCGATATGTGTTTTTGATAGTACAAATACAAAAGTCTGTGTCGATAAACCAGCCCAAAGAATTGTGTCTTTGTTTGAGTCGGGTTTAGATGGCTTATATATGCTAGGGCAAGGTCATAAAGTGATTGGCATACCAGCCGAAGTATACATCCAGCCTTTATTATTTAATGCCTATTCAAAAATAGATAAGCGTATTGCCAATAAACAGCTTGCGGCGCCTTCACAAGGGGCAAATGCCACCAATATTGAAAGTCTTGTGTTGTTGAAACCCGATCTGGTGATTTTGGGGAGCGGGCAGACCCAAACGATCGCATTATTACGACAGTTTGGCATTGCTGTATATGTGATGGAGTCAGGTACTTACCAGCAAGTAAAAGAAGAGTTATCAGAAATTGCCGTTTTGAGCGGTGCCCAAAAGCGTGCTCAAGAAATTTTAAATTTCTCTGATGAAATTATGGCAGAAGTTGCAGCCAAAACAGCACGTCAGTCAAATAAGCAATCGATTTACTATGCGTGGTCAGGTGGGCGAATTTTTTCCACTTCGGGACGGGAGTCAATTACCAATGACTTTATTGAGCTGGCAGGTGCTTACAACATTGTTCAGACCAATGCTAACCAACCTAATGTAAATCCCGAGACTCTCATTGAATGGAATCCTGACAATATTGTGCTTTGGAATACCAACCCAAAACTGATTTATGAACGCAAAGAATTACAAGGCTTAAGTGCCGTACAAAACCGTAAGGTATTTAATTTGAGCCCTGCATTTATTTATAACCCCCATACCATCAAAATCATTATTACGGCGATTTATTTGAACCACAGCATTTACCCTGAACAGTCCGATTTACCAGTAAGTGCCTTACAACAGCGTATTTTAACCAAGTTGTATGGTGAGCACCTTGCCAAAGCGTTGGTGTCATGAATATGGAAAAGCTCAAATATTATTGGTTTTACCCTTTACCTTTCTTCATGATTTTTATCTCGTTGCTCATTGGGCCTACGCAAACCTTGAGTGCATGGGACTATTTGCGGTGGGGTGTGCAAGCAGTCTTTGGTACGCCATATTTTGATGCTGAACAATTTAGGCTGATGCAAAACATACTAGTCAATGTCAGATTACCCAGAATTTTACTGACCTTTATGGTGGGAGCTGCATTAGCAACAGCGGGTAACGGTTTACAGGCATTGTTTCGTAACCCTTTGGTTGACTCGTATGTACTTGGTATTTCTTCTGGTGCCGCGTTTGGTGCAGCTTTGGCACTTTCTCTAAGTTGGCTTTCACCAAATCTATCCGCCTTTATTTTTGGTGTTTGTGCTGTTGCTTTAACGTATTTATTTGCACATCAAAAACATGAAAGCCAGACGTCTTTAGTGATGGTAATTTTATCCGGCATGATTGTTTCGGGGCTGTTTTTGGCAGGACTTACAGTTATTCAATACTTAAGTGATCCATTTAAATTACAAGCCATTGTGCAATGGACGATGGGCAACTTACATCAGGCGTCTTGGCAAAAGGTTCAATACGCCGTGCTACCGATTTTTATTGGCCTTGTCGGATTATTTGCAATGCGTTGGCGCTTAAACTTAATGGCACTTGGTGCTGAAGAAGCGCAGGCGGTGGGGGTTAATCCACGTTGGGAGCAGCTTCTTTTAATTGTACTAGTGACTGTATGTACATCAACCTCTGTGGCTGCTGCTGGCATTATTAGTTTATATGGACTGTTTATGCCGCATATTGTGAGAATGTTGGTGGGGCCAGATCACCGCTACAGTATTCCAGCCAACATGGTGTTGGGCGGTAGTTTTCTACTCATGATTGATAACTTTTCTCGGGTTTTACTAACCTTTGAAATACCGATTGGCATTTTTACCATGCTACTAGGTGCGCCATTTTTCTTATTATTAATGAAAACACAGAGGACTCATTGGGCATGATTCAAATTGATCAGTTAAATTATGCCTATGGGCATAAACAGGTTCTTAAAAATATTCATCTGGAGTTTCCTGAAAATCAGTTTTCCGTCATTTTAGGACGTAATGGCTGCGGCAAATCGACACTTTTTAAGCTAATGGCGGGCTTAGAGTCCGTAAAAGATGGATTAATCCGTTACTCTGGAAAACCATTATCGGACTTTAAAGGTAAAGATCGGGCTGCATTACTCGGCTTTTTACCGCAGTTTCATAAAACCGTATTTCCATTTCTGGTTAAAGATGTAGTGATTACAGGACGTGCCGCTTTCAGCAGATATCGTCCTTCAAAGTCAGACTGGGAGCGTGTAGATCAAGCTTTGCTTGATTTAGACATCGAGCATTTGCGTGACTGTTCTTATACCGAGTTATCGGGTGGCGAAAGACAATTGGTTATGATTGCCCGCATTTTAGTGCAAGCACCGAAAGTCATTTTGCTCGATGAGCCAACCAATCATCTCGATGTTTATTACCAGTCTTATTTAATGAAAAAGTTGCGTCAGTTATCGCGGCAAAATTTTACGGTGATTGCGATTATGCATGATCCCAATTTAGCTTTTTTATTTGCAGACCATTTGTTTTTTATGCGCCAACACGAAGTGGTTAAGCCTGAGTCAAAAACACGAATAACTGATCCAAAGTTTTTAAAAAGTGTCTACGATGTTGAGTTCCATGAAGCTATGATTCAAGACAAAACGATTGTGATACCTGATCATTCTTGGCTATGAATATGTTGAATTATCAGTTAGTGGGCAAAGTAGACTATGAGTCTGCGGTAGAGTTTGCACTTTATACAAGACAGTTGTTATTCCCAGAAATCTATCATGGGCAAGTTCCCAAAGATTTACAAAATTTTGAGCAACATTATGTCCATGACCCATTGGGCTGCTTTATTACGGTAAAAGATCAAAACCGCATTATTGGCACCATTGCATATCGAGCTTATGACCATCGTTTTGATCTAAATTTGCCGTCCAATACGGCTGAAGTGGTTAAGTTATTTGTATTGCCTGAATACCGCCGTAATGGCATTGCAACTCAGCTATGCAACATGTTGTTTAGCCATGCAAAAAAGAATGGAATTGCCACTTTGTATTTGCACACTCATCCATTTTTACCTGCGGCTGAAGAGTTTTGGCGGTTACAAGGCTTTGAGGTTATTAAGCGAGAATGGATCGAGACGTATGACACCATTCACATGAGTAAATCTTTATAGTGTTTCATTCTGAGTATGAAATCTTTTTAGAAAATGGGTAGGCGGATAGCCCATAATTTTACTGAACATTGCTGTAAAAGCTGCCGAGTGTTCATAGCCCAAACTAAAAGCAATTTCAGTAATTGAGATATTTTCTTTTAACGCATTTAAAGCGTAGATGATGCAGACTCGATTACGCCAAGCTTGAAAGGACAAGCCAGTTTCAGACTTAAACCAGCGATGAAAAGTTCGTTCACTTTTATTGTGGTCATGTGCCCAATCTTTGGGGCTACTATGAATATCGGGACGCTCCATAAACTCAGCACATTGTTGAGATAGTAATGTGTTGTGAGGAAGAGGAATAAACAGAGGCAGGGCTGGTGCAACTTCTAACTCATATAACAATAAATCGATAAGAGCGCCGTCACGGCCTGCACGTTGGTAGTCAATAGGTAGCTGATTTGCTTGAATGAGCAGTTGATGTAACAAAGGCGAAACTTGAATAACCTCGCAATAGTTTGCTTGTCTTGGGGCATTACTCACTTCTATATACAAACTATAAGTACTGACTTTAGATAGCCATACCTGATGTGGTTTACCTGCAGGTATCCATACACCGCTGTATGGCAACACGAGCCATTGTCCATCTTCAGTTTCAACTTTCATGAGACCTTCGGGTGCATATAAGAACTGTGCACGGCGATGGCTATGTGTATCTAACAAGGTATCAGCAGGATAGTCTGACCCTAACGCTAGAACCGCTTGCGGTAGATGGTCTACATCGTTAATTGGAATATTACGCATATATTTTTGTCTGAAACAAATAAAAAAATGGCTTTTCTACGTTAGTTTGCCATAAGGCTATTTTATATCATGCCTCTATAAACGTGAGGAAGATGATGATGCTATATGAGCTATTTTTATTTGGACTACTTTCAGGCATAACCACTTGGTTATTTGGTTTTGGCGGCGGTTTTGTGGCTGTACCTTTGCTTTATACAGTCATTATTCAAAAGTGGGGCAATGAAAGCAGTGTCGGCATAAATGCCATGCAAATTGCAGTTGCCACCTCGGCATTTGTAATGTTGTGCTCGGCAAGTTTTGCAACCTTTCGACACTACCGGTCTGGACATATAGATTGGCAAAAAATCCGCTTTTTATGGGGTGGTATTGCACTTGGTGGAATTGTCGGTGCGGTCATGGCCTCATTCTTTAATGGCAGCTGGCTTCGCTGGATATTTATGGGTTATGTGTTCGTAACGATTATTGATTGTTATTACCGACCAGGGTTTATGGTGATATCAAGGCAAAAGCAACACTATGGTCAAAACAGTGAACTCATTAAAGGGGGAATTATTGGTTGGGTTGCAGCACTTTTAGGTGTTGGAGGAAGTGTAATGACGGTTCCTTTATTACGGCGGCGGGGTAGTTCTATGGTAGAGGCTGCGGCTATTGCAAACATTCTCACGCTGCCTTTGTCTTTAACTGCAACACTGACCTATTGTGTATTGTCACTTTGGCAATCTACATCCAACGGATTTATCGGCCTAATCTGGTTTGAAGCTGCTTTATTCTTGGTTGCAGGGACATGGATCGGGCTATATTTTTCAGAAAAATTTATTTCAAAACTACCTGATTTATGGCGGGCAAAGTTGTATCCGCTACTTTTAATAATAGTTCTACTCGTCATGCTTTTTGTAAATTAATTTTTTATTTCAATTAATTGAAGAATAATTTCTCTGAAATATCGAATCACTAAATGCTCTAAAACTGTAAATTTTATGTCTTAAAGGGCTTTGAAAAAAGTTTGAAAATTAGACTTGAAATATATAGTGGCCTTATGCCACTATATATTCATCGAAGGTCATCAGACAAAAAGAGGATGATATGGCTATCCAGCTTTTAGATGCGGCAAGAAATGAAATTCCAGTGAAATTCACGCAGTTTTCTGGTGGCGAGCGTCATGTTCAAATTGATGAGAAAACATTGAATTCACTATCTGGCAAGGTATTGATCCGTGCAAAGATGGCCTCAAGTCACGATGTGATGGACTATTTGTTACTTGAAAATATATTGCTGACTCAGGGTTTAACCATTGACCTAGAAGTTCCATATTTTCCATATGCACGTCAGGACCGTATTTGTGCAGTAGGCCAAGCGTTCTCGCTTGATGTGATGACCAAGTTACTCAACATCAATGCAGATAAAAAAGCGGGCAAACAAGGCAAGATCACTGTTTGGGACTGTCATAGTGAAGTAACGACAGCCTTACTCGCTGCCAATACTTCTTTTAGCGAAGTTGTAAACATCAGTTCAGTCGACATCATCGCAAAGAGTGTAGCGCTAAGCACATTGTTAAAAGATGAAAAAACAGTGCTGGTTTGCCCAGACAAAGGCGCGAAAGCACGTACACAAATGGTTGCAGATGCTTCTAATGGCGAGCGAAAACAACCCATCGCTATTGTTCAGTGTGATAAAAAACGTGACCCAGTGACTGGCAAAATTTTAGGTACACATGTACATGCAACGGATTTATCAGGCCTAACAGCGGTCATTACCGATGACATTTGTGATGGCGGTGCAACCTTTATTGGTATTGCTAAAGAACTCCGTCGCCTCAATTGCCATAAGGTCGTTCTATATGTGACCCACGGTATTTTTAGTAAAGGTATAGAGGTTTTTGATGGACTGCTAGATCAACTATTTACCTCAGACAGCTTTCCACAACAACCATCAGACAAAATTTCAGTAATTGCTTTTGCAGCAAAATAAAGAGAACAAAGATGACGATTAAACTTAATCCATTAAACGCTATCGATTTTTATAAAGCTGATCACAGACGTCAGTATCCAGCAGGTACGGAGTACGTGTATGCCAACTTTACGCCGCGTTCATCTCGACTCGCTAAAATGTTGCCTGACTTTGACGATAAAGTGGTGTTCTTTGGTCTTCAGGGTTTTATCAAACACTTTTTAATCGATACATGGAATGAAGGCTTTTTCAAACAACCTAAAGACAAAGTCGTGGCTACTTATAAACGCCGTATGGATAGTTCACTAGGTGAAGGTGCTGTACCAGTTGATCACATTGAAGCATTACACGACTTGGGTTATTTACCATTACGCATTAAAGCCTTGCCAGAAGGCAGCCGCGTCAATATGCGCGTACCTGTGCTCACCGTTATTAATACTGACCCACGTTTCTTTTGGTTAACTAACTATATCGAAACCGTGTTAAGTGCTGAGCTTTGGAAAAGCTGTACTACGGCCACAATTGCCTACGAATACAAACGTTTATTAACGCAATATGCTGTAAAAACTGGCGCACCACTCGATTTTGTACCTGTGCAAGGGCACGATTTTAGTAGCCGTGGTATGAGCGGAATTTATGATGCTGCACAATCAGGAGTAGGCCACTTAACCAGTTTTATTGGAACAGATTCGGTTGCTTCAATTGACTACGCAGAAGAATATTACAATGCCACAGGGGTGATTGGGGTATCTGTACCAGCGACCGAACATAGTGTGATGTGTATGGGTACAGAAAACAGTGAACTTGAAACATTTAAGCGTTTAATTTGTGAGCTTTATCCGTCGGGTGTTGTCAGTGTTGTATCTGACACTTGGGACTTTTGGCGAGTCATTACAGAATTTACAGTGGCTTTAAAACCTGAAATTCTGGCAAGACAACCGAATGCTTTAGGTTTGGCGAAATTGGTTTTCCGACCAGACTCTGGTGACCCAGTCAAAATTATTTGTGGTGACCTAGATGCTGAAGTCGGCAGCCCAGCCTACAAAGGTGCGGTTGAATGTTTATGGGAAGTGTTTGGCGGTACAACAACTGACCAAGGCTATAAAGTACTTAATGAACGTGTCGGTTTAATTTACGGCGACTCGATTACTCTAGAGCGTGCACAGCGTATTTTAGAAGGGTTAGAAGCCAAAGGTTTTGCTTCAAACAACTTGGTGTTTGGGATTGGCAGTTTTACCTATAACTACTTAACTCGCGATACTTTTGGATTTGCTGTGAAAGCGACTTGGGGACAAGTGAATGGTGTAGGCCGTGAGTTGTTTAAAGACCCAATTACTGACTCAGGTGTGAAAAAATCTGCGAAAGGTCTGTTACGCATCGAAGAAAGTGAAAATGGCTTTACCTTGTTTGATCAGCAAACAGCCGAGCAAGAACAAGGTGGAGCACTAAAAACCGTCTTTGAAAATGGTAAACTTCAATATGAGTGTACTTTGGATCAAATTCGTGAGCGTTTATCCATCGCATAACTGAGTTTAGTTGAGCCGTTGCGTGTGTATCGGCTCATCATTTTTATTGAGAGGCTGAACGTGACTATTCAAACTGAACAAGAATTCCTTGCCAGTTATGATCGCCGAGATTATGACGCACCTTTACTCACGGTCGATATGGCTATTTTCTCGGTATTTAATGGTCAGTTGCAGGTATTACTCATTAAGCGACCCAACTTTCCAGCCAAAGACCAATGGGCTTTACCCGGCGGTTTTGCCGATTTAACCCAGGACCAAGACTTGATGGCCACGGCTTATCGTAAGCTAGTGGAAAAAACAGGAATTAGTTCACCTTATTTGGAACAAGTTGCCTCTGTGGGTAATGCCAAACGTGACCCGCGTGGTTGGGCCGTAACCATTTTGTATTTTGCATTAATTGATTTTAATGCATATCAACATCAAGCATTAGCTGAATACAGCGAATGGGTGCCTGTAGCAAAAGCACAAGATTTCGCATTGGCGTTTGATCATAATGAATTGCTTAACTTGGCATTAGAGCGTTTAACCAATAAAACTCGCTATACCGCATTGCCAGCTAGTCTAATGCCCGAGTTATTTACACTGACCGAGCTACAAACTATTTATGAAATTATTCTTGGGCAATCTTTAGATAAAAAAGCATTCAGGCGCCGTATGATAGAAGCAGGCGCAGTTGAAGAAACTAGTCAAAGTAAAATTGTAGGCAAACGACCAGCTCAGCTTTACCGTTATGCACTCGATTCTTTTGATTTTATATTCCCACGTTCACTCGAATTACCCAGAAATAAAGAGAGTGAAGATAAGCAAAACAATGAGCTTTCTGACTAGCGCATCTTAATGCACTTTGATTTATAATGCCGCGCTTATGATTGATGTCATGTTTTGATAAGCACTTTGCCTATGTCACACGTTTCTCCCTGCTTCCAACAAAATCAGTTTTTTGTGTTGGTGGAATATCTCACTTCACTGCATGAAATTTATCCTGTGAAACATGAGTTTGCAGGATATCCGGCTGTAATGACATTGGCAGATCGCGTACATTCAGATCATGATATCGCGCCACTTGAAGCCAGCAAAAGTTACCCAGACTCAATTGATAAAGTCTTACACTTTTCAGGTAAGGCGCGAGACATACAAGACTTTGAGCAATTTTTAGAACAAGCTCAAGCAGCCAATATTCAAAACTTGTTATTGCTTACAGGTGATAAACTCAAAGAGCATCATAATGGTCGAGATGGGCAGCCTCGTAGCCGTTACCTAGAGTCGGTAAACGCCGTAATGGCTGCCAAGCAACACGGCGGGTTTCGCATTGGAGTTGCTTTTAACCCATTTAAATATGTCGAAGCTGAGCGTGATGCACAGTACTTAAAACTGCATAAGAAGATTAAAGCAGGTGCAGACTTTATCATTACCCAATTAGGCTATGACATTGAAGCCTTAAAACAAGCCAAATCATTTTTAACTAAGAACAATTATTCGCAGCAAATACTGGCTTGTGTAATGCCTCTAACTTTGGGCCGAGCCAATTTTATGGTGAAGCATAAAGTCGCGGGTATTGTGATTACTCCGCACATGTTAAAAGTCTTGGCAGATGAAAAACAGGCAGGGCATACAGACCGCGTTTATTTACGCTGTGCTTTGCAAATTTTGATATGTAAACACTTAGGATTTGCAGGAATTCATTTATCTGCTTGCCATAAGCCAGAAGAGCAAATGTTGCTTGAAAGCTACATCGAGCAATATAGACATTTGGAGCTTAATGCCTTAGAAGAGCTTTGGAATTCACTTTGGCAAGTCACGTCAGGCAAAGAGTTTTCGCCTGAAATTGCTCGGTTTTCGCGTCAGCCAACCTCTAAACAATTAATTAAATATCGCCAGCTACATGTTATGCATGAAGCAATGTTTGGATCAAAAATTGCCAAGGGGCTTGGACGCTTTATTTTTAAAGCATCTTTTTGGGAAAATTCCTTAGTCGCCAAGGTATTAATTAAAACAGAAGTGCTGAGTAAACATAGCTTAGTCGGTTGCGAAAGCTGTGGTCAGTGTCGCCTAAGCGATACTTTATATATTTGCCCTGAAACGTGTCCAAAAGGTTTAGCCAACGGCCCTTGTGGCGGTACAACTTTAGACCGCTGTGAATTTGGTGACCGTGAATGTATTCATTCAGTCAAAGCAAGACTAGCCAAAGCGGTTGAACAAACCGAAATATTAAAAGAGAAACTGATTCCAACTGTGCCTCTTGAAACTAGAGGAACCAGTTCTTGGAAAAACTGGTATTTAGCGACTTAGGCTTAAGTTTTGTATTAACCGTTGATTTGATCTTGCTAAAAAAATCAAATGATAGGCTAAAGCACGGCGATAATTTAAAAATAACAATTGTTTGCCTTAATTATGTCCAATCAAAACGGCTATCGAGGAGTATACTTAAAGCAAATCTTTTGCGTTAAAGGAAAGGCTGTCTCAATGAAAAAATTGGTTGCTGTACTTACTGTAATTGTTGTTTTAACTGGATGCGTTTACGACCCTGTTAATTACAACAAAATACACGACCAAGAGTTCCAAGATCACCTCAGGCAAAACGGTTAGTAATAAAAAGCCCACTCAATGAGTGGGTTTTCATTTGGAATAACTTTAGAAGAAATTTTTAAGGGTTTATATAAGTAAAAGATCACTTAAACCACTATTTTTAAAGGTTTGTTCGGCTTTTAAATAAAGAGTTTGAAATTATTTTTATCTGGAAAATATAAGTTATTTTAGTCATCAGGATGGCTTATTTATCAAAAATATCGTTTATTTGTTTTATGGATATTGTTATTTTTGAAAAATATAATATTTATAACTTATATATATTTTATATTTATAAGTATAACAACTTTGATTGTTAACTCATTTTTAAATTAAATATTGTTTTAATTAATAATACTTAATGATTACACAATAAAACTTATTCTTAATATTAGTGAAATAAATCACTCTATTCAAACATATGTCTCTATTTATTACTATTCTTGTAAATTGTTTATTAACAAATACTTATCTTTGTTTTTTGTGATTTTTTTAACCAAAAATCTCCAAAAATTAGAATTACATAATTTTCAAACATAGTTTATATAACTTGCTTTATTGACATAAATAGAAAAAATATCTGGCAAAGAGGTCAATGATATTTAATTCACTTAAGAACCATAATTTGCACCAAATTTTACGATGTCACGATTCATTGAATAAAACCAAGTGAAAAGTTACGTAAAAAAGAAATCAATAGTTTTATTGACTTAAATAAAAAATCGAATATTACAAATAAGCGGAATGAATATGGATAACGTAGCTCAGCTAGAAACTGATACTAATTTCCAAAGTCGAAAGAAAATAACTTGGGGTGTTTTTAGTGTCCTACTGCTATTTTTAGTTGCTGGCATATTATATTATTTTTTTATATATCGATTCTATCAATCTACGGATAATGCTTATGTGCAAGCCGATGTCACTTGGGTGATGCCAAAGATTTCAGGTGAAGTGATGGAGTTATTAATTAACGATAATCAGGTAGTAAAAAAAGGGGAAACTTTAGCAGTATTAGATCACCGCGATTATCAAGCTCGTTATGATCAAGCTCGTTCAGTAGTTAGCTTGAAAGAGGCTGCACTGGGTGTACAGCAACAAAATGAAAAGTCTGCCAAGTCTTCAATTATTGAAGCTAATAGTGGCGTAGTGGCAGCACAAGCTGATTTAACTCGTTTAAGAAAAGAGTTTGAGCGTTATCAAGATTTATTAAAAGATGGCGTGATTACCCGACAAAACTTTGAAGGGGTTCAGTCTCAATATTTAACGGCTCAAGCTCAACTCAGCAAAGCGCAAGCCGCCGTCAATGCCGCAGAAGCTCAGTTGGGGAGTTTACAAGCGAGTCGAGCGCAGCTTCTAGCAGATATTCAAAGTGCCAATGCAAACTTAAACCTGTATCAGGTTGATTTGGCTTCATCAAAGGTGGTCAGCCCTGTAAACGGTAAGATCGGTAGCCTTGCAATCCAGAAAGGTTCACGTGTTTCTCCGCAAACTCGCTTAATGGCGATCATTCCTGAAAATAGTTTGTATGTACAAGCGAACTTCAAAGAAACTCAAATTGAAAAAATGCATATTGGTCAGAAAGTTAAATTAAAACTTGATGCCTACCCAAGCCTGACCTATAGCGGAAAAATTGAAAGCTTTTCACCAGCTTCAGGCGCAACTTTTTCACTCATGCCACCAGACAATGCCACTGGAAACTTTAACAAGGTTGTTCAGCGTATTCCTGTGCGTATTGCCATAGATTCAAGCCCACATATTGATTTGATAAAACCTGGAATGTCGGTGAGTGCCACCGTTGACCTAAGAACTGAATAATAAAATTTTAGGTAATAACCAATGAATAAGCACCTTGAGGCCGAGTGGAGATTCCCAGCAAAAACTGCATGGGCAATTTTTGCTGCCATGATTTTTGGCAACTTCATGGCGATTCTTGATATTCAGATTGTGGCGAGTTCTCTAAACGAAGTTCAAGCTGGTATGAGTGCAAGTCGTTATGAAGTCACTTGGGTGCAAACGGTTTATTTAATTGCCGAGATTATTGCAATTCCCATGTCGAGTATTGTCTCGCGGGTACTTTCAACACGGGTGTATTACACCATATGTGCAATTGGTTTTACGGTGAGTTCTTTACTTTGTGCCTTGGCATGGAACTTAGAAAGTTTATTAGTGTTCCGTGGCATACAAGGTTTTATGGGCGGCGGCATGATTCCGACTTCCATGACTGCGTTGTACTTACTTTTCCCAGAACCAAAACGCTCATTGCCTTTGGTGATGTTTGGAATGATCAGTACCTTAGGGCCTGCGATTGGCCCAACCATTGGCGGTTGGCTCACTAATAATTTCTCATGGCACTGGATGTTCCTGATCAATATTATTCCGGGCATCATCATTGCTACGGTCATTTACTCAGGCCCTAATATCGACCGTGCCAACTACTCACTCATTAAAAGCATGGACTGGTTTAGCCTCGTTGGTATGGCGATGTTTTTAGGTGGACTTGAATATTTCCTTGATGAAGGTGCACGGCATGACTGGCTCGCAGACACAGGTGTTCGGATTGCGTTTATGATCTGCATTGTGGGCGGCATGATTTTCTTCTCTAGAAGTTTTACCCAGCCTAAGCCTTTGCTCGATTTGTCTGTATTTAAAAACAAAAACTTTACCTTAAGTGCCATCACCACTTTTGTGATTGGCATGGCGCTCTATGGCTTGGGTTACATGATTCCCGTGTTTCTTGGGCAAGTCCGTGAAATGAACAGTAGCCAAATTGGTCACGTCATGATGGTGACAGGTATTGTCATGTTCTGCTTTGCGCCGTTTCTTGCGTGGCTTATTCCCAATTTTGATACCCGAAAAACGGTATTTGTTGGAATGATTCTGGCTGGCTTTGGTGTTTGGCTTAATTCACACCTCAGCATTCATAGCGATTACGACTTTATGTTTTGGCCGCAAATTTACCGTGGTATTGGTCTCATGATCTGCCTGATTGTGGTGTCGCATTTAGCCATGAGTACTTTGCCGCTGAGTAAAGTGGCTGATGCCAGCGGTATTTATAACCTGATGCGTAATATTGGCGGCGCGGTTGGACTAGCTCTCATTAACTCATCTTTAGATTGGCTCACTGCGCTTCATGTCACCCAGATTAATCAGGGGATGACACCGCAAAACTGGATTTTTACAGAAAGACTCGACCAACTCACGGCGCAGTATCAAGAAGTCGGCTCAAATGCCCAGCAAATCGCGCTCAGTGTGATTTATCGCGACATTCATTTTCAAGCACTGACATCGAGTTTTAATGATCTATTACGCATGCTCGCAATCATTATGTTTGTGACCGCTTTTTTAACCATCTTTATGGATCGGGGGAAGAAAATGAATATGTAGATATTTAAAAATAAAGACAGCTTTCAAAGAATGAAAAACAATAGGGCATATCAAAACGTATCCCTTCATAGAAAAAGAACATTGATCTGAGTTTTCTAAAAATCGGTTGATGAGATCGGGGAACTCACAAATTAGAGGTGGAAGGTTAAAGGATTATGATTAATACAACGTATAAACTAATTTCAAAATTGAACCTGAAAAACACGACTTATGGTCAATATTTTGAAAAAGAGCAAATCGATACTGAGCGATTAAAAGTGATGTATTCCATTTACGAACAGTATTATGAAAATACCAGATTTTCTATTTTCGTAGATGATTTCCAAAATAAAAGCGGTGCGATCTTAATTTTTGATTCGGAAACAGATGAGATTGTGGGTTTCTCGACTGTGGTGGTACAGCACTTCTACTTAAACGGTAAAGACTACACCGTACTCTTTAGCGGTGATACGGTTATTTTGAAGAAGTTTTGGGGTACGCGTAGTCTGCAAAGTACCATGCTCAAACTTATGATTAAGCTTCGAATCAAATATCCATTTAACGAACTCTATTGGCTCCTCATTTCTAAGGGCTATAAGACCTATCTCTTACTTGCCAATAACTACTATGTCTATTACCCAAATATTAAAGACGAAAACCAGCATCTTTCCGAAGTCGTTGAGCACTACTGTGAAAAATTCTTTGGTGAATACTACGACCGCGAAGCGGGCCTTTTAAATTTTGGCGATGACTATCAACCATTAAAAGGCGAAGTTGCACCGATTACTGCCGAAATGAGAGAAAAGAACCCAAATATTCATTTCTTTGAGCAGAAAAATCCGACATGGAAAGCCGGTACAGAACTACCGTGTATTGGCCGTCTTGGTTGGAAAGACATAGCTCGTTTCCCTGTGAAACTAATGACTAAACCGACCAGTAAAGGAAAGTTTGAAGCATGCGTAACCCATAAAACAAAACGTAGAGAGGCCATCCAATGAAATCTAATGAATGGCTAACTCGTGGTTCGCATCTGATTTTAAAAAAATGGTGTGATGCATCTGACCGTAATTTTCAAAAACAATTTAATGCCTTAGAGACCACACAACGTCAAATTTTGCATTCGATATTACAGACTTCGACCTTTGCCCAAGATAAGAAAGTTCAAAACTATGAGCAGTTTGTAAAAGCTTTTCCAGCGACACGTTACGGTGCATGGCGAGAAGACATTCAGCGTTACCGTGAACAAAAGCTTTCACTGTCGAGCAGTAAACTGGTTCGTTTCCAGCCAACCAGTGGTTCGAGTGAGCAAATCAAGTTTATTCCATATACCAAACTTTTTTTAGATGAACTTGACCATGCGATTGCGCCGTGGATGGCAAGTTTATACCGTAAATGCCCACAGCTCAGCTCGGGTACACATTACTGGTCGGTGTCATGGTTACCTGAAAGTCAGCGTGAAGTTTTGAAAGACAAAAACCTAAATGATGACAGTGCATTACTGGGTGTAGGTAAGCGTATTTTGTCTAAGTTTACCCAAGCTGTTCCAAGTAATGTTGCCTTTGCAGCAAATGCTGACGATGCACTCTTTGCCACTATTTGTTATTTGGTCGCAAACCGTAATTTAGCCATGATTTCGGTATGGAGCCCAACGTTTGCGCTGCAATTGCTTGAGCGTTTGGAGTTGCTACAACAAGACGTGCTTGAGGTTTTACAAAGTGGTTCATGGGGTAACCGTCAGGCTTCATTAAAGGAAGTCACTGCACCGCGTAGCTCTGAAAGTGCTCAAGCCTTAATTGCAAGTTCAAACGGCACACAGATCGACTTTAAAAAGCTCTGGCCAAAGTTAAGTCTGGTGTCGAGTTGGGATACCGCAGGTTCAAAAGCTTGGGCCGAAAAATTAAAAGAGAAATTACCCAATGTTCAGTTTGAAGGTAAAGGACTATGGGCGACGGAAGGTGTAGTGACTATTCCCTACAACGACCAATACCCGCTGGCCTACCAAAGTCACTTCTATGAATTTGAATATTTAGAGGGTGAGAAACAAGGACAAATCATTCCGTCGTGGCAGCTTAAACAAGGGGATGTGGTCAGCCCGCTGATTACCTCGGGTAATGGCTTGCTTCGTTACTGTCTGGATGATTGCTTACGCGTCACTGGCTTTATAGAGCAAATTCCGTGTTTTGAGTTCCAAGGCCGCCGTTTTGGGGTCGATCTGGTAGGTGAAAAACTTGCACCTGAAACAGCTCAACAGTTGTTGTCTCAATTAAATGAAACCGAATCGAAAGCGATTTCTTTACTGGCGATTGATACGCAGCAACAGGTTAAACCATTTTATTGCGTGCTTTTTGAAGGTGAAATTCACGACAGCATTAGTAATGAATATATCGACAGTATTTTGCGTCAAAACTTCCACTATGAACTTGCACGAAACTTAGGGCAGCTCGACCAGCCACAAATTCGCCAAGCCAATAATGGCTGGAATGCGTACAAGAAACTAGTCATGTTGGATGGCATTATCGAAGGCAATATCAAGCCTGAGCCACTTAAAAAAGTCACCCTCAATAGTTTGGAACAACTATGAAAGGGATGAAGCCATTTAATACTCGGTTTTTAACACTTCGACACGCCTTGTATTTAGGCGTGTTGGTTGTGTCGAACACACACGCCATGACTTTAGATGAGGCTTTGTCAGCTAGTTTAAGGCATGAAAGCCAGCTTGAAGTCAGCCGTTTAAGTGTGAACCAGTCCACCGCTATGCTTGAACAGGCTAAACAGCGTGATGGACTCAAAGTTAATTTAGTCGGGCAACTGGATTATGAAAGAATAAATACGCCTTCACACGTCTTGTTTCCAACCGAAGGAAACCGTAAAGGCCGAAGTTTGCAATTGCAGGCAGATTATCCGATTTATACGTCTGGACGACACCGTTTAGGAATTGATGTTGCCGAAAGTCAGCTTTCTGCACAAAACCAAGGTTTATCAGATCAAAGATCGGAAACCATTTTAAATACTGTGATGGTCTATACCGATGTATTAAAGAAGAAAGCCATTTTAGAGCTTAGACAAAAGACTATGGCAAACCTGCAACGGTCTTTATATGAGTCAAAGCGCCGTTTTGATGTAGGAATGATTACCCGTGCAGACTTGGCTCAGGTTTTGGCGCAAGTTGCTCAAGGCCAAGCCGATATCACACAGGCCCAATCTAACTTAACCGTAAGTGAGGCACAGTTTTATCAAGTAACGGGTACAACACCTGACAACCTTGTTGCCATTAAACAGCTACCCGCTATTCCCGCGAGCTTGGATGAAATCTTGGCGCAAACCAAAAACCATCCAGCTTTAATGCGTAGCAAATACGAAAAGCAGGCCGCAGAAAAGCAATATGCTCTCACTAAACGGGAACTGTGGCCAACGGTTATGCTCACCAGTCGTGCCGGAAAGCAAGATGAAGCGAGCTATATTGGCTCTGAAAGTAATAACTATATGGTTGGGGTGCAGTTGAATGTACCGCTCTATGACGACGGCTTAAATCGCGCTAACGTCAAAAAAGCACAGGCCGATATTGATTTGGCTCACCAGAAAATACGAAGTCTTGAACTAGACTTAAATAAGCGTACCCGTACAACCTATGCGCAGCTTCAAACCATTCGACAAAATAAAGAAGCACTGGCAAATGCCATTGAGGCCGCGTCTATTGCCTTTGTCTACACACGTAAAGAGTTTGATGTGGGCACCAAAACGACATTTGATTTGCTCAATACCGAGCAAAAGCTACTCGATGTACAAACCCAAAAAACCGTGAATGACCAAGACGAAGTGGTGTTTGTCTATCAGCTACTCGACCAAATGGGCCGTTTAAATAACTTGGTTCCTACACAGGCCGTACAACAGGTGAATAATGAATAAAACAAATCCACCACTTACTGACAATACGCTGATTACCCGTGAAGCAACTTTGGCTGATGATCAGGCTTTAAGAGACTTAATCGCCGTACCCATGACCACCAAAGGCATACAAATTAGCTTTCAGCGCGAACCGAGTTATTTTAGAGCGTCTGACATTGTCTATCGGCATAAACTGCATGTTGTAATTGAAGATACTGAAAGCCAAAAGAATGTCGCTTGTTATAGCAATGGTTACCGTCCGTGTTATGTCGATCGGAACATTCAAAACTTACGCTATGCGGGTGATTTACGTGTAGATCATAGTTATCGGGGTAAATCACTGGTGAAGGTATTAGCCAAGCATGTAAAACAGACCATGCACGCACCGAACTTTAGCCAAATGATTATTTTTGATGATAACCATGCCGCACGCGCTGCCATCCAAACGGGCAAAACGGGAATGCCTGATTATTATGACGAAGGGCTTATAGAGACATTAAGCCTGACCAGTACTGGCGCAAAACGGAAAATCACGGCTTTTTTAAAGCAAGTTGATAAACAGAGTGATATTCAAGAGATCCGTACATGTGTTGCTGAAGCTCAGCATGTAGAAGCCATGAACCAGTTTATTGCCGATATGGCAGAGTTTTATAACTTTATTCCTGCCTATAACTTTGAAGAACTTGCCCAAGGACATCAGTATTTTTCAGGCATAAAACTCTCAGACTTTTCACTTTACTTTAAAGATGAAAAGCTGGTGGGTATGTTTGGTTTGTGGGATCAGCATAGTATTAAGCAAACTAAGATTCTAAATTATAGCTCGGCCATAGCTGTGCTTAGACCCGTTTATAACTTGTTGACTCCAATTACTAAGGGCATGCGTTTGCCTAAACTCGGTGATTCTATTCAGTACCATGTGTTACATACGCTTATGTGCCATCCCGAAGATTTGGCTTTGCATCATAAAATGCTCGAAGATGCATATCACAAGTCAAAACAGCAGGGCGTTGGTGTGGTCAGCTTTACGCTTTCACATAAAGACCCGCGCTATCAGCTAAACCAGTTTTATAAAGGTGAGCGTTTAACGGGAATGCATGGTTTTATTAGTTATGAAGGCGATCCACGACCAAATTTTGATAAAAACCTGATTCCATACTTAGAAGTTGGGCGTATTTAACCCTTAGATAATTTCGCCGTAGATCATTAATGCGCAAAAATTTGCTCAATTCTTAGGAATGTTAAATAGGATTGAGCAAATATATGTGCAAAATGGTGAATGTCAGCTAGAGCAAGAGTCTTTTCTCATGGTGATTTTGATTAAGTTACAAAATCAAGATAAAACGTTTTGGATTTAATGAACCTAGTGAATTTGACCCTTTAGCCCAACCTATCTTGCGCCGTTGAAACAATTAGCATGGTTTGAAGATAATAATCTACACGTGAGTGATTATTGTCCTTATGTGAGTTATGCGCATTAAAGGCTGCATCATGAAGTTTTACAACTCGAGCGATTGGATTCAAGCTACAACGAATTAAATATTCTTCGCGTGTTTCAGTTTCCCGTTTAGTTAATGCATCAACGGCATCGCGGACTTCTTTTCCGAATAAACTTTCGATTTTGTCTAGGGTAAGAGGTGTGTCTTCAACGCTATCGTGTAGAAGAGCAGTAATAATATAGACTTCTGAAAATTGGTGCTCAATTAATGAATTGACCACACCTTTAATATGGTACTCAAAGTAATCATGAGGGCCATACTTTTGACCTTGATGCGATTCTTTTGATAATTTCTCTGCGAGTTCAACTTTATTTTGAGTCATTTTTTGCTCTTATCACTTTAAGTATATGACGCGGCCTAATTTGTGAGATAGGTCGCTTAGGTCATAATTTTATACTGGATAGCGACTCTTAAAAACATCTCTTAATAACAGTAGTGTCTCTTTTTATTTATTCATTTTTAGTTGAAATAGGACAATTCAGACTTTAAGTTTTTGAAATTTTAAACTTTAACTTAATGATATAAGGGTAGATTAAAAATATTACTTAAGAATTTCCTTAATTATGTAATTAAATGAAAAACAATAATTATTTAAATATTTTCTAGCCAATTTCACATTGACACTTCAAATATTGGAGATTACCATTTGCGGGCTGGCCTACATCGCCAGTCGGTTTTAGCAGACCGTTTTAAGACCGCATCAGGATTATTTCTTCTGAGGAATAGTTTTGTGCGTGCACATCTCGTTCCCTCCCGTAGCGGTAGGACGGGAGTGGGACACCTACGGGTGTGCTGGATGTCTTAACCAGTCTGCTAACCCACTTCCGTTCTGCCACCATAATTCTAATGTCTTGGCAGAACTCCATAAATAAGGAGTTGGCTTTGCACATCCATTATTTCTTGGCAGTCATTGCCAAAAGCTATAACAACACAGCTTAAAACATTTAAGCAGCTTGATCGCCGTAAGGCTTATTCAGGCTTTAGCTCGTTATTACTTAAAACTTAGACAATTAAAACTTGAGATGTGCTGCGCACAGTCTTTACGGCTTTGCTATGCCTTTTTTTCTCTCAAAAGGCCGCAGTTTTTACATCTCATTTATATACAACAATAATTTTTATAACGGTAAAAATATGCCAAAAATAGTTCTCCCAACACGTGCAGTACAAGTCGTAAATAAATCTATTGAGTTATTTCACTACAACGGATTTCATCTGGTCGGCATCGACAGGCTTGTGAAAGAGTGTGAAGTAACCAAAGCGACTTTTTATAACTACTTTCACTCAAAAGAACGGTTGATTGAAATCTGCCTGATTGTGCAAAAAGAGCGCCTAAAAGAAAAAGTGGTTTCAGTGGTTGAATATGACCACGGCACAAGTGCAATGGATAAACTCAAAAAGCTCTATCTTTTACATGCAGATCTAGACGGGCTGTACTACTTATTATTTAAAGCCATTTTTGAAACAAAACTGACTCATCCCAAAGCGTACATAACCGCCGTGCGATATAGAACATGGCTCACCAATGAAATCTATAGCCTGCTTAGAACACTTAACAGTGATGCTTCCTTTGCCAATGCCAAACTATTTTTATATATGATCGAAGGCGCCATTATTCAGCGTTTAAGTTTGGGTGAGGTTGATGGGAGGATGGTTGAGGTGTTTTTGAGGGGGATGGGGTGAGGGTATTTAGGTAATTAAGATTTATGCTGTAGAGCAGTTTTAGATATTTTTGATAAAACACTGTATAAAACTTAAAACAGTAGATAGATTAATTTCTCTGATTATCAAGTCTTACTTAAGTGGCCAAATAATACAGTAACTTATGGTGAAAAAGATACCCCACAAATGTCCCAATTTGAGGTATATTAAAGATATATAAATTTATTGTCGATGGTTAAAATAAGTGGGTAACGAGTTAAATTTTTTATCAATTAAACAAGCTAAAGACTTGTTGAGTCAGATTTTAAATACCGAAATCGATGATAAAGAGTTTTTTACTTACTGCTTTGAAAATAGTATTCCTATTGTCAAGAAAGCATTGACAGAGTTTTCTGTAATTAAAGGATTTGAAATAACTCAATTTGAAGCAGATGAATTTTATCGATTAACAGATTATGAAAGACCTTCTGATCCCAAAGAGCCCGAATGTATTTATCAGAATTGTAATTTTAGTGAACGGGTAGAGCGGATAAGGTCTCGCATTTATTACAAAATGCGAAAAGAAGAATATAAACTTAAAAAAGAAAAAATATTTAATGAGTTGAAGTATTCACAATATACTCATGAAGAGAAAGTAAAAATTGTCGAAAAAGAAATCAGAACTTATATAGATATGAAAGATCATATAGAAGATATGATGAATACAGATAGTGAATATCTTGATCTCATCAGTAAAAAGGAAGAATTAAATAGATTAAATATGATAAAAGAGTCTATTCTAGTTAAACATATTAATGGAAAAAATTATGCATTTTCTGATAAAAAAATTAAAATATTTTCAAGCGGAATTTATAAGTTTCTAGATGAGGATTTGACCTCTGATTATGAAATTTTATGTAAAATCCAAGGTGATTTTGGCCTATCAATACCTAATAAAATATTAAATTTTTTAGTTGATGATGATGGAATTTATCTAAAATATGGAAAAAAGAGAAATGAAATATTTAATACGGATCCTTCGTTAATTGAGGGAATTTTACATGAAGGTTTCTTAAGAAAAGATATAGAAAATAAAGTTAATATTAATAAAAATAATGTGCGGAAAAGTTCAGACAATCATATAGAACAAATCGAAAATAAATATTTATGTATTATTGGTGCTCTTTTAGAAGAAAGGAAAAGAGCAGTAGGAGGAAAGAGAGTTCAATCTTTAGTAGCTCAGAATATTGAAGATATGACGAAAAATACTGATGCAATGTTATCAAAAAGTACCCTGGAAAAAATTTTCTCATCCGCAAATAAAATATTTAAACCTTTTAATAACAATGAAATAGATAAATAATTTTTGCATAAATATAATTGTTTTTTGCAAATGAAATGAACTATATGTCTAAAAAAGTGAAACTAGCCTCATCCCCATGATGAGGCTTTTTTATGAGTATTACAGTTTTAAAAAATGATTCATTAATAAATTACTTTTCTGATGACGCGGTAGCAACAGGACAAATTCAACCGACCGATCCAATGCAATTACTAGCAGATCCAAATATTTTACGTAATGCTTTACTGACCTATTCAGAAAAAGTGATTGAACTAGAATATAAAGTTGAAGTTATGCAACCTACAGTGGAAGCATTTGACCGTATTGCTACTGCGGAGGGTAGTATGTGCCTAACTGATGCTGCTAAAGCTCTACAACAAGAACCGCAAAAATTTAATAAGTGGCTTCACATGAATAGCTGGATTTACAAACGTCATGGCAGCAAACATTGGGTTGCTTATCAAGAGAAAATTAAAGCGGGATATTTAGAACATAAAGTAAAGGTTATCCAGCTGCCCGATGGGACGATTAAAATCACGGAGCAGGTGAGAGTAACACCAAAGGGATTAACCAAGCTTTCAAAGCTTCTAGGAAACAACAATACATAATTTAGGCAATAAAAAAGCCCTGAATATTCGGGGCTTTTCATTTAAATTTTACTTTAATGATTCTGGTACATAATTTGGTGAATCAGTACCATAAAATGATTCAACATCTGCATCATATAAAGATTTATATCTATCTTTTGATGCGACATCCTTAGTTTCCTCAATAAATTTCTGTATTTTAGCTTTATAGTCAGTGTGACCAGCTTTATACATTTCAGTTAAATATACAAATTCGGCATCTCGGTACTGAGGGTCATTTTTGCTAGTCGATTTACTCAATTCGGTTTGTATGAGTTGGGCAGAAGCTTCGTGACACTGTTGAATTTTTGCTTTGGCTTCATTTAATTTTTCAAGCAATGTACATCTAAACATTATCCGCTGAGGCAAGGGTTTCTCTTTGATCTGTTGCTCATTTAACTCATAAGCCTCTTTGTACATACCAGACAGCATATAAATATTCATCAATGCCATTTCTCTTTGTTTTTTGGCAGTAACTTTCTTAATTTCAGGTATTAAAGGTGCTAAAGATTGTTTTATCTTTTCATCTTCACCAGAAGTCACAACTTCATTTGTGATTGTTTCATATCTATCTAAAATCGCTTTATCACTTGCTGATAATTCCGTTTTTACGTTTTGAGAACTGCTTTTCGCAGTAGTATCTACCTTTGTTTGTTCATTTGATGCCTTGCTACAAGCAGTAACTCCAAATACAGAAATGAGAACAATAGTACTGATTAATTTTCTATTCATGATTTACGTCTTGATGCTGAATTTAAAGTAAAAGAGAAGCGAGTGTGAGGTGGGTTTGGTCGAACAGTACCGCCATCAAATTTTGCGGTGTAACCCATAGTTAAAGTTGCTTCTATAGTTGATAAATCAGGTTTAGGTAGAGTTACCTTACACTGACCTACAGGCTCCTTAGAGTTTTCTGTTGACCAAACGCCTTTTCCCTTTTCCAAACGTGTTTTTCCTAAACTCTGATTGTTATGTACAAGATCAAGTGTTGCGTATGGAAAAATTGTAGCATCACCGCTTAATGTTGGAGGAAGCATAGAAACTGTCACGAAAAGTTCTTGCCCTTTTAGAATATAAGTAACTATGAAAGTACATACACCTGAAACAGCCTGACTAATTGCCCCAAAAATATTTTTCTTATCTTCATCGTACGGGAAAATACCATTTGTAAATTTTACATATTTCGTTGTGTTTTGCTCGATGTAGTAGTTCTCATATTCATCTTTTACTAAGCTGTTTGTGATTGGCTGTTTTTGTGCCATTGGAGCGGACGAGGATTTTGCAGCTGATGATGACGCTCCACCGCCATTATCCTGAACAACTAAGTTTTGCTTAGGCAGTAATTTGCAACCGCATGAAAGTGAATCATTTACTCGAGCAGCAGCTTTCCCAAAGATTTGCATGCATGGATCGCCTGAGACAATTGTCGCAACGACTTTATGAGTTGGGCATGTAGCTTTATCACCGACACAGGCAACGGCAATACCGTCAATAAGGAACATACTGTTCCCCGAAATTACTTGGCCACCACCTGAAGTTGGGCAGCCTATTGTTATATATGGTGTTGCCAAATCTATTCCTTCTTATTTTCATGAAGTAGTGGAATGATAGCAAAGAGGGGTAGACAGTGCTGTATAGTTTTATTTAAGCAACTTCATGAAGATAGACGGTAAAAATGAAGTCATTTTTACATTCAAAGTCTTTTCAAATAAATATTCAGTTAAAAATTTCTAGCTGAGAGGGTCATTATCTTTAATCTTTTGCGCTGATTTTAGAAAGGAAACAACTCTCAACTAGACTAGAAAATTTAGTCAGAACGTATTTGAGTTTATAAGGTGCTCATATCAATCACAAAACGATACCGCACGTCAGAACGCTCTAGGCGCTCAAATGCCTCATTAATTTGATCCATACGAATCATTTCACAGTCAGGTAAAATATTTTGACGGGCGCAGAAATTCAACATTTCCTGAGTTTCAGCGATACCGCCAATCATAGAACCTGCAATTCGACGGCGGCCCATAATCATTGGAACAGTAAACGGCTCTTCGAGTAATCCTAATTGTCCAACCACCACAAAAGTTCCATCAATATCTAATAATGGAATATAAGGGTTAATATCATGTTTTACTGGCACTGTATCCAAAATCACATCAAAGCCATTCAATGCTTGTTGCATGGCAGCCTCATCTGAAGTATCTAATAAATGATGTGCGCCCAATTGCAAAGCATCCGCTTCTTTATTTTTTGAACGGCTAAGTACCGTGACATCTGCACCTAAGCCTACAGCAAGTTTTACGGCCATATGACCCAAACCACCAAGCCCGATAATACCTACACGAATACCGGGGCCAACGTTCCAAGTACGTAGAGGAGAATAGGTAGTAATGCCTGCACATAGTAAAGGTGCTGCACGAGAGATATCTAAACGGTCCGGAATGCTTAGAACAAAATGTTCTTTCACGACAATATGCTTGGCGTATCCACCATAGGTATTTTCACCTGTGACCCGATCCTGACCATTGTAGGTTTGGGTCAGGATTTCACGGCACATGTGCTCTTCACCTTTTTGACATTGATCGCAAGCCATACAGCTATCAATAAAAGTTCCCACGGCGACATGGTCACCAATTTTAAACTTAGTCACATCTCGACCAATGGCAATTACTTTGCCAACAATTTCATGGCCGGGAACCAGTGGGTAGACCGTGCGTCCCCAGTCGTTTTTTGCCATGTGCAAATCTGAGTGGCAGACGCCTGAATATAAAATCTCGATTGTCACGTCATCGCCATTTGATTCGCGACGTTCAAATGTGAATGGCACAAGGGGTGTGCCTTGCTCTACAGCAGCATAGCCATAAGTTTTCATCTTTAAATCTCAATTTTGAAGTTATGAGCCAAGAACTACTCGAGGGTAAATAAGATCTTTGAGATCGAAGCCATTTTGCTCATTAACAATGCCAACCACTTTGTCGCTTTGATACAGTTGGTAGGCATAATCCGCTAATTGTTCGGCGCTAATAAATGCTTCTGGACTAAATAGGTGGTCGCCATCTATGCCACCATTAACAGAAGCTTGGCCTACAAATTCGGTTGCCGTTGCACCCGGTGCCAAGACTTTAACTCGCATTTTTTTGCCTTGAGACTGCATAGCTAAAGCTAGACCTTCGGTAAACGAGGCAACATAAAACTTAGTGGCACAATAGGTGACTGCAATATCAAATTGGGCGTATCCACCAATGGACGCGGTATTGATTAAGGTTGAATCTTTGTCTGCATAATCTTTTACATACAGCAAAGATAAATCCGTCAAAGCCTTAATATTCAGGTTAATCATATCGTTGGCTTTCTCAAGGTTAACATCCCATGGAAAACCATAATCACCAAAGCCTGCATTGTTAATGAGAACATCAATCTGAAAAGAATTTAGCTTTTCATAAAGTTGTTTTGCACTGCCATCTTTACTTAAGTCGGCAGTTTCAATATGTACTTTAATGGCAGGATATTTCGATTCAATATCTTGTTTGATTTGCTCAAGTGCCTCAATGCGGCGGGCAACAATAATTAAATTAAAACCTTCAGCCGCAAATTTATAGCTCAGCGCTTTACCGATACCCGAGCTGGCACCAGTGATAAGAACAGTTTTCATAGATATATTCAGCTTATAAAGAGAGGGTGAAACACGAGGTGAAGGGAGTGGAAAGTTTCCCTGCTTGAGAAACTTTCCAATTTATGAATTAAAGATGTTTTTGAAAAAATGGAATAATTTTTTCTAGGGCTTGAGCAACAGGTTCAGGTTGATCATATAAGTCATAGTGGCTTGCATCTTTAACCACAAAGAGGTTTTTATCTTTAGAAGCCGCTTTGCTATATAGCTCATAACCGTCACGATATGAACCGAAGCCTCCCGGAATTCCACCAATCACAATTTGTAAGGGTTGAGTGAGTAGGTGATCTGCCAAATGAAACGCATCAAACCCAACAGCAGCCGCTAAACCTGAAAAGCGAAGTTTATTTGGTGAACCTTCTGCCTGACCGCGCGGGGTTTTGTAGTAATCCACAGCTTCTTTAATATCAATATCATGAATGCCAGCTTGTTCACGCTCTTGTTGTGAGTTTGGAATGTACTGGGTAATAAATGGTTCGGCACCACGAGCTTCCGCAGTACGCTGTGCTGCAATGGCTTCTAAAGTTTTAATCGCAGCTTCAGGTGTTTGGTCACCTTCACGCATTAAACGACCATAGTTTGCTGCAACCACAGTTGCGACTGCTTTAAAACGGCGTTCAGTCATAGCAGCATTAACAGCATAACCACCGCCACCACATACGCCTAATACACCAATACGGTTTTCATCAACATAAGCAAGCGTTGTTAAATAGTCGGCTGCACAGCGGAAATCTTCTACACGTGTTGCAGGGTCTTCAAGGAAACGAGGTTCGCCACCGCTAGCACCTTGATAAGATGCATCAAATGCTAAAGTAATAAACCCAGCTTCAGTGAGTTTTTCACCATAGATTGCACCGGCAGTTTGTTCTTTACAGCTACTAATTGGATGGGCGCATACAATCGCCGCATATTTTTTGTTTTCATCAAAATCTTTTGGAAAACGTATAGTTGCAGAAACATCAATATCTTTATTTTTAAAAGTTACAGTTTTCATCATTTTTCTCCAAGAGAAGAACTATCTCGATGAAACCAATATACCCCTAGTGATTCATTATGATAATCCACTATAATGAGATAGCACTTATATTGAATACTTATAAATAATGAAAGAAAATCTGAATGATTTGCATACATTTATTGTGGTTGCACAGGAGCGAAGCTTCACTCGTGCGGCTGCAAAACTTAGAACTTCACAATCAGCCATTAGCCAAACGCTCCGTAATTTAGAGGACCGAATTGGTATAAAGCTATTATCAAGAACTACCAGAAGTGTCGCACCGACAGAAGCAGGTGAATATCTGCTTAGCTTGATTCAACCTGCCATCGAAGAAATAGAACATGGCATGAATCAGCTTAGCGCTTTAAAAAATGATCCGGCAGGAACATTACGTATTAGTGCCGATGAATATGGAATCCAGACTGTTCTATGGCCCGCTGTTGAAAAAGTTATACAACAATTTCCAAAAATTTCAGTCGAAATTACCTCTGATTATGGTCTGGTCGATATTGTAGATGGTCGTTTTGATGCAGGGCTGCGAAGAGGCGGTTTGGTTTCTAAAGATATGATCGCTTTACAAATTAGTGATCCTATACAAATGCTGACAGTGGCTACCAAAGAATATTTAGAACGTTACGGCCATCCTAAGCAGCCAAAAGATTTAGTTGAACATCAATGTATCAATTTAAGGTTACCCACACATGGTGAACTTTATCGTTGGCAATTTACCAAAGGAAATAAAACGCAGAGTGTTAATGTTAACGCTAAAATTGTTTTTACAACTTTATCTCCCGTGCTTCAAGCAGTAAGAAGTGGAGTAGGCATCGCTTATCTACCTATTGATATGGTTCAGCCTTATATTGAAAGTGGTGAACTGGAAGAAACACTAAAGGACTGGCGACATAGCTATGAACCGTATCACTTGTATTATCCGCATAGACGGGAGCAAGCACCTTTATTAAATATCTTAATCAATGCATTAAAAGAAAATTTTAATAAAAAATAGCTGCGCATAAGACTTATGGTTTGAGTCAATGATTAGAATTTTGCTGCTAATTAAATAAACACGGATATCTCAAAACATCCGTGTAAGAAAATTAGGTAAGGTTAATGATGTAAGGGAAAAGCTGCATTAGTCACTATTCATCGTTTAACGCACATTCAAAATTACTTGGGTTTTCTTTACATCTTACTTTTTTCAAAAAATTCATCATTTTAGGGTCATAAATACCTGCTTTTGTTAGCTGTATACGTGCCTCGCGCATCATTTTCATATAGTTTAATTGTTCATTTTTAGGAATATCCATCCAGTATTTTGAAGGAATATCACTTTCATATTTAGCAATAATGCCAAAGGTTCTATTTAGTTGGCTGGCTACCCAAGTTCGTGACTTTTGCCCAAAACCTGCCGGAAATTGGTCTTTACGAATAATGAAGTTTGCCGAAATTTGAGTTAAAGGAAAACGAACAATTGCTCCTTTTTCACCTAAACCTTTGTGTAATTCAAAAGGTTTAAATGCCACAATAGGAGCGGGCACAATGTCAATTTCATGATTATTAAATTTTGAACCAGCATTGGTGACGTCTACAGATACAGCCTGACCGCCAACATGTTGAACAAGCCTTGGTTGGGCTTCATCATATTTAAATACCCCAATTTTTTTTCCAGCAGCTTTTGCAAGTGTATTGATACTTCTATCATTTATGAACAAATATGCAGGACCAATTGTGCCTAAACCTGCAATTTCGTAAGGACCTACCACCATGTTTTTTGCGGCAATTGGTGAAGACAACAGCTTATAGGCATTAATTGCCGTTTTCATATTTGTTAATGCGCCAACTGCATCTAAGGATCCTGTATATTTATTAAACTGACGGCCACGTAAACCACTAATAATAGCACCATCACATTTTCCGACTTTTAAATCTTCAGCCGCAATGCGTTCATCAACATATGCTTTTAAAGATAAATCAGCTCCCCAATTTTTGGCTTCAAGCGCATAATCTTTGGCCAAAGCAAAAGCATCTCCCGATTTACCAATTGGGTCATACACACAAACGACTTGTTGTTTCGCATAAAGAGTTGTTGTTAAACAAGTACTTGTAATAAGTAAAATAACTTTCAAACGATCCATATTTAATTATCCATTATTTAAATTATAAAAATTATTGTATGAATCTTGCTTAGATTAGATATGACATTTAAATAAGAATTTAAAGAGAAAAAGTCAAAAGAGAGCATTGTTTAGATAATTTGAGATCTACAAGTAGGCTAAATTCAAAGAATAGCTGCACACACGTACTATATCAGTTTTTAAGAGCATGTAAAGAGAGTTTTTTAAAATATTTACTTAAATTTCAATGGGATATATATCTTTTTATGTATTGCAGTTTAGCCTAAGCAAATTAATAACTTTAGTAGCCAAAAGGCGATCTAGTAAAAGAAATTTTTATGGTAGCTAGTAACCAGAATACAGATCGTCAATTTAGAATGTAGTGAATCGCTCAGCTTGCTAGGGCAAATTAAAAATGTAATTACACTTTGTAGAAGGCTGCCTAGAGAATTAATCTGGCTAAAAATAGAAATAGGGTTAGTCAGTTTAAGTCGTTAAGCGCGCTAAGGGCTAGTAAGTTGCCTGAGCAACAGATTGCGAATTTACCGTAGTAAAGAATAAACGGCGTAGTAGCAATGCAGAGTAGCCAGCATCATATATAGGTAGGTTTCTACATATCTTATTTAACTTATGTTCACCTAAAATCTAGTTCACAAGGTAATTTTAAAAATAGATGAATAATAATAATAAGTTATGATTTTTATTTTTAATTTTAGATATTGATGGTTCATGAAGTAGAGATTTTTGTTCAAATAAAATTCTAAAACAAGTAATTTCAATATTTTTGGGGTTAGATCAATTTTTCTAAATTTTTATCAAATTTACGTAAAGTTATATTTATAAAAAGCTATTTGTTATAGCTCTCTTACGTTCAATCATCAGACAATAATAAATGATGGCATCAAAATAAGTTTAATTTAATTCAATATGCTCAACTAATTTGAGCATATTGAATTAATTTTAATAACTTAATTAAAAAAGCCTACAGCTATCATTTATAATGACAACAATCACTACTACTTTACAGAAGTATATTTTCTGTTGTAATAAATTAGTGGATTGTAGCTAACGTATTCATTTATATCACTATTAATTACTTCGCAAATATAAATATTATGAGAACCTATAGGACTAATTGATCTAATTTGTGCAAAAATATCAACAATTGAATCTTTTAAAAATAATCTTTCATTATTAGACTCATCCAGAGTAAACAGATCTTTATAAGCATCTACATCACGCTTGTTCGAGAATATTTCCGCGATATATTGCTGCTTACTATTAAGAAAATGTATATTAATCAAACTTTTTACATCAAGATGATTGTTCACCTTAAGGTTCTGGTTTAGGCAGAATAAAAAACAATTAGGTTCAGTCGAGACACTCATAAAAGAAGTAATAGTTGTACCTAATATATGGTTGTCTCGAGGTTTAATGCTAAATAAAGAAACCCCATGAGAGGAAAAACTCATGGTGTCCTTAAATTTTTGAAAATTACTCATATACTGTTTGTTGAACGTAATAGGGTCAAAAGAGATTTGATAGCTTTTCCTTGTGGAAATGCAATATATTCATAATCAATTATCTGTGGTCGCCAGCTCATTTTATATTGCCGTTGTGAACGAGCAGGATAGACAACACCACCTTTACTTTCCATAAATTTCATTATCTTATGAAAAGTAGGGGAGGAATTAAAGTTCAAATTTGGCTGTAGTTCTACCAAAGGTGTAAAACCAAAATTCAGATAATCTAAATCCTCTAATTCATTGAGTGCTTTCTGATTGATTAACTGCATTACTCCATCTTGAGTATCTGGGGCTTTACGAGTTATGTTGTGAAACCACCCCTTAAACTTACCAAAGTTTTTACTATATATAATATATGCGATGACCTCATTTTCCTTATTAGCTGTATAGAGCTTATGAAGTCCGGAATCTAAATTTAAGGTTTCAAAATCAGTAACCAAATTCGTTAAGTGTTTAGCCTTTTTGCCTTTTAACCAAGATTTATTGATTTCTTTAAGTCTAGGTTTAAGGATTTCAAAATTAGCCTGATCATCAATTCTTTCTACTGAAACACCACTTTTTTTTGCTTTATTAATTTTATTACGCAGCTGCTGGAACTTTTTTCCTTCAAGTGAGTAGTTTTTAATATCAATTGTATAAGATGCTCCTAATTGATTAATCAATAATGAGTTGTTTTCGAAAACTGGAATATCCTCTTTAGGAAAATGTAGAAAAAGATATTGGTATTTCTTGTCTTTACAGTACTTCAAAAAGTCTTTGAGTGTTTGTTCTTTATCATTTTGACTTGCTAGGATTCCACCCACGCTAATCAAAGTATTTTTATACTGAAAAAAAGCTATAGCGGATTTATCAGATATAAACCAAGTGAGATTCTTTTCAAAAAGTAGAGGAGATACAGAACTTCCGCAAAGGTCTAGAAGTTCTGTACCAATTAATTCATTAGTATGTAAGGATCTAATAGAAAACATAGTTAACTCTTATTCTACGTTGTAGTTTACAGACTTAAAGCCTTGCTTTTTAGCAATATTTAAAATGTTGCTTGCTTTTTTGAAATCTATACTTTTCCCAATACTTTGATGTTCTTCTGTATTATCCAAAGCCAATGCAATAGTTTCTGATAAACAAGCTAAATTAATCCCAGCTGGGGCTTTTACCATATTGCAGTCACTATAAAATACTTCATTAGGCTGTCTCACTAGACCACCTTCATAGATTTTGAAATCATCATCATTTACAAAGTCAAATGGTCTGGCAGCGTCAAATACTAAAGCCGATTTTTTTAGATATTTAGTATTGAGGAAGCCTTTTCCTTCACTTGTCGCTGAAATGACTGCATCTGCTTTCGAGAAAGCAATTTGATAATCGACCTCCAGAGAGAGTCCTAACTCAAGAAAATCATCAACTAATTTATCAAAATTGATCTTCTTATAATCAGTAGTACTTAGGTAAGAACTCAATTTGTCAAAAAAGGAATTTTTTGAAATTTGATAATCTGTAGTTAGACAGCTTTGTATTAAATAAGGAATAATTTCTTGCTGAATTTTTAATTCACTTCCTGGCCGGCCTACTAATATTAAATTGCCATATTTGTGAGCCACTCCTGAAACAGCTATTTTCCCTACGGATCCTCTTGCTCCTACAATGACCGCGCATGCATCTTCTACATTTTTATCTTCAATTAGTGAAAATAAGCTCTCTACTGTGGAAAGAGCAGTAAGTGAATTCCCATTAGTAACTGTAAGGTTATTGGCATGAGGTAAAATGCTAGTCCCACCATTAGCGATTACAGATGTGTATGCGCCTAGTCCTACCAGCTCAGCACCATTTTCTTCAGCGACTTGTAGGTATTCAAGCATTAAGTCTAGTTTCTCTTTTTCATTCAGCCGCATCATATCTTTTGGGCTAAGTGGGGAAAAGATAAACATTCCATTTGCATATGTCTTATCGTTGTATACACTAAAAAAAGCGCCTACATCTGGGCTATAATCGATTCGAGCAATATCCAGAATTTCATCTGCAAGCTGCCGCAGTTGATTATCATTAAAATTTTGTTTAATCGAATAAGGGAATGTATTTACTAGATCTTCAGCGGAAGTAGCATGAATGAAGAAAGCAAATGTTTTACCTGCATTTAAATTTTTATCTACAGTTTTATAGTTAATTTCGGCTATTTTAGTGTCATCTACATAAGAAACTGGGAATGAAATACTCAAATCTGGTAAAGAATCTTTATCTATATCTATCAAATTTCCAAACAGTACATCATAACGTCCATTCTTAATTATTTTGCAAATTTCTTCCAAGGCATTAATAAAACGATCAATATCATGAGAATTAATGTTTAAAGGAGGTTCAAATCGAATTGAGCATGGTTGGGATAATAGAGGCATTACAAATATATTATGGTTCTTCAAAAGAAAACCACAAATGATATAAGCTAGGCTGCCATTATTTTGACAGAAATTAATCAATATATTTTGTTGAGCCTCTTTATTATAAAACTCAAAAGCACGCATTAATCCCTGACCAGTAAAATTAATGATATCTGAATGTTGATCTGTAAGGTTTCTTATGCGCTCATCTAGATATTTACTTAAATTGTTCACATTTTCATATATTTTGTTCTCAGTATTATTCAAATGATTAATAACATTTAGAGCAACTGTTGCAGAAAGGGAGTTGTTAGCAAATGTAGAGCTATGTTTCTTATCAAAATTAAAATCATAGAATTGTTCTTTATAAATTACAGCACCAATAGGTACAATTCCTCCTCCTAATGCCTTTGAAAATAAAATACAATCTGGGAATATTTTATATTTCTTTGCTGCACAAATATCACCTAACCGTCCCAAGCCAGTTTGAATTTCATCAAAAATGGACATAGTCCCATGTTTCTCGCAGAGTTCAACAGCCAGTTTTAAAAACTCACATGTAGCTGGAAGCATTCCTCCTTCACCTAATACTGGTTCAACAATAAAAGCAGCAAATTCATTCGTGCTTAATTTGTTGATCAAGGCATCTGTATCATTTAAATTCACATATTCATAACTATCACTGTCATGAATATAAGGCATTTTGAAGCGATTTGATCCACTCGCAGATAAGGCTGCAAATGTTTTACCATGGAAGCCCTTAAAAATACCAAGGACCTTACGTCTACCAGTTTTAATACGAGCCAGCTTCAGTGCAGCCTCAACTGTTTCAGCTCCGCTGTTCGTGGTTATACATCTGGAATATAGATTGGAATTAACTGACTCAATTAAAGTTGTAGCAAACTCCTCAACTTTAGGATGAATATTAGGTTGTATGAAATTAGCCTGGTTAGAAGAAAAATAATTTTGAATGGCTTCTTTTAAAAATTCTGGATTATGACCAAAAGGTACAGCCCCGTATTGCGCTAAATAATCATAAGCAATCTGACCATTAGACAAGTAAAAAATATTGTCTTTAGCTGATTGAGGGTTAAGGCTAATTTTAAATTTATTTAGAAGATTTTGGCGATATTCATTAATTTTATACATTTTTTATCTCTTTTAAACGAATTGCTTATAAAATTGAAATTTACCTGTTGGATGATATTTAAGCATTTCAATATGATTAACTAATTTTAAAATTGATGGGTTTTTCATTACATTTATTCCACCAATATTTTGAAGAACAAAAGATTTAATATTATCTAAATTTTGTTCTACCAAATATCTCAAATTTAGAACTTCACTTAAGCTCTGCTCGGTAAGAATACTTTCAGAGCAGATATTGTTTATTTGAGATAAGAGGGTAGTATTCAAATTAGTAAATTCAACTAATCTTATTTTTATATTTGGAATATTAGATAAATTTTCTGGAATATTATTCATTAATTCTTCAGCTATGCCAATATATGCACTTACTGCAAAATAATTAAATAAAGATAACCCATAAATTAAACACAGTGATAATTCATCATCTTGTAGAGAGGAAAGCTCTTCTTCTTGTAAACTTACATTTTCAAATATTACTGCTTGGTTATCACAATATTTGAAAACATCTAAGTTCCAAAAAGATTGTACTGAAATTCCCTCTCTTTTAGAGGGTAAGTTAATTAATTTAAGTTTATTGTCTAATGCTGTTGATAAGACATAAAAGTCAGAGATACTTGATAAAGTACAAGGTTTCTTTTGACCATTTAAGATGAAAGAGTCATTGGTGATAGTGATTTCAGAAGAAGGATTAAAGACATCTACGCCAGCATTTCCTTCTGCAAAAGCAGAGGCGACCAATGCTTCATTTTGAATCACTTCTTTCAATATCTGAGATGCATTTCTGAATATCTTTGGATATTTAGCTAAAACTAAAACAATATGGTGATGCATAGTTAAAGCTATTCCCAAACTTGGCTCTAATGCCGCATTTTTACGAATAAGGTCAGAAAGGGACTTTAAAGACTCAT
This sequence comes from Acinetobacter pittii, assembly GCF_022449185.1. Taxonomy (GTDB): domain Bacteria; phylum Pseudomonadota; class Gammaproteobacteria; order Pseudomonadales; family Moraxellaceae; genus Acinetobacter; species Acinetobacter pittii_I. The sequence continues at coordinate 934,958 of NZ_JAKUKO010000001.1, forward strand.
TTGACTCATTTGCCTTAGTATTTAAAGAAACAGATAAAAGTTTATTGTTTTGCAGATATTCTTTTAAACTTACTTTATCTTTAACTACTATGTGGTCAGAATTATTTTCTTGCATTATATTCATTTATATCACCATGCTTTTTCTAAGATTTCAATAACTTCATGCCTTGTAGGCTTTACGGGGTTATAAATTATGGAGCCATCAACCAAGGCTTTTTTTGCAATAAAATTAAAATCATCTAATTGCACTTTATTGGTTGATCTAAGCTTAGAAGGAAGTTTAGACATTTCTTCTAACTCTTGTTTTAATTGACTGATTTTCTTGATTAAGAGTTCTACACGGTTTTGTTTGCTGCTGGATTTATACTCATTTTCTGTTAGAAAAAGTAAAGAGAGTTCACTTAACTCATCTAAAATATAATTTTTATTGAACTCTAAGACATGTGGTAGAAAAATACTGCAACACAAACCATGAGGGACTTTAAAATTAACACCTAATGCATGTGCTAAAGAATGTGTTAAACCAACCATTGAATTAGAAAATGCCATTCCTGCCATAGTAGATGCTTCTGCTAGAGCCAATCTTGATTCAAGATTTTGAGAGTCCTTCATTACTATAGGTAGGTTAAGTAATATCTTTTTTATGGCTGAGAAGGCAAGTTCAGATGAAATCGGATTTCTGCCGTTGCAAGTATATGCCTCGATGCAATGTGTTAAAGCATCCATTGCTGTCATTGCTGTAATATACAACGGTAAATTTAGCGTCATTAGCGGATCAAGTAGGGCATAATCAGCCATTAAATATGGTGAGTTAAAAATCAGCTTCTTATGTTTATCTGCAACAACTGCAACAGCAGTAACTTCTGAACCAGTACCAGCAGTTGTGGGAATGATGATAGACGGTTTTAATCTATGTGGAAGATTATTTACACCTAGATATTTCTCGAGATCACCCGGTAAAGTGACTGCAATATTTAATGCCTTAGAAGTGTCAATTACAGATCCACCCCCAATGGCAATGATCAAATTACATCTATGCTTTTCATACAGTTCACGTGCACTGTAGACTGCATTAACACTACCATCTGGTGGAATATCATCGAATATCACAAATGGAATAGTATTTTCATTCAAGACATTTATTACAGGCTCATGCGCATTCGCTGCTGAAATTCCTTTATCTGTCATGATGAAAACACTAGATCCATCAAGCTTATGAATGATTTCTGGTAAGCATTTAAGCGTTGCTATTCCTGATAGAATTCGTACAGGGCTAAAAAATTCATAGTTATTAAACATTATTTATATCTCAGATAATTAAATTTTTTATAAAATTAATTTTTCCACTTATTGGAATATGCTCATGCTTAGCAACAATATTTTTAGCAATAAATGAAGGTAAGAGATTGGCTTCAACAATTTCTAGACAATTGATAAAACGTATAGCTAACGAAGCATCACCGCTTGTTAAGAATCTATTATTTGCTACAGCTACTGTATTGCTCTCTTGGAGAGTTAATATTTTAAACGCCAGAATGGGGTGCTTAACTATGATCGCCAAGTCGTAATCAGTAATAGATTTCTCATCTTCGTTAATAAGATGAAAAGAGTTATTCCAGACCTGTAAAACAATATATCCATTTTTTAAATAATTAATTTTAAATAAAATTCTAGCCCCATCTCTGAAATCTTCAATTTGCTCTTTAAGTGCATAGTTTTCTTTACTGGCTTTATCTAAAATATTACCAATAATTCTCAAACTACTATTTAAATATAAATGGACAATATGAGTAGAAGCTCTATTAACTAATTTATTTTTAATCATTAAGTTAAATCCCTATATACTCGAGTCGTGATTTTTGCATTTGATGAACCATTGAGTTTGAAATTTCAAGACGCATCTCAGGGGTTGTATCTTTAAGTAATATTCCATCAACTAAATAATAATCTTCGATTAAGTGTTGATTTTCTTCTATCCCTTGCTGATAAAGAGATTCCCTTTGTAAAATAATTTTTTGAATATTAGAGGTATTCCAGATATTTAACCCTTCATGGATGCATTCTTGAAGACCATTTTTAATTTCTGGATTAGTATTTACTTTTGATTTAAGAATTTCGGCACATATGGTTAAATGCCTAACCTCATCAACATTGGCATATCTCTGAATTTCAGATGCTTTTTTATAAAACGGAAGCCATTTAACCTCACTTAATTCTGCTGTTGGTGCAAGGATCCCCTCCAAAATAATTGTAATAATACTAATACCCGCATAAAAATCGTTTTTATCAACTACCCATTTTTTAATAAAATCCTGGAAAGGAATCACAACTTGTTGATGAGAATGGTTTAGTACTTCAGCCATCTCTTCTAAAGGATTTGTAAGGGCTAATAAGCCATTATCTTTAAGATAAGTTCTAAAAAGATAACTATGGTGAGTTTCATCAATTAATAGGGTGTTTAAAAAATCATATTCTTTTAATGAGGGTGCTATTTTCACAATATCTAGAATTGCTTTAGAAGCATAAAATTCTGTTAATGATTTAAAGCTAAGTTCTTGTTTTAGAGAATTTTCTAAATATTTGTTATTTAATTGGATATCTTCCTTAAAAGTACCTATCTTATTTTCAGTACTTTTAGTAGTAAACCAATCATTCAAAATATTACTTTCAACTTTTGCTTTCATATTAGTAGCTTCTAATAAAAAACCAGGTAAATTCATAGTAACTCAATCCACTAGATTAATTGTTGGGGTTTTAAATGTATCTTTTTCTTCCTTCGGGAAATTACCAAGTAAACCTCTATCAAGAAATAAATGCGTATATAGAGCAATAAAACTATAATCATTCTTGACGAAATAAAGCCAAATGAGGCTGATAATTGTTATGGTGGCAAAGTTGTGACATAGATTATAAAGTTTATAGAATATTTTTGCGGTATCATTGTCACCCTTTAATAAATTCCATATTCTACCTGGTATATATCCGATTAAATCAATCAATAAAAAAAAGACTAGATAATAAATAATATTTATTTGGTTAAATAAAATTATTGTTAAAATGATTGAAATAAAAAAAAGATAAAAACTCTCTTTTTTAAGGAAATGAATTTTGTTTAGCATAACTCACCTATATTTGTTTTAATTCCCTTCACTATTTGTTGGGGATCTTTAAGCCAGCTACTATGTTTATTTCCTTTAATATTTTCTCCTAAATCAATACTTTCAAGTTTATAATTATTAAACATTTCGGCTAGTTTTTTTGTTGACTGCAGGGGGGCAAAATCATCACCTTTAATATTAATAAAATAAGCCTTGGCTTCGGATAAACTATCATTATTTAAATAGTAGCTATAATTACCTGTAAGGGCAGTGTGGCACCAATCTTTAATTAAAGTCTTAGCTTCTTTAACTCCAAATCCAATCTTATAGCCTGGTAGGTAACCATATAAATTTGTTAAAATTTTAAATAAGCCGACAGCTTTCAGAATAGTGAGTTTCCCCAGGCCATCCCAATTTTTATAATGAATATTACCGGTTGCAATTCCTATGACAGGTATTGTTTTATCGATCGCATATAAAGTTGCTAAATGCCCACCAAGACTGTGTCCAAGTAAGATAATATTTTTTGTATCAGCAGAACTGATTAAATGAGGCACAAAATCCTTTACTAAATCCGCATATCCGTAGTCTTTGCCTTTTTCAATGTGAGGTTGATTTTCTCCACAACAAGGATAGTCTGCAGTAACTACGTTAAATCCATAGCTATTTAGTTCAGCTATAAAATTTTGATATTTTTTAATTGGTACACCAATTGCAGGCAATAATATAAAAGTTATATTTTCAGATGTAGATTTACCTGCTTCGAATTTTTTTACTGTAACAGGGAACTTATTATTAAAAAGAAAATTTTCATTCATGGCTTTATTCCCCAAATGGATTCATGGAAATCATCACTGGTAGACCTAATTGTGATAAGAATTTTGTTCGTGAGCTTTTAACAGTTTTTCGTTCTTCTGCTAATAATTTTTTGAATTCTGAGTTAAATCTCAGACGTGGATATTTCTCTAGAACTTCCGTTCTATAATCCTTTGATAAGGTAAATAATTTATCCCCGACTACATCACAGGATGCACCTTGTTGAAGAAGAATTACTTCAGATTCATTGTCTTCAGCAATATGACCATTCATATGCATGCATATAGCATCTTTGACAGTTTTGATTTTGTTTTCGTCATAATTTAAGAGCTTTGCTTTTTTTTCAAATTGCATTGAGCTTTCATATGTAAAACATCTACAACCTTTTGATTCTTTATGATTATCTGTAAGACCGATGTCATGATACAAAGAAGCTACCAATAAAACTTCAGGATCATATTTTCTTTGATCCTGAAGGCCTATCGCAGCACCCCAAAAATAAGTTCTCCATGAATGATTGATAAGAGTACCTGGAGCTTTTTCATTCAGCTCATTTATCGCTTCTACAATAATCTTAGTATCAGGAACTTTTATATCTTTTAAATTTATATTGCTTTTTGAACTCCCAATATGAAGTTGAGACTTCATAACACCCAGCATACTAGGCAAAAGAATTTCATTTAGAAGTTTAAGTTTTTCTTTAGTGGTGAGATGACCATCTGTTGATTGCATCCATTCAAAGCTACCAATTTTTTTTATAGACATTCTTTTTTCCAATTTAGAGCATTTACTCTAAATTAATTCATACAGATCTGTCTGTCAATATTGTCTATTAAATATACTTAAATTTGATAACTGTTCTCATCATTCTTTATCTTAAATACCTAATATTGCTAAAAAATTTAAAATTAATTTCTTATATATAAGTAAAATGACATGAGTACCGTATAAGGTAATTTATTTAGTTTGGCTACATTATAGTTGTTGATTCTAAATATTTTTTACACATTTAAAGAACGTATATTTTTTATTATTTAGATAATAATTAGTATTTTGGCTTTTAGCAGGGAATGCATTAAGGCTACTATTAATAACGGATCTAATCATTTCTTGTACAACCAAAGTAGCTTTGTTTTTAGAGATGTTTTTCTACATGAAAGAGCCATTGGATAGGTCGGTATCGAAATTGGACATTTTGTATAAATTAGTGAGGCTACAATTTTAGAATTTTTTCTTAGCAACACTTTTACGTGAAATACCTGTGTCTTGGAAGTTTTCGTTAGGCTCTGTTGTTCCATAATCAATTTCATCTATTACCATAGATTCTGTTATCAATATAATCAAATAACTTCACCACCTTGACTAAGAGCAGGTCGAGGTTTAATGTATATCAAAAATAATGAACAAAATGATAGGTGTTATTTATTTAACTTATGTTTACCTAAATTCCAGTTTTTAAGTGAAATTATTAATATCTTTATAAAATTTAATCTATTACAAAGTATTTTAATTTAAATTAAAAAAATGGTTCATGAAATTGTAGGATTTAGTCATTTTAGACAACACATAGCCATATCATGCGACAGAATATGTCGCAATCAACATCATTCCTATAGAATAAGATTTTCACTCTATTTTTATTTAGATCACATTGAGCAGATTATTTGCCTTATAGTCTGTAATGATCTTTCTATCCATGATTATGATACTAGTCTCACGTCGTATCGCTAAATTGGTCTGCGTGGTATTCTGAGTTTCATACCATTTGTAGTATGCGTTAGAAAGCCAATTCCAACTGCCAATCACTAATAATCGATCATCTACCAGTAGAACCTTCTCATGAGTGCCTTGTGGAATACGGATAACATTATCTGAACCGAGTGCTTTGATGTACTCTTGGACCAACTGTTGATCATTGTCATCTTTTTGATTTATTTCTAAGTTGCTGTAACCATAATAAATCGTCACCTTGATACCTCGTTTCTTAGCTGCTTTGATTAGATCCAATTGTTTTTGGACTCGTACGTTGTGTGGTTTACGAATCCATGGAACTACAATCACAACAGATTTCTCCGCTTTATCAAGGTAGTACTCAAATGCTTTGATATGTTGAGCATCATAGATGTTCTTTTCTACAGCAAAGCTTATTGAAAGATCATGGTAACTTGGGCTCTGGCTACCAAGCTCTAGATAGAAATCTGAAGACGTGCGTTCAGCGACTATTTTTAATGGACCATTTGTTTGCTTAAGCTTGTGGTAGTTACCAACCACAATAAACTGCTGTTTTGCACGAGATACGGCTACGTTAAGCATGTTTGGACGTATGTTTTGAAAAGATGGACTGTCCAATTCCTCAAAGATCACTGGGCTATAAATAATCACGTCAAAGCCAGTACCTTGGAATTGATGTACTGTACCGATACGAGTTTCAAATTCACATCCAAGGCGTTTACCATAAGCATTCAACAATAAGCGTTTTTGATCCGCATACGGTGTAATAATACCGACATCAGCCTTCAGGTTGTAACCAGCCTTTTCTAGTTGATTTAATAATTCACCAATGGCACGAACTTCATCTAGGTTTGTCTTTCCAATCGACCTTGAACCATCGACATGGTAGAACATCAAATGATGCCCACCAAATGCATTGAAGGCTTTTTCGATTGATTCCTTAGGCTTGAAAGTAGTGACACTGAGATCTTTATATTCAGCAATATCAATAAACAATTTCGCGATCGGAGCTTGACATCGTCTATGCTCATCTAAAATGATCCCATCACCTATATCGCTGATTTCACCAGTTAAGGTTCCAGCTGCTCGGTGATATGCTGTAACCTGACCGGGACCAAGCATTTTGTATTCCTCGTCATGATTAAGGAAATACTCATTGTAGATTTTTTGAATAGATGGTTTTGAGATTGTGCGGATTGGCTCTAGTTGTAAGGGGTCACCAACGATCATCGCTGTATTACTACGTGACAATACTGGAACTAGATTTTCTACTGAAACCATCCCAGCCTCATCGACTAATACCAAGTTCCAAGGTTTTATGCCTTTAAGATGATCAAGTTTCTTATAACCAGACATTTTGTGTGCTGAAGCTAATGTAGACGCAACAACTGGGTACGCCAATGAAGTGAGATTATAAAAATTTTTACTTTGCTTGATGAATTTACCAAAATTAGGAGTAGGGGTATTTCCACCAAGTAACATGGCTGACCAATGAGATAATGCCTCAATGAGTTCAGGTTTACGCTTCAATTGCTCTTGGTAAAGGAATTGTACAGAATCCTCAAACATCTTGCGATTTAACTCAACCGCCTTTAAACGTAATGCATCTGATAAGTCCTGACATCCTTTAAAGCTTTCATTAAATTGCTTATGAGCGTTTATAAAAGCATTAAAATTGATTGATGTCTGGTGAAGTATATTCAATATTTTAAGTTGCTCAGTTCCATGGTTGAGTTTTCTTTCAAATTCACTTAACTCATCATATCGACTCAATACTTCACAAGAGGCTAAAAGATTAATTCTAGCTGGAGAAAACATTGTAACCAGTTTTAAAAATTGAAGTTTGAAGAAGTCACCAAAAGATAATGTGAACTTACCACGTACTTTTTTATTCAGCATCCAATCTGCGAATTGTGAAGGTGAGAATTTTTTTGGCCAATATGCCAATAAGTTTTTTACACACTCCATAGCAACATTGATTTCATCAATTTGTTCAGACAATTTTTTATTTTCAAAACTAAGTTGATTTTGGCGCTGTTCAAGTATTGCATCTGAATATCCTTTATCTTTTAATTCAGTATCTAACTTTTCACCAAGCTCCATCTGATATTTACTCAAGTCCTCACGAAGTGCTGTGGGATCTAAGTCGCTATTAGGATTAATGAATGGAACAGATGCTTTTTTTTCTTGGAGCAACTGATAATCTTTTTGAAATTGGTTGGCAATCTTATTAATTTCGATGCTACCGGCAATAATTTTCGCTTTAAGAGAATCATATTTATTTTGATCAAACTCATTCGCTTCAAGATGCGAAATATAGGGCTCTAATCGGTTTTTGACTTCATTTTCTATTTTTTGCTTTGAACCGCCATGAAACCAAAGCCAACTTAATTCTTTTGTGAATTCATCTGCTCTTAGATCGGCAATGACGTTATCTACAGCTTTAATCGCTGTAGAGCATACCAACATATTATGATTTTTATCTTCACCACTAATAATTGAAAGTGCACGAGCAGTAATTTGCTGAGCAATTAAGGATTTGAATAGAGTGGTTTTACCAGTACCAGGAGCACCTTGAACTGCAATCAATGGTAATTCAGGTTTTATATTGGCTGCTTGTATTGATTGAAACTGTCCACGTCCTAATGAGTATTCATGCTCAAATAGGCCATAAATTTTGGTCTCATGCACTGGACAGCTTTTGATAATCGATTGGTTCTTGTTAGTTTTACTTAAATAGATATTTAGTAATGGATAATTTTTTGACACATAGTTTTCGCTACTTTGATCAGTTTTTTCTATTTCTGATAATAAATATTTAAAGTCCTCGAGATCGCGGTTACTGCTTAAATCATCATTAATAACTGAAAAGATTAGTCCACTTGTATTTGGAGCCAAAAAGATTTGATTGAAGTTATTGTTCTTCATTTGCAGGCGCTCATTTGCCCAACTTAAGAAACCTTCATATACTGATTTAAAGTCTGAGTGTTTGGTATCGCATAGTAAATTAATCATATCAATGAAATTACGAGTTTCATCAATTTGATCTATATCAACATCAAAATAATTCAGCAGTACAGAGATATTCACCTTAATGCTATCGGGTAGATTTGAAGATATATCAAACCCAGTGAATCCATCTCTCACCAAAAAATCCGAAGGAAGTTCTACGATGAATAAGGGAAGATAAAATGTCTCGCGGTTCTTGTGCATCGTAAGCAAAGGAAATGCAAAAGAAAGTTGGTCTCGAATGACCTCTGCATTTAGATCTTCATCAAAAGTTACATATTTTTCTTTGAGATGTGCAATTTGCATTGGATGCAATTCAATAAATACACCATGGCTGTCAACATTCTCAATTAAATCAGAGTCCTTAAAAATAATATTTTGGCAGTTATTAACACCGATCACAGGAATTTTGGACTTTTCACAACCTGTAATCTCTATGAAACGTTGCCAAGCTTTAAGTAAATTTTCCTGATCTAAACTCATTGCTAACTCAAATTATTATTTAAATAAATACTATCATATAGATAAGATTTTATTAGGCACTACGTAATATACATGTCTGTTATATCTACATTTGACGAAATATTTTGTCTTTTACAAAGTGTGGAAAATGGGTATATTCATTGCAATTACCTAATTAAAACATAAGTAAATATCATGTAAGATATATTTTGACTGCGATATAGAGTAAAATTCATCATAGATCAGAATTAATGAATTGAATATCATTTACTATTTATTTAATTTATGTTCACCTGACGTCTAATTTATAATTCTTGTTAAATTTTATGTATATAAAACAAAGTGTTACCAATCATATAAAAGTATAATGTAAAAAACTTCATCAACTTCATTTAAAATTGATTCCATTTTTAATATAAATTGATAAAATGTTTATAAATCATTATTTTATACAAATATTAAATGTTAAAAATTCATGTAATAGATGCGACTCATGGAGATTGTCTTCTTCTTGATTTTGATCATTCAAAAATTTTGATCGATTGTGGTCCAAAATTATTCAAAGCTCGTAGAGATGTACTAGCTAATATAGAAAACATTATAGGTGGAAATAGTGTTGTTGATATAGCAATAGTCACTCATAATGATGATGACCACATCGGTGGATTTGAATTTTTGCTTGATACTTCTATTAAAATTAACACTATTATTTTTAATAGCCTCCAAGATATTCCTGACATTATAAAAAGCTCACAGAAACAAATCTCATATAACCAAGATAATATTCTTAGACAAAAATTATTGGAAGAACGTGGAATTCAAATTCAATGTTTGACCAGAAATTCTACTCCTTTAATATTTAAAGATATTAAGTTAACTGCAATAACACCAACAGCTGAAATCCTAGAGCGAATGTTAAAGGACGCTGATGCTAAAAAAGAAAGAGAAGAAGAAAAGAAAAGGCAAAAACAAATTTCAAGTTCGAAAACTGAAGAAATAAAACTTGCAGAAGCTTTACAAAAAATACAATCTGGTCAAGATAGTTTTGTAAAAGATACATCTATTACAAATAGATCAAGTATAGGATTAATCATTGAATATGGAAACTTCTCGGGGCTTTTTCTAGGGGATGCTCATGCTAAAGATGTTATAGAAGGTTTAAATATCGCAGGTTTTATAAAACATCGATTTGATGTGGTAAAGATTTCACATCATGGTAGTGAACATAATACAAATATCGATTTACTAGAGCTTATTGGAAAAACTGAATATATCTTGTGTGCAGATAATGAAACAAAAAATAAGCATCCTAATAACATTACCTTAGCTAGAATTCTAAGTTTCGATAATAATCCAACTATTCATTTAAGCTCAAATAGCTCTGATCTATTAGTAAAAATTGAAGAGTGTAAAAGTCTAGGTTTTAGTATTAATGAAACATATCCGACTAATGGAGTGAATACACTTTATTATGAATACAAGTAATCTAATACAAGTTAAAGTACTCCAAAATGAATCTAGTGGATATTTTTTCAAATCCTATGATGACAATAAATCATTTGTCATCACATCAAAGCATAGTATTTGCGAGTTCAGAAGTACTTGTGATCTTATTGAGAGTTCAGTTAAAGATTGTTGCAGAACGTGTCCACTAGAGTTTGATACTCAAAAAATTCAATTACTTAGTAATGGTAATGATGTTTCTCTTCACATAGAAAAAATCTATTATGAGAAAGCAAAAGATTTAGTAATTATACATGTTATTGAAACTGCTACCAATAAACTAATAGTTAATGAAAAAAGTTGTAGCAATCTCTATTTAGCTTCTGGATTTAATAACTTAGAATCAGGGGTGACCAACTTAATATTGGATACGCCTAGAAGCATTAATACGCTTATATATTATAATTTACATTCAAATCCAACACCAAATTTGATAGAAAAAGAAAGAAATTTTCAGGGAATTTCGGGTTCTGTAGTTTTTACACATCATAAAAATTACCCAACAGCAAAAGCACTAATCGTCCATAATGAAAATCATAATGATTTTGGAGCAGAATGTCTTGATACTTTAAATTTCAGTGAAATCAATCAATTTTTTGAATGCAAGGTTTTTGATCAAAGATTTTACATTTCAGAAATACAGAAAATTAAAGATATTAGTCGACAAAGTTTAGAATTAATTCCGAAGATAATTGATGGGGTGGAGTTATCTAGACCTGCATTACATAAAGAGTTTGAAGATAAATTAAATTTAGGCAGATTTATACAAATTACAGGTTTGTCAGGTACAGGTAAATCAGTTCTACTAAGACAAATCGCAGAGTCAAAAGCTAATAATCTACCATCTTTATTCATTAAATCAGATCAACTTACGGGAAGTAATACTTGGTTGGAATATCTATCTAGAGTTGGACTACCTAGTTTTTCAATTTCAGAGTGGCTAATAAGTTTGGAAGCCGTTGGGGGAGTTCCTATTGTCTTTATTGATGGTATAGACAGAATTAGTGAAAATAGTAAACCAATCATTGAAGAGTTAATTACTACAATTTTTAATAATCACGATTTAACCAATTGGAAAATCGTTACTACGTTAAGAGACACTGGACTTGAACCATTAAAACTATGGGTCGGTGCTCTATTGAAGAATATAGCTATCCAAACCTTAAACGTAGATCTTTTAAGTGATGATGATTGTTATACATTAGCTCAACAAATTCCTGGCATTCAGAAGCTATTATTCAGTGATAGTAAAGTCAGAGAGATCATTAGACGTCCTTTTTTTGCTAAAGTTTTAACCAGTTTAAAAGCCAATAATTTTGAACCTGAGTCAGAACTAGAATTAATAGATGCATGGTGGGAACGAGGCGGATTTAATGAAACTGGTCAATCTACTTATAATCGACAAGATTTTTTAAAAACACTTTCTGAACTTAAATCTCAAAGCCTTAGTAAGAGTGTCAAGCGTAGAGAGATTCAGCCTATTGATGTTTTAGATAGCTTGGTTGTTGACGGGATAGTTCATGTAAATTCTAAAAGTTCTACTGTTGATTTTACACATGACATATTTTATGAATGGTCATTACTTTATCTTCTTTTAGAAGAAGAACAAGACTGGTTGAATAAAATAGAAAGCTTTGGACAACCTCCTTATATAAGTAGGGTTGTAGAATTGCTTGCTCAACGAGAATTTATTGACGATCAGTGGATTAGTCATTTAGAAAACCCAAAATTTAAAGAGCTAAGATCACAATGGTTAAGAGCATGGGTGATTGGACCAATAGGATACCCAAAGTTCATTGAGTTGAGTATTGGATATACACAAGTCTTACTCGAAAATGATTTTGATCTCTTTAATAAGTTATTGACATGGTTTCAAGCAGAGAAGACTAAAGCAAATCCTGTATTATTAATACAGTCTGATAAACTAGAGATGGCTATTCAATATCCTTGGCCATCTGATGCTTCACTATGGCGAACACTTTTAGAATATATTTTTAAGCTAATCCCAAGCATACCTCCCAAAGTATATCCTCAAATACTGAAGATTTTTGAAGTTTGGCAATATTTAGGTATTCATATACCCTCAAATCAAATGTCTAAAATGCTTTTGGATGTATCAATTCACTGGCTTTTAGAAATTTCTCAAAAAGAAAGATCTAACGACTGGGGACAAATAGTTAACTTAAAAGATTTTAAGTTGGGTCTAATTAACTTAATTTTGGTTTCAATACATTCAAATCCATCCTATATGGAAAAATATTTAAATTTTCTACTTTTGGAAAATGAAGTTTCTAGAGATACTTATGCACATATAGTAGGTGCTTCATCCCTTATTTCACAACATCATCCAAAATTACTTGCTGATTTAACGCTAAAATTTTTATTAGATGAACTGCCTAAAACACGTATAGAACGTGAGGAAAGAAGCTATCAAAGAACAAAGCAATATTATCAAGAGTTACTGGCTAAACCTGAAGAAGAAAGATCAAAAGAAGAACAATTAATGATTGATCGTCGTGCCTTATTTTTTCATCAAGCACCATATCAACAAATTCAGAGAAAGGATTGGGAAAATTTATCAATTAAATATGAATCTAAATACTTTTATCCTAGCTCACCTTTAAAGGAGCCATTTTTTTCACTATTGAAGCATTCAGAAGATAATGCATTACAGCTCATACGTGATCTATCTAACCATGCTATTAAAGCATGGAAACAACTATGTGAAATTTCTGAACAAGCACCTATACCAACTACTATTGAATTTCCTTGGGGAGTACAAGAATTTTGGGGAAATGAAAAGCAATATATCTGGAAAAAAACTGTTTGGATAAATAATGCGATTTCATCGGCCTTTATGGTCTTAGAGAACTGGTGCTTTGAACAGCTAGAACAAGGGCGAGATTTTGATGAACTCATTCATAAAATTACATCAGGAAATGAGTCCGTTGGAATTCTCGGTGTAGTAAGTGTTTTAGCTCTTAATAAGCAAGTGGTTTCTAATTCTATATTGCCAGTTGTTACTAATTTTAAAATTTTAGAATTAGATAAATATCGTTTTCAGCAATGCTTACAAGAACCTAGTACAACTTTATTCTCTCTTCAAGATAAATCAAAATATCAAAATGATATTGAAGCTGTCAGACACAACTTCAATAGACAAGGCCATAAATTAAATTTAGAGTTTTTATTAAAATATTATTTTATAAATTCTGAGTTCAGGGAACTTACAAAAGATAAGTTATCTAATTTAAAAGTTGATCTTCCTTTTAATTTTGAACATCAGAAGGTAGATGAATCAATAATTAATTTTTTAGAACAGCGAGCTGCTTATTACGCTGAATATGGCAATTTCGAAAATTACTTTTCTCAAAAAATAGATGAGAATCAAATAGGTATTTTCTTTAATCATCCTCAGTATAGAAAGCAATCTGAATCGAAAGAGTATAAACAACTGAATGAGTTTGCCACATATTTTGGAGTAGCATATTGGGCTGAAAAATCATTAGAAGCTAATGCAATTCAAAATAATTACACCATAGATTCAGTCATTAAGTTATTCAAAGATTTAGAAGAAAAAGACTTATTTGAAGATGCTTGTGATGTGCAAGAAAGCTCATCTACGCATAAAAGTATGAAACAAAATGCTTTTAGTGCATTAGCTACGATGATCTTAGTCTTTAGAGCAAATAGTAAAGAAGACGATCTAGAGTGGGCTCGTGATATTTTAAATCAAGCAGTCCAACTACCTTATAGTTCTTATGAAGTAGGGTGTCCACAAGCTTCCTTAACTTTTCATCCGAAGAAGTTTCTTGCTCAGGCTTTAGCAAGTGAAATTATTCATAACACTATGAATAATTTCACTTTTATGAATCTTCTAGATATTGTAGTGAGCCCATGTCATGAAATTTCATTAATCTCTCTAAAAGAATGTCTGAAATTATTTGATATAAATCCTAAATTCACTTGGACAGCAATTTATTTTTCATTTGCTCTATGTAAGAATAATTTAAAATATCGATTTTATCGATTGGATAAGTATCCCGAAGCAAAACAAGAAGTAGATCAAGTATATGAACATCTGAAAAACTACTTAAAATCAGAAAATGATTGGTGTGTACTACCAATACCTGATGCTCCTTGGGTAGAACTGGATGAACAAACAATTCAAAACAAAAGAGAAAGAGATAAAAGAATTACTGATATAATAAATAAGCAAAGAGTGGGCTATAAGCCTAGATTAGGTCTTCATAAAAATTATTCAAAGTGGGTAAAATCAGATAATCAATGGGATTATCAGTTCTCAGAAAAAATTATTCACTTACTACCTGAGAAACTACTTCATGATACCTCTCGAACCTATATTCTCAATTTTTTAAAAAGTTGCTTAGAATGGACTATAGAAAAACAGGAACCTTCTTGGCTTGAAGAAAATCAAAGGGTTGATGACAAAGATATTATTCATGAATGGAATCATAGCATATCTAGAGCTTTAGTAAGAGTTGTTGGAATATTGCCTACAGAAGAAATCAACTCACAATTCCTTATACCAATTCTTAATCTTAGAACAGATACTTGTTGGGAGTTGCTTAATCCATTCATTAGTAATTATATTTGTCGCTATATTTATGATGCACAGAACATTCCTCACAATGCGTTAGATGTTTTAGATTTATGTTTGGATCGTTTTTTAAAAGTATCGTGTTTTGATAAAAAAAGTTATAGAAGTGGAAAAATTTCAGGACTCGACTTATCTGAAATCGCAAAATCACTGATGTTTGTGTCACTAGATCAAGATGCGCCTTTAGCCAATAGATTCGTAAATGGTGATTGGACTGAAATTGGTACAATTTTACCTTTAGTTGATAAGTATGTTAGAGCAGTAGGTTGGATTAAAGATGTTATTCTTCTATTCTTGAAATTGTGCGAACGATCAATCCAAAATTATCCATCATATTTATATGCTGATCAAATTTTAGGATTAATCTCTTCAGGTGAAGTATTAAATTGGGACGACTACGTATATCAAAGGATATCTAGCCTTATCCAAATTTTTATAGATAAGGAACAAATGATGCCAATAGAATTACGACAAAAATTTTTAAGAATTATTGATTGGCTAGTTGATCATGGTGATCGAAAAAGTGCAGCCCTTCAACAAAGTAACTTTTTCCAAAAAGTAAAAAGTTGCTGAGCAATTAATTTTTATCAAATATTTATCTAGTTGAATATACTATGAATCAAGAGAGCTTAATCAAAGTTGAAACACTAGAGGCAGAATCTACAGGGTATCTTTTTTTATCACATGATGAGAAAAAATCATTTGTCATAACATCTAAACATAGTATTTGTGACCAAAAAGATAATTGTGACCCTTACAAAAATAAAGAAGATGGCTGTTGTAGAACCTGCCCCAAAGAGTTCACTATGGAAAATATTCATTTATTACAGGAAGGGAGTCAAGAAAAACTAAGTATTAGTAAAATATTTTGTGATAAAAATAAAGATCTTACGATTATTGAGGTTAATGAAAGGGCTACTGATAAATTAATCATCAATGAAGAAATTTATACCGACTCATATATTGCAAGAGGTTTCAATGAGAAGGATAACGATTGGATTAATTTAGATTTAGATAAACCTAAAGATTTCGGATCTCTGATTTTTTATCGCCATTCAAGTTCAAATCCAAATTTAGTAGAAAAAAAAGATAATTTTAAAGGAATATCTGGTTCAGTCGTTTTCACTTATCATCAAGATCATTCTCAACAAATTGCAAAAGCAATAATTATTCATAATGAAAACCATAACGATTTTGGTGCAGAGAATCTTGAAAAACTAGACTTCGATTACATTAATACTTTTTTTGAATGTCATGTTTTTCATAGAAAAAAAGATATAGAAGTAGATGAACTAAGGTGTCTATTACAAAAGAACCAAGAATGGTTATTAGAATCATTTTCCAATAACAAAGCAGCAAAACATAGTTTTGGTCAATCTTTAGCTCCTAATGATCCAAATTTACCGAAATTATTACCTCGTGAAAGCCTAATTAATACAATTCATCATAATTTATTTTCAGAAGATATTAATTTCATACTAGGAAAAGAAGGTGTAGGTAAATCATGGGTTACTGCACAAAGTTGGTTACTTCTTGAGGATAAACCCTTACATGTTTTTTTGACTGCTCAAGATTTTAGCCAATTAAGCAAGAATGATTTAGAATCTTTTTTAATAAAAAAGATTCTTGAACAAACAAATGATGAAGAAAGTGAAATCGCCTTTAAAAAATGGTCAGAGAGGTTCAAAAGGTGGGAAATTGATTCAAATAAAACTGATATAAATCTATTAGTTACTATTGATGGAATAAACCAAAAACCTAATGTAGATTGGCCTCTTATTATCAATAAAATTTCGCATTTATTTGAAAAAAAGAAAGTAAAAATTTTAGTTACATCAAGGACCATTTTTTTTAATGAAAAAGTCAAAAGAAAAATTATAAATAATTATGGAACAGTAATAGTAACAGATTGGTCTGAAGACGAAAGAAACGAGATTTTAATCTCAAAGGGAATAAATCCTAGTTTACTTACAGATAGTGTAGCAGATTCTTTATTGAATCCCAGATTATTAAATATTTCTCTAAGTTTATTCGAAAAACAAAAAATTCAGAAAATTGATGAATTGGATGTCAATAGAATATTACTAGAACACATTAGACAAATGGAATCAGAGAATTATGAAGAAATATCATATTCTGAATTTTTAAAAAGCCTTCAAAATCACGCACAACAAATTATAAACAGATTGGTCAAGGATGAAAAAGATGATCTGAATCATTTCGAAGGAAATCTCAATGCTGTTGCTGAAGGTCGTTTTTTTGAAGTTGTGGAAGATGATCTTGATTCATATAAGTTAAGAGATGAAGGTTTATGTTTTTCACTAGGATTAGAAATCATTCTTCAACTAAATAGAATGAAGCGAAATGGTAAAAATCTGGATGATGGTTTAGCTAAAATTATTGAACCGATAAATGCATTAGATAAGACATCAGATATTATTATTTCTAGTCTTACAATATTGATATTTGAACCTAATTATTACTCTAGAGAGGTTCTTACGGCTTTAGTTTCATGTTTTGTTTCTCTGCAAAATACCGATGAGTCATACCTTGGTTATTTTGCTACGATTGTTGAAAGGAAAATTTCTGATTTTATAAATATTTTAGAAGAGTTATGTTTGAATGGTGGCAATCAACCAAATTACAATTGGATTGAAAAGTCGATTATTTGTATCCCACATACTTCACAATCTTGGCCATGTATCGAAGAGCAGATACAGAAATGGTTGAAATATTACTCATTATCACCAGAAAAAAAACTTTCATATTTTTCAAAAAAAGATGCTAATGATCGCCTAATTGCATTTGAAAAATATAAGATCGAAATTTCAGAGAAATTAAACAGACTATCAACAACTGAAAAAAGACTAATTACTCAATTAACTGAAAATGAAAAAGATATTGATACATTAGTTATTACGGCATTCCATATCTTAGCGGGAAAACCTTTAGCCAAATTTGCACCAGAATTTATTAAATGGAGCTTTAGTTGCAGTTTAAATTCAAGTTATAGCTCTCCAAATAAAGAATTTATTAATTTAATTCGATACAACCTTGTTGATTGGGAGAATACAAGGACTCAATTATTAAATGAAGCACAGATTTTAAACTCTTCAGATACTTCAGATATCG
This sequence comes from Acinetobacter pittii, assembly GCF_022449185.1. Taxonomy (GTDB): domain Bacteria; phylum Pseudomonadota; class Gammaproteobacteria; order Pseudomonadales; family Moraxellaceae; genus Acinetobacter; species Acinetobacter pittii_I. The sequence continues at coordinate 953,330 of NZ_JAKUKO010000001.1, forward strand.
CAAAATGGGCTTATATTAGAGTGCTTTATTCAACAGGGGATTCTGAAGATGAAAATATTGCTGAAGAGATTATAAATAAACTTAGGCCTAATGCTCACTCAGGAGGATGGCGAAGAATTGAAGATTATTGTTCTACTGATCCGTGTGACCCGGAGTCATTTGAACCAGAAAATATTGTAAATACAACTAAAAAATGTGAAGAACTTGATGTTAATCAAATTTGGAATGATCTAAATCAGACTTCAGAAAGTCTTCTACTACATGATATTGAAACCGGGATGGCACGTTTTAGATCATCAGAAATTATATCTAAATATAGAAAACTGATTACTAATATTTTATGTCGAAAACAATATCCTTTACGATGTGGAGTAATAAATATAGATCAGCATAATGTTTTATTTACTAAAGAGCATATCGATAAATTATTAAATTTTCATAAATTAAATAAAGGGTTTGATATAATTGATGAACTATCTGAAAATGATAAAAATTTTGTTAACCAATTTTTAGTCATGATGTGTTTACCATATATTAAACCAATTCATCAGCTTGAAATTTTGTTGAATTTCAAAAAAGAAAATATGGTATTTATCAATCTTATAGAAATTATGACAGCTGTATCATCGAAAGAATTTAATCTTGTTCTTGATAGAAAATTATCAGAAAATCAAATTTTTAATTTACTTTGCTATGTAAACATTAAAAAATTAAAATTAAATATTAAGTTTCGGGAGATTTTAAAAGAAAATATACTGAGTCATAATTCATTTATAAGAACTGAGGTTTTTAAATCAATATTATTATATGAAGATATTGAATTGTTAAATATTTTTATTAATACTAATTGGTCAGTTAGTTCAACAGATAATAATCATGAATTATTTTATGGGTCATCATTATGGCTATTGTCAGCAAAGAACAATTTAATTGCTGAAGAAACTGCTATAATAAATATTGATCCTTGTGTATTCGGAGTTGCTAATAAATATCTTTCTAAGACAGGACTTAGAAAATTATCTTATACCATTGATTATATATTTAAAAGCATAATTGATACGAAAATTAATTTTCCAATTTTAGAAATATTTGAAAACTTATCATTACATGAAAGAAATGCTTCGATATTTTTAATTGATAGAAGAGAAAATAAAATTAACTTAGAAGAACACTTAAAGTTACTTTCTGAATCTGCTGGAGAGTTCGAAAAAAGACAGGAAGATCAAAAGTTAGAATTTAAAAATTATATAGATTATCTAAAATCTGAAGGTGCTAACATTCTCTTAAATGGCATGTTACCAGAAGAGTTTTCAACTATACTAAATTCAGCGCCAGAATTGAAAAATCAATGGTTTAATATTTTTTATAATTTATCAAAAAATTATATACCGCAATTTTATAACTTTATTTTACTACTAGCATCTGCTTATTCAAATAGTGATCCTCACAAATCTCAATTACTTTGGGATAAAATCAAAAATAGTGAATCTATTATAAATATAATAGTAGGTCCGGAAAAAATTCCACTAAAACAAATGTCAATTTGGGGTAGTAAAAATCAAGGTTTAAACTTATATCGATTTAGAATACTTGATCAAGCGCTTTCAGATGAAGAAATATATAGTCATGTTTTGGCAGCAATAGTAAATCATAATGAAGCTATTATTTATGATTATATTAATATTAAAATTAATTGCGTAGAACCATCTCAAATTGCTAGAGGAGTTCTAGTTGCTGGATGTTTAGATGAAAATTCTTTATCTCAAGAAATATTTGATAAATATAAGGATTATAAGGGGCTAATTGGGGAGGCTTACAACGCATCTTTATATATGTACGAAAGAAACATCTGGTCTAAATATTGGTTTAAACAAATGGTATCTACAGAAAATAATGAAGAATTTTGGAAAAATATGATTTTATTTACAAAAATTGTAGACTCTAGATTTTATACATGGAATGAATCTATTTTAAATAAAAATATTCTTTTCGATAGTTTTTATCAAAGTTTTACTAATGACATTAAAAACCGTTGTAAAAAATGGCAAAAAGAAAGAAGCAAAAAACTATTTGGTAGTGAACCTCCAAACTCTATCTACATTTATTCTGAATAGCCAGAATTTATAGTTTTTATTTAAAAATTATCCATAAATTACTAAATTTAAAAGATTTTTTAAATTGCTCTACTCATTGGTCAGTTCCGAACATATGTTTATCAAAGTTTAATTCATGTTGACAAACATCAAAAAACAAATAAAATTTTAATAATTTATCCTGAAATTAAATAAGATCATATGGGAGAGATTTTAAATATGTTAGAAAATGAAAAAAGAGAAGAACTTGGTAAACAAATGGTAGAAGATCTTATAGAGATTGCAAGATTGGAGCAAAGTCCAATTAAGCACTTTAAAGCTGATCAAAATGGAGTTTTTTGTGTGGTAGGAGTAGATTCTATAAGTCATGTTATTTTTAGAAAATAAGTCTCTTTTAATCAATTTTTTATATTTATTTGCTCAAATCTGAGCTGAATTTGTCTATCCTACAATATACTGAATATGGCAATCACTAGCTCTTATACGTACCATATAAGTCAGGTTTCAAGGGGGCAGGTCTAACAATATAGCTAATCATACAAAGCTTGGACAGTCCAATTTAAAATTATTATTTAATCAGCTCATTTTTAATTGTTTTACCTGTTTCGATGTGAGCAATTGGGTCACGCAATCTTTTTGCATTCTTAGGACTTTTAAGTAAATGTAAAGTTTCTTCATAGGCATTGAAATCATCTAAGCTAATCAATACAGCCGTTTGCTTATTCTGTCTAGTGACAAGTACTGGGGTATGGTCATCAATAACACTATCTAGTAAATGTTCTAGATTCTTCCGTAAATCATAATAGGTAACAACCTTCATTTATACACCTAAATTAATTAAGAATATTTGTACTTAATTAATTACAGAAAAGAGGTTTCATCAAAGTCTTTGGATACTATTTAATATATAGATTTAGTAAGAATGACTAGTACATTACTGAAATATGTAGTCAGCCCAAATGAAGTATCCCTTTATTTAGGGTGAAACATACATCTTTGTTTTGCTGACTAGTTTTTTAAACCATTACACACAGACTAGTGTTCGAGAAGTATAGGAGTCTTATGTCTACTCTCTATTAAGAGTAATAGCTCTTGCACCTCAATTTTGTATTGGTTACTTTTAAAACCTAATTTCAACATGAATTTTTGACAGTCTTTATTAGGACATTCAATGCTTAGAAAAGAATAACCAAACTTCTTGCCAAAGATGCACAACTCTTTGATTAATTTCGTACCAAAACCTTTTCTAGGAGTTTTAAATCCTAATCTTGCAACTATAATTGCTTTGTTTTGACTATTTTCATCGAAGTATCCTAACCTAAAGTAAAAATCATTATTAGGGTTGTGTACGGTAACTTTAATATTTACGCATTTACTTTCAGATGCAATGCCACTTATTCTTATAGATTTAGGTGCTAATCGTAGTACATTAACCATAAATTCTTTTAATAAATCTTCAAATGCAAGCATTTCATCCTTTTTTATAACAAGAGTCTCAGCATAATTTAGCATTAAAGTTTCCTTGGGTAGTAAATCTATTTAAATGAAAGGTATTTTTTGAGGAGGTGAGGAGCTAATAGATGATCTACTTTCAAATTCGTTCTTAGTTTTACTTCTTCAATGATATCTATAAGTGTTTCTGTATTCTGATGAAGTTGTGATTCCAAATCATCAATTTGTATGCGTAGATTTTTATTCGTATCAGTAAGAGCCTGTCTAGTTTTTTTATTCACATAAAGTTGTTGTTCCTTATTCTTTAGATTTAGTGGTGAAATCTGCTCAGATACATACAAAGATATAAGCTTCCTCCGTTCAGCAGAACTCAAAGTACTTAGCCCACCTGATATATACCCCTTAGCCGTTAGCCGACTATGAAGAGCCTTGTGCGAAATGGGAGATTTCTCAAAACCTTCAACCAACATAATTTGTAATTCTTGTTCGATGACTTCATCCAGTTGTTTACCACGTAACATATCAGGCTCCCTTAGACTCAATTTTTTGTTGTTCAATAGCGAAAAGTTCACTTAATGTGCTTGGTAATTTAGAGATCGCATCTCCATAATGAAAAATGGGAATAGGAGTTAAACTATTTTGCCTATTAAATGCTTTAGTTTTTAAGTCAGTTAAATAGAGTATTTTTTGACGTAAATTTTCATGCATTTCTTTATAGGATAAATCTTGGACAACAGTTTGTTCTATATGTGCAAACTCATCGTGTAATTTATTCAGAATGTATTCTAGAGCTTCTAATTCACCTTTCCGTCCAGTTAAAGCAAAGTTTCCACATTGTTCACCTGATTGACATGCAAGACGCTTAGGGCAATCGTGTACAGCGACTTCACGCATACAACCACCGAAAGGTAAAGGATGCAAACAAGCATGGCGTTGAACTAATGCGTTGGCTAATGATTGATCTTCTTTAACTAATTCATTAAATGATTCTGCGATATCTTGAAAATATTCATCAAAGAAAGATTCCTTTACATAACTCGCTACTTCATTTTTCGAGTCAAATGTTTGTAAATTCATCTTTAAATTATTTTCTAGATCCAATTTTTCTGAAAAGTACATTAATCCATCATGTTTAATAGAATCAATTGGATAGTCTAGCTTGAGTTCTTGTTTATCATTCTCATAAAGTACCAATTCATGTTTTTCCAGCAAACTAGCTGTGGCTTTACGTTGCTTTAATGCTAAATGTTGATAATACTGATTTTGCTTAATGTCTATACGTCCCATCAGCATTGCTTGTAAATGTTCAGATAATCCGCTTAAAGCAAGGAAAGTATTAATATTATGCCGTGGTAGATGGCTTGTTAATGATGTATGTTCTTTATCATTTTCCATTAAATTATATTTAACAAATACAGAAATATTCGAACTTTTACCATTTCTCGAACCTAAAAAATTATTTAAAATAACCACAGATAAAGGAATAATATTTGTAATATGAGAAAAATTTCTTTTTAGTGTAGTTGATTTATACTCATGAATGAATAATAAATCCTCGTATTTCAAATTCTCCATCTTGCCTTCATAGTTAAATATATGGGAGAGTGGACAATCTGAAGAATAATTGGGTGTTAGTGATATAATAAAATTATTAATATCTTTTTTTAAATAAAATGTTTTTATTCTTTCTTCCTTAACTCTCTTAAAAATAGGTACTTTATTTAATGAGGTTAGAACTACAAAACGCTGTGCCGCTATACCACTTTTCTCAGTATACCCACTGTATTCATTTTTAGCCCTTAATCTAAAAACCGTTCCTATTAAATCATCTAATTCAATATAATCGGCTCCAATCTCATCTATTGCCTTGGGTAAAAAATTAATACATTTTTTTGATCTTAAATATCTAATATATTCTCTGTATTCTTTTGTAAGTTCTAAAACAGATTGAAATATTTTTTCTACCAAATTTACAGCCAAAGGCTCAACCCAATGAATCCGGAAACCTGAGCCTTTTGCACCATGATATTGAATACCGAGAGTATATTGTTTAATGCCATCTAGAGTTACATGTTTTTTAGTTACTGGATCAATTATAGGTTGTTTGATTAAAGCATCAGTTTTTAGAAGTAGTGCTTCTGTTGAGCGTAAACCTGTTATAATAAGTAAAAGTAAAAGATTCAGTACAATTTTTTCACCATTTGTTTCACATAAATTGATTAGCGAAACAATATTTAAAAAAGTCTGAATAGAAATCAACTTTTCTTTGTTTAATTCATCTTCATCTAGTTCTAATTGTTCTATTAGGGCCTTTGTTTTTCTAGCATTAGGGGTTCTATTTTGTGGGTTTAAGTATAAAAATTTTTTAGAGAATTCTAATGGTTTTTCAGTAAAACCATAATGGTTTAGCATTTGCTGTAATCTAAGATATGTACCCGCATGGTCGGGAAGATTCGTTTTACTTGAATTTTCAGCTAATATTTTAAATGATTTTTCTAACGTGAGCGTTGATAAATAGCAGGGATGGGGGTTTTCTATATTGTTTTCATATAATATATTATACCAACGCTTAAGAATAAGAACCTCTGCATATAATTTCTGTGGTGATGTTTGTGAGTTAGCTTTTCTATAACTAAGAACCATCACTGCTTTCATAAATTCTTGATATTTTATATCTATTGAAAAGTCATCTATTCCTTTCAATCTTTTCCCTGTCGGAAAGGAAAATCTTGTTTTTCCACTTCGTGAAAGCAACCACCCTGAACCAATTTCTCCTCCGGACCATTCAGGGTCATCCCATGACCATTTAAAGTTTTTTTGAATATTTTCATCAAAAAATTTTTTCTGTTCGTTTATAAAAGTCTTATACTTTTCAAGATTCATCAAATGCCATCCTTCTGTATTTTACAACGAACAATTACTGATTCAATTTCAAATTTTGTTGATTCATGGACTCTAATTAATGGATTTCTTGAAACGCCTATACCATCGGATAATCTAATCAGATCATTAATTTCACATTGAATACTTTCTAAAACATTAGTGTGGTTAGCATCAATAAAAGGGTGAAAATATATACATCCATAGCAGTTGCGCACAGGTTGAAATAGGCATTTATCATTGTAAGAACAGCCACCGATGTCATAATGAATTTTATGGCCAATATTGCCCATTACTTTTTTGTGTTTCCATTCTTGTTTATAAACCAAACGTCCAGTAAGTAACATAGCAATCATGTGTTTATATAAAGAATTTCTACCTAAAGCTTGGGCCCTAATTTGTGCTAATTGGGGTGTAGAGAAAATATAATGCCTTGCTGTCACGACTGATGAGTGACCTAAGATATATGCTATTTCTTCAGCTGAAGAGCCAGCCATAGCTAGACTATAACCAACATGATGTCTAAAGTCTGAAAATGAGTATTTTTGTCTAATCATTTCTCCAGCTAAAACAGCATCTCGATATGATTTTGGCGAAAAAGCAAATAATTGAGTGTTAATAGCCTTCGAGCAGAAACGAGCTGCATTTTCGCCCATATCAAATAATTTTTCATCTGGATATAAGTTAAACCTTTCTATATATGAAAGAATAATTTCAGCAATTTCTTCTGGTAGCTTTACAGCTATTTTCTCATGTACATATCTTGCTTGTTTTGCATAGGGAATTAGTACACTATAGCGATGGAATTGATCTATCGTACGTGTAGTGTCTACTTTTATATCTTGTACCGATAATTTAGTTAATTGAACAGGTCTAAGACCAGTTACATACACTAAACCAAGTATTGATGAGTAAAGTAGTTCTTGATTATCAATACTTTGAAAATTATCTTTAATACCTTGGTTTAACTTAATAAAACCTTGTTGAATCATTGAAATTAAAGGGTAATCTATCGTATCTTCATATTCCTGATAGAATAAATTTGAATTAAAAGATTTAGGTCTAGGAATAAACTCAAGTTCAAAATCATCTTCAATATCAAAGTTAGGAAAGTCTTCTAAAATTAAAAGTCTCAGCAAAAATTTTATATGAGCATAAGTATTCTGATGATTTTCTTGGAGGGCAATTTCTATCAATAATTTTTTTAAATTTTCATAATTTAAATGTAAATTTCTATTTTTTAGATAATTAATTAAAAAGTTAAAAGAATAGATTTTTCTACTCAAAAAAGATGGTGTATTTTTTTGAACAAAGGCTATCAGAAAAAATTTAGCTAAAGTTGTTTCATTTTCAGAAAAAATTGAGAAATCTAATTTTTCTGTCTGACCAGAATAATAAAATTTCCAAATATTATTTGTAGAATTGATGAACTTATCGTCAAATTTATCTGCAATTAAAAATTTAACAACTTTTGGTATTTTTTTATCTAGATCCTGAAGAGCTATCATCTGACGATCATTAAAAACCGATACAGAATGTTGTTCTTGAGAATCTTCAAAAAGGTCAAATTGCTCCATTACTTATTATTCCCATAATTCTTGTGATATACGTTGTAAATTTATAAAATTGGCACTATCAACAATGAATCGTTTTGCATAGTAATTTGGCATTATACTGTTAGCACTCCAACCACCCAAGACACGTAGATCTTCTAGTGCTTTTTGCATAATTTCATCATTACTTTGATTTAAGGTATATTTACTGTCGTTTCGATATTTTTTTACAGCAAAAGCCAAAGTCATATATGCCCATGTATGACGACATACATGTGGGGTTAACTTCTGAATCGAATCGATATTTATATCATCAAAATATATAGGATGTAAGGTCCTAAAGGTTTGTTCTATTATATTAAAAATTGCGTTAATGGATGAGTAGCTCAGTGGAGAGTAGGGAGGTTTCAGTGATGTAAACAAGATATCTGAATCATTAAAATTCCTTATTTTTTCTATGTACAGCCTCAAAAACTTATAATCCATACAATCTAGTTTTATAACTCTATAAGATTGCTCGTTTTTTATGCTAGGTTTTCTCTGTCTGGAATCATGTTCATCATCCGTATTAGTTATTATGAGACTATATGAGTCAGAATTAAGGGATTTTTTTATTGATCTTTTTGTGAGAAGCATTAGTTCACCAACCCGTAAACCGTAGTTCATCATAAGATGAACAATGAGAAAATTACGAAGTTGATGTGATTTTGTTGAGAATGGATTATCTAGATTAATATTAGTAGCCTGGTCTGGACGAATAATTTTATAAAGCATAACCGCCATTTCTTGGGTTAAACTTTTAAAGCTATGATTAATTTCACTTTTTACAGTTATACTACGTTTAGAAAACTTACTAAAATTCCTTTTTTTATTAAGTAAAAACAAATCTATTTTTTTTCTACGATTAGTTAACTCTTTGATTGTAATATCTTGATAGCGTACATTCCAATATTCATCTAAAAGATATGTGAAATACTTAAACAATGACCTCAAACGTTGTGTAATAGTCATATAGTTAACATCAATATTTGATCGTAATCGAATCAAATTTACTTCTAACTTTTTATTATTTTCTAAGAAAACAATGAAGTTATCAATTTCATTCAAAAAAATTTCAGGCTCATACTGGGACGATAAAAATGTTTCACAAAAAGAAGTCGAATATTTCTGATACCAAAATTCATACCAAAATTTTAGTGCCAGCAGATCCGACTGTTGTGTCGCAAAACTTTGAAATCTCAATACTACCGTAGAATAGAGTAAAGGATAGAGGCAAGGCAATGTTGTTGAAGTATCAAACAACAGAACTATACGATTTTGATTTGAATACTTTTTTGAAAGTTTAATTGTTTTTACGACAAACATTCTCAGTACCAAGAACTTTATGAAGTAAATAGAATATAAACATAAGTTAGATGAATGTGAAATATTATTTTATATAAGTGTTTGATTTTAGGTTAAGTAAAGAGGTCTATGAACTTAAAGTATCTTGAACTCAATTTAACATAATATACATTATGCGTCATGCTTCATATTTAAGCATTTGATAATATTAAGATTTTGATTATGGTGTTTTCTTTTCTTCTAACTGTAACGCCTTACCATCACCACTAGTACGATAAAAAATGTTACTGTCCATTGATGACAACGTCACTGGAATAAAGATTTTTTTATTCAAATAACACTTATAAAACTCAACTAAATGATGATGTTCTTCATCAAATTTAACTGCCTGTGAACATGGCACCATTTGCTCAAGTCCACGACTAAACTTCTTTAACTCTAAAGCTAAACGAATATTCATTATGCCTTTATCTCAAATACATGTGCTTCTTTAAATAATTTTTAATGATGTCGCGTTTAAACACTGCTACGCTTTTCTCTAACTCATATCTCTAATTAATATTGTTCTGTCTTAAAAAGTCGGACATATTTAAATTGTAGTTAGAAAAATACATTTCACTCCTCAATATATTAGAAAAGTGTGATGAGTTTCAATATATTTGCGGTGCGTAATAATTTTTAATAAATAAAGCGTAATTAATTTATAATAAAGTTAAATTAGTCACATTTTAAATAAAATTGGTATCTTATTACTCTGTAGTAATTTTGCAATATAAATATTAGAGGTAAAATAATAAATTACATATTTATTAAATATTTAATCATATATCATATGATGTTTTTATGTTACTCTGTTTTTTTGTTAATCTTTTATTTTTAAAATTATATAAATATCAATAAGTTGTATTAATTATATTTGTTTTTAAATAATTAAAGGATTAATGTTATTTAAGAATTCTAACTATTACATTATTTAAAATGGTTAATGTGATTTATATCACATGAAAATTAATAATTTTTCTTGATTTAAACTTAATGATTGTTTTTGAATTAAAAATATTGTATCAAATATATATAAACTATTTTATAAATAGGTATATAAAATGAAAAATAATATTTTTAAACTTTTTATTCTGATGGTGCTTTCCACTTCCCCATTATTTTGTTATGCAAATAACACAATAATGATAAGAGGAAATATTGTTGAAGATACATGCTCAACACAGCATAGCGAGATAGAATGTGTTGATGTAAACAATTTAAATATTAAACTTGATAGTGAATATTTAAATAAAAATAGTCTTTCTAACCTAGCTCAACATACTGAGAAAATGGACACTAGCATTGAAAGTATAGGTTCTAATCGCAAAGTGGTGGTTATTAATTATCACTAATATCCAAACTTATTATTGAAATAAGTTTGAGAAAGAGTGATTTGTCGAATTCATCGCATGTTTTGATGAATTGATTGATGAATCACTCTTTTTTCATAAAAAATGACTATTTTTATGTTTTTTCTGTATGCATATACAGAATTTATTCTATATAATTGTATTCTAAGAATTTAAGCTTATTTTTCACATAATTTGTTTAATTCTTTTCTACTTACATCGTATTCTTATGTAAATTGCTTCTGTTCATAGCTTTTCTTTTTCTCTTTTTCATAAAACAAAAAAACTTTCAAAAACAATGATGTGTGTTATTAATGGGTGGTCTGTGTCCCAAATAAAAAGCATGGATCAATTAAAATTATTAAAAAATAATGTGATCTGGTTTGCATTTTGTTTGAGAAGTGTTAATATCGCCGCATTACTTTTCAAGATGTCAAACACTGGAAAAGTAAGGAAATAAACTTTTATCCAGACTTTTGAGAAAACACTATGAAAAAACTTGCTTTGATCGCTGCTCTTTCGGTTGTAGGGATTGCGAATGCTCAAGCTGCTGATGGTACAATTACAATTAATGGTTTAGTTACAGACAAAACTTGTGACATCGTTACTCCAGCTGGTAAAGACTTCACAGTTACTCTTCCAACTGTTTCTAAGCAAACTTTAGCTGTTGCTGGGGATGTTGCTGGTCGTACTCCTTTCCAAATTAAATTAGCTAACTGTTCTGAAGGTAAAGTAGCTACTTACTTCGAACCAGGTGCTAACGTTGACTTTAATACTGGTCGCTTACTTAACAAAGACGCTACTGGTGCTAAAAACGTTAACGTTCAACTTTTAGGTAGCAACAACAACTTCATCCCAGTTCTTGCTGCTGGTGCGAACGGTGCTCAAGCTAACTCACAATGGGTTGACGTAGCTGCAGCTGGTAGCGCAGACCTTAACTACTATGCTGAATACTATGCAACTGGCGCTTCTACTGCTGGTAAAGTAAATACTTCTGTTCAATACACAATTATCTATCAATAATTAATTGATGGTGGGGTTTCTGTGTTCGCATAGAAGCCCTCTTTTTGTGGTGCTTTCCCGAATCTTTCTTGGTTGTGAATTCTGAAATGAAATTGAACAGTTATAATTTTTTGTTAGGTTTGACACTTACTTCAGCAATTGTTGCACCTGTTACGCAAGCAGAAATTGTAATTCATGGCACTCGTGTAATTTATCCTTCGGATGCTCGCGAAGTTACACTACAAGTTAGTAATAACGGTTCAAAACCAGCACTTGTCCAAGCATGGCTTGATGAAGGCGACTCAAAAAGCACACCGGATCAATCAAAAGTTCCTTTTATGATTGCTCCTCCTATTTCTCGTGTTGAAGCAACAAAAAGTCAGACGCTTCGTATTACTGCTTTGCCAACGGCTTCTCAGCTAAATCAAAAGCAAGAAACAGTTTTGTGGTTGAATGTTTTGGATATTCCTCCAAGACCAACATCAAAAGGCGAAAATGCGACTCCTGATAATTTTCTGCAATTAGCAATTCGTTCACGAATTAAATTCTTCTATCGCCCAGCTTCAATTAAAGAAGATGCGAATTTAGCAGCTGATAAGCTTCAATGGGTTAAATCTGGTCAAAATTTAAAGGTAAAAAATCCAACACCTTTTCATATCACAATGACTTCTGTTTATCAGAAGGTTGGTGATAAAAAAGTTGATTTATTACCTCAAGGTTTAATGATTAAACCTTTTTCTGAAGAGTCTGTTCAGCTTAAGAATGGCAATCTTCAAGATATGAGTTTTATGAATGTCAATGACTACGGTGGTCGAGTCGAACACCAAATAAAACTTCAGTAATCAGATTTATCTTTTTAATAAATTTAAGCACCTATTATGTGAGTAGGCGGACTTAGTTATGCCAAAAAAAAGGCAAGAATCTTATAAATTATTAAAACGCCATATTTGTTATTACTTGGCTTCTGGTGTTGTCACAATGACAATGCCTGTATTCGTGCATGCTGAAGAAACAGCCGCGAGTGCACCAGTGGAAGCTGAATTTGATTCTGCTTTTTTAATTGGTGATGCACAAAAAGTTGATATTTCTCGGTTTAAATATGGTAATCCTGTTTTACCGGGCGAATATAACGTTGACGTTTATGTAAATGGCCAATGGTTTGGCAAACGTCGCATGTTTTTTAAAGCATTAGATCCAAATAAAAATGCTGTAACGTGTTTTACTGGAAATAATCTTCTTGAATATGGTGTAAAACAAGAAGTTCTATCGCAGCACACTACCCTTCAAAAAGAAAATAGTAGTTGTTATAAAATTGAAGAATGGGTTGAAAATGCATTTTATGAGTTTGATACCTCTCGTTTACGTGTAGATATTTCTATTCCACAAGTTGCTTTGCAAAAAAATGCGCAAGGCTATGTCGATCCAAGTGTATGGGATCGTGGTATTAATGCTGGATTTTTATCTTATAACGGTAGTGCATATAAGACTTTTAATCAATCTGGCGATATACGAGAAACTTCAAATGCGTTTATGGGAGTGACTGCTGGGCTAAATTTAGCTGGATGGCAATTACGTCATAATGGCCAGTGGCAATGGCAAGATACCCCTGCCGAAAATCAATCTAAATCAAGCTACGAAGAAACAAGTACTTACTTACAGCGAGCATTCCCTAAATACCGTGGTGTTTTAACGCTAGGCGATAGTTTTACAAACGGCGAAATATTTGATTCATATGGTTATCGTGGTATCGATTTCTCAAGTGATGACCGAATGTTGCCAAATAGTATGGTGGGTTATGCTCCGCGTATTCGTGGTAATGCTAAAACCAATGCAAAAGTTGAAGTTCGTCAACAAGGTCAACTTATTTATCAAACAACGGTAGCACCAGGTAACTTTGAAATTAATGACCTTTACCCTACTGGTTTTGGTGGCGAGATTGAAGTTTCTGTTATTGAAGCGAATGGTGAAATACAAAAGTTTGCTGTGCCTTACGCATCTGTTGTGCAGATGCTGCGCCCTGGCATGAATCGTTATGCTTTAACTATCGGGCAGTTCCGCGATTCAGACATTGATATTGATCCTTGGGTTGTTCAAGGTAAATATCAACAAGGGATTAATAATTACCTAACAGGTTATACAGGCATACAAGCAACTGAAAATTATGCCGCTATACTGTTGGGTGCCGCTTTTGCTACACCAATTGGTGCCGTGGCATTAGATATTACCCACTCTGAAGCTGAATTTGAAAAACAGTCTTCACAGTCAGGACAAAGTTTCCGTTTAAGTTATAGTAAGTTGATTACTCCAACCAACACAAACTTAACACTAGCAGCTTATCGTTACTCAACAGAAAACTTCTATAAATTACGTGATGCTCTACAGATTCGCGATTTTGAAGAAAAAGGTATTAATACCTACTCTGCTGGTCGCCAACGTAGCGAATTCCAAATTACCTTAAACCAAGGGTTACCTGAAGGTTGGGGTAACTTCTATGTAGTAGGTTCATGGGTTGATTATTGGAACCGTAGTGAAAGTACTAAACAATATCAGGTTGGTTACAGTAATAATTTCCATGGTTTAACTTATGGTTTATCTGCAATTAACCGTAAAGTTGAATATGGCTCAACCAATCAAACACACGATACTGAATATTTAATGACATTATCGTTCCCGATTGATTTCAAAAAGAATTCAGTCAACGTTAACGTTACTGCTTCTGAAGACAGTCGTACTATTGGTGCAAGTGGTATGGTTGGAGATCGCTTTAGTTACGGCGCTTCAATGTCACATCAGGACTATTCAAATCCATCATTTAACGTAAATGGACGTTATCGTACCAACTATACAACTGTTGGTGGATCTTATAGTGTGGCTGATTCTTACCAACAAGCGATGGTTAGCTTAACTGGTAGTGTAGTTGCACATTCAGAAGGTGTTTTATTTGGACCTGAACAAGGTCAAACAATGGTACTTGTGCATGCACCAGAAGCTGCTGGAGCAAAAGTTAATAATGCTGTTGGTTTGAGCGTGAACAAAGCGGGTTATGCAGTAGTTCCTTATGTTACTCCGTATCGTCTTAATGACATTACCCTTGACCCACAAGAAATGTCGAGCCAAGTAGAGCTTGAAGAAACTAGTCAACGTATTGCGCCTTTTGCTGGTGCAATTGCTAAAGTAGATTTTGCAACCAAAACAGGTTATGCAGTTTACATTAATAGTAAAACTGCTGATGGCAACAGTTTACCGTTTGCTGCTCAAGTCTTTAATCAGAAAGATGAAGCTGTCGGTATTGTTGCTCAAGGTAGTATGATTTACTTACGTACCCCACTTGCTCAAGATAGTCTCTATGTAAAATGGGGTGACGAAAGCAATGAACGTTGTTCAGTTGAGTACAACATTAGTAATCAGTTGCAAAATAAGCAACAAAGCATGGTAATGACTGAGGCTGTCTGCAAATGAAAAGAATATTATTAACGAGTGCTCTATTTACGGCTGGCCTTGGTGTTTATGGTGAGACTAATGCTTCATGTATAATGGTTGACTATAAAGACAATGATGTTCTTATGGCTGTGGGCCGTGTCGTTGTGCGCCCTAGCGATCAAGTTGGTGCAGTTTTAAGAAAAGCGACTTTTCCTATCAGTAGTAGTGGTACCCAAGCGAAGTATTGTGACTATAGTGACTCAGTAATTGCTGAATTAACTCAAGCTTATCCATTAAGTTCATTAGGCAATAGCATTTATACCACTAATATTCCCGGCATTGGTATTCGTCTATATCGCGAAGCCGAAAATAATACTAATTTTTCTGGCTATTATCCTTATGTACGTAGTGGAATATCTGGCAATCGTACTTTAGCACCAGGTTACTTTGTTGTGGAAATCATTAAAATTGCCCCACAAACAGGTTCAGGAACCTTAGTACCAGGCAGATATAGTAGTTATTATATCCGTGGTTATCCAAATAAACCTTTCCTAACAAGTACTGTTAATGCTAATGCAATTACCATTGCTTCATCTTCATGTGAAATCCAAGGTAATATCAATAAAGTTGTACAGTTGCCAACAGTAACAAAAGCAGGATTTAAAGGTGTTGGCTCAACTCAAGGCGAACAAACCTTTGATATGAACCTCTTATGTAATGGTGGTACAAGCCCAGTGGGCTATGAACAGAAAAACACTATTAGTTTAAGTTACGACTTTACCCAAGACGGCACAAATACCCAGGTATTGGCAAATACGGCTGCCACTTCTGAAAAAGCCAATGGTGTTGGTGTGCAGTTACTTTGGAATTATCAAAATAAAAATCAAGTCATTAAAAAAGGCGATAAATTAGCTTTAGGTTCGTTGTCTTCTAATCAAATACTTCAATATAACGTACCGATGACTGCCCGCTACTATCAAACTGCAGCAAATGTTACGCCTGGTAAAGTTCGCGCCATGGCTACTGTAACTATTGAATATGATTAATCATATTCAATAGTTTATAAACCAAATAATTTCAAATATTAATAATAAATTTTACTTTAAACACTACTTTCTAAAAATTTAACAGTTAACTCGATAGGAATATTTATGAAAAAAATAGGTATAGTTGCTGTTAGTGCAGTGACATTATGTTGGGCTATGTATGAGGTATCTTCTGATAATACAACTACCGTATCGCAGAATGAATCTAGCCAAAAAGTAGTATCTAAAAGCATTTCACCAACTGCAAAGAATGAAAAGTTAGCGCCTCAAATGTTTTTGGCTCAAACTACCTCCCTTAATTCCTCTGCCCCAGTCTGCAAATATAATTTTGATGCGACCCAAGAAGATTTTGATGTATGGAATAATGAATACCCTGATTTTCCTACGAAAATATTCCCATCGATAAATGGTCAAAAATTTAGTTTTAAAGTGGAACCTAGGCCAGAAAGTGAGTATGGCTACGTAGATTATGTAGCTACAAGTAAAGCTAGTTTTAATTCTACTAATGAAATTGGTGATTTAACGATACCTCACACAGGTATTATTGCATTTGAAATGGAACTTAAAATTCCAACATCAACTCTTGGGAGTTCATCACTTGGAAATTCTACTTATTACTCCTCTAGCATTAGATTTAGTGGTGTAACAAATAATGGTTATACAATTAGATCCAACTATTGGTTTGATATGGGGGGGTATGATCCAGATTTTGGTGAGAATCCTGCTAGATTAAAATATTATGTAGCATACAGACTTAGTGACGACAGTGGCCCTGACAGTCCATACTATAAGGGTCAAAACATGACAAATAATTCAAATGAATATCAAAGATTAGGGGTGTATATTAATCAGAACACTAAGCAGATTGGCTTTATTGTAAATGGTGTTGATCAGGGATATAAATCTACTTTACCTGCTCCACTAGAGAATATACGTTTTTCTGTCTCAAGTAGTATAGGAATATATTCTAATCAATTATTTGGACAAGAGTTGTCTAATGAACTCATTACTGACCGTAATGCATTACAGTTCAACTACCCTCAGGGCACAACAGATATGTGTGGTAATGCCATTTAAGATATAAAACTATAAGTGGTAAAAAAGGGCTGAATCACAGCCCTTTTTATTTCATTTAGAAATGAATGACAGTACGAATTGATTTACCTTCGTGCATTAAATCAAAAGCAGTATTAATGTCTTGTAGAGGCATGGTGTGAGTTACAAAAGGTTCAAGTTGAATCTCACCTTTCATAGCATCTTCGACCATTTTAGGAAGTTGTGAACGGCCTTTTACCCCACCAAAAGCAGTACCTAACCATTTACGGCCTGTCACTAGCTGGAATGGACGAGTCGAAATTTCTTGACCGGCACCAGCAACACCAATAATAACGGATTGTCCCCAACCACGATGTGCACACTCTAGAGCCGAGCGCATAACATTGACGTTACCAATACATTCAAATGAATGATCTACGCCCCAACCTGTCATTTCTACAATCACTTGCTGAATAGGTTGATCATAATCTTTTGGATTTAAGAAATCTGTAGCGCCAAACTGTTTAGCAAGTTCAAATTTATCTGGGTTTGTATCTACGACAATAATGCGTCCTGCTTTCGCTTGACGTGCACCTTGTACAACAGCTAAACCAATACCGCCTAGACCAAATACGGCAACTGAATCACCTTCTTGTACTTTTGCTGTGTTATGCACGGCGCCAATACCAGTAGTCACCCCACATCCCAGTAAACAAACTTGTTCGTGATTCGCTTCAGGATTGATTTTTGCTAAAGATACTTCTGCAACTACCGTATATTCACTAAAGGTTGAACAACCCATGTAATGGTAAATCGGTTCGCCGTTATATGAAAAACGTGTGGTACCATCTGGCATTACACCTTTACCTTGAGTAGCACGTACCGCAACACATAAGTTGGTTTTTCCAGATTTACAGAATAAGCACTCTTTACATTCAGCCGTATAAAGTGGAATCACATGGTCACCAGGTTTAACGCTTGTTACGCCCTCACCCACTTCAACCACAACACCTGCGCCTTCATGACCTAAGATGGCAGGAAAAACACCTTCTGGGTCATCTCCAGATAATGTAAAAGCATCGGTATGACATACCCCTGTATGGGTAATTTTTATTAAAACTTCACCCGCTTGAGGTGGTGCAACATCAACTTCAACAATTTCTAAAGGTTTTCCTGGGGCAAAGGCGACAGCTGCACGAGATTTCATCTTTGGGTTTCCTTTAAATCATTCGGTATTTATAGTTGAGCAAAATAGATTATATATCGGTAATACAAGAGCTTAATTTTGCTTAAATTAAAATTGGCTTTCATGACAATCCATCACAGCATAGCCAGTCAGATACATCTAAGCAAGCCTACATTAAAAAAAGAAGAAAACCTCTTGCTTGAAGAGGTTTCTTATCAAATCATTATCTTAGAAGCAGCTTATTTTTACTTAGAGGTAAATATCTGGTGGATATGGTGTGTTATCACTAATTGGAGAATAAAGCGTATTTTCAACAAAGAAGCCATTGGGGGCTTGAGTGGTATCAATCGTAATTGAATCAAACATAACTTGTGGATATGCCCAGATAAATTGCTTCATTAACCCTAAAGAAACATTGTTTTTCATGTCACCAAAAACTCGTTGCCAAATAGGTGTTCGATATGGCTTGGTTTTATCAAAACCATAGATATAAGCAATAGAGGCATCGGGAACAAAACCAGATAAATAAATGACTTTATTTGCAGGATAGCCTAACCCTTGTATAGGAATTTGGGAAACTGCCTGATGTGCCAAGTCTAAGCGAGCTTCTAGCAACCAGTCATAAGCTTCTGTCATCATGTAATCAAAATTAGGATATGAGTAGTGTTGGCTTGGATAGTTAATATAAGTAGCTAAAGTCTGAATTGGGGACTGAATGGAAGGAAAGAAAATGAGCGGACTAACTTTGGCACTGGAATATTTTGCTTTGATCACAGTACGAATGTTTTGACAGGTTTGTCCTAATTTATTTCTAAGCCATGTTTTAAACTCATCATAAGGCGTTCCTGTTTTATTCATTGCCTCATAAATAGTACCTAAATCTGGCGCATATAATCCTGTATCTGCATTAAAAGCCAATTTTGTTGGATAGTCATACACACAAGGTAGATTCGTGTCAGTGTTATACCACCACCAAGGTTCACCAATCTGCATATTTACATCGCATCCACCCACTACCATTGTATCCGCGAACTCAATAAACACTTTATTTAGATATGCCAAAGCATTCTGATGACTTAAACTAAAAAAGTAGCTCGGTGGTTGGTAGCCTGTTTTACCTAAATTACTGTTCCAGTCACGCTGTGCCCAATATTCATTGGCGCCCAAGGAATACATTTCAAAGCTGACCCCAAAAATGGGTTGCAAACTGGCGTTATGCAAAGCCTGAGCATATTTCTCGTGCCATTTACGGGTACATGAGTTAACGACCGCCTCGCCTGTCACCAACGTATCAGGTATTTGCCATTTATTAATATCGTTTTTCCATGTCATTTCTGGATAATGCGACATTCCACAATAGTGGTTAACGAAACCCTGGTATCCCAAAGCGACCATATTGTTAACTAGGCGCTGCGGGTTTAAATCATAGTGGTCGTCATAGCTGGTGCAGATGCCATAATTGTGCTGAGGGACAACCACACGGCTCAAATTTAACTTTGCATTTGTTCCAGTTACAACAGAGTTAGTGAGGCGAATGTAGCCATCTTTTGGTTGACTTAGAGGTATAGCGGTTTGACCATTATAATCACTAGTAAAGCCAGAAAATGAGATTCGCTGAATATTGGTTACCGGAAAGCTATCTGTAGCAGAGAAGCCTGCTTTTACTGTATCCCAATTAATGTGAATATGCGCCGTTCGCGATGAAGGATTGTTTGCGTAGTTAAATAAGACGACATACGCAATTTTATCTACGCCATTGTCATGATAATACACCGTTAAAGTGGGCGTTAAACTTGGATTGTTAAGCACTGGCATCGTGGCAGATAACTCAATATCGAAGTCCCAAACCACCCCTGCATAGCTATATTTGGTTTCATACGCTAAAAATTTATGATCTTTAGTGTCATAAGAATCCCAAGTAATTCCTACCAAATCATTTGTCATACGTGATCTAAACGATGCTTCAAAACCATTTCCATAGTTTGTAATGGCGAAAGACATCGTTTGTGGGCCGTCTATTCTCCAATAGATAGGGCTAAACCGATCAATAAGTGTATTTTGAGTGATTGGATGAAGTGATGTATTAGTATTATTTTGTACATTTTGTGAGTTAGTTATCATGTCTACATTCTCTTAATGTATTAAGAAGTTTTATATTAAATAATAATTTTCATTTTATTGTTCAGATAAGTAACAATGACGTTTAAATTATTTACAGTTAATATTTTTTATAAAGCTCAAAATATAGATAAACAATTAAACTTAATATTATCCTAAAATATTTTTACACTGAGGAGTTAATAAATGGTAACTTTTATACAGTCTATAAATTTTAAGGGTTTGTTTTTATTTACTCCTCTTGTGTTTGCATTATCAGGTTGTACTGAAACTTTATATTCCAGCACAACATCAACTGCAAAGAGCTTTTCGGAAGGTAATGCTTATCCAGAGATCGATCCATTTTTAGGAGAAAAATTACAGCCTAATGAGGAAGTGCTCGCTCAAAACATAGCTCAAGTCATTGAAAAGTCAATTCGTGAACAATACACGGTAGGAAATGCTTTACGTGATGCACATCCTAAGGCACATGGTTGTGTTCGTGCTGACTTTCATGTCTCAAAAAATATACCTACCCAGTTTGCTAAAGGAATGTTTATTCCAGATCGAAGTTATCAAGCATGGATTCGATTTTCTAATGCTTCAAATGATGCCTCTAATGCCGACATTAAAAAAGATGCACGTGGTGGCATAGCAATAAAAATTTTAGGTGTGTCTGGACAGAAAATTTTAGAAAGTGAAAAGCAAGCGACCACTCAAGATTTTATTATGATTAATCATCCAGTCTTTTTTGCGAATGATGCTAAACGATATCTTTCTTTTATGAATGATGTGAATAGCAATAATATGATCAGAAAACTTCACATTCCATTTGCCTTAGGTTTTAAGGGAACAAAGAATGCTCTTGAAGCACGTAATTCACAAATTGCAAATCCATTATATGCACGTTATTGGTCTATGGTTCCCTATCAATTAGGACTTAGCAATGATCGACAAGCAGTTAAATATTCAGTACGTGCTTGTTCAATGCAGCCAAATAATCTACCGAAGAATCCTAGTCATGATTTTTTAAGAGAAGCTTTAAAAAATACTTTACAAAGTACAGATGCGTGTATGGAATTTCTTATTCAGCCACGAACTTCAAATCAAATGTTGGTAGAAGACTCAATGACAGAGTGGAATGAAAAAGCAGCTCCTTTCTATCAAGTAGCAACTATTCATATTCCCAAGCAGAACTTTGACACACCAGAACAAAATAAGTTTTGTGAGAATCTGTCTTTTACACCGTGGCATGCCCTACCTGAGCATAAACCATTAGGCGCAGTAAACCGAATGCGTAAAGTCATTTATGAAAACATCAGCAGAGTTCGACATGATATGAATTCAGCTCCTAGACTAGAACCTTAAAGACTTTATTCATCGTAGTTTGGTATAAAAATTTTTTTAAAGATAAGAGTTTGCAATTGCTTCTTTTTAAGGGAGATTTTTGCTTGTATCGATAGTGATTCGGTCAATGAAATCTGCCAACCATAAAATAAAGTCATCTTCGCTTTTATGCTTTGGAACCAAACTCATATCTAGCTTAATAGGAAGTTCATTTTTTACACTAATAACAACACCTTCGAAGTTCACAAAGTTATATAAAAACTTTAGTTCAGTGCCAGCAATAGCTTTTTTTATTTCTACGATAAGATTGTTTAAATTTCTAAAATGGTTGTTTGAATAAGAACTTTTAATATTTTTATTAATTTTTTCTGCTAATAGTAAGTATTTTGGCATTTCTATCTCCTTATTAATTATTTGTAAAATAGAAGTATAAGTTGAAAGCTATAAAAATAAGTTTTTAATTTTTATTAAATTGTTTCTGTATTTTTAATTTTAATTGATATGTTATGTGAAATATAACTGTTTTATTGATTTAAAATGTGATTTATTTGGGATTTTATTCTGATTAAATTGGTAGGTATTCTTTAATCTCAGTTAAGGATTAATTAATTAAGTTTTATATTAAATAGGCTCAATATTTAAAATATTAAGTCTATTTAATTTTTAATATTCACTTAAGACTAAAAGTAAAAATTTACATCTTAAGTCAATTTGGGGAAGCTCTTGATTTTATGAATTTTCCCACATTTTCTGCATTCTTTAATTTCGTCATGAGTAATGTCAAAGTCATATTCCCAGACATGAATACAGAAAAGCTGTCTAAGGTTGTGGAGCATAGACACCTCCTTATAAAAAAACCAACTCATTAGTAAGTTCTTTATGAATGCAGTTCGCTTATTTTGATGAGTTTTCCTCTTTAGCTTTATCCTCCTTGTGTTTACAGCAGTAACCGAAAACAGCCCCAGCACCAAAGAAAAACATAGCTTTGAACATACTTATCTCCAAACGATAGTTAAGTAAATTTAAAATTAACATTGAAGGTTGTATTTGTTTTTAGGCCAATCAGACTGATTCTGTGCATTATGCAAACTTTTGTGAAAAGTTATAACAATATATTTTTTATGAATAAGGTGGTTAAAATTAAAAAACCGTCCCAGTAGGCGGTTGCTGAATTTACGAAGTATGATAGATGTCATGTTTTCTAATGTAATTGTTGTACTGCCAATTTTAATTAGTGTGTTTTTGTGAAACCTGCAAGCATAACCATCGGAAAAAACTAAATTTAATGCAAAGCTAGTCTCATTTTTGAAAAATTCTTTAGTCAAATAATATGTTTAGTTCATTCAGAGTTGGAAGTTCATCGTAAGATTCATCTGCATCTACTGTGTTTACCCAGTTTGACTTTGAAACTAAACAAAAATTAAGCTTTTTTAGCACAACAATATCTTGGTCTAATAAGCCTAATGGAATCCACATAAAATCAGTAGTGCCTACCAAGTTAGGTAGTGGTGATCCACATTGACTGCAAAATGAAGATGTGAAACCTGTTTCTTTTTTATAGGTGCGGACAAGTTCTAAACCTGATAACCACTCAAATTTATCCTTATTTACTAATGTTGCTGCGTTTGCCCCCGTTCCAGTTTGTTTACGGCAGAGACTACAGTGGCAATGATAGACCGTGTTTATTTCATTAGTAACTGAGAATTTGATTTCACTGCATAGACAAGAACCCATGTGACTCATCTCAAGCATCCTTAAAAAATAATATTGAATATAGCATTAGGCATAAAAGGGTTAAATTTAACTTTATATTTTTTAATGGATATATTTTTAAGAAGTGCCAATAAATATAAGAAATTGCTAGAGTTGAGGCTTGGCAGAATGCCTTTATAACGTTTAATATGAATTTTGACATATAAATTGAATATAAAAATGCTGTGATGTGCTTATCTTGGATGCGACTAAAAAGCTTACATGATTAATCAAATTTATCAGCAGTACAGTAGTATGGCATTAAATGCTTGGGGCTTTACAAATACACCTTCGTATAACGGTACATACGACCCTGATGAGAATGATACAGTGACGAATAGCTTTAATTGGTTGAATGATGATCAAGCTACAGAAAAAACTAAACAAGGCCTGACTGCTTTTGTGGCATTAGATGATGCCTTTATCAGTATCGCTTCTCGTATGTATCTGATTAGAAACGCAAAAGAAAAAATCGATTTACAATATTATATTTGGACAAATGATTTTGTTGGAAACTTAATGCTGCACGAGTTACTAACGGCGGCAGATCGTGGCGTAAAAATCCGCCTACTTATTGATGATCAAAATGGAGTAAAGTTGGATGGAGTTCTTAGAAGCCTTCTCCACCATCCCAATTTTGAAATTCGACTATTCAATCCCTACAAGTTCAGATATTTAAGAATTTTAGACTATATTTTTCGGCTCAAAAAAGTAAACCATCGCATGCATAATAAGTTAATTATTGCGGATGGCGTGATTGCTGTAACAGGCGGTCGAAATATTAGTAGTGAATATTTTGACGCAAGTAGTAAGTTTCAGTTTACAGATCTAGATATTTTATTTTATGGACATACTGTACAACATGCACAGTCTGTCTTTAATGATTTTTGGCAAAGTGATTTAAGTCAAAATGCTACTGAGCTGGTGGGAACATGTGCTGTTCACCATTTGCAAACACTAAGGCAGCACTACCATGATTTAATTCATGAAAGTGAAAATCATACTCAAACTGAAGATAAGCTTTATGATGCTCAAAGCTATTTAAAAGAACTTTTAGAGCACTATCCAATCCAGTGGTCAAAAGCATATTTTGTTGCTGATTCACCTAAAAAAATCTTAGGACTGGCCGCTAAAGAAGAAATGCTGTATGGGCAAGTCCTGAAGATTATGGGTGAACCAAAGCAGCATATTGAATTAGCTTCTGCTTATTTTGTTCCTACTCAACAAGGCACTTACTATTTAAAACAACTCAAGGTGCAAGGTGTTAAAGTTAGGGTTTTAACCAACTCTTTTGCTGCAAATGATGTAGCAATTGTGCATGCCTTTTATAGTCAATATCGAGTTGAGATGCTCAAAAGTGGTGTAGAACTATTTGAGTTTAAGCCCTTTTTAGAACGCAGACGCAGAACTTGGTATGAAGTGGTGACTGGAAGTGTGATCCCTGCAAAAGGTAAAAATAAATCGAGCTTACATGCCAAGTTTTTTGATGTAGACGGTAAAGTATTTATTGGTTCGTTTAACTTCGATCCACGTTCGACTTACTTAAATACTGAGGTCGGTCTGGTTATTGAGTCGAGTCAATTACAAGCGCAAATTTCGGTCATGCTCGATCAGCACTTACCTCAAGTTGCTTACCAGCTTAAGTTAAATAGTGAAGGAAAGATCATTTGGTTAGATTATCAGTCGGATGGAAAGATTGTTGAATATGAAAAAGACCCAGATACGAGCCTTTTCCAACGTACCATGATTAAAGCTGTTTCATATCTACCAGTTGAATGGATGATGTAACAGCATTTCAAGTTTACTTATAAAATGCCTATCTCTTTAAAGAATTTTTGATAAACCTCTGCTTTCTTCTCTAGCGCTAATGGATATGCTCTAGAAGAAGATGGTAGACGATATAAATTAATATTTCGTCCAGCAAAGTAAGTCGAGGTAGACATTCCTATAAGCGGTTTTTCGGTGTGCTCTGGTAAAACTGAAATTAAAGTATCAGTCGCTTTATCGCCTGTGGTCATAATGGTTTGACATAGAGGAATCTGCTGAAGTAAAACTGCAAGATCTGTTGGTGTTACTATTTCAAGAAATTTATCTGCGGCATTCCCTTTCAACCGCTTAATTTGATAAGCGGTATCAAAGATTGCAATACCAGTTTCAATTAAGAAGTTTCGAATACGTTCTTCATTAAAATTTTTTTGGCTTTCACTTAAAAAGTAAGTTTTGTCTTGGAAAAAAATCAAACCGAAAATACGCCACATATCATTTTGGAAATTGGGATAGTAAAAATCCATCTTCCATTTATTACGTGGCGGTGGAAAACTGCCTAACATTAATAAACGGGCATTTTCAGGTAAAAATGGCTCAAGTGGATGGGTTTCTATCTCAATTATCATAAAAAAAATCAGTATTTACTTAAAAATTTTATATACAAATTATCCTATTTTTTAGTTAATCACGAGTCATGAAATGCAATTTCTCTTGATTAAAGCGTTAAAGGTTGTACAAAAGCGATCATTATTGAGGAATGCTTATTCTAAAAATACTATGTGAATGTTGATTTAAATAATCGACTTGACCTTTATGGGCAATGACAAGGGCTTGTACAACCGAAAGACCTAACCCAGTGCCGCCTAACTCTTTATTTCTTGATTGTTCTAACCTGAAAAAAGGGTTAAATAAATCTTTGCGATGCTCAGCTGAAATGCCAGGTCCTTCATCTTCTATTTCAAGAATCCAGCTAGTTTGTTCTTGTCTTGTTGAAACAATTAACTTTCCCGGATTTGCATAACGTGTAGCGTTATCCAGTAAAGCAATTAAAATCTGTTCAATTCGCCGTTGATCACACTCAACTTTTGGCGCTTCAATATCGAAAATGACTTTAAGCTGAGCTTTTTCTAATTTTTCTTCAAACATGTGCACGACTTTATGAGCAGTTTCATTAAAACAAATCGTTTCGAGGTTAAGTCTAAGCTGTTGGTTTTCAAAAAGACTCAATGTACGTAAATCTTCGACTAGGTTTGAAAGACCTTCTACTTGATTCAGTAAGTTTTTAAATAAAATAGGGTCAGCTTCAAAAACACCATCAATAATTCCCTGCAACCTACCTTGCAAAATGGTGACTGGCGTTCTTAACTCATGTGCAATTGCGGCATTCCAGACATGAGCATTTTCAACTGAGGTCTCTAGTTTTTGAGCCATATCATTAAAATTATCCATAAGCTCACCAATTTCAGAAGAATGATGTATTGGTTTTTCAACTCGTGCGCTTAAATCCCCATGACTAATTTTCTTAGCTGCATCGGCTAATAGATTAATAGGCACAATAAAACGTTGAGCAAGCTTAATGCCTAAAATAATTGATAATGCTGTGCCAAATAGAAGCACGGCGAATAACCATATACCATCTAGATAGTGGAAGAACTCATCACTTTCTTTCAGCTTTTCGAGAGATATAAGCCCTACTTCAATTGCAACATAGTAGGTGCCATAACCTAAAATTAGCGAACTCAGCGTAACACTTAGGCTGGTAAAACTCAGTGCAATAATCAGTTGTTTACTAATGCCCGTTTTATTTTTCATGTGGATGATCCAACCTGTAGCCTACACCACGAACATTGATGAGCATATTTCGTAAACCCAGATCTTCTATTTTCTTTCGTAGCTTACTGACATGACTATCGACCGTACGTTCTAATGCATCTCGATCTGGTAGACACTGATTCATGAGCTCTGAACGGGTAAAGACTTTATGAGGATGCGGTAACATCAGTAATAAAATTTTGTACTCAGTTAGAGTTAAATTAAGTGTTTGTTTTTGATCGCCCGAATGGATGTAAGCAGTATGAATTTCGGTATTCACCTCAATATTTTTATAAATCAGATTTCGGTTAGGAGTTTGCTGGTTTTGTTGAGTACGTCTTAGAACTGCTTGTACACGTGCGACCACTTCATTTGGGTTAAAGGGTTTTACGACAAAGTCGTCTGCTCCAATTCTTAAAGCCATGACTTTATCAATTTCTTGATCTAAAACCGTAAGCATAATGACTGGTGTCGCTGCTTTTTGCCGAATTTTATTCAGTACTTCCCACCCGCTAAGTTCCGGCATTTTTATATCGAGAATCACCAGATCAATAGGCTGCGCTGCGTGTATTTCAATTGCCTGCTTACCATTCATGGCCCGTACAACACGCATACCTTCACGCTTAAGATAATGTTCAATAATATCGCCAATATCATATTCATCTTCTACAACAAGAATAAGCTTATCCTGACAATTAAACGTAAAGGTTGACTCGAACATAGCAATAAGACGCGGGAAAATTTGATTTATCATACGCGTATTTTTTGATAGATCTCCACACTTTTTCCACATATTCGTGATTTTGGTTACACACACATCAAAAATAATGCCAGCATCTAGAAGTCCATTAGGTGTTATAAAAGTGCAAAAGCATTTTTTAGTTCCATTCGTTTTATCTTTCGGTCTTGTATTACATGGCTGTGGCAATGAACAAGTAAGTGATCAAACACAGGTATCTACGGCTAAGGTTACCGTTATTTCAATTCAACCGCAGTCTATTAACTTTAGTGAAAATCTACCGGCGCGCGTTCAAGCTTTCAGAACTGCCGAAATTCGTCCTCAAGTTGGCGGTATTATCGAAAAAGTTTTATTCGCTCAAGGTAGTGAAGTTAAAGCTGGACAACCTCTATACAAAATAAACTCAGAAACATTTGAGGCTGATGTAAATAGTAATCGAGCGGGTTTAAATAAAGCTGAAGCAGAAGTAAACCGCTTAAAAATACAACTTGAGCGTTATCAGCAACTTTTACCAAGTAATGCGATTAGTAAACAAGAAGTAAGTAATGCCGAAGCGCAATATCGACAGGCGATTGCAGATGTTGCTCAAATGAAAGCATTATTAGCTCGACAAAATCTTAATTTACAGTATGCGACAGTGCGAGCACCGATTTCCGGACGTATTGGTAAATCATTCGTAACAGAAGGTGCTTTAGTTAGTCAGGCTGATAGCAATACTATGGCGACTATTCAACAAATTGACCGGGTTTATGTCGATGTAAAGCAGTCTATTGGAGAATATGAGCGCCTACAGGCGGCTCTACAAAGTGGTGAGTTATCTGCCAACAATCAAAAAGCTGTACAGATTTTGAATAGTTTGGGACAGCCCTATAACGTTGCAGCAAAAATGCTGTTTGAAGATATAAATGTTGACCCTGAAACTGGGGATGTCACCATTCGTATTGAAGTGACCAATCCTGAAAGAAAATTACTGCCGGGTATGTATGTCCGCGTTAATATTGAGCGTGCTTCGGTTCCTCAGGCCTTACTCGTGCCAGAACAAGCTATTCAGCGCAATATGAATGGCGATCCTCAAGTATATGTAGTGAATGCCAAAGGTGGCGCAGATGTTCGCTCAATAGAGTTAGGGCAACAATATGAGCAGTTTTATCTCATCAATAAAGGGCTGAAAGCAGGCGACAAAGTTGTTGTTGAAGGCATAGAGCGTATCCAACCCAACCAAAAACTGGCAATTTCAGCATGGAAAGCAGCCTCAACAAAAAATACGGTGAAGCAAGGAGATGCTAAATGATGTCTCAATTCTTTATTCGCCGTCCTGTTTTTGCATGGGTAATTGCAATTTTTATTATTCTATTTGGTGTACTGAGTATTCCAAAGTTACCCATTGCACGCTTTCCGAGTGTTGCACCACCCGAAGTGAACATTACAGCAAGTTATCCTGGCGCTACTCCCAAAACGATTAATGATAGTGTAATTACCCTTATTGAACGGGAAATGTCAGGAGTAAAAAACTTACTCTACTATAGTGCTACAACAGATTCGTCAGGAACCGCTGAAATTACCGCGACGTTTAAACCCGGTACTAATGTGGATATGGCACAAGTCGACGTACAAAACAAAATTAAAGCGGTTGAAGCACGCTTACCCCAAGTCGTCCGCCAACAAGGCTTAGCTGTAGAGGCATCGTCCTCAGGCTTTTTAATGCTTGTCG
Source organism: Acinetobacter pittii (assembly GCF_022449185.1). GTDB lineage: Bacteria > Pseudomonadota > Gammaproteobacteria > Pseudomonadales > Moraxellaceae > Acinetobacter > Acinetobacter pittii_I. The sequence goes on from NZ_JAKUKO010000001.1 coordinate 982,957, forward strand.
GTTTAAACTCACCTAACCATCGTTATTCAGAAGTCGATTTAAGCGATTATCTGGTTCGTAATGTGGTCGAAGAGCTTAAACGTGTTGACGGTGTCGGAAAAATTCAGTCCTTTGGTGCCGAAAAAGCGATGCGAATTTGGGTAGACCCAAATAAATTAGTTTCTTATGGTCTATCGATTAGTGATGTAAATAATGCAATTCGTAACAATAATATCGATATTGCACCAGGACGACTTGGTGACCGTCCTCTCGTTAATGGTCAATTAATTACTATACCTTTATCCGCTCAAGGACAGCTTGAAAATGTAGAGCAGTTCAAAAATATTAGTCTAAAGAGCAATATTAGTGGTGCCACTATTAAGTTGTCGGATGTAGCCGACGTAGAAATGGGAGCTCAGTCATATAATTTTGCGATTTTAGAAAATGGTAAACCTGCAACAGCTGCGGCCATTCAGTTGAGCCCTGGTGCAAATGCAGTAAAAACAGCAGATGCGGTAAAACAGAAACTCGAAGAACTAAAAGTAAATTTACCTGAAGGCATGCAATTTAGCGTTCCTTACGATACTGCACCTTTTGTTAAAATTTCGATAGAAAAAGTAGTTCATACATTAATTGAAGCCATGGTTTTGGTCTTCATTGTGATGTATCTATTTCTTCATAATGTTCGCTATACCTTAATTCCTGCGATTGTCGCTCCAATTGCCCTGCTTGGTACGTTTACCATCATGCTTTTAACAGGTTACTCAATTAATGTGTTAACCATGTTCGGTATGGTGCTTGCGATCGGGATTATCGTCGATGACGCGATTGTAGTCGTTGAGAATGTAGAACGAATTATGGCAACCGAAGGTCTATCGCCTAAAGAAGCGACTTCAAAAGCCATGACAGAGATTACCAGCCCGATTATTGGTATTACTTTGGTACTGGCAGCCGTATTTTTACCAATGGCCTTAGCAAGTGGTTCAGTCGGTATTATTTACCGCCAATTTACCATTACGATGTCAGTCTCAATTTTATTCTCGGCATTTTTAGCTTTAACACTCACCCCTGCACTTTGTGCAACCTTATTAAAACCAGTTGATGCAAATCATCAAAAGAAAGGTTTTTATGCATGGTTTGATCGTAGCTTTGATAAAGTCACAAAAAAATATGAAGCGATTTTACTTAAAGTCGTTAAACATACTATTCCGACTTTAATTATTTTTGTGGTGATTACAGGTTTAACTTTTGCAGGTATGAAATATTGGCCAACTGCTTTTATGCCCGAGGAAGATCAAGGCTGGTTTTTAACGTCGTTCCAATTACCTTCAGATGCGACTGCTGAACGTACGACAAAAATTGTGAAAGATTTTGAAAACCATTTAAATGAGCAGTCGGATGTTAAAAGCAATATTTCAATTATGGGTTGGGGTTTTAGTGGCGCTGGCCAAAACGTTGCACTCGCTTTTACAACCTTAAAAGATTTTGGTGAGCGTGATAAATCTACTACTGACTATACCAACTTCATAAATGCAGAAATGGCAAATAGTAAAGAAGGTACAACTATGTCTGTACTTCCTCCAGCAATTGATGAATTGGGTACATCTTCAGGCTTTAGTTTGCGTTTACAAGACAAAGCAAATTTAGGAATGCCTGCTTTAATTTCGGCCCAAGAAAAGCTTATGGAAATGGCGGCACAAAACAAAAAGTTTTACATGGTTTACCCAGAAGGTTTACCTCAAGGTGACAATATTAGCTTGAAAATCGACCGCGAGAAATTAAACACTCTAGGAGTTAGCTTTGCTTCTGTTTCGGATATTATTTCGACTTCAATGGGATCGATGTATATCAATGATTTTCCAAATCAAGGCAGAATGCAGCAAGTTATTGTTCAAGCCAATGCAAAATCACGAATGCATTTAAAAGATATTTTGAACTTGAAGGTTGCAGGCGCAAACGGACAACTGGTGTCTTTATCTGAGGTCGTGATTCCTCAGTGGAATAAGTTGCCACAGCAATATAACCGCTACAATGGCCGACCATCATTAAGTATCGCTGGAGTGCCTAACATAGGGGTATCTTCAGGTGATGCGATGCGAGAAATGGAAAAGCTAATTGCTAAACTTCCTCAAGGTATTGGTTATGAGTGGACAGGTATTTCACTACAAGAAAAGCAATCTGAATCTCAAATGGTATTCCTTATTGCTTTATCAATGTTAGTCGTGTTTTTAGTCTTAGCTGCACTTTATGAAAGTTGGTCAATTCCATTATCTGTCATGCTTGTTGTTCCCTTAGGAATCTTTGGTGCAATATTAGCCATTATATTAAGAGGAATGCCAAACGATATTTTCTTCAAAATTGGTCTCATCACTATTATTGGTTTATCTGCCAAAAATGCGATTTTAATTGTTGAGTTCGCAAAGATGCTCAAAGAAGAAGGCATGACTTTAATTGAAGCAGCCGTTGCAGCAGCAAAGTTACGCCTCCGCCCAATTTTGATGACTTCCCTTGCCTTTACTTGTGGTGTTATCCCATTGGTCATTGCAACTGGAGCAAGTTCGGAAACTCAGCATGCATTAGGTACCGGAGTATTTGGAGGCATGATATCTGCCACCATCTTGGCCATCTTTTTTGTTCCTGTGTTCTTTATTTTTGTCTTGGGAGCCGCAGAAAAACTGTTTGCAAAAAAGAAAGTTAATTCTTAGTTAAATGGATTGAGGCGAAACATAGATACGTTTCGCCTCAATGACCTAGAAATATGAAAAATGTACTGACAGGAAAACGATTAAGAATTAAGGACTTTAAAAACTTTACCTGTTCTTGGGTGAGCAAAGCTATTATCTGGATCTAAGTTGATGACTTTATCCGAAATCACAATTTTAGAAAGTGGTAACCAGCTCTGTTCCAGTTCAACGTCTACAAAGTTTTTTTCATTGATATTTTCATAAATTTGTTCGACAACGATTTCCATACCACACATACTTTTAGCATTCACTTCTTTTAAGATATGGCGTTTTGACATACTAGTCTCCATTTTTTTATTATCCGTATCGACAATAATAAAGATTGCACTGATACAATATGTAAATTTTAATAATGAAAGTGTTTTCTTTGTTTTAATCATATTTTTGTAATAATTAAATGAATAGTTGAGTGATTATTTAATTTAAATATTATTTTTAAGTTAATCTATTTAATGTAAATATTACTTATTAAAAAATTTACTTTTAATCAAAATTAAAGGGTTCGTTAACTGAACCCTTTTTATTTAATTCTAAACTTGTACTGCGTTATCCAGCGAACCATCATCTTTATTTTTAGCAGTGTCTTTACTAATCAATGAGTCTGTATCGCTATCTGTGGTAAAGCTTTTGCTATTTTTCTGCTTTTTCTTGTACATGCACATCCCAATCGCGATACCTGTTCCCAATACTATAATTGACTTTAACATTTTGCACCTCTTCGATTAACGGAGTAACTTTTGAGAAATTAGCTTAAATTAATAGCATAAAATTTGTTATTTAACGGCTTTGATTTGCTCCGCTTTTGTAAGGTGTTTATTTTTTATGTTAATTGAAGAGTAAAATAATCCCGAAAAATAAATTTTGATACAAAGCAAAAAGCCTATTCTAAAAAAGAATAGGCTTTTCACTGTATTTCAGGATTAAGCAGTATTATGAATCGCTTTAGGCAATCTTATTATCTTTAAAAATACATTACAAATGTATTTAATGCTGAACTTTTAGTCAAGATGGGATTGAGGGTTTTTACCAATAATTAGCGATTATTGTGATGACTGTCACGTTTATATAATTAGGATAAGAAAAAACCCATTTCTACTTCTCATAAAGAAATGGGTGATGTGAAAACCACAAAAGACCTGAAATACCAAATGTTCTTACATTCAGTAAGGTTGAGTGTAGTGAATATACCGAATGGTTGACAATTAAACTATTTGTATTTTTTTTAGTCATTTCGGCCAATAAAAAAATAGTTATGATTCTGTAGATTAACTCTGTTTAGTCATTCATTATTGACCAACAATTCTATAAAGCACCTTCACCCAATTATTAAGACATATATTTTCAATCAGTGTTTTTGAATAACCACGCTGTTGCATACGTTCAATTAAGCGATGTATGCCTGTCACATCTTCAAGTTCAGTACCTATAAGTGCACCGTCAAAGTCCGAACCAAAGCCCACATGTTCTTCGCCCAAATGATCCATTAAATATTCTAAATGTTCCAAAATTACATCAATCGATGTATCTGCATTGCGTTGTCCATCCGACCGTAAAAAAGCGACATCGAAATTTACCCCCACCATACCCTTACTTTCTCGGATTACTTTAAGCTGTGGGTCAGTTAAGTTGCGAGCTTGAGGGCATAAAGCATGTGAATTAGAGTGTGTTGCTACAATTGGCTGCTGCAATATATCTACAGTATTCCAAAAAGCTTTCTCATTCATATGTGAAACATCAATCACCATCTTTTTATTGGCACAGCGTTTTATAAAGTCTTTGCCATCACTCGTGAGACCTGCTCCAGTGTCAGGTGAGTGAGGAAACGTAGCATTTAAACCATGTCCAAAACGACTAGGTCTATTCCAGAGTGGACCAATACTACGCAGGCCTCTTTCATAAAACACATCGAGTAAATCAGGGTTATGTTGTAAAGCCTCTGCACCTTCCATATGCAATAAAATTGCTAGCTTTTGCTCTGCTAAACAATCCTGAATATTTTGAACCGAGCTGCAGATTTTAATATTTTTAGAATACTGAGTAAGTTGGTGAGCTAAATCGAGTTGTTCTAAACAAATTTGTTCAATTTGCTGTTGCGTAAAATCAGAAGCATTCGGATCAAATAATTTATTGGGATGATGCTGCTTAACATAGCTAAATGGAGGTAAAAAAATCGCAAACATTCCCCCCATAAAACCAGCTTCTTGACAGCGTTTTAAGTCCAGATGGCCTACTAAACGTTCATGAATAAAAGCATGTACAGGATCTGGATGATCACTTAGCCATAAGCGTGTTAATGCATCATTATGTCCATCAAAAACTGGAATATGGCGAGGCTTCATGAGTATTCCTGTTAATTGCTATATGTCTGTAATTGTGTGGACTGGAATATTTTGGGTGGTGCTTAAAGATTTAGAGTTTCTACTATTACGGAAGACTAAATTTTGTAGAGGTGCAACCAACTGACTTTCTGCCCGTGCTTGTTCAATCATTTGATGATACGGCGATTTCCCACATACAGGATCGGCATTAGCCGCATCTCCAGTTAACATATAGGCCTGACAACGACATCCGCCAAAGTCACGTTCTTTATCGGGACAGCTACGGCACCCTTCTGGCATCCATGCATCGCCACGGAAATGATTAAATCCAGTTGATTTGTACCAAATATCTGACAATTTATGTTTGCGGACGTTTGGAAACGAAATGGGCAGTTGTCGTGCTGCATGGCAAGGTAGCGCCATACCATCTGGAGCAACCGTAAAGAAGATTTTACCCCAGCCATTCATACAGGCTTTTGGTCGTTCTTCATAATAATCAGGCATTACAAAAATGAGTTTGCAAGGGTGATTTTGCGCTTTTAATTTTTCTCGATATTCATTGGTAATCCGTTCAGCTCGTGTCAGTTGCTCTTGTGTGGGTAATAAACCTTGGCGGTTTAAAAAAGCCCAGCCGTAAAACTGACAAATTGCCAACTCGACTGTATCTGCATTGAGCTCAAGGCAAAGTTCAATAATTTGTTCAATCTGGTCAATGTTATGTCGATGAATAACAAAGTTAAGCACCATTGGGTAATCGTATTTCTTAACCAATCGGCACATTTCATACTTTTGTTCAAAAGCATGCTTTGAACCTGCCAAGGCATCGTTTACCACAGGGTCGCTCGCTTGGAAGCTCACTTGAATGTGGTCTAGACCCGCTTGTTTTAGATCGGCAATACGTTGTTCGGTAAGGCCCATACCAGAGGTAATGAGGTTGGTATAAAACCCTTGTTGATGAGCATGTGCAACGAGTTGTTCTAAATCTTGACGTACCAGTGGTTCACCACCAGAGAAACCGAGTTGAACAGCACCCATCTGACGTGCCTGATCAAAAACGTCAAACCACTCTTGGGTGGTTAGCTCATTTTTATGCTGAGCGTAGTCTAATGGGTTTGAGCAATACGGGCATTGTAGCGGACAACGATAAGTTAACTCCGCTAATAACCATAAAGGCAGGCCAACACCTTCTGTCATATTAAATCAATCCAGTGCTGCTGCTTTGCGACCAGCATGTAATCCACTACATCCTGATCAATCTCAGCAATATCACCAAACTTTTGCTTTAACTGAGCAATAATTGCAGAAACATTTTGCTGCCCATCAATATATTGTCCAATTGCCCCTGCACTTTCATTTAATTTGATCATGCCTTCAGGATATAAAATCACAAAACCATTTTGAGCTGGCTCGAACTGAAAACGGTAACCTTGTCTCCAAGTTGGCACAAGGTTTAAATCAAACTGCTCTTTATTCATTTAAATAGTCCTTTGTGCCAAACTCGTTTGCTCGTCACAGTGTGATATGGTGCTTCATTGTGAACATATGCGAGTGTTAAAGCATCTAAAATGCTCCATAAAATATCCAGCTTAAACTGCAATATTTCAAGCATTCTTTGTTGTTGTTCATGAGTTGTAAATGAATCAAGCGTAATCGTTAAACCATGTTCAACATCACGGCGTGCCTGACTTAAACGAGAACGAAAATACTCATAGCCTTTATCATCAATCCATGGGTAGTGTTGTGGCCATGAATCAAGACGTGATTGATGAATCTGTGGGGCAAAAAGTTCAGTTAAAGAACTGCTTGCTGCTTCACGCCATGAAGCACGGCGTGCAAAGTTTACATAGGCATCTACCGCAAAACGAACACCTGGTAATACCAGTTCTTCAGAAATCACTTGTTCACGACTCAAGCCCACAGCTTCAGCTAAGCGTAGCCATGCTTCTCGACCACCGCCATCTGGATATTCACCATCTTGATCGATCATGCGTTGAATCCATTCTTGACGGACTCGTTGATCAGGGCAATTTGCCATAATCGCCGCATCTTTAAGAGGAATATTAATTTGATAGTAATAGCGGTTTGCAACCCAAGCCTGAATTTGTTGCTGGGTGGCTTTACCTTCATACATCATCACGTGGAATGGATGATAGATATGATAGTACTGGCCTTTATCGATAATGGCTTGTTTGAATTGTTCAGTCGTTAAAGCTTCAGGTGTTTGAGTCATATTTCACCTTAGAGTTCAATCTGCATGCCATCATAGGCAACTTCTACACCATTTGCCTTAAGCTCGGCAAACTGGCTAGAGTTTTCATTTAAAATTGGATTGGTATTGTTAATATGAATCAGCACTTTTTTAGGTGTACTCAGTTGGTTTAAATAAGACAGTGAACCACCTTCGCCACTAATATATAAATGCCCCATTTCTCGGCCAGTTTTAGTTCCAACCCCAGTTTGCTGCATTTCATCGTCTGTCCAAAGCGTACCATCAATCATGACGCAGTCTGAACTCTGCATAATCTGCATGATTTGATCGTCAATTTTTCCAAGACCCGGCGCATAGAACAACTGTTTTTGTGTCTTATGATCTTTGATAATTAAAGCGATATTGTCGCCATCATGTGGGTCATTTCGATGCGGTGAATATGGTGGCGCAGCACTTTTAATAATTAAAGGCAAAAATTCTAAATTTTCGAAACCATCAATTTTAAAAGCTTGTTTAGGGTTAATCTCATTATATTGAAGACCACCATTCCAGTGTTTGAGCATATTAAATACTGGAAAGCCGCTCGTTAAATCTTGATGGACCATTTCTGTACACCATACATTCATTGGGCAACCTTCACGTAAGGTTAAAAGCCCAGTCGTATGGTCTAACTGACTGTCCATTAAAATAACGCTTGTTATTCCTGTATCACGCAATTTACGCGCTGGTTGAGCTGCTTTAAAATCAAATAATTGCTGACGGATATCAGGTGATGCGTTTAATAAAACCCAGTCTGTTCCATTTTCAGAAACAGCAATTGATGATTGAGTACGGGCTTTGGCTTGGATTGAACCTGTTCGTACACCATGACAATTCGGGCAATTACAATTCCACTGCGGGAACCCGCCTCCGGCAGCTGAACCTAAAACATAAATATACATAAAATTAATATCTTATTAGAAAGAGATAAGCCCTAGAACAAGACTAGGGCTTATGACATATTTGATGAAACTGATTAACGTGCTTCAAAGTACATTGTAACTTCAAAACCAATGCGTAAATCAGTAAAAGCTGGTTTAGTCCATTGCATAAATTATCTCCGGTTCATATTAATCTTATGAAATGAATCACTTGATTAAGATTTATAAGGCAATTAAAAATTTATTCTAAATAAAAAAATTGGGTTTGTAGACCACCCCTAGTTAAGATATTGTTCGATAATTGTGTTTTTTGTCCAAATTTTAATATTTCAAACATATTTGCTTATTAGATCTTTCATCAAACATTCATACTAAAAGCGTATTTTTTATCCGTCTTAATTGATCAAATGATAAAAAAATGAAAAATTTAACAATACTTTTTAAAGTAACAACACTTTCTCTGGCTGTAGCATTATTGGTGGGATGTAATGACGATGATGATAATGACCCAGCACCACCTGCTCAAAGAAGCAATCAAACCGTAAATATTTTAGCTTTTAATGACTTTCACGGAAATCTTGAGCCACCTAAACGTTATGCCGAGGCACCAAATCCAAATGATGCTGCTCAATCTGTTCGTATTCCTGTAGGAGGAGTGAGTTACTTCGCCGATGCGATTAAAAAACTTAAAGCAGAAAATCCAAATAATGCTGTGGTTTCGGCAGGCGATTTAATTAGCGCCTCTCCTCTCACCTCTTCTTTATTTTTAGATGAACCAACCATTGAAGTCATGAATGATATTCAAATTGACTTTAATGCTGTAGGTAACCATGAATTTGATCGTGGTACAGACGAATTACGCCGTTTAAAAAATGGTGGATGTCAGCAATATACCAGTACTGCACCTTGTCAAATTAATAAAAATTTTAGTGGTGCAAAATTTGATTTCCTTGCTGCTAACGTAGCAATGAAAAATGACGCCAGTAAAACAATCTTCCCAGCCTATAAAGTCAAAAGTTATGGTGGAATTCCAGTTGCATTTATTGGTTTAACTCTTAAAGCGACGCCAAGTATTGTTTCTGCGGCAGGTATTAAAGACGTTGAGTTCCGTGATGAAGCAGATACCGTAAATGCGTTGATTCCTGAATTAAAAAAACAAGGAATTGAAGCGATTGTAGTCGTTGTCCATGAAGGTGCGGCGCCAAGTACGAAGCTCAATCAAAAAACATGTGATGGTTTAAGTGGTCCGATTTTAGGAATTTTGGATAAGCTTAATCCAGCAGTTGATATTGTTGTGTCAGGTCACACACATCAATCTTATATTTGTGACTATGCGACAAAAAATCCAGCTAAACCATTCTTACTTACTTCAGCTGGACAATATGGCACGCTCATTACTGACATCAAGATTGAATTAGATGGTAAAACTGGTGATGTAATCAAAAAAGATGCGAAACAGGTTCCTGTACAAAGTGAAGCCTATACATCCGGTACAACCGCTGTAAGCCTGACAGACCTCTATCAAAAATTTAGTAAAACCCCAAGCATTGAAGCAATTTTAGATAAATATCGTCAAGCTGTGACCACCATTTCAAGTCGTGTGGTTGGTACATCTACTGCCGTTGTGAGCCGTACTCAAGTCGAAAGTGGTGAAAGTCCGCTAGGTATTATGATTGCCGATGCTCAGCAAGCGACTGCTTTAAAAGCAAGTAATCAAGGCTCAGACTTTACGCTAATGAACCCGGGCGGTGTGCGTGCGGATCTACTTATTAATAGTAGTAACCAGATTACCTTTGGTGATGTTTTTGCGGTTCAACCTTTTGGTAACTCTATTGTGACGTTGAGCTTAACCGGTAAACAGATTAGAGATGTGCTTGAACAGCAATGGTCTGGTGCAAATGCAAATTCACCTAGAATTTTACAGCCATCTAAAGAGTTGAGTTACCAATATGCAGCAAATACATCTGTTTCACCACGAGCAAGTAACATCATAGTTGCTGGTTCTCCGTTGGTTGACAGTAAAGTATATCGCGTGACGGTAAATAGCTTCTTGGCAGATGGTGGTGACAACTTTACGGTATTAAAAGATGGCCAAAACCGTGTAGGCGGTGGTCAAGATATTGATGCCCTTGAAAGCTATGTCGCTAAGAATTCACCTTTAATTATTCCAGCGACTACTCGAATTAAAGTCATCAAATAGCAAATTTAATAAAAAAAGGACAGTTTAGACTGTCCTTTTTTCTATCTAAACTTTTTATTCTGTATAGAGATTAAGTTCAATACTGCTGATATTAGTCCCTGTATTCGCAAAAATAATCTCCATAACTTCATGAAGTAATTCATTAACTTTCTCATGCTCAAAGTTAGAGGCTTCTGCCGTTTTTAGGCAAATCAAGTTACAGCTCATTTTATCTTTTCTAAGCTTATAAATACTTTTACTCTTCCCAAGGAACACTCTTTTAATAAGCTTGCGATTTTCAAACTCAGATAGAATTCGATAAATCGTTCCGAGCGTAATTTTATGTTCATTTTTAATTTGCGCATAAATACTCACCGCGCTTAAGCCTTGTGGATTTTGATTTAAAATTTCAAAAACCTGTATTCTCGATTTTTTTATTGGTAGTCCATTTAATAATGATTTTGAAGTTGCCGTCATGATTAATTAGCCTTAATGTGAAAAGTATAGAAATTCTTAAAATTATTTTGTCTATACTGGTTTGAAAATTATGGATATTTGTTTAATAAAAAACAAAGCCTATTCCCCTACGAATAGGCTTTGTACTTAGTTTTAACTTAGAAACTATAAGTCGCTTTTACAAAGTAATTGCGGCCATAAAGTTTGGTGTTAAAGGTTTTGTTTTTATCTTCCAGATCAACATCAGTCAGGTTTTTTACGCCATAGTCCAATGTTAAGCGTGGTGAAAGTGGTGAAGTAAATGTCACATCATAAGTGGTATAGGCTGGTAACTCTTTAGTTGCAGAGTACATTTGTTTACCAACGTAGCTTACGCCTGCATTTACACGGAAGTCTTCAACTAGTGCCCAAGAAACTGAACCATTAGCCAGCCATTCTGGTCGTTCAGTTAAATCTTTACCTGTGGTTTTATTTTTTGCATCTAAGTAAGTGGCATTTGCCTTAACACCTAGATTATCCGTGAAGTCGTAACCACCTGTAAGCTCAACTCCTTTAAGTTCTGCACGGCTTACATTAGTCCAGATTTTTCTAAAATCACCCACTAAACGCGGATCTCCATCACTTAAGGTAATGGCTTCAATCAGGTTTTTCACATCATTTTGGAAAATGGTAACACCAGCATTCCAGTTTGGACGGGTTACAATTAATGATGCTTCATAGTTGGTGCTTTCTTCTGGTTCTAGGTCTGGATTACCTCGAATGTGGCAACTACCACCACATGAAATCATTGAGTAGTTAATGTCTAACTGTGCTGGGGACGGAACTTTATAAGCTTGACCAACACCACCTTTTAAGACAACACCTTCAGCAAGTTGATAAGCTAAATAGGCTTTACCGGTCGATTTACCATCAAAGTCATCAAAGTCGTCGTAACGGCCACCTAGAGTTAATGTCAGTGCATCATTGATATGGGTATCGTTTTGAACAAATACACCGTAACTTTTTTGTTGGTTTTTCCCTGTGCCGATATAACTCACAACATCCGTAATTTTCTGATCTTTATAATCAAAACCAGCGGTGCTGTTATTTATGAGCCAGTCAAAGTTAGCGAAAGCACGACCAATTAAATTTTCTTGCTTATAATTACGACTTTGTGGTGCATCATATTCGCTGTCGTAGTCATAAATTTTAGCGGTTTCTTTGCCAATATAAGCTTCTGTTTTCCCCCAGCCCCATTTTCCGCGATGAGCAATTCCTACATTGGTGCGCTTCATTTCCGATTCTTGAATTGAGGTCGCAGCATCTTGAGTAAGTGGCCGTTTATCGTTGTTATAGCCCAAATCTAGGTCTAAAGTTTGTTGGTCATTAATATTCCAACTTAATGTACCGTTTACGTTTTTAGTATCTTTTTCTACAAAGTAAGCCCCCTCTGGATCTGGTTTGCCATTTCGGTACCATGCATCACGGTTATAGGCATCTCCTGCCAAAGTAAAACTTAGATTGTCGGTTAAACCGCCGTATAAGTTAAATCCGTAACGGAATTGATCTTTACCATTCCCACGATCTGCTCGGTTATATTGCCCAAAGACCGAACCATGAAGCTGCCCGTCTTCGGCTTTTTTAGTAATAATATTGATTACACCACCCATGGCATCTGCTCCATAGAGAGATGACATCGGTCCGCGAATAACTTCAACACGTTCAATACTATTTAAAGGAACTGCACTCCAGTCAAAGTCATTACCACGCCACATGGCACCATTAGATGACATGCGTTTGCCATTAAGTAGAATGAGTGTGTAGTTACCTGATGTATTTAGCATTCCCCGTATAACGATTTTATCTTGACCGCTGTTATAGTTATAAACCCCAGCTTGCTTTTGTAAAACATCAGCAAGGCTCAGCGCTGCGCTGCGTTCAATCTCTTCACTCGTGATCACACTAATGGATGCAGGTGCTTTATCTACGTCTTGTTCTTTTAATGCGGCAGAAACCACAATAGTTTTAAGTTTTTGAACTGGTTCACTATTACCCTGCTGTTCAATATCTGTATTTGCTTGAACGGCGAAAGGAAGCAGTGTTGAGATGGCGACCACCAGCGCCTTTTTCGTTAACGTCATTTCTCGGCCCTTATTCTGGATAATGATTACCACATGATAATTATTATCATTTATGATGTGCCGAGCATCATATACTCATGACTTTTACTGATCAAGATAAAAATAATTATTAGTTATATAATGATAATCATTATTGTTTGTGCTTTAAAAAAGCGTTACCATTACACTTTCGTGCGCCTAAAAACCTATTTAAAACAATCTTAAAGTAGACATAACAATGCTCTCTCGATTTTTTATCTATCACCCTATTTTTGTTTCTGTCGTTGCAATCACTATTCTTATTTTTGGTTTTCTTGCCACTTTAGCAATGCCTGTCGAACGCTATCCTAACCTTGCTCCACCGGGTGTTACGGTTGTTGCGAACTATCGTGGTGCAGCTGCTGACACAGTCGAAGAAAGTGTGACCCAAATTTTAGAACAACAAATAAAAGGTCTGGATAATTTGCTTTACTTTACGTCCTATAGTGAATCATCAGGAACGAGTAGCATTGATATTCATTTTAAAATTGGCACAGATATTGATAAAGCACAGCTCCAAGTACAAAACCGAATTAATGGTGCATTAAACCGTTTACCTGAGGAAGTTCAAAGACAAGGCGTAAACATATGGAAAACCACGGGCGATATGCTACTTATTGTGGGGCTATATGATGAAACAGGTAAAACCAGCAATATTGATTTGTCTGATTATATGGTGAATCACTTTGAACAACCTTTAAGTCAGTTGCAAGGTATTGGTGAAGTTGATGTTTTTGGTTCAAGCTATGCCATGCGTATTTGGTTAAATCCAAATCAACTTAGAAATTATCAACTTGTGCCGAGTGATATTGAAAAGGCCCTAGAAGATTATAACACCCAGATTGCTGCGGGTTCGATTGGTGCAATGCCCTCTGCTTCTGATCAAAATATTTATGCAAAAGTAAAAGCTGGTTCACGTTTAAAAACAATAGATGATTTTAAATCGGTAGTCGTTAAAGCAAATGTTGACGGTAGCCTTGTTTATTTAAAAGATGTCGCGAGAGTCGAATTAGGGGCAGAAAATTACGAAAGCATTAATACACTTAATGGCTACCCATCAGCAGGTTTAGGAATATCTCTCAGCCCCGATGCCAATGCAATTGAGACTTCTGCTCTCATTAAAGAAAAAATGGCTCAACTTAGCCAGCATTTACCAGCTGGATATAAAGTCGTTTATCCACGAGACAACACACCATTTATTGAAGAGTCAATTAAGCAGGTCATGATCACTTTGCTTGAAGCAATCGTGCTTGTGGTTATTGTGATGTATCTCTTTTTACAAAATTGGCGTGCTACTCTTATTCCAACCATTACGGTTCCCATCGTCATTAGTGGCACATTTGTGGTGTTGTATTTATTTGGGATGAGCATTAACACACTTACGCTATTTGCTCTAGTTTTAGCGATTGGATTATTGGTTGATGATACGATTGTAGTCGTGGAAAATGTTGAACGGCTTATGCACGAACAACAACTAAGTGTACGTGAAGCTTGTTTAATGTCGATGCAAGAGATTAGCGGTGCATTGGTGGGTATTACGCTGGTCTTAACCGCGGTATTTATTCCAATGGCCTTTTTTAGTGGTTCGACGGGTATGATTTACCGTCAGTTTTCTATTACATTAGCAGCAGCCATGTTGTTATCACTATTTGTAGCCATGACCATCACGCCAGCAATGTGCGCAGTTCTATTAAAAAAACATAATAAAAAACCAAAATGGGGACAAACACTTGAGCTTGCTCTACAAAAAGTCAGATCAGCTTTTAGTTTTTTATCTGTTCGTTTAATCCAGTTTAAAGTATTTTCCAGTCTGTTGGTTGTGGGCATTGCGATTATTCTATTTATGATTTACCGCAGTTTGCCGACCAGCTTTATTCCAAATGAAGATCAAGGATTACTTGCTGTTCCCTATAGCTTGCATAACAGTGCTTCAATGAGCCAAACCGAAGAAATTGGAAGACTCGTCAATAATTATTTCTTTGAACATGAAGGTAAAAATATTAATACCGTACTGGTCGTGAATGGACAAAACTTTTCAGGAAGCGGTCCAAATTTAGGTATGGCTTTTGTTTCGCTTAAACATTGGAATGAGCGTAAAGGAGAAGCCAATACGGCGAGTGCTATTCGTGAACGTGCCCAAGCATATTTACAGAAAAACTTGCCCGCTAAAGTCATGGTAGGAATGCCGCCAAGTGTATCTGGTTTAGGTCAATCTGATGCTTTAGAACTTTGGCTTAGAGATGTAAATGGTCAAGGGCGCGATGAATTAATTAAACAATATAAAGCCTTAGAAAAAGAATCTCGAAATTATTCGGCCTTTGAAAATCTAAACCCTCTTGTGAGTGAAGATAAAGCCGAAGTATTTATTCAACTCGATCAAAATAAAGCCAAAATGTTAGGAGTTGACCAACAAGCAATTCGTTCAACACTATCGACTGCTTGGGGCGGAAACTATGTTGGTGATTTTGTCGAACGAGGTCGAATTAAGAGAATCATTATGCAAGGTGATTCAGAGTTTCGTTCTAAACCCGAAGATTTAGCGTATTGGCATGTACGCAATAACTCAGGTGGAATGCTTTCCCTTGCCCATTTTGCACAAAGTCAGTGGACAGGTGGCCCAGAAGCTCTTACCCGATTTATGGGACTGGCTGCTATTCAACTTGAAGCAAATGTAAGTTCTGGCTTTAGCTCAGGCCAGGCAATGCAACAGTTAAGTGATATGGTCAGTAAACAGTCTGGTATAGATGTCGCATGGAGTGGTCTTTCTTTACAAGAGCAACAATCTAGCCGCCAAGCGATCTATTTATATCTCATTTCTATTCTATTTATTTTCTTATGTTTGGCTGCCTTATATGAAAGCTGGAAAGTTCCTTTTATTATTTTATTAGGGCTGCCTCTAGGCATTACAGGTACTATTGTTTTTGCGTGGATTTTTAAGTTACCGAACGATGTTTACTTTCAAATTGCCCTTTTAACAGGTATTGGCTTATCTTGTAAAAATGCAATTCTCATTGTGGAGTTTGCGACTCAATCACTCAAACAAGGGAAAAGTAAAATTGATGCGGCAAGCGAAGCGTTAAAGCTGCGCTTACGCCCAATTTTGATGACATCTCTTGCCTTTGGTGCGGGTGTGGTTCCTTTAATTTTTGCAACTGGTGCAGGTGCTGCGAGCAGATATGAAATTGGAATGAGCGTATTTGGTAGTGTCGTGTTTGGTACCTTACTGGTGCCGCTATTTACAGTATTCTTCTTTGTTGTGGTTCATAGTTTGCCGAGTTTTCAGTGGTCAATGAGTAAACTATGGTTGAGTCGAACTTTAAGATTTAATAGCCGTATTAAAAAGGACAATACATCCTTTTAAAGGTTGAAATAAAAAATGGCAGATTTAATATCTGCCATTTTTTATTCTTTAAATTTAAGCTACGAGCTTATCAATCCACACTTCAAGTGTTGGTTGTTCAGCTAAATCTTCAAAGCTCACTTGTGCGCCGTAAGCTTGCCATTTACCTACTAATGTCATGAGTCGTACAGAATCAAGTCCAAGCATGAGTAAATCATCATTTAACTGAATGTCTGATGCAGGAATCTGAAGTTGTTCACTCACTGCCAAAACAATACCTTCTTCAGTAAGTGGTGAGACTGCTTGTTCAAGCGCCCAAGCTCGTGTGACTTGCTGAGTTGTCATAACTTGCCCACAACGTGTACTTGTATATTTTAAAGCCATATCGTGTTCTTCACGGCTAAAGTCAGCAAGTGCATCTCCGCATAAAAACGGCTGAATATTTAGCATAAAGGCTTCTGCCGCACTCATGAGGCAACCAATATGAGCATAAACACCACAAATAATGAGCTGGTCGCGGTTTGACTCACGCATGAGTTGTTCAAGTGGAGAAAATTTAAAAGCGCTATAACGCCACTTTGTTAAGACAGTATCATTTTTATCAGGCGTAATTTCTGGCAAAATTTGAGTAATTTTAGGGTCATCTTTTAGGCCAGTTCCCCAAAAGTCAGTTAATAACTGGCGATGTTCAGGTGTCTGGTTACCGGGCTGTGCCGTATAGACCACAGGAATATTAAACTTACGCGCAGTTTCAATCAGTTCTTTAGTATTTTTAATAAGCTCTGGAATAGGCGCTTGAGTTTGATCATAAAAATCTAAAAAATATTGCTGCATATCATGTACTAATAAAACAGCGCGATTGGTATGCAACTGCCAATGTGTTTTATTCGCTGTAAACTCGTGCGCTTGTGGCATGCTGTAACTAGCAATTTTAGGAATACTCATCAAATTTTTCCTTTTTTATCTTTAAGCAAGAACATTGGTGTTGGTTTCAAGTTGTTGACGTAATCTTTTTTTGTCGATTTTTCCAAAGGCTGTATATGGAAATTGCTCGATAAATTCGACTCGATCGGGAATTTTGTAGGTAGCAAGTCCATAGTCTTTCAGATGTTGACGGACTGACATTGCAAGGCGAATTTGGCTTGGATCATCGTTTTGTGATTGCCATGCAATAAAGGCACAGCTCTTTTCACCCATGATCTCATCTGGCATAGCAACCAGTGCTGCTAAACGGATTTGTGGGTGAGTTAATAAAGCTTGTTCAACCTCTTCAGTCGCAATTTTTTCACCAGCGCGATTGATTTGTTCTTTTGAACGCCCTTCTACAACAATGCAGCCATCCTCTCGAATACGGACTAAATCACCTGTGCGATAAAAACCATCCGGTGTAAAAGAACGTGCATTGTGCTCTGGTGCTTGATAATAGCCACGAATGGTATAAGGGCCGCGAGTCAACAAATGCCCTACCTCTCCAGCATCTACTGGCTGATCGTTATCATCTAGCACTAAAATTTCATCATCTAGTGAGATTTTTAAACCTTGGGTATGGATAATCTGTTCTTTCGTCATGTCAAAATGGGTGTAATTCACTAGCCCTTCAGCCATTCCAAAGACTTGTTGTAAGTTAACTTGGAACTCATCAATCAAGCGTGAGGCAACTGCATCGGGTAAACGTGCCCCTCCGACTTGCAAGCAACGTAGAGCTGATAATATTGGATCTTGATCTTTCGCTGCTTTATCCATCCAAGGTCGAACCAAAGCTGGAACCAAACAAGCATCAGTTACACCATGTTTTTTAATCAATGAAAAAGCTGTTTCAGGGCTTGGATCAGTACCTAAAACAACAGCTCCACCTGAATAAAAAATACCTAAAGAACCGGCCGAGCTCATTGAAAAGTTATGTGCCGCGGGTAAAACCATCAGTAAACGTGATGCCTGATTGAGGCGGCAGATTTTCGCACTCTCACGTACGCTATATAGATAGTCATCATGGGTACGTGGAATCAGTTTAGGAACACCGGTACTTCCACCTGAAAGTTGTAAGAAAGCAACCTGATCTGCCGAAGATGGCGAGATGGCTTCATCTAAAATATTGGTTTCTTTTAATAGATCTTCAATGGCTACAAACTTATCGGCATTTCCAAGTACAAATACATGTTGTAGGCAAGGAGCAGTTTGCTGAAGCTTTTCCGCAAGCTCTCGGTAGTCAAATTTTTGTGCACCAAAATCAGCACAGAAATAAGCTTTTGCTTGGGTTTGTTTGAAAAAACTACTGAGTTCTGCATAGCGATGTGCTGGTAAAGACATCACAGGTAAAGCACCAAGCCGAATCAATGCAAAAAATAAAACATAGAACTGATAGTGATTCGGCATTTGTACAACTGCTTTATCACCCGCTCTTAGTCCATGTTGATATAAGTGGCTTGTACAGTAATCAACTAAATGATCAAACTCAGCATAACTAACGGCTTTATCACCATCATATACTGCTATGTTTTGCGGGTATTTTTGAACACTTTCACGCAAGAAATCACTCAAGTTTTGTCCAAGCCAATAACTTTTTTTACGGTAAATCTCAGCAAATTCTGCTGGATATGGCACGGCGCCATCCAGATAAACCTGTGTTGTCATGTGTTTGGTCCTTGTATTGGCAATTGATTGGGTGAAATCTGGAATCCGTCCAGTACTGTACGAAATTTAGCGGCAGTTTCAGCATGTTCGGCTTGTGGACGAGATGCTTCCACAATCCCTGCACCAGCAAATAAACGAGCAATGTTCTGATAAATTCGGGCACAGCGGACAGTCACCGACCATTCACCATTACCTTGTTCATCTGCCCAGCCCATAGTTCCTGCAAATAATTCACGGTTAAATGGTTCAAGTTGCTGAATTAATTCTTTAGCAATTGGACTAGGCTCTCCACAAATTGCGGGTGTTGGGTGTAAACGTTCAATTAAGTCAAAAACATGAATATCGGCTTGCTTAAGTTCGCCAGTAATATGGGATGCCAAGTGCCAGAGGCGTTTGGTACGAATGAGCGATGGTTGTTTAGGTACTTTTAACTGCTTACAGAAAGGTGCGAGTTCATCGGCAATCATTTCGATGACGAGTGCATGCTCATGTTGATCTTTTTGTGAAGCAAGTAATGCTCTAGCATTATTTTGGTCTAGGGTTGGATCGTCATCACGAGCCAATGTGCCAGCAACTGGTTTACTCCAGATTTTTGTATTTTGCTTTGCAATTAAGAGTTCGGGGCTTGCACCGACAAACCATCCTTCACTTTGAAGATGCCTCGCGACTGCATAGTTATAGCCTTCGGGATTATGCTTGGCTAAGTTATAAAATAAGTCTGAGACAGGAATATTTTGTTCAAATTCAAGTTGTAAAATACGAGCAAGTACGGCTTTATCGAGTTTTTTTGCTTGCATTTGCTGAACTAAATATTCAACTTGCTGTTGGTAATGTTCACCTAAAGGGAAATAATCAGCCTTTTTTAAAGATAGAGAACCAAAATCAATATCAGATTGTGCATAGAGTACTTTCTGATAGATCTTTGCATTTTGCATAAGCATTAAATTGACATCGGCTGCCGAGCAAAATGGTAAACCACCCATAATTTTGACGTCTTTATAACCGTCATTCATTGCAAGTTCTAATTGAGCTCTTGCTTCATCTAACCAATCTTTTAAAAGGCTATTTTTAGTAACCTGAATATCTCTTAATTTTTGATGACTATTGATGGTGTATTCTGGCGTTGTGAAAATAAAACCTGCGTCATTTCCACAATTTAAAATTTCTTGTGCTAATGCAACGCGGCTTTCAGTAAAATTTTCTCGTTGGATAAAATACGGATGCTGTGCCGACATCTCGCAACTCCTTATACAGTTATTTTGTTGTAATGAATGGATGTTTAAACGCCTAAAGTGGCTCCTCCATCAACCACAATTTCTTGCATGGTAATTTGTGCAGCCTGATCAGAAAGTAAAAAGCTGACCGTATTGGCAATATCTTCAGGTTGGGCTAATTTTCTTAAGGGAATGCCTGTACGGTATTGGTTTAAATCTCCATCGATTACCGCAGGCGGAGGTGTATTATCTGTCCAAAGCTGCTGTTGCATTTGAGTTAGCGTAGAGCCTGGTGAAACAATATTAAGCCG
Source organism: Acinetobacter pittii (assembly GCF_022449185.1). Lineage (GTDB taxonomy): Bacteria > Pseudomonadota > Gammaproteobacteria > Pseudomonadales > Moraxellaceae > Acinetobacter > Acinetobacter pittii_I. The sequence continues at coordinate 1,003,396 of NZ_JAKUKO010000001.1, forward strand.
CACTTGATGAGGTGCGATTTCAAGCGCAAGATTACGGCAGTAATGGCTCAATGCAGCTTTTGTCGTTGCATACATGCCAAGTTGTATACGTGGCATCCGTGAACTATTCGAGCTAATCGTGACAATACTTCCCTGCTTTTTTTCACAAAAATGCTTGGCCAGTTGTTGACTAATCGCAATAGGTGCCATGACATTTACAGCAAAAAGTGTTTGCCAATCTTCTGTTTTTGCTTCAAGCATAGAACGCATAATCAAAACGCCCGCTGCATTCACTAAACCCGTTACGCTATGTTTGTTTAAAATATTGTTAATGAGCTTTGCTGTTGTTTCTTGATCAGTAATATCTTGTTGAAAGCCTTGCCAACGCGATATTTCACTGCTTTCTATCTTTTGTGTGATTTCCCATTGTTCAGGATTTTCCTGTCGGTCGATGCCGATGACTTGATACCCTTGCTGCAATAATTTTTTTGTAATAGCAGCTCCAATACCTCTTGCAGCACCTGTGACTACGATGGTAGAGCTCATGTTTTACTCCAGTTTGACACGAATATTAAATTTCGCCACATAATTGCAAATAATTATCATTATTATCAAGTGCGATAAATATCAAACATAAGATTACAATCTAAATCAAGTTATTTATTAACCAAGAATCCTCCTTATTTAATTGATTTTTAATAATTTTAAGAAAACCGATATTTTTTTATTGATTATAATGATAATTGTTTTCATTTACTAATGAGAATCATTTTGTTAATTTGACCGCGCTTTCTTGTCGAGATGGACTCAAAATGAAGCCATTTTCTCAACCCTTACATCCCCTATTTCAACAATTCAATGTTGGAAGTGAAGTCTGGTGGAATGCCGTTAAAAAAATAGGTAGTCCACTGGTAAGCCTACAAAAAAATAAAGCGCTATGTACCTTTGTTTGGCGTAGTCTTGAGCCTAAAGAAAGTATCTTTGTCTATATTGATATTTATTCACAAAGCCCTTCTATCTATCAAAAGTGGAATCGTTTTAGCCCTATAGCTGGGACAGATGTGTACTTCTTTGAAATAGAGCTGCCCTTAGCTTGGACTGGTAGTTATGTTGTAGTTACGGCTAGTGAAGAAGCGCCAGAAACAGATTGTGCGGCAACACGACGCTCATGGTGGCAAAAGGAGCTTAAACAAAATTCTCAAATCGACTCATTTAATCAACATCAGTTTTATACGGGACATCTGGCCCGATACATCAATCAAATTCAACTCGAAAACACAAAATCTTTAATAAGCAATTGCCCAATTACAAAGACATTCCAATGGTCAAGTCGCTTATGCCAACAAGATTATTTGGTCGACATTTTTATTAGTCATCAATCAGCTCAAGAAGACTTGCCACTCATCATTTTGCTTGATGGCCAAATATGGAGCCGAGAGCTTTCGATTATTCCCGAACTTCAGCATTTAACTGTTGCAGATAAGATTCGCCCAGCAGTTTATGTCTTTGTTCATAGTTTAAATAGTCAACAACGCCAACGAGATTATGGTTGCCATGATGCATTTAGTCGGGCGTTGGTTGATGAACTTATTGAAATAATCTTAAAAGAATATTCTTTTATTTCTAAAACAGACATTACGTTATGTGGTCAAAGTTTAGGTGGATTATGCGCTTTATATAGCACCTTGTTATTCCCGACCATTTTTACTTCCCTGATTTTGCAATCTGGATCTTATTGGTGGTCAGATTTTTCAAACAGTACGTTAGGACAAAAACACAAAGGTAATATTTTAGAACTGCTTCAAAACTTATCTCATCAATTAGCAAAAACAACTCAAATTTATATCAGTGCCGGCACGTATGAAACCGATATGCGGGACGATGCCCTTCAGCTTTATCAACAATTGCAATCATTCAATCAAGTGAGTTTTCACACTTTTCAGGGCGGACATGATGCCGTGAATTGGCGTACTGACTTGCTTAAAGCATTGCAAAAAACTCTTTCACTATAACCATTTGTTTCATCAAGGATAAAAATATCATGAGCAACTTACAGGAAAACTATATTAATCCTTTCGATAATGAAAGTTTGTCTTTTCAGGTTTTAAAAAATCAACAAGGTGAGTTCAGTTTATGGCCTGCTCAACATCAGGTGCCATCGGGGTGGGATGTTCAGCATGGGCCGGATACGCGGGCTTCGTGTATTGCATATGTGGAAAAACACTGGGTTGCGATTAACCCCTTTCAACAAGCGTAAAGGAGTATTGTCATGAATCAGGCATTAAACAATGAATTTACTCCAGACCTTTCTCAACCCGCTCGCTTTGAATTGGCATCTACTCAGCTTGGTATTTTCCTTGCCGATCATTTAAGTTCAATTGAAGATTTATATACCATTGCACATTGTTTGGAACTACCAAAAACTGTCGATATCCCAACCTTTAAAAAAGCGATTCAGATTGGTTTAAATGAAGCCGATACGGTCATTGCTTCATATTCATCTGACCCGTCTCAACCGTTTATTGAGCTTAATAACCAAGTTCAGTTTCAAATTGAAGAATTTGATTTTTGTCATTTAACGCCTAAAAAAGCTCAGCAACGCTTATGGGACTGGATGCCATCAGACCGTCAATGTGCTAAATCACTTAAAGCCGGTGAATCTCAGCTATTCCGTCAGGTGTTATTTACAACGCATGACAAAGTGTATTGGTATCAACGCTATCACCACATCATGCTTGATGGTTTTAGCATGATTAACCTAACCAAACGTATTGTTGAACTTTATCAACAATTACAAGAAAAAAAAGACCTTTCAGTTTCTCCGTTCATTGGCGTGAATGAAGTTATTTCGGAACGTCAGGCTTATGAAAATAGCCATCAATTTAAAATAGACCAAGCTTTCTGGAAAGCTTACTGTGAAGATTTACCAAGTCCAATTAGTTTGAGTACTCATCATTTAGCGGCGAAAACCACAGCAACATTTATTAAACATCAGCTTCGTTTTTCTCAAGGAATTTTAGAGCAAATTCAAGCTTTAGCTGCGCAATGCAAGCTAGCTTTAAATGACATGATGATGTCATTGTCATTACATTATATTTACAAAATGACCGATAAAGCTGATTTGGTTAATGGTATTCCATTTATGCGCCGTTTAGGCTCAAAAGCGATTCGCTCAACCTTACCTACAGTCAATGTCTTGCCTGTGAAGTTTAAAGTTGATGAAAAAGACAGTTGGGTGAGCTTGGCTCAACATGTACAAGGGCAATTACGACAAATTCGCCCACATCAAAAATACGATGCAGAACAAATATTAAGAGATTTAAATAGTATAGATATTCATGAACGAATGTACGGTCCTATTTTAAATTATAAAGCTTTTGATCAAGACCTAGTGTTAGACGGTGAAAAGGTCAAAACACACCACATTTCTACAGGACCAATTGATGATTTTGAGTTTTCTTTTATTGTTCAAGATCATGAACTCATTATCGAACTACGTGCAGATTCGCAGCGTTATACACAAGATGAGCTATTTAACCATGGTCAACGCTTAACTTTATTGCTTGAACAAGCTCTAATTCGTCCAGAACATGCATGTAGCAATTTTAATATTACGACACCACAAGAGCTTGCTGCCCTGACTCAAAGTGGTATTGGTCCACGTGTTAGCCATCCTGAACAATATAATAATGTTTTAGATATTTTTTATGAGCAAGTGAAAAAATATCCTGAACGTACCGCCATTGTGAGTGGTGAACGTCCAAACCTTCAGCATCTCAGTTTTGCTGAGCTTGCAGTAAAAGTGAATCAACTGACTCGTTTTTTACAAGAAAATGGAGCTAAAAAGCAAACTGTCATTGCTGGAGCTATTCCTCGTTCGATTGACTCAGTTGTGGTGATGTTATCCGTATTAAATTCTGGTGCAAGTTTCTTGCCTCTCGATTTAGATTATCCAATCGATCGTATGCAGATGATGTGTGAAGATGCCAATCCATTATTTGTATTAACGACACAAGCACTTGCACAGCAACTACCACAAAATATTCAGCAGTTATATCTTGATCATGAAGATTTTCAGACACAAATTCGAAAGCAAGATGCGAGTGATATTCCTGCTGAAAATCGTAAATTTGATTTCCAAGACGTCGCTTATGTAATTTTTACCTCAGGAAGTACGGGCCGTCCTAAAGGAGTAATGAACACACATGGTTCTTTACTCAACCTCATTTTGTCGCATAAACCAACCATTTATTGGCCAGTATTAGAAGCGGTAAATCAGCGTTTCCCTGACCGTCCGTTACGTGCAGCGCATACACACTCTTTCTCGTTTGACTCATCTTGGTTGCAAGTTTTCTGGATGTTATGGGGCCAAGAGCTACATATTTTTGATGAAAACATGCGTCGTGATGCATTTGGCTTAGTGCAAGAAATTCAGCAACGACAAATTGATACACTCGATCTACCGCCATCTTTTTGTGCACAAATGATGACGAATGGTTTATTTGCTGAAAATCAACATCATCCAAGTCTTATTTTGATTGGTGGTGAAGCTGCACCTCTAGCCTTATGGCAACAGCTCAATGCTCAGCCAGCGCTTTTTGCTCATAACTTATATGGTCCAACAGAATATACGGTTGATACTTTCCGAGCAGAATTAAAGCAGACAGCTCGCCCTGTCATTGGTAACCCTATTGGTAATACACAGGCCTACGTACTAGATCGCCACTTACAACGATGCCCGACTGGCGTTATTGGTGAGCTTTATATTTCTGGCTTTGGGATCGCCAATGGTTATTTAGGTCGCGCTGACTTAAGTGCTGCCCGCTTTGTAGCGAATCCATTTGAACATGGACAGCGCATGTACCGTACAGGTGATTTAGTCCGCTGGAATAGCACAGGTAAACTTGAATTTATGGGCCGCTGTGATGACCAGATTAAAATCCGTGGTTATCGTGTTGAGATTGGCGAAGTCGAAAATGCGCTTTCGATTTTAGCCAATGTTGAAAGCGCAGTCGTGATTGCAGAACCGATTAATAACAGTCATCGTTTACTCGGTTATTGTGTGGTCAAAGACATTGAACTTGATGAAAAAAACCGTGAACAACTAAGTCAGCAATATTTAAGTCAGTTACGTCAAAACTTACCTGAATATATGGTGCCTTCTGCCCTGACTGTTATGTCCGAATTTCCACGAAATGTAAGTGGAAAAGTTGATAAAAAAGCACTACCAAAGCCTCAAATTCGTACCCATAGCCGAATGGCCGAAACACCTGAGCAACAGCTTTTATGCCAAATTACTGCATCTGTTCTTAAGTTTGATGCTATTGGGATTGATGACGACTTCTTTATGACAGGTGGCGATAGTATTTCTGCCATTATGCTTTGTACTCAATTGCGCCAACGTGGTTATGGTTTAAGACCAAGTGATGTATTCCAATTTAAAACAGTGGCCGCTATGGCACCGCAACTCACCCGTTTAGATGAGCAACAAGCAGCCATTTCAAAACCATTATTTTCAGCAGAACTAGAACAAAAAGTTCAAGAAAAATATGGCAAAAACAGCACTATTTTACCTTTGCTTCCTTTGCAAAAAGGCATGCTGTTCTTATCTCAAGTAGAAAATCAATCGAACTATAATGCCTTTACTCGTCTAAGTCTAAATGGAGACATTGATCCGGTACGTTTACAGCAAGCGTTGATTACCGTATTAAAACGTCACCCTCAATTAGGTGGACATTTTGATAGCGAATTAGCTGAAGAACCTGTTTTTATCTATTCATTACACCCTACTCAAGCTTGGCCAGTTCAGTTTTGCTCAGTTACTTCCGATCTGCTTGAGCAAACCATTCAAGAAGCATTGCAGCAACCAATTCATCTTGACCAACCCTACGGCTTAATTCGGGCAACTTTAATTCAACATGCTCCTGAACAGTCAGAACTATTGATTATGGTGCATCATCTGTTAACAGATGGCTGGTCAACTCCTCTGTTTTTACAAGACTTTATTAAGGCATATCAGCAGACTAACCAACCACTGCCAGTGCTTGAACATAGTTATGAAACAGTGATTAAAGCTTTATCTGCACGTGACCATGAAACCTCAAAAGTTATATGGCAACGTGACTTAGCTGATTTGCAGCCACTTATTTTGTTTAATCAAGCACAGCAAGCCGTGCAGGAAACTTCATATCGTTTAAGTGCTGAGTTAGGTGCAAAGCTTCAACACAAATTACGCCAGCAAGGCATCACGCTCAATGTCTTCATGCAAATGATTTGGGCAATGACTTTAAATATTTATGCTCATCGTGAAGATATTGTATTTGGTACACCTGTTTCTGGGCGTTCAGCACCTATTAATGGTTTAGAGCAGCAAATCGGATTGTTTTTAAATACGATTCCGGTGCGTGTAAAACTCAACATGCAGCAAACGCTTTGGGAACAATTGACTCAGTTGCAGAAATTGCATGTTGAACATTTAGAGCACGATGGTTTAGGACTAAGTGCAATTCAGCAACTAGTGGGACAAGGCAATCTTTTCGATAGTTTGTTAGTCGTAGAAAACTACCCAGATAACCAGTATTTACAGCAAAAACTTGGTGATGCGGAGATTTCTAAACTCACAAATCGTGGTTATAGCCATTATCCACTTGCTTTATTGGTTATTCCTGATCATCAAATCGAGCTATTACTCGAGCAGCGTGGTGTAATTGATCAGCCTGAGCATTTCCTCGAGCGAATGGTTCAATTGATTGAAATTGCATTAAATGAACCAGAGACTCCTCTAGCTCATTATCGCTTGCAGCTGGCTGAAGAGCACGATTTAATCCAGAAAACGAATCAAACCCAATACTATGTTCGCCAGAGCACATTACAGCAATTACTCAGAGAACAAGCTCGAATTACGCCTGAACAAACGGCGTTATCTGATGAACATCATCAGCTCAGTTTCAGTGAAGTACGTTTGCAAGTTTGTGCTTTAGCACAGCAATTGCAAAGCGCGGGTGTGCAGGCTGGAGATATTATTGCGGTTGCCCTACCAAGATCAGTCAAACTGAGTATTGCTATTTTAGCTGTGATTGAAGCAGGTGCAGCTTATTTACCTATTGATTTACAACATCCGACTGAACGCATCAAATTTATGTTGCAAGATGCCAAATCTAAACTTGTGATTGGTGAACAAAAATATCTAGCTGCTATTGCTCATCCATCAATAGCTACCTTTGCTTTTAATGAATTGTTTGATGAAACAAAGGTTGATTTAAGTAGCTATAAAACAACAGTGATTACCCCCCAGTATCCAGCATATTTAATCTATACATCTGGTACAACAGGTCAGCCAAAAGGCGTCATGGTTTCGCACCAAGCTATTGTGAACCGTATTTTATGGATGCAATCAGAGTATCCACTGTCAGCCAACGATACAATTTTACAAAAAACACCATGTACTTTTGATGTTTCTGTATGGGAGTTTTTCTGGTCATATTTAGTGGGTGCACGATTGGTTATGGCACCTGTAGATGCACACCGTGACCCATTGGCATTGTTAAGCCTCATTCAAAAATATCAGGTAACAACATTACATTTTGTACCTTCAATGCTGGCTGTGTTTGAAAATGCTGCTACCGAAATTTTGTCATCTGCTCAGCGTCAAAGTTTACCCATCCGCCGAGTGTTCTGTAGTGGTGAGGCATTACCAACGGCTTTAGCAAAATCATTTACCGAGCACTTTAGCTGTGAGCTACATAACTTATATGGCCCAACGGAAGCTGCGGTAGATGTGAGTTATATGGATGCAACACTGGGATTACATCCAGAAGAAAGTAGCGTTGCAATTGGATATCCGGTCTGGAATACCCAGCTTTATATTTTAGATCAATACTTACGCCCTGTTCCTGTTGGAGTGGACGGTGAGCTTTATTTGGCAGGCCATCAACTCGCCATGGGTTATTTGCACCGAGCGGACTTAACAGCAACACGTTTTGTGGCAAACCCATTCGCAGCGGGTCAACGCATGTATCGCACTGGTGATATTGCCCGTTGGCATGCAGATGGCAGTATTCAATATGTGGGCCGTGCTGATGACCAGTTAAAAATACGTGGGCAACGTATTGAACTAGGTGAAATTGAACAGCAATTACGCTCACTCAGTGGTCTTGATGTGGTTGTACATCCTATCGTTACTGAACAAAATAAAGCTAATGTTCAGTTGGTTGCTTACTTGCAAACAACAACGCCTGTGGACATTGAGCAGCTAAAGAAACAATTGGCAAAACAGCTTCCTGCATATATGGTGCCAACGCACTACATATTGGTCGAGCAATTCCCATTAAGTCATAATGGTAAGCTGGACCGTAAAGCACTGCCGCAACCGCAGCTTGATTCTTCAAATACAGAAAAACAGTACGCTACTACTGCTTTTGAACATGAACTGACACGTATATTCCAGCAAGTTTTAAATACAGATCAAAATATTGGTGTGAACGAAGATTTCTTTGCTATTGGTGGACATTCCATTTTGGTGATGAAGCTCGCAATTGAAATCCGAAAAGTATTTAAGCGGACCATTCCAATTGGTCAGTTGATGAGTCATGTCACCATTCAACGTTTAGCAGCTCTACTTCTTACACAAGAACGTTTGGAAGAAGTTGAACAAACTGGCATGCAACCTATTTTACCAATCCGTTCTGGCTCAGGGCATCCATTGTTCTGTTTCTTCCCAGGTTCTGGTTCAGCATGGCAATATACTGTTCTGAATCGTTATTTACATTCTGATTTACCTATTATTGGATTGCAGTCTCCTCGCCCAGATGGGCTATTGGCAAATAGTACTGATATGGACGAATTGGTTGAAAAACAACTTGAGATTATTCGCAAGCATCAACCAATAGGACCTTATACGTTACTAGGTTATTCACTTGGTGGCACGGTGGCTTATGCAGTTGCAGCGAAGTTAACTGAACAAGGTGAAAAAGTTGATTATCTCGGTTTGTTAGACACTTACCCTGCTGAAATTCATCAGTGGTTAGATTTGTCGATAGAGGAAATGAATGCTGAAGCCGAACAAGAACAGCTTCAATTCTTCAATGATATTTTAGCTGATGCAGATACGGTATTAAGTGAAGAAACCCGCCGTTTACAAGAAGATATTTTCGCAAACTATCGCGATGCCGTCCGTTTATTAAAACCTTATAAGATGCCGCACTTTGATGGTGAACTACACTTAGTTGTCGCTGAAAAAGACTTGCTGCCGTATATCCAACCAGAACAACAATGGTCACCTTTAGTTAAAAAACTCAACATTGTTCGACTAAATGAAGCGGACCATACCGATATATTATCTCCGCAGCAACTTGAAACACTTGGCCCGATTTTAAACCGCATGATTTGTCAGGCGCGCGGTTTAGAGGAGCACACGCTATGAGTTTCAAATCTATACTGACCGATTTTAGTCTTTTAAAACGTAATGCTCATTTCCGACATGTATTTATTGCTCGCACATTGTCATTGTTAACCATTGGCATGTTAGTCGTGGCTATTCCAAAACAAGTCTATGACATTACAGGTAACTCGCTTAACGTTGCCGTCGCAATGGCCTTTGAAGGCATCGCCATGTTTATTGGTTTATTACTTGGCGGTTTACTTTCAGACCGCAAAGATCGAAAATGGCTGATTCTATTAGCACGTGGTGTGTGTGGTTTAGGCTTTGCTGGCCTCGCCATCAACGCCATGTTTGAGCACCCGTCGCTCTATGCCATTTATTTTCTATCAGCATGGGACGGCTTCTTTGGTGCACTGGGTGTAACAGCGATGATGGCGATCATGCCTGTGATTGTAGGGCGCGAAAATATTGTACAAGCCCGTGCAATCAGTATGGTATCCGTACGCCTTGCAACCGTGATTTCACCAGCAATCGGCGGTATATTAATTGCTGCTAGTGGTGTTGCAACCGTATATTGGGTTTCAACCGTGGGTACTTTACTTACTGTATTTTTATTGATGGGACTACCTGCGCTTAAACCGCAACATGTATCAAATGGCGAGAGCCCTCTTCGCCAATTAGTTCAAGGCTTTAAATTCGTCTTTAGAAATAAAGTTGTCGGTAGCACGATTTTAATTGGAACATTGCTTAGTTTTAGCAGTGCTATTCGAATTATTTTTCCGCAAATGGCAGATGAAATTTTTCACGGCGGCGCATTTGAACTCGGACTTATGTATTCAGCTGTTCCATTAGGCTCGACTTTAGGTGCCTTACTCAGTGGTTGGACAACAAAGCTACTCAAACCCGGCTTAGTCATGCTCTATACGTGTTTAGGTGTTTTTAGCTGCATGATTATGATTGGGCTTTCACCTTGGCTCATCGTGACTTTACCAGTTTTATGTTTGTTTGGATATTTGATGTCGATTGCCAACTTGCTTCAATACAGCATTGTGCAAGGACATACACCTGATGAATATCTAGGGCGTATTAATGCAATCTGGCTCGCGCAAGATGCCTTAGGAGATTCGGTTGCCACCACAACTTTAGGTATTTTAACTCGGTTTTTACCAATATCAGGAAGTATCCTCTTTTTTGGCATATTAAGCTTTGCTGTAGGATTTATGTTTTTATTCAACTCTCAAGATATACGCGAAACTGGATTCCAAGATCCTAAACTACAAGAAAATTAAACCCTAAATACAAAAGAAGGCAATTCATTGCCTTCTTTTCTTTAAGAAGAATGATGTGCCTGAAAAACCCAAGTCATAATATGGTCTTGTTCTACGACCCAACCACCTTGATATTGTTCTAAGAGTTGGTAGCGATCCTGAGTTTCTGGACAGAAACTTAGCATTAATATTTGATTTTCAAAATTAATATCGACTATAGATGCTTCTAAGAAATCGATATATTGCTTTGCAGTGGGATAAACCGCTTTATATAGACTTTCTTTTACAGAGAAAATTAAGCTCACATAACGGGCAAAATCAAAAAACTCTGCCGCTTTACCTTTCCATAAATCAAACTCAGATGGCGTTAAAATAAGATGTGCACTCTCTTGAGCAAATTCTGAGGTCACCCAGTGCTCGATATCAATTCCCAAATAAACCGCATGGCTAGATAACGCAACAATTAACTTATTTTGTGAATGACTAATGCTCCCCAAAACATGGGATGGCCAAATGGGCAAAGGTTCATGTATCGAAGTTATTGGCTGATCTAAACCGAAATGATGATTTAAAACAGCCTGAGCTAATACCCTGCCACATAAGTATTCATTTTTACGTTCGACACACGCTTGAGCAATTTTTAGTGGATGCTCTAATTGTTGGTCTATATGCAAATGCTTTGTTTGTGATAAATCTAGCCCATAACAAAATAGCTTTGATGTAAAAAAAATAGGGTTCGAAATTTCATAAATTGATGTACTGATTTGTTCAGGAATGTATAGATAATGACCCACTGTATTCGACTTCAAAATAAATATTTTTAATGAGTAATCTCCTATCTTAACTTACTCGCTGCAAACATATAAATAATTATATTTATCATTTGATAATAATTATTATTTACTTATACTGTTGAGTAAATTTTGACTTTAATTTACTTATAAACATCGATTATGAAACTTGTAGGACTTTTTTTGACCCTGTTGGGAGCGGTCAGTATCTATTGTAGTCATAGCAACCAAAATCTGTTGTCCCAACATCTGCCTGCTTTATTTAAGTATTTGGGTCTAGTGCTATTAGGCATTGGATTTATTGCGCTCTTTGCAAGCTTACCAAAAGTGGTTGCCGCTTTTTGTTGGTTCATGCTCATCATTTTTGCGTGGTCGTTTCTTCCTTTTATGGCGCTTTTTAAACGGAAACTAGTTTCATGAAAGCTAAAATTCAGTCTCCGATCCAGCCAGACTGGTGGAGTAAAACTTTTGCAGGTGGAGTTTTTGGTCTAAGTCTTTCTATCGCGATTGGTAATTTGATTGTTTTATTAGGCCAACCTTATGTTGCCATGGATTTATTAGTGCAAGTGGGAATGTGGAGTGTTCCTTGGTTTTGGATGCCTATTATGTTTGGCAGTTATTTTTTTACGACTGGACGAAAAGTGCTTATCTATTTATTCATTGCTAATGCCGTAGCGTATAGCTGTATTTTTGTCTTACGGGGTTCAACATGAAAGTACGTTCAGACATCATGAAATTAGCAAAAAGCATGCATACTTGGGTGGGTGTATGTGCAGGAATTTTGCTTTTCATCTGTTTCTTTGCCGGTGGGCTCAGCATGTTTCAGCACCATATTAGTAAGTGGGCTACGCCAACACAGCAAGTTTTACCGAAAGTCTCACCCGACCAATATAATGAACTCATTCAAAAAGTACAGACTGCCTATCCTGCTGCACAAAAGAACTTCACACTAAATTTATCGTCTAATGAATTTCACTATGCGCCCATTACTTGGAGTGAACATGAACGTGGAGATGGCTTTAATGCTGCTCAGTCTACATGGATGGCTAGCTTAGATGATAAAGGTCAGTTAATCGTTGCCCAAGAAAACTTATCTAAAGCTGGCTGGTTAATCGAACAGTTGCATGAAACAGCAGGCATACCGGGCATGGCAGGACATCACGGATTAGGTCTCTATGTGATGGGCGTGGTTTCTATTTTATATTTTCTTGCCCTGCTTTCAGGCGTCATTATTCTTTTACCGACCTTAGTAAAGGATTACTTTGTTATTCGCCCTGGAAAAAATAAAAAGCGATTTTGGTTAGATGCGCATAATGTTATTGGAATTACGAGCTTACCTTTTCACATCATTATTAGCATTAGCGTTATTGTCTTTGCTTTTCATGACTTTTTTTATGATGCGATTGGGCAACTTGCACTCAAAGGACAGCCTGTTTTTCAGCGTTCCCCCCCAGCCCTTATTCAGCCTAAACAAACACAGATTGATGTGCAGCAAATATTAGCTCAAGCTAAAAAAGTAGCACCTGAATATTCAGTTGACTATATTCAGTTCAGTGGCCTAGACAAACCTGAAAAAGCCAATGCACGTATTGCCCTGTATAGCTCAGATCAGATGTTGCGCGGTGCGAATCATGACTTTATGCGTATGAACCCATATGCAGTTGAGCACTTTAATCATAAAGGCATTAACACACAGACTGATGCTGGAAATAAGTTAATCAACGCCATGTTTAGCCTACATTTTGGAAGTTTTGGTGGTACGGGCGTACGCTGGATTTATTTTGTTTTAGGTGTCGGTGGCGCTTTCCTATTTTACACAGGGAACATTCTTTGGGTTGAAACTCGCGCACGTAAGCAAAAGCGTGCTGAAGATCCTGTTCCTGTTCAACGTAAAGATGTAGTGTTCCTTGCGAACTTAACGATAGGTGCATGTTTAGGGTGTGTTTTAGCTGTCGTAGGTACAATGTTAGTTAGTCGGTGGCTCTTCGCAGCACTTAATATTGAAAGCATAAATCACCTCTTTATGTATGGTTATTATGCGATTTTCCTACTGACTATGATTTACACCTTTGTAATTGGCTATGCAAAAGCTTTACCACAATTGTTGTTAACCTTGGTTTTTGTGCTATTTGCTATTCCGCTTACATCCCTTTTAGCCTACTTCATTCCTCAAAGTGGCTTATGGGTACATGGCGGAGAAATCTTAGTGGTTGATTTCTTAGCTATCATTTTTGCTTTCGCATTCTGGCGTTTTTATCAACAAGCCCAAGATCGCCTAAAATCTGCTCCAACGGGCAGTTTATGGGCTAGCTAGCAACCATGGACTAACTAGACTGAAATAATGCGTGAAATATGAAAAATTATAAAATCCACATTGTTTCAGTCAGTTGTTTAATTTCTTGAATATCATGACTCACATAAATCATTGGAATTTTTATTTCCTGTTTTACTTTTTGAAAAAAAGGAATAATTTCAGCTTTATGATTCGCATCTAGTGCTGATAATGGCTCATCAAGTAGTAACAGCTTAGGTGAATATAGCAATGCTCGACCTAGTGCCACGCGCTGTTTTTCCCCTCCTGATAGTTTGATAGGCATACGTTGTAATAAGTGGTCTAACTTTAATAACTCAATAATATAATCTGCTTCAAAGTGACGTTCTTGTTGGGAAAGATGCTGAAAACCAAATAATAAATTTTGCTTGACTGTTTTATGCGGAAAAAGCTGAGCATCTTGAAAAACCAATCCAACATGCCGTTTTTGCGTGCTGACATTAATTTTTTGATTTGAATCAAACCACGTTTGATCCTGTATTTTAATGAGCCCACTACGCGGAGTGTTCAGCCCTGCAATGGCATGTAAAATGGACGTTTTACCTGACCCAGAGGCACCAAATAGCCCAATAACAGAAGCATCTGACAGGAAACTAGGTTCAATATGAAACTGACCCATGTGTAGCTGAAAACGGCATTCAATCAACATAATTTTACCGTCCTAACCGCTTCTTTTGATAACGATGAAACCACTGGGCAAACCATAGCGCTAAAAAAGCTACACTTAACGATAAAACAATAAGCCTTTGAATAGCAGCTTCTGTATCGGGTTGTTGCATTAAGCTATACATGGCTAGAGGCAAAGTCCGTGTTTCATTTGAAATATTACCCACAAAAGTAATGGTGGCCCCAAACTCCCCTAAACTGCGGCAAAAACATAAAATAGCACCAATTAAAATGCCACTGCTGGCAAGAGGCAAAGTGACATGAAAAAATGCCCCTAAAGATGAAGCTCCTAATGTCTTTGCTGCCATTTCTAAACGCTGATCGACCAACTCAATTGCTAAACGAATAGATTGTACCAATAGCGGAAAACCCATTACTGCTGAAGCAAGAATGGCGCCTTTCCAGTTAAATGCAAAATCAATTCCGAGTGGCGCCAAATATTGCCCAATAATGCCGCGGCTCCCAAATACCTGTAATAGCAAATAACCAGGTACAACTGGCGGTAGCACTAAAGGTAAAAACACCAATGTTTCAATAAATGACTTACCCCAAAACTCTTTACGTGCCAAAAACCATCCCACACAAATTGCAGGAATAATACTGACCACAAGACAACTTGCTGCAACCTTACAAGAAAGTTGCAGAACGCTGAGTTCTTCTGGAGTTAAAGAAAGCATCATGGTTTAACTGAAGCCAACACACTAAAGCCATACTTTTTAAAGACAGCTTTGGCTTGGTTGCTTTGTAGAAATTGATAGAACTTTATTGAATTCAGATTTTTTTTAATCAACCCTACAGGATAAATAATTGGCGAATGCGTATTTTCCGGAAATACACCAGCTACTTTTACGTCTTTGCTAATCGCTGCATCGGTTGCATAGACAATACCAACCTGACATTCACCACGTGCAACAAAGTTTAATGCAGCTCGAACATCTTCTGTTTCGACTAGTTTTGGCTCAATACGACTCCACCAACCTAAATTAGTAAAAGCTTGTTTAGCATATTTTCCTACAGGCACACTTTTGGTATCCCCTGTACAAACCTTTCCTGTAAACACTTTATTAGGATCGGTGGTTTTATCTAGTTTTATGTTTAATGACTGCCCTTTTGGGGTAATTAACACCAAACGATTACCTAATAAATTTATACGGTCATTTGCTGCAACTCGTTTTTTGTTTTGTAGATAATCCATCCACTGGGTATCTGCTGAAATAAAAATATCAGCTGGTGCTCCAGCTTCAATTTGTTTAGCTAAGGTTGATGAACCAGCATACGAAGTTTTAACTTCTACTTTATTCTGTTTTTCATAAATTTTTTTTAAATCGTTAATTGCATTCGTTAAGCTCGCTGCTGCATAAACGGTAACCGATTCAGCCTTAGCGGGAACATTAAAGACCAATCCTATGCTGAGCATTGAACAAGCTAAAGCCAATTTTTTTATCTTCGTATCACTTACCATTATTTTTACCTTTTTGTCGTTTTTGCAGCGATATATACCCAAGAATATAGCGCTACATAAAGATTATGAAAAGTATAATTCGTCAAATATAGATGATCGGAATGAAGGTAAATAGCGCAATTTGTATTTAGAACTTCATTTTGGTGCACTCGGTAGTGAGTACTAACCATTTAAGAACACTATATAAAACTTATTTTCTTTTAAATTTTAGTGAATAATTTAATTGGTTTTATAGTTATCCCTATGCCAAAAAACACATAGAGATAACCATAAAGATCAGTCGTTTATGCCAGCTACTTTTTTAGATACGCAATAAAAACGCCTATCCCAAACCATCTTTTACGATAGTGCAGAATAGACGCAATTGTCTGTGTAACTGAAAATTGCAGCAGTGCTTTTTCAGCGTGCAATTTATATTAAGCAAAAGCTATACCAAATTAAAAGATTTCGTCGTTATGCAATCTTTTATCTTAACCTTTTAAATAGGTACTCATGATTTGATAATCATGTTCTAAGGCTTGTCGAGCATTGATTTCCATTTGGCGGTAATGCTGTAAGACTTTCTGGCCAAAAGCTGTAACGGCTGCCCCACCACCATGTGTTCCACCTGTTTGAGTTTCAACCAAAGCTGTTTCAAAGCACTGATTCATTGTATCGACCAACTGCCACGCACGGCGGTAACTCATATTCATAGATTTTGCGGCTTGTGAGATTGAACCAGTTTTCTCAATTGCTTCAAGTAAGTCTGCCTTACCCGGACCAAACGCAATGTTTTGCTCTAAAAGAATTCTAATTTGTAATTTTAAGTTTTGTTCTTTCATAGACTTAGTTCACAAAATTTCATTTTATGCTTCTTAACATTATAGGGAACTTTGATAGGTTAAAACACATACAAATTTAAGCCTCTACTCTTTCATAAAAAGAGTTCATTTAAAAAATCAAAACTGCACAAAGTGGATAAAGATCTGGAAAAAACGGATAGAGGCAAAGGCTTAATCGCGGTTCAATCAGTTAAAAGCTGATTGATTGGAGGATTGAGCAATGACCTCATCTAATTTAAAACAATGGAATGATTTTATAGATGGATGTATCGACTTCCGTCCTAATGATGGCGTGTTTCGTATTGCACGTAATATGTTTACCGAGCCTGAGCTATTTGACTTGGAAATGGAACTTATTTTTGAAAAGGTTTGGATTTATGCATGTCACGAAAGTGAAATTCCAAATAATCATGATTTCCTAACCGTTCAAATTGGGCGTCAGCCGATTATTGTGAGCCGTGATGGTAAGGGCGAATTACACGCGATGGTGAATGCTTGTGAGCACCGCGGTGCGACCTTAACACGCGTTGCCAAAGGCAACCAGTCAACCTTTACATGTCCGTTCCATGCTTGGTGTTATAAGTCAGATGGCCGCTTGGTGAAAGTCAAAGCACCTGGTGAATATTGTGAAGATTTTGATAAATCAAGCCGAGGCTTAAAACAAGGCCGTATTGCCAGCTATCGTGGATTTGTATTTGTAAGCCTTGATACTCAAGCAACAGATTCTCTAGAAGACTTTTTGGGCGATGCAAAACTGTTCCTTGATTTAATGGTTAACCAGTCCCCAACCGGTGAACTCGAAGTATTACAAGGCAAGTCATCTTATACTTTTGCAGGTAACTGGAAGCTACAAAATGAAAATGGCTTAGATGGCTACCATGTCAGTACTGTTCATTATAACTACGTCTCTACAGTCCAACACCGCCAACAAGTCAATGCATCAAAAGGCGAAGAACTCGATACGCTTGACTACAGCAAGTTAGGTGCCGGTGACTCAGAAACTGACGATGGTTGGTTTAGCTTTAAAAATGGCCATAGCGTATTGTTTAGTGATATGCCGAACCCAACAGTTCGTCCGGGTTACAGCACGGTTATGCCATATATGGTCGAAAAATATGGCGCCAAATATGCTGAATGGGCAATGCATCGTTTAAGAAACTTAAACTTGTACCCTAGCCTATTCTTTATGGACCAAATTAGTTCACAGCTTCGTATTGTTCGCCCTGTGGCATGGAATAAAACTGAAGTCATTAGCCAATGTATTGGTGTGAAAGGTGAATCTGCTGAAGCGCGCCGTAACCGTATTCGCCAGTTTGAAGATTTCTTTAACGTATCAGGCCTTGGTACACCAGACGATTTAGTTGAATTCCGTGAGCAACAAAAAGGTTTTCAGGCACGACTTGAACGTTGGAGCGATATTTCTCGTGGCTGTCAGTCTTGGGAATATGGCGCGACCAAAAACTCACAAGATTTAGGCATTCAACCCGTTATTACTGGCCGTGAATTTACCCATGAAGGACTCTATGTAAACCAGCATGGACATTGGCAACGTCTAATGCTCGATGGCTTAAACAAGAAAGCATTGAAAATGCAGGATATTACTTTTGAAAACAATGCCGTAATGGATGAGGTGTAACCATGTCACAAGAACTACATTTTGCTGTATCTCAGTTTTTGTACAAAAAGGCAGAGCTTTGCGATGCTTATGACTGGGATGCCTATCTAGAGCTTTACGACGAAGATAGTGAATATCATATTCCACAGTGGATTGATGACCATAACTATGTTCAAGATCCAAATCAGGGCTTGTCTTATATTTATTATGCGGACCGTACTGGACTCGAAGACCGTGTATTCCGTATTCGTACAGGTAAAGCAGCATCTGCAACTCCGTTACCACGTACTTTGCATAGCATAAACAACATCCGAGTTAAAACATTGGATGATGGATTAATTGAAGCAAAAGTTGCATGGCAAACGCTTTATAACCGTCAAGGTTTAGAAGGCTGTTTTTACGGACACGCTACTTATCTTTTACGCCAAACAGCAGATGGTTTCCGCATTCGTCGTCAGCATAGCATTTTGCTGAATGACAAAATTGATTCCGTTTTAGACTTCTATCACGTTTAAGGGGAATGAAAATGGGACATTCAGTTGCACTTAATTTTGCCGATGGCAAAACCTTTTTCATTTCGGTAAATAACGACGAATTGCTGCTTGATGCAGCAGTTCGCCAAGGAATTAACCTCCCGCTAGACTGCCGTGAAGGTGTTTGTGGTACCTGTCAGGGACAGTGTGAAACCGGTATTTATGAACAAGAATATGTTGATGAAGATGCATTAAGTGAACGTGATTTGGCTGAGCGTAAAATGTTAGCTTGCCAGACGCGTGTGAAATCCGATGCAGCTTTTTATTTCGATCATGATTCTGCTATCTGTAACGCTGGTGATACCTTAAAAATTGAAACCAAAGTGACTGCGGTTGAGCTGGTTTCTGAAACGACAGCAATCTTACATCTTGATGCAAGCAGTCACGCTGAACAACTTCAGTTTTTACCGGGTCAATATGCTCGTTTGCAAATACCAGATACTGAAGATTGGCGTTCATATTCTTTTGCAAACAGACCAAATGCAACCAATCAATTGCAATTTCTAATTCGTCTCTTGCCAGACGGTGTGATGAGTAATTATTTGCGTGATCGTTGTCAGGTTGGACAAAGCTTACTTATTGAAGCACCGCTTGGTAGTTTCTATTTACGTGAAGTACAGCGACCACTGGTTTTTGTGGCAGGTGGAACAGGGTTATCTGCTTTCTTGGGAATGCTTGATAACTTGGTGGATCAACCGAACTCACCTGCGGTTCAGTTATATTACGGCGTAAATAGTGAAACCGACTTATGCGAACAACAGCGTTTACATGCCTATGCTGAACAGCTACCCAACTTTAGTTATCACCCGATTGTGACTAAAGCAACGGAAGCTTGGCAAGGTAAAGCAGGTTATATTCATGAGCACTTAAATAAAGATCAACTGGCCGAGCAGGCTTTTGATATGTATTTATGTGGCCCACCACCAATGATTGAAGCCGTTAAAAATTGGTTGGATGAGCAAGCTCTGCAAAATTATCGTATTTACAGCGAGAAGTTTTTACAAAGCAATACATCACGTTAAAGTATAAATAGCTTAAAAACCACTAAACCTGAAATTATTCAATATACTCTTATAAGGGGTATATTGATTTTTTGCATTTAAATTAAAAGTTTTTATATATCAATAATATAAAATAATTAATTCCGACAAAATAAATTGACCAGTTCGCTCGGATTTGCTATAAATTTTGATAGATCTTAAGGAATAAGATCATGATGAGATTAACTTATAGCACCTTTTATATCCCCCGATTCTATTTCTCGAATGTATTAAATTGATGGACAAAATCCGATGTAAAAGTTTGAGAAAATCACATTAATTAGCGGTTAAATTGGTCTGTATTTTGCTTATATCTCATTGTAATTTGCGAGTAACTTAATTTTTTTAAGTGCCGTATTTACGTGTTGCAAAGCTAAGGTTTCACATATTTTGCACAGTAAATACAGGAGTGAGCCAAAAGGGATAAATATGAACCAAGCCAACTCCCACGAACTCAATGGACGTCATTTTCAAAATGAGTCTATCTTTACCAATCATAATCTGGTGTTTGATCACCACGATTTAAGCGAAACCTGCCGAAATGTCGGGCAGATTTTTAAACCGCATGATCTTAAAATCTCTCATCAAAAGCGAGATTTCAGTGCAACCATGCACCATGTTAAAACAGGCGCACTATCTATTAGTCGCTTGGAATATGGTGCGGATGTCATTATTGAACCAGATCACCTTGATAACTTTTACTTAATTCAAATTCCAACTCAAGGCTACGCAGAAATCGAGTTTGGTTCACAAAAGTTTATTTCTTATTCTCAAGTTGCTTCTCTTATTTCTCCTCAGCAATCTTTACGTATGCGCTGGCACGCGAACTCACCACAGCTCATTTTAAAAGTTTCAAAGGATGATTTTACTTACCATTGCCGTCAACATATTGCCGATTCAGAAAACAACTTACTTGTTTTTGACCCAAAATTAGACTTTGCTACACAAAGTGGAGCCTACTTTTTACAGCTCGTTAGAACATTGATGGATGCTTTGGCCTGTGAACAACATCCACTCCATCATCCTTTAGCCTTTAAACAGTTTGAGTCAAATCTATTTAATGCGCTCATTTATGGTCAACCTAATAATGCGTTACATAAAATTGATCAGTATAAAGAAAAAACAGTCTCTCCTTATTTTGTGAAGCGTACAGAAGCCTACATAAAAGAACATTTACACGAGCCGCTTAACGTCGAAATTCTGGCCGAGCATGCAGGCGTGAGCGTAAGAACCCTATTTACTGGTTTTAAAAACTATTTGGGTACTACCCCAATGTCTTATTTAAAAGAATTACGCTTTGAACAAGCTCATTTAGAGCTGATGCACAATGAAAATCTGTCGGTTACTGACGTTGCATTTAAATGGGGATTTACTCATTTAGGTCGTTTTTCTCAAGAATATAAACGCCGTTATGGTGAGTTACCTTCGTCTACTCGCCGTTCTGGTCACATTGAAGGTTCAGGCTTAATTACTTCAATTTTTTCGTAAACTAAAAATAGATAAAAGCCTTTTATATTGATTGATATAAAAGGCTTTTTTTATGATTTAAAAATGATGGACATAACGAACTTGTAGTCGTGTTCCCTCTGGACGGTTTTCAGCATCCTGCTCAAAATAAGCATTTGCAACTAAATGGTCATTTTTAGAAAAACTATACATCGCACCGGGGCCAATCGCCCATACTTGTTCACGTCGGCCTTTGACTTTTTCACCATCGACTTCGGTATCAGTGACTTGTTTTAGCCAATAGCCATTTAGTCCTAAGCGGAATTGTTCGGTAATGGCATAGTCTGTTGCGAAGTTTGCATGAATTGCTTGCCCTGCCTGCATATCATTTGCTCCAATAAATGCATAGCTTGGGTCATTATTCTTAAAGTTATAGAGGTAATGGATACGCGTTGAAGCTGTCCATTTTGGATTAAACCAATATGTTGCAGCCCAATAAGGGTCAAATGAAACAGCGTTATTACCTGGATTAATATCTTTTTGTTGATCGTATTCGCCAGTAGGTAAATTCACCTGAAACTCAAAACGATGTACAAACTTCGGCCCTTGTGCACCCATGACTGGATCAAACTGAATAAAAGGTCCGATCATGATGTCCCCAAAGCCACTTTGGGCTTTAATGGCAGCATTATTCAAGCCATCATCCATGTCCATTTTACTGACAAAAGGAATTAGAAAATTCATACCTAGACTGGCTTTATCTTTTACTCGGATATTCGATAAATAACTAATCTGTTCAACCAGTACTTGATAGTTTAAATCAGTTTTAGGTAAACCGAGTTTTTGCCCCTCGCGATCAACCAATTTATTGCTATCGTAATTTTGAAAATAGGTTTGAGCATACCAGCCGGGGCCTGCGGGTAATCCGCCATCGAGAAAGCTGGTCATGCCTAAATTCACAGTCGGTAAATCATAGGCATGTGTAACCAATGGCAAACCCAACAATGTCCCTGCTAAAAATCCATGTTTAATTAAAGTGCTTTTCATCTTCTTATTTCCTATAAAAAAATCACGACCGGATTGATCGTGATTGTGGTGAATTAATGGGCTAATTCTGGATGCTCAGCAGCAATCCGATACTTTCCTGCGTGGAATACCAAAGGCTCACCTTGGCGTTGTTGGTACTGTTCAATTTGGCCAATAAAAATCAGGTGATCTCCGCCTTCATACTGATTTACATTACGGCAAACCAAGGTTGCGAGTGCATCAGTCAAAATTGGAACGCCAGCATTGCATTGTTGATGGGCAATGCCTGCAAATTTGTCTTCGGCACCTCGAGCAAAATGCCCCGAAAGCTGATGATGCTCTTGTGCCAACATGTGAATGGCAAAATATTCAGCTTCTATAAAATCAGACAAACTTGGTGCCGTTTTTGAAAGGTTCCACAAAATTAATGGCGGATCTAAAGACAGAGATGAAAATGAATTGGCTGTCATACCTATTTTCCGCCCATCTTTTCCACGAGTTGTAATCACGGTAACGCCAGTTGCAAACTGACCAAGCAAGTTACGAATTTCTCTTGGGTTTTCAGTATTAATCGCTTGCAAAGCTAAAGTTTCAATTTTGTCCATTTTTAAATCTCCCTTTGATATTTTGACCTTAAGCGACTTTTGCTGCGGTTTTTGAAGCCAAGAATGCTTGAGCCTGATCTGCATCAAACCACCAAGGAGCAAAAGCGCGCGGGTCATCAAAGTTATTGGCCATAATTGAAGCAATGCTTTGGTTTTGGCTTGCAGCTGCTAATAGTTCAACGATATGAGGCTCTGGTGGTAACAACAAGCTATTGGTCCAAGCCACGACTTTTTCTGCATAAGCCCAATAGCGTTCAAAAGTTTGAACCATCCATTGTTCGCTAAAGCTTTGATTATCATTGGCTAAAATGGCATCGAAATAGATCTTGCTACACTTAGCCGCATTGTTTGAACCTTGACCAGTAATCGGATCATTGACCACTAAGGCATCTGCCATGCCAAAAATCTTCTTACCAGACGGTAAGGTTAAAACGGGTTTGCGTACGGTCGGCGGGAAACGCCCTGCTAAATATCCACCAGCATCTGTTAACTCAACATTTGTGCAGCGTTCATATTCCCATGGCACAAATTTCTTGAGTAAGTCCAGACTGCATTGCAGGTGCTGTTCAGGTGTTTTGACATCTTGCCAACAGTCCATTGGCCCATTTGGAATACCTTCAAACACCATGATGTCGCAAGGCCCATTCACGGTAAGTGCCGGAAATGAAAAGTACTCACCGACTTCGGGAATAATGTTAAAAGTCACACGAGAGTATGGTGAAATTGGCTTCATATTTTTGACATAGGTCAAAGCCAAAGCGCGCTGCGGTTTATCAAAAACACTGCGTGCATCATCACGCTCAAACTGTTTAACGACTTCACCTTTACCAGCGGCGAGTAATACAAGCTCGTAGTCGTTTGCGAGTTGTTCTAACTCTTCTATTCCAACATCCTGAATTACCAATCGACCACCACGGCGTTCAAATTCTTCCATCCAATATGGCATTTTGACGCGTTGATCGACCGATTGAGCGTAACGCTCAAGACGAGCACTCCATTCAAATGCTTTACCACCATTTTCAGGGTTCACTAAAGCTAGCCCAATGCCTTCTACCGCTGGACATTGTTCTTCCCAAAAATTTAGTCCCAAGTCACGTTCAGTTTGTAAAGCTGTATGAAACATACACTGGCTTGACATGACTTTACCTTGACGGATTTCATTGGCAGTTCGGTTGGTGATCATTGTCACGTCATAGCCTGTATCTAATAACCCCAAACCAAGCTGTAAACCAGACTGTCCTGCTCCAACAATTGCAATACGGCGCATAATCTTCTCCATAATTTTCTAAATTTGCTTTTAAAACGATGTGCTATTCGGCTAAACGAGGAATAGCGGGCTGTGATCCTTCAGGGCCCATTACTGAATAGCCACCGTCGACTGCGTAATTTGCTCCGGTCACAAAGCTCGCAGCAGGTGACAATAAAAACAAAACAACATTGGCAACTTCTTCGGGATGACCCAATCGGCCTAGCAAGTGATAATCGGCTGCTACACTGTCGGCTTTCTCACGGTTATTGCCACTGACTTCTGCAATGACACGAGACCATGTCCAACCCGGTGAAACTGAATTGACGCGGATACCATCGGCAGCAAAATCCATTGCCATGCTTTGTGTGAGTTGACGTATTGCGGCTTTGGAAACTGGATATAACCAGCGCCCTGTTTGCGCCACTTTGGCCGAGATTGAAGTAAAATTAACGATTGAACCTTGTTGCTTTTTTAGGTCATGGTATAAAGCACGGCTCAGCTCAACGGTAGAGACCAAATTGATATCGAGTGCTTGTAACCAGTCCTGACGTGAAGATTTAAAACCGTCATCTAAGTAGGTACATGCTAGATTGACCAAGTAACTCACTTCACCTAAATGTTGGTGAATATCCGCCACAGCTTGTTGAATAGCCGCATCGCTGGTTAAATCGGTTTGAATAAACATCACATCATGGTTAAAGCTTTCTGCAATTGCCTTGCCTTTGGCATCAATATCTAAGATAGCGACATGAGCACCAGCACACACCAAAGCTTGTACAACAGCTTTACCAATCAGTGTTGCGCCGCCGCTCACCACAGCGACTTTTCCTTTTAAATCTATATTCATTGCAGATCCTCCTTAATTGACTGGCTTGCCTTCACTACTTGACCAAGATGGCATCAAAGTATTTGAAGGAAGATCTTCATCAAGAAGTTTTCGAGCGGTCTCTACACCTGCAACTGGTAAGCCTGTTGGGTCGAGTAAACTAATTTGAACGAGCACCGACGCTTGGTCCCAATAAATATGCTCATGACACAGCTTTGAACCTCTGAACTGAATTACACCCAACATTGGAATTTCGACGTATTTACCGGTTGGTTTTACACCTGGTAATAACCAGTCAATTTCAGCGTCGTGGGTAAAGCTCATAATGAATTCGTCCACCACTTGCGTTGAGCCAACCGTACGAGAGATCGAGGTAATCTTCATATCTTTCGGATTTTGATGAACAAAGTGATATTGATAAAAACGGGCAAGCTGGCTTTGGCCTACACCACCAGTTAAGGTTGGAATATGATTGACATAAGGTTCTGCGACCATCGTTGCCATGGTTGCTGGTACGTCACGTGTATCGAACTCATGACGTATATGCTCTTCCCATAAGGCAACTAAGTCATATTTCGGCCCAATGGTTTCATGTAGAGCGGTTACTGTACGCTCGTGAGCAAAGCGTGCTGAAGGTTTGTGGTAATGATTGCTTTTTGGTCGTGCAAAAGCATGATCAACACCTTCGTAAACATAGGCTTGTACATTTGAATATTGGTTAGCTGCATCGACAATCGCTTGTCTCGCATCTGACGGTGTAAATTGGTCTAGTTCTGCAATATGTAAAACCAAACGCCCTTTTACGTTAGCTAACTCATCTAATGCTTTTTCGATTCCTACACCGTAATAACCTACGGCACATGCCACGTCAGAAAGTCGGCAGCCTGCTAGATAAGCAAGCTTTCCACCTAAACAATAGCCCACCACGCCGAGGCCTGTAGAAGTGTCACATTCTGGTCGAGTCTTTAAAAAAGATAAGCTGTCTTGAATATCTTCAACACCTAGGTTTTCATCATATTGCTGATAAAGTTCAAAAGCTTTTTGAAAAGCTTCTGGTGTATAACTCAGTTCAATATTAGGTGCTACACGCCAAAATAAATCAGGAACTAAAACGGTATAGCCTTCTTCCGCAAGAAAATCCGCTTTTTCCCGCATGGCGGCATTCACTCCAAAGATTTCCTGACAAAGCACCACTCCAGGTCCTTTTCCTGTTTCTGGTGTCGCTAGATATGCACTGAACTGCTTTCCAGATGCTGTTTTAATTTGAACGGTTTGACCAGCCATAGTGTCAACTCCTGACATTGTTATGGCTTTATCTTCTATCCGAATATTTTTTTAGGCTGTCCAAAAGCTGCAAGCACTATCCAATCTCTGCGCAATTATCAAAATCAATAAAAATGGATAAAACACAAAAAATAGGAAAACTAATAAATTTCATAACTTTAAATTAAAAAATTAAATTAATACTTTTTATCTCATTTGGAAAAAATGGATGAAGATTAGGACTTATTGGATAGTGACGATTGGCTAAAAATAGTTCAATCAAGTCATGTAATTAATTTGATTACATAAAAAAGCCCAGTCATTTTCTAAATTAAGGCGTTTATTTATGCATCGACCATGGCCAATTTATGGACAACAAAAAACGTTAATGCTCATCAATATTTTATGTTGTAGTGCATTTTCTACTCAGGCTTATTCAGCGGATGAAGAATGGAAATTTACATCAAAAAATGCATATATAGACAGAAACTATGACAATCCAGATGTAAAGGACACAGGTAGCTGGTCACAATCAGTTTCTCTATTTTACAACTCAAGTATGCATGATACGCCGTTAGAAATTGGTGGAACCCCAATTCAAATTGGCGCAAATGCTTCAGCACAATATGCAGTTCGTTTAAGCCAAGATAAACATGTTGCAGATACGGTATTGCCTTTTGATAAAACCACGCAGTCCCAAGCACCTGATTATCTAAAATATGGTGCGACCTTAAAGTTAGGCTATAACAAAACGCTACTCAGCATTGGTGAATTATGGCTGGATTTACCCGTAACCACTGTAGATGCAAGCCGGCAACTCCTGACGTCTTATTGGGGAACTAATCTTAAGAGCCAGCTAAACGACAAACTTTTTGCTGAAATTGGCCGTATTGAAAAAGTATCACCACGAAATGAAGAAGATTTCCATCGATTTTCTTTTACTTCAAAAGGTGTGACTGGCTACTCCGATGGACTTAACTACATAGATCTTCGCTATCAATTTACGCCTACGTTGAAGGGTGAATATTACTTTGGAAATATGGAGGATTTATATAACAAACATTATGTCGGCATTGACCACCTATGGAAAAACGCTAATTTTTCAGTTAATTCAAAATTCAAATATTTCAATGCCAAAGATAATGGACACCTTTTTGACATCGATGCGCAAAATGTAGGGTTACTAGAAACACTTAAAGTAAAAAATCACAGCTTTGGTGTGGGTTATCAGCAAATTATCGGTGAGTCTGCCTACCCACTACCTGATGGTTTCTTGCCTGAAACTTATTTTATTAACTGGAACACGACTGGTTTCTTCAAACAAGATGAAAAGTCTTATCACTTCATTTATGGCTATGACTTTAAAGATCATGTGCCGGGCCTAAATACCACTTTGAAGTATGTATACGGCGATCACTTCAAAACAGCAGATGGCTTAAAAAACAAAGAAAGTGAAACAAACGTTATTGTCAATTATGCCCTTCAACAGCCTTTTCTCAAAGGTTTAGCTCTTCAGTGCATCTTCATCAATTACGACGTTAAGCATGGAAATGATTTCTCAGAAAACCGTTTCTTCGTCAATTACAGCAAAAAATTTTAATGAATAAGGAATACATATGAAAACGATAGATGCAAACACGATTATCAATCGCGAAAAACTGTCTCCATTACAGTGGATGGTTTTTATCCTAGGCTTTTTTGTCTTCTTCTGTGATGGTCTAGATACAGGAATTATTGGTTTTGTTGCTCCAGCATTGCTCGATGATTGGGGAATTACCAAGCCTCAGCTTGCTCCAGTTTTAAGTGCTGCTTTAGTCGGTATGTCGATTGGTGCAATTATTTCTGGGCCTTTGTCCGATAAGTTTGGCCGTAAAGGCGTTATTGTTGTTACAAGCCTTTTATTTTCCATATTTACGATATTGTGTGGCTTTGCTAATTCAACCCAAGACTTAATGATTTATCGCTTTATTACAGGTATTGGTTTAGGCGCAGCCATGCCCAACATCAGTACGATTGTTTCTGAGTATATGCCTGTAAAACGTAAAGCATTCCTTACAGGCCTTGCTGGCTGTGGATTTATGCTGGGTATTTCTTGTGGCGGTGTGCTGTCAGCTTATCTGTTAGAAAGCTATGGCTGGGCAAAAGTGATTATTGTTGGCGGAAGCATTCCCCTAATTTTAGTGGTTGCTTTATTGCTTAAACTACCTGAATCAACTCAATACTTAATTACACGTCATCAACAAAGCAAAGCGCAGCGTATTTTAGAAAATATTCAAGGTCATTCTTTTCAAGAGCCGGTAAAACTCGTTTTAACTCAGGCTGAAACTGCTTCAGATGAAAATCCAGTTAAAGTGGTTCTAGGAAAATATCTGTGGGGTTCAAGCATGCTTTGGCTCTGCTGCTTTACTAGCCTTTTGGTATTCTATCTTTTAACAAGCTGGATGCCAACGATTTTAAAAACAGCAGGTTTTAGTACTCAACAGTTTAGTTTAATTGCTGCGATTTTCCCTTTTGGTGGTGTGATTGGCGCAACCATAATGGGGTGGTATATGGATAAACTGAATCCAACCACAGTCATTAAATATTCATATCTGATTGCCTTCAGCCTATTCATTGTTGCAGGTCTAGTAAGCTCAAATATTTTCTTATTAGGTCTTACTATTTTCTTAATTGGTGCATTACTCGCAGGCGCTCAATCTTCATTACTGCCACTTGCAGCTATGTTCTATCCAGCAGTGTGTCGTGCAGTTGGTGTTTCATGGATGCATGGTATTGGTCGTATCGGTGCAATTTTAGGCGCTTTCTTTGGCTCGCTCATTTTCACTTTTAACTTAAGCTTAAGCGGTATTTTCTTTATTCTCGCACTACCAACCTTCGTCTCATTTATCGCACTTAGCCTGAAAGTGATTTATGAGAAATCTAAAAACAAACAAGTGTTAAAGCTAGAAGAAAGTCTATAAATATTAATCAATAAATAAAAAAACTGATTTAGGCAACTAAATCAGTTTTTTTATTTGGGAAAATTAAATATCAGAAAATTTTGCCTTTGGTCTCGCTTGGATTTTCACCGAACTCTTCACGATATTCTTGAGAAAAACGACTTAAATGGTTAAAGCCCCAGTCATAGGCAAGCTTTGAAATAGAAACCTTTCTATCTGCTCCTGTAGTGCTCAAGATTTTATAAATTTGTTGGAGACGATATTTTTTTAAATACGACATTGGACTGGTGCCGTAGTGCTGTTGAAATTCGTCATACAATTTTGATTTTGAAACCCCAGCCAGACGTTGCAAATCTTCTGCACAGATTTCTTCGTGCGCATGTTCAATAATAAAATTACGAACCTTACGGATATAAGCTGGCTCATCCTGATGTGAGAGTAACTTTAAGGCTTCAGAGTAGTTATTTTCTTGAGACAACAATAACGCTTTAATTACAAAATTTTCATAGTCTTCAGATAGCATTTGCAAACCATAAAAATTGCTATATTGCGATTTTAACTGTACAAAATTTTGAATGTTCTTCCACCATGCACCAATAAGTTGCTCAGAGTCTAAGTGCATTTCAGGGTTAAAAATAATGGGAGCTTCTATGGGTTTATTAAGTAAATCCGCAAGCACAATCTGCATACTCCGTTCAGGAATAACCACCTGAAATTTTCTGCAATCTTTATCGATAATCAAATCTTGCTGATCGTTATTTGAAACAATAAGGCCCCTGTTTTCATCAGATTGATAATGAGCACCGCGAATGTTGAGAGCTTGTCGACCTTGTATCGGCAAACTAATGCTATACGCTTTTAAATTTGAGATGTTAATAGCAACGTTTGCACCATAACTGATTGTACCGATTGCCATTTTTTTATTAGGCAAACGCATTCCGTCATAGTGAAAATCGAGAGTATCTTTGTAAATTGTATCTAGACGGTGTTCACCACAAATCGTGGACATCAAATTCTGCGCAAATTCAGCTTTGCGTGAATAATGATTGAGTTCCGTCTGTTGGCTGAGTGATATCATATCCTTTTCACCTAGCTAAATAACTTATTGCTTAAAAAGCAACTTGTATGCCAATTAATATCCTTTAATTGACGAGTTTCCCTGAAAAATATCGAATCAAGAAAGAGAGTAAAGATTACTTTCTCATACTCTATTAAATTTTAAAAATAGAAATAAGTTAAATACCTTTAAAGTATAACTTCATACTTTAACAAACTTATTTTATTAGATTTTTTATAAGCAAATAGAGTAGAGATAAATCATTATTTTGAACAGGAGACTATCGTAAATTTTTAACGAATAAAAAGCCGCCTATTTTAAATAAGCGGCTTTTATAAAATACTTAAATTATTGGGCGGTGTAACCACCATCCATAACAACAGCTTGGCCTGTTACCCCACCTGCTTTGCTACTCGCAAGGAAAATCGCATAGTCAGCAATTTCTTCAACAGATAGCAGACGCTTTTGAGGAACCATTGCCAAAATTACATCTTCAAGTGCGCTGTCTAAACTCACATTACGGGTTTTAGCCAAATCTGCAATTTGACCACGGACCAATGGTGTATCTACATACCCCGGACATAAAGCATTTACCGTAATACCATCACGTGCACATTCCAAAGCTGCAACTTTTGTTAGGCCAATCACGCCATGTTTCGCGCTGTTATAACCTGCCTTTCCAGCAAAACCAATCAAGCCATTAATTGAAGCCATATTAATAATACGACCATATTTTTGAGCCTTCATGATTGGAAAAACGTGTTTAATACCAATAAATACCCCTGTTAACATGACCTGAACTAGCTTTTGAAAAACAGCCGTTGGAAACTCTTCAATAGGCGCAACATGTTGAAAGCCAGCATTATTAATTAAGATATCAACGGTACCAAAGGTCTTTTGAGTCAGCTCAATGGCTTGTTTATAAGCATCTTCATCGGTCACATCACAAGGTGCAGATAGTGCATCAAAACCTTGCTCTTTAAGAGAGTTCGCCGTTTCTTGGCACTTTTCGGCATTCATGTCAGAAATGACAACTTTGGCACCTTCTTGAGCAAATTTCTTAGCAATCTCTAGACCGATACCACTTGCAGAACCTGTAATAAAAGCGACCTTATCGTCTAAAAGTTTAGTCATCTATTTACTCCTTAATACTTATAACGTGCTGACTTAAACAATACCCGTTACGGTAAAGACCGTAATCACCACAAATACAGCTAATGTCTTAATTACTGTGACTGCAAAAATATCTTTATACGATTGTTTATGGGTTAATCCAGTAACAGCGAGTAAAGTAATTACCGCGCCGTTATGCGGTAAGGTATCCATACCGCCTGAGGCCATCGCAACCACACGGTGCATGACTTCTGGTGGAATACCCGCAGCTAAAATCGCGGCGTTATATTGTTCAGCCATCGCACTTAAAGCGATACTCATACCACCTGAAGCTGAACCGGTAATACCTGCTAAAACGGTTGTGGTCACAGCGCCATTTACTAAAGGATTTGTGAAGGTACTGCTCATTGCATGGCTAATCAGAGCAAAGCCCGGTAATGACGCAATAATTGCACCGAAACCATACTCAGATGCGGTATTCATCACTGCTAAAAGTGAGCCACCAATACTGGCATTAATGCCTTCTTTGAAGTTCGTCACTACACGTTGGTAATCAAACAAAATTGCGGAAATAATCCCAACAATCAGCGCAAGACCAACTGCCCAGATCGCACCGGTTTTTGCAACATCTACGGTGTAATCCGCTAGACCGATAGTGGCAAAATCAAAACCATTTGGATACCACTCTTTGATTGCTTTAGACAAATATTTGTTCATTACGGCAACAAGAATAAGGGGTACAAACGCTAAAAACTGACGAGCCGCACTTCCATTATTTTGCAAGTTCATATCGGCTTCAATTTCTTGAGACGGCGTATCGTCTACACCAAAACCAGAGTACCCTTCGCCAGCTTTTGCAGCAGCACGTCGACGCCACTCTAAGTAAGCCAACCCCATGCATAGAACAAAAATTGCACCAATAATTCCTAGGAATGGTGCGGCATAAATATTGGTGCCAAAGAATGTGGTTGGAATTACGTTTTGGATTTGCGGGGTACCAGGCAACGCATCCATGGTAAATGTAAATGCACCAAGCGCGATGGTTCCCGGAATTAAACGTTTTGGAATATTGGCTTGTCTAAATAGCTGGTTTGCAAAAGGATAAATTGCAAATACAGCAACAAATAAACTTACACCGCTATAGGTTAAAATTGCACCTAGTAATACGACCGTTAAAATTGCTTTTTTTGCCCCAATCCATCTTACAATGGTTCGAGCAATAGACTCAGCAATTCCTGACATTTCAACGACTTTACCGAAAATTGCCCCGAGCAAAAATACAAGAAAGTAATCTTTAATAAAGTTCACCATTTTGGGCATAAATACACCCGAATAAAACGGTAAGACATTGGCAGGGTTAATGAGTAGAACAGCAAGTAAGGCACAAATTGGTGCCATGAGAATGACAGAAAAGCCCTTGTAAGCTGTATACATTAACAGCCCAAGCGAAAGTAGAATTATAAATAATTCCCACATATATTCTTTCTCCCTAAAGAATAGATATTAGGTTCAATAAAATTACCAAAAGATATTTAGGTTATCCAAAACCTACAATGATAAAAATCACAACATCTATGATTGGTAATAGGTAAATAAGCTTAAAAATAAAATATCATTAAAATATTTAAAAACAATGTAATTTGTTTAAATTTTAAAATACCAATTAAATACAATCACTTACTTTATTTGTACGGTAAAATACCATCATTTAAAAGCTTTTATTTTTTAATAAAACTTATTAATTGTTGAGTAAATTAAATTAATATCTCTATATTATTTAATAAACACAATTGAATAATATATTTTTTAAATTAATTTGATAAATATTTTATTAGTTCAGATCACTAGTTTTTTTATAAGAAATAAAAAATAGATAGCGGTAATTTTTTATCTATTTAAAGATTTTCTACTATGTAATTTTAATATTTAATTTCTACTATAATAATATAAACAATATAAATTAATATATAGATTAGCGCTGCTAGTACCCCACCGATTACCAGTGCGATCTCCATTGAATTAGAGGGATTATTTTCTGGTTTTCTAGCGAAAATTACAGGATATTTCGCGCTCTTAATTTTTTCTTCAGCAATTCGATAATGCTTTTTACCTATTCTTATAAAAATAAGGATACAAATAGTAGGTAAAATAAATGATGAGTAATAAACTAATGAATCTACTGACAATTTGTTATTGATTGCATCATCACATTTATAAAAATACTTTTGATCTTCTTTACTTAATTTACTAATTTTTCCAGGAGTAATTTGACTAAAATCAAAATCATTACGACAACCAGATATAAAGACATCTTTGGCATCTCTAGAACTACTTGATCCACTACTTGTATGCCGCATATGCACTGTCGTATAAGACATATATATTATTAGAAAATAAAAAAACGATTTTATTAGATTAAAAATAATTAGCAACCTAAACCTTCCTTAGCTGATATTTCCAAATAGTAGCGGCTGGATCCTACGTTTCATCATACTTTGCTAAAAACACTGATTAATTCAGCTAGAAAAATTTACTAAAGTAATTCAGCACATTGAGCTCTACTTGCTTTTTCATAATTTTTTGTCAAAAAACATCATATTAGGCAAATTTTCGTATAAATTACTCTTCTAGATAAGTTGAGTAATTTAAAGGAAAGAAATGACGCTTAAACAACTAAAAGCTTTTTTGGCCCTTGCGCGTACACTCAACTATGCCAATGCTTCTTTAGAGTTACATCTCAGCCAATCTGCTTTAAGTCTCACCATCAAAAGCTTAGAGGAAGAATTAGGCGGAAAGCTCTTTAACCGTAATACTCGCCGTGTTGAACTTACACAAGAAGGTAAATCCCTCATTCCCTATGCAAAAAAATTACTCGCCAATTGGGATGAAATGGAAAACGATGTTAAACAACGTTTTAAGCTTAATCGTGGAACCTTAAGCATCGCTTCAATGCCCTTTGTGACTCATGCAATTCTGCCTGAAGTAATTCACCAGTTTTTAGAACTTCATCCCAATCTCAACTTTTCAATTCACGATATCCCTAACGAGACCATTATAGAAAAAGTACAAGATGGTATTTTCGAGCTTGGCATCTGCTTCGAACCGGATCTCATCGAAGGCTTAGAGTTCAAACCATTATTTGAAGAAGATTTCTTAGCTTTATTACCAAAAACTCATCCACTCGCTCTATCATCTTCTATTACATGGCAAGAGCTTTGTTCAAATCCATTCGTGACCTTACAAAAACCTTCAATTGTTCGATATTTAGTTGAGCAGAACTGTTTACGAAATAATATAACGCTCGATTTAAAAGTTGAATGTCATCAAATTTCATCACTTTCAAGTTTCGTGGCTTATGGAATTGGGGTAAGTGCAATTCCAAGGCATTTTGCTAAACACATTGATAAAGAACATAACGTACTCATTGAGTTAAAGGATGAATCTATTCATAAGACTGTGGGAATTGTTTATAAAAAGAACTTTGAAATTTCAAATATTTCGACTCAATTTATTGAGGCTTTGGTTCAATATAAATTTTAAAAAATTAAAGACTGCTTTTTAGGATGAGCTAAGCATACACTTAAGCTAAAATTATTAATTATTATAATTTTCAATGATATGAGGTTATTTTTTAAAGTATTTTGCTTTATGTTCGTCTGATCTTTTGTAGACGATTTAAAACCATTCATTGATTATACTTATTAATCATTTAAAAAAATTAACTTCTATAACACAAAATGTGATGCTAAAACTAAGATTACTAAGGGATATAGGATAACAATAGAATGAATAAAGTTTATGCCAATGCAGAGGCAGCACTAAAAGACGTTATTGCAGATAATCAAACACTTGCCGTAGGCGGTTTTGGTCTATGTGGAATTCCTGAAAAACTAATTGTCGCAGTTAAGCAAAGCGGTGTGACTGGTCTCACATGTATTTCAAATAACGCTGGTGTAGATGATTTCGGTTTAGGTATTTTACTTCAAACCAAACAGATCAAAAAAATGATCTCTTCTTATGTTGGTGAAAACAAAGAATTTGAGCGCCAATATTTAAATGGTGAACTTGATGTAGAACTTACCCCACAAGGTACATTAGCAGAAAAGTTACGTGCTGGCGGTGCTGGAATTCCAGCGTTTTATACACAAACCGGTGTTGGTACACTCATTGCCGAAGGTAAAGAAGAACGCACCTTTAATGGCAAAAACTACATTTTAGAAGAATCTTTAACAGCAGATGTTGCTCTTGTTAAAGCCTATAAAGCAGATAAAGCGGGTAATTTGGTATTCCGTAAAACTGCTCAAAACTTTAATCCTGAATGTGCGATGGCTGGCAAAATCACAATCGCAGAAGTTGAACAGGTTGTTGAAATTGGTGAATTAGATCCAGATGAGATCCATTTAGCGGGTATTTACGTAAACCGCATTGTACTGAATGCATCACCTGAAAAACGTATTGAGCATAAAACTTTAAGCACGGAGGCAGTATAAAATGGCTTGGTCACGAAATGAAATGGCACAACGTGCTGCAAAAGAACTTGAAGACGGTTTTTATGTCAATTTAGGTATTGGCTTACCTACTCTAGTTGCTAATTATATTCCTGAAAATATTAATGTTTGGCTTCAATCTGAAAATGGTCTATTAGGCATTGGTGAGTTCCCAACTGAAGAAACTGTTGATGCTGATTTAATTAATGCTGGTAAACAAACGGTTACTGCCCGCCCTGGTGCAGCATTTTTCTCAAGCTCAGAATCTTTTGCCATGATCCGTGGTGGCCATGTCAACATTGCAATTTTGGGCGCAATGGAAGTTTCTGAAAATGGTGACTTGGCTAACTGGATGATTCCAGGTAAGAAAGTTAAAGGTATGGGCGGCGCAATGGACTTGGTTGTTGGCGTACAAAAAGTTGTAGTGCTTATGGAACACTGCGCAAAAGATGGTACGCCAAAAATTGTGAAAAACTGTAGTTTGCCTTTAACAGGTAAAGGTGTGGTTCATCGCGTCATTACTGACTTAGGTGTAATGGACATTACACCACAAGGCGTAGAGCTGATTGAACTTGCTAAAGATGTCACGCTTGAACAGATTCAAGCTGCTACTGGCGTTGAGTTTTATAAAACCTTAGTCGCGTAAATTCTAAGATTTAGTTAGCTGTAAAAGACTCAAGTTAGTAAGTGAGCTTGAGTCTTAGCCCTTTAAAGCACTGGATGTGCTGTCTATAAATAAGAATGAGAAGGATTTTTTCAGCTATGGAAAAACAGCAAGGAATTTTTGAAAGATTTGCTCTTCGGATTAGTGACTGGTCTGAAAAATGGTTTCCTGATTCATATATTTTTGCTCTGCTTGGCGTCATTATCGTGTCAGTTGCCGCTTTGGGTATTGGTGCGCCTATTCACGATGTTGCGACTTCCTTCGGTAACGGTTTCTGGAGTCTTATTCCCTTTACCCTGCAAATGACGATGCTCATTATTGTAGGTTATGTCGTTTCCGTATCTAAGCCCGTAAAGTTCCTCATTCAAAAAATGGCACGTATTCCAAATTCTGGACGTGGTGCTATTGTTTTAGTTGCAACCGTCAGCTTGTTAATTTCACTGGTCAATTGGGCAGTAAGCACGATTCTTACTGCACTTTTAGTGATTGCATTAGCAAAACGTAAAGAGCTGAACATGGATTACCGTGCAGCGGCTGCGGCAGCAATCATTGGTATGGGTGCAACTTGGGCACTGGGAATTAGCTCTTCGGCAGCACAGCTTCAAGCGAATAAAACTAGTTTACCTGAGTCAATTTACAACCTAACTGGCGTTATTCCATTTACTGAAACGATTTTCCTTTGGCAATCAATTGCGATGACCATTATTTTGGTGATTGTTTCAATCGCAATCGCGTATTGGTCAGCTCCAAAAGGTAATAATGTTAAAACGATTGATAGTTTTGATGTGCAGTTTGAAGAAGACAAACCACATGAGGAAAAATCGACGCGCCCAGGTGACTGGTTAGAAAACTCGCCTATCTTAACGATTATTGTGGTGGCATTAGGCTTAATCTGGATGTTTTTTGAATTTTCAAAAAGTAATCCTATCATTGCTATTTCGAGTTTAAACACATACAACTTTGTGTTTCTAATGCTTGGTCTAGCATTGCATGGCACACCACGAAACTTTTTAAATGCTGTTTCAAAGGCAGTTCCAGCTGTATCAGGAATCTTAATTCAGTTTCCACTTTACGGAAGCATCGCTTTTATTATGACGCAAGCTTTAAACAGTCAAGATTTATCGCTGTCGCATTATATAGCTGAGTTTTTCGTTTCAATCGCCTCAAAAGAAACCTTTGCAATTGTGATGGGAATTTACTCTGCCATCCTTGGGTTCTTTGTGCCATCTGGCGGTGGAAAATGGATTATTGAAGCCCCATATGTCATGCAAGCAGCAAATGATTTAAAAGTTCATTTAGGCTGGTCTGTACAAATTTATAATGCAGCAGAAGCTTTACCGAACTTAATCAATCCATTCTTTATGCTTCCAATGTTAGGCATTTTAAAACTAAAAGCAAAAGATGTGATTGGTTTTACAGTCACTCAGCTCGTTGTGCATTTTCCTTTAGTTTTATTCTTGCTGTGGTTCTTTGGTAGAACGCTCAGCTATACCCCACCTACTTTTTAATTTACTGGCGCCTTTAGTTTCGGCTAAAGGCAAATTTAGCAAATACATCAATAAGAGATATTAAGATGAGTTCAATTGTTATAGTTTCAGGCAGCCGTACTGCAATGGGCGGCTTTCAAGGCAGCCTATCGGCTTTAACTGCACCAGAACTTGGCGCTGCTGTTATCCGTGAATCGATCCAACGTGCAGGTGTTAAACCTGAACAAGTAGATGAAGTTATTTTTGGTTGCGTATTAAGTGCGGGTATTGGCCAAGGTCCTGCTCGTCAGGCGATGCGTAAAGCTGGTGTACCTGATCATGTTGGCGCTGTCACCATTAATAAACTTTGTGGCTCTGCCATGAAAGCGGTATTAATGGCATCAGATACTCTAAAAGCAGGCAGTGCCAATATTATTGTTGCTGGCGGTATGGAATCTATGACCAATGCACCTTATATTTTACCTAAAGCTCGCGGTGGTTACCGTATGGGTCACGGTGAAATTAAGGACCATATGTTTTTAGATGGTCTTGAAGATGCTGAAACAGGCCGTTTAATGGGTTCGTTTGCGCAAGACATGGCAAATACCAAAGGCTTTACCCGTGAGCAAATGGATAACTTTGCGATTTCTTCACTTAAAAAAGCGCAAACTGCCATTACCGAAGGTTACTTCAAAGAAGAAATTGTTCCTGTTGAAGTAAAAACACGTAAAGGTGTTGAAGTTATTGATCAAGATGAGCAACCATTAAAAGCTAATCTTGAGAAGATTCCAACTTTACGCCCTGCTTTTAGCAAGGACGGTACAATTACAGCTGCAAACTCAAGCTCAATTTCTGATGGTGCTGCTGCGTTAGTACTTACCACTGAAGAATATGCTCAAAGTCATGGTTTAAATACTTTGGCGAAAATTATTGCAACTTCTACGCACTCGCAGCATCCAAGCGAATTTACCATTGCTCCAATTAGTGCAATTCAAAAAGTACTTGAACGTGCTGGCTGGTCTGTTGATGAGGTAGATGCTTGGGAAATTAATGAGGCTTTTGCAATGGTAGCAATGGCGCCAATTCATGAACTCGGCATTGATGAGGCAAAAGTAAACGTCCATGGTGGTGCTTGTGCTTTAGGCCACCCAATTGGCGCAACTGGTTCAAGAATTATTCTTTCTCTTATCTATGCTTTAAAACGCCTTGGTAAGAAGAAAGGTATTGCTGCATTATGTATTGGTGGTGGTGAAGCTACAGCTGTTGCAATTGAAATCTAAAAATTAAAGTGCACGGAAGATGTAAGAATTTTTCTTACATCTTCTTTTTTTAGACTTTAAAAAGTTCATAACAGGTTTGACGGAACCATTTATGGCTACTTTTATGATGGCATGACATATGCCAATGTTGTTTTACATCATAAGTTGGAAAGTCTAGAGGTGCTGGTAAAATCTGTAAATTTTCTCTCACCAATAAGACTTGGCTTAAATAATACGGTACCGTTGCGATCGCATCTGTTTCTTGAACGACTAATCCCACTCCAAGATAGCTTGGTAATCGAATTAAAATATTTCGATCCAATCCTTTGTTCTGCAATTCATTTTTAATATGGTAGTGCCCGATTCCCGCATCAATATCGATATGATACTCGCGCATATAATCATCTAAAGTAAAGTTATTTGGATCTAAACGAGGATGGCTCTTAGAGCTAATCACCACATAATGCTGTTTAAAAAACTTTTGTTGATAAAAGCCTTCTTCTAATTGGGGTAAAAAGCCAATTGCAAGATCAATCTCACCATTTGCCATTTGATAGCTGGTTTCTGGTGTAATCGGCCTAATATTCAAGCGAATTAAGGGGGCTTTCTCTTTTAAATAGTTTGTTAATTGCGGTAATAAAACCAGATGAGATACATCTGTCATTGCAATTGTAAAAAGCTGATCTGAAGTTAGCGGATCAAAGTTCACACTAAAGTTATTAATGCTTTCCACTTTATCAATAACTTCACTAATGAGCGGAAAAATCTCCTTTGCTAATTCGGTTGGGATCATCTCATTCCCAACACGAATAAAAAGTGGATCATTAAAATGCTGACGGATTTTGTTCAGTCCATTACTAACGCTCGGTTGTGTAAGGCCAATAGCATCAGCAGCCATTGAAACACTTTTAAACCGATAAATATGATAAAAAATATTTAGTAATCTACTATCTAGATCAAACAAAATTGTCTCCGTCTGGATCAAATAATCCATTCAAAAGGAATGAAATCAGGTACAGCATATATAAAAATGCCCACTAAATTTCTGAATTATTGATATATGGTCTAAATTAACAAAGAATCTAGACCATGAGCAATGCTTTATAAAGCCTTTCATCACAAAGACAAAGGTGTGAGCTCTTTAATTGATTACTTTGTATGTAAATATCTTGAAGACATCACATATCATTATAAATTTTAATCATGCTGAGTTTGGAAGCCCTTCCAGATTTGCTGAACAGATTTGTTATCACTCAAGTTATTTTTAAAAATATAAATATCCTGTGGCAGGCAGTATTCGTTATGGTCCAACATGACCAATTTTCCGGTAGCGAGATCTTCCTCTACATTAATTTTTGGAATCCATGCTACACCTAAACCTTGTAATACAAGCTCTTTCAAGTTGGTGGCATTGTCAGTTTCATATAAGGTTTTGTAGATCAGTTTACCTTCAATTAATTGATCGACCAATTTGCGCAAATAAGCATGTTTACTATAAGCAAGTAATGAAAAATTACTCTGAATTGTATGCTTAGGCGTATGATCTGCTTCGGTAGCTGACACTGGAACAATCTCTGTTTCAGCGATCTTAATACCACTTAAAATATCATCGCCAACTCGATTGATATTAGATCGATCTGCATAGCAAATCATAAAATCGCAAGCACCTTCTTTTAAAAGAGATAAGCCTTCACCACTATTCGTTGCAACAATTTCGATTTTTAAATCGCGCATAAATGTTGGGAATTTTTTTAAAAAAGTGGTTAAAAAACCCGATGCTAATGAGTGGACAACACAGAAACGAATCGTAGATTCGGTTTCATTTTTGATGTTTTTAATCAGCTTTGCTGTTTCTTCGACCTGCTTCTCAATATTTTTAGACATCACCAGCATAATCCGCCCAATGTCTGTAAATTCAATATTATTTTTATTATTTCGAATAATAACTTCAGCTCCGATCATCTCTTCTATTTGCTGAATTCTACGCGTAAACGCAGATTGACTAATAAATCGTTTTTCGGCTGCTTTTGAAATAGAACGCTCACGCTCAAGTGTCAAAAGGTCTTCTACCCAACGTACTTCTAAGTTCATTTTATGCATTCCCTTTTTATATTTATGTCCTTAATCTGTCTGGTTGGGAAGCTGAATAAATAGCTGAATAGATGAATAAAAACTATAAAACATGGGAGTACCTGCAAAAATGCGATGGAGGATT
This sequence comes from Acinetobacter pittii, assembly GCF_022449185.1. Classification (GTDB taxonomy): domain Bacteria; phylum Pseudomonadota; class Gammaproteobacteria; order Pseudomonadales; family Moraxellaceae; genus Acinetobacter; species Acinetobacter pittii_I. The sequence continues at coordinate 1,044,897 of NZ_JAKUKO010000001.1, forward strand.
GGCAAAGCCAAACAATAAAAGTAAGTATTTAAATAATTCTGACATAGAAAAGAGCGTAAGAGAATAAAAAGACTTTGATTTAACTCAACAACTCATACAAATATATAATTATTACTCTAAAAGTTATTTTAAATCAAAAAGTAAGACATATATAACTCAAGTAAATAATAAATCTTAAGTTAATAAAAAATAGAAATAATCCTATGCTTTACTCATGTTTTATTTTTATAAAAAAAGTCCGCACCTTGGGGAAGAATACGGACTGTAAAACTGAAAAAGACTATCTTGCTTATTTCAGGAATTAAGCCCTCTGACTCAATAAATTCATTTAAATCAGAAGATATGCTTTCAGTATAGCTCAGTCCATAAAACCTGACTATTCTACTAAAGTATTTAACTTAAGATTGATAAAAACGTATTCTTAATATTCACCAATGAGGTAATATAACTTTCTTGAAATTTCAACCATCATATTAGAAGTATATTGAGTAATTTCAAAAACTTGCTTTTTCTGGGGATTGAACACCATATTGTCATTTTCATCACTAAAAAAGATATAAGTGGTGTATTTATCCATATGGTGGATATGCTCTTTTAAGCTTAATTTTTCCCCAGAATTGGGATCATAGGCGATAAACTTCATTCTCATGAATTTTGTCTCTATACATACAGTCTTTTACCCAAATTTTAAGAAAATTTAGATAAAACAATATTTTGATGGATAATATGAAATGGTTAACCTAAGAGCTGAGGCTACTTGTAAGATATGGGCACAATACTATTAGCCTTGTTTACAGAGGTTTCAGCAGAAGCAATAGATTGCTCTGCTTCTTTAAGCAGACGAGAAGTTTTAGACTCACTTTTCTCTTCACCGTGGAAAAGCACATAGTATGTAAAACTTCCCAAAATAATTAATGCGGCTGTGACTTTTAACATAAACTTAAAACTAAGATTTTTTCGTATTATAGTGTTTTTTATGTGAAATGCATCACATTTTTATATTAATTTGTTAGATAAGCTACACTTTAGAAGCTAATAATAAAGATAATTAAGTTGATATTTCACTTAAATTAATCAGTCTTAATGGTTGCAATGGGTTTCTTTCAAAAAGTAGATGACCATTCACTGCATCAAGCAAATTTTGAAATTAACTTCATCTCAATATTAACTTCTTAATTTATATAGTTAAATTAATAATTGAAAATGAACTCTCCTAGTTAGTTCACTATGAAATTAAAAAAATGATATGCAAAAAATGCATAATCAACTTGATAAATGCATTAGAAGTGAAGCATTTCGAAATCTAATATGAATTATCTTCTTTACTAATTCGAAGTTTAATGATGAACGCTGAAATTACCACCCGTATTGAGAAGGATCTTATTGGTTATAGAGAGATCAATAATAACGACTACTACGGAGTTCAAACATTACGTGCTCTAGAAAACTTTAATTTAACTCAAAGCAAGGTCGGAAATTTCCCTCACCTTATTAAAGCCTTAGCAATGGTAAAGCTTGCTTGTGCTGAAGCGAACTATAATCTTAAAAGCTTAGATCAGACTAAATTTGAAGCGATTGAATACAGCTGTAATCAACTTATTCGTGGTAATTTTCACGATCAGTTCCCGATTGATATGATGCAAGGCGGTGCGGGTACTTCAACCAATATGAATGCAAATGAAGTATTAGCAAACGTCGCTTTAGAATATATGGGACATTCAAAAGGCCAATATCAATATTTGCATCCTAATAACGACATTAACATGTCACAGTCAACAAATGATGTGTACCCTACTGCGATTCGCTTAGGTTTGTTATTAAGCTTAGATGAACTAAATCTTCCTTTTAACAACTTAATCTTAAGTTTCCGTAATAAATCTCAAGAATTTGCTCACATCCTAAAAATGGGCCGTACACAGTTACAAGACGCTGTGCCAATGACATTAGGTCAAGAGTTTGGTGCTTTTGCAGTAACTTTACAAAAAGACCTTGAGCAAATTAATACGCTTATTCCAAATGTTTTAGCGTATATGAACCTTGGTGGTACGGCGATTGGCACGGGAATTACTACTGAATATAGTTACCGTGAACTCGCTATTCAAGCACTTGCAAAAATTTCTGGTAAGAAAATTAAGTCTGCTCCTGATCTAATCGAAGCAACTTCAGATATGGGTGACTTTGTTCTTTTATCTGGTTTATTAAAGCGTACCGCAACTAAACTTTCAAAAATTGCCAATGACTTACGTTTACTTTCAAGTGGTCCACGTACTGGCATTAATGAAATTAATTTAGAAGCTCGCCAACCGGGTAGCTCGATCATGCCGGGTAAAGTAAACCCAGTTATACCTGAAGCAATGAACCTTGCTTGTTTCCAGATCATTGCAAATGACTTGGCTGTAACTTTAGCTGCTGAAGCGGGTCAATTACAGTTAAATGCAATGGAACCACTTATTGCATTCAAACTATTTGAATCTATGGATTTGCTTGGTAAGGCAATGGCAATGTTCCAAAGTAAGTGTATTGATACAATTACGGCGAACCCTGAGCATTGTAAGGCTTTGGTTGAAAACTCGATTGGTATCGTGACTGCACTTAACCCATATCTAGGTTATGAAACTACAACTCGTATTGCTAAAACTGCAAACGAAACTGGACAAAGCGTATTGGCTTTAGTTCAAAATGAAGGTTTATTATCGGCACAAGTGCTTGATGATATCTTGTCGATTAATAATATGGTTAAACCAAAAATGTCGGCTTAATTCCTGAAATAAAAAAGGAGCTTTTAAAGCTCCTTTTTTATTTGTTCCATAACTTTTAAAAGCTAAATGTTGTAGAAAATTGAGCTGTGCGAGGATTACCTAAGAATAAATAGTCATCTCCCATAAATGCCCCTACATCACGCCAATACTTCTTATTAAATAAGTTATCAATATTAAATCTAAAAGTTGTGTCATGCCCAGCAAAATTTGTTTTATAGGCAGCACCAATATTAAAGACGCTATAGCCGCCTACTTTTGTAGTTCCCTCTTTGTTTGCATATTTACTGCTACTGTATTGCATGCCACTCAATAATCTTAACCCTTCAACTGAAGGTACTTTATAAGATAACTGTGCAGTTGCACGTACTTTTGGTACATTTTGAGTTTGATGACCTTTGTAGCTGTCATTATCAATATCAACTAGACGAGATTTGGTATAGGTAATACCTGAACTTACATCGAGTGTATCGGTTAAAGCGCCCGTTAAACCTAATTCAATACCTTGATTATGTTGTTCGCCTTGTTCCACAAACTCTAACTTCCCTTCAGAATTTGCAGTCGTATATTGATTATCTTGCTTTAAATCAAAAATAGCTGCTGTTACTAAGAAATTGCGTATTTGTTGCTTAACACCAAGTTCATATTGTTCAGAATTTCTAGGTGATAGGACTTGATAAGCATTCGCTTCTGCATACCATGGAGCTTCACCACCATCGGATAAACCTTTGGCATATGAAGCATAAAGATTGGTCTTGGAAGTTGGGCTATACATGAGTGCTAATTGTGGCAAGAACTTGTTTAAATCGGTATCTCGGCTTTGCTGGCCATTTGGATCATAAGCTTGCTCATCAAGATGAATAAGTTTCCCACCGAGTAGAGTTGACCATTGATCATTAAATTGAACTCGGTCAGTTATAGTAAATGCAGTCTGATCACTTTCTAGAGCTTTATAGTAATTTCTTAAGTCAATCTGAGCTGGGTCATAATCCTTTGTTTCCTCATAGATATTACCTAATCCTATAGGGGCAAGCTCCATTGAGTTAGAGTTGTAGCGCTTCAATGTTTTATAAGTATGTTGTATTTCAAAAGCGATTTGATGCTGAATATTGCCAGTATTGAATTGTCCATTTAACCCAGCAGAAAACTGGTTGGTAATACGTGTATCGTCTGGACTACGAAAATCGTAAATACCGTAATTACCATCTTTATCAAAAGTATTATTTTGGCAAACTCCGTCGCTATAACAAGCCCATGGAAAAGCGCTGTAATCATCAATCACAACACGGCTTTGCGATGCACTTAAGCTAGCATTCCATTGATCATTAAATGCATATTGATATTTCAAACTTGCATTTATACTGTTATTTACAACAGGTTTACTCCAAGATTGGTAACCCAATAAACGGTCTTGATCTACATTTGTTGGTACTTCTTGCCCATCAAGCAGTTGATAACCGGGTACTGAACGTTGGCTTTGATGCTGGGCTTCAATGTCAAACAGTAGTTTAGAACGCTCATTAATTTTCCAGTCTAAAGCAACTGAGCCAAACTCTCGTTTACCATTTGCGTGATCAACACTTGGATGGATGCTTTCATGAGCTAAATTGATCCGATAACCAAAACTATCATTAACAAAGCCGCCAACATCTGTTGCCAGTGTATAGCCGCCTTCTGAATTTGCATCTACAGTAATGTTTTTAACATCGGCTGGTCTTTTGGTGACATAGTTAACAACACCACCTGGTGTCGACATTCCACTTTGAATTGCAGAAATGCCTTTTAAGATTTCAACTTGTTCTTTATTTTCTAAAGCCACGTTTTGTTCGCCACGTATAGTATGGCCGTTAATGAGATAACTTGAGCCTAAATCAAGCGCAAAACCACGTGCTACAAAATTTGGATAATAGCCAATTGCAGCGTAGCCATCCCCTAATGATGAATCATTTTTAATAACATCAGTTAAAGTTTTTGCGTGTTGATCTGCTATACGCTCAGAGGTAATGGTGGTAATAGATGCAGGAACTTTCTTTACATCACCAGTTTGAAAACCAGATAAATTAACTTTTTTAGATGTATATAGTGCATCATTATTTTGTGTAGCGTTCACAGTAATGGTTGGGAGCTGCGAAACCTCCGCTTCATTTGCATAGACGACAGATGTTATGAGTGCAATAGATGAAGCCAATGCTGTTTTAGAGCATGTCATGAAGTGAAGATTTAACGAACGTCTTTCCATTGAATAACTACCTGCCATACCGTGCATAATTCTAAAGCGCTAGAAATGAGTGCGGAGTCTATTTTTAGCCACGCAAGAATACAGCTACATATATTGAGAAACAACACATTCTGTACTTTTTCGATTAAGTGAATGTGATACAACTTTTATGAACTTATCATTATATAAATTTCATTTATTTTCTTAGGAATCGACGTTATAACTTTTTAAGTATTACCAAATATTCAAAATAAATTTAAGCTCGAAATGAAACTTAAAAGGAGAAATAAAATAGAAAAGTACCGTTGTAAATTAGCTCACTGATTTTAAATAGAATTAATTATTAAGTTAAATGAAAGGAAGTGTTCGATCATTGGTAAAAATCTCTTTAAATCGAACAAAAGGACATAATCTCACTAGAATAGAATTTTAAAATTAGAAAAAATGAATGGTTAGGAATTTAAGGAAGTGCTCAGGATTGAGTGATATTTAAAGTTTCATTCTATTTTCTATCTAGCATATCTGAAAATTCCTCATTTTTGTCTGCAAAATGATGGAAGAAATATGACATACACTCAGGAAGAAAAACGTAGCAGAATACGTGGGATTGTAGGCGCAGCCTCTGGTAATTTAGTTGAATGGTTCGACTTTTATATCTATGCAGTGTTTGCTGCCTACTTTACTCAAGCACTAACAGCGCCTGATATGGATAGTACGACTAAATCTATCTATGTGTGGGGCGTATTCGCTGCAAGCTTTTTTATGCGTCCTATTGGTAGTTGGGTATTTGGACGAATTGCAGACCGGCATGGTCGAAAAAAGTCGATGGTCATCTCAATTTGTCTGATGGCTTTGAGTTCTTTTCTATTTGCAGCCCTACCTACTTATGACCAAGTTGGCTTATTTGCCCCTTTCCTTTTATTGGTAGTGCGCTTACTTCAAGGCTTATCGGTTGGTGGTGAATATGGCGCCGTAGCAACCTATATGAGTGAATTAGGCTTAAAAGGTCAACGTGGTTTTTATGCATCTTTTCAATACGTCACACTCTCTGGTGGTCAATTACTCGCAAGCTTATTGGGTGTTATTTTGTTGACGTTCTTAAGTGAACAACAATTGCTTGATGGTGGATGGCGTATTCCGTTTGTTATTGGTGGTATTGCAGCAATTTTTTCTTTGCTTGCACGGAGTCGCTTAGAAGAAACACTTTCTCATCAAGACAGCGAACGTAAAGAGTCTGGTAGCTTAAGAGAACTCTTTAAGAAACATTGGAAAACCTTTTTATTAGTGGTTGGATATACTTCTGCTGGTTCATTAACGTTTTATGTAGAGACTGTTTATTCAAAAACCTATTTAACCAATTTAGGGATGGATGGAAAAACCGTTGGTTATATCATGACCTTCGCTCTATTTGTCTATATGTGTGCTCAACCTGTATTTGGTGCAATTTCCGACCGTATTGGACGACGCTCTTCAATGTTGGCATTTAGCTTATTGTCTGCGATTTTTATCTATCCAGTCATGGTGATCGGAATGCGTCACTATATTGACTCACCGATCATTATCGCTTTACTGCTTATTTTTATGATGATGATACTCAGCTTCTATACTTCTATTAGTGGTCTGGTCAAAGCTGAAATGTTCCCACCGCATGTTCGCGCTTTAGGTGTAGGATTTTCTTATGCAGTAGGTAATGCGCTATTTGGTGGTTCTGCGCCTTCAGTTGCCTTACAGTTTAAAGCTGCGGGAATTGAAAACACCTTCTTTATTTACGTCATTGTCATGCTGATTATCTGTTTCTTGTGTAGCCTTGCGCTTCCCAAAAAACCAGATTATTTAGGACATGATCATTAGAAAGTAAAAGATAGATATTCTTCTAGAATTTTTTAGAAGAATATCTTTTTTAAATAATAAGAAAGTCATTTTTGTTCTGTATGCTATAGCTGCCTAGCACATCTCACTGATTCAATTAACTAAAAGTTACTAGTTTTTGATGTTCTTGATCCGTATGAATCAATTTTTTGATGGGATAAAAAAATGGAAAACGAACAATCCCCTTTACCTGAAAGTATTATTCAAGTCACCTTCTGGCAAGCCTTTTTATTCTGGCTTAAGCTTGGTTTTATTAGCTTTGGTGGGCCAGCTGGACAAATCGCGGTGATGCATCAGGAACTGGTTGAACAAAAGCGCTGGATATCCGAAAAAAGATTTTTGCATGCACTGAACTACTGCATGCTGTTACCAGGTCCTGAAGCACAGCAATTGGCAACCTATATTGGTTGGCTCATGCACAGAACTGCTGGTGGCTTAGTTGCAGGTATTCTATTTGTATTACCCTCCTTATTTATTTTAATTGGGCTGTCTTGGGTTTATATAAAATTTGGAGATGTGCCGATTATTGCGGGTATTTTTTATGGAATTAAGCCTGCCGTCACTGCTATTGTCTTCCATGCAACTTATCGTATAGGCAGCCGTTCGCTTAAAAATAAGTTTTTATGGTTCGTCGCAATTGCAGCATTTTTCGCCATTTTTGTATTAAAGCTTCCTTTCCCTCTTATTGTTTTATCAGCAGGCGTTGCTGGTTATTTGGTAAGTAAAAAATACCCAAAATTATTTTCTTCAGCAGTTGGTCATAAGGCTAGCCAAAAAGATTATGGCCCTGCATTTATTGATGATGAGACTCCTACACCTCCTCATGCTAAATTTTATTGGCCACGCTTATTAAAAATTATTCTAGTTGCTATTAGTTTGTGGTTATTACCAATTGTAGCTTTAGGTTTATATTTCGGATGGCATCATCCATATACTCAAATGGCATGGTTTTTTACTAAAGCTGCATTGCTCACTTTTGGTGGGGCTTACGCGGTTTTACCTTATGTCTATCAAGGCGCTGTAAATCATTTTGGATGGCTTTCACCTACCCAAATGATTGATGGATTGGCACTTGGGGAAACAACACCCGGTCCACTTATTATGGTGGTTGCCTTTGTGGGATTTTTAGGTGGTGTCAATCATTCTTTACTTGGCTCTGAGCATTTATTTTTTGCTGGGGCACTCGGCGCCGTTATTGTCACTTGGTTTACCTTTCTCTTTTCATTTGTATTTATTTTTGCGGGTGCGCCCATTATTGAATCTACCCATAATGAAATTAAGTTTACTGCGCCACTCACTGCAATTACCGCGGCTGTGGTCGGTGTCATTTTAAATCTGGCATTATTTTTTAGTTATCACGTGTTATGGCCACAAGGCTTTTCAGGGCATTTTGACATTGTTGCAGCCTTCATTACTGTTGGTGCATTTAGTGCTTTATTCCGCTTTAACGTGAACGTGTTATATGTGATTTTTGCATCAGCACTTATTGGCTTAATTATTTATCTTTTATAAAAAATTAAAGGTGGGTCCTTTAACGTAACTGTGAAGGACTCATACCATAAAACTGTTTAAAGCGATGACTTAAATGGCTTGCTGAACTAAACCCACAAACTAGGGCAATATGTTGTAAAGAAAGCTGCGATGACTGGATTAGCCCTTTTGCCTTAGTTAAACGTCTTTGCATGACATATTGGTGAGGCGCCATATTCATGGACTGTTTAAACATATGAGCAAAATGGTATTCGCTTAAGTTCACAACATTTGCTAAATCAGACAAAGCGAGTGCTTGGTCTAAATGCCCTTCAATCCATTCTTGAATATATTTGAGTTTATGAGGTGCCAACCCACCTTTAATGGCAGGCTGTTGCCATTGAACACTACTGTATCTTCGAATTAAATGATTCAACAATAAACTTGCTGTTGTACTCATTTGTAAATGGTTTGAAGAATCTTGCCAATCACAATCTAGTAAGAAGAACTGATAAAGTGCTCGAATTCGTTCATCATCACTAAATGCAACTTCGTTTAGTTGAATTTGATTAGGCTCTTTGTCCCATATTTTTTCGGCAACATCACGCAAATGTTGATCTGTATAATATAAGTGAACGAATTTAAGCCCACCACGTATATCCCAAGTCGACTCCTGATGTTCAGGCAATAAGCAAAAACGCCCCGGCCCACCGCCGTTTTTCCAGCCTGCAGGGGTTTTTTGATAGCTTTCATAGCCATCTTGAATATAGAGACTTAAAGTGTGGTGATCGCTACAGACACTTACACGATCTTGCTGATTAGACCAAAATGCAAGTTGCATATTCTCATCAAGCACCACAGTTTCGTGAAGCTTGGCTTTAGATTGCTGTAGCTGTTCTAAAGTTTGATAGGCCATGCAAAATTAAAATGAATATCATTGAGCTTAAGTTAACCATATTCAGTAAAATTCAGCTAGTTTAGATCTATAAAAAACGCAAGATCTTGCATGTACAACACAAGAATATATACGTGAAAAATGAAGCATTCCTAGATACTTAAGCTTGGTAATCGAGGATGAAGTTATGAATATTTTGCTCTATGTTGCGGTGGTGTTGATTTGGGGAACAACATGGATTGGAATTGCCGTTCAGAGCCATTATGCAACACCCGTTGTCGCAATTTTATGGCGTTTTGCCATTTCAGCCTTATTACTGTGGGTTGTTTTACTATTTTCAGGAAAATTACAGCGAATTGCTTTAAAAGATCACTTGTTTTGTATGCTGCAAGGCCTTTGCGTTTTCGGCCTAAACTTTATTTGTTTTTATACTGCGGTTAAATATGTAAATAGCGGTTTAGAGTCTGTCATTTTTTCGATGGCTGTTTTCTTTAATGCCATTAATGCACTTATCTTTTTTAAGCAAAAACCATCGCCAAACTTTGCCCCAGCTGCACTTTTGGGCCTAAGCGGTATTGTTCTCCTGTTTTGGCATGACCTGATTAATAGTCAGTTTAATGCACAGTTATTGATGGGTATTGGGCTATGTGCAGTAGGCACTTACGGTTTTTCTTTAGGAAATATGATTAGTGTTAGACATCAAAAACGTGGCCTAAATATCTTTTCAACAAACTGTTATGCCATGACTTATGGTGCATTGGTGATGCTAAGTCTAGCTTTATTTACTGGACAAGATTTAATGCCGCCGATGAATTTCCCATTTTTAAGCTCGGTACTATACTTAGCTGTATTTGGCACAGTTATTGGGTTCTCTGCTTATTTTTCTTTAGTTGGACGAATTGGCGCAGCCAAAGCAGCCTATAGCACGTTGCTCTTTCCTTTAGTTGCTTTAACAGTTTCTACTTTCTTTGAAGGATATGAGTGGACTTTAAATGCTGTATTTGGAATTTTGCTAATTTTACTTGGTAATTACTTAATGTTTAGTAAGTTTGAAATTGGAAAGAAGTTATTTAGCAGTCAAAAAAATTGTGAGAAGCAGGCTTAAAGCCTGCTTTTTTATAAATCATAATTAATTTTAGCAGCCTGTTTTTAGCATCAACTCGAAATCTTTTAAAGCTGCGGCTGCTGTGGCTAAGGGCGCAGATGCCCCTCCACTGACCACAAATTCACCCATTTCTTGTGTTAACACCCGAATGCATTTTTGAGAACCTTGCAGATGAGCAAACGGATGATTTGCTGGGACTAACCTTAATTCAACACCTGTTTCAATTTTCTGATTTTTAATATGAATAAAACCGACTAGACGAGGAATTACATTTTCTTTTTTCCAATTAAGTATATGATCGGCAGTCACGTGACTGATTCCTTGTCTTGGAATATCTTGAATTTTTATATCAGCCCCCAAAACAGTGTTGGCTAATATGGTAATTTTAGCCGCGGTATCCCATCCATCTACATCGAAAGAACTGTCAGGTTCCACAATACCTTTTGCTTGAGCTTTCTCAAGAGATTCTGCAAATGCGCATTCGTGTTGCGACATATCATTTAAAATAAAATTCGTGGTGCCTGTAAACACACCTTCTATTTCTAAAATTTGGCAACCAGCCAAGTTATATTCAAACAAATCAACAGTTGGTAAGGCGGCAGCCGTCGCACCGCTAAAAAATAATTTTTTATTGTGTTGATGTGCCAAGTTAACTAATTTTTTACCTTCTACAACTAAAGCACCTTTAGATACCGCAATCGCATGCGTGTTATGTGTTAAAGCATAATTTAAATAAAATAGGCCTTTCCCACCTGTCACATAGTCACTTGGGCCAGTTTCAATAATGACATCTGCTTGAACCTGTTGTAAAAACTTTTGTTCAGTGAGACCTGCTTGATATTGTGCTTTATCTAGCCATTTTGAAGCTTGTAAACCATCTTGGTCAATTAAACCTGAAGATGAGTTACACACACCGACTAAGCGGGCATCAATTTGATATTTTTGTTGATAGTATGTCGATCGATTTAAAAGAAGCTCTGCAATTTGTTGCCCAATCCGTCCAAAACCACAAATTGCCACGTTAACTCGCTTCATATCGCTTTCTCAAAAATTTATATGATTTAAATCAAAAAGTTTCCATAGACAATTTCAATGCATCATCTCTGGAAACTTTATATTTATATAGATAAGTTAAAATACTATATCGCTCAGATATTTGTTAGATTAACAATCTTAATAACCATATAAATTGCGACAGCAAAAACCATTAAAGCAAAGACTTTTTGTACAATCGTAGGTGGAATAAAGCGAATAGCTCGACGACCTAATAGCATGCCTGCTACACATGCAAGAGCAAACGCACTGGTAATGCCTACTGGATAGTGAAAACCTTCTGCAATATGCATCACAATACTTATGCCACTAATGAGAAAAATAATCATAAGTGAAGTTGCAACAATGCTATGCATATCCAAATTTGTGACTTTTCTAAGCGCTGGCACAATTACAAAGCCGCCACCAACACCGAGCATGCCAGTTAAAAGCCCCGCAATAATCCCGATACTGGCAAGAACGCTTCCCGTTTTAAAATTCCAGATAAAGCGTCCCGTACTTGGATTGATCTGACACGGCGGGTTATGAAAGTCTGATACTCGATTACTAATGAGTCGATAACCCACTGTAAACATGACTAAGCTAAACATTAACATGAGCCAGACAGGTGAAATCATGTTAGCTATTAAAATGCCGATATGTGCCATAGGAGCACCAATTAAAGCAATCCAAATAGCAGCACGATAACGAACTATCTTTTTAAATAAGCCTTCAATGGTTCCAATGAGTGTAGATAGCGCAACTGCCAACAACCCAATCGGTGCAGCTTGCGCCACGCTCCAGCCTTGACTGGCCATTAGCGCGGGTACAGCGAGAATACCGCCACCCGCACCAGTAAGACCAAGTAAAAAGCCAATCACAATGCCTTCAACGACAAGTAGTAACATATCAAAAGCCTAAAATTGCATATATTTCATTTGCTGCGAGCTGCCATTTGATGAGTAAGCAATTTCTCATCTTCTTGCGAAGCTTTAATCGCTTCTCAGGATAAAGCGTTGCTTTGTTTAACCTCTTAACTCGAGCACAGCTTTCGTCTTCTTGCGAAGCTTCAGTCGCTTCTCAGGGTAAAGCGTTGCTTTACTTATCCTCTTCCACTCGAGCACAGCTCTCATCTTCTTGCGAAGCTTCAGTCGCTTCTCAGGGTAAAGCGTTGCTTTACTTATCCTCTTCCACTCGAGCACAGCTCTCATCTTGCGCTCGGACAAAGCGTTGCTTTGTTTATCCTCGCTCAGGTTTGACCATCCACTCTCGGCCTTTGAGCATGCCTTGCCAGTAAATCGGTGGCAAAATCTGTTCTTTAAGTAACCATGCCAAACGAGATGGTTTTTGTCCATCAATCACCCATTTTGGAAAACTAGGAAGCAATTTACCGCCGTAACCAAACTCGGCCAGAACGATTTTTCCACGCTCTACTGTGAGTGGACATGAGCCGTATCCATTGTATTCACAGAAGTTTTTTTCACCCTTGAGTTGCATTATCACATTCACAGCGACGATCGGAGCTTGTGCGCGTGCCGCAGCAGCTGTTTTGGCATTAGGCGCATTCATCACATCACCTAAAGCGAAAATATTGTTATGTTGTGTGTGTTGTAGAGTTTGAGGATTCACACTCACCCATCCTGCATCATCAGTGAGAGTACTTGCACGAATAAAATCTGGGGCTTGTTGTGGTGGAACAACATGCAACATATCGAAATCAGTCTCGACCAATGCTGCATTTTCATCATTCACTACCTTAAACCATGCTTTTTTTGCAGGCCCATCTACTTTGACCAGTTGATGATTAAAATGAAGTTCAGAGCCATATTTTTCGACGTATTGCATTAGTGCAGGCACATATTCTTTCACGCCAAATAAAACAACACCGGTGTTATAAAAATGGATAGAGATATCTTTAAGCTTGCCTTGCTTTAACCAGTAGTCGGCTGAAAGGTACATTGCTTTTTGAGGAGCACCGGCACACTTAATCGGCATAGGTGGTTGAGTAAAGATTGCCTTTCCACCGTTTAGCTGTTGCACCAAGTCCCATGTATACGGCGCTAAATCATAACGGTAGTTAGACGTTACCCCATTTTTACCTAAGGTTTCGACTAAACCTTCAATTCCATGCCAATTCAGTTTTAAACCGGGACAGATGACTAAGGCTTTATATTGAATGGGCTGACATCCTTCCAAAATAACCTGATTATGCTCAGGGTCGAATCCAGCAACAGCAGCTTTCATCCATTTCACTTTTGAAGGAATCACACTTGTCATTGAGCGTGCTGTTACTTGGGGTTTAAAAATACCACCACCCACCATAGTCCAACCTGGTTGATAGTAATGGGTGTCTGCGGGATCAATAATGACAATATCTAAATGAGGTTCACGACATAAAAGACTAGACGCTACAGAAATTCCTGCTGCTCCAGCGCCCACAATCACAACGCTATAACAAGGAATTGTGGCTGGTTCATGATCACGTTTTAAAATACGTGGCACTAAGCCTTTTAAGTCAAAACCAAGTTTGTTACCTGCTTCTACTAACAGTGCTGCATCTTTTGGAGCAACTTCGGCCAAAGCCCATAAACTGATTGCACACATACCAGAGCGACAATATGCTAAAACGGGCTTCTGAGCATTCTGATAAAACTGCTTAAACTCGGTAACTTGTTGATCGGTAATTTTACCACTGATAACAGGTTGATAAATTACCTTTAGGCCATATCGCTGAGCTGCTTCTTCAATTTCAATCACATTGGGTTGGTCTGCACCTTCTCCATCCGGGCGGTTACATATCAGAGTCTTTACTCCCTGATCTGCAATTTTTGTGACATCATCAGCGGTGATTTGAGCAGCAACATAAAATTCTTGATTAACTCGTTTAATTTCCATATTGCCACCTTATGATTGTGAAATTGAGCCGCAGGCCTGATTAGCAGGAAGTGCTTTATCGATCTGCTTTGGATATGGAAGATTCAAATTATTCATTAATTTAATAAAATCTTCACGCGAGCGATTCTGACCCAGACGTGAGTTATTTAAACGTTCATTACCAATGGTTGAAGATAACCGACCTTTATAGTCGTGTCCTGGGTACACAATAGTCTCGTCAGGTAGGCTGAAAAGTTGTTTATGAATACTGTCATAAAGTGTGCCTGCATTACCTTGTTGGAAGTCAGTTCGACCGCATCCATCAATTAATAATGCATCACCCGTGAAAACCATGTTTCCAACTAGGTAACTCGTACAAGCATTGGTATGACCTGGTGTATAGCGCGCTTCAATACTGAGGTTGCCAACTTTAAGCATGCAACCATCAGTAATTAAAATATCTCCGCAACTTACATCTGAATTACGGTGTAAAACCGATTTACAATGGAAACGTTCACGCAGTAAATTTGCAGCAGTAATATGATCTGCATGAACATGTGTATCTAAGGTATAGATGAGCGTAAATTGATGCTTTTCTAATTCTTTTGCATAGATTTCTATATCTGATGCAACTGGGTCAATTAAAACAGCCTCTCGTGTTTCTTCACATCCAAGCATATATGTATAAGTCGAACTTTCTTGTTCAAAAAATTGCTTAAAGAACATGATTTATACCCCGATAATTTATTTCTATCCTATATTTTGCAAATACAATGCCAATTATTTTTATTTAAATAATAAGTTTAAAAATCATATAGTTAATTGAAAATTTAAAATTAGAATCAGAATATAAACTTTTCTTGATGTTTCTGTGAAACTCAAGTATGTTTCAATGAAACGATTGTGAAACATATGAAATGGCAAAGCTAAATTTTGAGTCAGAACAAGATTTTTATATTTTATTTGAGCAACTTAAGGCTTTATTCCCAAATGCGAGTCTGTTTTTAGCAGACACAACGACTCACGCAATTCACTATAAATTTAACACAGATGACATTTCTGTTGAGAGCATGGCAGCGCTTACTCAAGATCATCACAATCAATATCTCGAAATTAATACTCCTAAAGTTAGAAAGCGATTTATCTATCAAGAACATGATATTTATATTGCCGAGCATCGGATTATTGGGAAGCTACATATTTTACAGCCGATAAGCAATGAAAATGACATTACAGAACCGTTAGAAATAACAGAACAATTGCAAGACTTGGCTAAAGTTTTTAATAGTTGTTCACCAGAAATGGCCCGTATGTTTTCAATCATTCAAAGAGTGGCAATTACTGAGTTTCCTGTGCTTGTCCGCGGTGAATCTGGTAGCGGTAAAGAATTGGTAGCAAAAGCCATTCACGATTATAGCCAACGTAAAAATAAGGTTTTTGTAGCGATTAACTGTGCAGCTTTAAATTCTAATATTTTAGAAAGTGAACTCTTTGGACATGTGAAAGGTGCTTTTACGGGAGCAATTCGTGACCATAAAGGTGTGTTTGAACGTGCCGCTGGTGGAACACTATTTCTGGATGAAATTGCCGAGATTCCTTTAGAGCTTCAAGCTAAATTATTACGGGTATTAGAAACAGGTGAATTTACTCCTGTAGGTGGTGAAAAACCGATTCAAGCCAATGTCCGAATTATTACCGCAACACATAAAGCTTTACGTGAAGAAGCTAAGGCTGGGCGTTTCCGTCATGATTTACTCTACCGTTTGCGTGTCATTCCAATTTTTATACCACCGCTCAGAGAACGAAAAGTCGATATTCCACTCATTGTCGATCAGATTTTAAAAGAAAGCTCTACTCAACTCGACACGATGCCTCGTCACGTCAATCAAAAAGCCATGCAGATTTTATTGAACTATGACTGGCCTGGGAATGTTCGTGAGCTTAAAAACACCCTGCTTTATGCGTTAACCATGGCAAATGGTAAGGATGAAATTGAAGTCGAAGACTTACCAAATGAACTCTTAAATGCTGAAGATTACGTTAAATTGCCTGAGACAAATACAGAACTTAGTCCGGAAAATGTGCAAGCTGCTTTAGAAAAATATAACCATAACTTAAATATGGTCGCGAATATTTTTGGAATTAGCCGCACTACTCTTTGGCGATACAGACAAAAGCACAAGCTTTAGCTATGTATTTAACTCATCTAAGGCGTATCATATTGCAGTTGGTTAGGTCCGTTAGTTCAAAGGCTTTCTATGATTGTTCGCGATAAAAGCAGCGTTTTTAAACTCTTATTTGCATGGAAAGGAACTGTTCTACCCAAGGTTTTGCCAGCATTAAGTTTTGTTGTACTTATTTCAGCATGTGTGGTCTGGCTCTCTTATTATCATTGGATTCAAATTCCTACTGTACCCGCGATTGGATTTACTATCTTTGGCGTGATTCTTTCCATTTGTACGGGTTTTCGAAATAATGCCTGTTATGATCGATGGTGGGAAGGTCGCAAACTTTGGGGCGCATTAATTGCCAATGCCAGACACATTGTTAGAGAAAGCCATGTTTTATCCAATGAACAACGTGAACATTTAATTCATCAGGTCTTAATTTTTAGCAATTTATTGCGTGATCGCTTACGTCAACAAACCGCCGAACCAACCAAATTTCTTGAACATGCGTATTTAAATAACTCTTCACTCGATTATTTAAATGAGCATATTAATGCACCACAATTTGTACTCGAAAATATTCAAAAAGATTTAGTCAAATCTCTAAAAGACGGCGAAATTAGTGACATTATCTATAGCACTCTGACGCGTCATATTGTTGAGCTAGGCAATATTCAAGCGGGTTGTGACCGTATTGCCGGTACACCTTTACCCTACTCATATTCAGTACTTTTACATCGTGCTGTTTACTGTTTTTGTTTTATTTTACCGTTCAGCCTTGAAGCAGCTTTAGGTATTTGGACACCGCTTATTGTGGGTTTAATTGCTTATATGTTTTTAGGCTTAGATGCTTTAAGTGCTCAAATTGAAGAACCTTTTGGTTTACAGGAAAATGATTTACCGCTTGATTCAATTGTACGTTTGATTGAGCGAGAGTCTTTAAGCTCTTTAGGACAGCCATTACCTCCTATTATTGAAGCCAAAAACAACAATTTACTTTAAAAAAAAGAGCGAATCATCGCTCTTTTTATAGGCTTAAGTACCTATTTATGGATGTACAATAATCTTAACGGCTGACTCATTGTTATGAATTAAGGTTTCAAAACCTTGTGAAATCAAATCATCAAGTTGAATGCGCTGCGTAATAAAAGGTTCCAGATTTATTTTACCTTCTTCGACCAGTTTAATAGTTTCTTGATGGTCATTTACGTAGGCAATTGTGCCTCTTACATCGAGCTCTTTCATCACCACACTATGCACATTAATTGATGCTGGATGGCTCCAAATCGAAACAATAACGATAACGCCTGTTGGTTTCACTGCCGCAACCAAAGTATCTAATACCTTGTTAACGCTACTACATTCAAATGCAACATCAACACCATCGCCATTAGTAATTTTCATAACCTCAGAAACAACATCAACTTCTGACGGGTCTAAAATATAATCTGCAACACCCGACTCTTTGGCTTTTTCTTTACGTTTTGCACTTAGCTCGGTAATGATGACCTTAAGACCTTTCGCTTTTAAAATTGCCGAAAGCAATAAACCAATTGGACCTGCACCGCCAACCAGTGCAATGTCACCAGCCTTTGCACCACTGCGCACATAGGCATGATGACCTACCGATAACGGTTCAATTAAGGCCGCCTGATCCAGTGGAATTTTATTGGAAATTGGATGCACCCAACGGCGTTTAACCGCAATTTTTTCCGATAAACCACCGCCACGGCCGCCTAAACCAATAAAGTTCATATTTTTGGAAAGATGATAATTATCGCCCGGTCCAGTCGGCACATCATCGGCCACAATATAAGGCTCTACGACGACATGCTGACCAATTTCAATATCATCAACACCTTCACCTACGGCATAGACCACACCTGAAAATTCATGTCCCATGGTAATCGGCGCAGATTCGCCTGAAATAGGATGAGGATGTCCACATGGTGGAATAAAAATCGGTCCTTCCATAAACTCATGTAAATCTGTACCACAGATTCCACACCAAGCCACCTTGATACCTACAGTGCCAGGAGTGACTTCTGGTTCAGGGATATCTTCAATACGAATATCGCCTCTGTCATAAAAACGCGCTGCTTTCATTATTATCTCCCTCAAATCAGGATGTTGTTTTAGCGATAGACTATTCCGCCGTCTGTTAAAATAGATTGACCCGTAATATAGTCCGAATCTTCACTTGCCAGAAAAGCAACTAATGCGGCTACATCGTCTGGTGTTTGAGCTCTACCTAAAGCAATGCCTTCCACATATTTTTTATAAGTTTCACCGATTGCTGCACCGGTAATTTCAGCAAAACGTTTATCGATTTCAACCCACATGTCAGTTCCGACAATTCCAGGGCAATATCCATTTACCGTAATACCGTGACTGGCATATTCTTTTGCCGCAGCTTGGGTAAGTGCACGTACTGCAAATTTGGTTGCCGAGTAAATACCGAGTAAAGCAAACCCATCATGGCCTGCAATTGAGCAGGCATTAATGATTTTACCTTTATGTTGGCGTTGCTTAAATTTTGCAGCAGCGGCCTGTATTCCCCACAGCACTCCACCAATATTGATATCAACAATTTTTTGAAATTCATCCGGTGTGATATCAGCAATCGCTTGAACTTGTGCAATTCCAGCGTTATTAATCATGACATCAAACCCGCCAAGTGTCTGCTCAGCATGATTTATAGCAGCATACACTTGCTCGCGGTCACTTGCATTAGCAATAAATGTGCTCACATTTACACCTAAAGCCTGAATTTCCTGCTGCACATCGTTCAGTCGATCTTGTTTCATATCAACTAATGCAATATGTGCTCCTTCTTGCGCCAAGCGCAGGGCAATCCCACGGCCAATGCCTTGAGCTGCCCCAGTCACTAAAACGACTTTATTTTTTAATCCCTTAACCATGTTCAACTCCTGTAAATGTAGAATTTCTACATATGAATCGCTCGTTGCATTGAGGCCAAAATGGACTCATGCATGGCTTCTGATAAGGTTGGATGTGGGAAAATCACTTGAGCTAAACTTTCATCAGTTGCTTCTAGATATTTGGCAATCGCAAAGCCTTGAATATGTTCGGTCACTTCATGACCCACCATATGTGCACCAAGTAATTCACCCGTTTCTGCATGTATCACCGTTTTAACGAAACCTGACGCATCTCCAATTGCTAAAGCTTTACCATTTGCAGTTAAAGAAAACTTACCGATTCGTATAGGTAGATTCTTAGCTTTTGCTGCATTTTCCGTTAAACCAATACTCGCTACTTGTGGATGAGTAAAAATACAACCCGGAATCTGGCTACGATCGAGTGAATGCACATTAGCTACACCAGCAATTTTCTCAACACATATCATGGCTTCATGGCTTGCTTTATGCGCAAGACATGGTGCTCCAGCCACATCACCAATGGCATAAAGCCCTACTACATTGGTTTTACAATAGTCATCAATTGCCACAAAACCTTGTGGATTGAGTTCTACACCTAAACGTTCTATTCCTAGCCCCGTGGTATTAGGCTGTACACCAATTGCCGAAAGCACGCGATCAAAAACAAGCGTTTGAACATCATTTGCCGTTTCAACCACACAGTGGACTTGCTCATTTTCAATCTGAATACTTTGAACGACAGCATCGGTTAAGACTTTCATACCTTTTTGTTCAAATTGTTTTCTGACAAATTGGGCAACTTCCGCATCTTCAGTTGGTAAAATCTGCTTGGCTAAATCAATTAATGTCACCTGACAACCCAAATCTTGATAAAGGCTAGCAAACTCACTACCAATTGCACCTGAACCTACAACCAGTAAACTTTTCGGTAACTGCTCTGGAACAAGCGCTTCTTTATAGCTCCAGACATATGTTCCATCGACAGGAAGCTGAGGAACATGTCGAGCTTTAGCTCCAGTTGCCAAAATGATATGTGGTGCACTCAAATCCTGACTGTTACCTTGAGCATCTGTCACTTCAAGTTTTTCTTTTGCCGTAAGCTGAGCACGACCATTAAAAACCGTCACCAGATTCTTTTTCAGTAAGTAATCGATGCCTTGTACTAACTGAGCTGACACTTGTCGGCTATGCTGCACAAGCTTTTGAATATCAAAATCGAGTTGAGATACTTGAAAACCAAACTGTCCGGCATGTTTAAACTGGTTTGCAAGCTCTGCCCCTGCAAGCAAAGCTTTAGTTGGAATACAGCCCCAATTTAGACAAATTCCGCCTAAATGTTGCTCTTCTACAATTGCGGTTTTTAACCCGAGCTGGGCTGCACGAATTGCAGCCACATACCCACCCGGTCCCGCGCCAATCACAATTAAATCAAATTGAGCTTCTGACATGCGGGTTCTCCTACACCAAAATTAAAGCAGGGTTTTCAACAAACTGCTTAAAGCTGGCCAAGAATTTCGCCCCAACTGCGCCATCAATAACTCGGTGATCGCAAGACAACGTCGCTGTGACAATCTCACGAACCACTATATTGCCATTTTCAACAACAGCGCGAGATTCAGAAGCGCCTAATGCCATAATTGCACCTTGCGGTGGATTAATAATGGCATCGAACTGTTTAATGCCTAACATTCCTAAATTTGAAATGCTAAAGCTACCGCCCTGAAACTCGTCAGGTTGTAACTTGCCCGTCTTAGCACGCGTTGCCAAATCACGCATGTCATCGGAAATCTGTGCTAAAGACTTCTGATTTGCTGCTTTTACAATTGGTGTAATTAAACCGTTTGGAATCGCTACGGCCACCGAAATATCCGCTTGAGAGAACTGTAAAATTGATTGAGTCGCCTCATCAAATTGAACGTTTACCTCAGGTACTTTAATCAGTGCCGCCGCCGCTGCCTTAATTAGCATGTCATTAATAGAAAGTTTCACTTGTGGAACAGTCTCATTAATCTGCTTACGTAGTTTTTGCAAAGCCTCTACGTTAAGATCGATCACTAAGCGGAAATGCGGTGCGTTACGTTTTGCAGCCTGTAACCGTGAAGCAATTGCTTTCCGCATCCCATTCATCGCCACAGTCGTAACGGTTGATTGTGGTTGAGCAGCACATTGAGCAGATTGTTCATTTACCGAGGTTGGATTATTACGGTAATAAACCGCTTCAACATCTTCTTTACAGACACGGCCACGAGTACCTGAAACACGGCAGTCATTTAGATTAATGCCCCAGTGTTTTGCCAAACGACGTGCCACAGGTGTCGCTAAAACTTGGCTATCATCGGCTGTAGATTTAACCACTTTAGCTTGAATTTGCTGCTTAACATCAGGCCATTGACCACCAGCAGCTTGTACAGCCTTCTGGATGTCTTGAACACTAATACGTCCTTCACGACCAGAACCAGTGACTTTTGCCAAGTTTACATTGTGCTTTTCTGCAAGCTTTAACGCATGCGGTGTTGCAAACAAATCATCAGGCGTTTGATAGCCTTGTAATGACTCTGGTACAGCGTAGTCACCTTTAGCTACCTTTATAGGAACTGGAGCACTAGCTGTTGAAGTCTGTGGCTGTTCTGCTTTTTCAGTAACAGGTGCAGATGTTTCTGCTTTACTTTGCTCCGAAGGTGCTTCATGGGCTTTAGCAGCTGAACCACCTAATGACGCAATAAACTTTTCAATTTCTGCATCAGAAACTTGGCTTTCAGCACATACAGCAATAAGACCACCAACAGGTAAAGTATCACCATCTTTCGCTAAAATTTTACGGAGCGTTCCAGCAAAAGGTGCTTCCAATACATTAACAATTTTTGTGGTTTCAATTTCACAAATTTCATCGCCCTTATTAAAGCTATCACCCTCTTTAATCAACCATTGGGCGATCGTGCCTTCTTCCATAGATAATCCCCATTTCGGGATCTCCAGCGTTTTAATTTCGCTCATCCTAAGCCTCCAATGTTTTTCGCACAGCTTGCTCAATACGCTCTACACTTGGAATCCATTCTTTTTCTAAAACTGGAGAGAATGGAACAGGCGTATGTGGTGGCGTTACGAGTTCAACAGGTGCTTTCAAATAGTGGAAACCTTTTTGAGCAATCAGTGCAGCCACATCATGACCAAAACCACAGCGTGCTGCTGATTCATCCACAATGACCACGCGTCCAGTTGATGCAACAGACTCTAAAATTCCTTCTTCATCAAGAGGTGAAATCGTACGAGGGTCTACCACTTCAACCGAAATACCATCTTTTGCCAATTTGTCTGCCACCTCATTGGCGCGGTGTACCATCAGGCCTAAAGCAATAATGGTCACGTCTGTGCCTTCGCGGGTGTAATTTGCTACACCAAAAGGAATGGTATAGGCATCATCTGGAACTTCACCTTTAATGTCATATAGCATTTTATGTTCGCAGAACACCACAGGGTCATCATCACGAATAGCCTGAATTAACAGCCCTTTCACATCATATGGGCTAGATGGAACCACAACTTTTAAGCCTGGAACCGCGGCAAATACGTTATATGGTGACTGAGAATGCTGAGCTGCCGCAGAAAAACCTGCGCCAATCATGCCACGTACAACCATGGGTGCTTTTGCTTTTCCGCCAAACATATAACGGAATTTAGCGGCTTGGTTATAGAGCATGTCATGACACACGCCATAGAAGTCCATAAACATTAAATCAGCAACAGGACGTAAACCTGTTGCAGCCGCACCGGCGGCCATACCGATAATTGCAGACTCGGTAATTGGTGTATCAATCACACGTTCCGAACCAAACTCTGTCCATAAACCTTTGGTTACGCCGAGTACACCACCGAAACCTTCCAACTGGTTGTCTTCAGTGTTCTTACCGCCGTGCCCACCGCGAACATCTTCACCAACAACAAATACAGTTGGGTCACGACGCATTTCTGATTCAATGGCTTCTTTAATTGCATTACGAAAACTTTTATTTGGCATCTTTACTATTCCTTTAGTAAGAGACATAGACGTCAGTAAGGAGTTGTTCTGGTTTTGGGTATGCCGCAGCACGGGCTTTAGCAACGGCATCATCAACATTTGCCTTTGAAGCTGCATCAATCTCGTCTAGTTTGGCTTCATCAATTTTGCCTTTGACTTTCTCACGGAAAATTTTCAAAGGATCTTTATTTTCTTTAATGAACTCGACTTCTTCTTTAGAACGAATCAAGCCAGGGTCACCTTCGAAGTGGCCATAAAAACGGTTTGTAATGGTTTCAATCACGCTTGGACCTTCACCACGGCGCGCGCGTTCAATGGCAGTTTGAGCAGCTTCATAGACGGCAAAGAAATCAGTACCGTCAACTTTAACTGCCGGTAAACCGAACCCTGCTGCACGGCCAGCAATGTCTTTGCTTCCTACTGCATAATCATGACCAGTACCTTCGCCAAAACCGTTATTTTCAAAAACGAAAATGACTGGAAGTTTAAGCACAACAGCCATATTCATCGCTTCAAAGGTAAGGCCTTGGTTTGAGCCACCATCACCTGTAAAAGACAGTCCGACACCACCAGTCTTTAAGGTTTTCGCTGTCAACGCCGCACCAATGGCTAAAGGAGGTCCACCACCCACAATCCCGTTGGCACCGAGCATACCTTTATCTAAATCGGCAATATGCATAGAACCGCCTTTTCCACGGCATAGTCCGTCATCTTTACCGAAAATTTCCAGCATCATGGCGTGAATGTCACAGCCTTTTGCAATACAGTGTCCATGTCCACGGTGTGTTGAAGTGATATAGTCTTTGTCGGTTAAGTTTTCGCAAATCCCGACTGCTACAGCTTCTTCACCACTATATAAGTGAATAAAACCTGGAATATCACCATTGGTATTTTCTTCGTGAAGTCGATCCTCAAATTCACGAATATCACGCATGCGTTTATATGCTGCGAGTAATTGCTCTTCCGTTAATTGCATATCCTTTTCCTTTATTATCTTGATTATTAAAAATCAACCAAGTTTCAGCGAGAGTTATATATTTCGCTATAAATAATAAAGCTCAATTTAATTTAATATGCTATTAGACTAAAAATTTTTAAATGATTTTTATGGATATAATTTTTTATTTTTCAAAAACTTGTAAAGCAAAAATAAAATAAAAAAAATTTTAATATATTTCATTGGCTTGTGAAACAAACCTTTAACCAACCTTTATTAATTTATAATATTAGCTGTGTACTACGCTCATTAATAAACTCCATATCCTTTATTTAAATTATAAGGATTTTTATTATATAGAGTCTAGTTAAAAGTTATTTAATATAAAATGGAATTTTATATATGGACTTAAAAAGGCAAATAGAAACTGGTATTAAATTAAGAGGAGCGGATAAAGTTGCTCGCATTCCGATTAAAATTTTACCTACAGAAGAGTTACCGACTAAACCTGACTGGATTAGAGCCAAAATAACCGATTTTGAAGAAATTAACCGCATAAAAAATTTGCTACGCCAACAGAAGTTACACAGTGTTTGCGAAGAAGCGGCGTGTCCAAATTTACCGGAATGTTTTGGTGGAGGTACGGCAACATTTATGATTATGGGCGATATCTGCACTCGTCGCTGCCCATTTTGTGATGTCGCTCATGGTCGTCCAAAACCGCTAGATGAAGATGAACCTAAGCATCTGGCAGAAACAGTCGCAAATCTAAACTTAAAGTATGTCGTGATTACCTCTGTAGACCGCGATGATCTACATGATGGCGGCGCTGCACATTTTGTAAAGTGTATTGAAGAAATTAGAAAACGTTGTCCAGAAACATTGATTGAGATTTTAGTACCAGATTTTCGCGGTCGTTTAGAGACAGCGCTTTCGACTTTGAGCTTATCGCCTCCAGATGTGTTTAATCATAATATTGAGACCGTTCCTCGTTTATATAAAGCGATGCGCCCCGGTTCAGATTATCAACATTCGCTTGAGTTACTTAAACGCTTTAAAGCATATTGTCCCGATATCAAAACCAAGTCTGGCCTGATGGTTGGATTAGGAGAAATAGAGGCTGAAGTGCTTGCCCTACTCAACGATTTAAAAGACTATCAAGTCGATCTTGTCACGATTGGTCAATATCTTCAGCCTTCAAAATCACATGCGCCTATTCATCGGTTTGTAAATTTACAAGAATTTGAACGATATACTCGACACGGTAAGCGATTAGGTTTTAATAGTATTTGGAGTGCACCTATGGTTCGTTCTAGCTATTTTGCTGATCGACAATATTTCGGAGAAGAAGTGCCAAAGCCTTTCAGCCGACAAGATGTCTTATCTTAATGATTAGGCAATTAACAAAACTTATCCAATAGGATAATGGTCAAGACTTATAAAATTATTTAAGGTAAGGAGATAACTAGGAAATAGTCACAATAAGAAAGTTATAGATGTTGAGCGGCTACGGATACGCCATTTCAATGATAAAGGAATTTCGATATGGATATGTCAGAACAATTATCATCGCCTTTAATAGATACTACCCCGTCCTTATTTCGGCCGGAATTCTCATCTCATTCTAAACAATTAGGAAAAAAACCATCACTTGACCTTGAGGCAGCACCTTTGTTTGATCTGGGTGAGGAATGGGAACATTCATTATTTGGTCGTTCGATTCATGAATGCCACCGTAACTTGATGCATATTGCCGAAGATGCCGATATGGCCATTGGTGTGACTGATCCTCATGGTACTCTACTTTGGACATGGAGTAGTCATCCTATGCGCTCATCGGCAGAGCAAGTACACTTTGTCGAAGGTGGACAATGGTCTACACAGGCAGTAGGTCAAAATGCCATTGGTCTAGCATTAAATACACATTCTGCAAGCTGTGTTTACTCTCACGAAAACCAAATGAATAGTGTCAGAGACTGGGTCTGTTATGCAGCACCGATTACCGATGCGAATACAGGTCAGTTTTATGGAATTATGAATTTATCGACCAAATATCAAAAACATAATTCACTTGGAGTTTTAGCAGTAGAGCGTTGTGCTGACATTGTTAAACAAGCAATTCAGCTTCATCAAAAAAATATCTTATATATTAAAGCCTTCGGTACTCCTAAAGTTCAATATAACCAACACAGCCTTACATTAACTCAACGTCAAATTGAGATTCTATGTATTTTAACTCTTTGTCCGGAAGGGATTAATCTTGAAGAACTTCACTATGCTTTATATGGTGATCGGCCTGTAAGTACCACCACTTTAAAAGCAGAACTTTCTCAACTCAGAAACTTAATACCCGACGTTATCGAGTCACGACCATATAGACTTAACTGCGAAATTCAATGTGATTTTTTAATGGCCGAACAAGCATTAAACCTAGGCTTCACATCAACTACGCTTACACTCTATAGAGGAAGTTTCTTAGCTAAATCAGAAAGTCCTTTTTTATGTGCATGGAGAGATTGTTTTGACGCTCGTTTGAGTCATGTGATTTATCAAATTGAAGATATTGATCAATTATTACGTGTAGTCAGTCGTGTACCAGACCGTGTAGATGCTGTGGAACGTTTACTTGAATTATTACCCGAAGAAACACCTTATCGAACTAAACTCTTAAAGTTGCTCGAATAAAATAAAAGGGAGAATATCCATACGATATTCTCCCTTTTTAAGGCTAGATCAAGCAGAGGCTTGAAGCTGTATCCTATAGCAGTCGTCCAAAGCTAATTCATAATATCGCAGCCCTTCTTCAGCAGCATGAAATGCTTTTTGCTGCCAGTCAGGACGATCATTGCATAAGCGTTTAATCAACTCCATAGCTTCATATGGATGAAGATCATCGTAATGTGCATGAGCGCGCAACCAAGCTAAAGAACGTTTATCAATCGTTACTTCAGGATGATCTGTATAAGTATGAATCCCTTTATACACTTGAATAGACCAATCTCCAGTTGCCCATTCAATTGCCAAATTTGTTGCAGCCAGACATTCTGCCAAATTGCCTCGATGACTCATATTCCATAGAAAATGGTTTACCGCGTTCATAGCAGCTGGTGGACGTACGCGATCAAGTTCTTCAACTGTTAAACCAAAACCTCCAGCCCAATCGCGATACCATTTTAAGTGTCGCTCTTCTACCTTAATATTTTGGATTAACCAATCTCGCGCTTCGGTAACTCCCGGTTCAGAAAATCCTGTCGCTTTCCCCAACGCTCCAGCCATATATGATGGAAAATGGGCGACTAATGGATAGAAATTAAGTAGAGCATAACGAAAACTATCTAGGCTCAATCCCCCATTGGCCATTTCCGTAAAAAACGGATGTTTACTCACCCGTTCTTTAGCTGGTAACAGGTCATCCCAGAACCGTTGTGACCATCCACTATGCGGCGTAATTTCTAAATTCATTCCATATTGATTTAGAGCAGTCATTGCTAATTTTCCTATTTATATGACAGCAATCATCTGTGTTTCACGCTATAAGTCTATCCGAAAATGATAAAGATACAATCGGTAATAGACCATTTGTAACTTTTTTCGACGGATTGCGGCTCTTTAGATAATTGTTGCGCTAATCATTGAAATGTCGTGATTTTTATCACACTTAACATAGATAAAAATCATTACTTTTTTAAAAAATCTGTATTATTATTTTGAATAAACCACACATTATATAATCAATATTTTTAGATGGAACTTTACTTAAAATAAGTCTCATTTTATGACAACTTCCAATATAGAGAGCATTAATTATGAAGTTGCAGGGTTCCAATATATTGGGACAGGAACAAATAGATTTATTAACCACACGAGGATTAAACTTCGTATGGTTTCCAAAGCAGCTTGAAACGATTTATCGTTTTCAATATCAAAATGGCGCTGCCTATGAGTTCCGCTATAGAGCACCTATTATTTTAATATTATATATATTTTTAAGCTTTGGTATATATCAAGTTTTACCAAGTGAGCAAGTTTTATCCTGGTTTAGCTATTATTCTTGGGTAGGTGTAATTGTTCTTATCGCTTGGATTTTATCATTTATTAAAAAATTAAATCAGTATTTTGATTATTATGTAGGAATTGGCTCGGCTTTAGCGGTAGCAATTACTTTTATTTTAATTAATGTTATTGAGAATGGACAAGATAATGTTCTTTTTCATGCTGCGATGATGTATGCAATCGTTATTATTTATGGTGCAGTAGGTATGCGCTTCTATACCGCCATATTTGCTGGATGGACCGGAGGGCTAGTTGGAATTTTAGTAAGCAACCACTTAAATGGTGTGATCGACTGGACCTTTTTGAACCGAACTTATACCTTCAGTAGCTTTTTGGGAATGACTCTTGCCTATGCAACTGACCGTCAACATCGAGAAAACTACTTACAAAACTGTATGATTGAGCTAAACCGCATTGAACTTATGCAACAAGCGCAGCAGTTATCATTACTTTCGCAGCAAGATGCACTTACTGGTTTAGCCAATCGACGTTATCTAGATGAAACCTTGGATAATGAATGGCGCCGTGCATTACGACATGAAACTCCACTCACTATTATGATGGTCGATATCGATTATTTTAAAGCATACAATGACACGCTAGGGCATCTCAAAGGTGATGAATGTTTGAAAGAAATCTCAATCGCTATTTCTTCCATTGCTGCTCGTAGTGGAGATTTAGTTGCTCGTTATGGTGGTGAAGAGTTCTTACTACTATTTCCAATGACAAATTCTCAGCAAGCTTTGATACAAGTCGAACGTTTAATGAGTGCGATTAATAAAATTGCAATTAAACATCCATGTAGTGATGTTTCACCACATGTCACTATTAGTGTAGGAGTCGCGACCACAATTCCACGTCTAAACGATTCTATTTCTGCTTTTGTTGCACGAGCTGACCATGCATTATATAAAGCAAAAACCAATGGACGTAATCAATATAAGATTGCTTTAAATGAAGAACAAATTGTAGATCTGACGTAGAAAGTCAGACCGTTATTCAAAATGATTTTTGAATAAGTATGATCTTTTATAGCTTCCCTTTTCAAATTAAAATGTCTAGAAATAATCAATTAGCTTTTCCAATTCGCTGGAAAAGCTAACATGTAATTTAAATCTAGTATAGATCCAAAATTTCTTAAATTTAGTCCTAAAATATCCTACTAAAAATAAGTCATATAAACCATATGGTAAATTTATATCATTTATATGTGTAAAATATTTTAAATATTGACCTTTTAAATGAGTATTCAACTACTCTAATTTAAAAATACGCCAGTTCATTAAATTTTTTAATTTTAACTTATTCCAGAGTTTATTGATAAAATTAAGCAATAAACTTTGCTGTATTCTTTGTGGTACAACAGGAATAGTCTCACTTGAAAATGGCAGTATTGAAACAATGTTTTCATGTATCGTTTCATAGTTTGGATAAGCTTCTTTTTTAATAATTTCTATAATTTTATGTATTTCATCTACAGATAAGTTTAAAAACTTCTTAATCTCTTGAACTGTTTTTGATTCAATAGATAATAAAGCACAAACTCTAGTTACATTAACGATTTGTTCGTCATGAATGTTCTTGAAATTTGGATAACAAACCAGTTTATATGAAATTTTTGTTTCCAAAGAATCTTTGTTAGTTATATTTTTATTATTTGTTATACGCTCTTGATGAGTCTTTTGAAAATATTCGTTGTTTTCTATTTCTTTTAAAATACTTAAAAGTTCTGGATAGCGTATTGGTCTTTTCAGCCTATATTGGTAGCCTCTTAAAAGTTCGGGATTATTACTTAATACGATTTTAATTTTTTTAGGAAGAAGAATATTGGTATAACCACTATCTAAATCAATAATATGTATATCTGGATTATCATCATTATACACCCAGTTTTCAGATAACTGAGATGACAAAGACAAGTCATGAATAACTTTTATCATTGCCCGTAAATTTTTAGGCAATAGCTTATCCTTTGACATACAGCCAATTCTATATGTGCATTGATTCATTGATATTTCCCCAATTTCAATGATGACTTAGAAGATTTGTTACTTAAAATAATAAAATGTAAATATGTAATAGATTAAAATAGAAGCAATTCATTAAAATTACCTTCTATAAATAAATATAGATATCAGATGTACTAAGTAAATTAATAAAACATTAATTTCTAAAGTCAAAAGATAAATATATTCAAAAATAAATCGCCGGTATTATATTTATATAAAGATTATAAGACAAGAAAATAATTTAAAATTTAATAAAGCCGAATGTTATAAAAAATTAAAGCCCCCAAGTTTAAGTTAAATATGGAGGCTTAATTTACTATAGTCAAAATTATAACTATGGTTCAATTGGTGCAAACGGTGGAACAACATCTGCATTTTGTGCACGATGGCGTAGGAAGTGATCCATTAGGACAATAGCCAACATTGCTTCTGCAATTGGAGTTGCTCGTACACCTACACATGGGTCATGACGACCTTTAGTTAACACATCCGTATCTTCACGACTTAAATTAATCGTTTTACCTGGTGTTGTAATACTTGCAGTAGGTTTTAATGCAATGGCAACTCGAATCGTCTGACCACTCGAAATACCGCCTAAAATACCCCCTGCATGGTTCGCTAAGAAGCCTTTACTCGTCAACTCATCACGTGTTTCATGACCAAATTGCCCAGCAACTGCGAACCCATCACCGATTTCTACACCTTTTACCGCATTAATACTCATCATGGCATGAGCAATGTCAGCATCTAGGCGGTCAAAAACAGGTTCACCCCAGCCTACAGGAACTTTTTCAGCTAAAATTTCTAGCTTAGCCCCGCAGCTTGTACCTTGTTCACGTAAAGACGTAACTAATGCTTCAAAACGAAGAACAGCATCTACATCGCCACAGAAAAACGGATTATTTGGAACTTCATTCCAATCCAGTTTTTCGGCAACTTCATTACCAATTTGTGTGACGTGACCGCGAATCAATACACCAAATTTTTCTGCTAAATATTTTTTAGCAATAGCACCCGCTGCAACACGCATCGCAGTTTCACGTGCACTCGAACGACCGCCACCACGGTAATCACGGAAACCATACTTTTGTGTATAGGTGTAGTCCGCATGACCCGGTCTAAAAGTCTGAGCAATATTGCCGTAATCTTTCGATTTTTGGTCAGTATTACGAATGAGTAAACCAATTGGCGTACCAGTAGTTTTACCTTCAAACACACCAGAAATAATTTCAACCTGATCAGGTTCTTTGCGCTGAGTCGCAAATTTTGATGTACCCGGCTTACGGCGGTCCAGATCTTTTTGTAGATCTTCTTCGGTTAACTCAAGACCAGGTGGCACGCCATCAACAATTGCCATTAAGCCAACGCCATGAGACTCACCACATGTCGTTACACGAAAGAGTTGTCCAATACTGTTCCCTGCCATATGTACAACTCCTTATGCTTGTTGCTGTTCAAATAGTTTTCTATAACGACGACATTGTTCTGCGGTTAAAGCAAAAATGCCAGAACCACCTTTTTGGAAAGTAAGCCAGTTGAAATCAATAGTATTGAAGTTTTGGCGCATAGCCCATTCAGAATTACCCACTTCAATGACAATTAAACCATCTTCAGTTAAATAATCTGCTGCTTGAGCAAGCATTTTACGCACGAGGTCTAAACCATCTTGGCCTGCTGCCAATGCAAGCTCAGGTTCGTGTAAAAACTCTTCCGGTAAGTCAGCCATATCTTCGGCATCAACATACGGAGGGTTACTTACAATTAAATCGTACTGGTTTTCAGCTGGAATCTTGGCAAATAGGTCTGATTCAAGTAACGCAACTTGATATTGCTTATTGTGGTGTTCAACATTAATCGATGCTACTTCTAAGGCTTCTTTAGAGATGTCCGTTGCATCCACTTCCGCATCTGGGTAAGCATAAGCCAAAGCTACAGCAATACAACCAGAACCTGTACACATATCTAAAATACGCTGTGGAGTTTTAGGTTTTGCATTTTCTGGCAGGTTGTTAAGTGCTTCACGCATTTGACCATTTTCATCTAAGCAATATGGTGCAAAACGTTGCTCAATTAACTCTGCAATTGGTGAACGAGGAATAAGTACACGCTCATCGACATAAAATGGCTTATTAAAGAAGTAAGCTAAATTTAATAAATAAGATGTGGGAATACGGTCATTAATACGACGTTCTAACAAACTTAAGAATTCTGCTTTTTCACTTGGCAAAAGCTTAGCATCTAGAATTTCTGCGTCTGCTGACCATTCAAGAGATAAGGTTTGTAAAACTAATGCAGAACTTTCTGCAAAATAATCTTCAGTACCTTGTCCTAAATGTGCATCATGTTGACGTAATGCTGATACCCCAAAGCGAATAAAATCTCGAATTGTAGATAAATTTTCAGCAGCTTCCTGTAAATGTTCAGGGCTAATCGTCGGTCGCTCCACTTAGGCGTCTCCAAAGGCAAATTTTGCAAAGTGACTATTCTACTGAGTGAGACAAAGCAACGCAACGCTTTGCCTTGTGAAGCAGTGTTTTACACACCTATCTCTAACAATCACAGCTTAAAATCAGAATACTTTGTTTTAATTAAGAAATAATGAACTTTTAACAAAGGATAGATTTCGTCTATGAAATAAAAAAGCGGTCTTTAAATATTGACCGCTTTTTGTGTTTAGTTGGTTTAAAGCTTAAGTTTTTCTGCCACATAATCCGAATCTTTGTCTCCACGACCAGAAAGATTAACCACAATCATGGTTTCTTTCGACAGCTTTGGTGCTTCTCGTATTGCCCATGCGACAGCGTGTGAGCTTTCAAGCGCAGGAACAATTCCTTCTACACGAGATAAGGTCATAAAAGCATCTAAACATTCTTGGTCAGTTGCAGTGCTATATTCCACACGGCCTAAATCTTTTAAGAAACTATGCTGTGGCCCAACACCAGGATAGTCCAATCCTGAAGCAATAGAATGCACGGGTAACGGTTCACCAGCTTCATTTTCAAGCACGTAACACGCCATACCATGAATTTGACTTGGTTTACCTAAGGTTAAAGTTGCCGAATGCATGTGAGTTTCTAAACCATGTCCTGCTGGTTCAACCCCAACCAATTTCACATCCGAATCATTTAGAAATGCTGTAAAGGCACCGATTGCATTTGAACCGCCACCAACACATGCGACAACATAATCTGGGTTTTTACCAAAACGATGATGCGTCTGCTCTTTAATTTCATTACCAATAATCGATTGAAAATCTCGAACCATTTTTGGAAATGGATGTGGTCCAACCACAGAACCAATTGCATAAATAAAGTTTTTAGGGTCTTTTAAATATTCTTCAAAAGCGCTATCAACTGCATCTTTTAAGGTTGCTGTACCACGTGTTACTGAAACTAAATGAGCACCCAAAATTTTCATTTTGACCACATTAGGGTGTTCTTTTTCAATATCTACTTGACCCATGTGAATTTCACATGGAATACCAACTAAAGCACAAGCCGTTGCTAAAGCAACGCCATGCTGTCCCGCACCAGTCTCGGCAATGACTTTCTCTTTGCCCATATATTTGGCAAGTAGAGCCTCACCTAAACAGTGATTAATTTTATGGGCACCCGTGTGATTTAAGTCTTCACGTTTTAAATAAATTTGTGCACCGCCTAACTGCTCAGAAAGACGTTTTGCGTGAAATAAAGGACTTGGACGACCTACATAATTTGAAAAGAGGTCCGATAATTCATTTTGAAATTCTGGTGTATGTCGAATTTCTTCATAAGCAACATTAATTTCATCCATTGCTTCTTTTAAATGCGGAGGAATAAATTGGCCTCCATATTCACCAAAAAATCCCTGTTCATTTGGCAAAGCAATACCATTAATTTGATGTTGCATATCATCCCTCTTTTTAAATTATTAAAGTTATCAAGTTTATCGAGAAAGGTAGCGTGTTAAGTCCTCAATGCCTTTTAAGGTCATTGGATACATATGGTTTTCAAAAATCTCTTTAATCCAACCAATGGTTTGAGTGTAATGCCAATACCCTTCAGTTTCAGGGTTTAACCATGCTGTTTTATCAAAATGTTGACGTAGGCGACGTAACCAAACCTCACCTGTTTCATCATTCATATATTCAACCGAGCCACCTACCGATTTCAGCTCATACGGTGCCATACTGGCATCACCCACCACAATTACACGATAGTCGCGTCCGTAAGTATGGAACAGATCCCATGTATTGATGCGGGTTGCTGTTCTTCGGTAGTTATCTTTCCAAACATAGTCATAAAGACAGTTATGGAAATAAAAGTATTCAAGCGTTTTGAATTCGGTTTTAGCTGCGCTGAAAAGCTTTTCACATTGGGCAATGTGTGCATCCATCGAACCACCCACATCAAACAACATGAGTACTTTGATTCGATTGCGACGCTCTGGCACCATCTGAACATCCAAGATACCTTGTTTGGCTGTTTCTCGAATAGTTCCATCAACGTCTAACTCTTCAGCTGCGCCTTGGCGAGCAAATTTGCGTAAACGTCGTAACGCAATTTGCATCTGACGAGTTCCAAGAACTTGGTCATCATCTAGATTTTGGTATTTCCGCTGTTCCCAGACTTTAACCGCCGAACGTTTACGCCCCGGCCCACCAATTCTGACGCCTTCTGGATGGTCACCAAAAGTTCCAAAAGGTGAAGTTCCACCTGTGCCAACCATACGGTTACCACCTTGGTGTTTCTTATGCTGTTCGCGTAAACGCTCTTCTAGCATTTTCATCAGTTCTTCTAAAGAACCTGCTTTTTGAAGTTCAGCTCTTTGCTCTGGTGTTAAATGCTTTTCGAGAAGTTCTAAATCGAACCAGTCTTTTGGTAATTTATGAACTTGCTTAAGCAACTCATCGATATCAAAAGTTTCAATGCCATCAAAATAATCTTTCATGGCACGATCAAACTTATCAAAAAATCGCTCATCTTTAACTAAAATAGTTTTAGCAAGCTGATAGAACTCTTCTTGGTCAGCAAAAACCAAACCTTCACTCACCGCACGGTTTAGATCAATGAGTTCACGAGTGGTAACTGGAACACCATATTTACGTAAGGTGTAAAATAACCGCACAAACATGGGTTACTCCCTCCCTTAACGTCGAGACATGAAAGCCAAGCGTTCGAGAAGTTGTACATCTTGCTCGTTTTTGATGAGAGCACCATATAAAGGTGGAATAGCTTTAGAGGTATCTCGATTACGTAATACATCTTCAGGCATATCATCTGCCATGAGTAAGCTTAACCAATCAATTAACTCAGAGGTTGATGGTGGTTTCTTTAAATTAGGAATTTCACGTAGTTTAAAGAAAACCTGTAAAGCTTCGTTTACTAGTGTTGCAGAGATATTTGGGAAATGAACCGCAATGATTTCTCGCATTGTGGCTTCATCTGGAAACTCAATATAGTGGAAGAAGCAACGACGCAAGAATGCATCCGGTAATTCTTTTTCATTATTTGAAGTAATAATTACAATTGGGCGTTGCGTTGCCGTAATTGTTTCACTCGTTTCATAAACATAAAAAGACATTTTATCGAGTTCATGCAACAAGTCATTTGGAAACTCGATATCGGCCTTATCAATTTCATCAATTAATAATACGCAACGCTCTTCACTGGTGAAAGCTTCCCACAATTTACCGGGTTTAATGTAGTTCTTAATATCGTAAACTCGGTCATCACCTAACTGGCTGTCTCTTAAACGAGAAACT
This sequence comes from Acinetobacter pittii, assembly GCF_022449185.1. Taxonomy (GTDB): domain Bacteria; phylum Pseudomonadota; class Gammaproteobacteria; order Pseudomonadales; family Moraxellaceae; genus Acinetobacter; species Acinetobacter pittii_I. Next base: position 1,080,944 of record NZ_JAKUKO010000001.1, read on the forward strand.
GCATCATATTCATACAACCCTTGCTGCGCTTTAGTTGTAGATTTGATATGCCAAGTAATCAGTTTTAAACCTAAACTTTCGGCTACTTGTTCAGCAAGTAAAGTTTTACCCGTGCCCGGTTCACCCTTAATCAGTAAAGGCTTTTGCAAAGCACGAGCTGCTTTTACAGCAAGCTTAAGACTATCAGTCGCGATATATTGATCTGTACCGGTAAAATGTTGGGTATCAGCAGACATGTAAAGACCTTATTTTTCTATTTCAATGGTTAGATGGAACGCATGCTTTTGTTTGTTGAATATTTTGACCAACAATATCCAATTACCAAACCGAGACCAACTACAAACAGAATTAAAGATAAATTTGACCAAATCAACGGACTATCTTTAGTTAAAACACCAAAAAGGAGTCCAAAAATAGCAGGTGCTACAGATGCATTCGGTCCTTCAGACACTGTTGGTGTAACTAAAATAGCAAATACAATCAGCCAGCTAATTGCACCAAAGGTGGTAGGAAGACGGCGCATTAATCGCCACCAACACCACAAAGCAATAATAGCGCCTATTCCATAAGCTGTTAAAGCAATAACACCTTCAGGAATAACATCCAAAAAAGAGAATAATTGATTCATTATTCCAGTTTGATCTTCACGCACCACGTAAGCCCTCTGGTTCAACTGCATTCGGGTTAATTAACCCTTCTGGCGGCATCTGAATAAAGAAACCTTTTGTTTGTAATGAGTCTAAAACATGTAAAACATTAACACGCGCCAATTTACGTGTTGGAGCCAACTCTAAATGCATGACAAACGTTGCACGACCAAACGCTTGTAAAACAGCTTCAGGAACATTTTCAAACGGATCAGCTTGTTCCGTATTGTCAGGATAGTTTGGACGAGCAATATACATGTACATTTCATCTTTTTTGCTCGATCTATAAATATCACAGTGCATTTCAAATCAACTCTTGAACTAAGGACAGCATACATGAAAAAAAACGACACACACACGTAGGTTTGTTTACGCATCAGTCGTTTTTTTAATTCTTGAGAAATATTAACCTACAACATTGATTAAGGTCGATAATAACTTTGTTCCAAACAGGTGTTAGCTTTTGTAAAAACAATATAAGTTTCTGATTTTAAATATTAAAATTCAAAATCTATTTTATTAAAATAAAACCAGTTTTAGGACTTTTAAAAAAGTATTCATCATCAAATACTTGATAATAGTAGTCTTGCAAGATTTATACTTAAGCTATCAAAAATAATAAATTTCTTTTTCACCTATTTAAGAATACACACTTGAGTAAAACTTTTAACTACTTCACTACACATCATCAGACGTTAATTAACTCATTTAATAGCGAGATATGTTTCAATAATAAGCATGTTGTTCATAGATATGGAGGATGAAATTATGCCTCGTGGTGATAAAACTGCTTATACAGCAAAGCAAAAACGTCAGGCCAAACATATTGTTGAGAGTGAAGTAGATAGAGGCCATTCTCAAGAAGAAGCCGAACGAATTGCATGGTCTACCGTCAACAAACAAGATGGTGGCGGCAAGAAAAAGTCCCATTAATATATAAAAAGAAATACTTCTTTAGCCCAAACTAAAGAAGTATTTCTTATTTAATAACGTGTTAATTTTTTTTAGAAGACGCGAGAGCTTTTTATATAATCATCGCTTACTTGGTTTAAGGCACTCAAAATAGCGCTATCATCTTGACTTAATAGAGCCTCATTAAGACTTTCCATATAAGCGATGAGTTGGGTTTTAGAAGTATGGGCAAATTCGGTCGTTACAGCTTCATCTTCATATAAGATTACGTAACTACGTGCGAAACCGTAGATTAGGTAAACTGCTGCTTTTTCTTTTGTATCTTGAGATTCTTTAAGAGACTGCTCACACGCATTTTTTAAGTCTTTAAATGCATCTGTACCAGTAGATTGATTTTTGAAAGAGAAAAGTATTGTTTGGAAGTTCATATCCATATTCCACTTAAAAAGTAAAGCTACAGAAGAAGATAGAACCTGTCAAATAAAATCCTGATTAATATAAATTTAATTGTAAATAAATTTATATTTAACTTCATTTAAATCACGGAAAAACATACAGTAAAAAACCACTCTTTTTTAAGAGTGGTTTAGTTAAAACAATCATTCATTAGAAGCTTATTTCAAGTGTGATTGTGGTACCAGAGTGCTCAATATCAGTTGAGATATTAAAACCTCTGCTTCTAAGCTCCTCTTCAACCAGTGTAAGATGATCAGGGCTTATAGCATCAACAGGAAACCAGAAAGTTGCTTTTCGTTTCCCCTCCTTAGATTCAGACTCAGTACCAGTTAAAATTTTTTCCAATATGACGTCTTGATTTATTTTAAAGTTTTTAGCGTTTTGACGAGCTTGTTCAGCATTAAAGTTGTTAAGCATACTTATCTCTCTAATTATTAATTTATCTAATTTTATATCATAAAAAGGCTATATAAGTTTGAGTGTTGTGTAGTTGTGTCTAAACAACTTACGGATTCATTTAGATAACGTCTGTAGATTTTTAAATTTAAAAAAAATTAAGACATTTCAACTAAGCTATATCACTAAAAAATAAAAAAGCCTACCCAATTGGGTAGGCTTTTTATTTCTGTACCGAAACAAACTTATAGTTATATATTATATAAATTGAAGTTGTTTTTCTTAAATCCAAGAATATACAGACCTGTATGTTTAATCAATTGAATTTTTCTCACTATTGAAGTTAATTTAATTCATTATTGAAATTTCAAATTATATTTACTTTATTACATAATTTTATGAATTTTTATCATATGATATAATTATTTAGATAAACTACATAAAATCCATTTTTTGTATACTTGGATATTATAATTAGCTCACTTTAAATAATAATGAATTAAAAATTTAATAGAATGATTATGCCTTAGTTAAAAAGGCTCATCGTATGATGAACCTTTAAGTTTCTAATTATTTATTCATTTTAAATAGATAAACTTTGTTTTTCTTCTTGAAATAACTGGATTAATGGTTGAGTTAATAACTCATAACGCCATCCTAACAGATAGCTAGGTAAATCCTGTTCATCCCCTTGAGACAGAACATGTTGATGAATGGCGTTTAACCATTTTTTTCTCAACAACACTTCCTTAGGAATGGAGGTCTCATTTATTGCATGAGCAAGCACCATATCCATTTTATTTAAAGTTTCTTTAGACGTAATCTTAAATGGTTTTGCAATCTTTGATGGCCATTTGCTTTCGACTGGTAAATCTTTAAGAAGTTCTAAAATCGTTTTGCCATACTCGCGAACCACATTTGGACGAATATCTTTCACTTGCGATAGTTGAAAGTTATTGCGAGGGTTCTTTTCAACCATATCAATCATGGTTGAATTTCTAAGAATAAAACTGCGTGGCTGATTCGTTGCTTTTACAATGTATTCACGCCACTCACTTAAATTTTGTAATTGCATTAACTGACGACGTGAATGACGATAATTTCCCACATCGCTATATAGTAATTCGTTAGGGGTTTCACTAATGATTTCTTTAGTTAGGCTACTACAGTCTTCAAGAACATAGTTATAAAGCCCTTTCTGCTTAAGCTGTTCTTGAATATGACTAGCTAACTTCATTAGATACAAAACATCATTAGCAGCATAACAAAGTTGCTGAGGTGATAAAGGTCTAGCTAACCAATCAGATCTGGTTTGATCTTTTTCAATATCAATATCAAGACAAAGTTTTAAAGCACCTTGATAACTCACTTGCAGGCCGTGACCTAAAAAAGAAAGACCCACTTGGGTATCAAACACATTAAGCAAATCTTCTTGATCAGCATAATGATAGATTAAATCAATATCTTCTCCACATGCATGAAAAATATTTTGCTGTGCGAGGAAGATCTTTTTCCAAAACTGACTTAGATCTAATGAAACACCATCCAACAGATAGACATCACCATTTACATTGACTTGGCATACTCCAAGTTTAGGCCAGAGTGTGTCAACCTTAATAAATTCTGTATCAAGTCCATATATTGAACATTGATCCATTTTTTGAAGAACATCAACCAATTCGGTTTGCTGTTGGATAAACTGAAACATGCTTTCTCAAGTATTGCAAAGAGTGCTTTAAACTCTGGTATATATAACATAGAAGCAGAAAAATGCCACTTAAACCTTTATGAATACTCTATTTTTGAACAATTTTTCGAAAATAGATAATTTTTTGATCTTTTATTTGTACTTTTTAAATTTATCTCCAAATGTTCTTTATTTAAAATTTATAAGATCTTTTTCATGCTTATATTCATATTTTATTTAAACTATCTTTAATAATAAAAGACAAAATAATATTTATGTTTAATAACTGAATTTAATTAATAAATTTAATCAAATTGATATTGCATTCATTAATGAAATAAGCATCGGAATGCTTATTTCATTCTCATGCGGTTATGCACTGCCTGACTTAAAGTATGGCTATCTACGTATTCGAGTTCTCCACCTTGAGGGACACCTTGAGCAATACGTGTCATGTGAATAGGTAAATGCTTCGTCGCCTCAACCAAATAGTGTGCTGTCGCCTGACCTTCTACTGTAGCATTAGTTGCCAAAATGACTTCTTCAATAGTACCTTGGCTTAGACGCTGAATCAGATAAGGAATACCAATTTCTTCTGGACCAATACCATCTAATGGAGAAAGATGGCCACCTAAAACATGGTATTTTCCACGAAAGCTACCGCTTTGCTCAATCGCCATCACATCCGCTGGTGATTCAACCACACACAATAACTGATCATCTCTGTCAGTTGAGGCGCAAATATCACAAATTTCATGTTCAGTCAGAGAATGGCAGACACTACATTCATGTATATAACTTGAAGCCTCATGTAAAGCATGCGCTAATACAAATGCCCCTTCTCGGTTTTTCATCAAAAGATGTAAAGCCATACGTTGAGCCGACTTCGGACCAACGCTTGGCAATATACGTAAAGCTTGAACGAGTTGTTCAAATCTATCGCTAAACACTGAATTTCCTTAGAACATGCCCGCTAAGCCAGGTGGTAAACCCATACCAGAATTTGCTTTTTGCATTTTTTCTTCAGAAATCACTTCTGCTTGACGCACAGCATCATTTACTGCAGCAGCAATTAAGTCTTCAATCATGTCTGGTTCATCTTGAAGTAATTCTGGATTAATTTCGATACGTTTTACGATATAACGGCCAGTCATTGTAACTTTAACTAAACCACCGCCCGCTTCAGCGTGTACTTCAGTTTGAGCAAGCTCTTCTTTAGCCTTTTTTATATTTGATTCCATATCTTTTTGCATGCGCTGCGCTTGCTGCATAAGCATATTGATATTCATAAACCTAACTCCGTATCTCTATCAAATATTTCAAGTAATATTGATAGTCACATAACACTGCAAAACTTAAACTCTTTCTACTTCCCTTATAGATCATCAAGATCATTGAGGTTAGTACGTTTAAATCAAAATTAATCCGTAATTCTGACACAATAAATCAATGTTTTCTATTGGTATCTATGAAACTATTTTCTATGGTCAATCCACTATAAAGCTTTTATATAAAAAAACTTTTGTTGAATAGAAAAAAGTAAAATTTAGAAAAGTTACTGTGCAGCCTGTAGACTTTTATTGTTTGTTTTATATTCACTTAAGGGAACATTCTTGAAAGAAGTATTGGCTTTTTCTATTGAAAGATCAGCATCTTGAACAGATTTGTTTGCATCATTAATTAATAATACAGTTTCACTGATCTGTGTTGGTTCATCTTTTTGGGCAAATACTCTATATCCAACCAGACCAATTGCCCCTATCGCAACTAAAATAATTATTGGTTTAAGCATGACTAAAGACTCTCTTTGTTATTTTTATTAAATTTAGAGCTTTTATACGTTGAAATTTTAGACTGTTTTACAACAAAACGTAGACTTTTTATTGCTATTGTTGCTTATAAGTAACAAAAAAAAGCCACATTAAAATGTATGTGGCTTTTCCATAACAAACATAACTTAATTAGATTAAATCTAACCCACGCGAGATATCGCCAATAATGTCATTAATATCTTCTAGACCAACAGAAACACGAATTAGACCTTCTTGAATACCAGCTGCTTCTTTTGCTTCAACAGAAAGTTTGCCATGAGTTGTGGTTGCTGGATGGGTAATCGTCGATTTCACATCACCTAGATTACCTGTAATCGAGATAAACTTAGTATTATCAATAACCTTCCACGCACCTTCACGCTCGCCTTTAACAACGAAGGATACAATACCGCCAAAGCCATTTTGCTGTTTAGCAGCAAGTTCATGACCTTCATGGGCTGGTAAACCAGCGTAGTAAACCTTCTCTACCTTTTCATGAGTAGATAACCATTCTGCAAGAATTTGAGCACTCTCACAGTGTGCTTTCATACGTAAACGTAAAGTTTCTAGACCTTTTAAAAAAACCCAAGCATTAAATGGACTCATTGATGGTCCAAGCGTACGAACAACACCAAACACTTCTTCTAATAACTGATGATTACCAACAACAGCACCGCCTAATGCTCGGCCTTGGCCATCTAAGTATTTAGTCGCAGAGTAAATCACAAGATCCGCACCAAACTTGAGTGGTTGCTGCAAAACAGGTGTACAGAAACTGTTATCAACCGCAAGTAATGCTTCATTCGCATGGGCGATATCTGCTAGCGCTTGTATATCTGCAATCTCAGCTAAAGGATTAGACGGTGACTCAACAAAGAAAAGTTTGGTTTCAGGACGTACAGCATTTTTCCATTCGTCTAAATCACATAAATCAACAAATGTAATGTCTACACCAAACTTGGCAATATATTTTTCAAACAAAGCAACAACTGAACCAAAAACTGCTCTTGAGCAAATAACATGATCACCCGCTTTTAGGTATGCCATAGCAACTGACAAAATCGCGCCCATTCCAGAGCTCGTCGCTACAGCTCGTTCAGCACCGTCCAAAGCTGCTAAGCGTTTTTCGAACATCGATACAGTCGGATTAGTAAAACGAGAATAGATATTTCCTTGAACCTGACCAGAAAATTTTGCTGCAGCTTCAGCCGCATTTTCATATACAAATGATGAAGTCAAAAAAATCGGTTCGCCATGTTCGCCTTCAAAACTACGAGTATGTCCGGTACGAATGGCTAAAGTATCAAGTTGGTATTCTAAATCATCAGACTGGTTCATTAAATGTTCGCCTTTACTGGTCATGTACTAAAAAACTATCATCATTTTGAGTGTCTAGGGTATTTAAGGTCAAGGTAAACCTTAAAATTATCGCTTAGACTTTATTCAACTTTAGTAAATAGTTGGTAAAAGCAAGATGAAACGCTTAAAGTCCCTTGTCTCTGAACAAAGTCAAATCAAGCACCTCTCTACCCGACTATTTCGCCCAAAAACATTGGTTTTGTCACAAAGCACTCCTTATGAAGTGATTGGTGAATTCAATCAAACTCGTATTCGTTATTACGCAGCTACTCAAAAACAATTTAAAGAACCGTTAGTATTTGTTGCACCACTCGCTATTAATATGGCGATATATGATTTATATCCATATCGCTCTCTTATTAAATACTTCCAAAATGCAGGTTTTGACGTATATCTTGTGGATTGGGGCCGCTTAAATTTTAAAGATAGACATCTTAATTTTTTATCATTTATTGAAGGGTTTATTCCTCAAGCAATACAACTTGTCCGAACACATTCAGGAAGTGAACAAATCTCACTTCATGGCTGGAGTATGGCTGGCATATTTGTCACTTTATATACCGCTTTAAATCAACCCAATTATGTTAAAAACCTTATCGTACTTGGTAGTCCAATAGACAGTTATGCTTCTGGCTATATTGGAAAACTCTACCGAGCCATAAACAACGCGATTGGTCGCAATAAAAAAATTCAAGACCGTATTTACTCTGGACTACCAAAACGTTTGATTCATAGTCCTGGAATTTTAAACTCTTTAGGTTTCAAAATTCTTGATCCTAAAGGCTGGTTTGATGGACATATTCAACTACTAAAGAATCTTGATGACCTACAATTTGTGCAAGAGCATGCCACTTTAAGTAACTTTTTAAATAATATGATTGATTACCCGGGCGGAATTAATCAGGACATGTTGTTCAATGTTTGGTTGCAAAATCCATTGAAGCGCGGCTTTATCCAATTAAAAGATAAAAAAATTGAATTAAAAAATATCGACTGCTCTCTCTTAGTGGGCGCGGGTCGTAGTGATCAATTGGTTACTGCTGATGCAGCTCAACCATTAAGCCAGTTAACCAGTAGCCAAGATGTTACGTTTACTCTCATCCCTGGCGGACATTTGGGCCTCATGTCGAGTCAGGCAAGTGCATTGGAGTTCTGGCCACAACTAGCAAAATGGCTCACCGAACGATCAACGCAAATTTAAGAATAAGGTTATGATTCAATCTATTGCTTTTATTCGCTTGGGTGGAATAAACCCTCGTATAACAGTGCATTTACCAATAATATTATTGTTTTAATAGAAAATTATTATTTTCACTATGAAGGCACTTTATTAACTTTTTTATAATCGGATGTTTTAAAGTAATTTACAATCATCTGTGCACTTTTTTCAGAAGAGGCCTTGGCCTGCTCCAGTTTTGTTACATAAGGATTAGTCACTATACAGCTCGGAAGTAAACTATTTGTAAGCGGTGGAAACTTTTCTCTTCCACCTAGAGTAATTTTTTCGATAAAACTCGCTAACCACATAATGTACTCACTTTTATTCTTATAAATTGGCATTAAGCTGATATCGAGTTTAACTGTACATTCCTTTGCAGGCTTATTTAAACATTCTTCAAAATCAATAAAGTTATATTTTAGTTTATATGAAGTGTCTTTTATCTCTAGTCGAATAATACTAACTAAGCTATTCAAATGTTCAATCATATCCTCTGAGAAAAGCTTTTGCTCTTTGAACTTTTTATAAACTCTTTCAGCAATTAGTAAAAATTGTGGCATCACTCACCTATTCCTTTAATATTTAGTCTTAACGAATGACTAGATCCTTTAAGAAAGTATGATGGATATACTATTACTATATGTAAGGGTATGAGACTAGAAAGTAACTACCAGAGCAATTGTGAAAGTGATCCATCTATATGATCACAAAACTAAAATATAATGTATTATGATTATCATTATAAACCGTTTATTTTTCATGATTTGAAATAACTTTAATAAAAAAAGCCTATTTCATTTGGAGAAATAGGCTATAAAAACAAAAAACTATCAAACGCAGCAATTAAGGGCCATATAATAGAAGCTATAATATGTAAAATCAATACATCTTTCAGTTGAATTGTAAACTAAAATAAAAGACGAGAAAATTTTATATGTGTTTCAATAAGAGAAGCCCATTTCCGTCTAAAATAAATGGGCCTAGTGAATTCCACTAAATCCTAAAATACAAAATGTGATAATTATCACGCTTTGTTTTTTGATCATGGCATTAATATCTTTCTTTTCCATTGACCAAAATTCAAGCTACAAATGTCTTTTCAGCCAAAGATGATTCATGAATATGGCTTTTCTACGAACTTTTTGATTTTTTATTTAATAGAAGCAAGCTCCCTATTCATTCATTATGAGCAATTACAAGGTATTAGATAGTAGTTAAATTATGGAAAAATATATAAAAATTTAGTTAAGTTTTTGTTTTTACTATTTATTTTTAAGTCATTGATATATAAATATTTTATTCATTTTTTGCCCAAAATGCAAACCAAAATGACACTTGAGTAATTAATAGTCATTGAAATATTGGTAAGAAACCTTATATTGAGTACAGGTTCATACCTTTAACTGAGGAAAAGCTCATGAATAAATTTATGGTTGCAGTCTTTACTGGCATGGTGAGCATTGCTAGTTTAGGCGTACAAGCTGCAACACCTGAGCAAGAATGTCAAAAATTGCAAGATGATTACAATTTGATTTATGCGTCAAAAGGCTTTTGTTTTAAAGATCCTGATGCTAAAGAAAAATATGGTAATGAAAACTGTCATACGACAAAACCAAAGTTTTCTGACAAAGAGCAACAACGTCTTGACGCTATTAAAGAACGTCAAAAAGAATTGAAATGTAAATAACTTTAAAGGAATAATACATGGCATATGATGATCAAAATATCTTCGCAAAAATTTTACGTGGAGAACTTCCAGCGATAAAAGTCTATGAAGATGATCAAGTTCTAGCTTTTATGGATATTATGCCTCAAGCCGATGGTCATACATTAGTTATTCCAAAAACACCTGCTGTAACACTGCTGGACTTACCTGCTGAAGCAGCAGCCTATACTATACAAATTGTTCAAAAGATTGCTAAGGCAATGGAAAAAGCGCTCAATTTGGAAGGCATTGTGTTGATGCAACTTTCTGGAGCAGCAGCAGGACAAACTGTTCCACATGTTCACTTTCACCTAATTCCAACAAATGTGCATCATCTTGGACGCCATGCTGTTGAGTTAGGAGATCAAGAAAAGATTAAAGAGTTAGCGGAAAAAATTAAAGCAGTTCTTTGATTTTTAAATGGTTAAAGCGGAGTTTCGACTCCGCTTTTTTTCGTCTAAAAACTATAAAAAATGAAAATAACTAATTTATTTCTAAATTTTAAGCGTCATAAAACTGTCATTTATTCTTCACTTCTTTGTCACAAAATTTACCGATACTGCTTAGCAAGTTGGTGAGCTTTTGTAACTTTTTGTACATAAGTCAACTACAAAATAAATAGTTAGCTAGGCATACGCCATTTTTAAATACCTTTTGGAGAAATCTCAATGAAGAAATTGCTACTCGCTGCCGCAGTTGCAACTTTGAGCGTAAACGCGGTGCAAGCAGCGCCAACTTTGTATGGCAAACTAAATGTTTCTATTAACCAAGTTGATAATAAAAATTTCGATGGTAAAAGTGACGTTACCGAAGTTAACTCAAACTCTTCTCGTATTGGGGTAAAAGGCGAAGAGAAATTAACTGACAAGTTATCTGCTGTTTATTTAGCTGAATGGGCAATTTCTACTGATGGTTCAGGTTCTGATACTGACCTCAGTGCTCGTAACCGTTTTATCGGTTTAAAAACTGAAGGTGTTGGTACACTAAAAGTAGGTAAGTATGATTCTTACTTTAAAACAGCTGCTGGTGGTAACCAAGATATTTTTAATGACGATACACGTTTAGATATTACTAATATCATGTACGGTGAAAACCGTTTAGACAACGTGATCGGTTTTGAATTAGACCCTAAATTATTAGCTGGTTTAAAGTTCAACATCATGGCTCAGACTGGTGAAAGCACTTCTGATAGCAAAAAAGGCGAAACTGGTAAAGACAGCAAAAATGATAGCTTCGATTCAGTTTCGACTTCTCTAGGTTATGAAAATAAAGACTTAGGTTTAGCAATCGCTGCTGCTGGTGACTTCGGTATCAAAGGTAAATATGCTGCTTACGGTTTGAAAGATGTCTATACAGATGCTTATCGTGTAACTGGTTCTTATGATATTGCTAAATCTGGTTTTGTAGTAGGTGCTTTATGGCAACATGCTGAACCTACTGATGACTTAACTGCATATGGTCAAACATATAAATCAGATGGTTCAATCGATAAAGCTGGTAAAGCTTACCGTGGTTTAGAAGAAGAAGCATATGCAGTAACAGCTGCTTATAAAATTCCTAATACAAAACTTAAAGTGAAAGCAGAATATGCTTCAGCTGAAACACAAGTAAATGGTCAATCAGATCGTAAAATCGACTTGTACGGTTTAGGTCTTGATTACCAAATCAACAAACAAGCTCGCTTCTACGGTATCGTTGCTCAACAAAAACGCGACTGGTTGAACGATGACGACAAACAAACTGTGGTAGGTACTGGTATCGAATATAACTTCTAATCAGTTATGTTTGATTCAGATCTAAAATAAAAGGGCTTATGCCCTTTTATTTTTTGTCCTGAGTAAAAAAAGCCGATATAAAAGTTATCGGCTTTTTTAAGATTTATATCTTATTTTAAAAAACCACTTACAAGATTCATGACATTTTGAATATCTTGGTTTGCTTCTTGATGATCTGTACTCTCACCTTGAGGTGTTAAAGAATCAATGACTTGGGGTAAGACTGAAGCAATTGCACCATAAACTTGCTCTTTTGGAGCTTGAGCTTGCGCAGCAACTTGCTCAATGTCAGCTGGATTAAATAAACTCTGCAATTGTTGGGTAGGAACTTCGCTATTACTTTGATTTGGATCAACCCAGCTTTGAACTTGGTTACCTAAACCTGCACCTTTTAACTTTTCTAAAGCAGCCTGTAAACCTCCTTGTTGTTGAACCCAACCTAAGATTAAAGGTACAACTGCAATTAATAAACTTTGTACGCCACCACCTGCTTGAGGTGCGTTATTATTATTTCCAGTCACTTGACCTAATACAGAACCTAGTACGCCTCCAAGACCACCTTGTGCGCCCGAAGAAGGATTACCCCCCATTTGTCCTAGTACTGAACCTAAAATTCCACCTAAACCACCTTGACTTGATGCTTGCTGATTCCCACCTAAGGCCTGCTTAGCCAAAACTTCTACAATATTGCTTAAATTAGTCATGTGTAACTCTTATGTATGGTTTATACATGAGCATACGCGGATTCTTGTTAAGACAGCAAAAGCCAAATTGTTAAATTTTGAAAGAGATTTAGGGCTCTTTTACCAGCGGAATTTATTCCAGTTTTCCGGGTTCGCCCAGAACTTTGAATTAAACCAGTCAGGAACATGTTTATAAGTCAAAATATTAAATTGCCATAAAGCAAAATCACTATCATGCGAAGTTTTATCAATAAGTTGAGTAAAACCTAAAGAACGTAATAATTGCTCATCACTGCGCTTGCTCACGACAACAATACGTTTTGCTAATAAATCTCTTAGCTTTACTAATAATTGTGATTTTTGCACATCGCTGATGTTCTGCATTTCGTCAGTATCAAACAATACAAAACCCAAGTCATAACGCTGAGTAAAAGGCAGACTTAAAAGCTCAGTTACGGTAAAATAGTGCCATTGAATTGCGTTATTCTGGTCAATTTTCTGGCCAATACAAAGTGCAGTATGAATGGGCTGTTCATTTGATAAATCGTCTAGCATAGAAGTGATGACATTTTGTTCAGCCATAACTGCAACCCTTAATTGAAAGATGTGAGTTTAAACTTTATGGAACTACAAGGCATTTGCCATAAAATGCATGCAGGCCTAAAAGATGCTAGTGTAACTGATCAACAGACAACCAAGGCAAATGTTGAATACAAATTTGTATTAGACCGTTCAGAAATTGATCTTCCTTTTAATTTAGGACAAGAACTAGAAATCGAATGGACAGGTAATATCTATTGCACTTCTTGTGGCACTAAAACACCAAAGTCTTATTCTCAAGGCCACTGCTTTAAATGTTTTAAAACCAAAGCAGAATGTGACCTTTGCATTATGAAACCTGAAACATGTCACTATCACTTAGGTACATGTCGTGAAGATGACTTTGCCCATAGCGTTTGTTTCCAACCACATATTGTATATTTGGCAAACTCTAGTGCTTTAAAAGTGGGTATTACTCGTGTTAGCCATATGCCAGGTCGTTGGTTAGATCAAGGTGCAACTCAGGCTTTACCTATTTTAAAAGTTGGATCACGCCGTTTATCTGGTCAGCTTGAAACCATGTTTGGTTCTTTAATTGCTGATAAAACAGATTGGCGAAAACTCCTCAAGGGTGAAGCTGAACCTTTAAATATGGTTGAACAACGTGATCAATTAATCGAAGAGTTCGCCCCTAAAATTCAAACTATTCGTGAAGAATTTAGTCAAAACCTTGAATTTAACGAAACGGTTGAACTACTAGAAAATGAATTGCCACGTGAGTTTGTTTATCCAGTTGAACAATATCCTGAAAAAATTAAGTCTCTAAACCTAGATAAAACACCCAAAATTCGTGGTGTATTACAAGGTATTAAAGGACAATATTTAATCTTTGATATCGGTGTTATCAACATTCGTAAATATACGGGTTACGAGCTGATCGTACGTGCTTAAGTAAGTTTTAAAGCCCCTAAAACGGGGCTTTTTAATTAAGATAATCTGTTTCTAAATAGCCAAGCTGCCAAAGGCAAAGTAACTAGTCCAAGTATGATCATTGGAATAAAGTTAAATTTGACTTGTGCAAAGCCTGCACCTTCCAAATAAACTCGTTGTACCAAGTTAATCCCGAACCTTAAAGGATTTGCGTACGTTGCTATTTGCAATGCTTCGGGCATGTTTTCTACAGGAGTTAATAAACCTGAAAGCAACATTAAAGGCATAATCAATAAAAAAGTAAAAAGCATGGCTTGTTGCATATTTAAAGATAATGCTGAAATTGATAAGCCCACACCGACTACAGCTATGTTAAAACTCAATAAACCAAAGTAAAGCAGTCCAATAGAGCCATTCATAGGAATTTTAAACCAGAACAAAATAATCAATAAAATAATGGTTGATTGCATCAGCCCTACAAAAATGGGCGGTAAGGCCTTACCAATCATAATTTGTAATGGAGTGTACGGTGTTACTAATAACTGATCAAATGTACCCTGCTCACGTTCACGCGCGACTGATAAAGCAGATAAAAGTAATGTCTGGATCATACTTAATGCTGCAATTAATGAAGGCATTAAGCTCCATCGAGATTCTTGATTTGGGTTGTACCAAGTTCGTGTTTCAAGACTAATTGGTAAAGCTGAATTAAACTTTTGCTGATTGAACTGACCAACAATTTTATTTAGATATGACATTGCGACCATAGCTGTAGATGAATTTCTACCATCAACAATCGCCTGTATGGGAGAGTTTTGGTTATTATTTAATTTACTCTCAAAGTCAGACGGAATCGTTATTACAAGTAATGCCTGACGACTATCAATGACCTGTTTGATTTGACCAGTATATTCAAGTGTTGCAACACGCTTAAAAATACCAGAGCCATCTAGTTTTGAGATGAGTTCATGTGAGACCTGCCCATTGCTCTGGTCTAAAATTGCATAATCCACACGGTTAACATCATAAGTTGCAGCATAACCAAATAAAAGTGCTTGCATGAGGGCTGGTACAAATAGAATAGCCCTATTTGCAGGATCACTAAAAATGGTTAAGAATTCTTTTTTGACTAAAAAACTTAAGTGTTTCAGCCATGTGATTAATTGCTGCCACATAACTTTATCTCAACCGTTTTTTCAATGAAAAGTTCACAGCACATATCAAAACAACGATATAACCCAATAAAATACCGCACTCTTTAAACCATAGCTTCCAATCATCACCTCCCATAAATAAAGTTTTAATTAAAATCATAAAATGCGTAGCTGGAAGCAACTGGCTAATAATTTGCACCACTAAAGGTAAGTTGCGGGTATCGAAAACAAATCCGGAAAGCATCAGTGCGGGCATAAAACTTGCCAATAAGGCAATTTGACTTGCCTGAAACTGACTTTGAGCAAAACCGGATATAGTTAAACCAAGTAATAAAGAAACAACTAAATAGAGAAATGAAGCCGATAAAATTGAGAATAATGAACCGCGCATGGGCACTTCAAAAATAAAATAGGCAGCAATAATACAAATCACGATATCAATCATGCCAACCACAACATAAGGAATGAGCTTTGCTAATACAATTTCAAATGGCCGTACAGGTGTGACAAATAAAGCTTCTAGAGTTCCCCGTTCCCTTTCACGGGCAATAAGCAGCCCCGTTAAAAATGCGCCAATTAAAGTCAAAATGAGTACCATTAAGCCAGGGACTAAAAACCAAGTACTGTTACCAGATTCGTTAAACCATATTCGTTGTTCAATATTAACGGCGCTTGACGTTGCTAATATTTGACCACGGTCAACTTGTATGGACGGCGCGGTAGCTAAAGCACCTACAACATAACCTTCTAAGGCTGTTGCTATGGTAGTGGATGTACCATTTAATAATAGTTGAACCTTGGCATTACCTTGCTGCGCCTGACTGGCAAAATCTGAAGGAAAATGCAAAATGGCATCAATTTTGCCATCTCGAATGGCCTGTTCTGCTTCAGGCAAATTATGAAATTCTAGGCTGGTTAAATATCGCGATCCATTTAAGCCAGCTAAGACCTGATTGACCTGCGGTGAGGACTGATCAACCACAACACCAACTCGTGCTTGGTTCAAGTCAAAAGAAAGCCCATAACCAAACAGTAAAATTAGGATAACAGGCAAAACTAGGCCAATTCCTAGACTGCTTTTGTCACGAATGAGCTGTTTAGTTTCTTTACGAACTAATGCGATCAATCGATTCCAAAACCCTAAGCTCATTGCAGGCCTCCTAAACAGCATGCCTTAATGTACGTGCTTGTTCCACAATTGCTATAAAAGCCTCATTCATATCAACAATATGTTTATCTTTACTTGCCAGTTTACGGACTTGTTGGGGTGAGCCTAAGGCTAATAACTTTCCGGCATCTTGTATAGCAATGCGGTCGCAATACTCTGCTTCCTCCATAAAGTGCGTCGTAATAATGATGGTAATGCCTTGATTTGCCAGTTCACCAATGCTGTACCAAAATGAACGCCGTGCAAGCGGGTCAATTCCGCTCGTGGGTTCGTCTAAAAATAAAATTTCTGGTTCATGTAATAGTGCAGCAGCCATAGATAGTCGTTGTTTATACCCACCCGGTAAATCACCACTTTTACTATGAGGTTTTAAATCATATTGCTGTAAGGCTTTATCAATTTGTTGATTTAGTTTTTTGCCAGATAACCCATATGCTCCACCAAAAAACTTCAAGTTTTCTAAGACAGTTAAATTACTATAAAGCGCAAATTTTTGAGAGACATACCCCACTTTGGCTCTGGCCTCAGCACGAGCTGTACGTAAGTTTTTCCCAGCAACTTCCAAATACCCGCTACTTGCTGGTAGCAATCCACACAACATTCGAAAAGTTGTCGTTTTACCCGCGCCATTGGGCCCAAGTAATCCAAATATTTGGCCACGTTGAACATCAAATGATGTATTGGCAACGGCAGTAAAATCTCCAAAAGTTCGGACTAAATCCTTAACTACAATGATAGGTTGCTCTGACTTGGAATTATTGTTTTGTTCTAATTGAAATGTTTGCGCAGAAATAGAGATTTGCTTTGGTTGATTTTGAGTCTGCTGTAACAGCATCATAAAAGCATCTTCAAGTTCAGATGGTCGCGTATTTGCTTTTAACCCTGCAGGTAAAGTATCGGCTGATAGCTCTTTTTGATGACTAATAAA
This sequence comes from Acinetobacter pittii, assembly GCF_022449185.1. Lineage (GTDB taxonomy): Bacteria > Pseudomonadota > Gammaproteobacteria > Pseudomonadales > Moraxellaceae > Acinetobacter > Acinetobacter pittii_I. The sequence continues at coordinate 1,098,314 of NZ_JAKUKO010000001.1, forward strand.
GTTGACTTGTTCACCCTTTGGAACAGCATCAATAATATCTACATGGTTATCAAGTAACTGGGCTTGTAAAGTCCGGGCCTTAATCTGCTCTGGAGGTTTTATATTCCATGTTTGTCCAAGTGCTATTTCTTTTAATTGTGCAGGTGAACCTTGTTTTAAAATTTTGCCATCATACATGATATACACATAGTCACACTTTTCTGCTTCATCCATATAAGCAGTACTTATAATTACGCTTAAGTTTTCTTCTTCAACAAGTTGTTCAATAATAGTCCATAAATCTCGTCTTGATAAAGGGTCTACTCCAACACTAGGCTCGTCAAGTAAGAGCAATTCTGGGGACCGAACTAAAGTACATGCCAGCCCTAGTTTTTGTTTCATCCCACCAGAAAGTTGCCCAGCTAGGCGTTGAGTAAACTGAGTAAGATCGGTTATTTCCAATAACCGTTTAAACCTTTGCTCCCGTACATCCTTTGAAACGCCGTGTAAGTCAGCATATAAATCTAAATTTTCCTGTACGCTTAAATCCTCATAGAGTCCAAAGCGTTGTGGCATATAGCTAATACGGTCTTGTACAGCTTGCGGATTTTTACTTACGTCAATTCCAAGTACATTTAATGAACCCGAAGTGGCTTTATATAGTCCTGCAATTAATCTTAATAAAGTTGTTTTTCCTGAACCATCTGGGCCAACTAAAGCAGTAAGCTCACCTTTTTTGATTTGCATATTCAAATCATTAATTGCCTTAATTTCTGCTGATTTTTTATTTTCAGCTTTAAAAGCCATAGATAAATTATGAGCTTGAACCACTACATTATTATCAGTCATGAGCTTTCTCACCTGAAACAAGTGGTACTTTTACAGTCACGGGTTGACCCATTTTCAATTGATCATTCGGATCATTTACATAAACCCGAACTTCATAAACTAGAGTTGTTCTTATCTCATCAGTCTGTACAGTTTTAGGAGTGAACTCAGCCACAGAAGATATATAGCCAATTTTTCCATTGATAGGCTGATTGGGATAAGCATCACGAATGACTCGAGCCGTGCCTCCCATTTTAATTGAACTTAAATCTTGTTCATTTACATACACACGAATCCATTTTGGGTCGGTCAAAGCCAATGTATAAACGGCCTTTTGCGCAGTTGTCATATCACCAACTTCTTGTAACCGCGCTCGTACCACTGCATTTGCAGGAGACTTTAGTTCTGCTTGAGTAAGGTTATAGTTAATTAGATCTAAATTAGCTTTGGTTACTTCATACTGTGCTCTGGTTGCTTCCCGATCCTCTTGTCTAGCCCCTTTAATGATCAATTCTAAATTAGCTTGTCTTTCACGGACTGCTGCTTCAGCACTATGTTGATTGCTTTTGGCATAGTCGAGCTCTTGTTGGCTTATTGCCCGACCATCGGTACTGTTCACCAATATTTGCAACCTTTGCAAGTTTTTGCTGGCTTTATCTAAGTCAGCCTGTGTAGAAGAAAGTTGTGCTTTTGCTTGACTAATTTCTTCTGGCCGAGCTCCAACTTGTTGTTTAACAATCGCTTCTTGCTGAACTTTAAGTTGTGCTTGAGCTTGCTTAGCCTGAATTTCTAAAGAATTGGTATTCAGGGTCGCCAGTACTTGACCTGCTTTAACTTTATCGCCTTCTTGAACTAACAGTTTCTCTATACGGCCAGACTGTTCAAATGCGAGTGAAACTTGGCGAATATCCACGTTTCCATATAGAGTCAAATCATTATCTTTTTGATTCTTATTATTATATTTCCATACCCATAAGCTGATGATAACCAGAGCTATAATAACTACGACTATGGCAATCACTTTTTTATTCATCTTATTATCCTTCTTATTAAATTCAAATTCTCTTAGTTTAAATTCAATTTAAATTTAAATTACCTTAATCTTTGAATAAAAGATATACTTTTATGATGAAATAAAATTAGGTTTAAACATGTCCAGATCTAGACGAAGTGATGGTGACTTAACCAAGTCTAAAATTATTGAGGCTGCAGGACCACTAATTGCCCAATATGGTTTTGCACAAACAGCAAACAAAACAATTGCTAATGCTGCAAATGTCGATTTAGCTGCCATTAATTATCACTTTGATGGTCGAGATGGACTATATCAAGCTGTTTTAGTTGAAGCTCATGCTCACTATCTAGATGAAAAATATTTATTAGAACTTGTTGAAAGTACTCACTCACCAGAAGAAAAATTAAGCTTATTACTTGGAACTTTACTGCATAAATTAATAGAAAAAGATGTTTGGCATGGCAAAGTCTTTGTTCGTGAACTGTTTTCACCTTCTGAGCATTTATTAAATTTTATTGAATTTGCAGGTATGAGAAAATTTTTTCTTATTCGTAAGCTCATTAGTCAAGTTGCTGGTTTAGATGAAAATGATCCGGCTGTTTTGCCTTGTATTTTAAGCGTGATGACACCTTGCATGATGCTCATTATTGCTGGACCAAATGCTCAAGCACCTGAGCCGCTTAAAAATATTGCCCAGATGCCATTACACGATTTAGTTGAACATTTTAAAAAATTTTCATTAGCTGGATTAAAAGCAATTCGCCAATCAAATCTTAAAAATTAGCTATTTAAACATTTCAAAATGACTTGAACTGGGTCTTCTGTATTTCCAGAAATAAGTTGTTTATGCATGGTTAAATGTTGCATTACTTGAATTTGAGCTGTTTCAACATTCATTAGTTTTTCTATTTCAGTGGCTAAATTTTCGGGTGTGGCATCAGCCTGAATCAGCTCTTCAATTACTTTTTTACCCGCAATAATATTAGGCAAAGAATAATAAGGAATTTTTACCAAGAATTTAGCAATTAAATAAGTTAACCAGTGCAATTTATAGAAAGCGACCATTGGTCTATGCATTAACATTGCTTCTAATGTTGCAGTCCCAGAAGCTAAAGCAATAACGTCACTCGCGTTCATGACCATACGGCCAATTTTAGATTCACTATCCGTATTTTCTAAAATATGAATTCTTGCTTTTAATTGAGGCGCTAATTGTTCAACACCCTGCTCAATCTGTTGTTTTCGTGCATCGTTAATTGCGGGAATTAAAAATTGAATATCTGGATGTTTGGTATGCAAAATATTGGCAGCACCCAACAGCATAGGAAGAAGTCTTTCTACTTCACCCTTTCGGCTACCTGGCAACAAGGCAATATATTTTTGATTTTCATTAAGACCTAATTGCTGTTTGGCAATTTGGATTGGATTTTCAAGTGGCAATTGTTTGGCTAATGGATGACCTACAAATGCGGCTGGAACTTCATATCGTTCATAAAAAACTTTTTCAAAAGGAAATAAGCAAAGTACTAAATCTATACTCTGTTTAATGCCATGAACACGTCCTTGACGCCATGCCCAAACTGAAGGACTGACATATTGAACTGTTTTTACTGGGAGATTCTTTTCTTTGATACTTTTCGAAAGTCTGAGGTTAAAATCCGGTGCATCAATGCCAATAAAAATATCAACTGGATTTTGAGTCCATTGGTTAATTAGACCATCCCGCACGGCGAATAATTTTTTTAAGTCTTTTAAGACCTCAACAATCCCCATCACAGATAGAGTTTCCATTGGGTAATAACTGTTAAAACCTTCAGCAATCATTTGAGGACCACCGATTCCCTCAAATTCGGCATCGATTCCCTGTTCTCGAAAACTACGCATAAGTTTCACACCAAGCGTATCTCCAGAAACTTCCCCAACTACAATGCCTATTTTAAGTTTTCGGTTTGCCAAGGCGATTTACCCAAGAATTTGAAATAATGCATTCTAGCATAGAGGTTTATCAATCTTGAACTTGATCTATATGTACTTACCAAGAGCAGCCACAGCACAAGCTATCTAAAATTACACTCATTCACTATCTTTTAATCTAAATTAACAATGCAATTTGAATTGTAGCTTACATTCACAAACAATAAAATAAATGATAATTATTTACATTATCTTTAGTCTTATGAATATCCCACCTCGACCATTTAAGCTTACCGTAATCGCTTGCGCAATTTGTTATGCAAACCTCTCTTATGCTCAAGACTCAGAGGTACAAGCTTTACAGACGATTCAAGTTAAAGCATCAAATGCTGAGCAGTCTTCTGAACAAACCAAAGCATATAATGTTAAGAACTCGAGTAGCGCAACCAAGCTTAATATTGAGGCTAAAGAAACTCCTCAAACCATTAACGTCGTTACTCGTCAGCAAATTGAAGATTTCGGACTTAATAGTACCCGAGATGTTTTAAAAAATACCCCAGGTGTAACCGTATCTAATCAAGAAACTGAGCGAACTACTTATATGGCTCGCGGCTTTGAGATTTCAAATATATTAACTGACGGCGTGGGTTTTCCCCTCTCAGGTTATAACTATAACAATACGAATCCTGATACTTATTTCTATGATCGTGTAGAAGTTGTTAAAGGTGCTGATTCTTTAACTAACGCCTTCGGTGATCCAAGTGCAACAATCAACAATATTAGAAAACGCCCGACTCAAGAATTCCAAGCAAGTGGTGGTGTAAGTTATGGCTCTTGGGATACGCAGCGTTATGAAGCTGATGTCTCTGGCGCAATTATACCGAGTGGAAAAGTACGTGGCCGTATTATGGGCTATGAACAAACTGGTGATTCTTACCTTGATCGGTATTCTTCTGAGAAAAATGGTTTCGCAGGTATTATTGAAGCTGATTTGACAGATAGCACTTTACTTACAGCAGGTTATAGCCAAGAACAGAATAAACCTAATGCAAATAACTGGGGTTCTCTGCCTTTGTTAGATGCCAATGGTAAACAGATTTCATATGATCGCTCATATAATCCAAACCCTGACTGGGCGCACTGGGATAATGAGACACAAAATGCTTTTGTTGAATTAAAACAAAAAATTAATGACCTATGGACGGCTAAACTGACTTATAACTATCTTGATACCAAGCATAATAGTCGTCTTCTTTATTATTATGGATATCCCAAAGCTGATGGTTCTGATGTTGCTTTAACAGCTTGGGGAGGACAAGAACATCAAGAAAAACATGCTGTCGATTTTAATCTTGAAGGGAGCTATAAGCTTTTTAACCAAGAACATGAGGCAACTTTAGGCTACAGCTACGTACGTAACCATCAGCAAGATAAACAATCTTCAGGTTTTATTAACGATGCTAATATTTTGAATGATTACTCTCAAGGATATTTACGCCAGCTCACGACAAATTGGGAAAGCTGGACACCGCAATCTATAACTTGGTCAGATTTTACAGAAGCTGCAAACTATAAACAGAATATTAACTCCATCTATGCTGCGACGCGCTTACATCTTAATGAAGATTTAAAACTTTTACTTGGTGCAAACTATGTACAGGCTGAAAGTAAAGGTGAAAGTTATGGTTCTCCAATGTCATATAGTGAGAGTCAAGTCTCACCATATGTTGGACTAACCTATAACTTTACACCTGAATATACAGGTTATATGAGTTATACCTCAATTTTCCGTCCTCAAACTGGTATTGATAAAGATACCAATCAAGCTTTAAAACCTATTGATGGTAAAAGCTATGAAATGGGCATAAAAAGTTCATGGTTAGATGACCGTTTAACAGGAACACTTTCAGTATTTAAAACTGAACAAAATAATTACCCTCTACGCAGCTCTGATGGAAATCCACTTAATCGAAAAGTACCAACCAGTGATTTAGAATCACAAGGTGTAGAAGTCGGTCTATCAGGTCAAATCACAAACAATGTGAATCTTTCTTTCGGCTATGCTCAATTTAGTATTAAAGATATTAAGAATGGCGGCGAGGCAAGAACTTATAATCCAAACCAGACACTTAACTTGCTAGCCACCTACACGCCACCAGTTTTACCTAAGCTGAAAGTTGGTGCAGGCTTACAATGGCAAGATGGGATAAAGTTATATGATTCAAATGTAAACAGTACGATCAAACAAGATGCATATGCTTTAGTCAATTTAATGGCGAGCTATGAAGTCAATGATCATATTACGCTTCAAGCAAATGGTAATAATATTTTTGACAAGAAATATTTAAATAGTTTCCCCGATGGGCAAGCTTTTTATGGCGCTCCAGCCAACTATACAGTTGCTGTAAAGTTTAAATATTAATACCGTAGCCAATCCCAATTTAGAGATTGGCTTTACTTATTATTCTTTGTTTATGTGTCAGTAAAGATGTCCAAAACTGTAAATCTCCCTGTGTCATATCGTATAAAAGTTTTCTATCGATTCTTGCTAGTTTTCGGTATGGGCTTTGCCTGTATGGCGTGTTTAAGTCTTGGACTCACTGGAATTTTCCTTTTGAATCTGGACAAAGCTGAGGCTATCTATCTTTCAGCATTTATAGCGATTTTATTTTACGTCATCTTTGTGATTGTTGGTTTCTGCATTCAATCATTAGTGCGACTGACCATTTTATCAATCGCACTATTTGCCCTTTTCTTTATTGTGACACGGACGGTGGGTTATGCATAAAGGTATACGTCAATCTATGGCATGGCTACACTCATGGACTGGCTTAATTTTTGGATGGCTCGTGTTTGCCATTTTCTTAATGGGAAGTTTGTCTTATTACCGCCATGAAATTAATTTATGGATGCAGCCTGCACTTGCACAATATGAAGTAAAACAAGATATTGCTATTAAAACAGCATATCAATATTTACAAGAAAACGCTCCAGATGCCAAATCTTGGTATTTAACTGTGGCTACACCAGAAAGTCCCGTCAACACTATGTATTGGGAAAAAGCTGACGGCGGTTATGGCAATGCCACACTTGATGCTAACACGGGAAAAGAACTTCAACTTTCGGCAACTCTAGGCGGCGATTTTTTTTACCGCTTCCATTACCAGCTTTTTGGCATTCCAATAATAGTTGGCCGATTAGTCGTATGTCTTGCCGCATTTATTATGCTGATTGCTTTGGTTTCAGGCATTATCACCCATAAAAAAATATTTACCGACTTTTTTACTTTACGTACATTTAAGTCTCAGCGTTCGTGGCTAGACTTTCACAATATTTCTTCAGTCGTTGCACTGCCCTTCTTTTTAACCATTACATTTACAGGCTTAGCTATTTTCTTTTATTTATATCTGCCTTGGGGAATGCAAAAGATTTACCCTGAAAACCCTTATCAATATTTTACCGAAATACGTACAAAGACTGTACTTGAGAATCAATCGATTCAACCTGCTCAAGACTTAGCGATTGAGAAACTGCTGAGCCAAGTTCAACAAAGTTGGGGCAACCAACCCTTATCAACAATGAGTGTAAAAAATCCAAATACCAATCAAGCTCAAATTACATTTATTCAAAAAGAAGATCGCACTATTACTCGTAATCAACCTCAAATTACATTAAATGCTTCAACTGGCAAAGTCTTGGCAGATACACGTAATCATAGTCCTATTGCCACGCTAAATGCGGGTGTTTATGGCCTGCACATGGCAACATTTGCTCAGCCTTTACTTCGTTTAGGATTCTTTTTCTCAGGCATTTTAGGCTGTGTAATGATTTCCTCTGGTTTGTTACTCTGGAGTCTTAAACGACAAATTCAAAATAAGAATAGTAAGTTTCATTTTGGGCACTACTTAGTTGATCGATTAAATGTTGCAGCGTTTGTGGGATTACCTTCTGCAACTGTCGCCTATTTAAGCGCCAATCGATTATTTACAGTCACTTCAACCACAATCAATTATGAAATTTATAGCTTTTTCTTGGTTTGGTTAATTAGCTTAATCATTGCATTAATCACTAAAAAACAGCATTTATGGCGAACTCAACTTAGCGTTTTTATTATGCTCTGTATTGCACTTCCAATCTTAAATCTAAGTTATTTACTTAAACATGAGTATATTGAAAGCCTCAGGGATTATTGGATGTTTGCACGTGTAGATGTATTTTTATGGATCTTTGCAGCTTTAGCATTTTTTATATTCTGCAAAATTCAACCTATTCAACATAAAGCTGTCGCAAAAATTCAAAAAAAGCTGAATAAACTAAATACTGAGGTGAGCTCATGATTCTTATAGCTTTTCTCTTAATTTTATTAGGTATGTATTTGTTATTTATCTCGAGCGAAAAATATCGATCACCGAAATCAACAGGTCATTTCAAATCATTAGCTCAAAAGTTTTACCGATATTTCAAAATAGCCGCATTCATATTATTTGGTTTATGTGCCTTTATTCTTATTCACGAATATAAATTTTCAATTAGTTTTGTTAGTTGGTGGATCTTTGCAACGCCATTAACTTTTCTTCTTATACTTTTGATTAACCCACTAAAGTCACCCAAATAATCATTTTCTTTAAAAAATGATGAAAAATAGTACAAGCTAAGCAAAATTTTGATTGCTTAGCTTTTTTTTGCATAAGTAAATCATTATTCATGACAACTGTTTATCTCTAAAAGGAATAAGATATCTGCGTTTCGTGATAAGTGGCGATAAAGATGTCTGGTGCTTTTGAATTTATCTTAGCGGGTATGTTAGTGGGTTTCTGTGTAGGGATTACAGGAGTTGGTGGTGGATCATTAATGACACCAATTTTAATTAGCCTTTTTAGAATTGAACCTCATATCGCAATTGGTACTGATTTACTTTATGCCGCAATCTCAAAATTTTGTGGATCAATGGTTCACGCTCGAAAGCTCAATATTGTTTGGCCAATTGTTTTATGGCTAGCAGTAGGGAGTATCCCTGCATCTTTCATTACTTCATGGGTACTTGAGCATTATTTAAGCCAGTCAACACACTATAAAGCTGTATTAACCATGGTATTGGGCTTTATGTTGACCTTAACAGGTGTTTCCATCATTTTCCGTACGCGTATTGAGAAATTCTTTAATAAATTCAGATCTAAAGAAGTTACCCAAACTGAAAATGAGCAGTTGGCAATCCATAAAAAACGTAGCTTTATCGTAATTATGGGCATCATTTTAGGTGTATTCGTAACCCTTTCATCAGTTGGTGCGGGTGCATTTGGAATCATGGCTCTGGTGATTATGTTCCCGAACTTGCCAATGATCCGAATTATTGGGTCGGATGTTGTACATGCAGTATTGCTTACCTTGGTGGCTGGCCTTGGACACATGAGTGCTGGTAACGTCGACTTTACACTTCTGATGTGGTTATTGGTGGGTTCAATTCCGGCAATTATTATTGGAACATTAATTAGCTCTCGTATGCCTGAACGTTTAATCCGAAAAATTCTAGGGATTACCCTATTTGCCCTCGGTGTTAACTTTATGGTTCATCCAGTCAAAGCAAAACCGAAAGCACCTGTGGTACAACAACAAGCAGTAGTTGCTGAAAAAACAGGCAACTCGACTGAAAGATAGTAAAATCAATAGGATTTTTCCAATCTGAAATACCATGAGATGTAGTATTTTCATAATTATTTCATGGTATATTCAGTACACAAAACAACCTTTAGTATGATCGAACCAGTGACAGCAATGACTACACATTCAAATTCCGTTTCAAAGCCAGATATCGACGACGTTAATATTAAAAGCATTCAAACTCTTGTAACTCCAAATGAGCTTAAGTCAGAACTTCCTTTATCTGATGTTGCTTCACAAACTGTTCTAAAAGGCCGCGAAACTATTCGTAATATTTTAGATGGTTCAGATAAACGTTTGTTTGTCGTTATCGGTCCTTGCTCTATTCATGATCCAAAAGCTGCTCACGAATATGCTGATCGCTTAAAAGCGTTAAGCGAAAAGGTTAAAGATACTCTTTATCTAGTTATGCGTGTTTATTTTGAAAAACCACGTACAACAATTGGTTGGAAAGGTCTAATCAATGACCCAGATATGAATGACTCATTTAACATCGAAAAAGGTTTACGTATTGGTCGTAAGCTGTTGCTTGAATTAAATGAAAAAGGTTTACCATGCGCAACTGAAGCACTTGACCCTAACTCACCACAGTACTATCAAGACTTAATTTCATGGTCTGCGATTGGTGCACGTACAACCGAAAGTCAAACTCACCGTGAAATGTCTTCTGGTCTATCTTCACCGGTCGGTTTTAAAAATGGTACAGATGGTGGTTTAACTGTTGCAACCAATGCGATGCAGTCTGTTAAATATGGCCATAGTTTCTTAGGCCTAAATGAAGACGGTCAGGTTTCAATTATTAATACAAATGGTAATCCTTATGCACACGTTGTATTACGTGGTGGTAATGGTAAACCGAACTATGACGCAGGTTCAGTTGCAGAAGCAGAAAACGCTTTAGCGAAAGCAAAAGTGAGCAACAAAATCATGATTGATGCGAGCCATGCTAACTCAAATAAAGACCCGTATTTACAACCACTTGTCCTTAAAAATATTACCGAACAAATTTTAGATGGTAACAAGTCAATCGTAGGTATTATGGTTGAAAGTCATTTAAAAGGCGGCCGCCAAGATATTCCTGAAAATCTTTGTGACCTTGAATATGGTAAATCAGTAACTGATGGCTGTATTGACTGGGAAACTACTGAAAAGACATTGCTTGAAATGCATGAAACTTTAAAAGATGTTTTACCAAACCGTTAATTCATCTTTTTAAGATTAAAATTAAGCCCTCATTTTTTGAGGGCTTTTTTATTTTGTATGGGTGAAATTCAATATCAAACTAAATAAAAATAACTTATGACAAAAATAAAAAGTAGCACGGTTTCACTTAGTTCAATCGCTGCACCAACTGTATCCCCCGTAATACCCCCAATTCTTTTAATAAACAGATATCTTAAATAAACGAGACTTATTAAAAAACTAATGATGGCAATAAGCCCTTGCCATTCCCAATATAAAGCCAATAACAAAACTACCGCAGCTATTATCCATGAAGCAGTTTTGGGTAAGTGATCTGTCAAAGAACGCCCTAACCCTTTTTCACGTACATATGGTGTAGTTAAGAATAAAATAGATGGCACCACACGTCCAAGTACGGGAACAAAGACCAAAAATAACGTTTGATGTTGTTCAATCAACACGTAAATCAGTGCAAATTTGAGCAAACATATGATAACTAAGCTGAGAACTCCAATTGGGCCACAACTTGGATCCTTCATGATTTGTAAGGTACGTAGTTTGTCTCCAAAACCGCCTACCCACGCATCTGCCGTATCTGCTAGCCCGTCTAAATGTAATCCCCCTGTCAGCCAAATCCATAAAGTCATTATGATGGCAGCAAGTAAAAGAACGGGTAATTTAACTAAAAGACACGAGATAAGAAAAAGAATGCCACCAATAATCAGTCCAACAAATGGATAAAACAAAATAGCTCGACCATTTTGTTGAGCCGTAGGCATTGTCTTTAGCTCAATAGGCAGAACAGTTAAAAATTGCAATGCAATCCAAAAAGGTGTCATATCCAAGTCTCTAACTGATCTATATTTAAAAGCAAATTGGATTATGAATAAATAAAAATGGGAATAGCAATCCCTATTCCCATTAAAGACTCCAAAAACTGAAAATCTATTGCATTTGATAGCACTGTTTCAATTTGATGTAGTCGTAGTAAAAGCTAGTTGGCGTATAACGTGCATAGTTACATGCAGATTTGAACAAAGTTTCTTTTTCGTTATAAAGCATTTTAACCAAAGTAGAGCCTTGGCTATTTTGGTAAATATCCCATTGGACATTTGCTGCCATAGGTGAAACTACTTCACCGCGCCATGTGCTTGTTGAGTAATTATAAGTCTGGCGAAGCGGTAAAGGCTGCATCATATTATGTAAATCTAGACTGGTTGCTAGAGGAATAATAATTTCAGCATGGGCAAAACGTAAAACTGCTTTGTATGGTTGGGCTTTATTTACAACCGCATCAACTTGTTGGAAAAAGTCCTGTTTGAGTCCTTGAGCAATTTCACTTGTGATTTGATTTGACTCTGTAAAACTTGGACCTTTTTCGTAAAAATCGTTTGCATCATTAAATTCAGCGTAGAATTTTGCAGCATCTAACGGCATATATTTATCAAAATCAATACCTTTCAGCTCATCTTTCATGCCACCAGAAATTGAATAGAGCTCATAAATATAAGCTGCTGCATCAACTGCACTGGTAATTGTATTTTTACCCTTACCTTTTTCTGTAATTTGCTCACCTTTTGGTGAAGTTACCGTAAAGGATCCGGTATTGCTAAAGTTATAACCTGTTGTACCCAATTTTTTAATAAAGTCTGCTTTAAAAATCGGATTAAGTACAGTTTGGGCAGTTTTTTCAGCTGCTGTATTTTTTGATAACTCATCTAACTTTTGTGCTAAATCTTTATTATTTTCTTCAAAATCTTGATAGGCCTGACTAGCATCATAAATTTTTTGTTGGCTAGCACTCAAGGGTTGAGCTAAGTCTTCGTCTGCATTCAAACTATGAAAATAGAGTTTGAAACGATCAACGCCACCATCTTCAACACTTGGCACGCTTTCACTTGATAAATTGGTATAAGACAATGGAACAATTTTATCTTTCAGTGGCGGTCGTTGTTTGATGAGTTCAGCAGTAAAGAATTTTGCACTATCTACAGCACGATCTACTCCAGAACTTTGTACCAATATAGATGCTTGCGAATTTAAAAGAGTTGGTAAGCGCTGTAATAAGCGATCGGCAATGCCGCGGTGTTCTAAAATACCAGTCATGGTTTCATTCCCATAACCATACTGGCGGATCCCTTCCACACCATAACCTAATAAGATATTTGCTTTCATCATGGCTTCTAAATCAGCACCTAATTGCTCACCTAATGGTGTTAAGGCATTTTCTGATTTTGCCTGTTTCCATAAATTATAAAGTGCTAAATCATATTTCAGACTTGAGAGACCTCTTGAACCGTGACGTGCCACTAGCTCTGTAAAAACTGGCTGGAATCCATTTGGTGCTTGTTCATAGTTTTTTATTTCTTGTTGAGGTTGATAAGGTGTTTTTGTCTGATAATATTTTGATGAGTTTGTAGAAGGTGTAGTTTGAGCTTCTTGATCATCATTATTGTTACACGCAACAAGTAATAGTGATGCAGCGAGCATAGTTGTTTTAAATAAAATATTCATAAGCCAGATGTGTGATTAATAAGAAATGCCAATAGCTTAGATAGTAGCAATGACAATTCTATTACACAGGCTAAAATAATATTTTAAAAATAATAACTTACAAGTGTATAAAAATATAAAACTACTATCTTAACTTAAAAGTTATTTGACCATCTGTTTCATAAAATTCGAGTGAATATAATTTTCCAAGCTCTGCTGGCATTTTAAGTAAGTCGTCTAAAGGTTGTTGTCTGGCTAAACAAGCCAATAGCTTAATCACACCGCCATGAGTAACAACTAAAGCATGCTGTAAGTTTTGCTTTTGCATATGCTTCAGCAAATCCTGAAAACCTTTAAGAACCCTTGTTTGAAACTGGTTTAATGTTTCTGCGCGAGGTGGACAATATTGACTCGGTTTTTGCCAAAAATTTGCAAGTAATTCGGGTGAAGTTTCATAAATTTGCTGAGTTGAGACGCCTTCCCAATCACCAAAATACATTTCCTTTAAGTCATGATTTAACAGTAAAGGCAGTTCAGTTGTCTTTGCAAGTCGCTCAGCAAAACAAGCACAACGCTTTAATGATGAACTTATAATGATATCCCATGGCTGATTAGCCACTTGCTCAAGGGTTGACTGCATTTGCTGCCAACCCTTTGCTGTTAACTCATCATCCAAATGCCCACGCAAAGTATGGCTATACTGGCTTTCGCCATGCCTGAGCAAATCAATCCTAAATTTAGCCAATTTTATCCCCGCTTACGGCAGCTTGAGCAAAGGTAGCCATTTGGTTGTGTAATACACATGCCATTTTAACCAATGCCAAAGCAGCACCAGCACCACTACCTTCACCTAAACGTAAATTCATTTTTAAAATCGGCTCAGCATTGAGTTCTTGTAAAATACGGCGATGACCGTATTCAGCCGATTGATGGCCAAATAACATCCAGTCACGTACTTTAGGGTTCATTCGTACCGCACATAAAGCAGCTACTGAACTAATAAAACCATCTACAATGATAGGTAAACCCACTTGTGCACATCGAATGTAAGCACCCGTAATTGCCGCAATTTCCAAACCACCTACGGCGCATAATGTTTTGAAGACATCACCGACAACATGTTTATGGTGAAGTTCAATTGCCTTTTCAATCACTTCAATTTTATGTCTTAACTGATCGGCACCAATTCCTGTACCAACTCCAGTTAATTGCTCGGCAGTATCATTTAATAAAAGACATGCTAAGGCAGAAGCAGAACAGGTATTTCCTATACCCATTTCACCAGCAATATAAATATCTGTACCTTTAGATTTGGCCGTGTCTACACTGTTTTTACCTAACTCTAAAGCAGCACGACATTCATCTGCATTCATTGCAGCTTGTTTGGCAAAATTTGCTGTGCCGGCACGAATACAATGACGTTCAACACCTGCATATTCGTATGCTTCGCCTACTGTGCCACAGTCAATCACTTGCAAATGAGCTTGATGATATTTAGCAATGACACTAATTGCGGCACCGCCAGTTGTGAAGTTTTGCAACATTTGACGGGTAACAGCTTGGGGATATGCAGAAATATTTTCTTCAACCACGCCATGATCGCCAGCAAAAACTGTAATCCATGGATGACTAACTTGCGGATGTGCATTTGACTGTAAACTAGCAAGTTTAACTGCTATCAGTTCTAGATCACCTAAGGCTCCAGTAGGTTTAGTGAGTTGAAGCTGGTGTTGCTCAGCTTGTTGTTTTACGTCCACATCAGGTTGCTGTACAGATTGTAACCACCAGTTCATTTTATTTCTCACCTTTTAAAATCATTGGAAAACCAGCCACACAAAACACAACCTTATCTGCAATTTGCCCTAAACTCTGATGCAGTCTGCCGGCTTCATCGACAAATCGACGGCTTATCTCACCGAGTGGTACAACACCAAGACCAGTTTCATTACTTACTAAAATAATTTCTGACTGAAGCGTGGGTAAAATTTTTAACAGCTGCTCACATTCAAATTGTTGAACGTTTTGATCTTCTAAAAGTAACAAATTGGTTAGCCAAAGTGTTAAACAATCCACAAGAATAATTTGATTAGGTCGATCAATTTTTTGCAGAATCTTTGCTAAATATAAAGGTTCTTCAACCAAAGACCAGTGAGAAGGACGCTGATTTTGATGATGTGTTATTCTGCTTTGCATTTCAAAATCTAGCGCTTGCGCCGTTGCAACATAAGTGACAGCTAATTGCCTATCTATTGCCGTTTGTTCAGCCAGTCGGCTTTTGCCGGAACGAGCTCCACCCAAAATCAGTTGCAACATGCATCACCTAAAAACAAATGCTGATACGGATATAACTTACCTTGTAAAGTTTGAGCTTGATAATAACCAAATGTTAAATGCTCAACTTTAAGGTCAAATTCAGCCTGTTTATATTGTACAGGTAATTCAGAAATTTTTTGTAAAATCAAATCACTACTATAGTCTGTTTTATACAACCCCAAAGTGATGTGTGGGCAATAATCTAAAGCCGCAATTTCATTAGAAACTAAACCTAACTTTTGGCGTATCTGAAATAAGATATTTTCAGTGTCTCCTATTTCTACAAATAGAGCACTACTAAAGCTATCGATTGAACCAATTTTTAGTTGGAATGAGGAAAAATTCTCTTTACTAAAAATTTGCCTATGTTGCTCAAATTCATTAAAACTAAAGTCATCACTGTAAATTTTAGTTTCGTGAGTTAAGAATCCACATATAAATAATGTGACATGATATTGGCGATGATTAGGTTCTACTAAAAATTCTGAAAAATGTGCACGCAAGGCATCTAAATAATCAACTATTTTTTGATCATTAATTTCTAAATACCACAATGCATAATTTTGCCGTCCAAGATGCCATTCGGGATAATCACGTATAGATGTTGGCACCATGAACGTCGAGGGTTTTAGCAACACAGCTTTAATTCAAAATCATTCAATTTTTGTATTAAAGCATGTTTGCCTTTCAGTTGTAGAGCATAATTAAAAGAATTTAGGCATATTGGGTAGGCGCATTTTTTGAATTGGTAATATTCATGTTTAAAGGCTGTTTACCTTGTTCAGAAAATAAATATTCAATTAATTGCGTTAACTCAACTTCAAGTTGTGCTTTTTGAGCAGCACTCATATCCAGTTTTTTAACTTGCTCGTGTAAATGTTTAATTGCATCAGTCCCTTCAATTTCTAAAAATTGAATCGCATAGGCATAACCTAAAGCAGCACCTTTTAATAGGTTTTTATAAGGTAAATTATGTGCAATATTTACCTCAATTGATGCGATTACTCTTTCATTATGAGTTAATTTGCGAAGTGGATCTCTTGCCACTCTTTGACAAGGGTCTTTAAATGCATATTCACATGAGTCTAGAAAACTTTGTGCCATGCGGTCCAGATCTTTTGCATAATTAGGTAATACAATTGCAAGCCCTTGCTTTACTTCTCTAATTAAGTTCTCTGCAAATACTTTAACTGAATGATCCCCCATGGCAACACCAATAGACTCATAACCTAGTAAAGATGCGTACCAAGCAAGCATGGCATGCACGCCATTCCATAGTCGGTTTTTGATTAATTGAATGTCTGTAATCTGATTCACCAAGACAACTTGACGCAACTTTTCAAGTAAAGGGCTGCCTTTTTCTACATAAATTGGTATATCCGTTTCGCTATGAAACAGAATTAGATCCATGCTTTGTAATATATGGCCTGGCTGAAAATTACGGCGCATGTTATCAACATATAAAGATGCCTGATTTTGCTGATCTTGAGTCAATTTATTACAGTCTTCAATTTCGATTTGTTCCTCGTTTTCCACATCTTCTAAATGCTGTTCAAGAAAATTATGCTTAATACGAAGTTGGCGATATAAATTTTGATTAGATAGCTTTGAAACCATGCGGTTTACAACGGTGTCGCAAAAGTAATGTTCTTTTAAAATATGCTCAGTCACATCTTCATCGTTGGTCAACTCTAGTAGAGCTTCTCTAAGAAACTTCATAACTAAATATTTCGCGCCGACTTTATTTAAAATAATTAGAAAAGTTAACGGTTCAATACATGTTTCAAGTGGCGAGTTAAAGCGAGCATATAATCCTTTTGCGATTATTTTTGCTTCAGCTTCGATGGCCTGTTCGGGTAAACACAGTGCGATCAAACTTGAATGGGTATACATCTCTAACATTTGTTGTTCATTTTCAGAATCAACAATCGTCATATTCTCAATACGTTCATCATAAGAAAATTGCCCATAGCGAATGCTGTATGTTCCAAATGCATTTACAGCTTCGCGAAAAAGACTATTACGTGTTGAAGCAATAATTCTTTTGGGTTTTGTGTATCCATCCCAATGTGACAAGATTTGCGCTACGTAACCACCGCCAATAGCACCAAAACCATGTATCCCAACAGTAAGCTGATTAAGACTTTGTGGAAAAGGTTCTTGTATTTCCGGCATATCCATAATAGGAATGAACTGGTCAAGATCGGTTAAAAAGTCATACATCTGATCATAATAAAAATGCGCTTTTTCCAGCATTTCATCATTTGGTTCTTTAATATCTTTTAATAAAATCGTTAAACCTTTTGAAGTGTGAGCTGAAGTTAAACCATTTTCAGAATCTTCAAACATAAGACACTGATTAGCATCCAAGTGAAGTTGACTAGCAGCTTTTAAAAAAATTTCTGGATGCGGCTTTCCTTGCTCTACTTCATCACCACAGGTAATCACATCAAAAAATTTATAAACATTCGCATTAATTAAATATTCTTCGGCAATTGCCCTACGGCTTGAAGTCGCGACAGCCATTCTTAAACCCGATTTTCGTAAACGTTCTAAAACCTGAACTAAACCCTTTTTGATAGGTACGCCGTGTTTTCGAATATATTCGAGTTCCATCTCATCAGCTTTTTTTCGAATTTCTTTATATGGAACATTTACCCCATATAACCGTTGCGCCAATTGCTCAGCAGTAGTTGCACTTAAACCTAAACATTGCATTAAATATTCGTGTGAAAACTCCTGTCCAATGAGTTCTTGAGATGCCTGTTGCAATGTTTGAAACCGCAACCTCTCAGTATCAAACATTGTCCCATCCATATCAAAGATAGCTCCATGAACAGGTTTTCCATGAAAAATAAGCACGTTTTTACCTCTTTTTTGATCATGTTTTATTCAGGGTATACAAAAAAATGGCTAAAAAGGCAGGATGTTAATAAATGAAACATTAGTGGTTATTTTTTAATCAAAAATATAATCAATCTGTTACTTTGTAGAGTTAAATATCCAAAAGAGTTGAAATGTATAAATAACTATGAAATGAACTTTAACTACAAAAGCAGCAGGCCATCCTCGCCTACTGCTTTTGGTTAGTTCTTTTTGTTGCGCTGATAATGTTTATTTTTCTTTGTTCCATTTACCGCTAGTAGAACCTGCCTATTCTTATAATATCCTGCAGGCGCTCACATACCAGAAATCAACTCATCTTTTTTAACACCATTGTTATTGGAGTCTCTGGTATAACTTTAAATCGCCTAAAACTTAGCATTAAAGTAGTAGACGTTAAACTTAATTACTAGAACATTCCTCAATTTTCAATATGCATAATGATAATCATTTGCATTTAATAATTCAAGTTTATTTTATTCTTTTTTTTAATTTATTAAGGAATACCTATGATTTATAGATATTCCCTATCTCACTTCATATTAATAATTAAATGTATAACTGAGGCCGTAAGTACGTCCTTCAGCTGGTATACTTTCTACAAGACCATATACTTTTTCTGCTTGTTGACTATAGACAGTTCGATAGTCTCTATTCCAAACATTATATACACCAAAATCTATACGTCCTTTCCAAGCTGGAAAATGAGCCAAAACATCCATCGTGCTATAGCCTTTAATTTTTACAGCTGAAAGTGAACCATCTTTTACTGCTTCATTTGTACCTTTTATAGCAAGAATTTGCATACGAGCACCATATCCCTCATCACTGTTCCACTCGGCAAAAACAGTACCTTTGATTGGTGAGACTTGAAAAGCATTCAACTCTTTCCATTTACCATCCGTATCTTTATATTGACCTCGCGTATAACCCAGTGTTCCCCCAACTTTAAACTCTTCCATAAATGGGTAGGTCGCCGTTAGTTCAGCACCATATACACGTTGGTCTTTGTCCATAACCTCAGCAACAGTTTCTTTATTACTGTTCTTGTAGAATTGAACAACTTTATCTGAGGTATTATAGAAACCCGTTATACCTAGATTTAGGCTTTGCTCCCCTTGTAAACGCCAGCCTAGTTCATAGCTGTTTACACTAATAGGTTGGATATTCGCTGTTGAGATATTAAATGCATCACGCATCATCCGTTGTACATCTGGAAAGCTAAAACCTTGAGAGAAATTAGCAAATATTTGCTGCTCATCTGTTAATTTATATATCGCTCCCAAATTGAATAAAACAGCATCGTCATTTACAGATCCGCTTGGCTGTATGCCATTTTTAGTCGAGTACTGTTCTGTTTCAGCTTTGATATATTGGTAACGAGTACCAGCCTGGACATTCATACGGTCTGTTAAAGCGTAATCACCTTGTATAAAAATGCCAGCACTTTGAATTGTTGTATTTGGACCGGCATCGGAAGTTTTACCTGTAGGTTTATAGGTCAAACCTGTATTAAACGCTGTGAAATGCTCATAATGTTGATGATCTTTTTCATGTTCATAATCTAAACCATAAGTTAGATTAAGATCACGATTCATAATATTTAAATCACTTTGTACTGTTGAACGCAGACCAGCTACTTCGATTTCAGATTGAGATTGCTTTGCTTCTGTACCTTCCCCTCCTAAAAAGACTGGAAAGAAACGAGCATCTTCTTTACGGTAATATCCTTCTAAATTTAAGACCTGACCTAAAATATCTTTATTTTGGTATTGAGTGTTGAATACATAGCGCTCTGTAAAAGGCTGATTAGATATTTCTAAACCCTTTTTCCCAATATATGAGTTAGGCGCTCCTCCATAAATATAATTTTTCCCATAATCAGGACCATAATTCGTATCTTGTTCATCCTTATAATACTGTGCACCCAAACTTAGTGATTGGTTATCAGTTAAATCTATATTTATACGACTATTAATATCAATTGTATCAGTATCAGGACGGCTACCTTGCATAGGTGCTATAGCAATACTATCACCATGGCTATCGAACTGAGATCCGCGACTAGTGAAATTAGCCCCTAAGAAACCATTTATATTATCTTTATTAAATGAAATAGATTGGCCAATTTCATAAGCTAGACTATCACTTCGAAATGTATCGGAAGACGTAATACCAAGTTTAGTTTCAAAACTTACTGGTTTAGTCGAATCAGCACGTTTCGTAATAATATTAATAATCCCGCCGGTAGAACCTGATCCATAAATACTTGTAGCTCCTGAAAGAACTTCAATACGTTCAATCATGCCTGGACTAATACTATTTAGCTGCCGAGCAACATCGCGTGATCCATTTTGTGATACGCCGTCAATCATAATCATGACATCACGACCACGCATTGTTTGCCCATAGTTGGTAGTCGTTCCACTACTTACCCCAAGTGATGGAACCAACTGAGCCAGTATATCGGCAATTTTTCGTCCAGCAGTTGCCTGTTGTTCAATTTGCTGCTTTTCAATCGTTTGAACTGTGCCTGCAATTTCAGCAATATTTTTGGGCGTCCTTGTCGCCGTCACTATAATTTTTTGCAATTGAGCTACAGGCTTTTGTGTCGGTTGATTATTAAGGGCTGCCTTTTCAATATTTGTATTTGCATAAATTTGCTGCGCAAATATTGCTGCTAGAGCAATACAACAAGGTTTTAATTTAAAATACCGTGATTCAGCACACATCAGATGATTTGAGTTAGCCCCAACCTTTTTGTATTGATGCATTTTCCCTTTCTCCAAACCCAAAAGTTATTAGATAGTTATAAGGCTCGGAATAATACTAAATATAAATAATAATGAGAATTGTTTTTATTAAAAAACTTGATTTAATACTACCTATCTTAAAATTAGTTAATTTAATGAGATAAGAAAAAGATTTATTTTACTCATCAAGTACATCAACAAATTGAGCATTTAAGAGTTGTGCTAGATCTTTCGGGTTTAAGCCAATATCTAGTCCCCGTTTTCCTCCACTCACATAGATTTTGCTGAACTCTTGTGCAGATGCATCAATAACGGTTTTTAAGCGCTTCTTTTGACCTAACGGACTAATCCCTCCGACCAAATATCCTGTTAAACGTTCAGCGTCTTTAGGATTAGCCATTTGCAATTTTTTACAGCCAAACGCCATAGCTACTTTTTTTAAATTTAATTGGTGATTAACTGGCAATACTGCAACAAAAAAATTCTTATCATCGCTAACCATCAATGTTTTGAATACTTCCCTTACATCTAAATTTAGTTTTTCTGCTGCTTCTAATCCAAAACTTTTAGCATTTGAATCATGTTCATATTCATGAATAGAAAATTCGATTTTATTACTTTTTAACAGTCTACATGCAGGAGTCATAATAAGTAGTGTTATAGATGAAATTATTTGGATTATAGTTTTTTTAGAAAATTTTTTAAATTTGCTTAGGCTATTTACAAGAATTACATAAAAAATCAAACAGCAACTGAATAAAAAATAATCTCAACTTGATATTCATGGCTCGACTCCATATATTTTATTTAGATTTAAGTCTGAGCTGACAATTTTATGAGTTATAAACACAACAATCTGATGGCTATGCGTCACCGTTTTTGGGATGAATCTTCAGATTATGTCTTAAATGAAAAGCAGTTTTTACAGCAGACGTTAATTGAACAAGGCATCTTTAATAACGCAACACTCGAGGATGTTAAGTATTTTTTCTATACCTTACCCAGCATTATTATTGTAAAAGCTCATGCACTTGGTTTTATGCATGATTCAGTCAAACAAATGTTATTACAGCATATTCAGTCCAATCGCTTTCACTTAATGCAGAAGTCTGAATTGAAGATCCAATTTAAAATGTAATTTAAGTTTTTGTGAAAGATCCGTTTTTACCCTAGTTTTACTCACCTGAACGCTGTAAGTTTCTTAAATTTTAAAATTGCTTAGGCTATTTTAAAGTTAATGAAATAAAGATAGCCATTTCGACTGATCATTCAGTCTGAGAGAACTATTTTAATACGCTCAAAACATGTAATATTCGTTACAATTTTAGATCACCAGCGTTTGGCTGCATGATGCGCATAGGATTCTATTTTCATGTCAAATCAGAAAGATAAGCTTAAGAGTTTAAAAACTTCTTCCATGGATCGACGCTTATCAATCGCGAAAGCTTCTTTACTTGCAGGAACACGTTGGGCAACTGCAAGTGCCTCTTCTTTATTTTCTAATGAGGAAGAAAAAGAAAAGAAACGCAAAAAAGCGATGAGCGAGCAAGCTAATTATCTGGTTTCTGAAATAGGTAAACTTAAGGGTTCTATTGTTAAGATTGGCCAAATGATGGCCCTTTATGGTGAACATTTTTTACCTGAAGAAATTACACAAGCATTAAACACCTTAAATAACCAGACAGTTGCTTTAGATTGGCCTGCAATTAAGCCACACCTTCAAGAGCAATTGGGCGCTAAATTAAATGATTTAACAATTGATCATGAGCCAATTGGTACGGCCTCTCTCGCGCAAGTACACCGTGCAACGCGTAAATCAGATGGCTTAGAGTTAGTTTTAAAAATTCAATATCCGGGCGTTGCAAATGCTATTGACTCCGATATGAGCTTGTTTAAAAACATGCTTAAACTGACACGTATGGTTCCACAAACCCGTGAATTTGATCAGTGGTTTGATGAAGTACGTGAAATGATGCATCGTGAAGTTGACTATGATGTTGAAGCTGCCACTACTCGTCGCTTTGGTGAACGCTTAAAAGATGATGAGCGCTATATTGTTCCTACAATTGTAGATGAATATTGCACAAATCAAGTGCTCTGCATGACTTTTGAACGTGGTGTGCCAATTAATAGCCCTGTGATGTTGTCATTACCTCAAGAACGTCGTAATCAACTCGGTGAAGCGTCATTAGAGATTGCGGTTCGTGAAATTTTTGAATGGGGTGAAATGCAAACTGACCCTAACTTTGGTAATTACCTTGTTCGTTTAGGTAATGGCCAAGACATTCAAGACAAAATTGTATTATTAGATTTTGGTGCTATTCGCCAGTTTGATGAACACTTGCTATCAGTTGCCCGTCAACTCATTCAGGCAGGTTATCAACATAATAAAGATGCAATGGTCAAAGCCATGACTGGTTACGAGTTCTTTGATGCGATGCCTGAAAGTATTAAACCAGGTATGGCTGATGTCTTTTTACTTGCAACAGAAGCATTCAGTACTCCTGCAAATAACCCAGATATGCCCGCTGGTCTTATGGATGAACACGAACGTTATGACTGGAAGAAAAGCCAGCTTCATAGCCGTGTTATGCAACAAGCTAGTAAATCAATGGCTTCACGTTATTTTTCAGTTCCGCCA
Source organism: Acinetobacter pittii (assembly GCF_022449185.1). GTDB lineage: Bacteria > Pseudomonadota > Gammaproteobacteria > Pseudomonadales > Moraxellaceae > Acinetobacter > Acinetobacter pittii_I. The sequence continues at coordinate 1,121,973 of NZ_JAKUKO010000001.1, forward strand.
AAAGAGTTTATGTTTATTAGCCGTAAATTCATTGGAGCCTACACATTTATGACGGTTATTGATGCAAAAACCAATGTGCGACGTATGATTCGTAACTTTGCTTGATTTAATGAAAGACTAGAATGATTCCATGTCATTCTAGTCAATCCTTCTCGGCTCCCCAACATTACAATTATTTTAAATAAATAAAATCAAAAACTTATAATTTTCTTATTTTCTATTTACCATTTATCTACTCATTTTTCGAATGTCAGTAACGACATAGTTTTTTAATATAAGGCGTGTCAGCATAAAACAATAACAATGTGTTAGGACACCATAATCATGACAAGTATGATCAATAAAGCTCAGGGTTTGGGTTTATCGCTGATCACAAGATTGGCTGGAAGCGATGTACTTGATCAACTCAAGTTGCGTAAATTTGTTGAAAAATCTCTTTATCAAGGTTCAAAAGCTGGCTTTAGAGCATTAACGCAGACTCAAAAAGCATTTAAGCCCAAGCAAATCTCTCAACAACGTTTACCTCGCCAACAAAAAAATTTATTTGATTTAAGTTTAACCGAAGAACAACAAATGACTTCTGAAGCAATGTCTCAATTTGCTCAAGAGGTTTTATTGGGGTTAGCTCATGATGCCGATCAGGAAGCTCAGTTTCCTGAAACTCTTTGGCAATATGTTGAAGATTTAGGACTTAACTATTATGCACTTCCAGAAGCACTCGGTGGAGTAGCAGCCGAACAAAATATCGTTAGTAACTTATTAATTGCTGAAAAACTAGCTGAAGGTGATTTTAGTCTTACAGCAGGATTACTCAGTACATTTAGCGTTATTAATGCAATCACACGTTGGGGTTCTGCTGAAGTTCAGTCGATGTACCTACCATGTTTTGCAGAAGACTCAGACATTACAGCAACTTTTGCTGTTCAAGAAACAACTCCAGCATTTAATCCTTATGTTTTAAAAACAAAAGCATCACTTGAAAACGATCAATATTTTATCGATGGTGAAAAAACATTAGTGATTTTAGGCGATTTAGCTGATGTATTTTTAGTAAGTGCAGACTTTAACGGCAAGCCAGACGTATTCGTCGTGCAGTGTAATGAAACAATTTCAATAAAAAATACTCCGGCCATGGGTCTTAAAGCGACAGAAACAGCAACTCTTCGCTTTAATCACACTCCTGCTCTACGTTTAGGTGCAACAGATTTTGATTACACAGCCTTTGTAGATTTAGGCAACTTAATGTGGTGTGCAATGGCTGTGGGTACATGTGAAGCTGTAAAAGCTTACTGTATTAAATATGCCAATGAACGAACTGCATTCGGTGAACCTATTTCACATCGTCAAAGTGTCGCTTTCATGATTGCAGATATGGCAATTGAAATTGATGCAATGCGTATGTTGATTTTAAATGCAGCAAGCCTTGCAGAGTCAGGCAAGCCATTTCACCGCGAAGCTTACTTAGCTCATCTACTTTGTGCTGAAAAATCCATGAAAATTGGTACAGACGGTGTGCAAATTCTTGGTGGACATGGTTTCACAAAAGAACATCCCGTTGAACGTTGGTACCGCGATTTACGGGCTACTGCAATTTTACAATCTGGCTTACATGCTTAAAAGATCAATCAGAGGATACTTTAATGAATTTACAAAATCCTAAAAAATTCAAAATGATGATTGATCAGGCACATGATGTTGCGATCAATGTTTTACGCCCTATTTCTCGCAAATATGATAAAGCTGAACATGCATATCCAAAAGAACTTGATATGCTTGCCTCCCTCGTTGATGGCATGAATGAAGGTGGTGAAGGAATTAATGCGGGTGCTGCGGGTGCTGGAAAACGTGGTGATACAGACAATGAAGGTGTTCGTAACGGAACCAACATGTCGACCGCTCTTGGAATTATTGAGATGTGTTATGGCGATACAGGCTTATTACTGAGTATGCCTCGTCAGGGTCTTGGAAACTCGGCAATTGCTGCTGTCGCAAATGATGAGCAATTAGAACGGTTCAAAGGAACATGGGCAGCAATGGCCATCACCGAACCGGGTTGTGGCTCCGACTCTGCCGCTATCCGTACCACGGCAACCAAAGATGGCAATGACTATATTCTAAATGGTGAAAAGATTTTTGTGACCTCAGGTGAACGAGCAGACTCAGTCGTGGTTTGGGCTACACTTGATCGCAAACTTGGCCGTGCAGCAATTAAATCATTTGTCGTACCTAAAGGTACGCCTGGCATGAAGGTCGAACGCCTCGAACATAAATTGGGAATTAAAGCTTCAGATACAGCCGTGATTAGTTTTATTGACTGCCGTGTACCAGCAGAGAACCTTTTGGGTAATGCCGAAGTGGATGTTGCTAAAGGTTTCGCTGGAGTAATGGAAACTTTTGACAATACACGCCCTCTAGTTGCAGCAATGGCAATCGGTTGTGCGAAAGCTTCACTAGAGCGTATTAAAGAGATTTTTAAAGATCAGCTTGATCCTGACTACTCGACTCCCTATTTGCATGCTTCTAACCTTGCAGCACAAATCTACCGTATGGAGGCTGAATGGGAAGCTGCTCGTCTGCTCATGTTAAAAGCAACATGGATGGCTGATAACAAAAAGCCAAATTCTAAAGAAGCTTCTATTGCAAAAGCAAAAGCAGGTCGTGTTGGTAACGAGATCACTTTAAAATGTGTCGAGTTAGCAGCAAGTGTTGGCTATAACGAAGATGAACTACTTGAGAAATGGGCACGTGATTCAAAGATTCTTGATATTTTTGAAGGTACTCAGCAAATTCAACAATTAATTATTGCGCGTCGTGAGCTTGGTAAATCTTCCAGTGAATTAAAATAAAAAAGACGCAAGAGAATCTAAACTCTCTTGCTTCATAACTCTAAGATTTATCTAAAAGATAAAACCCTCTAATCACATGATTAGAGGGTTTGGTATTTCAGGAATATATATTATTTATTCAATTTTTATGCTTCTAATGATTTATCTACTGCACCAAATTTTTTGAAGATTTTTGCACGTCGTTTTGGTGAAATATTCGCTTTGTTCAAATCACCTTTATAGTGATCAAAAACTCGCTTATCCATTATTTTGAACCACAACGAAGGAATTAACGCAGGTAATAACATACTTGCATAACCACTTGGTAATTCTGGCGCCTCATCAAAATGACGTAATGCTTGGAATGGACGAGTCGGATAAGCATGATGATCTGAGTGACGCTGCAACTGGTACAGAAATAAGTTTGTTACTACGTTGTTATTGTTCCAGCTATGCTCTGGCATTGTGCGCTCATATTGACCATTTTCTTTTTTCTGACGCAGTAAGCCATAATGTTCAATATAGTTAATAATTTCAAAAAGACTAATGCCATAAAATGCTTGTGTCGCTAAATATGGAATTGTACTTTTACCAAAAATTCCCACCATAGAAGCATGAAAAGCAGCACTCATTCCCCAGCCTTGTAATAATTCATTATCTGCTGACCAGAACTCTTTTCCTTTACGTTTTAAACGATTTTTCTCGATTTCAATTGCAGACTTAAAAGAACCTACAACTGTACGTGGCCAGAACTCATAAAATGTTTCGCCCATACGTGAAGAAGCTGGATCTTCAGGAGTTGCTGCACGTTTATGGTGTCCATAAGGATGTTCGATACGGAAATGGTTATAACCTGTAGGAACTAAAGCAAGATGAGATAAAATATGATCAATACGATCATGCTTATGACTTAATTCATGGGCTGTATTAATCGCAATACCATTAATCGCCCCCATTGAAACACCGAGCAAAATTTTATCAATGAATGACGTAGTTTTACGGCTTGTTAAATAACATGCATAAACATTTGCAGCATATTGTAATGGGATAAAGCTCTTCACTAACCGTGAATAATACGGATCTTTTTCAAGAAGCTTAATTTCTTCGTCGGTTGGATTACGTGCATCTTTACCAATAATCGTATCAATTGCAGGAATCACAACGTGTAATAAAAGTGGGCCACCTAAAGCAAATACTTTCTTTAATGGGCGTGGACCAAAATGGTATCCAGCTAAAATACCTAAACCAATTACAGGTAGAGCCGGACTAATCATCCATAAATAGCGCTTACGATCTATCTCACGCATAGACGCTGGCACTGGCATAAGTTCTTGCTGAACATTTACTGGTGCATTCATAGTCATATTTCCTTTTTCTATATATCTATATAGTTAAAGAAATAGTACTTACTTAACAGTAGTAACCGTCCAAAAAACCTATTTCAAAGTCTTTGGCATTTTCTTCCACTTTTTTGTCCTAAAAACACATGTTGATCTATTCTTATAGCTCACTATAATTTTATTAAAATAATGATTGATCATTTAAAGATGGATGCACTAAGTAAATTTTTTGATGATATTCACCTTAATAAGTCTGAATACATCTATTTAAAAGCACAAGGAGAATGGGCTTTTAAAACACAAGATCAATCTGCTTTACTTGCCTATATTGTTTTAACTGGTTCAGTATATATTCAACTTAATGCGTCAGAAAAAATAATTGCGACAGCTGGTGATATTATTTTAATTCCTTCTGGAAAGGCACATAATGCCACCGACTCAAAATCAACAGCAACTAAATTAGTAGATTCATTAGATATTACTTCGCTTTTTAACGGTCATAGACAAGACGCAATTGAATTTGGTACCTCCTCTCCTAATAAAACCTTATTACTGTGTTTGCGCTGTCAGATTGATACTCATATGGCAGGCCCTTTGATTAATGCATTGCCTTCGATCATGCATATTCAACACGAAAATCAAACCAACCCACCAGAATGGCTACAAATTGGGCTTTATTTTTTAGCAATTGAAACTCAAAAAATCAGGCCGGGACATGACAAAATTATTGATCATTTAGTCAGTATTCTTCTCATTGAGTGCATCCGTGATCACGTTCAACAAATGACAGATCAACAAAACTGGCTAAGTGCGTTAACCCATCCTGAATTAAGTAATGCCCTATCTGCTATTCACAGCCAACCAGAAGTCGCTTGGACAGTTGAGTCTTTAGCAGAACAATGCTGTATGTCACGGTCCAAATTCGCAAATCTATTTAATAGTATTATTGGGGAACCACCTCTAACTTATTTGCAACATTACCGTTTTCGTTTAGCAAGTCAGTACTTACGCACAAGTAATTTTTCAATTCAGCAAATATCAAACAAAGTCGGCTATTCATCCGAGACTGCTTTTAGTCAGGCCTTTAAAAGAATTTTTGATTTATCACCTAAACAATATCGACAGCAATATATCGAACATCATCTCGATTAATAGAAAATAAAAAAAGCGCCGAAGCGCTTTTTTTATTTGATCAAATTATTATTTAATTTTTGCATGTGATTTTAAATATTGGCTGTAATCTTCCAATATTTGTTGACCACGAGATTGACGATAAAGTTGTTTTAGCTGTTGTAATTGATCAGCAGGAATAGCATTAGCGGCTGATGAATTTACATTTGAAACTGCAACGACTACCAGTTCATTTGGCAAGTTTGCTGTTGTAACAGACCACATACCCGGTTTAGGGGTAGCTAAGCTAAATGCAGCACGTTCAATTTCGCGTTTTAAACCTTGTGATCGAGTAAACACACCAGCTGACTCAAATGCGACTTTGTTTTTAGCAACCACTTGGTCTGCTGGTTGAGTTTTAAACTCAGTCAACATAGTAGCAATTTTTGCTTGAGCTGCTTTACGCGCTTTTGCATCGATAACTTTGGCTTTTGCTTCATTCATCGCTTGCGCTAATGGTTTTACACCAGCTGCGTGGTAATCACGCACTTTAACCCATACCGTATCACCATTTGCTAATTGGATATTAGATGATGCATTACGGTCACCATTTTTCACATCATCATTAAATAGCTTAATTTTGACACTTGGATCACTTAAATATGGGTTTTGAGTTGCTAAAGTTACACCATTCAATGATTCAACTTTTGCACCTTTTACTTCTTGTACCACAGCTTCTAAAGAATCATTACCAACAATAGTTTCATTCAAACTGTTTACGGCATCTGAATAAACAGTAGCAACTTTATTCTTTTCAACCTCAGCCGTTAAACGCGCTTTCTCAGCTTCAAATGAAGGGATTTGGTTAGCTTGAGTTTCTGCTTCAATAATATGATAACCATATTGTGTTTTTACTGGCTGCGAAACTTGTCCATTCTTCAAACTTAAAACAGTTTTATCAAATGCATCCGAGAAAACACCTGGTGCATATGCTTCAACTAAACCACCTTTTGCTTTTGAACTAGGATCTTCAGAGAATTGCGATGCAGCTTGTGCAAACGAAAGACCACCCTGAATTTTCGCATAAACTTCTTTTGCAAGTTTTTGAGCGGCTGCATCATCACGAGCATCAGTAGTAATTAAAATATGCTTTACAGTTCGTTTAGCATCTTTTTTCTGAGTTTCAACAAACTTTGCATAAGCTTGCTGAAGTTCAGCTTCAGTTGCAGGAGCTGGTTTAGCCATCATTGATGGAGATAAGACAACATAATCAACATCAACCGAAGCCTGTTGCTTAAATTCATTTTGATGCTTGTTATAGTAATCTGTAGCTTCTTGATTAGATGCAGTTAAACCTGTTTTGTAAGCATCTAATTTAATACTAGCTAAATGTAACGTACGTTGTTCAGTTTGCAAATTCGCAATTTGCATTAGATCAACTTTGCTTACTAAAGAGTAATCAGCAAAGGTTGACGTTAACATTTTCAAAGCATGATCTTGACGTAGGCTTGCTATTAAACCCTGACTCGTCATACCAATAGAACGTAAGTAATTTTCATAAAGTTTTTGTGAGAATTGACCATTCTCTTGCAAACTAGGCTGCTGAGCTAACATTTGCTCAATTTGAGCATCACTCAAAGAGATACCTAATTTTTCTGCTTGCTGTATTAATAGATTACGTGACACTAAAATATCGAGTGCCTTAGCCTGAATGACAGGCAAGTTAAGTAAACTTTCATCCCCTTTAACAGCAGCTAAATATTGTTCTTTGTAAGACTGAGTTAAAGTTTCAAGGTCTTTTTTAGATATTTCTTGGCCGTTTACTGTCTTTGCAACATCAGCCTTGTTTCCCCTATTAAAATATCCTTCAATACCTACAAGTGCTAAAGGGGTCAAAAACAAAATTAGAAGGACTTTGCCAAGCCAACCCTTAATGACTGTACGAAACGATTCCATAAGTATTCCAATATTTTATTTCGAGGAGAATTTTAACTGAAAAACCACAATCAATGAATGAGCAATATTGGTCAATTCAGATTTTTAATAAAAAACGCGCCTATATTGGCGCGTTTATTCATCTTAAGAGATTAAGCTACTGAATCTTTAAGACCTTTACCAGCTTTGAAGCTTGGTACTTTAGTTGCTTTAATTTGAAGCTCTTCACCAGTTTTTGGATTACGGCCAGTACGTGCAGCACGCTCTTTAACACTGAAAGTACCAAAACCTACTAAAGTTACTGTGTCACCTTTTTTTAGTGCTTCAGTAATTGACGCAATTGTCGCATCGAGTGCCTTGCCTGCATCAGTCTTAGATACTCCCCCTTTTTCAGCAATTGCATCGATTAATTCTGATTTATTCATGAATAAAACATCCTCTTAATATCGTTTGTTTAAGGTCCAAGGCTATAGTTTAAAAGGCCATGACGCCTTTATAGCAATGCTTTAGGGGAAAACGCAATACTAGAGCAGGGCTTTTAGCAAAAATAAATGCTAAAAAACTGTTATATATTTGCTAAATCCCAACATTTTTTTACTTTTTATTCAATTTTGCTTTCAACTGTTGATTTTCTTCTATTAAAGCATCCACCTTAATATGTAGTTGCACGAGCAACTGTTCAATGTGCTGCAAATCCTTCGGCGTCACCAATCCAATACGGTTTAAAGAGTGATTAACACTCGTATCAAGAATCTTTTCTACTCTATCTTTTGTTTCAGATACAGATTCTTTTGCTTTTTCTGTGACCCTGCCAACAGTATTGTCTGCCAAGTCTCCAGTTTTTGATTCTAGCTCCTCACCCACTTTAACCAAAGAATCAAAGAGCTTATTTCCCTCTTCTTCCGCACGTGAAAAAGCACCAAGTCCTGCTAGCCAAATTTGCTTAGTATACTTCCTAAAATCTAAAGCTGATTTTCTTGAACTTTTTGATTTTAATTTATTTTTTTCTTCCGACTCTTCTATCTGGGTATCTATATTTGCATTATCCATTAATCTAAACTCCTAATCAGATGAGAGAAATGATGACTGATTTGACCACAAAATATTTCTATAATATCAAAGTAAAGACTTGATCCATTTACAAAACTGTTCTACAAAGCAAATAAGTCTTGTAAATATATTTAACACGACATTGTGTTAAGTTTGGGATAGGATGTCCCATTCTTCGGTTAATTGCTATTTCTAAGGATAAACTTTTATGAGTGAAACGCAACAAAGACAAAAACATCCGCGTCTGTTGCTGAATATTGTTCTAATTATTTTAGAAACTTTTTTTTCATTTATTCTCACCCACGATGGTGCCCTTCGCTTGCAAGCGAAAAAGTTTATTTTGAACAAAACAACGATTCGTATTAATAGCTATTTACCTTTCTTTGACTTTTATGTTCAATTTACAGAAAAGGGTTTGTTGTTCGATATCCATTCTTTTGACCGACGTATTGATCTTGAGATCAATAGTACGCTTATCGATTTAATTAAAATTTTTGGCTTTTCTAACCAACGCAGTCTTAAAAATATGCGTATTGATGGTGATGAGGAAACGAAAAAGGAACTTCTAGATTTAATTTCTCATTTAACTCTTCCAAAATTGCTAGTTGACTGGAAACAGTGGTTTAACACTTCAGATGATGAAGCTGAAACCCTTGCTTCACGTAAACGGATCGCTCCATTACTTGAGAAAATTGATCAACAAAGATCAGAGATCAACTCCCTTCACGTGGAAATTAAACAGTATCAAAATCGAATTACTCGCTTACAACGACGTCAACGAAATATTAACTTCTCCTTTGGTATAATTAGCCTAATATTTATTGTTTATTTCATATATAATTTGTGGGTTGCCTAATTTATTTTTCTATTTTGTTCCTACACTTGAATTAAAAATAAAAAAACTTGACTATTTTAGTCGGGATTCATAAAATCCTATTATCTAGTCTTAACATGTGTATCGAATCATGCGCCTTACAACTCGCGGTCGCTACGCAGTGACTGCTCTACTTGATTTAGCTTTGCAGCCAACTGAACAAACGATCACGCTCGCCGAAATTGCCGCACGCCAATCCATTTCAGTTGCTTATTTAGAACAGTTATTCGCAAAACTTAAGCGTCATGGGTTAGTTTCTAGTGTTCGTGGTGCAAATGGTGGTTATCATTTGGCTCGAAATGCTGATGAAATTACTGTGTTAGAAATTATCGAAGCTGTAAATGAAACGGTTGATGCAACACGTTGTGACCATAAAGGTAACTGCCAAAATGGTGCAATGTGTCTCACTCATGATTTATGGCAAGAACTCTCTCATCATATTGCCGACTATTTAGCAAAAATCTCTCTTGCCGACCTCATTAGCCGAGACAACGTTCAAACTGTTGCATTACGCCAAAATGTGACTGGCACAGATTCAGCTCTTTTATCGGGTACAGGTATTTGATATGAAACGTCCAATTTATCTTGATTACGCAGCAACCACTCCAGTAGATCCGCAAGTTGCAGAACGTATGATGGAGTGTTTAACTTTCGACGGTACCTTTGGTAATGCTGCGTCTCGTTCGCACGCTTATGGCTGGCAGGCAGAAGAAAAAGTTGAATATGCACGTGAGCAAGTAGCAAATTTAATTAAAGCTGATCCACGTGAAATCGTTTGGACTTCTGGTGCAACTGAATCAGATAACCTTGCCCTTAAAGGTGTAGCTCAATTCTATGCATCTAAAGGCAAACATATCATTACAAGTAAAATTGAACACAAAGCTGTTCTAGATCCTTGTCGTGAATTAGAAGAACAAGGCTTTGAAATTACTTATTTAGAGCCAGAACCACAAACAGGTTTAATCACTCCTGAAATGGTTAAGGCTGCCCTTCGCCCAGATACTATTCTTGTTTCTCTTATGATGGTAAACAATGAAATTGGTACAGTTACAGATGTAGCAGCGATTGGTGAATTAACACGTGCCAACAAAACATTTTTCCACGTAGATGCAGCGCAAGCAGCTGGTAAAGTTGATATCGACTTATCTACGATGAAAATTGACCTTATGAGTTTCTCTGCTCATAAAATTTATGGTCCAAAAGGTATCGGCGCATTATATGTACGTCGTAGCCCGCGTGTTCGTCTAAAAGCACAAATTCATGGTGGTGGTCATGAGCGTGGTATGCGTTCTGGTACTTTGGCTACTCACCAAATCGTTGGTATGGGTGAAGCTTTTGAAATTGCAGGCAAAACAATGCATGCAGAACAAGAGCGTCTCCGTAAACTTCGTGACAAACTTTGGAACGGTTTACAAGATCTTGAACAAGTGTTCTTAAATGGTCACCCAACTCAAAACGTTGCAAACTATTTAAATGTTAGCTTCAACTTTGTTGAAGGTGAATCTTTAATGATGTCGCTTAAAGATGCTGCAGTATCAAGTGGTTCTGCTTGTACTTCTGCAACTTTAGAGCCTTCATATGTTCTTCGCGCATTAGGTTTATCTGATGAGCTAGCACACAGTTCAATCCGCTTTAGTTTTGGTAAATACACAACTGAAGAAGACATTGACCACGTGCTTACAATTACCAAAGCCGCTGTTGAGAAATTACGTGAACTTTCTCCGCTTTGGGATATGTACAAAGAAGGTATCGATCTTTCTACAGTTGAATGGGCAGAACACTAATTATTGAAATTAGTGTTTTAACCCTCATATTAATATTAGGCTGACCCCGAGGTTTGGAGAAGCGAAATGGCTTATAGCGAAAAGGTAATTGATCATTACGAAAACCCACGTAATGTTGGTGTTTTAGATAAAAACTCTGAAAATGTTGGTACAGGCATGGTGGGTGCACCTGCATGTGGCGACGTGATGCGTTTGCAAATTCAGGTAAATGATAGTGGTGTGATTGAAGAAGCACGCTTCAAAACTTATGGTTGTGGTTCTGCAATTGCATCAAGCTCACTTGTAACTGAATGGTTAAAAGGTAAGACTCTTGATGAAGCTCAAGCGATTAAAAATATTGATATCGCAACTGAGCTTGCTCTTCCTCCAGTAAAAGTTCACTGCTCTGTACTAGCTGAAGATGCAATTAAAGCTGCGATTGATGATTACCGCAGTAAAAAATCTAAAGCTTAATTTGTTACCATTGTAAACGTTGGAGTTTTCATGATTCATTTAACTGAAAATGCTGCGACTCATATTAGCAATTACCTTAAAAATCGAGGTAAGGGTGAAGGCATTCGCGTGGGTGTGAAAACTTCTGGTTGTTCTGGGTTGGCTTATGTTCTCGAATTTGTTGATTCTGTCGATGAACATGACCAAGTTTTCGAACAATTTGGCGTTAAGGTTTTTGTAGATCCAAAAAGTCTTGTCTATTTAGAAGGCTTAGAAATGGACTACGTAAAGAATGGCCTTAACGAAGGGTTCGAATTTAACAATCCCAACAAAAAAGGTGAATGTGGTTGCGGTGAGTCTTTCACTGTATAACTCCCTCTTCTCCTTCCATCCTTTTCATTAAAACAGTGACTTTTTATAGCACTGTTTTAATGTATTTAATTAACGTGGACCTCCTTTCTAATGAATCATTTTGAGTTGTTCAATTTACCCGTAGAACTCGATATCGATTTGGCGAGCTTAAAATCTAGTTTCTTAAGTTTGCAACAGCAATATCACCCAGATAAAGCAGAAGATAAAGATCAGGCATTGATCAAATCAAGTGAAATCAATCAAGCTTTTAAAGTACTTTCGCAAGTAGATAGCCGCGCCGCTTATCTATTAGCGTTAAAAAAGCAAGATCACCACCTTGATCAGTCCATTAGCGATTTTGAGTTCCTACAATCAGCTCTAGAGCTTCGTGAGCAACTTGATGAAGCAACTTCACAAGAGCATTTAAGCACTCTTAAACAAGAAGTTTTTCAGTGGATTGAGGGCTTAGTTCGCGAATTTAAAATTGACTACTCAGATGAAGATTGGGGTGAAGCTCGAGATACTGTACGTAAATTACGTTTCTTTCAGCGCGTTCTTAACGATATTGAAAAAGCAGAAGATCAACTGTTGGATGATGAAGACAACTTTGATTTAGACGATGATTTTTAATTTGCTTTTTCCAATTTATATTCAAAGGATTTAACTCATGGCACTTTTGCAAATTGCTGAACCGGGTCAATCCAGTGCCCCACATGAACACCGCATTGCGATTGGTATCGACCTAGGAACAACACATTCTTTAGTTGCGACAGTGTTATCAGGCAAACCAAAAGTCCTTAACGACGAAAAAGAAAGAAGACTTCTTCCTTCTATTGTGCATTATGGAAATGATGTCACTCATTATGGTGAAGAAGCAAAACCTTTCATTATTGCTGATCCAAAAAATACAATTGTTTCTGTAAAGCGCTTCATGGGACGTTCAAAAGCAGATATTAAATTTCAACACCCGTATGAATTAGTGGGTTCTGAAAATGAGATGCCAGCTTTCGAGACACGTTCTGGCCGCAAAACACCTGTTGAAATTTCAGCTGAAATTTTAAAACAACTAAAAGAACGTGCTGAATCTAGCTTACAAAACCCAGTAAATGGAGCCGTAATTACTGTTCCAGCTTATTTTGATGAAGCACAACGCCAAGCAACCCGCGATGCTGCACAACTGGCTGGTTTGAATGTATTACGTCTATTAAATGAGCCAACTGCTGCTGCTGTGGCTTATGGTTTAGATCAAGAAACGAATTTAGCTACAGATCATAACTATGTGATTTATGATCTAGGTGGTGGTACTTTCGACGTATCAATCCTACGTTTTTCACAAGGTGTCTTTGAAGTATTAGCTACAGGTGGTCATACTGCTTTAGGCGGTGATGATTTAGATCGTCTCATTGTTAAGTGGGCTAAAAAACAATTAAATATTGATACGCTAAGTGATGAAAACTATGCAGTATTTATTGTTGCTGCTCGCCAAGCAAAAGAACAACTCTCTACACAAGAATCCGTTCAGTTAAAACTACTTGAAAATGTACTAACACTTGATCGCTCAACCTTTGAGAGCATTATTCAAGTTGCTTTAGATAAAACAATCAGTGTTTGCAAACGCGTTTTACGTGATGCAAAACTTGAGTTATCAGATATTCAAAATGTTGTTTTAGTAGGTGGTTCTACCCGTTCGTATGCTGTTCAGCAAGCAGTTCGCAATGTATTTAACCAAGAACCACTTTGCACAATTAATCCTGATGAAGTAGTAGCGGTTGGTGCTTCTATTACAGCCAATCAATTAATTGGAAACAGCCAAGACGGCTCACTACTTTTAGATGTTACTCCTCTTTCTCTTGGCTTAGAAACCATGGGTGGATTAGTAGAGCGTCTTATTTCACGTAATACTGCTATTCCAGTTGCTCGCCGCCAAGAGTTTACTACTTATCAAGATGGCCAAACTGCCATGCTGATTCATGTAGTTCAAGGTGAAAGAGATTTAGTCGAACACTGTCGATCATTAGGAAGATTCGTTCTTCATGGCATTCCTCCAATGACTGCTGGTCAAGCACGTATTGAAGTTACCTTTCAGGTAGATGCAGACGGCTTGCTTACTGTTTCAGCTCGTGAAACAACTTCAGGCGTACAAGCTCAAATTGATATTAAACCATCTTATGGTTTATCAGAGTCTGACACTGAACGCTTGCTAATTGAAGGTTTCCAACATGCAGAAGAAGACAAAAATCTGCGTCATTTAAAAGAAACCAAAGTTGAGGCACAACGCGAGCTTGAAGCATTAGAACAAGCTTTGAAAGTGGATGCTGATTTACTCAATAATGAACAGCTCGAAGCACTTAAAGCCGCTGAAAACTCGCTTAAAGTACAACTTGAAGACAATGATATTCAAGCAATTGAAAAAGCTGTAGAACAACTTAAAGTACATAGTGATGCTTTTGCTGCACTACGTATGAATCGACATATTGACCACGCCTTAAAAGGTACAAAACTTGAAGATTGGTCAAATTCAAACTAAAGGTATAGGTGATCAATATGCCCCGCATTAAAGTACTTCCTCACGCTCAATTTTGTCCTGAAGGTGCAGAATTTGAAGTTGAACAAAATGCAAATCTTTGCCAAAGTTTGCTTGATCGAGGAATTAAAATCGAACACGCATGTGATATGTCATGTGCTTGCACTACCTGTCACGTAGTAGTTCGTAAAGGTTTTGATAGCTTAGAAGAAATGGATGATGTTGAAGCAGATCTTTTAGATCGCGCTTGGGGTCTTGAACCAGATTCTCGCCTTTCATGCCAAGTAAAAGTTGTGAATGAAGATTTAGAAATCGAGATTCCTAAATATACAATTAACCATGCTTCAGAAAATCATTAATCGTGTTAATAAAAAAGCTGCTTTTAAAGCAGCTTTTTTTATATTTTATAAACTCTAAACTTGATCTTGCTGGTCTATTTCTAAAGGCTTAACTTCATCTTCAAGTCTTAACTGCGCTATACCTTGAGTATTCACTAAAGTTTGTTGAACTTTAATTCGTTGAATCATTTTCTCAAGCACTTCTACTAATTCAGGATATTCATAGTTTTGTACTTCTTCTAGGTTAAGTACCAAGTGAAAGCCTTTATACTCATAATCAAACCATTGCTGATGATCCGATTTATTGCCTGTATATTTCTCCATCACTTGCCATGTCTTTACGGCACCTTGAATACCTTTTAGATAAATCGGTGTTTTAGGTGCGCACAGGAAATCACTTTTGATTAATTGATAAGTATCATCTGAAATTAAGATTTCATCTATTTCAGCAGCATATTGCAGACGAGCCGCTAAATTCACATCACGACCTACAATCGTATAAGCCATACGATGTGTTGCCCCATAATTTCCTACGTGGCAATAACCAGTACTAATGCCCATTCGGATATGCAATGCTGAGTAACCCATTTTTTTCCAACGCTCGCGCAACAATTTCATTTGCTGACGCATAGCGATTGCCATTTCTACACAGGCTTTGGCATCAATTCGGATCACCAAAAAATATGAGGATGGCATCACCCATAAATTTATCGACTGTGGCTTCATACTGTTTAGCGATTTCCGTCATATGACTTAAATAATCATTAAGCAAGAATGCTAAATCATCTGGAATTAAAGTTTCTGATAACTCTGTAAAACCCTGAATATCAGAAAAAAACACAGTCATTTTTTTACGCTTATATTCAATCTTTGCTTCAGCCTCACCGCGCATAATAGATTGCCATAACTGTAATGGCGCATAACGACTTAATTGATTAGCAAAAGCAATATAGCGGGTCATTTGATCATAGTAATGTTGACGCTGCTGACTGATTTTTTTAACCCAACGATGCTGGTAGTAGTTTCCAATGGTAATAAACATAACCAAGCCAAGAAGTGTAATTACAGTCAACTCTTGGCTAGTAGGCTCAAAATATGTATAAAAACCAAATAAAAAGAAAGTACTTAAATAAAAAATAATCACGCCTAACAAGCTAGTCAAACAAATGACTGCGAAAGAAATACGACTATTAATTGCTGAATAAAATAATGCAAAAAGTGCAATAAATGTAGGCACCAAATTAAGATGCAGACCTGCTAAGGTAACTGCTACAACAATTGCATCGATTGCAAAGAAAACACTTTTTTGAGTTTTTTTATCGAACTGGTACTGAAGCCAGTGTTCTAACTTCGAACTAATAAAAAGCAGAAATAGGAAAAAAGGTGGAACATAGATCTGATAATTTGTATTAGGTGAGGTAAAAGCATAGATCACTAAAATTAATGACAGAATTGAATATCCCATCAAACGATGAAAATATGCAAACTGCTTAGGCTCTCTATCGATAAACCTCTCTAATTGCACCCTATCCTCCACACCTCAATGTAGCCACATTCATATAAATGTGGCATTGCATTGATTTAGTCCATGCGCCAATCAAATGGCATATCACCTTGACCACGTAACGCAAGCATAAGAGTTTGACGCATATGAGCCAGCACATCATTTGTATAAGGAACCGCAGGTGTCCCCCATACTGGTTTAGGCCATGCAACATCATTTTGATAACGTACAACATGATGGAAATGCAATTGAGGGACCATATTCCCCAAAGCGGCAACATTCATTTTATCAGCACGGAATACGCGAGATAACTGGCTAGATAACCAACTTGATTCACGTAAAAACTGTTCTTGGTCAGCTTGGCTCAACTCATATAATTCTGTGATTCCCGGCACACGAGGGATTAAAATCAGCCAAGGGAATTGCATATCATTCATTAAACGACATGTTGAAAGCGGAAAATCGCCTACAAAAAAAGTATCTTGAGCAAGTTGTGGATGCAAACTAAACATATCTTTTATAAATGACAATAAACAATAATGGCTAATACTATCACATCAGTTTTGATGTGAGTATTGCTAGTGTCTGGTTTGATTACAAATAACAATGATTTTATGCACTTATTCCCCCAATAGACCGAGAAATCGTGCATAAAATTCTGTTATCAACATACAAAGGATTTGTATAGAATAAAAATCACTTTAAAACACTATTTAAGCATGTAATTCATTCAATAATTTCGCTAATAAATCATTAATAAATTGGATTCGTTTTTCCTGCTCTTCAAGCTGAACCATAACCTTTAAACGTTGACCACCTTCCATACGATAATAGGTTGGATGCTTTTGCATGAGTTGAATAATACTGATGGCCTGAACAGGTGTATCAGGCGAGAATTCAATATTGCCGCCTTGAGTATTAATATCGATTTTAGTAATCCCTAACTGTTCAGCTTTCAGTCGAATTTGGTGAACACTAAATAAGTGTTTAACTGATTGCGGTGGAACCCCAAAACGGTCAATAAGCTCCATACGGATGTTGTCGAGCTTTTCTTGGGTATCTGTATTACTAATACGCTTATAGAATAATAAACGCTGATGCACGTCACCTAGGTACTCATCTGGAATAAGAGCAGGTATGTGTAAATTAATTTCTGCTGTTAATGATAAAGGTGCATCAAAATTCGGCGTTTTCCCTTGCTGAATCGCTTTAGTAGCTTTTTCCAGCATTTCCATATATAGGCTATATCCAATTGCCTGCATTGAACCACTTTGCTGCTCACCTAAAAGCTCACCGGCACCTCGAATTTCTAAATCTTCTGTAGCCAGCATGAAACCAGCACCAAGAGTTGAAGCACGTTGGATTGCATCAAGGCGTTTTTCAGCATCACCTTTTAAATGCTTTATCGAAGAAACCAATAAGTAGGCATAAGCTTGGTGGTGTGAGCGCCCTACACGGCCACGTAATTGGTGTAATTGAGCTAAACCAAGTTTGTCAGCCCTTTCTATTAAAATAGTGTTGGCATTTGGAACATCAATTCCAGTTTCAATAATGGTTGAACATACCAATACATTGTATTCTTTGTGATAGAATTGTTGCATGACTTGCTCAAGTTCTCTTTCCCTCATTTGTCCGTGTGCGACTGCTACACGAGCTTCAGGAACAAGCACGCGAATATTTTCAGCTGCTCTCTCAATCGTATCAACTTCATTGTGTAAGAAATATACTTGGCCACCACGTAGTAACTCACGCAAGATCGCTTCTTTAATAGACGCTTCGGTATGTTCTTGTACAAAGGTTTTAACAGCTAAACGACGGGCTGGCGGTGTAGCAATGATAGATAAATCACGCATTCCCGAAAAAGCCATATTAAGCGTACGAGGAATTGGTGTAGCTGTAAGCGTTAACATATCTACATCTGCACGTAATGCTTTAATACGCTCTTTATCACGCACCCCAAAACGGTGTTCTTCATCGACCACCATTAAGCCTAGATCTTTAAACTGCACATTTTCTTGTAAAAGTTTATGGGTGCCCACCACAATATCGACTTTACCTTCAGCAAGATCTTCAATATTTTTCGTATGGGTTTTATTTGAACCAAAGCGTGATAATACTTCAATACGAACAGGCCAGTCAGCAAAGCGGTCTTTAAAAGACTCATAATGCTGTTGAGCAAGCAATGTCGTCGGTACTAAAACAGCGACCTGTTTGCCATTTTGCACCGCAACAAATGCTGCTCGCATTGCAACTTCTGTTTTACCAAAACCAACGTCCCCACAAACAAGTCGATCCATCGGTTTAGCTTGTTGCATATCATAAAGTGTCGCTTCAATAGCATTGGCTTGATCAAGTGTTTCTTCATACGCAAATCCACTCGCAAATTGCATATAAAGTGACTGATCGACTTCAAAACCAAAGCCAGGTTTTGACTGACGACGTGCTTGTATATGTAGCAACTCTGCTGCAACATCATGAATTTGTTCTAAAGCTTTACGTTTAGCCTTACTCCACGCGTCAGTTCCAATTTTATGTAATGGTGCTAAATCTGGATCTCCGCCACTATAGCGACTAATGAGATGCAAGTTAGTCACAGGCACGTAAACTTTTGCCTCTTCAGCATAGTCTAGTTGCAAGAATTCATAATCTTGCCCTTCAATTGCCAAAGTAATTAATCCAGCATAACGCCCGACACCATGATCGATATGAACAACAGGAGCACCTATGCTTAATTCGGTCAAACTACGAATTAGGAATTCTTCTGAAACTTCTTGCTGACGTTTACGACGACGTTGGACTACCCGATGCTCATACAACTGATTTTCTGAAATAACAGACAATTGATCGGTTAAAAGCAACCCACGGTCTAATGGTGCATTCGTAATAGCAATCGCAAACTGACTTTTCTGGAATTGCTCAAAACTATCTACGCTAGGAATATCTCCCAGACTAGCACGCAAGCCATCTCTTAAACTTTCACGTCGACCAGCACTTTCTGCAACCAATAAAACAGGATGATTTGCTTCATCAATATATTTTTTAACTACGGCAAATGGTTTGTCTTTTTTCGGATCAACTGGCAACTTAGGTGGTTGCTCAACCTTAAGATTTAGAGCCCCAGCTTTTTCTTCAACTGCTTCAGCGCTCACAAGCATACGTGGGAACTGATTTAAAGCACTTAGTAAGTTATTTGGTGCAATAAATAACTCATCAGGTGGGAGAATTGGCTGGTCTGCGTTATGGCGTCTATCTTCATAGCGACGAAAAACTTCTTTCCAAAAACTGGTTAAATCAATATCTATATCATTATTTGTAATTACAATGCAATTCTTTGGAAAGTACGTTGTAAGTGTACTTTGAGATTGCATGTGAGTTTTATCAAAAAATAACGGTAAATAAAACTCAATTCCCGGAGATGCGATCCCATCAAGAACATCTTGGTAAATTGGGTTTTTCTTAGGATTTGCGGTGGGAAAAAGTTCAGAATAACGGTCTCTAAAAATTGAACGAGCTTCTTTTAATGGGAACTCTTTTGCTGGTAAGACGGTAAAACTTTTTAAAGTAGTTGTTGTTCTTTGTGTTTCTGGATCAAAGAATTTTAAAGTATCAATTTCATCATCAAATAGGTCAATACGGATAGGTGCATCCTGACCAGATGCAAAAATATCCATAATGCTGCCACGTACAGCAAACTCACCATGGTCGTAAACTGTGTCTACTAAATGATATCCAGCTTGTACTAAACGTAGCTTCTGTTGTTCTAAATCAAATTTTTGCCCCACACGTATATCGAAATGCTCACCTAAAACCCAAGAATATGGTGCAACTCTTTGAGCTAAAGTGCTTGCTGAAATGAGCAATACACCTTTTTGCGGCATATTGGATAATATCGCGAGTCGTTCTGAAACAATATCTTGATGAGGTGACAAGCGGTCATACGGCAAAATTTCCCAATCAGGGAAAATTGTCGGTTTTATGCCATAAAATTCAAGTTCACTTTCTAACTGAGCAACATGTTGGTTATTTCGAGCCACCACCACGAGCAAAGATGAATGCTGAACAGCAATTTCTTTGAATAATAATGCAGCAGATGAACCTAATAACGACCCTACCCAACGCTTTTCACCGGCTTTGAGCTGTTGTAAATTCAATTGAGAGATTTCTTGTTGAAACATGTATATGGCTTTTATCAGCTAATAAGATATGGGCTCAATAGTAGCATGATGTTTTTAGTGAAATGAGTTATTTTTTTGAAAATCAAACTACTAGTTGGCCCTACTTTTTATATTTTTTAATCAATCAACTATGATTATTTATCACGCAAAAACAAAACGTAATATTGATTTAAAATTTGTATAATCGCTTTAAGTTGAAGTAGCTTTTCTTGAGTATTTTCCAATCTTGCAACATAGCGCTGTGTTGCGATTTCTAAATCTATCTTTTCATTAATTTGTGGCGTAATTTGAAATAACTTTTGAAGATTATCAAAATTCTGTAATTTACGGTTTGAGAAATATTCCAGATGCTCTGACCATTTCTGATTAATCAATACATCATTAATAATAGGCCCACGTTCAGAATCAAATTTTAATTGGTTCTCTTGCAAGTAAATTTGTTCAGGTGTCTCTTTCGAGCCTTGAAAAAGCTGCGTTATCTTTTTAAACATTTCATCACATCATATTTATTTCAATTTAAATGATGGAAGTAACCTAGTCACTTCCATCATTTAAGTCTTCTAAATTAATGACTATTCATCGCCCAAATCATCAAGAAAATCTACAGTCGGTACAAAAAATAAAGTACCTGTTTGAGCAGTACTAAAGTCAAGTAACCGATCTAGGTTACCATGCTCGTTGCCTAAAAACATGTTCTCAAGCATTTGTCGGGTTGTACTAAATTTACGCGAGTAGCCAATAAAGAATGTGCCATATTCATTTCTAGAAGGATTTGAAAAAGGCATATTAGCTCGCATAATTTTAAGTTCATTACCTTCCGCATCATGAGCTTTACTAACCACATTATGAGCAGTTAAAGGTTTTTCATCATCACCGAGCTCAACATCATTGAACTTTTTACGGCCAATCACTTTTTCTTGCTCTTCGTCAGTTAATGAACGCCATTTGTCCATATCGTGTGTATATTTCTGGATAAAAGCATAACTTCCCCCGATAAAATCAGGATCTTCATCGCCTACTAACGCCCACTGCGCAGCAATAACTGGTTCAGGGTTCTCAGTCCCATCCACAAAGCCAATAATTGCACGCCCGTCAAAATAACGAAAACCATGAACTTCATCAATTGGATAAGTTACCTTACCAAGCTGTTGATTAATTATATTGCCCAACTCGTAACATAAGGCCTGACGATCAGCACGAATATGAAAAAATAAATCACCTGGAGTTGAGACAGCCGTGTATTTCGGACCTCTAATTTCTTGAAATGGTTGTAACTCTTGAGGCTTGGATTGCTCTGGAAACAATATATCCCATGCATTGGAGCTAAAACCTAAAGTAGCATTAAATTTACTATCTGGATAACGGTTAGTTAGACTTCTGGTTAGTGCTGAAAAATTAGCAGCAAAATCTTTTACTTTTTCTATTACAGAATCACCTTGAGCTAGTCCCAATACAATAAATAATGCATTTTCACCAGGAGCACTCGTTACAGGTTGAATTCTCATACATTCCATAAAATATGCCTTTTTAGGTATTTAAGTTTATTAATTTAGCATACTCATATTTTTTTCATACAACCTGTTAAGAAATCTGATGTTAATAAGAGTTTAATTAAAACGCCTTAAACTCTTACTCAAATTAGCCTTAATTAACGCCCATATTGCTTTTTTAAATACTTTACGATTTGAGCAGACTCAAACATCTTCACTCCCGTATTTGGATCTACCAAATAAGGCACCTGCATTTTATCCTGCATAATCGGCAATAGCTTTTCCCTTTTTCCACCTTCTAAAGGTATGTATTTACCCGGTTTTAAGCGAAGAATAGCAGGTCCCATATCTTGCCATCTCTCTTTTGCCACATTATGCAAAACATATGGAAGCTCAAGTTCAGAGAGTAGACTTCTTACAATTCGTGAATACGGACTTGCTTCAAAACTCCATAACTCAAGTTTTTGTTCAGGCGCAGCTCTATTAACAATTTTTTTATTTATCCATATTCCACGAGCTCCATTTAATATAGTTCCTGCAACTGCAACATAAGGCATGTTTGGGTAACTCGAAAATTTCTGCGGTGTTTTCCCGGTCTTACCATAATGTTTAAATAAATGATGAATAATATCCTGTGATTCATATAGCTGATCGCCAGTATTTTCATCAATTAAAAATGGAAACTGTAATTTACCACCTTTTTCTTTTACAACTGAACGATACTTTGTTCCACCTTTAGGACATGGATAAATTTCAACGTCCAGATTCAAAAGTGTAATCACTTCACGAACGCGACGACAAAATGGTGAACCTTCAAATTCATATAATTTCAAAGCTTTTACAGGTTGTTGTGGAAATGCTGTTCCTGAAACACCTCTCCCACCTTCAGCAATTGCAGATATAACTGCTTGAAGTACTTTAATTTGATGAATCACCATCATGCCTTCCTTTATATTAGAGAATTAGACTAATTTTTCTTTTGCTATCACAATCCCATTATTATCAGCATAGATAAAATCACCAGATTGAATTGTGACTCCACCAAAATACAAATTAATATCTACCTCACCAATGCCCTTACGATTACTTTTTTGCGGAATTGCAGCCAATGCATGTACTCCCAAATCTAAGGTCGCAATTGCATCAACGTCTCGTACACAACCGTAAATCACTACACCATTCCAGTTGTTTTTAACTGCTGACTCAGCAATTAAGTCCCCCATGAGTGCACAGCGCATAGATGCACCACCATCCACAACTAATACTTTACCTGTACCATCTGTTGCCAATAACTCTTTTACACGTGAGTTATCTTCAAAGCACTTTACTGTTACAACCTGCCCCCCAAAAGTTTTACGTGCTCCATAACTTTGAAAGAACTTGCCATCCATTGATGGGATTACAACCTGTAAGTCTTTTTCAGGGTTATCATCTAATAAATCACATGTTACAAACGGTACTGTCGACACTTTAATACTCCCTTATCGAGTTTGTTGTATGCTCAGATTATCATATCGTTTAAAGGCTTCAATTTGCGTTAGCGCCGCTACGACCATCGTATGAGCCAATTGCTCCGCAGTTACTGGCTTATATTTGAATGGCTTTTGAAATTTATTCTCGATAAGTTTAAATAGACTTTGTCCTAAGTCTTCAATAAACCGTACATCGCTGCGTTTACCAATCAGTAAAGACGGTCTAAAAATTGATAGTTTTTCGAGTTCTAAACTCTCAATATAATCTTCTAATTGTCCTTTCACTTTATTATAGAAAATTGGAGAGTTTGCATTTGCTCCAAGGGCACTCACTAGCAATAGATGAATATGTTTATCTTGTACTAAATCTGCTAAATGAGCATTGATTTCATAATCCACAGCGTAAAAAGCCTGTTTTGAGCCTGCCAATTTTAATGTTGTTCCAAGACAGCTAAATGCATGGGTATGGCCATTCACATCTTCATCATTGAGTAATAAAAAATCCTCTATAATGAGTTGAGTAACTTTTTTATATGTATTAAGTAGTTGTGATTCTTTTCTCACCACAACAGTAATCGCTTCAAATTCTGGTGTTTGCTCAAGCTGTTCGACAAGCGCTAAACCCACAAGTCCCGTAGCACCTATCACAATTGCTTTTTTAGTACTTATAGTCATTTTTTATTCAACCCTCTTTAAGTTTGTATCAAATTTAACCTTTTCTTACCGTTTTAGCAGCCCCTAAAACCGCTTAAAATGCTCGCAAGGCTTGACTTCACGGTGTTGATTCATCACAATATGGCACTTGTTTACGGGCTGGTGATGGTTACACCAGTTTACTGAATTGACCACAGCCCGCCCAGACCAACTTATTTTCAAGGAGTGCAAGAGTGGCAAACTCTGCTCAAGCTAAAAAACGTGCGCGTCAAAACGTTACAGCGCGTAAACACAACGCAAGCTTGCGTTCTATGGTTCGTACCTACATCAAACGTACTTTAAGTGCAATCGCTGGTGGTGATTATGCTGTTGCTACAGAAGCTTACAAAAAAGCTGTTCCTGTAATCGACCGCATGGCTGATAAAGGCATCATCCACAAAAATAAAGCTGCTCGTCATAAGAGCCGTTTAAATGCTCAAGTTAAAGCGTTAGCTAACTAATTTGAACATGTAAAAAAAGCCCAATAGGGCTTTTTTTATTATCTATCGTTTTTGAGCTTATAGCACTTTATGAAATTTAGCTACATTCAGCTCATAGGCCTTTCCTCTCCAAATCCACTTTAATTTACAATTTGGAAACTCTTCACCTTCAAACCAGACAAATAATCCTTCCATCATTTCCGGCCAGTCTTCTTTCTTAATTTTATTCTCGCCAGAAATTACAGCAACAATTGCTGCAATAATCGTGTCATGACTCACAGCTAAACTAAGACCGCCTTTTGTTTTTGGATGAGTCCGGTAAATAAGCTCTAGTACATCTAAAACACCTGTAATGGGATGTTTCATACCAGGTAATGCATTATTTACAAAACTATTAATAAAACCTAAAGCACCCTGCTTTTTAAAATAAGGAGCAGCTTGTTGTATATCCAACACAAAGCTACCTGGTTCAACAAGTAGCCCTTGCTCAATAATTTCAATCGTATGAGTATTTGATTGAGGAATTACATCGTCAGCCCCTTCAATCATGAGTGCCGCCGTATCGACACAGCGTTGTATTGGACTTGAAATACAATGCTGAATAACACGATCTGTATTTTTGATTAAGTAATTACCCCATGCCTGCGCAAGCTCACGTCCTTGAGGAGTAAGTTGGAGATCATAACCAGCCAAGCCCTGCCCATCTACAAGTTCTCTTAAAGAATGGCGCGTAAATAAGGTTACAGGAGTTGAAGCATCGGGCAATAAATCAATTGCTTCAAACATACTTTTAGGCAATAAATCGAGTGCCATCTTTATCTTGTCATCTTTTTTCAATACTTTGCCACTATAACATGTCTGGCATAACTCTCAATCGATAACACCTGATTGGGCTAATGCTTCAAATGCTATTTTTTTGCTTTCCTGATCACGAAAAGCGATAAAGCCCTTATTTAAAACTGTGTTTCTTTGGTTATATTCAAAAGGTTTTCCATCCAAAGTAAGTAAACCACCGCCTATACTTTCTAAGAGACCTTGACCAGAACTGGTATCCCATTCAGAAGTAGGATGAAAGCGTGGGTAAATATCTATTTCACCTTCTAACATCATGCAAAACTTATAGGCACTTCCTGCTTCTCGTCGAATAATGCGATGTTCTTTTTCAATAGGTTGAATAAATTTTTGGTATTTTGGATTTTTACTACCGTGACTAAGTCCTATTTGTATAGGTGCATCTAGCGAAGTTGAACTAACCTGATATTGATACCATTGTTGTTGGCTAAAGCTATATTTAAAAGGTAAAGCTTGCAGATATCCTAAGTACACAACTTGTTCACATGGCACGGCAATAACTGAGAAAACTGTTTCTTTGCCATTGATCAAGCTTAGATTGATCGTAAATTCATCACGTTCATGTATAAATTCTTTGGTTCCATCAAGTGGATCTAACATCCAACAAGTAGACCAGTCATGACGGGCACTATAATCACTTTCTTCAGACAATACAGGCAACTCTGGAGTAATCTCTGCAAGATGCTTTAATAAAAATCTATTTACCTTTAGATCTGCTTGGGTTACAGGTGAATCATCTTGCTTTTCATGAATAGTAAACTCATAACCCGCTGAATAGTTTTGATATTCTTCTAGTAAAATCTGACTCGCCTGTTCCAAAATCGGCAGAAGTTGATTAATTAAATTATCTTGTGGGCGCGTAGTTGTTATAAACATAAATATGCTCTACATAGTTTCATTTCTATTATAGGTGAATTATGAACAATTCTATATTCGCCAACAGTTTGATTTACTAAAATAGTCATTTATCTTAATCATTAGAATCATTGCTTTCAGCCTATACTATTTAGGTAATATGAATAATTTTAATATTTATAAAAGTCTTTATTCCGTACAAAAAACAATCTATAAGTTATGAAAAATAAACAACTTAAATCAAATTTATCCATTTCCTTTTCATATATTTCTTGGTATGTTCAAGGACACAATAACAAGATGGAAGAAAGTGCACATGATGCTATATGGATATCATTTCTCGACAATAGAACATAACTGGGAAGACCTTAAGCCCTTAAATGAGTTTCTACAAACATTTGCAGATGATGATGGTGATGTTTCAACACGAGATAAAGAATCTCTCAAAGAAATCATAGCGAAATCTGATACAGCTTTAGCTCTCGCTAGAGAAATGGGTTGGGATGGTAGTTATACAGGCTGTCCTTATCTATTCTGGTTACCAAACAAAAGTAGCCAGTCTTTTGAATATGGTTTTGTATTTAAACAGACCTCAGATAATACAACTTTTGTTATTTCACCCATTGAATTAAGTTATCTAGCTCAGGATTCTGAAGTACAAACATTAAGTAAGAATATTGAATAAACAGTATAGGTTGTTGATTCAGAGTTGATATCAATAACCTGATCTTATTTTAGATAGATTAGTCAAACATGTTTAACTGTGGTGTCGGTTTTATAACTTTTTCTTTTGGTACATGAGAGCATTCAAACTCTTCAACTGGAAAACCTTCGATAAAGCTGGAAATATCAGGTGATTCTAAACTTAACCATTCATCTAGTCGTTCATGTGGAATTACAATAACTGATCTTTTGACATCGCCTGGTTCGTGAAAGTCTTTCATCATGGGATGGTCGATGGCATCCATGGTTAACATGCTTGCAGAACGAATAACCGTCTCATTAATTTTGCAAATTTCATAGATTGCTGCGATGAAAAAAGCCTGTCCATCTTTACGGCGAACACCCCACCGCTCAGGTTTATCATTTATATACTTACTTTCATAAAATTCGGTCACTGGAATCACACCGAATTTACATTTAAGTGCGGCTTCTTGAAAACTCGGTTTTTGGAAAATAGTCTCATGACGGGCATTGTAGGTATGTTTTGCTATATTTGTATCTTCAGCCCATTTAGGAACCAATCCAAACATCACTTCGCGCCATTCAAACCCTTGTGATGATTTGAATAATAGTGGCATTGTTCCTGCAGGATAAACCTCTTCGGCATAGCTAAAGCCGACCACAGGCAACTGAAGTTGCTGTAGTTGTGCAAGAGTTAAAGGTTTAAAATTGGCGCACATAGCAAGAATAAAATACTCTACATTTACTTCTCTTATTTTATAAGCATTTACTACATAAACCAAATAAAAAGGCACTCGAAAGTGCCCTTAACGACATAACTTTACGCTCATGAAACGTGTTGAATCCCTTGAGGAATCGCCTTTAATAGTCGTTTAGTATAATCATGTTGAGGATGTGCATAGAGTTCATCTGAATTGGCTATTTCCACAACCTCGCCATGATTCATGACCATGACCTGATCAGAGATATATTTCACAACCGATAAGTCATGTGAAATAAAGATATAACTCAACCCAAACTCATCTTGTAAATCTTGTAATAAGTTAAGTACTTGTGCCTGTACAGATACATCAAGTGCAGAAACAGACTCATCACAAATTAGAATTTCAGGCTTTAGCGTTAAGCAGCGCGCAATCGCAATACGTTGGCGTTGACCACCCGAAAACTCATGCGGATATCGGTAGTAAGCTTGTTCAGGCAAATTCACTCGCTCAAGTAAACCAAGTGCAATTTGTTTACGCTCTGCATCATCTTTACCGATTTTATGAATTTGCATAGGCTCTAATAAAATCTGCCCAATTGTAAAGCGTGGATTAAGAGACGCATAGGGATTTTGAAAGATGATCTGGATTTTCCGTTGATATTTAGCAAACTCTTTTTCAGTTAATGAAAGAATATCTTTACCTTCGATGAAAGCCTGCCCACCAGATGCCTGATGTAAACGCATGAGTAATAGCCCAACAGTCGTTTTACCTGAACCTGATTCACCGACTAAACCTAAGGTTTTTCCTTTAGCAAGTTTAAAAGAAACGCCTTTAACGGCCTGAAACTCTTCTTTGCCAAATAGACCCTTACGGCTATAAAAGCTTTTTTTCAGGTCTTTTACTTCCAAGATGATTTTCTCATCACCAATTAAGCCACGTTTGCGCTCGGGAATTTCTGAAGCATCAAAACTTTGTTCGACCAATACATCGTCTTCTTGACGCATAAAATCGCTGGTCACTGGTAAACGATAAGGTCGTTGTGACATTTGCGGGCGGCAATATAACAAAGCTCTCGTATATACATCTTTAGGCTGTTCAAGGACCTGATCAGCAGCACCTTGCTCTCTAATCTCGCCATGACGCATTACAATGACTTTATCTGCAATTTCACCAACCAATGCTAAATCGTGGGTAATAAAAAGCATCGACATTTGACGGCGCTTACGCAATGACTCGAGCAAATCAATAATTTGCTTTTGAATCGTAACATCAAGTGCAGTGGTAGGCTCATCAGCAATGAGCAGTTTAGGCTCACATGCAATCGCCATAGCAATCATGACACGTTGCTGTTGACCACCCGAAAGTTGATTTGGATAGGCATCAATTTTAGTTTCAGGTGAAGGAATACCTACTTCTTTAAGCAACTCTAAAACACGTTGTCGAGCCTGTTTACGGCTCAACCCCATGTGTAAACACAACACTTCTGCAATTTGATTGCCAACCGTAAAAACAGGATTTAATGATGACATCGGCTCCTGAAAAATCATCGCAATATCTTTGCCACAAATTTTACGCATCTCTTTACGAGATAAGCTTAGTAAATCTTTGCCTTCAAATATAATTTTACTTTGCTCATCAATTTTACTCTGACCTACAGGCAGCAATCCCATAGTTGCCAAAGAAGTAACCGATTTACCACTACCCGACTCACCAACTAAAGCAACCGTGGTGTTTTCTGGAATGCCAAAGCTAATTCCTTTTACGGTTTCAATATATTGCTTATCTTCACCTTTAAAACTTACTCGTAAATTTTTAACATGCAGTAACGGCGCATTCTTATTTTCTTGTCCTAACATTTGACCTTCCTCTTATTTTAATTTTGGATCTAATGCATCACGAAGTGCATCAGTAAACATTGAAAATGCCGTTACCAAAACAGCCATTGCGACAGAGGCTGCGACAAGCTGCCACCACTTACCTAAAAGAAGTTCACTTTGTGCTTCATTTAACATGCTTCCCCAAGACACTACGCCCACTGGTACACCAAAGCCCAAGAAACTCAAAATAACTTCAGATTTAATAAAAGAAACCACCAAAATTGACATCTGGACTAAAGCAATATGGCTGACATTTGGAAAAATATGAATGAACATACGGCGGAAGTGACCAACACCAATTGCTTTGGCAGCAAGAACGTACTCACGTGCAGTGTGTTTCATATATTCCGCACGTATTAATCGATAAACACCTGTCCAGCCCGTTAAACCCAAAATCAGAACAATAGATAGAATGCCTTTTTGTTGAAGTACGGCAGCAATCGCGAGAACTAATAATAAATATGGAATTGAGGTAAAAATGTTATAAAACCAGTTGAGAATATCATCAACCCAACCACCGAAATATCCAGAAATTGCGCCTAAAAGTGTACCAATCCCTACTGCGAGTAAAGCCGATATCACCCCAACAATAATTGAAGTTTCAGCACCTTTAATAGTTTTCGTTAAAACGTCCTGTCCCCATTTATCAGCTCCAAACACAAGGGTACTTTTCAGTTTTGCTTGTTGATCAAGTAAATGTCCTCCAAGTTGCTGATCGATCGCTTTCATATCATCGGCTAATGGGTCAACTACACCATAATAATCAATTGCCCTTCCAGAGCTCTTTTCTTGTTTAATTTCAGCCTTAAGCTTATCAATTACATCTTTTAAAGGATCGACTGGATTTTCTGGTAACTCTTCTTCAATCGCTGCCGCCTTTTGCCCTGCATCTGTTGTCTTATCTGCCCCTATAAATGTAGGCGGTGCATAACTTACGGCTACCTCTTTATTCCAGTCAGATGCAATCACGCCCGTCATTGATAGAACCAAGATAATAAAATAAAGCAATACAATCACTAGCGATGACATTGCGATCTTGTCGGCCCGAAGACGACGCATGGCAAGTTTCCACAGGCCAGATGAATGAGCTTCGGCTTTTGTTTGTTGTTTTCTTTTTGATAAAACGCTCAGCATAGCCCACCTACTTCAACTGTACACGTGGATCAACCACTTTGTAGACCAAATCGGCAATCAGGTTAAAAATCATGGTTGCAGCTGCGATGTAAACTGTAATTGCTTTAATAACAGGAAAATCACTCCGCTCAACTGCAATAATCACCTCTCGACCAATCCCGGGAATACCAAAAAAACGTTCAATTAAAAATGCGCCTATGAGCAATGCAGGTAAAGTTGACATCACATCGGTAATAATAGGAATTGAAGCGTTCCGCAGTACATGTACACCTAAAATTCGGCTTTCACCTACACCTTTAGCACGTGCTGTTCGAACATAGTCCTGATTGATTTCATCAAGCACAAAGCTACGATATAAACGTAAAGTCGGTGCAATACTCACCACCAACATGATTAGAATTGGTAGTAAGGCAAACTTAAATAAATTATCAGTAAAGGTGTCGCTCCAGCCTTGCACAGGAAACCAACTTAGCTGATACGCCAGAACATATTGAAAAACGATAATGTAAACTAAGATACTGATCGACATGCCAATAGTACATAGCATCATGACCATACGGTCGGTTAGAGAGCCCCGTACCGCAGCAACAGCTAATGCCAAAATAATTGAAATAACCGTCTGTAAAATAGTCAGTGGGATTAAAAGCGTAAGCGAGGGTCCTAATCGGGTTAAAATAATTTGAGAAACGGGTTCGCCAGTACTCCAACTTGCACCATAGTCAAAAGTCAGTATCTGTTTAATGAAAATCCAGAGCTGAACGTAATAAGGTTGATCTACACCTAGCTGCTTACGAATGTTTTCAATCTGCTCAGGATTAGACATCTTGCCCGCTAAAATATAAGCAGGATCGCCACCTACCCAGTTAAAAAGAATAAAAATAAGTAAGACTACCCCCAACATGGTTGGAATTATCTGCCATAAACGCCGAATAACATATGCCAGCATAGTGATAATTCCTTATTTAACCCGTTGTCCGGTAATTTCGTTAAAGAATGCTTTATTGTCAGGATCACGGCCAAGGAAATCTTTAACTAATTCAGCCGCTGGTTTTTGGCTACCTTGTGACAAAATGGTTTGACGGTAACGCTGTCCAACTTGCGGATTATTAAGATTGTCCCCATAAGCAGAAAGCATGTCTAAAGCTAAAACCTCAGACCACATATAGCCGTAATAACCAGCTTGATATCCTCCCATCAAATGCCCAAACTGCCCCGGAAATTCGGTTGTTGGTACATAACCTAAAGCTGTAGCAGCTTCCATTTTTTGCCAATTTTCTAAAGGTTTTACTTTTAATGCATCAGCAGTATGCAATGACATATCGTACTGTGCATAAAGAGTTTGACGCGCATAACGCAAGCCACGACCATAGTTATGTACAGCTTTTAAACGGGCAATTAACTCATCGTCAACACGTGGGCAGGCTGGATCGCAATAATCGGCCACTTTAGATAAGGTTTCTTTACGGCGTGCCCACTCCTCATACATTTGAGATGGTGCCTCTACGAAATCACGCTCTACAGAGGTTCCAGACTGACTGGCATAACGTGTATTTGACAAAATACCGTGTAGAGCATGACCAAACTCATGAACAAAAGTTTCAAGCTCATCGCTATTTAGCCCTTTACGATTAAAGTTCGTGACTAGTGCTGAAACTGGTAAGCGGTTTGTTAATGTACTACCACCATATACTCCCCAAACGGCAGCATGGCCATACTTCCCTTCACGAGGGAATTTATCCATATATAAGCCACCAAGAAGCTTTCCTGTTTTTTTGTCAACTACATCGTAATATTCAACTTCATCCTGCCATGCTTTAACTTTGGCAGGTTTAAAATCAATACCATAAAGGTCAGATGAAATAGCAAACAACCATTTTTGAGCAGCTAAAGTTGGGAAATAATCACGAAGTTTTTCCTGATCGATCTGATATTTACTCTTACGAAGTTTTTCACTCCAATACGCTTCACTCCAACGTGTGATCTCGGTTTTTTCTAATGGTGTTTTTAATGTTTGTGCTTTAAATTCACGGAGTTCTTCTACTTCTTTACGTTCAAGTGGCGCTACTGTTTTCTGGACTTCTGCTAAAAATTGATTTACAGCCTCAGGCGTTTTAGCCATACGGTCTTTTAAAACCCAATCTGCATAACTTGCTTTTCCAAATAACTGCGCAAGCTCATAACGTAAATCAATTGCCTGTTTGAGTAGTTTTAAATTTTGCTCAGTACCTCGTCGAGTAAAAGCAATTTGATATCTTTTTCGGGCATCATCATTATCTGCCAACTCCATAAAAGGACGATATTCCGGATATTCAAAACCTAATAAATAATTGCCTTTAGCATTTTTCTTTAATGCTGAAATATAACTTTGAGGTAAGCCTTTCATCTCTTCAGGAGTAAACTCAAGTTTCTCTGGATTATCACGGACGTTACGGGCATATTCTTGTTCGAGTTTGGTCAACTCATCCAGAATGGCTTTCATTCGTGCACGTTTGACTGGCTCAAGTTGAACACCTGTGTCTTCAAACTGATCTAAGATATCTTGACGGCATTTTTGGTCTATCGGATCAGTAGCTTTTGTATTCTTAATAACGTTATATAATTTTGAATTTTGGAATATATCAGTATGAAACTGATTAATTTTGATTTCACAGTCTTCTGCTGCCTTACGTAACTTTGCATCTGGGTCTACGTTACTATATAGACTTATAGGACCTGAGAAATCTTCAAAATGCGCAAAAATTTTATCCCACTTTGCCAATATAGGCGCCGCTGCTGCATTATCTTTCACAGGCGTTTTTTCAAAATTTGAAATCTCTTTCTGAATCTTTTTTAAATTCGCATCACACCATGCTGGAAGTTGTTGTGCTTTAAGTAATGGTAAAGTAGGACGTGTTGTCTCTGCCGTTGCAAATTGACTTATACCCATGGTCAACACACATAAGGTTGTCATTTTCAGTGCGTTATTTTTCATCGTATCTCCAATTTTTTTCATTTAATGATTAGATTTAGTATTTGTATCAATATCGAAATACATCCACTCTGCATGTAAAATTGGATGCTTCTTATATCCAATGATTTTTGGTTGAGCCAGCATATTCCGGTAGCGTGCATAAGAGATTTGGACAGGCATATACACTTCTAACAACCGTGTCATTTTTCGATAAAGTGCATCTCTCTCAGGACCTGCTTGCATTTGTTGCGTTTGGCGATACAACTGATCAAACTCTGGAATAGAACCACAAGACCAGTTCGTCATATGTGTATTAGGTCCATAAAAATTCTGCATAAAATTATCACCATCTGGATAATCGGCTATCCATGCAGAAGACCCGAACATACCGTCGCATTGTTTTTGCGCACGAATAAGATCTGCAAAGAGCATGGGTTTAAAGACCATACGGATATTCAAACTATCAAAATTTTTCTTCCAGAGTTCAGCGCTTTGCTGCCCAATACTGTCATTGCGCGCCATATATTCAATAACAAGAGGCTTACCGTCTGGTTGAGTACGCCAACCTGAGGCATCTTTTTTATAGTGATATCTATCTAATAGTAAATTTGCTGCTTTCACCGAATATGGGGTACTGGTTCTGTATTGAGTGTCATTACCCACTACACCTGGTGGAATCGGAAAATGCAGACGCTCGGCATCATCATTTCTTACTAGTTTAATTTCTTGATCTATCGAACGAGACATCGCAATCGCACGGCGTAAAGCAATTTTTTCTTTACTCATTCCCCCAACAACTGGATTTTTAAGATTCCAATAAATATAGCTAATTTCGGGGTCAACAATGCGAGATAACTGCACACCATCTTTAGCAAGTTCAGGTCTTAGTTTGCCGTCTTTAATCGCTTTTGCGACCAATTGACCTTCAAGCTGAAATATATCAACCTCACCACGCTGAAATGCTAGCCATCGTGATTGGTTTTCTTCCATCACCTGAATATCAATTGTGCCGATTTGAGGCATTTTTTTACCTTTAAGCCGTTTTACTATTGCCTGATCTTCAGGACTGCTGGCATTAAAGTTCCAAGTAAAGCCGCGATAATCAGGATTCGCTTTTAAAACAATACGCGATGCTGGTACCCACTTGCTCAGCACATAAGGACCTGTACCTACAGGGTGGCCCATTACATAACCTGCTTTATCTTTATATTTTTCGATGACTTCACGTGCCACTGCACCTGTCGGGTCATGTGCCAGTAACAAAGGAAAGTTATAATCTGGCTTAACTAAACGAATCACCAAAGTGTATTTATCAGGTGTTTGTAAACCAATTAGCTTTTCGTCATAGTTAAATTTTCCAGTTTTATTGGCTGCGTTTATTAATGCATCCATACCTTCAATTTTGTTCTCTAGCAACCAGCTATTTGGAGAACGTAAATTCGGGTCCAATAAGCGCTTAAAAGAGTACGCATAATCATTGGCTGTTAATTCTCGTGGTTTACCTTTAAAAACAGGGTCCGGTGTAAAATAAATTCCCTTTTTAATGTGAATGGTATAGGTCAAACCATCAGCACTGACTTCTGGCATAGCGGTTGCTATTTGCGGAATAAGCTTTGCCGGCCTTGCTAAATAATCATAGGTATATAGAGTTTCAAATATCGATGTGGTTACATGCGCAGAATATAAATCATGGATATAAGCCGGGTCGAAACCTGTCTCAGCTGTTGGAAATACATAACGTAAAACTTTATTCGGATCGGCTGGGCTTTTCGCAAAAATACTTGTAGATCCCGTTAAGGCCATACTAGCGAATAGCAAGCTGATACTACAGTGCTTGAGCTTTTGTTTTAAATTTTCAGTCATCATGATCTTTATCTAAAATTATTTTTTAATAGGAGTAATATCAAGATATTGCCAGTTTGTATTCATCATAGGATGGGGCTTAAAACCCTGAACTTGTGGCCGTACTAACCAGTTACGAATTCGAGTTACATGAACAATCCATGGGTTATCAGCTTCAATCTGGCGATTGAGCTTTTCATAATATGGTAGACGTTGTTGCGGTGGTAAATGAATGGCCTGAGTATAAAGAGCGTCATATGTTTTAGACTGATAACAAGCATGGTTTCCCTGTCCAGCATTTGGTCCGTATAATAATTGTGCAAAATTATCTCCTTCAGGATAGTCAGCAATCCATGCCCCACTCCAAATCATATATTTACATTGAGTTGCGGCTTTTAAGTTATCTGCAAAATTACTTACCTTAAAGTCAGCTCGAATGCCAATCGCATCAAGATTCTTTTTCCAGAGTTCTGAGTGGATAACTGAGGCGGAGCTATTTTCTGTATTGATTTTTAAAATTAAAGGTTTCCCATTTGGCTGGGTTCTATAACCATCAGCACCTTTTTTATAACCATAATAATCAAGTAATTTATTTGCTAGCAACGGGTTGTACGCTACGCTACTTTTATATTTCGGGTTATAGCCATTTACACCTTCAGGTATAAACATTTCAGCCCGAACAGCTTGCCCTTTATAAGCCTGTTTTATACTTTCTTTTTGGTTATACGACAAAGTAATTGCTCTACGAAGAGCGATCTTTTCTGGGCTAAAACCACCAATCACCGGATCACGCATGTTCATCATCGTATACGTAATTTCAGGTTCCTTGTATGGGAAGTGTTTAATTCCTCTTTTTTTAAAAGAAGCTTTAAGCTGATTTCCATCTAAAGCTTGAGGAACAGCATCTGCTGTAAGTTTGTCAAAATCTAATTGACCCGACTGAAAAGCTAACCATCTTGACTGTTGTTCTTCAATAATACTGACCACCACCTTTCCAATTTGTGGCATTTTCTTACCGCTCATTTCTTTAACAAGCTGGTTATCCCAAGGTGTTCCTGTCGACTTAAAGTTCCAGACAAAACCACGATAATCAGGATTAGCAATCAACTCGACCTTACTTCTTGGTACATATTTACTTAACATGTAAGGGCCTGTACCTACGGGATGCATACCAATACGGTCACCGTAATAATCAACAACCTCTTTAGCAACTCCGCCAAAAGTAATATAGGCAAGAATATAAGGAAAATTATAGTCTTGGCGAGTTAAGGTAAATTGTAGAGTATATCGATCAAGCGCTTTAACTCCTGCAATTGGAGCAGCATAATCAAATTTTCCAGTTTTCTTTGCTTGGGCTACAACAGCATCGGCACCTAGTAACTTACCATCAATGAATGAAACAGACGGTGCTCTATTTTTCGGGTCTAAAATACGTTTAACCGCATAGACGTAGTCTTCGGCTACTAGCTCACGGCGTTTACCTTTGAAAGCAGGATCACTAGTAAAATAGATACCTGGCTTAATTTTAAAAGTATAAACTTTACCGTCTTGTTCCACTTTGGGCAGGCTCTCTACTGTATAGGGAGCTAACTGTAATGGACGTGCTAGATAGTCATATTTGAGTAAAGGCTCAAAAATTGCCTCAGCAATATTAGCGCTATAGAAATTGGTGGTTTTAACCATATCGAAGCCATCATCTGGAGCTTCATAGGCAACATGCAAAATTTTGTTTGGTTGCGCTGGCGTAATTGCGTAAGCACAAGGAACTGATGTAATAGCCAGACTTAAAATGGCGAGCTTAAAAAATTTTAATTTCAAGTTCATACCCACGTAATTAGTTTTTTAAAAGATATTATCCTTTTGAGTAACATCTAAATCTGCATAAGAAAAGTTCTTTTTCAACAGATAAGCCTATTTGGGCTTAATTCTTTACTTTTCCATGAGCCTTTTTATTTGAACAAATGGAAAAATAAAGTCAGAAACCCAATCTTTTATAACTACTGAAAATAAAGCGAATTTCATGCCATTTATTAATATTCATCACAAAATAATTAATAATATTAGAAATTCATATTTTTATTAGGTACTTAAAATGGTTTGAACTATATAAATAAAAGTAACTTTTTGCCAAATATTATATTTGTATATGTTAATCATCTAATACCTTAAATGCACAAATAAAATACATTAATGACGCATTATGATTCATATTGAGACAAATCAAATTAACAAATAGTTATAAAATAAATAATTGATTTAAAATAGAAAATACAACAAAAATCGGCATCATAAATAGTATAACATTACATATAAAAAGGTTCTAAAACGATACATTTTTATTTATTAAGCATGTGAAGAGTCCAGCAATGTATGTTTTTTATACAAAAAAATTTGAAACTTTTAGCCAGCGTTAAAAAATTTTCCAAACGGAAAATTTATTTTTGTTTAATGACAGATGAACCTTCGTGCTGAACCATAATAAAATCAATATATATCAATATTTTGCATAAACTAAAAAAAGAAAAATATATAGTTGGCACTTGCTTTGCTTAAAAACTTTCCAGCAATATCGCTAACGACAACAAAAAGGGATCAAATCCACGATGAAAAAAAAATACAATGTTCGATCTCAGGCAACCCCCAAGATCAGCAAAACAATTCTTAAATTAAGCACCCTTAGTTTAAGTATGATGTGTCTTACCCTGACACAGGCAGCAGAAACTGAACAATCAAGTAGTGATGAAAAACCAACAAAAGTCGTAAAAGTTGCCGTTACAGGTTCTTCAATCAAAGGAGTTGCAGCACAAAGTGCTTCCCCCATTACCATCGTAAAAGTTGATGAAATCTTAA
Organism: Acinetobacter pittii; assembly: GCF_022449185.1. GTDB lineage: Bacteria > Pseudomonadota > Gammaproteobacteria > Pseudomonadales > Moraxellaceae > Acinetobacter > Acinetobacter pittii_I. The sequence goes on from NZ_JAKUKO010000001.1 coordinate 1,160,058, forward strand.
AACAAGGGGTAACAACAACTGAAGAAGCTTTAGCAAAGATCAGCGCAAACCAGTCTAATTTTGTTACTGCCAGCAACGTAGGTACAAGTAAAACAGCTGGCTCGGCAGCAAACCTTAGAGCCTTGGGTGCCAATAAGACACTTGTTTTACTTAATGGCCGTCGATTAGCTGCAAATGCATATGACAGTGGCGTTACCAACTTAAATATTATTCCACTCGCAATGTTAGACCGTATTGAGGTTTTACGAGATGGTGCCTCTTCCATTTATGGGACTGATGCAATTGGCGGGGTAATTAACTTCATTACCAAAAAGCAGTTTACAGGACTTAATCTGACTGCTGGCTATCAAAAACCAGAACAAAAAGGCGGCGAGCAGCAAGACTACAGCATTTTTGGCGGTTTTGGTGATTTAGACGAAAATGGCTATAACGTTTTTGGTGTTGTGGACTATCGCAAAGGTGATGATGTCATGGCCAAAGACCGTAAAGTTAGTCGGCGTGGAGGGATATTACCCGAATTAGGTGTCAATAGAACCAGTAGTGGTTCATTCCCTGCCAATGTCCCTGGTTTAGGTAACCCTTACGCATCCACTGGTTGTGGTAATAATCCTCTTAATAGTAACGATGATGGAACTTGTCGATACAACAGCCAAGCTGTGATTGGAATTGTTCCTAAAACAGAAGACATCTCAGCTATGGGCCGAGCTACTTTTAAATTAAATGATAATTTTAACGCGATTGCAGAATATTTATATGCAAGAAGCGAAGTCACTACTTCAGTTGCGCCTGACGTATTTTTTGATCTGACGCTTGACCCTAGTAGTAAATATTATCCGGGTAAAGGTATTACTCCAGCTTTAGCAGGCGCTACTGGAACTATCCCTCTATATCTGCGTTCACAATCAGGTAATCGTGTAAGTAATAGTATTAACCAGTCACATAGAATATTTGCTGGTATTGAGGGCGAAACTCATGGTTGGGACATTAACTCCGGTGTTACCTATGCACATAGTAGTGCATCGGATGCTCTCGTAAGTGGCTACTTAAATTATGATAAAACTCAAGAAGCTTTAAATAATGGTATTTTAAACCCATTCGGACCACAAAACCCTGAGGATGCCAATGCTTGGAATGAGTTAGGAGTTGAAGGTAAATATTTAAAAGCTAATCTAAATGCGACTACTGTCGATTTCACTGCAAGTAGACCTATATTTAAATTACCAGCAGGAGACGTGGCTTTTGCAGTTGGGGCAAGCTATCGCTATGAAGATTGGACTTCAAAAGTTATGGCTGATATTGCCCGTGTAGCTCCAAGTGCAGGTAGCGATCCAGATGAGCCAGAAAATAATGGTGATCGTAATATTAAATCGGTATTTACTGAATTTCATATCCCCCTTCATAAAACTTTAGAAGCTCAAATCGCTGCTCGTTATGATGACTACAATGATTTTGGTGATACTTTTAATCCAAAATTTGCACTTCGTTGGGAACCTATTAAACAGTTAATGTTCCGTACAACTTATAGTACAGGTTTCAGAGCCCCAACACTTTGGGAGGTGAATGGTCCAAATTCGATAACTAATACAGGTGCATCATATGATGATCCATTACTTTGCACAGGTGGCGAAGTACAACCAGGAGGAAAAAAAGAACGCGATTGTAATATGCAATTCGACAGACAAAATGGCGGGAATAAAACTCTAGATCCAGAAGAATCAAAGTCTTTTACAGCTGGCTTAGTGTTTGAACCAATTAAAAATTTAGCGTTTACTCTCGATTACTTCAATATTGAAGTCGACAAGCAAATTGCTACACTTTCGGAAACTGCTATTTTTAATGACCCTGTGAAATATGCAGACAAATTTGTACGTAATCCTGATGGTTCATTAGATTATATTATTACAACACAACAAAATTTAGGTGGAATTAAAACTTCAGGTTTCGACGTCGGTTTAAGTTGGGTTTCTCCAATGACTGCTACCGGTCGCTTTGGTTTCAATATTGATGGTACATATATAACAGATTACAAATATCAAGCCGAACCAAATGGTGAGTGGATAGGTGTTGCTGGATCATATAGCGGCTTAGACTATCAATCCATTATTCTGCGATGGAAACATACTGCAAACCTAAATTGGAATTATGAAAACTGGGCTTTAAACCTACAACAAAACTTCTCTCGCGGGTACCAAGATCAAAACTCCAATGACCAAAACCATAGAGTCAGTGACTATACAACCTATAATATTTCAGGCACATACAAAGGTTTTAAAAATCTAGAAGTTACGGCGGGCATTAAGAATATCTTTGATGAAGACCCTCCTGCTTCTAATGTAATTGATAACTTCCAAATGGGATATGACCCACGTTATGCCGATCCTTTAGGACGTACTTACTTTGTACGAGGTACTTATAAGTTCTAAATGGTTGTTCTGCAAATGTAGCTTACAACAGTTAGTTTGCAGAACAAATACTCATTCTTAGCCAAACAGTCATTTTAAAAATTGTTTGTCTACAGTTTCAGGAGTAACTATGGGCATGACTTTTACAGACATAGAAAATAAATCTGCCAAACGCCTAATTGGTATTGCTGCAGTCATTTTTCTGCATCTTCTTGTTGCCTATATTCTGATGTCAGGTTTAGCAAACAATATTCAAAAACCAGCAGAAAAACCTGTGGAATTACAAATTATTCAGGATATTAAGCCGCCTCCTCCACCAAAGCCGGAAGAGCCAAAACCTAAGGAAAAACCACCTGAACCACCAAAAATGGTAGAAAAAGTTGCCAAGGTTCCTGAGCCAGTGAAACAGGTCGAAAAAGTTACACCTGTACAAAAAACGACGCCGGTGACTCAACCAACGAAAGTGGCTACCCCGGCTCCTGCTGCACCTAGTACCCCATCGCCAAGCCCTGTTGCTACACCTGCTCCAGTGGCTGCTGCGCCGGCACCAAAACCAGCTGGGGTGAGTCGTGGTGTTTCAGAGGGTTCAGCTGGCTGTGAAAAACCAGAATATCCACGCGAAGCACTTATGAATGAAGAACAAGGGACAGTGCGAATACGTGTTCTGGTTGATACATCCGGCAAAGTTATTGATGCCAAAGTAAAAAAATCGAGTGGTAGCAAAATTTTAGATAAAGCGGCCACTAAAGCTTACAGCTTATGTACGTTTAAACCAGCAATGAAAGATGGCGTACCTCAGCAAGACTGGTATGAAATTGAATATCCATTTGTAATTGAATAAACAATTGAATTAGCAAGAAATTAAAAAATATTGGAGATATATGATGAAAAAATCAACTCAACCCTTAGTTCGTTTCGCTTCTGCAAGTTTAATCGCAGCATGCTCGTTACTTCCATTAAGCTCGGTTTTTGCAGAAGAAACAAGCCGTACTCCTGTGGTCACAGCAACTACTGAAGCTACATCAAATACAAATACCCCAACTCCACCACCGAAACCCGCAACGAGTGAAACTGTTAAAAACCCTTATGGCCTAGAAGCCCTTTGGCGCGAAGGTGATTTAGTTGCTAAGTCTACCTTATTTATATTAGTACTCATGTCGATTGGAACTTGGTACATCATCATCTCTAAACTATTGCAGCAAGGTAAAGTTAAACGCCAAGGTAAAGAAGCTGAAAAACACTTTTGGGAAGCGACTTCCCTTGATAATGCTGCAGAAGGTTTAGAACAAAGTAGCGCTTATCGCTTTATTGCAGAAAAAGGCATTAATTCAACTAAATCACATGGCGGTTCTTTACTTGAACGAATCGATTTTAATACATGGGTGAGCATTTCAATTCAACGCGCAATTGAGAAAATACAAAATCATTTAGGTGGTGGTTTAGCCTTTTTAGCAACGGTAGGTTCTACTGCACCATTTGTTGGTCTTTTTGGTACTGTTTGGGGAATTTATCACGCATTAACAGCCATTGGTATCTCAGGTCAAGCATCTATCGATAAAGTTGCAGGCCCCGTTGGTGAAGCTCTCATTATGACAGCGATTGGTCTTGCAGTCGCAGTACCTGCTGTACTTGGTTATAACTGGCTTACACGCCGCAATAAAGCAGTTATGGAAAATGTCCGTTCATTTGGTTCAGATTTACACGCAGTTTTATTAAGTGGAGAAATTAATACCAATAATTCAGTTAATCGCAGTATTAAATAATTAGGAGCAAACATTATGGGTATGAGTGTTGGTTCTGAAGATGATGACGAAATGATTGGCACAATTAACACGACACCTCTGGTTGATGTCATGTTGGTTTTACTTATTATTTTTCTTATTACTATTCCGGTAGTCACACATACGGTTCCAGTGAAACTACCAGAAGAAAAAAATACTCCATATGCAACCACGCCTGAAAATATTCAACTGTCAGTAAATAAGAAAGGTGATATTTTCTGGAACGAAAGTTATGTGCCTAGTAAAGAGATATTACTGGCAAAACTTCAAGCAGTGGCACAAAAACGACCTCAGCCAGAAGTTCATATCCGGGGTGATCAGCTTACCCATTTTGAAGCGATAGATCAGGTCATTAGTACGACCAAAGAAGCTGGTATTGGCAAAATTGCTTTTGTTACTACCCCTCCAGCCTCCCCGTAATTAACTTAAGGAGAATTTTATGGGTATGAATGTCGGTTCAAATAATGATGACGATGTGATGTTGGAAGTCAACATGACACCTCTTATTGATGTCATGTTGGTACTCATTATTATGTTTATTATTACCATACCTGCACCAAACAACGCGATTAATATTAATTTGCCAAATGGCACACCGCCACCAACAAATGAAAAACCACCTGAAGTGATTGATGTAAGAATTGATGCAGTAGGCAAAGTATTTTGGAATAACCAAGAGGTTTCTGACCGAAAGGCACTAGAGACTTTATTTCAAGGTGTTGTTGCTAAAAAAGATCAAGACCAAATCAAACTCAAACCAGACCAGATGGCTGAATATAAGAATGTAGCGATGGTCATGGCTACAGCACAACGTTTAGGTGTCACTAAAATTGGAATTGTGAGCAGTAACTAATATTGCTTTTCAATATATTTAATTCTATTAACTCCTGCGCTAACTTGAATCTTCAGTTAGCGTTTTTTTTAATTAGAAATATTCAACTCTAAAATAATATCTCCACACTCATCATATTCTCCAGTTTCTTGAAAACCCTTTTTTTTCATAAAGTTTTCCAGCCACATAGTTGGATGATTTATACATTGTTCGAATACGCTTAGCTCCTTTTGCAGCCATTTCATCAATCGCTATTTGCAATGCAATGGTACCACAACCTTTAGCCTGATTATTTGCATCAATCATAAAACGAAACAACCAAAATAATGTCTCATCAGGTGGATCAACTTCGATACAATACATTAAGAATCCAATGACTTTATCATCCGAAAAAATCACTCTTGGACAATAATGTGCTTCCACTTTAGACTCAGCAATAGAATATACATTTGGTGCAACATAATCTTTTTGAGATTCATCCAACGATAATCTCGCACATAGAATCCAATTCTCACGATCAAGATCTTTTAGACTAATCAAATTCAAAACCTTTTAGCTATAAATTCCCTTTCTATAAGCACAAAATATACCGAAAATAAAAAAGCCTCCGAAGAGGCTTTTTTTCAAAACAGGATGAAATTAATCACCTGTATAACCTTTTAACTTCAAACGAGCCGCATGAAGTAAAGGCTCAGTATAACCAGAAGGCTGTTCACAACCTTTGAAGATAAGATCAGAAGCTGCTTGGAAAGCAATATTTGTTTCAAAGTTAGCTGCCATTGGTTTATACAATGGGTCATTCGCGTTTTGCTCATCAACAATTTTTGCCATGCGTTTAAGCACTTCTTCAACTTGTTCACGAGTCACAATACCGTGACGTAACCAGTTAGCAACGTGTTGAGAAGAAATACGTAATGTTGCACGGTCTTCCATTAAGCCCACGTTGTTAATATCAGGAACTTTCGAACAACCCACACCTAAGTCAACCCAACGAACAACATAACCCAAGATACCTTGGCAGTTATTTTCAAGTTCATTGTTAATCTCTTCCGCTGACCAGTTTGTATCAGGTGCAAATGGAGGTGTTAACAAGTCATCTAATGATAACATTTCTTCAGCTTTTAACTGATCTTGACGTGCTTTTACATTCACTTGATGGTAATGCATGGCGTGAAGTACCGCACCAGTTGGAGATGGAACCCAAGCACATGAAGCACCAGCATTTGGATGTGCAGCTTTAGTTGCTAACATATCTTTCATGCTATCTGGTTTTGGCCACATGCCTTTACCAATCTGTGCTTTACCTTGTAAACCACATTTCAAACCAATTGCAACGTTACGGTTTTCGTAAGCAGCAATCCATTTTTGTGTTTTAACCGCTTCTTTACGAACAACTGGCGCAGCTTCCATAGAAGTATGGATTTCGTCACCCGTACGGTCCATAAAGCCAGTATTAATAAAGATCGTACGGTCTTTAGCAGCAGCAATACAGTTTTTCAAGTTTACAGACGTACGGCGCTCTTCATCCATAATACCGATTTTTAACGATTTAGGTGGTAATCCAATCGCCTGTTCAGCACGCTCAAATAACTCTACAGCAAACGCAACTTCTTCAGGACCATGCATTTTTGGCTTAACAATATACATAGAACCTTTACGAGAGTTTTTATTTTCGTTTGTACTACGGATATCAGCAATTGATAACAATGGAGTTACCAATGCATCCATAATACCTTCAAAAATTTCTTCGCCGTCTACCAAAATAGCTGGGTTAGTCATTAAGTGACCTACGTTACGAAGTAACATAAGTGAACGACCATGAAGTTTTGTTGTACCACCAATTAAGTTTTTAATTTCGCGGTCTTTATTCAAATCACGAACAATCGTTTTACCGTTCTTTTCGATAGATTCTTGAAGTGTACCCTTCATTAAACCTAACCAGTTACGGTAACCTTCAACTTTTTCTTCTGCATCCACAGCCGCAACAGAGTCTTCCAAATCTTGAATTGTGGTTACTGCCGCTTCAAATGTTAAATCTTTAACACCCGCTGGATCAGTTTGTCCAATTGGGCTATTTGCATCAATTTCGATAATGACATGAAGACCATTACTTAAAAGTACAACTTCTGAAGGATTTGCTTCTTCACCGTTGAAACCAACGAACTGAGCTTCATGGGCTAAACCTGTTTTTGAACCATCTTTTAAAGTTACAACAAGTTTATTTTGCTCAATTGCATATTTTGTTGCATCTGCATGTGAACCTTGAGCAAGCGGGAAAACTTCATTTAAGAAATTCTTAGCGAACTCAATAACTTTTGCACCACGAACAGGATTATATCCTTTACCTTTTTCAGCTCCACCTTCTTCAGAAATTACATCGAAGCCGTAAAGTGCATCATATAAAGAACCCCAACGGGCATTTGCTGCATTTAAGCAATAACGTGCATTACGTACAGGTACAACTAACTGTGGTCCTGCCAACAACGCAATTTCTTCATCTACATTTTCAGTAGTGATTTGAAAATCTTCAACTTCTGGTAATAAATAACCAATTTCAGTTAAGAACGCTTTATAAGCACCTAATTCAAATTTGTTGTTACGGTGCCACTCATCAATTTTTGCTTGTAATTCATCACGCTTAGCCAATAATGCTTTATTTTTTGGGCTAAGATCGACAACAACTTGCTCAAAGTTCTTCCAGTAAGTTTCACTATCTAAACCAGAACCTGGTAAAGCTTCATTTTCGATAAAATCGTAAAGTTCTTTAGCAATCGCTAACTTGCCTTTTTGAATACGTGCAGTCATTGTCTTTCCTGAAGTTGCTACTTTTTATACCAAGAGAATCCTAGTATACCGATTTAAATTAAGCTGAATACTAATATCACATTCCTAAATAGTAAGCATTTTCCCTTGCAAAACTATTGACAAAGATAAATTTTTCTATAAAGGAAATATTAAAATTCTAACTAAGATTCCCATCAATTTATTCAATATTTAAAGATACTGAAACTAGACTTTTTGTTAACAGACAAAAAGTTTCACTATCTTGTTTTTCTAAAGCGTATTTAGTTATATCAAACTTTGCTGCGTGAAAAAGCACTATTTAATTAAATTTATCTATTTTTTGTTATAAAAAAGCGCTCAATCTAGAGCGCTTTTCATATCTACTTTACTTAAGAGGTTTTTGTAGCATCAATATGTCGGTGTTCAGAATGTAAATATTCATCAGACTGCATTTCTAGCAAACGTGAACGCGTACGTTCAATTTCAAATGCTAACTTTTCACCTTGATATATATCAATAATACTATCTTGAGACGTTAAAAGTAATTTCACACCTCGATCGTAAAACTCATCGACTAGATAAATAAAGCGACGAGTACCTTCTGACAAGAAATCTGTCAAATGAGGAACATTACTCACTAGAACCGTATTATAAATATTCGCAATTTCAATAAAATCTGCTGGGCTACGTGGTTTAAAGCAGAGTTCAGAAAACTCACACCACAACACATCTTCTGTATGTCCCAAAGTCTCGACAACACGATTATTAATCACAATCGGCTCTTGAGAATGAGCTTGTGTATGAGTTAAAGCACTAAAACGTTCAGCCATCCAGCTTTGAGCTTCATTCGTTAATGGCGATTTAAATAATTGAGCTTGTTTTAGTACACGCAAACGATAGTCCACACCTGCATCTACATTTAAAACAGCACAGTTCTTTTTAACCATTTCAATGGTTGGCAAGAAACGATCACGGTGAATACCGTTTTTATATAAGCCATCTGGTGCAATGTTTGATGTTGCGATTAATGTCACACCACGAACAAACAATTTTTGGAATAAATCGCTTAAGATCATTGCATCTGTTACGTTTGATACAAAGAACTCATCGAAACAGATAACGACAGCATCTTTATAGATTTGGTCAGCTACGATTTCAAGTGGATTACGTTGGCCAGAAAGCTTATTTAGCTCTTTATGAACATGTTGCATGAAATGATGAAAATGCATACGCGTTTTACGGCGAAATGGCACAGATTCATAAAATTGATCCATCAGCCAAGTTTTTCCACGGCCTACTCCGCCCCACATATATACACCTTTAGGTGAAGTTTGGCGACGGAAACGACGGAAAGCTTTTTTTGAGGCTTTATAACGGTTTAAAAGTTCTTTCCATACGCGATCTAATTCTTGCACTGCCTGTGCTTGCGCTTCATCTGCCATAAATTGACCTGAAGCTAAAGCCTCAGCATAGCGTTCTGCTGGGGAAGAAGGTGTGAATGCAGTACTATGAGAAGATTTTAAATTTAACATATCGTTTTATTTCAATTTTAACTGATGAGAGTATAGCGAACATTTTGTTCAACCACATTAGCTTTTAGCATCAAGAGTTACGACGATGACTCTTTTGCATATTGTCGAGGACTCTGTCCAAACCATCGTTTAAATGCATGATTAAATGCCGCCGGTTCAGAATAGCCGAGTAATTCAGCAACAACTTCTATTGAGTATTCCCTATATTCCATAAGCTTCAATGCCTTATTCTTGATAATTTGTTCACGAATTTGCTTATAACTCGTATTTAGCTGTTGCAGTTGATGCCTTAATGTCCTTTCAGGCATTTTCAATGCAAAAGCTGTTTCCGCCATGCTCGGGATAATTCCTTGTTGCAGTTCAAGATAATCTTGCACACATTGTATGATATGTGGAGTGTGATGATCTTGTTGATTTAATCTTGTTATTTCTGCAATACATTTTGATTCATAAATACGATGTGTAATGATATCGGCAGAAGGAATCTTGATTTCAAGTACATCCTTACTTAGGCTAAATGCCGCATATTTACCATTAAAATGCACATCTTCGCCATAATATGCAAAATAGCGTGACAAAGTATCGATATCAGTAGGCTTTTCAAATGGAAGTTCTATACGCATCGCAGGCATTTGCAATCCCATCATCGTATAAATATCTTGAATAAACTTATAAGTTCCTGAGACTTCACATTGTGCCCGTAACTGCCCAATTTCCGTTCTTAAATCAACAGGCAAATAATTTAAAATGGTCCGCTCATCAGTTTCATATAAAGCTAAGCTACCAAATAAATGTGTAAGCTTTTGATATTTTATACCTTTATTTAAAGCAGTTTGAATATCATTACTTGTAACAAGTAACATAAGCAATGGGCCGTAACCCGCTAAAGCGTAATGCTGTCCAATAAATAAACCCTTTTCAGGCTCTACATTTTTACTAATTATTTGTTGAATGTCCCATTCAAGACGATCATGAATTGTGGAACTCGGGTCTAGAGCATCGACTTTAATACCTATATCGGCCAAACGTGAGTCGACATCAATGCCAGCATTGCGCATTCCTTGAATTAAATAGATTAAACCAAGTATCGACCGTTTCATTCTTCTATCAATTTCCCTAGACTGAAATGTTTTACTATAAAGAAGCAAGAAAATTAATTGCCGAATCTATCAATTTTCACGTCGATACAATCATGTTTAAACTGATTAAAAAACGTTAGTCTTGCGTGCAATCCTCTTTTCAACTTATGCAGGGTTTCCAATGCTAAACGCAAAGCAAGATGCTATTCAAAAAACTAAAATCGCTATTATTGGTGCTGGCTTTGGTGGCCTAGCAATGGCAATCCGTTTACTACAAAATCAACAGCAAGACTTTGTTATTTTAGAAAAATCAAACGATGTCGGTGGAACTTGGCGAGAAAATCGTTATCCAGGTGCAGCATGTGATGTTCAATCTCATATGTATTCATTGTCTTTTGCACCCAAAACAGATTGGACAAAACGCTATGCTGAGGGACCAGAGATCTTTAATTATATTCAAGACATTACACAGAAATATAAAATTAAAGATTACTGTAAGTTTAACCATGACGTAACTCATGTCCAATATGATGAAACACGTCATGTGTGGACTCTAGATTTTAAGAACCAACCTTCTATAGAAGCGCAATTTGTAGTTTTTGCATCTGGGCCCCTACACATCCCACAAATTCCTGCTATTAAGGGGATCGAGAAATTCAAAGGAAAAGTGTTTCATTCCTCAAAATGGGAACATGACTATGATTTAAACGGGAAGTCAGTCGCATCTATTGGTACAGGTGGTAGCGCAATTCAATATATTCCTGAAATAGCCAAAGATGTTAAACAGCTCTATGTATTTCAAAGAACAGCTGCATGGGTAATACCACGAGATGAGCGCAAATATTCAAGCTTAAGTAAAGCATTATTCAAATCTTCTAATATTTATCGCCAGATTCATCGTAGTCGTCTTTACTGGAGTAATGAATCTCGCGTTGTGCCCATTGTTCAACCTCAAATCATGAAGTATGGCCAAAAATTGGCAGAAGCATTCATCCGTTTTCAAGTTAAAGATAAAGAGTTAGCAAAAAAACTCACACCTGACTTCGTTATGGGGTGTAAACGTATTCTTATCTCCAATAAATACTTTCCTACCTTTAACCGAAAAAATGTAGAGCTAGTAACCGATAGCATTCAAGAGATCAAAGAAAATAGTATTGTTACTAAAGATGGTCGAGAACGACCTATTGATTGTTTAATTTACGGTACAGGTTTTATTACTGACCCACGTATTTATTTAAAACATTTCACATGTATCGGACGTAATCAAATCGAGTTAAAACAAGCATGGAAAGATGGTGCTGAAAGCTATTACGGCATTATGACTAAAAACTTTCCCAACCTATTCCAATTGGTAGGTCCTAATACAGTTCTAGGTCATAATTCGATTATTTTTATGATTGAATCTCAAGTAAATTACATTTTACAGCTTATTCAGTTAGTAGAAGAGTCTGGTCAAAAAGCAATTGAGATCAAGCCTGAAATTCAAGACGCCTTTAATGAACGTGTCCAAAAGCAGCTGCAGGGAACCGTATGGCAAGCTGGTGGCTGTAGTAGTTGGTATCAATCTGCCGATGGTAGAAACTTTTCACTATGGCCAACTTACACATGGAAGTATTGGTTAGAAACACGTAAAGTTAAGCCCAAAGACTACTTACTTTTAAATAAAAGCTCACAAAGCTATGCAGTTTAAAATGTTCAAGACATAATAGGTAGGTTGATAACAATCTATCTATTATATGCAATCTTTTTATCTCATCATTCAAATTTTTTTAGCACTGGCTTTCGGTTATTTCCTAGCACCCAAACTATCTCTAAATATCCGACAATTTATATTTAAAATACTGCCCTATTTTTCTTATATTCTTTTAGCTAGTGTAGCTTTTGAATTAACCTTGGCCCTTGACCAAATTGAGAATCCTTCTGCCATACTCCCACCCGCTATTATCATTGCTCTTACCACGTCTTTTGGTTCGTTCTTTACGTGTTTATTTGCTTATACAATTTTTGATAAACAAAGTGTTAAAGGCAAAATTTCCCTACAACTTTTTGTAAATGCTTTAAAGAATATTGCGAAGGCTTTTCTTGCACTAGGTGTCGGTGTTTTATTCGGCGCGATCATTACTCAATTCACCTCACATATCGCATTTAATAGCTGGTATTTGTTATTACTTTTTATTTTTTTAATTGGTATCGAACTTGCCTTCACCCACTTTAACCGCACATGGTTAAGCTGGAAAATTTTAATTGTCCCCTTAGCTGCTTTTATAGGGTCCTGTATAGCAGGCTTTTTGAATTACTATTTACTTCTCAAGCATTTTACACTTAATGAAACTTTAGCTTTAGCACAAGGCTATGGCTGGTATTCAATGTCAGGGATCTTATTTACGCAATTACATTCGGCAGAGTTGGGTGGTATCGCCTTATTAACCGACTTATTTAGAGAAATTGTTGCTATTTTTCTAATGTATACCATGGGTTGGCGTTTTCCACGCCCTGCTATCTCAAGTGCTGGAGCAACATCCATGGATGTTACCTTAGCAATGGTAAAACAGTCATGTGGTACACATTATGTACCACATGCCATGATGAGCGGCTTATTACTAAGCCTACTTGCCCCGTTATTAATTAGCTTATTCCTAAATTTTTAGGCAATCGAAGCAAGAATAGATTTCAACATTTCTGTTGGCTGTTCTGCTTTAGTAATCGGTCGACCAATTACCAGATGCGTAGAGCCATCAAGCATAGCTTGCTTTGGAGTTACAATACGTTTTTGGTCGTCTGCATTAGAACCTTCTGGACGAATACCAGGTGTTACTAAAGAGAAGTCTTGCCCAATTAATTCACGAAGAATCTTAGCTTCTTGAGCTGAACAAACCACTCCATCCAAGCCACTTTCTTTCGTTAAATTAGCCAAGCGCTTTACATGCTCTACTGGCTCAACATCTAAACCAATATCTTTTAAATCTTCACGACCCATTGATGTGAGTACTGTCACAGCAATAAGTTGGGTTTGATAGTTACCTGCTTTTAAACGTTCCACACAAGTTTCCATCATTTTACGGCCACCTGAAGCGTGAACATTTACCATCCATACACCTAAATCAGCCGCTGCACATACTGCTTGAGCTGTAGTATTTGGAATATCATGAAATTTAAGATCAAGAAAAACTTCAAAATTTTGTTCTTGTAGTTTTTTTACAACAGATGGGCCTTCATGAGTAAAAAGCTCTTTACCTACTTTTACGCGGCATAAAGCAGGGTCAAGCTGTTCAACAATTTTTAAAGCGTCATATTGGCTTTTTGCATCTAACGCAACAATGATACTCAAGAGACTTTCTTCCATCATATAAAATCAGCGTTATTATAATAGACAAATCATGAATGAATAAAGGAATGTAGAGAGCTGCTTTCCAAAATTAAAGCGATAAGAACAAAAGCGTTTATATTTAGAAGAATAAAAGAAGAGATAAAATTTAGAGAGATACTACTCTTTACTCATTAATAAAGAGTAGTACGGGGATTATAGCGGAGTAGAATTTTTATCTTGCGGATAAATATCTACAACGGTTTTTTCATGTCTTACATTTGCAGCTGCTTCAGCCGCTGCTAATTGAGCACTTTGGATTTGTTCTTTTCTTAAATGGTCAATATCTTTACGCAGGCGTTTAATTTCCCAACCTTTTTGGAATACTCTGAAAACCTGTACACCAAGTAAAAGACCGACCACTGTTCCTAGTACTAATGTGAGTAGCAATAATAAGCCTAAACGCATAGCTGGAACTTGGGTAAATAACAAATCAACAGAAAGTTCTGTTGGATTCTGCAAAACAAGTGCTAAAGAATAGCCAAATACAACAATAAGCAATGCAATTAAAATATAACGCATAGGCACCCCGACTTATAAATTTTATTTATTTCCCAGATTCGTTTACTGCGTCACGAAGGGCTTTTCCGGGTTTAAAATGTGGAACAGCTTTAGCTGCAACTTCAACTGATTTTCCTGTTTTAGGATTGCGACCAACTCTTGGATCACGGTGGTGTAAAGCAAAGCTACCAAACCCACGGATTTCAATTCGATTATCAGTTGATAGTGCTTCTATCATTTGATCAATCATAATTTTAACCGCCTCTTCCACCAAAGGTTCAGCTAAGTGTGGGTTTTTTAGCGCAATGCGTTCAATCAAATCAGACTTATTAAGAGCTTCAGTAGTCATCTACGACCTCGTTATTTATTGCTACTCTATGTCGTTCGATAATAACCTGTTTAAATACAAAACGGTAGCGCAGTATGTTGAATACTAGGCTACCGTTTACAGTAATTTGTATAAAAAGTACAATTCCGTTACATGAAACTGTACTTTGTTAACTTATTACTTCATTTGTGCTTTGATCAAGTCACCAATAGTCTTAGGACCATTGTCTTGACTTGTAGTTGCTGTACGCAAGCTAGCAACTGCTTCTTTTTCTTCAGCTTCGTCTTTCGCTTTGATAGACAAGTTGATAGAGCGAGATTTACGATCAACGTTGATGATCTTCGCTTCAACTTCTTGACCAACTTCTAAGAATTTAGTCGCATCTTCTACGCGGTCACGGTTGATTTCAGAAGCTTTAAGAGTTGCTTCAACTTCGTCAGCTAACTTAACAGTTGCGCCACGAGCATCAACTGCAGTTACAGTACCTTTAACTAAAGCACCACGTTCGTTAGCAGCTAAGAAGTCATTGAACGGATCGCTGTTCAATTGCTTGATACCAAGGCTGATACGGTTACCTTCAGCGTCTACAGACAAGATAACAGCTTCAACAGTGTCACCTTTCTTGTAACGACGAATAGCTTCTTCACCTTGCTCGTTCCAAGAAATATCAGACAAGTGTACTAAACCGTCGATACCGCCGTTCAAGCCAATGAAGATACCAAAGTCAGTGATAGACTTGATAGTACCAGATACTTTTTCGCCTTTCTCATGAGCTTTAGCAAACTCTTCCCATGGGTTAGCACGAGTTTGTTTGATACCGAGGCTAATACGACGACGTTCTTCATCAACTTCAAGAACCATAACATCAACTTCATCACCAATCTGAACAACTTTAGATGGGTGGATGTTTTTGTTAGTGTGGTCCATTTCAGAAACGTGAACTAAACCTTCAACGCCTTCAGCGATTTCAGCGAAACAACCGTAGTCAGTTAAGTTAGTTACGCGAGCTTTAACGATAGAACCTTTAGGGTAACGGCTCATGATCGCTAACCATGGATCTTCGCCTAATTGTTTAAGGCCTAAAGATACGCGGTTACGTTCACGGTCAAATTTAAGTACTTTAACAGTAACTTCTTGACCAACTTCAACAACTTCTGAAGGGTGCTTGATACGCTTCCAAGCCATATCTGTGATATGTAGAAGACCATCAATACCGCCAAGATCAACGAATGCACCGTAATCAGTAAGGTTTTTGATGGTACCTGTAACTGTTTGACCTTCTTCAAGTTGAGCAAGTAATGCTTCACGGTCAGCAGAAGATTCAGCTTCCATAACAGCACGACGAGATACAACAACGTTATTACGTTTAGCATCAAGTTTGATTACTTTGAACTCTAACTCTTTACCTTCAAGGTGAGTAGTGTCACGGATAGGACGAGTGTCAACTAATGAACCTGGTAAGAATGCACGAACAGGACCGATGTCAACAGTGAAACCGCCTTTAACTTTACCAGAGATAACACCAGTAACGATTTCGCCATCTTCAAAGATTTTTTCAAGTTTAGTCCAAGTTTCAGCACGCTTAGCTTTTTCACGTGATAAAACTGTTTGACCCATACCGTTGTCAAGAGCTTCAACAACTACGTCAACAGTATCACCAACCTGAACTTCAAGTTCACGTTGTTCATTTAAAAATTCAGCACGGTCAACAATGCCTTCAGACTTTAGGCCAGTGTCAACAGTTACCCAGTCGCTATCGATGTTTACAACAACACCTTGGATGACTGCACCCTTTTCAACGTTGAGGTTTAATTCACTTTCTTCAAAGAGGGCTGCAAAAGATTCGGTCATGATATACCTGATAAATTCAGCGGTCTTGGATCAGACAAGGCCGGTTTAGTTAAGTATCAACATAGTCTTTATAGACTGATCAAGCTATGCTTCAACTGATAATTCTATTTACTAAATAGTACGGCTATCGACATAATCAACCATTAACTTAAATACCTGATCGATCGTTAATTCCGAACTATCAATGATATAAGCATCTTTGGCTGGCTTGAGCGGAGCAACTTCTCGCTCCATATCTCTTTTGTCTCGTGCCTGTATATTAGCTAAAATGTCGTTTATTTTAGCATCTAGCCCCATACCCTGCAACTGTTTTACTCTTCGCTCAGCGCGTGACTCTGCCGAAGCTGTCAGATAAATTTTGGCATTGGCTTCTGGAAAGATAGATGTTGCCATATCACGACCATCTGCAACTAAACCAGGACTTTGCGCAAAAGATCTTTGTCTTTCAAATAGTGCTTGTCTAAGCTCTGGAACCACTGCAACTTTTGATGCGTACTCACCAACTCGCTCTGTACGGATTGTTTGAGATACATCTTCTCCATCCAAGAAGACCAAAATCCCTGAGGTAGACGTTTCAAATTTAATGTCCAGTTGACGTGCATATTGAATACATTCATCAAGCTGACTGTCTAATTTCTCTAATAAATCGTGTTTATGTAATGACAACCCTAATAAACGATATAAGGCACCCGAATCGAGTAAATGATATTGATAATGTGCTGCAAGTTTTGCGGCCAATGTTCCTTTACCCGAACCACTCGGACCATCAATAGTAATAATTTGAACTGTCATTGAACTCTCACTAAGAAGCAAATGCTTTAGCTAATCTCGAAAAGCCTAGTGTAATGGCTAGTTTTAACTGTGCAAGGATTAATTTACTGACCACTGGCGCTTTTGCCGTTAACTCGATGCGGTATGTAACTAAAGTAATGTATGGAGTAATCTCAGAAAACTCGATTCTACCTAAATGGTGTTTAATCAAAGGATTGTCTATTAATTTATACTCAATACTTTTATTTTCTTCCAACAATGTAATTTCTTCTTTAAGTGGCTTAATTGGACCAAATCCCATACGTCGAATTGAGCCTAAACCATCAGGTCTTTTAGAATCTGCGGAGTCTTTAACACGCACAACTTGTAAAGGTGCAAAAGCAGTATTGTAAGTTGAATGCTTAGAGAGCAAATTAAATACATCAGTAAGAGGAGCATTAAATTCTTTTTCTACGGTAATTACATTACGCATTGGATCATCCTTATTAAATAGAATCATGACATTAAAACCGCGTTAGTTTGCCATAAGAGTATGTTAATTTTTAATCATTTAAGGACGTTTTTTGTTGTTTCTCTTGTTTCTTTTGCTCACGTCTTTGTTTAAAAAAATGGCTAAGCTGTTGTGCACATTTTTCTTGTAGACAGCCATTCTGAAATGTAAATCTATGATTATAATAGCCTTGCTGTAATAACTGACGCGCACTCACCAAAGAGCCTGCTTTAGGTTCTGGCGTACCAAAAACCACATGTTTAATTCTTGCATGTACGAGCGCACCTACACACATAGTACATGGCTCAAGAGTGACATATAAAGTCGTATCTTCAGGTAATCGATAATTTTCTAAAGAGGAACACGCTGCACGGATAGCTTGAATTTCTGCATGTGCAGTTGGATCTAATAAAGTAATTGGAGCATTATAACCAGATCCAATTACTCGATTTTGGCTCACCAGAACCGCTCCAACAGGTATCTCACCCTGCTGGGCGGCTAATTCAGCTTGCTCGTAAGCAAGCTGCATCCAGTATTCATCACTATATTCAGTCATTTATTTTAGGTGATCACACCGTGTTGTCTAAGTAAGGCATTCCAGCTATCAATTGAAGTTACTGGTGGACAATCAGCCAATATACCTCTCAAGCTTAGATCGTCACATGGTTTCCATTCAGGTGATAAATCTTTATCAACTAAGCGTGCGCGAACACCTTCCACAAAGTCAGGATGACGGATTTTCCACTCAGAAATCTGAGCCTCTAGATCAAAGACCTCATCCCATGAGTGGATTTGTTTGCCCCATTGCCACAGTAACCAAGTAATTGCCGCGGTACTAGGAGATCCTTTTTGCAAATTCTCACTCGCTTGACGTAACCAATCACTGCTCGCATCACGTAAGCTAACAATAGCTTGATAGTCTTGTTCAAAATTAAAACCACGGCAAACACTATGAATTACATCAAGTGAGTTTTGCAATGGACCTGCCGCAACAGGACGGTGTAAACTATTTAAAGTATCATCAATTGCTCGGAAATCCCCTGCAGGATAATGAGCCCAATTAATATTTAAAACTTTTTGCAAAACATTATCACGCTGAGCTTCACAAATATGTGTTGCCCAACCGATGCTATACGCCCCAGCAGCAGTCATGATTGAACCGGTTAAGCCCGTAAACAAACCTATTGGACCACGATCTGCCAAGAAACGGCTCGCACCAACGTCAGGATATAAACCAATATTAATTTCAGGCATTGCTAAACGTGAATATGGTGTCACTAGACGGAATGGTGCAGCCATAAACAAGCCTAAACCACCGCCCATTACGTAACCTTCTCCCCAAACCACAACCGGTTTAGCATAATTATGTAAAAGTAGATCTAAAGCATATTCCTGCTGGAAGAACTTATTTGCGGTATCGACTTCTTGATTTATAACAAGTTGGCGTAATTTTCTAACATCACCACCTGCACAAAAAGCTTTTGGTGTAGTTGAGTCTAACCAAATTGCTTTAACCTGTTCATCGTCACGGAAATCTTCAAATACACGCAATAATGCCGTTACGATTGATTCGTCTAAAGCATGTAACGATTTAGGACGATTCAAACGTACTATACGCCAGCCGTTTTTTGCTTCTTCAACCACCAAGTCCGGGTGATAGTTATTTACATTGGGAGAGTTCATCATGCGTCCAATTGCCAGTCTATGGGCTCAATGCCATGTTGTTTCAAATATTGATTTGTTTTTGAAAACACTTTGCATCCAAAAAATCCCCCTCTATTTGCAGCAAGAGGTGATGGATGTGCGGCTGTTAAAACCAAGTGTTTATCTCTATTTATACGTTGTCCTTTGCGCTGTGCATAAGCACCCCACAAAATAAATACTATATGTTGTCTCTGTTCATTTAGAACATCAATAACTTCATCAGTAAATGCTTCCCAACCTTGCTTTTGATGTGAGGTTGGCTGTCCAGCTTCAACAGTAAGCACGCTGTTCAGTAAAAGTACGCCTTGCGTAGCCCATTTTGTTAAGTCACCATGGCGAGGAGCTGGAATACCCAAATCTGTATGTAATTCATGAAAAATATTACGTAAAGATGGTGGTAATGCAATACCTTTTTGAACAGAGAAACTTAATCCATTTGCTTGGTTTGGTCCATGATATGGATCTTGTCCAAGAATAACGACCTTCACATCACCCAATGGTGTCGTATTTAGAGCACTAAAGATCTGTTTACTAGGCGGATATATTATTTTCTGAGCTTGTTTCTGTTGAAATAAGAAATCGCGCAAACTATCCATCTGAGGACTTAATAGAAAAGGTGCTAAAGATCTTTTCCAACTTTCTTCTAATTGAACTTTACTGAGTTTATCTTGCTGTTGCTCAGTTAATTGCATTAATGTCATCCTAGATCAATTTTCAATTCTACAAATAAAATAAGTAATTCGATTTATACTTCGACTTGCAAATCAACTTGAGGATTATTAAATTTAATCCCTTTTTTCAAGTCTTCATACATTTGTGGATTTGCCCACTCTATCTGAATTTGTTCTGAAAAAACAATTCCATCAAGACTTAAAATACCCATTTGTTCGTTTTGAATATCTTCAATAAAGCTCTGAGCATATCCAGTATCAGTCTCATGAACAATAACAGAATATACTTCAACATCACCTTCCCCATTTTGAGTGACTGTTGATTGTAAAACTTGCTGAGCTAGATAAAAGAAAATACGTGAAAACTGTTCAGCCGACGGTGAAACAGGTAAAGAAATCCAACGAGCACTAAAAGTCTGACATGCATCAATATATTGAGAATCATCTTTTTCCCAAAAACAGATTGCGTGATCAAAGCTGTCGAATAGGTCTTTTATTACTCCTTTTAGGAGTCCAAAATCATAAACCATTTGCCCATGATCTAATTTCGAAGCTTTAAGCAATAACTCAACTTTATAGCTATGTCCATGAATTGATCGCTTACAACGATCCGATGTACAGTTACGTACAACATGTGCATTTTCAAACTTAAATAACTTACGAATTAACATGTGCCAAATCGATCATTCCTTCTAAGAACATTATTATAAAGCAAAAGACGAAAATTTCGCACCACTTTTCAATTAGAAACAATTAGCGAAAAGTATGATAAGACTTGTGAAGAAATATTAAAGATAAATATATAGAAAATTTATCTTCATTTTATTTTGTCATTAGAGAAGTTTCTAAATATGACTTTTTAACAACATGATAAAAACAAATAAACCAAAATTTTTCAATCAGTTAAATGGTGACATGTTTCTAGAATAAACATAAACCTGCTTATCATTACGCATTAGTGCACTTGTAAATTGTCTTTTCCGATTATTTAGCACCACCTCAATTTGTGCTTGAAAAAAACTCGACTTTACATCTAACAAGCTATTCACTTCAGTTCTCTTTTGAGTATCGACTGTTGAAAAAGCATTCAATTGCCATAATTCATCAACATTTTGAAAGAATTTTAAATTTTGTTGGCGCATCTGAAGCTCTTTTTCTACCGCCCCTAAATCTAATTTTGGATCAATACTCGCCAAAACTAATGGCGAGGCGGTATTAATATTTACTTTTGTATTCTCAGGTAATGCAGAAATATAAGGAGCAATTAAATCATATTTCTTACCGTCAAACCCTCTTACTAATTTTAGTTCTTCAATACGATGAAATTTAGCATTTGAAGCTAAATAGCTAGGATCAAGACCTTCATAATAACTGCTTTCAGCACCCATAGGCCCAGATGGTTCGTCATCTGGATCTTGCCAATCGATGACTGCTTGACTTAATTCTGCTGGCAAGCCTACACATACAAGTAATCGCTCAAACCAATTTTTAGCAGCTTCGTTTACCTTACCTTCATTCGTCGTCAAATTGTTTAGGTTAAATTTGCCTGACTCATCCAATAAACGCCCTGATACTGATCCATCTTCTATTGGAAAAGGTGGCATCGGCTGTGCCCATGTTTCTTTTAAATGATCAACACCACCAGCATTATTTGCATCTTGAATTAATAATTCAGAAAAAAAGGCCTCTGCACTTTTTGCATAGAGTAATGACTGATTTTGACGCATCAAATAGCCAGTATTTTCCATCGTATTGGTTTGATGCTTTGCAATAGAGGCAGCCAAAATTGTAGCCAAAGCAACCATAATTAGAATGGTGAGCAAAGCAACGCCTTGCTGGCTTTTTTTATAATGCAACATACTATCCCACTCCTTTATTAGAGAGCGATAAATCACCTTGATTTAAGCTATAAATCCACTCATAACTCACACCGGCAACTGTGAGTTGTATTTTTATTCCTTTCGGCAACTTTCTAAATTCTTCAGGTTTTGTGGGATCAATATTAATTTCTGGCCACTTTGTCACTTCTTGAGGCGTTAGCACCATAATCTGAAATTGTTCAACTTGGCTCAACAGCGTACTTGATAGTGGTTGCTCTCTGTTTGAAGTATTTAAATTACTATATTTAAGACGATAAAGCTTTTTTTGATCAGGATCATATCGATATTCAATACGCTCAAAAGGTGATAACCCTTGTTTTAAGGGATCAGTAACACCAGCCTTACTAAAATGAAGAACTTGATTATCAAGTTCTAAGGCTGGACGTAATTGCCCGCCTTGATTAGCTGATAAAGGTATAATTTGCAAAGTATCACGTAAAATTTGTTGATAAGCATCTTGTAATTCAAATAACTGTACTTCGTGTTGTGCATTACGATCACGGACTTTTAATAAATAATCAAAAATCTTCCAACCTAACAAAGATAGAACAGCAAAAATTGCAATTGCGACTAAAAGCTCAACTAAAGTAAATCCTGAGGCACGAGTTAATCGAGCACTGCTCGATCGTGCCGTAAGACGAGAAACTGTGTTTCGAGTGTGAGAGTATTTAAAGCCACGCTTTGTCTGAGCGCAAGACGAAGAGCTTTGCTCGGAGTAACCCCTTATCATCTGCTCCGATCGTGCAGCAAGACGAGAAACTAGACTTCTCGAGCGAAGATATTTATTTTTTATCATTATTTTGCTTTCATTGGATAATTAAAAAATACCAAGTGGGTAATACCATTTTGAACTTTCCCTTTATCAGAATCATATAAGCTAATTTGCAAATCTACTTTCTGAACATTCGGGCTGACTGTAGCTTCAGCAGATTTATCAATCTGCCAAGTTTCACCTTGAGAAGTAACTTGCTTACTTTGAGTACCTTGAAGCCATTCTTGATTTATCTCCATTAAGGCAACTTCATTCATTGCTATAAACTGAGCTTTTGTTCTAAGAATTGCATTTGAGGTAGATTGGGTATATTGCATGGCCACTTTAGTTAACGCGACGGCAGCTACAGCAAAAATTGCTAAAGCTACCATTACCTCTAATAGAGTAAAGCCTTTAGATTTCATTTATTTTACCCAAATGATCAATCTGTATTTCTGAACCAATTGGTTTTTGTTCAAAGTAAAACTGTATTTTAACTGTTTTAGCTTCACCATTTCCAAACCAGATTAACTGCGGAGCCTGCCCGCCAATTAAATCTGTATTGGTAGCTTTTGAATAAGTTTGACCATCTAGAGGTTGTACTGTAAACGATACATGTTTAGGCAATTGGCGCGTAGTAAATTCTGGGTATTTCTGCCAACGGTTTTTTAAATCTTGGACCTGTAGTTTACTCTGATCGTGGTATTCATACAGCTCATAAGAAAATGGAGAAACATCAGTTTCACTCATAGTAGATAGGGCTAAAACACGAGACTGGTCAAGTGACTCTTTACCAATTTTATGTGCATCAAGCAAAAACAACTCTCTTGCTTGCATCGCTTTCTTTTGGTCAACGCCACCTATATTAAGTACCACAAGAGAGGTCATAATCGTCATAATAACAATCACCACCATCACTTCAATGAGGGTGAAACCTTTTTGTGATTTAGGCGGTGATTGAGATTTCATATCGACCTATTAAGCATATTGCTCAGCAGTTTGTTTAGGTAAGGCTAATGCCTGATCAATATAAGCCACTCTTAAGGTGTCCCGTGAACCTAAATAGCGTTGGTAAAAACTTGAGTTGAGAATAGCTGCTGCACCATGAGTTAACGACCAAATAGAAGCCAGATAATCTCGAGTTGTCATATTGCTTTGAATCGATTCTAAATAGTGATCTGTCATGCGAATGATAATTCGTAATCGCTGTTTACGCACTTGATAAAGCTCATTAAAAAGGTGATGCACACCTTGAGCTGTAATCGAAAGTTTTTCCTCAATTTGATGAAATAAAACTGTCCGTTCAGGATGGTGTAAATGATGCAGCATAAAAAAGGCCAAATGCTCTGGAAAGGCTTTTTCAGTATCTTGAACCATTTCAAGTAACATACGCTCATTACGAATAATCAACAGCATGTACAACTCATCTTTACTTTGAAAGTGTTTGTACAAAGTTCCTTTTGCTAAATCAAGCTCAGCAGCCAAGACATCGAGTGTCATTCCGGCTTCGCCATTTTCTAGCAATAATTGTTCCGCAACCTGAAATATTAATACTTCTCTTGCTCGGAACTGAGCCTGACGATCCATCTTCACGCAATTACTCTCTTATATAGTTTCTATAACCTAAATCGCTTTTAGCAAGTTCTCAAAATTTTGTGAGGTGATCATTGCAATTTCCTCAACCGATTTATCATATACATCACTGAGCGCTTTGGCTACATAAGGCACATATTTTGGTTCATTTGTTTTACCACGATATGGGACAGGTGCTAAATATGGGCTATCTGTTTCAATTAAAAGGCGATCTAGTGGGACCTGTTTAGCTACATCGCGCAAATCCTGTGCATTCTTAAATGACACAATACCTGAAAAAGAAATGTAATAACCACAATCAAGCACAGCTTTAGCAGTTTCCCAATCTTCAGTAAAACAATGCAGAATCCCATGTGTTGAGTGTTCTGCACGGATAATATCTACCGTATCATGCTTTGCTGATCGGGTATGAACGACAACCGGTTTTTTTACAATTTTTGAAGCTTGGATATGTCTTGCAAAACACATCTTTTGCTCTTCAATAAAATCTGTACTGTGATAATAGTCCAGTCCTGTTTCACCTAAAGCCCACACTTTTTCTGATTGAGCCAACTCAACCAAATATTCAGTTGTTGCACGTGCCATTGTGTCCACATCCTCACAAGGGTGTACACCTACCGTATAACCAACATCTGCATGTTTATTTGCAATTTCAGCTAGTATAATATGGTCATCAAGATCAACGGAAATTGCCATAAACTTAGACACTCCTTCTGCTCGCGCCGCTGCAAGCGCAAGATCCAGATCACCGTTGTAAGGTGTCAAATCTAACATCGTTAAATGGCAATGCGTATCAACAAACACTTTTCTTTCCTATTTAATTACATGGTATAACTTGGACGGTCTAGAGACATACTACCAGCCAAAACTCGTTCTGCCTCAGTTTTATAGTAAATTCCTTTATCCCCACTTAACTGAATAGCAAAACCTTGAGGTTTAAATCCACTTTGCTTATGGGAAATCCAGATTACTTTACCTGTTAAAGGAATTTTTTGAGATTGCTCAGGCAAAGTCGCTAAAATGAAAATTTCTTGTCCCATTTTCACCTTTTGTTTTGATGGTACGAATAGGCCTCCACCTTGCACATATCCCATATAGCTTGCTTGCAAAGTAGCTTTATCAGGAATATTTACCTGAATAATCCCCCCCATTTGCGGCTGCATAGTTTTCCCCTTAAATATTCATTAACGTTATAAATAATTGATCTATAATAAGTTGGCTTTGTACATTTTGCTCAACAAGCTTTTTTGCTTGTTGTAGTTCACTATAAATATTAAATAAGCTTTCCAAATCATAATATGGGCTTAACTGATCAAAATCTAAATCAGTATTTTTCTGTGGCTGGTTTAGCTTGACACAAATTAAATCACCCAACAAGTATTCAAAAAGCATTATAAAATCATTAAAACTTAATTCTTTTTGCCATTTGCCTGAGAAAAATAAGGGCATATTTTTTTGAGCAACGATTTTAAGCCAATCATTTAAGAAAATTTGCCTTTTCGCAAACCAGTCACTTTGAGCAATTTCTATTGCTTGTAAAGGCATATCATTAGATAAGCCAAGCAGTAAATCAGGCTGCACTTCTGCAAGTTCAGATAAATGCTCATTCAAATAAGATGTAGCTTGCTCATATGAAATACGATCTAAAGCGAAATGTTGTAATCGGCTACGAATAGTGGCTGGTAATTTAAGATAGTGATCAGCTAATAAAATTAAAACAACACGCTCGCCTGGTTCTTCTAAAGTCTTTAGCAAAGCATTTGAAGAAGCCAAATTAAGTGCTTCAGCAGGCTCAATCACAATAACGCGCCAACCTTCTCCCGTTTGTTGTACGAAAGGTAGTAAGTCACGGATCTTTTCTATTTTAATTTTTGCATTCTGTTTTTTATTTTCTTCGTCCGTTGTGATATGAACATAATTGGGATGGGTGTCTGATTTTAACCATTGACAACTACTACATTCACCACAAGCACCCTGCGGCTGCTTATTTAAACAAAGTACCCATGCCAAAAACTGCTTAGCAAAAGCATGTTTCCCACAACCTTGCTTGCCGTAAAACAAGAGACCATGTCCAATATTGGGAAACCTTGTTGTCAAGGTATCCCATGTTGTTTGCTGCCAAGGATAAACCTTTGAAGTTACATTCGGATTCATTAAAAATTAACGCTTATTCAAAGGATTCAATAGGCATATTATTTAAGCGATCAAGATCAGCTTGTGTATCCACACCCGGTGGCAAATTGGCTTCGGCTACCGCAATTGCAATTCGATGACCATTTTCTAAAACACGTAATTGTTCAAGGCTCTCCAGCTTTTCAAGCTTACCCATATCCCATGTTACATATTCTTGTAATAAGTTCACTCGGTAAGCATACAAACCTAAATGGCGAAATGCTTGTGTATGTAAAGTCGGTTCATCATGCTTAGCCCCATCTCGATCATAAGGAATAGTAGCCCGACTAAAATATAAAGCTTCATTTTGTTTAGACATGACTACTTTTACAATACTGTCACGCTGAAACTCATCTAAGGTATGAATCGGCTCACACAACGTAGACATTGAACAATTTGGTTTATCTACCAAAAGTTTTGCAACTTGCTGGACAAGTTGAGCTGGCAATAAAGGTTCATCACCTTGAACATTTACAATAATATCGTCTGCATCCCAACCTTTAATACGAGCCACCTCACTTAAACGGTCTGTACCTGAAGGATGATCAGCACTGGTAAGAACTACATCAATTCCATCTGCACGACAAATCTCAGCAATACGTTCATCATCTGTCGCCACACACAGATCATCAAAACCCTCGACTTTTTTTGCCTGATCCACTACACGTAAAATCATAGGACGGTCATGAATAAGCAACAATGGTTTACCTGGCAAACGCGAACTTGAGAAGCGTGCTGGAATAACGATGTGTTTCATTTTTTCTTCCTAAGATAATTGAATATCAAGTTCTTGCAATTGCATTTTTAAAACCTGATAACACTGTGTAGACAGGACAGCTTTAACAGGAACTACCCAAATAGATTGTTTAAATTCAGGATGTTTTTCAAGTAACGGTAATAGTTTAACTGCATCTTTTTCAGTTGTAATAAGTGGCAGCTCATCATTAAAAATTAAATCATTGATTGTGTAATCATGATGATCGCGAAATGCATGCTCTTGGAATTGCTTCAACCCTAGATCTTTAAGTGTTTGATAAAACCGTTGAGGAAAACCAATACCAACTACAGCGTGATAATTATTCTCAAGATTAAAGATTGGTTTAGAATTAGATAAAGGGTTAAGTAAATATGGCTGTCCTGTCTCGAGATGCATGTTTAATTCTGTAGCAGGTTTATGAGTATGTTCAATCACTGTTCCTGTTTCTAAACGCTCAACAGGCTCCCGCAGATAGCCTTCAGGTAATTGTTTCTTATTCCCTAAACCACGATTTTGATCCAGCACAATCCACTCGATCTGTCGATCTAATGCCCAATGCTGCAACCCATCATCACTAATAATCAAATCTATTTCTGATGACTCAAGCAATAACTCTATTGCAGCCTGCCTATTAGGACCTACCGCCATTGGTACACTTGTAGCCTGAACAATTAATGCTGGCTCATCCCCAGCTTGAGCTACTTGACCGCCCGAGGTAACCAGCATTGGAAAAGGACCATTACCCCCATATCCCCGACTAATTACCCCTACTTTTACATTATGCTGCTGTAGATAATTCACCAGTTGTATTAGCAACGGAGTTTTTCCACTTCCACCTACTGTAATATTACCTATAACCATCACAGGTACGGGCGCTTTATAAACTTGTTTAAAACCTGAATTATAAAGATTACGATTTAATAAAAACCCAGCCCGATACAAACAAGACAATGGACGTAAAGCAATCAACCAACTCGATTGTTTATTCCATGCATTCTGGATCAGCTGGGCTAATGACATGCTTAGTTATCCTCGAAATTACGCTGATGTAATTGATAATAAGCCCCCTGTTTTGCGAGGAGTTCTTGATGAGTACCTTGTTCAACAATTTGTCCTTGATCCATCACTACAATACGGTCAGCATTCTCAATTGTTGATAAACGGTGAGCAATGACAATGGTTGTGCGGTCTTGCATCGCTTCATCAAATGCTTGCTGAATAAAATGTTCAGATTCATTATCAAGAGCACTTGTAGCTTCATCTAAAATTAATATTGGAGCATTCTTTAAAATTGCTCGAGCAATAGCAATTCGCTGACGCTGACCACCAGATAAGTTTAGGCCCTGTGCCCCTAAAACAGTATCATAACCATTTGGTAAGTTCATAATGAAGTCATGTGCATATGCAGCTTTTGCAGCAGCATGAATTTCCTCATCTGAGGCACCTTGCAACTGACCATACGCAATGTTTTCACGAACAGTACGGTTAAATAATACAACTTGCTGATTTACCATTGCGATTTGTGTACGCAGACAAGAAAGATCAATGTCATCAATTGGCAAGCCATCTAAATAAATTTGCCCACTTGATACTTCTTGGAAACGTACCAACATATTAACTAATGAGCTTTTACCAGCGCCTGAACGCCCAACTAATGCTACAGTTTGACCAGGAAGAATATCTAAAGAAAAATCTTTAATAGCCTGTACGCCATCAGCATAATTTAATGCCACATGATCAAAACGAATCGCACCATTTAATTTAGGTTTCAAATGACCATTATTTTGCTCTTCAGGCAAATCTAATAATTCAAAAACAGAATGAGCTGCCGCTAAACCGCGTTGTAACTTCTCATTAACATCAGTCAAATTTTTAACTGGCTTTGCTAACAAACCAGCTGCTGTAATGTAAGCTACAAACTCACCAGCACTGGTATTACCTAAAATCTGTGGTCGTAAAGCTAACCATACAATAAGAGCCATCGCACAAGCCATCACTACCTGAACCACAGGGCTATTCAGGTTTTGTACAATTACCATTTTTAAACCACGTTTTAAGTTTTCTTCCGATGACTTATAGAATCGCGCTTGTTCAGACTCCTCACCAGCAAAACTTTTTACTATCGCATTCCCATTAATACTTTCTTGGACAACATGATTCACATCACCCATCGTATCTTGGACTTGTAAAGAAAGCTTGCGCATACGTTTTGAAGCTTTACGTACCAATACACCAATTACAGGTAAAAATACAAAAATACAAAGAGTAAGACGCCAATTGGTATAAAACAAATAACCTAATAATCCCAGAGTAATCATCCCATCTCTAACGATGGTTCTTAATGACTCAGAAGAAGCTGCAGTTAACTGCTCAACGTTATACATAATTTTGGCAGTAATATGGCCAGATGAATTATCTAGGTAATATTGTGCCGGTAGTCTTAAAAGTTTGGCATAAACTTCTTGGCGAATACTAAAAACCAAACTACGTGAAATCACCGCAGTATAGTAACCGCCCATAAAAAGGCCTAAACCACGGAAAAAAACCAATAAAATGATTAATAATGGGAACCAATCCAAATCAGCTCTACTGCTATTTTGGATTGCATCAATAATAAATTTAATCAATTTAGCAACGGAGACTTCTGTTGCTGAGTTAATACCGAACCCGATAAGAACTAATAAGGCCACGCCCCAATAAGGTTTTAAATAGGCTATGAGACGCAAATAAACCTTAAAATCTTGATTCACTCAGAAAAACCTCTAGAAGGAACTTTGGTACTAATATTGATGTTAACAAAACCGAGTTGTCCTGCTACATCCATAACGCGAATTACATCCTGATGAGACGCTTTGGCATCCGCAGCAATGATAAACATAAAATCACGGCGCTCTTGAGCAACTTGCTTAATCGCAGTACTCAGATCAGCAACCTCTTTAGACGAAAGTGCCTGACCATTTACAGCATAATGACCAGAAGAGTCTACCACGACTTCAATTTTGTGATCGTACTGTTTTGGTGGAACACCTTGTGCATCTGGTAACGTTAAATTGAGGCGACTTGGCTGATTAAAAGTAGTCGTTAGTAATAAAAAAACCAAAATGAACAACAAACAGTCAATCATAGGCGTTAAATTGATATGGATGTCTTCAACCTGAGAACGTTTAAATTTCATCTGGCTATTCACCCATCACCCAACACGACGATGTTCTGCTATAGACGAGGAACGTTTATAGAACAATGAGGCATGAAATAAAGTCGATTGCTGTTCTAGTTCAGCAATATAATCTTGTACTAATCTTTGGAAATAGCGATAAGCAACTAAAGCCGGAATCGCAATTAACATTCCCACAGCTGTAGTAATAAGTGCTTTAGAAATACCTGGAATCATTAAACTTGGACTACCTGCCGATCCAAAATCAATCACAAGGAATGACTCAATAATCCCGACTACTGTACCAAGCAGCCCTAATAGAGGTGCCACAGCACTCAAAGTCCCCAAGAAATTAATATTTTTCTCTAAATAAGAAATTTCTTGAGAAGCGGCTACTTCCATTTGCGCACGTGCAAATTGCTCACCATGCTCACGATGATTGAAACCTGCTTTTAAAATATGAGCCAATGCGCTGTTTTGCACTTCTACATTTTGTTCCAAATTTTCCACAATATCTTCAGTTCTTAAGGAACTATTATCAATTAATGCTTTGGGTAGAACTTGTGAACGTCTTAACCGAACAAAACGCTCAATACTGATCGCAACAGTTAAAATCGAGCATAGAATTAAAGGCAGCATCAACCAGCCACCCGCTCTCACAAGTTCCCACATATCTTCTTCCCCAAGAATATAAAATTAGAAATATATGACCTAAATACAAATTAATCAGGTAAACAAATATTTAAGATACCATCTAACTCATCTAAGGTATGGTAATGAATAACAAGCTTACCCTTACCTTTTTGATTATGATCAATTTTTACATTAGCGCCAAAACGCTCTGATAGTTTTTGCGTCAATTGCTCAATATCTGGTGCTACAGGTGCTTTTTCCTTCTCCTGCTTTGGCTCACTTCTATCACGCACCAATTGCTCTGTTTGACGAACAGATAGTCCTTTTTCAATTACGATTTTAGCAACGTCTAATTGATCTTTACCCTTTAACGTCAAGATAGCTCGAGCATGCCCCATATCAAGCTGGCCTTGCTGCATGAAATCTTTAATTTCATCCGCCAAACTCAACAAACGAAGTAAATTACTTACGGTAGTACGTGCTTTCCCTACTGTGTCAGCAATTTCTTGATGACTCAAACCGAATTCATCATGAAAACGCTGCAAGGCTAAAGCCTGATCAATCGGATTTAAATCTTGACGCTGAATATTCTCAATAAGCGCCAGTGCAATAGCAACCTGATCATTTAAATCACGAACAATTGCAGGAATTTCAGTTAAACCCGCAAGCTGCGCTGCACGCCAGCGTCGTTCACCCGCAATGATTTCGTATGGATGTGATTCATCATCAACTGGACGAATTACAATAGGTTGCATCACTCCATGTTTTTCAATAGAAGATGCTAACTCTTGCAAATCATGCTCATGAATAAAGCGACGTGGTTGATATTCACCACGTTTTAATAAATTTACATCAATTTGTTTCAACTGACCGTGGTCAAGTGCCTGTGCTTCCAGTTGTAATTTTTCTTTTTGAATTGAACCAAGTAATGCATCTAAACCACGTCCTTTAGCCAATCCGCGTTTTTTGATGCTCATACTTTACTTCCTTTCTTCACTTTACTTTTCTTCAACATCTCAGCTGCAAGATTTAAGTATGCAACTGCACCTTTAGAACTTTTCTCAAAATAGATAACAGGCAAACCATGTGCTGGTGCTTCTGCTAAGCGAACATTACGTGGAATGACAGTATCATAAAGTTTTTTACCGAAATACTGTTCTAACTCAGCAGATACATCACGTGTTAAAGCATTTCGTGCATCGTACATTGTACGTAATACACCAATAATCTCTAAATCAGGATTTAATGCCTTTTGAATACGATCAATAGTCTGGGTTAAATCAGCTAAACCTTCTAGCGCATAATATTCGCATTGCATTGGAATGATTACACTATCTACAGCTGCCAAAGCATTGACAGTAATCAAACTCAAGCTTGGCGCACAATCTACAATGATAAAATCAAATGAGTTTCGGATTTCATTCAAAGCATTTTTTAGAATGAATTCACGGCCCTCTTGTTCTGCAATAGCAAGCTCAACACCGGAAAGTTCACGATTAGATCCTAAAACTTTATATCCGACTTCTGCTTTTTGAATGGCCGTTTCAATTGGTACTTCACCAAGTAGAACATCTGTAATGGAATACAAAAGATCGTTCTTTTGAATACCAGACCCCATCGTAGCATTACCTTGTGAATCCATATCTACAAGTAATACACGTTTCTTTAATACAGCTAGAGACGCTGCAAGATTTACTGCAGTCGTTGTTTTACCAACACCACCCTTTTGGTTTGCAATCGCAATAATTTGAGCCATGGTAACCCTAATACTTTTTATTTAAATACGTTGAAGTAAAAGTAAATGACGTTGTTCATCAAGTCTTGGTACGCGCAGTTCAATCACTTTACATGAAAAGTCCTGCTTAAGTTGCTCAATTTCCTCAACTGGCACAACTCCTTTCATTGCTGCAATTATACTGCTTTGATGCAAGTATGGCTGAGCTGCATCCACAAAATCCGTTAAAGAAGCAAAAGCGCGACTTGTAATCACATCAAATTGACCAAGCTCATCAATTGTATCTTGATTTTCAACACGTGTTTGCACGGCTACTACGTTTTTTAACTTAAGGTCAGCAATAAACTGTTTCAAAAAACGAATTTTCTTACCATTTGAATCAAGTAATACACATGAGCGTTCCGGCTGACATAAAGCAATGATCATGCCCGGCATACCACCACCTGTACCTACATCAAGCAAACGGCCTGTTGGCAAATCTTTCAAAATACTTAGGCTATCTAACAAATGCTTCACTAACATTTCTTTCGGATCACGAATCGCTGTTAGATTATAAGCTTTGTTCCAAAGTACCAAAGCGTCTTGATACTTCAACAATAATGTCAAAGCTTCATCGCTAAGCGATAAACCTAATTTTTGACTACCCTGTTGTAACTCTTGAAAAAACGGATGCATAAACAGATAACATCTAAGTAAAATTTAAAACAAAGTATACCCATTTATGCATCGTGGAACACTAGTTAACGATTAGGGATTACACACTTAATCGTAGAAGCCTTCACGAATTTGCAAATCCAGCTCCATTAAACGCTCAGGCGTTCCCACATCTACCCATGCACCTTTAAGCTTTTCAGCAGATATTTTTTGATTGTGCATCGCTTGCTTCAATAGTGGGGCTAAAGGACGCTTACCCGCTTCCAATCCGTCAAAAAGTTTAGGATGAATAACAGATAGACCACTAAAAGTGAGGTTTTCGCCCGTCACATCTTGATCGAATGTAAAAGCGCGCCCATCCAATAATGTAAAGTCACCTTCAGGATGCTGCTTAGGATTATCAACCAACACAAGATGTGCTAAATCATCATTTAGCTTAATATGGCGCAGACTTTCAAAATCCATTGTGGTCCATACATCTCCATTCACCAGAATGAAAGGCTCTGTTCCAAGCAGTGGCAAAGCATTAATAATTCCGCCGGCTGTTTCCAGACCTTCTTCCTCTCGTGTCCAACGGATATCAACACCAAATTGGGAACCATCCCCTAAGCTACCGATGAGCTTATCGGCCAACCATGCAGAATTGATGACTATTTCAGTCACACCAATTTTCTTAAGTTTTTCAATATGCCACACAATAAGGGGTTTACCACCCACCTCGAGCAAAGGTTTTGGTGTATATAGCGTAAGTGGTCGCATACGATTGCCCAAGCCAGCAGCAAGAATCATTGCTTTCATTATGCTGCTACCTCATAGCTACCATATTTCTCGATAAATTTAGGCATCACGATATTATTTATAAATGCCATAAACTCTTCAAGCTCAGCGTAACCACGACTTTCTTCGAGCAAATACCACATGACACGTGGTAAATCCTTCAAATAACCTGACTTACCATCGCGTTCAAACAAGCGAACAAAAATGCCTAGAATTTTAATATGGCGTTGAATCGCCATTAAATCTGCATCACGTTTAAATTGATCAAAGCTACGGTTTTGTTTAGTCGACGCTGGCAACAGGTCATAAAACACTTTAAACCATTGATAAACACGATCAGCGCTCCATTGAACATATGCATCACGAGTAATCGAAATTAGGTCATATGTATCAGCACCAATAACGGCATCTTGGAAGTCGATTACCCCCAACTCTTGCTCATCACTAATTTTCATCAAATTTCGACTATGAAAATCTCGATGTACAATAACTTGCGGTTGGGCTAATGCAGCATGAGCCAAGAAATCAAATGCATTATCAATCGTTTTTTTCTGTTCAGCAGTCGGCTGAATAGAAAGCGACGGCAACATCCAGTCTGTGAGTAGCTGCATTTCCGATATTAATTTTTCGTAAGAATAAACCGGGAACTGATTAGTCCCGTCAATAGACTGCAAATGAATAAGTTGTTTAAAACTTTGTTCGTAGTATTTATCAACAGTTTCATTAGTTAATAATGTTGACAAAAGCACATCACCAAAGTCCTCTAACAATAGAAAACCTTGAGCCAGATCTTTCGCGACGATCTGAGGCACGCGTACGCCATGGCTCGCAAAAAACTCGTCAATGGTCACAAATGGAACACAGTCTTCTTTTTCTGGAGGGGCATCCATGAGCATATACGTTTTATTTTGTAACTCGATACGCGCATAACGGCGGAAGCTTGCATCACCTGCTAAAAAAGCGATCTTAAATTGATCATTTTCAAGAACAGATGTAAGCCATGTATATATCAATTGTTCACGTTGTGTATTCATTTGCAATAAAATCTAAAACAAGCTGAGATTTTTGAAGGGTTAAGTGTAGCCACTTATAAACTTTTTCTCTATGATGCGACAATAATTAATTGTGAATTAGCATACTTGGTTAATGAGACAATGAAGCATCAGTTTAAATTTAATCCTTTAGCGACAGCTATTTTTACGCTCTTATGTGGCTCCATACAATCAAGTTATGCTGAGTCAACTGATGTTGTCTCCAATATAGACAATAATCAACTTAAAGCGAGCATTAAGGAAGCTTACCCAGGTCAAGAATTCTTTCAGCAATATTATGTTGATAAATCTGCACCTGAAGCCCAGCTTCGTGACAATAAATATTTAAGCTCGGCATTTTGCCAAGGCACATGGGTTACACCGATTAACCCTGAGACCAAAGCTTTAGATGCCGACAAAGCAACTTCTGTCGTTACTGCTAACTACGGACATTACAACCCAGCGGGTGATTCTGTTTTAGAAGGTGATGTCGTTATTGATCAGGAAGGACGCACAGTTCGTGCTGACAAAGTAACGATTGATAAGACCCAAACCTTTGCACATGCACAAGGTCGAGTTCAGTTAGCTCAAGGCGGGTTACTTTCACAGAGTGATGAAATTAATTACAACCTAAAAACCCAAACCGGGAATTTAGACAATAGTTTTTATATTTCTGAACAGCAACATGCCCATGGTCATGCAGGAAAAATCGAAAGAACCTCACCAAATGTTATGGTTCTTAATGATGCAACCTATACCACTTGTCCCCCAGGCCAAAAACCTGGTTGGAAAATCCAAGCCAATAAAATTGAGTTAAATCAGGAAACTGGGCGCGGCGTAACTCGTGGAACAAAATTATATGTTAAGGACGTTCCTGTTCTAGCTGTTCCCTATTTTAACTTCCCGATTGACGACCGCCGTACTACAGGTATTCTTAACCCACAATTTGGCTTCTCAAACGATGGTGGTGTTGAGCTTTCTGTTCCAGTTTATTTAAATCTTGCACCTAACTATGATTTGACACTTACTCCGCGATATTTAGCAGACCGCGGTGCAATGCTAAAAGGCGAGTTTAGATATTTAACCGATGGCTTTGGTGCTGGGGAAATGTGGGGTGGCATCTTGCCATCTGACAAAGGTTATGATGACAAAGATCGTAAAGATTTCCATTTTTTACATAATTGGGATATCAACGATCAATGGTCTACTAACCTCGAATATAACTATGCATCAGATAAAGATTATTTCTCTGACCTAGATAGCAGTCCTAACTCTAAAACAGATCTTAACTTACGTAGAGCTTGGGAACTTAACTATCAACATGGTATTCCGGGTTTAAAAGCACAGCTTAAGGTCGAAGATTTCCAGACACTTGATCCTGAAGTTGCAGATGCAGATAAACCATACGCGCGTTTACCACAATTCTTATTAAATTACGTCACAGGTAATCCACTAGGACTACAATACGAATTTAATAACGACACTGCTTACTTTAAGAAATCAATTAATGATGATTCTGCTCAAGAAAGTAGTGGTACACGTATTTATAACCAGTTCGCAACGCGTTATAATTACCGTACACCAGCAGCTTTTGTGATTCCTGAAGTCTCTGTACGTTCTATTCAAACGTTTTATGATAAAGACAGTATCGCATCTCAAAATCTAGATGGTGGTTCCGAAAATAAATCAGTCGTTGTACCTCAGTTTACTTTAGACACTGGGCTAAACTTTGAACGTGATGGTAAGTATTTACAAACACTTACACCACGTGCTTTCTACGCATATGCGCCATACAAAAATCAAGATGGTTACCCTAACTTTGACTCAACCACTGCGTCAGTAAGTTATGATCAATTATTTAACCCTTACCGTTTTTATGGTCATGACCGCCTTGAAGACAACAACTTTTTATCATTAGGTGTAAGTTATAGTCTTTTTGACACAGTAGGTTTAGAGCGTTTACGTGCAAGCGTAGGCCAAAGTTACTATTTCGAAGATCGTCGTGTCACCTTACAACGACAACAAGATGAAATTGATACTGAACGCAACACAGGTCCTGTTGTGAGCCTATCAAGCCAGCTTAATCAGAACTTCACCATCGCTGCTAACTCAGCTTGGATGTCAAATGGTGACAATGCTCAACGTGACTTCCAACTTTACTATACCGGTGATAAAGGAAATCTATATAACTTAGGCTATTTCTATCGTAAAGAAATTACCGGTCGTCAAGATACTTATGACCAAGTTGTTGCATCGTTCATACAACCAATTAAAGACAGTTGGCGTATTATGGGCCACGTACAATATGACATGGACAATGATGTTGCCCGTGAACTCTTGCTAGGAGTTAACTATGAGTCATGTTGCTGGGGTATTTCTGTCTATGGTCGTTCATACTATAACGATCTA
This sequence comes from Acinetobacter pittii, assembly GCF_022449185.1. GTDB lineage: Bacteria > Pseudomonadota > Gammaproteobacteria > Pseudomonadales > Moraxellaceae > Acinetobacter > Acinetobacter pittii_I. The sequence continues at coordinate 1,197,694 of NZ_JAKUKO010000001.1, forward strand.
GACGATCCAAAATCTCCAGATGTTAGTGAAAAGCGCGCGATCATGGCTGAAATTACACTAAAAGGTTTAGGTGGTTTAAACAATAAACTCGCGTCTTTACTTGAAAATCGCGTTTTAGGTTTTAACAAAATTAATCAATCTTGGACACAACGTTAATGAAGACAAAGCATCTTAAACAGTTTTTTAAAGCAACTACACTTGCTGCCCTAATCTCTTCATCAATGCATAGTTTTGCCCAACCCGCTGATGAAGTTGTGGCAATTGTGGACAATAGCGTAATTTTAAAAAGCGATCTTCAACAAGGTATGGCTGAAGCAGCTCATGAACTGCAAGCTCAAAAGAAAGAAGTGCCACCTCAGCAATACTTACAGTTTCAGGTATTGGATCAGTTAATTTTGCGTCAAGCTCAACTTGAACAAGTTAAAAAATATGGCATTAAACCTGATGAAAAGAGCTTAAATGAAGCTGTACTTAAAGTAGCAAGTCAATCTGGCTCTAAAAGTTTAGAAGCTTTCCAGCAAAAATTAGATGCTATGGCTCCGGGAACTTATGAAAGTTTGCGCAATCGAATCGCTGAAGATTTAGCGATTAGCCGTTTGCGCCAACAACAAGTGATGTCTCGTATTAAAATTAGTGATCAAGATGTAGAAAACTTCTTAAAATCACCTCAGGGACAAGCTGCGTTAGGTAATCAAGCACATGTAATTCATATGCGCATTTCTGGTGACAATGCACAGGAAGTTCAATCTGTAGCTCAAGAAGTACGTTCAAAGCTTGCACAAAGTAATGATATAAATGCTTTGAAAAAACTTTCAACTGCAAATGTAAAAGTTGAAGGTGCTGACATGGGTTTCCGCCCACTGTCTGATATTCCTGCTGAACTTGCGGCTCGTATTACACCATTACAAGATGGTCAAACGACTGACTTAGTTTCAGTACGTGATGGTGTACATGTTTTAAAGCTTCTTGAACGCAAACAAAATGAGCAAAAAGCTTTAGTACCTCAATTTCAAACTCGCCACATTCTCATTCAGCCATCTGAAGTAGTTACTCTTGAGAATGCCAAGCAAATTATTGATAACATCTATAAACGCTTAAAAGCTGGTGCAGATTTTGCAACACTTGCAGCGACTTATTCCAACGACACAGGTTCAGCGCGTGATGGCGGAAGTCTAGGTTGGGTAACCCCGGGAATGATGGTGCCTGAATTTGACAAAAAAATGCAGGAAATTCCCGTAGGTGAAATCAGCGAACCTTTCCAAACTCAATTCGGCTGGCATATCTTACAAGTGACTGAGAAACGTGAAAAAGATATGACACACGAATATCAAGAACGTATGGCACGTCAAATTTTAGGTGAACGCCAATTTAACACCGAGATTGATAGCTGGTTGCGTGAAGTGCGTGCAAATGCATATGTAGAAATTAAAGATCCAAGTCTAGACAAAAAGAACTTACAAAAGTAAGTCTTTTTGTCTTTATCAAAACCTGTGTTTATCACAGGTTTTTTTATGAATGAAATTTACATAATAAAAAACCGGTTATATAAATAACCGGTTTCTATAAATTAAACCCTAGCGGGAATTATTTATAACGATCAACCATTTTCTCTAAAGAAATTGGACGGATCTTGTCAGCATTACCAGCTGTACCAAACGCTTCATAACGATCAATACAAATTTGCTTCATTGAATCTACAGTTTTAGCAAAGTATTTACGTGGATCGAACTCAGATGGGTTTTCAGCCATAAACTGACGAATTGCACCAGTAGATGCTAAACGCAAGTCTGTATCGATATTAATCTTACGTACACCATGTTTGATTGCTTCTACAAGCTGTTCAACAGGTACACCATAAGTCTCTTTAATATCACCGCCAAACTCATTGATTACTTTCAACCACTCTTGCGGCACAGAACTTGAGCCATGCATAACAAGATGAGTATTTGGTAACGCCGCATGAATTTCTTTAATACGGTCAATCGCCAAGATATCGCCTGTAGGTGGACGAGTGAATTTGTAAGCACCATGTGAAGTACCTACAGCAATCGCCAATGCATCTACATTAGTATCGGCAACAAACTGAGTTGCTTCTTCAACAGAAGTAAGAAGTTGTGAGTGATCAAGGACACCTTCAGCACCAACACCGTCTTCTTCGCCAGCCATACCAGTTTCAAGGCTACCTAAACAGCCAATCTCACCTTCGACAGAAACACCACATGCATGTGCTAAAGCAACAACATTACGAGTTACATCAACATTGTATTCGTAAGAAGTAGGTGTTTTACCATCTGTACCTAATGAACCGTCCATCATCACTGAGCTAAAGCCAAGCTGAATTGAACGCTGACAGATATCAGGGCTTGTTCCATGGTCTTGATGCATTACCACTGGAATATGTGGCCATTCTTCAATTGCAGCCAAAATAAGATGGCGTAAGAATGGAGCGCCTGCATATTTGCGAGCTCCAGCTGATGCTTGAACAATTACAGGTGAATTGGTTGCATCCGCGGCAAGCATAATTGCACGCATTTGTTCTAAGTTATTTACGTTAAATGCTGGTACGCCGTAGTTATGTTCAGCAGCGTGATCCAAGAGCTGGCGCATTGAAATGAGTGCCATAATATCCTCCCAGGTAGTGCGGCTTATTCTACCCTGTCATTTATTTCAATTCAGCAACAAATCACAGTATTTCAAAAAAAATCCCTGCATTTGCAGGGATTTTTTAACAAAAAACAACAAATTAATGTGTTTCTGAAGCAGCAGCCTCACTTGGGGTACTACCTTCAACCACATCTGTATTCTTTTCATCTAGAACTGGCTTATCAATCGCATCAATTGCTGCTTGTTGCTCAGGCGTTACTTTTTCAGAAACAGCAGTAGATGCAGCTGATTCTTGGCTCGCTTGAGATGCTTCATCTTTTTTAGCACAAGCAGTTAACATCATCGGCACAATTAATACAGCAGCAAGTGTAAGCTTTAAATTCATCACTATTTTCCACAGTTGGTGATTTAATACTCGACATTTTATTGCAAATATATGACAGTTTCATGACTTATCAATGAAAAAGGGATTGGTTACCCAATCCCTTCTTATTTCTATATAACAGTATTAAGCACGTTCAAGCAAAACAGCAACTGCTGGCAATGTTTTTCCTTCAACAAACTCAAGGAATGCGCCACCACCTGTAGAAATATAACCAATTTGATCAGCGACGTTATATTTATCAATCGCAGCCAATGTATCTCCACCACCAGCGATTGAGAAACCTTCAGACTGAGCAACAGCAAGAGAAAGAGCTTTGGTACCCTCTCCAAATTGATCTACTTCAAATACGCCAACTGGACCGTTCCAAAGAATCGTTTTTGATGTTGTTAAAATATCAGCAAATGCTTTAGCAGTTTCCGGACCAACGTCTAAAATCATGTCATTCGCAGTCACATCTTCTACTTTCTTCACTACAGCTTGAGCTGCTGCTAAAGAACCTAAGAAATCTTCAAAATTAATTTGCGATGCATCAGCAACTACAACATCTGTAGGAAGTGGAACACTTACTTTAGCAGCAATTTGTTTAGCAGTTTCAACCAAGTCAGCTTCATATAATGATTTACCAACGTTAAAACCAGCAGCTGCCAAGAATGTATTTGCAATACCGCCACCAACGATCAGTTGATCACAGATACTAGAAAGTGAGTTTAAAACATCGAGTTTAGTTGAAACTTTAGAACCAGCAACAATTGCAACCATTGGTTTTTCAGGAGTTTGCATTGCACGGCCTAGTGCATCTAACTCAGCAGCCAACAAAGGACCAGCAGCAGCAACTGGAGCGAAACGAGCTACACCTTCAGTAGATGCTTCTGCACGATGAGCAGTACCAAATGCATCCATAACAAATACGTCACATAGTGCAGCATATTTTTGAGCGAGCTCTGGATTATTTTTCTTTTCGCCATGGTTAAAGCGTACATTTTCAAGCAATACAACTTGACCAGCTTCAACTTCAACGCCTTCTAGATAATCTGTTAATAATTTAACTTCTTGGCCCAATACTTCTGTTAAATAAGCAGCGACTGGTGCAAGTGATTGTTCTGGCTTTGGTTCACCTTCAACAGGACGACCTAGATGTGAACATACCATCACTGCTGCGCCTTTATCTAAAGCAGCTTTAATAGTTGGTAATGCTGCGCGTAAGCGAGCATCGCTAGTAATCACACCATTTTTGACAGGAACGTTTAAATCTTCACGAATAAGGACACGTTTGCCTGTTAAGTTAAGGTCAGTCATACGCTGAAAATTCATGTAAAGCTCTCTTTATGATTTTAAAAACGCGCCAATTTTAAATGATTACATCAAAAAAGGTTAGTTTTTTTGCATAAAAGCTGTAGAAAGCCCCAGTTTTGATTATGATAGAGGTAGTTATTTGATATTTCACCCATTATGTCTATTCATCCAGATCCACAAATCAATCGCTTAAATGTTTTAGGTGAACCTTTAGCAAGTTGTTGCTTTGACCCTATTACAGGCTATTTTAGAAATGGTTTCTGCCACACAGCAGTAACAGACCTTGGTCAGCACACCGTATGTGCACAAATGACCTCTGATTTCTTAAATTTCTCTCAGAAAATTGGTAATGATCTTATTACTCCTTTGCCAGAAGTAGGTTTCCCTGGTCTGAAACCAGGTGATTTCTGGTGTATCTGCGTAACTCGCTGGGTAGAGGCTTATCAAGCGGGTGAAGCACCTCCTATTAAAATACATGCATGTCATCAAGCTGTATTAAGCTATGTACCTTTAGATGTATTAATGGAATTTGCAGTGTAATGGTTCAGCCACAAATTATTTTGGCTTCGAGTAGTCAAACTCGCAAAGGCTTAATGGACCGTCTTGGAATTAATTATATTTGTATTAGTCCCGATATTGATGAAAGTCCTCGCGATGAAACCCATGCCGATGAACTTGCAAAAAGGCTCGCTTTCACAAAAGCTCAGGTGATTGCTGAACAGAACCCATCAGCCATCGTTATTGGTTCAGATCAAGTTGCTTGGCGAGAACACGCTCCGCATGACTTTATTGGCAAACCGATGACTATTGAAAATGCTAAAGCACAACTAGCAGATAATTCTGGTCGAACTGTTTTTTTTAGTACAGCGCTTAGCGTGCAATGGCTCGATAGAAACTTTGAACAAACGCTCGTTGAACATTATCAAGTTAAATTTCGAAACCTGAATCAAACTGAAATTGAACGATACGTTTTATTAGATCAGCCACTACATTGCGCAGGTAGCTTTAAGTGTGAAAGTTTAGGAATTAGCTTGTTTGAAAAAATGAGAGGCCAAGATCAGACCACACTTATGGGTCTTCCTATGATTCAACTTTGCCATATTTTAAGGCAACTTGATCTACAAATTCCTTAATTCTAGATATTTTATAAATAGGTTATTTCCATGACAGAATCTTTAGCAGTTTTAGGCGGTATTACTGCCGAGCAATTTTTAGCAGAGTATTGGCAGAAAAAACCTTTACTGGTGCGTAACGGATTGCCAGAGATTATAGGTCTTTTACAACCCCAAGATGTGCAAGAACTTGCCTTGGAAGAACATGCAAGTGCCAGACTGATTCGCCAAAAAGATAAAAATCCAAATGAATGGCACGTAAAGTCTTCACCTTTAACCAAAGGCGACTTTCAAAAGTTACCAAAATTATGGTCAATTTTAGTACAGGCAGTAGATCACTACTCTTTTGATCTTTCTGAACTTTGGAAAAAATTTCCTTTTATTCCTCAATGGCGCCGCGACGATATTATGGTGTCTTATGCGCCTAAGGGTGGTTCAGTTGGGAAACATTTCGATTTCTATGATGTGTTTTTAGTTCAGGGTCATGGTCATCGTCGCTGGCAGCTAGGTCAAATGTGCGATGTAAATACTGCATTTGTACCCAATCAACCATTAAAACTTTTGCCAGAAATAGATGTGCAATTTGATGAGGTTTTAGCACCAGGTGATTTACTCTATGTTCCACCTGGAATGGCCCATTATGGGGTTGCCGAAGATGACTGCTTAACATTCTCATTTGGCTTTCGCATGCCAAACGTTGCAGGAATGATGGAACGTATTAGCGATCAATTTTCAGCTAATACTTTACTTCAAAATCCTGTTGTAGATATCGCACGCAAACAAATGAGTCAAATTGGTGAAATTAACTCAACTGAACTAAGTTATCTAAAAGACCTAGTTTTAGCTCAGTTGCAAGATTCTGCAGCACTTGATGCCGCAATCATGTCATATATGAGCGAACCTAAATATCCAGATAATATCCCAGAACCTGACGAGATCGAAGCCGATGATCTTCAAGAGATCTTACATGAAGGCTATGAAGTTCTATTAGAACCTGCCTCTCGCCTACTTTATACAGAAAATAACGGAATTCTGAGCTTCTGGGGAAATGGCGAAGCGCTATGTATAGCTGAAACTTTCGCACCAAAATTAAAAGCTATTGCAGATGGAGAAAGCCTAGCTTTCGATAGCGAATTTAATGAGCCTGAAATCCTTGAGAATGTTGCTTACTTACTCAATGAATCTATTCTGATGCTTTTGCCTCCTTCAGAGTAAGAAACTTTAATAAAAGTGGACTTTTCAAAGCAACGGGAAGTCCACTTTTAAATTGGCCGACAAACTCAAAAATAAATTTGTTTTTGGGTTGATTTATTTCCCTTTTTAAATATTAAAGCAACCAATGGCAAAAATATTGAAGTTAAAAAATTTTGAAAAAGAAGTGTAATTATTTAAATATATAGCCTAGAACCCTTTACCTTTCCTTTAAAAGTAAAACTTCAGCGTTTAAAAAAATAATATCTTTTTTCTATCAATAACAAACAATACCTTGTAAAATTAAATTATCTAGATTCTCATTGATAAAGATCACCGTTCAAGCTAATAGCAATTCATTTGTGAGAGGCTAAAGTATGTCGAAAAAAGATGACATTATTAACACCGCATTAAGACTGTTTAACTCGTATAGCTATAATTCTATAGGTGTAGATCGCATCATTAATGAATCTGGCGTTGCAAAAATGACTTTCTATAAGCATTTTCCATCAAAAGAAAAATTAATTGAAGAATGTCTACTTCTTCGAAATACGCTTCTACAAAATTCTCTTACTTCTGCCTTATCAAAACATGATGAGTTAGACCCTCTTGCCAGAATTAAAGCAGTATTTTTATGGTATTCCGACTGGTTCAATAGCGAAGATTTTAATGGCTGTATGTTTCAAAAAGCCTTGGAAGAGGTTTTAAAACAATATCCTTCAACACATCAACCTGCCACTTTGTATAAAGCTTGGTTGACCCAACTCATGCAAAATCTTCTCAATCAATATGATGTAAAAGAGCCAGTTCCCCTATCTTTACTACTCGTTAATATTTTGGAAGGCATGACCATACAAGCTCAAGTCGAACATGGTTCAATAAAAATTAATGATTACTGGACTCGAGTAGAAAAACTAATCGATTTCGAACGAGCTGCGTAAAAAATAAAGCGTGATATTCTTCTTCTTATATTTAATGATTCTTCTTATGTATCACGCTGCGTCTGAAAGTCATTTTGGTTCACAATTAGACGTTTTTTTCGACCTTACCAAACCAAAATATACAGACCTGTCTGTACAAAACAGATTATATATTTAAAAAATAAAAACTCAATCTTTTTTTATAAATTGCTTGAAGATAAATTAGATTTAGCTATTTGTTAGAAGTAGTCTGGAAACTTTCTGGATTAATTTAAATTCACCTATACTTAACAATTACACTTATAACACAATGCAACACTTTGGACACAAAAGAAATACAAACGGTTGTTTTCAATTAGAAATAGTATCTATTTATCAGTTCACCTTATATTGCTTTTCAACAAAAACAATTGGATTGATTAGTTTTGCTACATTCATTTCCTTAAGATCAATCTATACTATGCCCGCTATATTGATATAGGTATAAAGTATGAAAGATGGACTCCAAATTGAAGAAATGAAAAATGCGGCTGACTCAGTCGTTGGAATTCTCAAATCTTTGGCTAATACAGATCGTTTATTAATTTTATGTCATTTAGCTTATGAGGAGTTAAATGTTTCCCAAATTGAAGAGAAGACCCAAATTACCCAACCTACTCTTTCACAACAGCTCATGATGCTACGTAAAAGTGATGTAGTATCAACTCGTCGTGATGGTAAGCAAATTTTTTACTCTATTAAGGATGACAATATGCATTCAATTTTAAATACACTTCATCAGTTGTACTGTGTAAGTAAATAATATTTTTAAATTATAATAATAGTAGTAATTTCCTGAAATATGCGATTTTTCAGCTTGAAAGCCTAGAGTTTAGTCGAAGCACAGAGTTTTGAAAATTCGCGTAGCTTTTCCCAGTTTTCAATTATATTTAATCTTTCATCCGTCTATTCCTATTTACTCTTTACGGTACTTTCTCATCTTTTCAATATAACGAGTTTCTTTATTGTGCAATTAACAGACAAAATCACTAATCCTAAAAATCAAAATTTTAAATTAATTAAAACAAAAACAATATTTTAATATTACCAATAATTATAAAAACTTATAGTTGTTATAAAAAAGCTTAAGATTCACATCACTTAAGTATAAAATACTCGGCTTGTTCAACCTTTAGCCATGATTAGGTTAATAAGGCCTTTATATGCTTGCATTCTTTTCTCGATTAAGCTTAGTCACTAAGATTATTATCGCCATTATTCTAGGGATAGGCGTTGCATTACTATTTCCGAACGTTACGCCTTACTTAAGTTTATTTGGTGAGCTTTTCATTAAAGCCTTAAAATCGGTTGCTCCTATTTTAGTTTTTGTATTGGTGCTTTCTTCTATTGCCAACTTCCAAGTAGGCCATAGTGCAAATTTACGCCCAGTCGTATTACTGTACGTTATAGGTATGTTACTAGCCGCTTTTAGTGCTGTTATTGCAAGTTTATCTTTCCCAAGCACTCTTTATCTCAACACGGTTTCTCATAATAATTTACAAGCGCCTGGTAGTCTCGCAGATATATTAAAAAACTTGCTATTAAGCTTTATTGCAAACCCTGTTCAAGCAATTAGTGAAGCTAATTTTATTGGTATCTTGGCTTGGGCGATTGGTTTAGGTTTAGCTATGCGCCATAGTTCAGATACTACTAAACAAGTAATGCAAGATGTTTCGCATGCTGTAAGTACTATTATTCATAAAGTAATTGCTTTTGCGCCAGTCGGTATTTTTGGTCTAGTTGCCGTAACATTTGCTGATGCCGGACTTGCAACGCTTGAGAGCTATGCACGCTTATTAATGGTATTAATAGGAACAATGTTATTTGTTGCTCTCGTAGTGAACCCAATTTTGGTGGGTTTAACTATCCGCAGCAATCCATACCCGTTAGTTTTTAAGTGTTTAAAAGAAAGTGGGATCACCGCTTTCTTTACACGAAGCTCAGCGGCAAACATTCCAGTTAACCTGGATTTGGCTGAACGTTTAGGTGTTAATCCATCGACAGCTAGTGTATCTATTCCATTAGGTGCAACTGTAAATATGGCTGGTGCAGCAGTGACAATTACTGTTCTCACCCTAGCAACTGTACACACACTTGGTATTCATGTTGATTTTGCAACAATGCTTATCCTATCAATTGTTGCTGCAGTTTCGGCATGTGGTGCTTCTGGTGTGGCAGGTGGTTCTTTACTTCTGATTCCGGTAGCTTGTAGTCTATTTGGTATTTCAACAGAGATTGCTATGCAAGTTGTAGCGGTTGGTATGATTATCAGTGTATTGCAAGACTCTACAGAAACAGCCCTTAACTCATCTACAGATGTATTATTTACCGCAGCTGTAGATATTCGCTCTAAGCAAGCGTCTTAAGAAAATGCCATTTCAACGTCTACCAAACTGGTTCCAACTTGGAGCCTTTTTGCTGGCATTTAATGCCGGAATGATTAATGTATTAGGGTTAATTACTCTTTTACATCAATCTATTTCACATATGACTGGCAACGTTAGTATGCTGGCTATGAGTTTGGTAGAGTGGCAACCAGAACATATCATTTTTTTACTTCTGGTGATTATTTGTTATGTTTGTGGTTCATTTTATAGTGGTTTTATTTTAGGTAGCAGTCATTTTCGACTAGGTCGTCGTTATGGCTTACCTTTGAGCCTTGTTGCCTTATTCATTTTCCTTTGCTGGCTATTGCTTCCTTATTTTCCACGCTATGGATTATTATGGGCTTGTACGGCAATGGGTTTACAAAACGCGATGGTAAGCCACTACAAAGGAACCATCATTCGAACTACCCATCTATCTGGCGTGCTGACTGATATTGGTTTAGCACTTGGATATAAAGCCAGAGGCTTAATTGTAGAAAATCGACGTATTGTTTTACATTTACTTATTCTTGCTGGCTTCCTGCTGGGTGGAATTCTTGCCGCTTCAGTACATCCATATTTGAAACTACAATCATTTTTATTGCCAGCAATTCTAAGCTTAGCCTTAAGTATTTCTTACTGGATAGTTTATCTCTATAGTACTTCAACTTCACACAAGGACTAAGACATGGTTAAAAATGCCTTACAAGCACAGCTATTAAAAGCTGGTTTAGTTGATAATAAAAAAGCAAAAAAATTAACAAAGCAAGCTCATCACGAACAACGTCTTGGGCTAAGCAATGAAGCTGAAATCAAAGCAAATATTGAAAAAGCTCAACAAGAAAAGTTAGCTAAAGATCAGGCTTTAAATTTAGAAAAACAGAAACAGCTTGAAGAAAAAGCACTTAAAGCGTCAATCATTCAGATGATTAAACAACATAAAATTACTGATTTTGCTGGTGATGTGGCTTATCAGTTTATTGATGAAAATAAAATCAAAAAAGTGTATCTATCTCAGCAAGTTTATAATGCACTTGTTGCAGGTAGCCTAGTTATTGCTAAAGATCAAGATCAATACGCCTATCTTCCAAAAGCTTTAGGTGAAAAAATTGATCAAAAAATGCAAGGCTTCATTTTGATTAATAATGCTGAGAAAAACGAACAAGCCACTGATGAGGAAGATCCATATGCAGCATATGTTATTCCAGACGACCTAATGTGGTAATACAATACTTAGGCCTTTATGACCCAAATCTAAAGGCCTTTTCTAATATGTGTAGCTGTAATAATTTAACAAATGTTCAAAATACTAAGAAAAAATACTTAAAGAATAAATTCCTTCACCCTTTATCTATTAATCTCGATATAATGAATAATACTTTTAGTCCTCGCGACGTTCTTGAAGGTTTCTTCAAGTCTCCTTTTTTGCGTCATATATTAATTTAAGACGTACAACATTATCAGTTCATGTGTATTTGCATATATTCACAAGATCGAAACCCTAAGTGATATTGATCTAACTGACTTTTTGCAAATTAAATTGCAAAGATTTAATTAAGTGGCTTTTGTCTCAAAGGTAGTAATTCATGCTGAAGTGGTTTGAAAAACTTGTAGACCCCTACCCAACTAAAGGTTTAGATGAACCTTTACCAACTCGTTTTTTCCCATTTGTTTGGCAAGCTACGGAAGGCCTACGCCCTTACTTATTCTTACTTATTCTTTTTACAGCAGGTGCTGCAAGCTTTGAAGCCTTACTTTTTTCAAAGATTGGACAACTCGTAGACTGGTTAAGTAAAAGTCATCCAGAAAGCTTTTTAAGTCAGCATGCTACTGATTTACTAATTTTGATTGCAGTCTTATTTACCAACATCTTTTTTGTAAATATTCAATCTATTATCAAACATCAAATTTTATATAGTACCTTCCCAATGCGTTTGCGCTGGCGCTTCCATAATCTTTTATTGAAACAAAGCTTGGACTTTTTCCATAATGACTTTGCAGGACGACTTTCTGCCAAAGTTATGCAAACAGCACTAGCAATCCGTGAGTTCTGGATTATTTTGGGTGACATGTTGGCCTACGTCAGCATTTACTTCATTACGGTCAGCATTGTTCTTGGCGCAATTTCACCAATTTTACTTATTCCACTTTTAGTTTGGTTAAGTCTTTTCTTATTAAGTGCATGGTTCTTCATCCCCCGCTTAAGTAAAGTTTCTCAACAACAAGCCGATGCTAGAGCGATCATGACGGGCCGCGTAACAGATGCATACACCAATATCCAAACAGTAAAACTATTTGCCCATGCTGGGCGCGAAAGCCAATACGCAAAAGCATCTATGAAAGAGTTTATGACTACAGTCTATGCTCAAATGCGTTTAGGCACCCTCTTTGAAGTCAGCATCAATATGTTGTCTGCTGTTTTGTTTGTAGGTGTAATTGGTACTTCTGTTTGGCTATGGACCCAAGGTTTAGCAGCATTAGGTGTAATCGCAGCAACTACTGCAATGATTTTAAAACTTAATAGTATGGCTGAATTTATGATGTGGCATATGTCAGCCTTATTTGAAAATGTTGGAACCATTCAAGATGGTATGCAAACATTAGGTAAAAAAATCAATATTCAAGACAAACCAGATGCGAAACCACTTAAAGTCACCAAAGGTGAGATTGTATTTAAAGATGTAAGCTTTGCTTATAACAATAAAAATGTGATTGATCACTTCAACTTGCATATTAAAGCAGGTGAAAAAATAGGAATTGTGGGCCGTTCTGGCGCAGGAAAGTCGACACTGATTCAGTTGCTTTTACATTTTTACCATCTTAAGCAAGGTGCCATTTTAATTGATGGCCAAAACATCGAAGATGTAACTCAAGATAGTTTAAGAGCTAATATTGCTTTAGTTACTCAAGATACATCTTTATTACATCGCTCAGTTGCAGAAAATATTAAATATGGTCGCCCTGATGCATCTGATGCAGATATGGAGAATGCTGTAAATAAAGCCAAAGCTGCTGAATTTATTCCGCAATTAGTTGATTTAAAAGGACGTAGTGGTTATAACGCTCAAGTAGGTGAACGTGGTGTTAAGCTTTCTGGCGGTCAAAGACAGCGTATTGCCATTGCACGTGTATTCTTAAAAGATGCTCCTATTCTTATTTTAGATGAAGCAACTAGTGCATTAGACTCAGAAGTTGAAGCAGCAATCCAGTCAAGTTTAAATGACCTGATGGTTGATAAAACCGTTATTGCAATTGCACACCGTTTATCTACTATTGCACAAATGGACCGTTTAATCGTTCTTGATGAAGGTCGAATTGCTGAGCAAGGAACTCATGAAGAGTTAATTGCGCAAAATGGTATATACGCACAGTTATGGAAACGTCAAACAGGCGGTTTCCTAATTGAACAAAAAGTATTACAGGGTCAAGATTAATGCTTTATTTAGAAGATTTGAAAATTGGTGATCGTTTCATTAGCCGTGAATATGAAATTACCTTAGATGAAATCAAAAAATTCGCAAGCTCCTATGACCCTCAACCCTTCCATATAGATGAAGAACAAGCTAAGCACGATCCAATTTTTCAAGGAATTGCTGCTAGCGGTTGGCATACTTCTGCAATTACTATGCGGTTATGGACGGAGTGTATGCCGATTCATGGCGGCCTAATTGGTTCAGAGTCTAGCTTACGGTGGCCACGCCCTACTCGACCAGGTGATAAAGTTCATGTGGAAGCAGAAATTTCAGCAATCACACCATCCAAAACAAAATTAGATCGTGGTATTGTAAGTTACGTTACGCAAGCCTTAAATCAAAATGGCGACGTATTACTTATTTCAACAACAAAAATTGTTGTCTTTAAAAAGAATGTTTAAAACATGGTTAATATGATTGTCTAACAGTTTTTATAAACTCAGATTATATTTCATGACAAGATGTGTAAGAAATGCATGTGACAAATTGATGAGAGCAATGGAACGCATATGAAAATTACCTCAGCTCGTCAAGATCAAGGTATTCCGGGTGTCTATGGCTTATTGCTATTAGATGTTGTTTCACGTTGGGGATATAACGATGAAACATTATTTGCTCCATTTCATCTTACTAGTGAGCAACTGGCCGATCCTGATTATCGTATTTCTACACCTGTAGCAAACGAACTGGTTAAACACGCGCTTAATTTAACTGGTGAAACTACGTTGGGTTACCACCTTGGTACTCAAATGCGTATTTCGATTCATGGCTTCATTGGCTATGCAATTATGACAGCCAAAGATATTACAGAAGCAATTGCTCTTGCAGCACGCTTTATTCAACTACGTCTACCTTTTTTACAACTCTATTTTTCAACGTTTGGGCCAAAAGCTACCCTACAATTACAGTGTGACATCGAACTAGAGCCTCTAAGAACAGAAATCGTTTTAGGTTTGACCATTGGTATTATGAGTATGGCCAAAGCGATTACGGGTATCGAAGATTTAGCTGGTGATGTAGATTTGGACTTTCCTGAACCAGAAGGCTTTGAAAAGTATAGAAATAAACTAAGCAGCACAATTCGCTTCAACCAGCCTCATTTGATTTCAAGTTTTGATAAAAAATACTTAGGAATTAAATTAGTTAATGCTGATCCTATCGCAAGTCAGGTTGCAATTAATCAGTGCGAAGCCGAACTGTCCGCTTTAGGTGAGCGCCGTCGCTTAGCAATGCGAGTTCGTGATATTTTAAGTAATTCTGAACAACATTATTTAAGCATTGAAAATGTAGCTGAATGTCTACACATGTCAGACCGCACACTAAAGCGCCAATTAGCGGCTGAAGGAACTTCATTTTCCACATTGGTTGATGAAGTACGTTATCGACATGCAACATCTTTACTTTCACGTACAGATTACAGTCTTGAACAAATTGCTGATGAACTTGGCTATTCGGACGTTGCAAATTTTAGCCGCGCTTTTAAACGCTGGAGTGGTCGCAGTCCGAGCAACTGGCGTAAAGACCCATACTTATAATGTTTAAAACTATTGGACACAAGCTTAAGGAGTTACCATGAATCATCCTTCTGAACTGAAGTATGCACGTACACATGAGTGGGTAAAGATTGAGGGTGATCTTGTTATTACAGGGATTACCGATCATGCACAAGATGAACTCGGCGATTTGGTTTACGTTGAAACTCCGGAAGTTGGGAGTAAAGTTACTGCTGGCGAACAAGCTGGTGTGGTTGAATCAGTAAAAACTGCTTCTGACATCCATGCTCCTGTTTCAGGCACTGTAGTAGAAGTAAATACTGACCTTGAAGATGATCCTGATTTTGTAAATGACGATCCATATGGAAAAGGCTGGATTTATAAAATCAAACCAGACAATATTGCAGATGTTGAAAAACTTTTAACAAATGCAGAATATGAAGCTGGCTTATAAAAGATAGCTATAGCTTTTCATATTTAATAAAAACCAGTTTAGTCTTAAACTGGTTTTTTCTTTATCTATTCAAAATCTATTCAAATTTAGTTTTACGAATCGGTGACTTCTATGACAAAGCTTGTTGTATTCTCTGGCGCTGGCATGAGTGCTGAAAGTGGAATTAGCACTTTTCGTGACAGTAATGGTCTATGGGAAAATTACGACATCCAACAAGTTGCCACACCTGAAGCATGGCAAAGGGATCCAGCCTTAGTTCAACGCTTTTATAATGAGCGACGTAAAAATATTTTAGAGGCTGAACCTAACGAAGCTCATCAATATATTGCCAAACTACAAGACTACTTTGACGTACAAGTGATTACTCAAAATATTGATGATTTACATGAACGGGCTGGAAGTTCCAAAGTTTTACATTTGCATGGAAATATTCGTTTAGCGAAAAGCTCTGGCCCGAATGCTCAATTTACAACTCGGTTTTACGATATTAATGGCTGGAAGCTAGATTTAGAACAAGACTTTTGCCCAGATGGCTATCCGCTGCGTCCACATGTAGTCTGGTTCGGTGAAGCTGTACCTGCCTATGAAGAAGCAATTCAATTAGTACAGAGTGCAGATATTTTTATTGTGATCGGCTCGACATTAAGCGTATATCCTGTTGCGGCTTTAGTACATGAAATTTCAGATCAATGTAAAGCCTACTATATAGATCCAAATGCGGATCATCTGCGTGTTCCTCATCAATATGAATTATTAAAAATGTCAGCGACCCAAGGAATGCATAAACTTTTTGAAAATTTAATCGGCTAATTGCTATTTTTAGACACTAAATAAGCCCAACGTACATAAAAAAAATTATTAATTGAACAAAAAATTGTCGATTTTTTTTAACTTTATTTTAAATTTCTATAAATTTTTTTTGACCAATAACCTATTTATAACCCTACATGAATTTAGTTTTTTTCAGAATGGCGTTTTTTTGCAGAAAAAATTTAAAAAATAAATATTAAAAAATTATAAGTTAATGATTAATATTATAATTTTATATCTATAAAATCAATTTATTTTAAGTTACACAATGATACAAAAGTACAATATAAAAATAACAGTGCAAAAAAAATCTTTTGTGGTTGAATCTCAACCTCTTGGATGCCGTACAAGAAAACAGCGACCTGGATTAGGTTACAATCACGGATTATGGATATAAGGACACACATCCATTATGAGTTATTTTGATCCCACCCTCATCATGTTTATGGTGTACATCGTAGCAATGGTACTTATTGGCTTATTTGCCTACCGTGCTACAAGCGACTTCTCAGATTATATTCTCGGTGGTCGTAGTTTAGGCAGTTTCGTAACTGCATTATCCGCAGGCGCATCAGACATGAGTGGTTGGCTGCTCATGGGTTTACCAGGCGCAATTTATCTTTCTGGTTTATCTGAAGCGTGGATTGCAATTGGTCTCATTATCGGTGCTTGGCTTAACTGGCTACTGGTTGCTGGTCGATTACGCGTTCATACTGAAATTCAAAATAATGCACTGACTTTGCCAGATTATTTTACAAGCCGTTTTGACGATCAGAAAAAAGTACTTCGTATTTTCTCTGCCGTTATCATCTTGGTTTTCTTTGCAATTTACTGTGCTTCAGGCATGGTAGCAGGCGCCCGTCTATTTGAAAATTTATTCGGCATGTCGTATACAGCTGCAATCTGGCTTAGCGCAATTGCGACCATCAGTTATGTTTGTATTGGTGGATTCTTAGCAATTAGCTGGACCGATACGTTCCAAGCTGGCTTAATGATTTTTGCACTCTTGCTTACTCCAATTGTGACTTACCTTGCGATTGGCGATACAACGCAGTTTGTGACACTCATTGAAACTGCTCGCCCACATGCGTTTAACATCATTTCCGATTTGAGTGTTGTGGCGGTTCTCTCCTCCATGGCATGGGGCTTAGGTTACTTTGGCCAGCCACATATTCTTGTGCGCTTCATGGCAGCTGACTCTGTAAAATCAATTCCTGCTGCTCGTCGCATTGGTATGACTTGGATGATTTTATGCCTAATCGGCGCTGTAGGTGCTGGTTTCTTCGGTATTGCTTACTTCCAACAACACCCTGAATTAGCAGCAGTTGTAAGTAAAAATCCTGAAACTGTATTTATGGAATTGACTAAAATCTTATTCAATCCATGGATTGTAGGTATCATTCTGGCTGCGATTTTAGCTGCTGTGATGAGTACATTGAGCTGCCAACTTTTGGTATGTTCAAGTGCACTAACAGAAGATTTGTACAAAGGCTTTATTCGTAAGAATGCATCTCAAAAAGAGCTTGTATGGGTTGGACGACTCATGGTTCTTGCGATTGCTCTTCTTGCGATTGTTCTTGCTGGTAATCCAGACAGTAAAGTTCTTGGTCTTGTTGCCTATGCATGGGCTGGCTTCGGTGCTGCATTCGGTCCGCTTATCATCTTGTCATTGTTCTGGAAACGTATGAATTTACAAGGTGCTTTAGCGGGTATGATCGTTGGTGCAGTTGTAGTCATTGGCTGGAAAAATCTTTTCGCAGACACTGGTGTTTACGAAATTATCCCAGGCTTTATCCTTGCATTTATCAGCATCATTGTAGTGAGTCTTTTAACTAAAGCGCCAAATACAACAGTAACTGGCCGCTTTGAAAAAGCAGATGAACTCTACAAAGAAAGTGTATAAGTTATTGAAATAAATAAAGGGGCTTCGGCCCCTTTATTTATTTTTAGTTTTGATTTTAATTTTTGAAGTATCTTTTACAACTTGCATAACTGGATAACTACGAGTCTCTTTTACCCCTGGTAATTGCCACAGTACCTGCCCTGCAATTCGTCTAAACTCTTCCATGCTGCCACTTCGTAATTTAATTAAAAAATCAAAGCCACCGCTCACCATATGACATTCAACAATTTCTGGATAGTGAACCACAGCATCAATAAACTCATCTAAAACATTAGGTGTGGTTTTATCTAGTAACACTTCTACGAACACCAAAAAATTTGCGTTTAACTTAACCGGATTTAATTTAGCTTCATATCCTAAGATGAATTCATCTTTCGTTAATTTTTGAACTCGGGCCATCACTGCTGTTGGAGACAAGTTAACAAGTTCCGCCAATTTACTATTAGAAATTCGCCCATCTGTTTGAAGAATATCCAAAATTTTTAAATCAGTGCGGTCAAGGCTTAAAATTGGGCCATTCATCTGAATTTTCCTCTAAAAAATTGGCTAAATATAGTGAGTTATTCGGTGTTTCTTCTGTAATGATAAATTATCTAAACCTCTCTACTCAAGATGAGTTTACGAGAGCTGGTTGGCGGAAACAGATATGAACACAATGGATACTTTTCATCAAATGGATAAATCTCACCAAGGCTATATCACCGAATTCAACGATAAAAGTGAGTTTGAACAACGCATCAATACAGCTTGGCGACGTGCTGAACCAGAAGCTGTAGAAGAGCTATTACAAGCTGCCGCGGTATCTGATGATTTAGATCATAAAATTTATGATCTTGCTTTTAATCTTGCCAATAATTTACGTGAACGTAAGACCTCTTCGGGTAAAGCAGGTATTGTTCAAGGGTTATTACAAGAATTCTCTCTTTCTTCACAAGAAGGCGTGGCGCTCATGTGTCTTGCCGAAGCTTTGCTTCGTATTCCAGACTCAGCAACACGTGATTTGCTTATTCGAGATAAAATCAATCAAGGTAACTGGAAAGAACATGTTGGCCAAAGCAGCTTAATGTTTGTAAATGCTGCAGCATGGGGACTCATGTTAACTGGTAAGCTCATGGAAACTCCTAAGCAAACCAGTCTTTCAAGTGTACTTACTGGCCTTTTAGCTCGTAGTGGACGTGGCATTATTCGTAAAGCTGTTGACGTTGCAATGCGTATGATGGGTGAACAGTTTGTGACTGGTGAAACCATTGAAGAAGCTGTAGACCATGCGAAAGTACTCGAAGACAAAGGTTTCCGCTATTCTTACGATATGTTAGGTGAAGCAGCCTTAACCGAACATGATGCTGAACGTTACTTTAACGATTATACGCAAGCCATTCATGCAATTGGTAAAGCATCTAATGGTAAAGGCGTTTATGATGGCCCGGGCATTTCAATTAAGCTTTCTGCTTTACACCCTCGTTATCAACGCGCGCAAATTGAACGTGTTCATCAAGAACTTTACGGCAAAGTATTTGAACTCGCTCGTTTGGCTAAAAAGTACAATATTGGCTTAAATATCGATGCTGAAGAATCAGAACGTTTAGAAATTTCTCTTGAGTTACTAGAACGCCTTTGCTTCGAGCCAGAACTTGCAAACTGGAAAGGTATTGGCTTCGTTATTCAAGCTTACCAAAAACGCTGTTTCTTCGTGGTTGATTATATTATTGACCTTGCTAAACGCAGCCAAAAGCGTCTCATGATTCGCCTTGTGAAAGGTGCGTACTGGGATAGCGAGATTAAGAAAGCGCAAATCGAAGGCATGGATGACTATCCTGTCTTTACTCGTAAAGTACATACAGACTTATCTTATATCGCTTGTGCTAAAAAATTACTTGCAGCACCTGAGTTTATCTATCCGCAATTTGCAACTCATAATGCTCAAACATTGGCAACGATCTACCATTTAGCGGATCCAAGCAAATATTATGCTGGTCAATATGAATTCCAATGCTTACATGGCATGGGCGAACCGCTTTATGAACAAGTTGTTGGTCCACGCGAGCAAAATAAATTAGGCGTACCATGCCGTATTTATGCTCCTGTTGGTAACCACGAAACGTTGTTAGCTTATTTGGTACGTCGTTTACTCGAAAATGGCGCGAATACTTCATTCGTTAACCGTATTGCCGATAAAACACTTAAAGTTGAAGATCTGATTCAGTCTCCAATTTATGATATTCGCGCTGCAGCTAAGCTCGAAGGTTCAGTTGGTTTAAAACATCCATCTATTCCACTACCTTTAGATATGTACGGAACGCTTCGTAAAAACTCTAAAGGCTATGATTTAGCAAATGACACGCCACTTGCAGCCTTAGATAACACAGCTCAAGAATTACGTAATCGTATTTGGCAAAGTCATCCATTATTAGCAAACAGTGATTTGTTAGAACAAAGTCATTCTGTTGCAATTACAAACCCAGCACAAAATGATGAAATTGTTGGGTATGTACAAGAAGCTGATCTTAAACATGTAGAAATTGCGCTTAACGCAGCTGAACAAGCACAATCAGAATGGTCAAATACGCCTAAAGAGCAACGTGCTCAATATTTAAAACGTGCAGCTGACCTGATGGAAAGTCGCATTCAAGAATTGATGGTTTTACTTTGCCGTGAAAGCGGTAAAACTTATGCAAACGCGATTGCAGAAGTTCGTGAAGCTGTAGATTTCTTACGTTACTACGCAACTCAAGTTGAGAATCTTGCTGCAAATACAGTTATTCAGCCTTTAGGTACTGTACTTTGTATTAGCCCATGGAACTTCCCTCTTGCAATTTTCTCAGGCCAAATTGCTGCAGCATTAGTCAGTGGTAACTGCGTTATTGCTAAACCTGCTGAACAAACCCCATTAATCGCAGCTCAAGCAGTTCAGATTTTATGGGAAGCTGGTATTCCACATGGTGCTGTACAGTTACTTCCTGGCCGCGGTGAGACAGTCGGTGCTCAGCTTAGCCAAGATAGCCGTATCGATGGCATTATGTTTACTGGCTCGACTGAAGTTGCAAAAATTTTACAGAAAACTGTTGCGAAACGTTTATCTGAAAATGGTCAATCTATTCCTCTCATTGCAGAGACTGGCGGTCAAAACGCAATGATTGTGGACTCATCAGCATTAACTGAACAAGTCGTACTCGATGTTGTAAGTTCTGCTTTTGATAGCGCGGGTCAACGTTGCTCTGCTTTACGTATTTTATGTGTGCAAGAAGACAGTGCTGCAACCGTTATTAAAATGCTTAAAGGCGCAATGCAACAGTTGATCGTAGGTAACCCTGCGATTTTAAAAACTGACATTGGTCCTGTTATTGATGACGAAGCAAAACAGACGATTGATCAACACATCCAGAAAATGAAGTCGAAAGGCTATCCAGTACATCAGTTGATGTTTGGTGCAACAAGTCAGAATGAACTAGATAAAGGAACCTTTGTTGTACCAACAGCAATTGAACTCCCTAACCTTGATGACTTGCAGCGCGAAGTTTTTGGTCCAGTTCTACACATCATTACCTATAAGTATGGTGAGCTTGAGCAGTTGATCTCACGCATTAATGCCAAAGGTTATGGTTTAACAATGGGTCTGCATACCCGTATTGATGAGACCATCCAAACTGTCATTCAACATGCTGAAGTTGGTAACCTTTATATTAACCGTAATATTGTTGGTGCTGTCGTTGGTGTACAGCCATTCGGTGGTGAAGGTCTATCTGGTACAGGCCCGAAAGCTGGTGGTCCACTTTATATGTACCGCTTAATGCAGCATTGTTCTAACAAAGTATTAGCAACACCATTTGCTATGAAGAATGAGCAAACTGCTTTTGAAGGCTTTAACCGAGAGATTTATCAGAGCTTACAAAATTGGGCGAAACAGCATTTACCGCAAGCAAATCGTGAGATTGAACCATTTGGTGTAGGTAAATTCTATGAGTTACAAGGCCCTACTGGGGAAAGTAACCAATATATTATTTTGCCGCGTCATCGTGTACTTTCTATCGCAGATACAGAACAAAATCAGTTGCATCAGTTACTCGCAATTTTTGCAGTGGGTAGCCAAGCGGCCGTAATGCCAAATAGTCCGTTATTGGCAAAATACAAACAAACATTGCCAAAAGATGTGCTTGCTGCAATTACTACAGTTAAAAATATCGCATCAGATGATTTTGATGCAGTTTTACATCATGGTAATCGCGAAGAGATCTTCTCATTACAGCAAGAGATTGCTACTCGCTCTGGTGCAATTGTCGGTATTACCCATGTTGAGCCGAATGAAACTATTCCACTTGAACGTTTAGTGATTGAACGTGCAATTAGTGTGAATACAGCTGCAGCTGGTGGTAACGCAAGCTTAATGACAATGACTGATTAATCGATAATTTTCAAAAAAAGCCCGAATCTCAGTATTTGGGCTTTTTTATTTAATAAAGTAATCTATTCTTAACTATTTAATTTTTATCAAATTGAGATTCTAATAATGGTCTTTTTAGAACCAGAACAATATCAACAAAGATGCACTCAACTTTTTAATTCATATCAAAAAGACATTTCCACACTTCTACCATTTGCCAAAATTGAGCATATTGGTTCATCTGCAATACCGAATGCAATTTCAAAAGGTGATTTAGATATTTATATTGAAGTTATACCTGAGCAATTCGAATTCGCAATAGAACAATTAAAAACACTTAACTTTATCGAAAAACAAAATACATTAAGACCACATGAGCTTTGTATGCTCGAATCACTCAACAATGATGATGTAGCATTTCAAATTGTAGTCACGGATTCAATATTCACATTTTTCTTAACCTTTAAAAATAAGCTTATAAGCTCACCCAAGTTGGTTAATGAATATAATGAATTAAAATTACAGTGTAGCCATTTAGACCCCGATCAATATAGAACAATAAAATCAGATTTTATTAATCGCATTTTAAATCATCTCTAGTTTAGGTACCTCTTTTCTCTTATGTATATCTGGTTAAAATTGGCTCCTGTAAGCTCAATTTTTTTGATACCATTCACTATTTGATTCTGTCTAAATTTTCTTTGTCTATGACCTCTTCTTATCGTCAACAACTTCAAGCTAAAATTGAACGCATTACTACTCAATTTTCTGAATTTACACCACCTACATTAGAAGTGTTTGAATCACCTGAACAACATTTCCGTATGCGTGCTGAATTTCGTATCTGGCATACAGAAAATGATATGTTCTATGCCATGTTTGAGCGTAACGATGACGACAAGCAAAAAACCGTTGTACGCATTGATGAGTTTCCAATTGCAGATCAAAGTATCAATGATTTAATGCCAAAACTTTTGGAAGAACTTAAGGCTGAGTCT
The DNA here is from genome assembly GCF_022449185.1 of Acinetobacter pittii. Lineage (GTDB taxonomy): Bacteria > Pseudomonadota > Gammaproteobacteria > Pseudomonadales > Moraxellaceae > Acinetobacter > Acinetobacter pittii_I. The sequence continues at coordinate 1,221,113 of NZ_JAKUKO010000001.1, forward strand.
AAGCTTTCTAATCGTTTATTTGAAGCTGATTTCCTCGCAACACTTAGCGGAGAAATGTTGGTTACCCTCATTTATCACCGTAAACTGGATCAAGAATGGGAACAAGCCGCTAAAGCGCTTGCCGATAAATTAGATATTAAAATTATGGGCCGTAGTCGTGGCCAGAAAATTGTTATTGGCGATGATTTCGTCGTTGAAGAATTCGAACTTTTAAATCGTTCATTTAAATACAAGCAAATCGAAAGTAGCTTTACCCAGCCTAATGCACAAGTTTGCAAAAAAATGCTGCAATGGGCATGTGATGCAGCTGAAGGATCAAAGAAACACTTGTTAGAACTCTATTGTGGTAATGGTAATTTTACGCTTCCACTCTCTTTAAAGTTCGAACGAGTGCTTGCTACTGAGCTTGCAAAATCATCTGTTTATGCTGCTCAATGGAACATAGAACAAAACCAAATTGATAATATTCAAGTAGCACGTCTCTCGGCTGAAGAGTTTACTCAAGCTTATCAAGGTGAGCGTGAATTCCGCCGTCTACATGAAGCGAATATTGATATTCAGAGTTATGACTTTGACACCGTATTTGTAGATCCACCGCGTGCAGGAATTGATGATGAGACTTTAAAACTTCTACAAGGCTTTGAACGTATTATCTACATTTCATGTAATCCTGACACGTTATATGAAAATTTAAAGACACTCAGTCAAACTCATCGAGTGACTAAATTCGCCTTATTTGATCAGTTCCCTTATACGCATCATGTCGAGTCTGGTGTTTTACTTGAGAAGATTTAAACAAAATCTTTCATTGTAAATTTTTAAGTAAGGAGGTTACATACCTCCTTATTTTTTAATGATTTATTAGTTAAGTATTTAAATTTTCAAAAAATATCAAGTCATCTATTCGTCATAATTTCGTTTAACTCAAGCATTCCCATCGAAAATTCTCGAGTTCAATTGGTGGATTTATCACTTATGGAGTCTTGTATTTTATTTTAAATTGGCTATATTTCGAGCTATGTTAGGTTGTATATGAAGGCTCTATGAGTTTTTGGCAAAAGCTGTTCTTGGCAGATCAACAGCATAACGAGCATAAAAACCAAACTGCTTGTGTTGAAAATGACTGCTCATGTAAAACTAATGAACAACTTCTAAGTGCACTTGCACAAGCAACAGATGAAGATGTCATTAAGGGAATTAAAAAAGTTCTTATTTCCCGTGGTTATAGCCGAAAAGAGTTAAATGAACTCACTGAAAAACCATCTATTCATTAATTAAAAAGCCAGTCTTGTACTGGCTTTTTTATATTTCACTTTAATGCACAACTGGACTCGCCTACCCAACCGACCATTGGTCCCATTTGAAATTGCTGATCATTCCGTCTGTTCTTTTGCAGATATAAACTAGAAATAGAACCATCGAGATATAAGGCCTGCTCTACTTTAAGATTTCCTTGAAAAAACTTGGCAAAATTATAGAAATTCACCCTATTTTTCGATATTACAAAGTAAAGTTTATTATCCCGTATACCGACTCCATTACGAATTTTCTTTGATTGAGAGTCTGGTAAAAAAAGAGAATTTATCTTTCCATCAATAACTAACATTGGCCCAGATTGGGTTGCATAATCAACTTTCAAATTTTGTCGGCTATATTTTTGCGTAGTTAAAACAAAGGCCTGTTTTTTATTCCAAGCTAATACACCATTCGGCTGTAAAAAGAAATTTCCCAATCCTTTATGCTCATTTAAGGGTTGAATTATCTTAGCCTTTTCAACATATAGCCCTACGGGAGAAAATCCTATATGAAACATCCCTGCATTCATTGCAAAGTTAAGTTGCTCGCACTGCTTTAATTGCTCCTGAATATTGTTAAAGCTTTTGTAATATTGTTGATTATGAGGATTTCTTAAAAACAGGCGCAATGCTTTAAAATCGCTGATAGAGACCACATCGTATTGATCACCTTCTACTGTTTTAACTTGCTGATGTTCTATAGCATATGCAGACTGAAATAAAAACCAATACAAAGCTAAGCACCCGACGACCCATTTCATTTAACATCACCTGACATGACATTTTTCCTTCATATTAAATTCTTAAATTATATACAAGAAATATGAATAGATTGGATATGCATCAAACTCATTCATCCGACGTAATCAATACACTCCAAATTGCTGATATTGGTTATAATGTTTAGCAGCTTTTCAATAAAAGCCATTTACACTTTATTGGATCAGCGTAAGCATGCAACAACCGAATAAACACTACCCTTTAGGGGCTCACCTCATCGTAAAGCATCTCGGCTATAGCCATCATGGTATATATGCAGGGAGAGGTCGAGTTATCCATTATTCCGGCTTAGCTCATTTCATCAAAAAACGCCCGATTGAAATCACCTCAATAGATGCGTTCTCACATGGCAAAAAAATACACGTTCGTTCTTATGACAGACCTCGTTATAAAGGAAAGATTGTCGTTCGCCGAATGCGCTCACGTATGCATGAAAATCACTATCATTTGATTATTAATAATTGCGAACATCTATGTAGTTGGGCAATTACTGGTATTGAAAGTAGCACCCAAGTTGAACGTATGATGCACCGCTTAACAACCATTGGTTATGTAAGCTCAATCATGAGCTATATGAATGGTATGATGCTCACCGTTGCAACCACATGTTTTGCTCTGGTTCTTTATATTAAAAAGAAACTGCGCGATCAGGCCAAAAGAAAAGTCCCTACTTACCAGTTCCTAAGAGAAAAATCTCAGAAAAGAAATATTGCCCCTTCAGCACCCCTTGTATTTATAGATCCAGATAAAAAAGAGCCTGTCTAAATAAAAAAGCCCTCATTTTTGAGGACTTTCTTAGAAAACTTATAACTTATTTTTTAGCTGCATTAGCGGCAGTTGCTTCAGTCGTAATGTTTACAGTGATCTTATCACCAACGTTCGGCACATAGTTACCTAAACCAAAGTCAGAACGCTTGAATGAAGTTGTAGCATTAAAACCAATCGCTGGCACTTTAGCCATTGGATGCTCGCCTTGCTTGTTTAAAACAGCGTCAAGTACAACAGGTTTAGTTACACCTTTGACAGTTAAGTCACCAGTAATTTTAAAGTGCTTTTTGTCTTTGGTTTCAACTTTAGTACTTTTAAACGTAATATTTGGATATTTAGCAGCATTAAACCAAGCTTCTTCTTGGAACTCTTTATCTAAAGCAGGTACATTTGTATTTACGCTGCTTAAAGGAATCGTCACATTGACAGATGAGTTTGCTGGTTTAGCATTATCAACTTTAATTACACCTTGGATATCCGAGAAGTTAGCGCTTGGAGTAGAGAAACCAAAGTGATTCCATGAGAAAACAGTAGCTGTATGTGTTGGGTCAATTTTGTAGTCTACTGGTGCAGCTAAAGTAACTGAACTAGCCAATGCTACTGCCAAACCAAAGCTTAATGTTTTAAGATGCATGTTTCGTATCCTTTATTGATATAGTCGTTAGTGTATACATCAAGTAATTTAATTCACTATTCTTTATAAAACGATATGTTTCATCCGTGCAACAATAAAAGCGTTACAGTTGTTATTCAAAAACCATATTATAAAGTAAAGATATTCTTCTATTCGAAGCTTCAGATTTATTAATTTTTCTTGCGATTTTATTGATGAATAACAAGGTAAAACATGGTTAATACAGCCCAAGCACAAAGTACTTCTACCCCATATCGAGTAACTCTCACCGATCCTTCAGGTCATCAATGGTTTGCAGATGAACCGACTGATAAAGGTGGACAAGATACAGCTCCGAACCCAGTTCAGCTTTTATTAGCCGCTTTAGGAGCTTGCACTACAATTACATTAGAAATGTATGCGAATCTTAAAGGTATTAAGCTTGATCATGTTCAAGTGGATTTAGCATTAAACCCAAATGGCGAACCAGAGAAAGGCCAAAACAATATTGAACGGAAAATTATACTCAAAGGTGAATTTACTGAAGACCAGCATAAGCGATTATTAAAAGTTGCAGAGAATTGCCCTATTCACAAGTTATTAACCTCTCAGATTAATATCCAAACAGAACTCACTATTTAACTTCTCAAATAAAAAAAGCGCTCTAGATAGAGCGCTTTTTACACTACTTTTAATATTTAAGCAGTTAATTCTTTTACGGCTGCAACAACAGCTTCAGTCGTAATACCAAAGAATTGGAACAAATCTTTTGCTGGTGCAGACTCACCATAAGTTGTCATACCAATTACTTTGCCATCAAGACCAACGAACTTCCACCAATAGTCAACATGAGCTGCTTCGACAGCAACACGCGCACGGATATGGGCTGGTAATACTGCTTCACGGTATGCAGCATCTTGCTTCATAAACTCTTCTGCACATGGCATAGAAACTACACGCACACCTTCAAGTTGTGCATAAGCTTCCATTGCTAAAGAAATTTCAGAACCTGTTGCAATAATAATTGCTTTTAATTCGCCTTTTTCTTGAGCAAGTACATAACCACCTTTTGCAGCGTTTTGAATTTGTTCTTCAGAACGTGTTTGGAACGGCAAGTTTTGACGAGAGAAAATAAGTGCTGTAGGGCCATCTTTGCGTTCTAAAGCAGACTTCCAAGCAATTGCAGTTTCTACAGTATCCGCAGGACGCCATGTATTTAAGTTAGGTGTACCACGTAATGAAGCAATTTGTTCAATTGGTTGGTGAGTTGGACCATCTTCACCCAGACCGATTGAGTCATGTGTATAAACATGAATTACACGTTGTTTCATTAACGCAGACATACGTACTGCATTACGTGCATATTCCATAAACATTAAGAATGTTGCAACGTAAGGAACGAAACCGCCATGTAATGCAACGCCATTAGCGATTGCAGTCATACCGAACTCACGTACGCCATAATATACGTAGTTACCAGCTGGGTTTTCTTGAACACCTTGACAACCTTTCCAAAGTGTTAGGTTAGAACCTGCTAAGTCAGCAGAACCACCTAACAATTCAGGTAATAAAGGACCAAATGCTTGTAATGTATTTTGGCTTGCTTTACGTGTTGCGATTGTCTCGCCTTTCGCATTTGTTTCACGAATGAAAGCATCTGCTTGCGTTGCAAATTCTGCTGGTAAGTCACCACTGATACGACGAAGTAACTCAGCTGCTTCAGTTGGATATTTTGCTTGATATTGTGCAAATACCGCATTCCAAGCTGCTTCAGACTCACTACCTTTTGCTTTTGCATCCCATGCAGCATATACGTCAGCAGGAATAACAAATGCTTCTTCGTTCCAGCCTAATGCTTCACGAGTTAAAGTAATTTCATCTTTACCTAATGGAGCACCATGACAGTCTTCTTTACCCTGCTTATTTGGTGAACCTAAACCAATAATCGTTTTACACATAATGATTGTTGGTTTCTGAGTTTCAGCTTTTGCTTCAATTGTCGCTTGACGAATCGCATCGGCATCATGACCATCTACACGAAGAACTTGCCAACCATAGGCTTTGAAACGCTCTTCTGTATCGTCGCTGAACCAGCCTTCTACTTCACCATCAATTGAAATACCATTATCATCATAATAAGCAATCAATTTACCAAGTTGTAATGTGCCAGCTAAAGAACATACTTCGTGAGAAATACCTTCCATTAAGCAGCCATCACCTAAGAAACAGTAAGTGAAATGGTCAACAACTTTTAAATCATCTTTATTAAATTGAGCAGCCAATGTTTTTTCTGCTAAAGCAAAACCAACAGCATTAGCAATACCTTGACCTAAAGGACCAGTTGTCGTCTCTACACCCGGTGCATAGCCATATTCAGGATGACCAGGAGTTCTAGAATGCAATTGACGGAACTGTTTTAAATCTTCAATTGAAAGATCATAACCTGTTAAATGAAGCAAAGCGTATTGTAACATTGAGCCATGGCCATTTGATAAAACGAAACGGTCACGGTTTGCCCATTGTGGATTTGTTGGGTTGTGATTTAAAAACTCACGCCAGACGACGTCAGCAATATCTGCCATCCCCATTGGAGCACCTGGATGCCCTGAGTTTGCTTGTTGCACAGCATCCATTGCCAATACACGAATTGCATTTGCAATACGACGTTCGTTTAAAGGGGTCGTCATAGATCAGAATCCAATTTTAATAGATTGATGAAAAGAAGAAGATGAATAACCATTCAATGCCGCTATATTGTCTTAAAAAAAAGGCTTAGGGTAAACCCCAACACGGTATATTTCTTTATTTTTAACCGTTTCTTGGTTACACAAAAAACATTTGAATCTTTAAGTTATACAAAACAGTGTTCATTTTTCTGCACAACAACCAAATGTAAGAACATTTATCTGGTTAGCTTTTGATATATAAATAAAATAATTAACCAATCTTGTATGTGTTGATCATGTTTCTTTACTTTAAAATTCAAATTCTGATATTTAAGATTTTTATTAAGTTATATGTTTAAAAAACACACTAGCAACAAGTTGTTAAAATATAAATACTTTAAATTAAAGCTTTCTATATCAATTTTACTAATACACTTATCAATTAAAACACACTATAAATGAAATAAATTCATGCTTTTTAGTCAGTATGAACTGGTCCTCAAGCTCAAGTCGATGTAACATATTATGTCTTTTGAAATAACCAAGATAGGACTTTCATGCGCGAGTACGCTGTTTTTACCTCGGAATCTGTAAGCGAAGGTCATCCCGATAAAATGGCCGACCAAATTAGCGACGCTATTTTGGATGCAATCTTAAAAGAAGACCCATACGCACGTGTTGCTTGTGAAACACTGGTAAAAACAGGCGCTGTTGTACTTGCTGGTGAAGTAACAACGACTGCTAATATTGATGTTGAAGCTGTTGTTCGTAATACTGTTAACGGTATTGGTTATCACCACTCTGATCTTGGCTTTGATGGATCAACGTGTGCTGTAATCAATATGATTGGTAAACAATCACCGGAAATTGCTCAAGGTGTAGACCGTCAAAAACCAGAAGATCAAGGTGCTGGTGACCAAGGCCTAATGTTCGGTTATGCAAGCCGTGAAACAGACGTGCTTATGCCTGCGCCGATTTCTTATGCTCACCGCCTAATGGAGCGTCAAGCTGAACTTCGTCGTTCAGGTGCCCTTCCATGGTTACGCCCAGATGCAAAGAGCCAAGTTACTTTTGCCTATGAAAATGGCAAGCCTGTACGTCTAGATGCTGTTGTTTTATCTACTCAGCACGATCCTGAAATTTCTCAAAGCCAGCTTAAAGAAGCAGTTATTGAAGAAATTATCAAACCGATCATCCCTACTGAAATGTTCCATGCAGCTACTAAGTTCCACATTAACCCAACAGGTATGTTCGTTATTGGCGGCCCTGTAGGTGACTGTGGTTTAACGGGTCGTAAAATTATTGTTGATACATACGGCGGTATGGCTCGTCACGGCGGTGGTGCTTTCTCTGGTAAAGATCCATCTAAAGTTGACCGTTCTGCTGCTTATGCTGGTCGTTATGTTGCAAAAAATATTGTAGCTGCTGGTCTTGCTGACAAATGTGAAATTCAAGTGAGTTACGCAATTGGTGTAGCAGAACCTACTTCGATTTCAATTAATACCTTTGGTACAGCAAAAGTTTCTGATGAGTTGATTATTCAACTTGTACGTGATCATTTCGATTTAAGACCGTTTGGTATTACTCGTATGTTGGATCTTCTTCAACCAATGTACAAACAAACTGCGGCTTATGGTCATTTTGGTCGCGAAGGTTCTGACTCTGCATTTACTTGGGAAAAAACTGATAAAGTTGATGCCCTTAAAGATGCTGCTGGCCTCTAATAAAATAAAATCGTAAAAAAGCCCGCCATTGAGCGGGCTTTTTTTATTTATAGTTCAAATTTTATGGTATGTAGGGTTTAATCTTCTAGCAATCATCCTTGACGCCATATCATTTGTAGCTGTAATCAAAATCTATTGTCTTGTCGTTTTATCATCCTGATTTAATACATCCAGTAAAGTTGACTGCGTTGGAGTATCTTGATGGTTCTGGATATAAATATGGACAACTTTAAATACAACGACAACAGCTAGACAAGCCATCACACAAAACATCCATAAGCCATACGGGCTTCGAATATGTTGTGAACCACAATATGGACATGATTTATCAGTCGATGCCACAACTTTGTCGCAACACGCACAATGGTATTGATATAGCATAGGTAACCCTCCTTCCCTCATTTCAACCGTTGTTGTTTTAATAGGTTTGCTACATTTTTTAATTTATACATCCTTTATATTTATCCTATGTGAAATGAATAGATAATTCAATCTGGATGAACAATTGAGTCAATTAAAAAATATTAATTAAAAACATATATATAAGTTAAATATTGTTTTTATAGGACTATTTTTCTTATTTTGATATTTTGCCAAATTTGTTAAAATAAGCGAATAATCTCACATTTTAGGCAAATGCATGTCACATACAAAGCTCATTAATAAAGGTGGCTTTCGCGAACGAGCCAACCGAAGCCGAGGTTATCAACAATCTGAAAATAAGCAAACAGCCTTAGCTTCAAACAAATACCAACCTCAAACAAAACCACAAGAAAGCCCAACTGAAGTGGCTCAAACAGATTCTGTTGTGACTGAACATCTAACTAAATAATTTGTATCTTTTTAAAATAAAAAAGGCCTAAACTTTAGAGGTTTAGGCCTTTAGATAAGGTATTTATTAATCCTTATTTTTATGTTCAATTTTCTTGTGATCTGGAGTGACTTCTCGCGCTTCTCCGTCAATAATGCTTGAATCACGGTATTGACCTTGACTACCACCACCTTGTTGATTCTGCATATCTTGCATTTGGCGCATTAGATCAGCAAATGGATTTTGCCCACCCATATTACCGCCCATACCACCCATCATTTTATCCATCATAGCTTGTTGGCGTTTTGCAAGAGTTCTCATGGCTATATTACGGAAAGCAGTTTGAACACCGGGGATCAAAATTAAAACCGCTAACACATCAGAAACAAGGCCTGGCAACATTAATAAGAAACCTGCAAAAGCATAAGCAAGTTTTTTAGTTACTGTTGGGTCATTACCGAGTTGGCCAGTCATCTGCATTTGCTGTAATTGAGGCATAATACCAGCAGTACTTCTGCGAATAAGCCCCAAACCAATAAAGAAAGCAAGAATGAACCAAAAGAACACATACCATCCACTGATGAACTGTGCTACGCCAATCCATACGGCAATTTCAACAATCGCGCCCAGAACTACAATAAGAAGTAAATTCATGTAAAACTTTATCTATCTCAAAAAGAAAATTCATTGCAGTTTATTTGCCCCAACCCTATCGAAACAGCCAGAGTCTGCAATACTAGAGTACATTTGATTTTAACTCGATAAAAACAAACATGCTTTATTATTAATGAGTGCTGTATCAAGTTTATCAAGTGCGACTTCAATTAGATTTTAATTTTTTACTCTAGTTAAACGGAAAGTCCTTCAAAAAAGCAGCTTTTTAGTCTAGTTGAAAACTTAGATTCTTAGAAAAATTGGATATATTTCTTTTATATAGTCGTTTTATAAAATTTTAAAAAGTAGTACATAGATATAGAATTTCGTTAATAACTTACATTTTTTCTATCTAAAAGGACTTCTATTCAAGTTAAATTAAAGAATAACTCTTTTAAACCCACATAGACTCATGACTAAAAAAGCTCTTTTCTTTGCCATTGGTACGATGTTTTTATCGGCATGTTCTTTTAATACGGTAGAACAGCATCAAATACAATCAATTTCTACCAATAAAAACTCAGAGAAAATTAAATCGTTGTTTGATCAAGCACAAACTGAAGGTGTTTTAGTTATAAAACGTGGACAAACAGAGGAAGTCTATGGCAATGATCTTAAAAGAGCATCAACCGAATATGTTCCCGCCTCTACCTTTAAAATGTTAAATGCTTTGATCGGCCTTGAGCATCATAAAGCAACACCAACTGAAGTGTTTAAATGGGATGGGCAAAAGCGTTTATTTCCCGATTGGGAAAAAGACATGACATTAGGCGATGCTATGAAAGCTTCTGCTATTCCAGTTTATCAGGAACTAGCTCGACGAATTGGCCTTGATCTTATGTCTAAAGAGGTAAAGCGTATTGATTTCGGTAATGCTGATATTGGTTCAAAAATAGATAATTTTTGGCTTGTTGGCCCACTTAAAATTACACCTCAACAAGAAGTACAGTTTGCTTATAAATTAGCCCACAAAACGCTTCCCTTTAGCAAAAATGTGCAAGAACAAGTTCAATCTATGTTGTTCATAGAAGAAAAAAATGGACGAAAAATTTATGCTAAAAGTGGTTGGGGATGGGATGTTGAACCACAAGTTGGTTGGTTTACAGGCTGGGTGGTTCAACCACAAGGAGAAATTGTAGCGTTCGCACTTAATTTAGAAATGAAAAAAGGAATACCTAGTTCTATTCGAAAAGAAATTGCTTATAAAGGATTAGAACAATTAGGTATTTTATAATTTAGACCCTATAGCCCAATTTAATTTCATCATCATGAACTGGGCTATTTGCCTAAAATTTGAAAGCTTTATTATTTATCCATCAACTGGCTGCTGCGGTGTATTTAAATTTAACTGATAAAAAGCAGCATCCAGCCACTGTCCAAACTTAAAACCGACTTGCTTAAAAGTACCTGCATGGATAAAGCCCATTTTTTCATGTAAACCAATACTTGCTTGATTGGTTGCATCGATACAGCCTATCAATACATGCAAATCTGCCTCTTGAGCACGCTTAATCAATTCATGCATTAAAATTTTGCTTAATCCGCCACCACGATGTTCATGATGAATGTAAATACTATGTTCGACCGTATATTTAAAGGCAGGAAAAGCTCTAAAGGTTCCCCAGCTTGCAAAACCTAATAACTTATTTGTCTCATCTACAATACCAATGACAGGAAAACCATTTTCTCTTTTAACTGCAAACCAACTTTTCATTGACTCTTCAGAGCGCGGCAAATAGTCATACAAAGCGGTAGAATTGATAATTGCTTCATTCAAAATATCTAATATAGCCTTTGCATGTGTAGCTTCATGACAATCAATTAAACGTAAATTTGGATTAAGATTTTTAATCATGAAGATTCCTTAAGAACAGAGACGAGCTCATTACATACAACTAAAATATAGCGAGCGGTTTTAGAAGAAGGATTGCTGTATATGATCGGTTGACCTAATTGCATCGCCAAACAATCACCCTCTTGTAAAGCATAAAAGTTTTCACCCAATTGAATATCGATTTGCCCCTCAATTACCCAAATCTGCTGTAATACAACCTTAGAATTTACACTTGTTTCATACGTAACTCGAGACTGAGCAGGAAATTCAATTTCAACGATTTGAAATGGAGATTTCCAATTTGGAGGGGAAACTTGACGGCGAATGTACCCTGTTTCTGGATCTTTCCATTGTGATTGTTGATTACGTCGTACCATAGGTTGAGGCGATTGAGTATTCTGTGGGCTATCAAATAGCTGAGTCAAAGGCACCCCTAAACCATTTGCCAGCTTTTCAAGGACAACAGCTGTAGGACTCGCTTCTCCTCTTTCAATGAGTGAAATTGCAGAACGGCTTACCTGACATCGACTAGCAAGAACATCTAGGGTATATCCACGCGCTAGACGTATTTCACGCACTTGCTGCGCAATGCGGATATTAATATCTTCCATTTACCGATAAAATTTAATTCCAAAATTATAGATAAGTATTCCACTAAAATAGAATTACATCAAATTATTTTAAAGATATAAATTAGTCCGATAAAAACCGAAAAATAACCATTCATTGCAGCATTCTTTAAATTACGCATGCAGAACCTTTTTGGCTATGTAACAATACTCTCTAAACTATTTATATAAGTCTTCACATGGCACTGATTATTGGTATTGACCCGGGTTCACGCTTAACAGGTTATGGAATCATTGAAAAAGATGGTAGTAAACTGCGTTTTGTTGATGCCGGTACAATCCGAACAGAAACTCAAGAAATGCCAGAACGCTTAAAACGTATTTTTGCAGGCGTTGAGCGAATTGTGAAATTTCATGGCCCAACTGAAGCTGCGGTTGAGCAAGTCTTTATGGCTCAAAACCCAGACTCTGCTTTAAAACTAGGACAAGCGCGTGGTGCTGCCATAGCCGCATTAGTGAATTTAGATTTACAAGTTGCAGAATATACTGCCCGTCAAATTAAACAGTCTGTGGTTGGTTATGGCGCTGCCGATAAAGAACAAGTCCAAATGATGGTGATGCGATTACTTAATTTGACCATTAAACCTCAATCCGACGCAGCCGATGCCCTTGCTGCTGCTATCTGCCATGCTCATGCATCGGGAAGTATGAGCAAACTTTCTGTTTTAAATGCTTTAGGTGGTATGGCACGTGGGCGAAGTCGGTCTAGCAGTCGCAGACGTTAAAACTTATTGATTTACGACCTGAGTAATGGTTTGATTCATTTGGTAGGCCTGTAAGCCACGCATACCTTGTTTTGCAAGTTGATCACCTGCTTGAGCATGCAGAGTCACTATCTCATGTAATGTAATACCTTTGTGAAATTGGGCTTTTAAGCTCGCAATCATTCCTGCTAACACATCTCCCATTCCACCAGTTCCCATACCAGCATTACCTTGCGTGCAGATATACAAATTATCTTCTAAAATTAAGCTACCTGCTCCTTTAAGTACCCACTGGCCTGCATATTTTTGCTGTAAGGCATAAATTGCAGCAATTCGGTCATTTTCAATTTGCGCTGTAGAGCAACCAACTAAAGTAGCAGCTTCACCAGAATGAGGTGTGGCATAAATATGTGTATTTAACTTTTCAGGCTGTTTAGCCAGAAACCATAAAGCATCTGCATCTAAAACAACTTCTAGGCGTGTACTCTGATTTAACAGATTAAACCATTGCTGATAAATTTGCTTTGCCCAATCGTCACGGCCTAATCCCATTCCAAAGCATACTGCATCGACCTGAGATAGAATCTCTTTAATATTGTTTTCATCTAAAGCATTAATATCACGAAGCATAATATTAGGTGTCCGCGACAAAATGGCCTGATGATGGTTGCGATGACAAACCACCGTCACTTTGCCTGCACCTGCATGAAAGGCAGCTTCAGCAGCCATAATGACAGCGCCACCCATTTGCTCATGTCCACCAACAACTAAGACATGACCATAGCTCCCTTTATGACCAAAAGCCAAACGCTTAGGAAGCTTAATACTTGTCGGTGTCAAATAAGCTAATGGTTTCAGCTCTTGATCTACCGGAATTAAATTAACTAAATGAACTTGCCCCACATATTCTTTACCTTGTCCTGTAAACAATCCTGCTTTAAGACCTAAAACAGTGAAGGTATGATCAGCTCTCACTGCGCAAGGTAAGACTTGCCCTGTATTTGCTTGTAAGCCACTCGGTATATCAACTGAAATTTTTAGGCCCACTTGTTCATTAAACTTTTGAATTACTTGTTGCCAATCTATATTTAATTCTCGGTTTAAACCTATGCCAAATAAAGCATCAATATGACAATCAAATGTTCTTTTAATATCAAAATTTGGATGAATTTGGGCTTTCATTTCTCTAGCAAATTGCGCTGCACAATGTAAATCGGTTGACTCACCCAATTGAGCTGCAAAGATTTCAACATGAAATCCAGCTTGTTTCAGATAAGTTGTTATAAAGTAACCATCACCTGCGTTATTGCCTTGTCCGCACCAAATAGCAATATTCTTAATAGCCCGATCGTTAAAAAGCTCAATAAGTTGCTGGGCAATTGACCAAGCCGCTTGCTGCATTAAACCTAATGAGGAGTTTTGCGCAGCAAACCAGCGCCGCTCCCATGCTCGAATATCATCGCTATGGTAAACTACCGCCTGCATATTATTATCCTCTTGCATTTTGGTTTATGACATCTTCCGACACATCACGCATTGCAGTGCAACAAATTGATCCACATGAATTAAAAGCATGGATCAAAGCTCAAGCATTAGACTTGGGTTTTGCTGATTGTGTCATCGCAAAACCAGATGCTCAAGAGCAAATGCCACGTTTTTTAGAGTATCTTGAACGTGGTTATCATGCAGACATGACCTATTTAGAAGAAAATCTAGAAAAGCGAGCTGATCCAACACTATTAGTGCCTGGCACAAAAAGTATTATTTGTGTCCGCATGAATTATCTTGTGGAATCGCCAAAACCACGATATGTGCCTTTAGAGCCTAATTCTGCCATTATCGCCCGCTATGCACGTGGCCGTGATTACCATAAAGTCATGCGTGGTAGATTGAAAACGCTCGCAACAAGAATACGTGAAAAAGTTGGTGACTTTGAATCTCGCCCTTTTGCGGATTCGGCGCCTATTTTTGAAAAATCATTAGCTGAAAGTGCTGGAATGGGTTGGACAGGTAAACATACTTTGCTCATTCATAAAAAGTCAGGTTCTTTTTTCGTATTAGGTGAGTTATTTACATCACTCGAGCTACCTTTCGACGAGCCTGCAACAGCACATTGTGGTTCTTGTACTGCTTGTATTGATATTTGCCCGACGCAAGCAATTGTCGAGCCTTACATGCTAGATGCAAGACGTTGTATTGCTTATTTAACTATCGAATATAAAGGAATTATTGCTGAAGAATTACGTGCAGGTATTGGAAACCGAATATTTGGTTGTGATGACTGCCAGTTAATTTGTCCTTGGAATAGCTTTGCCAAAACAGCATCTATTACTGATTTCAATCCTAGACATGGCTTAGATAATATTAGTCTGCTTGATATCTGGCAGTGGGATGAAGCCACTTTTTTAGCCAATACGGAAGGTAGCCCTATCCGCCGGACAGGTTATCAATCATTTAAACGTAATATTGCAATCGGATTAGGAAATGCTCCTTATTCAAAAGAAATTGTAGATCAACTACAAAATGGCAAAAATTTACATGACGAGATCGTCAATGTGCATATTGATTGGGCAATTGAACAGCAACTTAATCAACTTCAGCTATCAAATTAAAAAAATGATGTTTTTTGCCCTATAGCTTTAATACGAATTCTGTATGATTATGTATAGTGAATTAATGCCATCATCATGGATATGACAATGACTCTACGTAATGATTGGAATCGTGAAGAAATCCAAGCTTTATATGAACAACCTTTTTTGGATTTAGTTTTCAAGGCTCAACAAGTACATCGTGAGCACTTCACTGCCAATTCAATTCAGGTCAGTACCCTTTTATCTATTAAAACGGGTAAATGTCCTGAAGATTGTAAATACTGCTCACAATCGGCACATTACGAATCAAAACTAGAAGCAGAAAAACGTATTGCTGTTGAAAAAGTGATTAGTGAAGCAAAAGCTGCAAAAGATTCAGGTTCTTCACGTTTTTGTATGGGTGCTGCTTGGCGTAACCCACATGAGCGCGATATGCCTTATGTTTTAGAAATGGTACGTGAAGTTAAAGCATTAGGTATGGAAACCTGTATGACTTTAGGCATGCTTAACCAATCTCAAGCAGAACGCCTAAAAGTTGCTGGTTTAGATTACTATAACCACAATTTAGATACATCTCGTGAGTATTATTCTCACATCATTAGTACTCGTACTTTTGATGACCGTTTAAATACCCTTGATTATGTTCGTCAAGCTGGTATGAAAGTTTGTAGTGGCGGTATTGTAGGTTTAGGCGAAAGTCGTGAAGACCGAATTGGTTTATTACATGAACTCGCTACCCTACCAATTCATCCTGAATCTGTGCCAATCAATATGCTTGTTCCTATTGAAGGAACACCTTTAGCTGATGTTGAAAAGCTTGATGTTATTGAGTGGATTCGTACTATTGCTGTGGCGCGTATTATCATGCCGCATAGTTATATCCGTCTCTCTGCGGGCCGCGAATCATTAAGTGATTCAGATCAAGCATTAGCATTTATGGCAGGCGCAAACTCATTATTCTCGGGTGATAAACTACTAACCACACCAAATGCTGGTGAAGGTAAAGACCAAGCTTTATTTAATAAACTAGGTTTAACGGCTGAAAAACCAAAGCCAACAGTTGCTGACTTATCAGTAGATGCAATGAGTGCTTAACTCAAATTAAAAAATTTAAAAGCCCTGATCATTCAGGGCTTTTTTCATTTATATAGAAGTTACTAATATTCCGTAAGTAGCATTCAGAAAGGTTCCCACTCGAATAATATCCTTTCCTGCTGCATGTGTTACTGTGAATTCTTGGCTCAACACATCAAAATTAAAAGAATCAAAAACATCTTGATGGTGTAAAAGCCAAGTCACTGTATCTGCTACATTCTCATCCGCAATATAAGTTAAGGCCTTGAAGTCTTTACTCATAAATAACTCTTAAAAATAAATTTTATGAATTTTATATGAGTTCACTCTACCTTAAAAGAAAATCTAAGCTGCTTTAGGATTTACTAACGAATGACCTGATAACAGACTTGCCAAGGCTTGAGGTGTAAATTCTAAAGAAAGCACATGATTTTTGAGATTGACTGAATGCTTACTAATTAATGGAAGTAAGCCATCTTCTGTTTCAAAGACATATTCATCTGCAATATTTAAGATACCTTCAAGGTTTGTCGTACTTGAAGCAAGATCATGGCTAAAGATGTCATAAATCGTTTGCAAGTTAAACGTTGTTTGCTGCTCCGTCGGATGCTTAATGAGATAATCCTTTAAAAATAAAACTAATTTATGAGCAAAGAAAAAGTAATTAGGTTTATAGCTATACTTCATAGTATTCATGGAACTGAACTCCAGATTATCTTTTATTGAATTACAACTAAAACAGTAGGAATTGAACCTTAAAAAATTCTTAAAAAATTAAATATATTTATAAGATATACACAAAACAATTTTATCATTCAAAAACAAGAACTTAATCAAAAATATTAGATATATATTATCTTAAATATTTTAAAATTTCATTAATTTAATAAAATACAATTACTTAGATATTACTAATTTTTAAATTTTATTTTAAATAAAAACCAACCAATTATTTTACCAACTAATAAAAAATAATTCTTTAATTTTTATTAATAAAAAAATTGATCAAAATATATATAAATATAATGTTTTTCTTGTTTTTTGATTGAAAAGTGATATATTTTCTTCGCCTTACTTAATCAGAATAAACTTACTGAAAAGTAATGGATTTTATTTTAAAAAGCTATTCTGGGGATTTTATGAAAAAATTTATTTTAGTGGCGGCAGTTTCTCTTTTAAATATAGCAAATGCACAAGCAGCAGATGGCACAATTACTATTAATGGTCTTGTCACGGATAATACTTGTACTATTGATACTGGAGATAAAAATTTAACAATCAATTTGCCTACTGTTTCATCTCAAACCTTAAAAAATGCTGGTGATGTGGCTGGTCGCACACCTTTTCAAATTAATTTAACGAACTGTGCCGCTGCAGGTAAAGTCGCAACTTATTTTGAACCAGGCGCAACCGTTGACTTTAATACGGGTCGTTTATTAAACCAAGCAACTTCTGGTGCAGCAACAAATGTAAATATTCAGTTACTTGGCAGTAATAACGCTGTAATTCCTGTACTTGCTACAAGCACAAATGAAACTCAAACGAATTCACAATGGGTAAATATTTCAGCAGGCGGTAGTGCTGATCTTAACTATTATGCTGAATATTATGCTACAGGTGCTTCTACTGCTGGTACGGTAACATCGCAAGTAAAATACACGATCATTTATCAATAAACTTAAAATTGAAGCTTCTATTCATGAATAGAAGCTATCTCCTTCCTATTATTTGTTATTGAGAATATGACTGATGCTTTTTCGTGGTCGTAAATTTTTTTGGGGATTAGTTTGTCTGCAAGTAGCGCTCACTACTACAGGTCATGCTGAAATTGTTTTACATGGTACTCGTGTCATTTATCCTTCAAATGCCCGTGAGATCACATTACAACTGAGTAATAACGGCACGGCCCCGTCTCTTGTTCAAGCATGGATCGATGATGGAAATGCAAAGTCAACACCAGATGAAACAAATGTACCTTTCATTATTACTCCACCAATTTCAAGAGTAGAAGCAACCAAAGGGCAAACATTAAGAATTACAGCTTTACCTACTACATCTCAACTAAGCCAACAACAAGAATCTATTTTTTGGCTTAATGTTTTAGATATACCTCCTAAACCTGAACGGACAACTCAACAAGGTCAAACCACAACAACCTCTAACAATTTTTTGCAACTCGCTGTTCGTTCGCGAATTAAATTTTTTTACCGCCCTATAGATCTAAAAGAAAATATTGATCAACTAAGTGACAAAGTCGAGTGGAAAATAAATGATCAATATCTAATGATAAAAAATCCGACACCTTTTTTTCTTACTATTACCTCCATTTTTCAAGGAAGTGAAGGCCATAAAACAGACTTATTGCAACAAGGCTTAATGATTGCCCCTTATTCAGAGGATAAAATTAAACTAAAAAATAAAAACTTAGCCGATATGAGCTTTGTGTATATCAATGATTACGGTGGACGAGTTGAGCACCCAATAAAATTCTAACCTCATTGTATTACTTAAAAAAATTTAAAACCTATCATGAATAGGCTCTAGAACTATGTCTAAATGGTTTATACCTTATATATGTTTAAAAAGCCCCTTTACTTGGTATGTCGTCTCAAGTATTACGCTATTCATGCCTGTGGCTATATATGCTGAAAATAATACTGACGTTCCACATTTTACAAAGGCTGAATTTGATAGCAATTTCTTAGTAGGTAATGCACAAAAAATTGATATAGCTCGCTTCAAATACGGAAACCCAATCTTGCCTGGTGAATATAGCTTAGATGTTTATATTAATGGTCAATGGCTGGGTAAACGGCGTATGCGATTTACTGCCTCAGCTCCTAACACAAATGCTGAAACATGTTTTACAGAAGCCACGTTGCTTGAATATGGCGTAAAAGCTGATGTTCTAAGTCAACATGACTCTAATTCATCTCTTTCATGTAAAGCTCTCGCTTCATGGATAGATAGTGCTTTTTATGTATTTGATAGTTCCCGTTTAAGAATTGATATTTCGATCCCGCAAGTTGTCTTAGAAAAAAATCCGCAAGGTTATATCGATCCACATTTGTGGGATCGCGGTATTAATGCAGCTTTTTTAAGCTATAACGCCACAGCATATCGAATAGTCAATGAACAACATGAAAATAGTTATGCTTTTATGGGAACCAATCTTGGAGCAAATTTAGCAAGTTGGCAGTTTCGCCATAATGGACAATGGAAATGGCAAAGCCAATCTAATTCTCAATCTAATAATTCTTCTTATACCTCGACAAATACATATGTACAAAAGGCATTTCCAGATATCCATGGTGTTGTGACTTTAGGAGATTATTTTACTAATAGCGATTTTATTGACTCTTTGCCCTATCGTGGAATGAATATTTCAAGTGATGACCGAATGCTTCCAAATAGTATGCTCGGTTATGCTCCAAGAGCTCGAGGTTATGCCAAAACCAATGCAAAAGTCGAAGTTAGACAACAAGGTAATTTAATTTACCAAACCACAGTCCCACCAGGGAACTTTGAAATTAATGATCTCTATCCCACAGGATTTGGAGGTGAGTTACAAGTTTCGGTACTTGAATCTAATGGAGTAGTTCAAAAATATTCTATTCCATATGCTTCTGTCATTGAAATGCTACGTCCTCAAATGAGCCGATATTCATTCACGTTAGGACAATTTCGAGACCCAAACATTAAGTTAACTCCATGGTTAATACAGGGTAAATATCAACGCGGAATCAACAATTACCTTACAACTTATAGCGCAATTCAAGGAACACAGCAGTATTTCTCTGTATTGTTAGGTACAGCTTTTTCAACGCCTATTGGCGCTATTTCTTTTGATACAACTCAGTCAAATGCCAGTTTTTCCCATTCAACTAAAATGACAGGGCAAAGTTATCGTCTAAGTTACAATAAGTTATTTGCTTCAACGCATACTAACCTAACACTAGCAACTTATCGTTATTCAACACAAAACTATCTCAAACTACGTGATGCAATTTTAATTCGGGACTTACAAGAGCAAAACATTGATAGTTTTTCGGTAGGTAAGCAAAAAAGTGAATTCCAGATTAATTTAAATCAAACTCTTCCAAATCAATGGGGAAATTTCTATTTAGTAGGTTCTTGGACAAACTATTGGAACCAGTCTACTACTAATAAGCAATTCCAATTAGGTTATAGCAATCAATTTAAAGATTTAACTTATAGTTTCTCTGCAATTAATAGTGAAACTATTGAAGCTGGTGGGCGAGCTGACCAAGATACTCAATACCTCATTTCTCTATCCTTCCCCTTAGATTTTAAGAAAAGCTCTTTAAATTTTAATAGTCTTATAAGTGAAGATAGCCAAATTCTGAGTTTTAGCGGTTTTACAGGAAACCGGTTGAATTACGGCGCATCAATTTCCAGTCAAAACCATGGTCAAACGAATCTCAATATCAATGGCAACTATAAGACAAACTACACAACATTAGGTGCTTCATTCAGTTACGCTGACTCATATCAACAAGAAATGCTTAACTTGAGTGGCAATATCGTTGCCCACGCCCAAGGAATTCTGTTTGGTCCAGATCAACCTCAAACAATGGTTTTAGTTTATGCACCAGATGCAACAGGAGCACAAGTCGGTAATACACCAGGCCTCAGCATAAACAAAAAGGGATATGCAGTTATCCCCTATGTTACGCCTTACCATATGAATGACATTAGTCTTGATCCACAAAACATGTCTACACAGGTTGAGCTAGCTGAAAGTAGCTTACGTATTGCTCCCTATGCAGGCTCAATCACTAAAGTTCAATTCTCAACAAAAAAAGGTTATGCACTTTTTATCAGCCCAACCACTTTAGATGGCTCACATTTGCCTTTTGCCGCACAGGTATATAACCAGAATAACGAAGTAATAGGTATTGTTGCGCAAGGCAGCCGTATTTATTTACGAACCCCCTTAACCCATGACCGTTTATATGTGAAATGGGGAGAAAGGAATACTGAAAAATGCGAACTTGAATACGATATAACGGATCAAATAAAGCACAACAATCAATCAATTATTATGACAAAGGCAGTCTGTAAATGAATAAGATTTTAAAAAAAATTGGATTTTTGGCAGTGAGTCTATTTGCTTATAGCCATACAAATGCAAATTGTAATTTAAGTAAGGGATTTACTACCGTCGATATTCCGATGAACATTGGTAAAATCGTCGTAAAACCGACTGACCCGATAGGGACTATATTACAAAGGAATACTTTTACAATTTCTCCCAATAACTCCACTGCAACATGTAGTCGTGCTAGTGATCAAATTATTGCAGCTCTCCCCTTAAATTATCCGGTTAGCCCAATAGGTAATAATGTTTATGCAACCAATATTCCCGGTATTGGTATTCGTCTTTATCGTGAAGCAGCAGATGCTTCAGATTTTTCTGGATATTATCCCTATAGACGTAATTTAACGCCAAATACTGCATATACCCTTTCACCGGGATATTTTGTTATGGAAGTCATTAAAACATCTATGACTACAGGTTCAGGAGCATTAGTAGCAGGACGTTACAGCACCTATTATGTATCAGGTCAACAAAACCGACCATTTTTAACTACTACAGTATTAAGTAATGCTCCTATTCTGATCGCGTCTTCATCGTGTGAAATTCAAAATGGTGTAGATATACCCATTCAACTCCCGACTGTTACAAAGTCAGGTTTTAAAGCAATTGGTTCAACACAAGGCGAGCAGAGTTTTAATCTATCGATTTTATGTAACGGCGGCGAAAACAACTCTGGTATAGCGACAAGTAACACCATTAGTTTAAGTTTTGACTATAATTCTGACCCCACAAATAATCAGGTTATTAATAATAGTGCAGCAAACTCAACCAAAGCTAATGGTGTGGGTGTAGAACTATTATGGAATATGAATGGTGCCAATAACCCAATTCAAAAAACAATCAAACAAAATATAGGCACAGTCAGCTCTAATCAGACTATAGAGTACGATATCCCCTTAACTGCTCGTTACTATCAAACAGCGGCTAATGTAAGCGCAGGTGAGGTTAAAGCTACAGCGACGGTGACTATTCAATATGATTAATTTATCTCTTACAATTTATTAAAAATAATTAAGCTTAGCTCAGCTAAATAATCTTGAAATTTAACATTTCAAAAATTTTGTAGTTATATTAAAAAGTCACATAAAAAAATGCTCATAAGCAAAAAAAGCAAATGAGCATTAGTGATAACCACTTAACCTGAAATACAAATTGTGGGAAATAGATCACAATTTGCATAACTATAATTCCAAAATTTAGCTTAAAAATCAAGTCTTTTTTTTAACAAAAATTTAAATAATCAAAGTAAATTATTGTTTTATATAAATTAAAAAATTAAATTTATTTTCACAATCCTATTTTATAGTGTTTCTAAAGAATTATCATTCTATTAATTAATAAAAACTTAATTTTAAGAAAAAAATGAAAGAAATTGATTCATATAACCTAAAAATAATTTATTTTATTTTCATAAGCTTAATAAAAAACGAATTTTATAAAATTATAAAGAATTACATAATCTATAATAAAAAAAACATAAATAAATTTAGAAATCCCCTTCAATTACAAACAATATTCTTAGGCTTTTATCAGAACGTAACATGCTCATTTTTTGGAAAATATTATGTATTGTTTTACTAAGTCTAGGAGCTACAAGTATAGGTTACGCGATCAGTAAAATTGATCTTTTTCTTTTCCTCATAGGCCTACTTTTATTAATATCTTTTATTTTAGCTTTAAAACAGGCACGTGAAGATGCAGGTTTTTTTTCTGATAACTAAATGAAACCACTTTGGTATAACTATCTATATTCACCTTGTTTATTAAAGAAAATTTATATTTTGAAAGGTTCGAAGCAGCTTACTAGAAAATCCATTACTGCACGTATTGCAGGGCTATGCCGTAAATCTTCGTGTGTGACTAACCATATTTCAGCACTCTTCGGGTAATCATCTTGTAATCTGACCAAATTGCTAATAGCTCCTAAAAAATCAGGTAAGACCGCTAAACCAATTTCTCCACATGCAGCTCTCCACTGTAACTCGGGGTTATTGGTAACCATTATAGGTTCTTTATGATTTAACCTTTCTTTTAACTTTTGCTGTTTTTGACCATGTACTCCCCCCACTTCTACACTAATCCAATCATAATTTTCAGGATCTGTTGAAGCTAAATAATTTGGACCTGCATATATTCCAAAAGGTATTTCCCCTACTTTGCGAGCAACTAAATTTTCATCTTTGGGACGTCCAAATCGTACTGCAATATCAGCCTCACTATGCTGTAAAGAAACATAATGAACATCACCGAGCACCCGCAATTTTAACTGCGGATAATGGCGATAAAATTTACTCAAATGAGGCATGATGAGATGTGCAGCAGTTAAAGGAGGCATACTAATAGAAACACTTCCCATTACCTCTTGCTGACCTGCTTGTGTTAAACGTTCAATAGAAAAAGTTTCTTCCATCATACGAGCAACTACTTGTGCAAGACGTTCTCCGTCAGGAGTTAGAATGTATGTCCGTGGCCTACGATCAACTAATTTAAGTTTTAAATTTTGTTCTAGCTGGGCAATTCTTCTAGACACAGTTGCATGATCTACTCCCAATTTTCTGGCAGCAGCAGAAAGTGACTTTTCGTCGGTAAAAACTGAAAAGTAATGCAAATTTTCCCAATCAATCATTGTGCAAATTTTCACATTAGAAGTGTATTAATATGGAATTGTACACCTTTATAGATTTGTCGAGAATAAAACCTTTCTTAATGGGAGCCTGTCCATGAACAGAACGGTGGCTTATGCCTATGCTGGTGTTGTCTTAACGATGTTTTTTTGGGGATCAGCATTTAATGCAATGTCTTATATTATTCAACATATGCCCCCGTTATCTGCTGCGTCTGAACGTTTTTTTATTGCAAGTCTAGGCTTACTCTTAATCTTTTCAGTAACAGGCCAGCTTAGATGGACAGCATTAAGACAGAATCTAGTTATCTATTTGATTATTGGTATTATCGGAATTGCGGGATTTAACATTGGCTGTTTTTATGGACTTCAAACCACCTCAGCTGTTAACGGTGCTTTGATTATGGCAACTACACCATTATTGACTCTATTAATGACAATCCTTTTAGATGGAGAAAAACTTACCACTAATAAATTCTTAGGCGTTTTATTTGGCTTAAGTGGTGTGTTACTGGTGATTAGTCAGGGACATATGACAACTTTACTGCATCTTAAAATAGACATTGGGGATCTATTTATATTATTGGGCGCATTTGGATTTTGCTTAGCAAATGTACTGTCTCGCCGTTATGTAAAAAATGCTACTCCGCTAGAAACAACAACTTTTTCTATGCTGTTCGGGGCAATAACACTTGGTTTGTTGAGTGTGATATTTGAAGATCCTCTTACAGCAATTGCGTCTGCCCCTATAAATGCGCACTTAGCCATGGGATATGTTGTTATCTGCTCTACCATGATTGCTTATTTATTCTGGTTTAATGGTATACAAAAGTTAGGTGCTGGTCGTGCTTCTGTCTTTTTTAACTTTGTACCAGTGTTCAGTATGATAATTGCTCTACTTACGGGACAAGCCCTCAATGTCTGGCAGTTGGTAGGAACAGTTTTAGTGATGCTTGGTGTAATGAGTAGCGGAGGATTTTTTAAAATTAAAAGGACTCCACTTATGGCAAAACATTGTACAAAATAAGAAATGTGCTGCTACATTAAAAATCTATCCTTAATATGTAGCAGCATTTTCAAATATAAAAATTATTCCTCAACAATTTCTCTAAATTCTTATATTTTCAAAATATTTTTTTACAATTGTGATGGTTTATACAAAAGCTCATCTTAATTATTCCGTTGTAACAAATACTGTATGTTTCTTTAAAACTTAATAAAAGATTGCCATATATAGTTTTAAAACTACCAAAGGAGATATTAAAATGAAGCTGGATTTTACAACAATTGAAAAGCAAGCTAAATTGCTACAAGAAGAGCAAGAAAAGATCGAGCAACGAGATCATGAATTTCAAGTTGCCTTAGATAAACACAGAGAATCCCTAAAGAATTTATTTAAAGATCTTTTCTCCGACCGAGAAATTAAGACTGAAAATGGAGGTCACTTCTGTGTAACCTTCGGAGATTTCAAAATTTCCTTATTGATTGAAACTGCTAAATTTGAAAATGGTGTTCCTGTAAAATTAAACTCTGTAAATCCTGTTATTATTAAATGCAAGAAAGATAAGCCGATTGCAAAAGCACAGTTTACAGATGCAACCCAATATCTAGATAACCATTTAGACACTCCAAATTATCAGTATTATTTTAAGCAAGAAGATAAGACCCAACTGGTACAATTTTCTGAACTTCCCACTTATTTTCAACTAGTTTTAGACGCAAACGCATAAAATCGAGCCCTCTTCAGAGGGCTTTTTTTATATATTATTTTTTTCATCATTTAACTTTTTAAAAATAAAATCAGTCAAATACTTTTTCTATTTATCTATGAATTATTTAACTCAATTTTAACGTCCAATACTTCAAAAATATTTGATTCTTCTTAAAATTACTTGTATATACATGTTTATATTTGATTATACAAATGTGAATAAATAAGAATAGGATGGCTCTTAAAGGATAAGGAGAGTGAAATGGACTCATCGGCTGGGAAACCTAATAGTAGTTTTATTGAAAACCGAAGCATCGACTTTATTCCTGAAAATGAAAGACATGGTGGAGTATTTGCCCAATTCACCCTATGGTTTGGTGCTAACTTACAAATCACAGCCATTGTGACAGGCGCGCTAGCCGTTGTGTTAGGCGGAGATGTTTTTTGGTCTATTATCGGCTTATTAGTAGGACAATGTTTTGGTGCTGCCGTCATGGCACTACATGCTGCCCAAGGTCCTAAACTTGGCCTCCCTCAAATGATTTCGAGCCGTGTGCAATTTGGGGTTTATGGCGCGTGCATTCCAATCATACTTGTTTGCCTTATGTATATTGGCTTTACCGCAACTGGAGAGGTATTAGCGGGTAAAGCAATTGCACATTTAGCACATGTCAGCAATACAACTGGTATATTAATTTATGCAAGTTTAATCATTTTATTCGCAACGATTGGATACCGTTTAATCCATTTGGTAGGCAAAGTAGCTAGTATTATTGGTTTGATTGCTTTTGTGATTATTTTGACTCAGATCTTCACACTTTCTGATTTTTCTGAACTCTTAGCAGTACGTCATTTCAGCTGGTCTTCATTCTTGTTAGCAGTTTCCCTTTCTGCTTCTTGGCAAATCTCTTTTGGTCCCTATGTTGCAGACTATTCTCGATATCTTCCAACTAAAACATCTTCATCTCGTGTTTTTTGGGCAGTCGGCTTAGGTTCTTTAATTGGTTCACAAATTTCTATGAGCTTAGGCGTTTTAATCGCTCAGGTTGCAAACGGCAATTTTGTCGGAAATGAAGTTCAATATGTTGTGGGTATGAACCCAATTGCCCTTGTCGTAACCTTTCTATATTTTAGTATCGCTTTTGGGAAAGTTACTCTAACGACCTTAAATGCCTATGGCAGTTTTATGTGTATTGCTACGATTTGGAATAGTTTCAAATCGACAAATCAAATCTCAAAAATAACAAGATTAATGATTGTTCTTGCTATGGTTGTAGTCTCAACCTTTATTGCAATTATAGGTGAACATACTTTTTTAAGCGCCTTTAAAGCATTTATTTTGTTTTTACTCACCTTTTTTATTCCGTGGAGTGCCATTAATCTTGTTGATTATTACTTTATCTCTAAAGAAGAATGTGATGTAGATGCACTCTATGATCCAAATGGTAAGTATGGCCGTTGGAATCGGATTGGAATTACCTGCTACTTTCTAGGTATTTTGATTCAACTGCCATTTATTGATAGTAAATTTTATACGGGTCAAATTGCGGCAATGCTAGGAGGAATCGATTTATCGTGGCTCGTAGGTCTTATCTCTACTGCTTTAATTTATTATATTTTCGCCAAGAAAGCTCAATTAAAGTTTTCAAAACAGTTAGCTATTGATCAAATCAAATAATGAAACTAGATAAGCTATCAAAGTCGATCACCTTGATAGCTTATAAAATAATTTTACGGTTATTCTGATAGCGCTTTAACCTGTGCCGAAATAGGCAATCCAAATAACTTATCGAAACTCCAATTAAATATAAAAGTATAGATAGGAATAATGATAATAAAGGCCACATCTAACCAAAAAGCAGCAATCAGGGAAATATCCATCCACCATGAAATAAGAGGAATTAAAAACAGAACCAAAGTAAGCTGAAAACCGATGGCATGCCCAACTCTACGCTTAACTGTACGGATATGACTGCTTTGTCTAGCTTCCCATTTCTCATATAAAATATTGTAGATAAAATTCCAAGTTACAGCGATGGTCGTAATCATGACGGATAATGGTCCAGTATGTTCAACACTATCACCTGCCAAAATCGCTAACCCTACTGATGAAATAATCATTCCGATTATTTCATAGGAAGAAACATATACAATTCGACGCTTTATACCTTGCATAATCACTAAACTCTGCTTAATTCCTTATATTTTAATTTCAGTCAAAATCATATATAAAGTTAATAGCTTTCAGTTCAGCTGATATCAAAATGAATTTTAACAGTGAAAATATTGAACTTTTCATAACCGTACTCGATACGGGTTCTTTCTCTGCG
This sequence comes from Acinetobacter pittii, assembly GCF_022449185.1. Taxonomy (GTDB): domain Bacteria; phylum Pseudomonadota; class Gammaproteobacteria; order Pseudomonadales; family Moraxellaceae; genus Acinetobacter; species Acinetobacter pittii_I. The sequence continues at coordinate 1,249,045 of NZ_JAKUKO010000001.1, forward strand.
GCTGCTCGTAAACTCAATCGAGTCCCCTCAGCAGTAAGTATGGCCGTTGCTAATTTAGAAGCAGAATTGGGTTATATATTATTTGAACGGACACCTCGAAAGGTCATTCCTACCGCTACAGCATTAGCCTTGGAACCTCAAGCACGGATCATTTCTGAACAACTTAGGCTATTTAGCACTCATGCACATGAACTTTCTTTAGGACTTGAAAGTAAATTGCGTATTGGCGTTGTTTCCGATGTAAATACAAAATTATTATTCCATTCAATAAAGAAACTAGCCGATAAATTCCCTTTACTAAAGATAGAAGTTATTACTGCTCCCCAAGACGACATTGTTAATTTACTTTATACGGAGCAAATCAGTCTTTGCTTAGCGGGTTCAGACCTCAATATAAAAATGCGCGAGAATCTACAATTGGTAATGACTGAAACAGTGGCGGCTACGATTTCTTCTAATCACGCTCTTCTACAAGATAGAACAAAGCAGTTTTCTATTGAAGAATTAATTAATATTAGACAAATTGTTGTGGCGAGTAGTGAACATGAAATGAAAGATCCCCGTTCAATTATTGGTGCAATGTACTGGAAAACCAATAGTCTACAAACAGCAATTAATATGGTTGAAGCTGGACTTGGTTGGGGAAATTTTCCGTTATCACTAGTACAAGATAAAATTGATCAAGGTCACCTAGTCCTTTTAGATTTTAAAAATACAAAAAATCATTTACCTCTATCTATTTATTTAATTTGGCTCCAAGACCGCCCTTTACCTAAAGCAGCTAGAGAGTTAATTCAAATTATTCAAGAAAATTTATAGGTTAGTTCTGAAAGTCTAAGGATTTTTTATAATTTTAATTCTTTTTAAATCTAGTTATTTAAAGCTTAAGCTTATTACTCTGTACTCTATATCTAAATACTACTAAAAACAAAAAGCCTACGTAGAAAGTAGGCCTCTTGTTGTATTTCAGGATTAAGCAATAATATTTTATTTTGTAAAAAATACACTTATACTTTATTAAAACCAAGTGTTTTAGTCAAGTATAAAGTTTATAAGATACAAACATTTGTATTCTTGTGAAGACAATCACAATTTAGGTTTTATATAGAAAATATTTTAGAGAAAGAAAGATAGTTTAATGATAAAAATTTCTATTACCTCTCTTAACAGCTTTTTTAGCAAAACACAATAAATACTTTAAGAAAAAGTATTATATTTCGTTTAAATCTATTTAGCTCAAAAAACATTAAATCGCTTGAATTTGCTAATTTTATGTTTCATTATTAAAGTTACTAACTTTATAGCTTAATGTTTGCTTTTTAATAAGTTGAGTTTAAATTTTAACCTATTATAAAAATTAATAATACTTGCTTCAGTAATTTGAACCTAATAGTTTATATTTTCTTTACTACCTATAGGCTAGAATCTTATTAAGAGAATTATTGCAACTATTATTTTTCGAAAGAGATAATTAAAAGACGATTTATTATATATCTAAAGCTTAATTACAGTATAAAAATATAGAAAATTTTATATAGTATTTTTAACCTCCATTTATATTTATCTTAAGTAAGTTTTTCTCACTCCAGTCTTTCAAAACATTCAAACAATGCACCCACACTTACCGCTCACATTTTAAATAAAATTTATTCTATATAAATTGATGTCTCAAATTACAAATACAATTAAGTCATCGTCACAATAGATTGTTGGAATAAATTCTAATTGATCGATAAATAACTTCTTCTACTTTACTCTTGAAGTACACATAAGTTAGAATCACTATCGCTTGAAATATTAACCAATATGCCACAAATTTTTTGGGTTTAGTTTACGTCTAGTTCAGAAAATAACTTGTGTTTAATTAAAAAATTGATTAGTATTGCACGCACTGAAAAGCATTGAGATTAAAAGCTTTTCTGACTTATAGGGCCTATAGCTCAGTTGGTTAGAGCAGCGGACTCATAATCCGTTGGTCCACAGTTCAAGTCTGTGTGGGCCCACCAAATACCAAACCTCATAAACAAAAAGTTTATGGGGTTTTTTAATATACATCCAAATAGAATATGCTTTACTCTTATAAAAATACTCAAAATTTAAAGTTTATTTTATTCCTAAATTTTAGATGTTTTAAAATACACTGACGTTCCGTACTAAATATTCATCTTTAATCTATTAAGCTAAGATTTGCTTTCGTATGGGCTCAGAATTCTCTAATTGTGTATCCCAGAACTTTTCCCATAAATCACAATATTCTAAGCATAATTTTTCAATATAGTTATAGTCTTCTTCTGTACAAGCTTGCATCAAGACATACCATAAATCTTCTTCATGATCGTCATCTGCTGCTTCGGCACTTTCATCTTCAGAGATGCCATGTACATGATAATAACCGCCACCCTCCACATCTAGACCAACTGCTTTAGTCGCTCTACGTAAAGGTGGACTATACAGAATGACTTCTTCCTCTGCGACTGCCAATAAGGCTGAAACAGCTTTATAGTCATCATAAGCATTTTCTAAAAACACTCTCACCTGATCTGCAATTTCAGTCGGATGATAAGTTAGCCGATCTTGTTCTGTAATACCGAAATCATTCAATATATCTTCAAATAAAGGATAATGAGCATATTCAGGATTTCCCTGATAGTAACCATCTTTATCTAATCCTGGACGAAATCCAAACTCATCAAAAATATTTAAACTCAACAGAAAACGCGGAAACATTTTTGCCCCAGCATGCAATCTAGGTTCTAATTGTTTTGTTTGAAATTGGGCCATGAGCAAAGCATCAGTAAAAGTTTGCACAATTGCATGACGATATTCTAAATGAATTTTTTTTAAATCATCTTTATTAATTTCGCCATTATTTAAAGTATCGATTGCAGGATGATGAGATACAGGATGTTTTGAAATTTTTGCTCTTAAACGAGTCAAAAAATTTGAATTTTTTTCCCAGAGTTCAGCTGAAACGCTTTGCTTCATCCCTGTGAGTGCTTTCTTTCTAGGATTATTAAAATTCTCAAATTTCTTAGGCATATCCGTTCTCGTTAAAGTTATTTAAAGCAAGGTTAATTTTTACATATTTTATTATAAAACAAAGACTTAAACCAATATTCAAACATCTTCCGTCATTAATTAATATTAGAGTTAAAATTATACAAAATCAAATAAAAATTTTTAAAAAATCTCAATTAATGATAATCATTATCACAATCTAAACTTGAATCAAATCCAGTTTTTCATTATCATAATTTGTATTAAAAATTTAATATTTTAGATTAAGTTATAATTAGTTTTAACTATATGGAAAAGTAATGTCAAAAAAAGAAGATATTATAAATACTGCTTTAAATTTATTTAATCAGATTGGGTACAATGCTACTGGTGTCGACCGTATTATTGCTGAATCAAATGTTGCAAAAATGACTTTCTATAAATATTTCCCGTCGAAGGAAAATTTAATTATGGAGTGTTTGCAACATCGAAACATAAATATTCAAAACTCGATCAATGAACAATTAAGTTTACATCAAGATGCTAGTCCTCTTGAGCAAATTCATATTATTTTCAATTGGTATATTGAATGGATCAATAGTGAAACTTTTAATGGATGTTTATTCAAGAAGGCATTTATTGAAGTATCTAAACAATATACTTCAATTCGTGAACCATTTTATGAATATACAAAATGGTTGACTAACTTATTACATGAAAAGCTTACTCAATTAGGTATAAAAAACCCAACACCACTTGTTCATATCATAATTTCTATTATTGATGGAATGATTATTGATGGTACAACAGACAAGAATCTTATTAATCCTGAGAAAATATGGAAATATATTGAATATTTAATTAATGAAGAGATACCAGAACAGGCATCTTAATTTTAAAATTATCTAAGTTTATTATTCTATAACTTAGATAACCTTTAACTTTTGTGGTCTACTTTAGCTTTCATAATTTTTCTAGGCTTTTTTACAAACTCATATTAGAATCCTGAAAATTTGTCACCTTGCACTGATGTATGAAAAAATTCCTAGGTAATTCTATCTTTAAAGCCGTTGGTTGGACTTACAATGTAGACCCTCAAATTCTTGAGAAAAAACAAGTTATTATTGGCTTTGAACATACCTCAAATCTAGATGCAGTGCTATCGATTGCCCTCTTCCAAATGTTAGACATTAAGATTCATACCTTAATAAAGAAAGAACTTTTCAAAGGCCCACTTAAGCCAATTTTAGAAAAATTGGGTGGCATTCCTGTTGACCGTAAAGCAAGTAAAGATATCGTTTCGCAAATGGTTGAACAATTTCAAACCCATGAAACATTTAACTTAGTGATTGCTCCAGAAGCTACACGTGCTAAAGATGGCTCTGAACGAAAGCCTATCCGTACAGGTTTTTGGCATATTGCCAAAGCAGCCAATGTTCCTATTGTTTTAATGTATGCCAATGCTCGAAGTAAACAAGGTGGGATTTTAGGTAAAATTTACCCGACTGATTTACAAAAAGACTTGGAAACCATTAAAGAGTTATATGCTCAATTTGACATAGATGTAAAAATTAACTAAATCAAATTGGACTTGATTTGACCTAATCTCACTCATTAGGTCTTAAGCTTATTGTTCTTATTCAATTGGCTAACAAAACGCAGGGCAACAGTTTTCAACAAAACCAAGCCTATGCTAATATTCCAGCACTTTTGCATTTTCTTTTTTTGGAGTTCACGTCCATGGCGGGTCATTCTAAATGGGCCAATATTAAGCATCGTAAAGCTAAACAAGATGCAAGTCGCGGTAAAGTTTTTACTAAATATATTCGTGAAATTGTGACTGCTGCCAAACTTGGTGGTGGAGATCCTGCTAGCAACCCTCGTCTGCGTGCAGTAGTTGAAAAAGCTCTCTCAGTTAATATGACACGTGACACCATTAACCGTGCTATCCAACGTGGTGCTGGTGGTGAAGATAATGATGATCTAAAAGAAGTAACTTATGAAGGTTATGGTGTTGGCGGGGTTGCTGTTCTTGTTGAAACAATGACAGATAACTTAAACCGTACAGTACCAGACGTACGTCACTGTTTTAGTAAAACAAATGGTAACTTAGGAACTGCGGGTTCTGTATCTTATCTATTTACTAAACGTGGTGAGATTACTTTTGAAGATGTTTCTTTAGAAGATAAAATCATGGAAGTAGCTTTAGAAGCTGGCGCTGAAGATATTGAAGTTTCAGAAGATGAAATTTTGGTAATCACTTCACCAGAAACTTTCGGTGAAGTACAAGATGCCCTTACTGCCGCTGGTTTAAAATCTGATAACGCAGAAGTTGTGATGAGTCCATCTACAAAAGCTGAAATTACAGATGTTGACCAAGCAAAACAAATTCTTAAAATGATTGATATGTTTGAAGATCTTGACGATGTACAAAACGTTTATACTAACGTTGAATTCTCGGATGAGGTTTTGGCTCAACTTGATGCTTAAATCAAACATTTGAATCAAAGAAAACGCACCATTTGGTGCGTTTTTTATAGCTTGTTGAGCAAGTTATAGCAATTAAACACATTATATTCTTTAATGACAAAGCTAGAATGCAAAGCAACTACATTGTCGATTTTTCCAATACGTCTTAATAAAATTTCACTGTAGTCATCCATGTTGCGTGCCACAAGCTCTAAAATAAAATCGGCACTCTGTCCAGTTACCAAGAATGCGTTTGTTACTTCTGGAATTGCTTCTATTTCAGACAAAAACTTATCAAATGTTTCACTATCATGCTTGCTCAATGATACTTGCAATAAAATATGTAAAGTAAAACCAAGCTTACTAAAATTAATTTCCCTTTTGAGCTGCCCCATGATGTTGGCTTCAATCAGGTGCTTGATACGTCGATGCACAGAACTGACTGACAGATTGATCCGTTCTGAAAGTTCATTCAAATTTAAGTCTTCATGAGACAAAATTTCTAGAATTTGTTTATCAAAACGATCTAACTCCACTCTTATCTCCAGCCAGAATTTCACAGTAAAGACAGTATAACCCTATACCACCACCTCTGCATTGAAAATACAAAGGTTTATAGACAGTAAAACTCTTTTTCCTTTATAGAGCCTAATTCTTTTATGCCTTTTAAACGTGCAAGTAGTGTCAGGGGCGATTCATTTTAGAGAGTTAACTTTATACTTTAATCTGATTTATCAATGCAAAATCCTTTTTCTTACTATTATTTGAAGCTAGAAAGGAAGTAATCGTCAAAATTTGGCTTTTTTTCAAGTTCCTTAAAGTTGGCATCATTTTTGTTATGTATTTGCAGGAAAATTTTTATCCATGTCGGGGGAGTTCCTGTGAATAAGATCAAAACACTAGTGTTAGCAATGAGTTCTTTAGGTGCAATGAGCGTGACGATGCCTGTGCATGCCGCTACAGATGCTGAAGTTAAAGCCTTACGTGATGAAGTAAAGGAGTTAAAACAACTCGTCCAGAAACTATCTGATCAACAAAAAACAGCTTTAACTGTCACTGCTCCAGCAACAATTCCCGCAGCACCTGCCACCCCTACACCTCCTGCATCAAAACCAGGTTGGATGGCTATGGCCGATGGGCAAACTCAAGTCAAGCTTTATGGTAGTGTTCGCGCAGATGCAACCTATGACTTTAAAGGTTCAAATGGCAGTATTTCAAATGGTGCCAATTATCCACTCAATAAAGATGATCCAAAACAAGACTCACTCAATGTATCTGCAGCAACTTCACGAATTGGCTTAGATATTACTCGTCCAACTCAATATGGAGATTTAACAGGTAAAATTGAAGCCGACTTTATGGGTGGCAATGGAGATAATGGGAATGGTACTTTCCGTGTTCGTCATGCCTATATGTCTTTAGGAAAATGGTTAGCTGGTCAAACAACCTCACCCTTTGTAAACACAGATACATCACCAGAAACAGTAGATTTTAATGGCGCTATTGGTACAGGTACTACACGTACAGTACAAGTTAGATACACCCAGCCAATTAATGCACAACAAAAAATATTAGTTGCCTTAGAGGGTGGCGATGTTGAAAAAGCTGGTAATGCTGCCGGTGGAAGCCGTTTTCCTACTTTAACAGCTCGATATGATTTCAAAACTACGGATAACAAAGGCCTATTACAGTTACATGGTCTTGCCCATGAAAACCGTGTGGCTCCAAAAGATAGCACTTCTGAAGAGAAATTTGGCTGGGGTGTCGGTGTTGGTGGTAAATATGATTTAACGCCTCAAGATAGCGTGGTTGCTAATTACTATCATGTTAAAGGTGATGGCCGTTATTTACTTTATAGCAATTCGGCTTATAACTATGACACAACAACACAAGATATTAATTTAGGAGAATTCGATAGCGCAGTAATTGGATATCAGCGGAAATGGAGCCCTATCCTCCGCTCTACTTTTGCTGTAGGTGGTATTCAATATAAAGATGATAATGTCTATGCTAATAGCAATTTAACCAATACCAGCTATAACAAAGAAATTTATAACGCTTTAGTCAATTTAATCTGGAACCCAGTTAAAAATATTGATTTAGGAGCAGAATATACTTACGGTCAACGTGAAACTTTTGCAGGTGACAAGGGTGATTATTCACGTATCAACCTGCTAGCAAAATATAGTTTCTAAAAATTAGATATAAAAAAAGAGCCTTTAATGGCTCTTTTTTTATTAGGGTTATTAGTGCATCGCCTGAATTTTTTCTAAGAAAAGTTTAGCACGCTCATGACGAGCTTCTAAATTATCAAAGAATTCATGGGTTGGGCAGTCTTCTAAAATTTTACCTTCATCCATAAAAATTAAACGGTTAGATACTCTTTTAGCAAAGCCCATTTCATGCGTAACACACATCATGGTCATGCCTTCATGTGCGAGCTGTACCATAACTTCAAGAACCTCACCGACCATTTCAGGATCAAGTGCAGAAGTTGGTTCATCAAACAACATACAGATTGGGTCCATAGACAAGCCACGTGCAATCGCTACACGTTGCTGCTGACCACCCGACAACTGCCCCGGAAATTTATCTTTATGCGCAAGTAAGCCTACACGCTCTAAATATTTCAAACCTTTTTCGCGAGCATCTGCAACTGAACGCTTTAACACTTTAACTTGAGCAATGGTTAAATTTTCCAAAACAGTCATGTGCGGAAAAAGTTCAAAGTGTTGAAAGACCATTCCCACTCGTGAACGGAATTTAGCAAGATCTGTTTTTGGATCTTTAAGCGAAATCCCATCGACAATAATGTCACCTTGTTGAAATGGTTCCAAAGCATTTACTGTTTTAATGAGTGTTGATTTTCCTGAACCAGATGGTCCACAAACAACAACGACATCACCTTTTTCAATACTCGTCGTGCAATCTGTTAAAACTTGAAAATCACCATACCATTTAGAGATATGTTGGATGTCTATCATTGGCATTTAAAATCTCCAATTAGCGAATGATGGCAATTTTTTGCTGTAAGCGTTTGACTAATTGCGACAGCACAAACGAGCTACAGAAATACACCACAGCGACGATTAAATAGAATGTTGCTTTCGTTTCAGGTCCATAAGTATTAGCTAATGTATCTGCACGACCTAAAAAGTCTGGCGCACTAATCACATAAACTAACGATACATCCTGAAACAGAATAATGGTTTGAGTTAACAATACCGGAAGCATGTTGCGAAAGGCTTGAGGTAAAACCACGTAGCGCATTGATTGACCATAAGTGAAACCAAGCGCGTAGCCTGCATGTACCTGACCTTTTGAAATAGACTGAATTCCAGAACGTACAATTTCCGAGAAAAAAGCTGCTTCAAAAATGGCAAAAGTTACAACGCTCGAAAATAGCGGCCCCCAATAGGTATCAGATTGAAACTCAAATATTTTCGGCAACAAAAAGTAGAAGATAAAAATTACCTGAATCAGTGGAATACCACGAAACAGATCAACATAAAATTTTGCAAAATTACTTGCGATGGCATTGTTAGATAAACGCATCATTGCCAATGGGGTTCCAATGAGGATACCGCCCATCATTGCTAATACCGTTACGGTAAGCGTAAAAATGAGACCTTCTTTGAGTGCCGCGATCACATCAGGGTTTTGTAATAAAGAAAAATCCATAATTACTTCCCTCCTGAACCTAAGCCAGGTACAGCCATTCGCTTCTCAATCCATGCCATTACAAACTTAATGCTATAAGTAATAATTAAATAAACAGGTGTAGAGAGAATAAGAATGATAATGTCCTGAGAAGTTTCTTCACGCATGGTTTTCGTGTAAGCAAAGAAATTCAACACACTTAACGCATATAAAACAGCTGAGTTTTTAAAAACATTCATTGCCTCAGATGTAATCGTTGGCCATACGGTACGATATGCAACCGGTAAAATGACATAACGATAGCTTTGTGCTGTCGTAAAACCCATAGCGGAAGCTGCAAACTTCTGTCCACGAGAAACGGTATTAATTCCGGCACGTATGTGCTCAGATACACGGGCGGCCGTGTAGAGACCTAATGCAAAAACACCAATAACCGCAGGTTGCTGATTTAAAATATTTTTCCACCAACCACCAGCAACTACATCCCCACTACCTGCACTTAAGCTGTCCGGTAAAAACTCGGGAAAAACAAAAGCCCAGAAGAATAGTTGCACAATAAGTGGAATATTACGGAAAATTTCAACGTAACAATTGCCGATAAATGCGAGAGGTTTATTGGGTAATGTACGAATTACGCCGAGGAGAGAACCTAATAAAAATGCGATAAGAAAGGCTATAATAGCTGTCCAAACCATAGTGAACACGCCTGAACCTAACATTTGTAACCATGTGGGTGCCTCAGCATAAGCATTGTAGCTTGAGCTACCAATAGCTTTACAAACTGATTCTGCCCATGCGGCTTTATCGACACCATATTCATTAGACTCCGCACAGAATATAGTCCAGTTTAGCGAGCCGACTGACATGTTTGCCCCTTAAATTAATATCTTTAGAAAATAGACCACTTGTGCAAATGAATCTTTACACTTACACAAGTAAATTTAGGACAAAAAGATCCAGTTAGATTCCTGCATCTGTTGGGTTAGCTTTTAATTTCTTATAAGATGAACTTTGTTGCATGTTCAAATTCGTGTTTTTTGGTGGAATTGGAGATAAGAACCACTTCTTATATAAAGCGTCCATTTGACCAGTTTTCCATAAATTATTTACAGTACGGTCTGCAATCGCTTTAAATTTTGGATCATCTTTAGCAAGCATAATTCCGTAAGGTTCAGATGAAAGTACCGGACCAACTATGGCGAAAGCTTTAGGTGTAGAAGACTTAGCAATCAAGCCTGCTAAAATATTATCATCCATTACAAATGCAGCAGCACGGCCAGATGCCATCATGGCAAAAGAATCAGCATGATCTTTACCATAAATGTTTTGAACATTAATTGACTGACCTTTTTCATTCATCTTGATGTATTTGTCAGATGTGGTGCCTTGAGTGGTAACAACTGCTTTACCATTTAAGTCTGCTAAACTTTTAATGCCAGAGTTTGCTTTAACAGCCATACGTACTTCTGTCGCATAGTAGTTAGTAGAGAAACCAACTTGTTGCTGACGTTGTTTAGAGTTTGTAGTGGTACCACATTCCATATCGATATTGCCAGCCAAAAGCTCAGGAATACGTGTTGAAGAAGTTACAGCCTTGTACTCAACTTTTAAACCAGGCATTTTCAATTCTTTTTTAATGTCATTTGCAAACTGGTTACAGATATCGACTGCATAACCTACTGGTTTACCTGCAACAACATATGAGATTGGATCTGAGGATTCTCGATGACCAATTACGATTTTTCCGGTACTTTTAATTTTAGCTAATGTATCTGCTGCTTGAATTTGAGAAGTAGCGCCAACCGTACAAAGCATAACTGTTGAAATAATGAGAGAGGTTGCAGAACGTTTCATAAGAACTCCTTGATGATCATTCTCTCTATTTATCTATAGAATCATTCATATAGAGCAATAGAGTGATTTTTTATTAAATTGCAATTATCGAGCCAACTTTTTCAAGCAGAACTCATCCATTTGCTTCACTTATTTTATTCAATCTGTTTTGCAGAATTAATACCTTTAAAACTGCTCACATGTTTCTACTTTAATCTATGTTTTAATCTTCTGTCTATTATTAAGCTCATCTAATTACACTTAAATGTGGCAATTATTGATTACAATGTAAACACACGCACAATAAAGTCGCTTAACTTTGGCTAAAAATGGTATTTAGAAAATTGTATTCTCCAAAAAATTATAAAAATTAAAGTTATTAGTCATTTAGATAGAATTAAATTTATATAGTAAAAAGTAATTTTGGCATCAAAATAATATAAACAAATGGCTTAATAAAAATCATTTAGAAAATTGATAGTAATTTCTATATTAATAAGTTAATTAGTAAAAATACAAATAAGCCCCGATTTTCTCAGGGCATTTTATAATTTTAAATTCCGCGCCAATCTACTCGCGCATTACGCTCAGTTTGATATATTCTTAAAACATACTGACCTAGAGGTAAATTAAGTAAATTTTGCTGATAATTATTCCATTCTTCCGAAACTCCTTCAGCTTCTTCCCGCTCCCACGGCGTACCCTTTATTTCTAATAAAGGAGCAAGCATAGAACATACAGAAATATCAGCAAGACTTAATCGATCGCCCACCATATAACGTGCCTGATTTTCGATTAAACAGTTATTTAGTTGATTTATGAGTTCATCCATGCGCTCTTTTGACTGGTTGACTAACTCTTCTTCAAGTTTATAATTCTTCTTTACCAGTGTTTTGAGGAATGGTTTCGATATTTTTTCAAACTGGCGTAAATAGCCTTGTTCACCCATCATAATCTCTAAAGCATGGTCTCCATGGGCTAAAGTACGGGCAAGTGCCCAACGACGTACATGCACACCAAGTTCATCTGCCAAACTATCTATTTTTAATGTTTGCTGCCTTAATTGTTCATCACGACGTAACAGTGAATGCTCTGGATAAGTATCATCCAGATAAAGTGCAATTTTAGTCGATTCAGCAATCCATTGATGATCATCTTTCAAAATTGGCAAAAAGTTTTGGCCTGTCTTGAGTTGTGCAAAAGCGCGATGAAACCCTGGAATTAAGTTATGAGCCACATAATCAAGTTCTTTATGGTCTAACAACCAGCGAGCTTTTTCACAATAATGGGACAAAGGAAACTGATACAAAACCCGCATAAAATCTCCACGTTTATTTTTATTTGACTATTTGTACAAAAATGGTCGATGGTAAGTAGATACTTTAGAAGCTATTTTTAGTTAAAACAATGGATATTGTGCTCATTTTTCACTGACACTTAAGTCTATTTTTTATATCTTTTTTTACCGTACTTATTGCTCTTTTTCATATTAAAACCAATTCTATTATTATTTGTCCGAGTAACAAATTTAAAGTATTGTTTTTTATAAATTTTCAATATCTTTATTTTTTCATTAAAAAGCAAAAAAAATGCTTTGCACTTTATTTCATAAGCTGAGCATAAGTCCTCGTTTAGTGGAAAAATATTTCTTTTGTAAGGTAATGACAGCAATACAAGGTGTCATTATGTCTAATTCTCTATCAAAAAAGACTGCATACGTCCAAATCATTCAAAATGATCAACAAGCGATTAATGCTGCTTATCAAGTGGCGGATTATGCTTTAGAGGGTCGTAATACACGTGATCAACAACGCTTATTACCGCATGAGCAAATCGAAAGCTTTAGCCAAAAAGGCTTAGGCGGAATTCGCATTGCAAAAAAATACGGCGGTGCTTTTGTTTCCAATAAAACTTTGGCTCAAGTTTTCCGTATTTTGAGTAAAGGTGATGCGAATGTTGGTCAGATTCCACAAAATCAGATTAGTCTGTTAAACCTGATCGAAATCATGGGCACAGAACAACAAAAACAATTTATTTTTTCAGAAATATTAGCAGGTAAACGTCTTGCCAACGGTGGGCCAGAACGTAATACCCATGATTCAAAAACCTTAAAAACCAATCTTACTCTTGAGAACGGCAAATATATTTTAAACGGCGAAAAGTTTTATTCGACGGGAACAAGTTTTGCGCATTGGCTCGCGATTAAAGCAATTCATCCTGATGGTCATGTGGTTTTAGTCATTGTGAATCGAGAGGCTCAAGGCATTGAAGTCATTAATGACTGGAATGGATTTGGTCAACGTACTACAGCGAGCGGTACAGTTAAATTAAATCAAGTTGAAGTTAATCCTGAACTTATTTTTGATGAGCGATTATTGACCCAAACCCCAACCTATCGCGGTGCTTATTCTCAGTTATTACAAGTTGCCATTGATGTAGGCATCGCTGAAGCTGCTTTTGAAGATACTTTATCAACCATACACAAAGCACGTCCAATTATTGATGCAAAGGTTGAAAAAGCAAGCTTTGAACATTACACCCTACAAGAGGTAGGTAAATTAAATATTTTGCTGGACGCTGCAATTTTACTGCTTGATGAAGCTGCTGAATATTTAGATGAACTTGACCAACTTCAAACGGTGACTGATGAACAAGTAGCTAAAGCTTCAATTTTGGTTGCAGAAGCGAAAGTCTACGCCAATGATGCTGCCCTACAAATCTCTGAAAAACTACTAGAGCTGGGCGGTAGTCGTTCAAGCTTAAGCCAACATAATTTAGATCAACATTGGCGAAATGCCCGTGTACATACCTTACACGATCCTGTTCGCTGGAAATTACATGCCATTGGCAATTATTACCTTAATGGTCATTTCCCTGCCCGCCATGCTTGGATTTAAGGAGAAATTGTCATGACTTCATATCAATCGGTTCAAACCAAACAAACGTCGGCATCTAGCCAAGCGCACATTATTCAAAGTGATGCTGAAGCATTAGAAGTTGCCAAACAGTTTGCTGAGCAATTTAAAAAAACCGCAGTTGAGCGAGACGCTAAACGAATTTTACCGTATACCGAAATCGATGCTTTGAGCCAATCTGGTCTTTGGGCAATTACAGTGCCAAAGCAACATGGTGGTGCCGAAGTTTCAAGTCATACAGTTGCTAAAGTGATTGCACTTTTAAGTGGTGCAGATGGTTCAATCGGACAAATTCCACAAAACCATTTTTACGCTTTAGAAGTCTTGCGCAATACAGGTACAGAAGCTCAAAAACAACGTTTATATAGCGAAGTATTAAATGGCACTCGCTTTGGTAATGCACTTGCTGAGTTTAAAACTAAAACTTCAACCCATAAACAAACCAACATTCGTCCTCACGAAAATGGATATCTCATTCAGGGTGAAAAGTTTTACTGCACAGGAAGTTTATTTGCTCACCGTATTCCAACCTTAGTTCTAGACGATGCAGGTCGAGAATATCTAGCCTTTGTAAAAAGTGGTTCACAAGGATTGAAACTAGTTGATGACTGGTCTGGTTTTGGACAGAAAACCACAGGCAGCGGAACGGTTAAATTTGATCAGGTTTTTGTAGATGCAGATGATGTTATTCCTTTTGATACTGCATTTTTACAACCAACCTTAGTGGGCCCTTTTGCGCAAATTATGCATGCATCAATTGAGGTAGGCATTGCACGCGCAGCCTTTGAAGAAAGCTTGCAAAGAGTGCATCAAGCGCGCCCATGGATTGATTCAAATGTAGAAACTGCAAACCAAGATCCTTTGACAATTTATGAGCTAGGACGCATTGCTGTCGATGTACGAGCTAGTGAAGTGTTATTAAAACAGGCTGCTCAATCAATTGATGCCGCAAAAATTGAAACTACACCTGAAAGCATTGCAAAAGCTTCAATTGATGTGGCCAAAGTGCGTGCTCATAGTAGCGATACCGCACTAAAAGCTTCGTCTAAGCTGATTGAACTTGCAGGAAGCCGTGGTAGTCAGTCACAAGATGGTCTAGACCGTTTCTGGCGCAATGCGCGTGTACATACGTTGCATGATGCCGCACGATGGAAATATTACTTTATTGGGAACTATGTGCTTAACGGTGTTCTACCACCTCGACGGGGGACATTGTAATGACAGACTTCAAAGCGAAAGAAATTTTACTAAATGCTTTTGATATGAACTGTGTTGGGCATATCAATCATGGCTTATGGACACATCCACGTGATGAATCACACCGCTTTAATGAACTGAGCTATTGGACAGAACAAGCCAAAACTCTAGAAAGTGGTTTATTTGATGGTTTGTTTATTGCAGACATTACAGGTGTCTATGACGTCTATCAAAATGGTATAGATCTGACTTTAAAAGAGTCCATTCAGCTTCCGAGCCATGACCCATCTACACTTATTTCAGCTATGGCGGCAGTTACACAAAACTTAAGTTTTGGTGTCACTGTGAATTTGAGCTATGAGCATCCATATCAGTTTGCACGCCGCTTTGCGAGTCTCGACCATTTAACTCAAGGTCGTATTGGCTGGAATATCGTGACAGGTTATTTAGATAGTGCCGAACGCTTAATTGGTCAAAAAGGTTTAAAAGACCACGATGCCCGCTATGAACAAGCCGAAGAGTTTTTAGAGCTCTGCTACAAATATTGGGAAGGGTCATGGGAAAACGACGCAGTTAAAAAAGATAAAGCACGGCGTGTTTTTACAGACCCATCTAAGGTGCATACCATTCACCACCATGGAAAGTATTACCAGAGTGAAGGTGTGTTTCAGGTGTCTCCTTCTGTGCAACGCACTCCAACCCTATTTCAAGCAGGTGCTTCACCTAAAGGTATGCAGTTTGCGACTCGTCATGCTGAGTGTGTATTTATTGGCGGCGACAAACCGGAAAAAATACGCGAACAAGTGAAAAAGATTCGTGCTCTTGCAGAACAGCAAGGCCGTTCAGCGGATGATATTAAAGTCTTTGTCGGCATAACTGTTGTTGTGGCCGAAACACATGATCTGGCTGTACAAAAACTTAATGAATATCGTCAGTATGCGAGCCCTGAAGCAGGCTTAGCGCATTATGCGAGTTCAACTGGCATCGACTTAAGTAAGTTTGCCGACGATGAAGCGATTCCTTACCAAAAAAGTAACAGTATTGTTTCGATTACCGAAAAATTTAAAGAGCAACAAATCACGAAAAATGACTTAAAAGCTCAGCATGTTTTAGGTGGTCGTTATCCCCTCATCGTAGGTAGTGGCGAAGAAGTTGCTGAATACCTAATTCATCTTTTAGATGAGACAGATATTGATGGCTTTAATTTGACGCGTACAGTTGCACCTGAGTCTCACCACGACTTTATTCGCTTGGTCATTCCTGAGCTACAACAACGTGGTCGCTATAAAACTGCATATAAAACGGGTTCACTGCGGAACAAAATTTTTAATCGGGGTGACCAATTACCAGAACAACACCCTGTTCAAGCGTTCCGATGTAGTCCCTATAACAACAGCAAAAACCTAACAACAATTGAAGAAATAACCGCTTAAATTTGGAGATAGACATGGCTCAAACAGCCTCAAAAAAATGGCTAGGCGTAGGCTTAGTCGTTGTAGTCCTTATTGTTGCTTTATTTTTATGGAATAAACATCGTCAAAGTGGCTCAAATGAACTTGTGATTGGCATTAGTCCTCCATTTGCAAAAACTTTGCAAGCTGCTGCCGATGAAGCAAAGAAACAGGGGTTAAATGTTAAACTGGTCGAATTTTCTGACTGGAATACACCAAACATTACTTTAAATCATGGGGATATTGATGCGAACTTTTTCCAGCATCAACCTTTCTTAGACAATGCAATTAAAGAAACTGGCTTTAAATTAAAGGCATTTGCAGTGGGTGCAGCATCACATGTGGGACTTTATTCAAAGAAGTACAAAAGCTTAGATGAATTGCCACAAAACGCGCGCGTAGTCATTCCAAATGATCCGGTGAATCAAGGTCGTGCCCTGCTACTCTTACAGCAAGCTAAATTAATTACGCTTAAAGATTCAAATAATCATTTATCTGCACTTAAAGATGTAGTTTCAAACCCTAAAAATTTGCAATTTATTGAGGTTGAAGGACCACAGACTGCTCGTGCAATTGATGATGTTGACTTGGCTTTTGGCTATCCGCATTACCTACGCTTAGCAAAAACAGCTAACCCTGAAAGTGCACTTTTACTTGATGACAATACCAATAAACGTTATGCAATTTTGTTTGTAGTGCGTGATGACTACCAAGATAAGGGCGACAAATTAAAGAAATTTGTTGAGATCTATCAAAATTCGCCAAAAGTTAAAGCTGTGTTAGATGCTGAGATTGGGCCAACACTTTGGTTCCCTGGCTGGAAGTAATGACGGAAAGATTATGGCGATTCAGTTCAAACAGCATAAACCTTGGTTACTCGGAATTACGATTTTAATCGTAGTTCTGGGCCTCGTAGGTTACCGTTATATTAAAAATAAACAAGCCGATGATGTTTTAACGATTGGCATTAGCCCGCCTTATGCTGAGCTATTACAAAGCGTTGCCAATGAAGTAGAAAAGCAAGGTGCTCATGTCAAACTCGTTGAATTTTCTGACTGGCGAGCACCCAATGTTGCCGTACAAAACGGTGATATTGATGCAAACTTTTTCCAGCAAAGCGTATTTCTACGTAATGCTGTTAAAGAAACGGGTTATGACTTACATGCATTTGCCGTGGGCTCAGGAAGTCATGTCGGTTTATATTCAAAAAAATATAAATCACTTAAAGACTTACCTTCAAATGCACGTGTTGCTATTCCAAACGATCCCGTCAATTTAGCTCGCGCTTTAATTTTATTGCACCGTGCAGGTTTAATTCAGCTTAAAGACATTAATAATGAACTTTCAACCACTCAAGACATTATTGCTAATCCTAAACAGTTGAGCTTCGTTGAAGTTGAAGGCCCACAGACAGCACATGCCTATAACGATGTCGATTTAATTTTCGGCTTCCCTCACTACTTAAAAATGGCAAAGGTAACCGACCCACATAGCGCGTTATTTTTAGATCCAATCGATAAAAAATATGCAATTTTGTTTGTGACCCGTCGCGATTACCAAGACAAAAACCAAAAACTTGCAACCTTTGTTAAAGCATTCCAGAACTCAAAACAAGCACAAGATATTCTGGATAAAGACTTTGGCCAAGGTATGTGGTTTCAAGGCTGGAAATAAGGAGAATGACAATGGTGAGTTTTGGATCACAAGTTGATTTTTCTCTACCTCATATCAAAATTCGCGGTTTAAATAAGTTTTACCAATCGCAAGGTCAAAAACTGCATGCTTTAAAAGAGATTAATCTTGATATTCCTCAAGGTAAGATTTTAGGCATTATTGGTAAAAGTGGTGCAGGAAAATCTTCCTTACTCCGCACTTTAAATGGCTTAGAACAAGTTAATACAGGCAGTATTCATATTCATCAACAAAACATTGCTGAATTGAGCCATTCCGAGCTTATTCAAACCCGTCAAAGAATTGGAATGATTTTTCAACATTTCAATTTAATGTCTGCAAAAACGGTCTGGGAAAATGTGGCATTGCCCTTAAAAGTTTCCAATTACAACAAAGCAGATATCGACCAACGTGTAAATGAAGTTCTAGCACTCGTCGGTCTTGCCGATAAGTCTGGCTACTATCCATCGCAACTTTCAGGCGGACAAAAGCAACGTGTCGGTATTGCACGTGCACTTGTTCACCATCCTGAAATTTTACTTTGCGATGAAGCCACCTCGGCACTTGACCCTGAAAGTACCGCCACTATTTTGGCTTTACTTAAAAAGATTAATCAGGAGCTGGGTCTTACTATTGTATTAATTACTCATGAAATGCAGGTCATTCGAGAAATTTGTGATCAAGTGGTGGTGATTGATCAAGGTGAAATTGTAGAGGCTGGGCAAGTCTGGACTGTATTTTCACGACCAGAGCAACAAATTACTCAAGAATTGCTGAATCTTGAACAGATCACTCTGCCTTTTAAAATCAGTCCTCTACCCGATGAAGATTCGACTCATATTATTGTAAAACTAAAATATGAGGCTGAAGCACATCAGGTTCCCGATATTCAAGAACTACTTGCCAAATTTAAAGCGCCCGTCAATTTATATCAAAGTCAGGTCGATACCATTCAAGGGCATATTATTGGTTCACTTTTAGTCGGTATTCCTAACGTAGAAATTGATATTTCATCTATACGACAAGACGCATTAACTGCAATTGCACAATTTGAGGTACTTGGCTATGCACGACCAGCTCATTGATTTATTAATTACTGGAACTGTAGACACCTTACTCATGGTAGGTGCATCTGCATTTATTGCTTTTTTAATTGGCTTACCCATTGCCGTTGTTTTAGTCAGCACCTCCGAGCATGGCATTCACCCATCACAAAAGATTAATCAAGCTTTGGGTTGGGTAATCAACATTACTCGCTCTGTACCCTTTCTTATTTTAATGGTTGCGCTTATTCCGCTTACTCGCTGGATTGTGGGTACAAGTTATGGCGTTTGGGCAGCCGTTGTTCCGCTGACTATTGCGGCGATTCCCTTCTTTGCGCGTATTGCAGAAGTCAGCTTACGTGAAGTCGATCAAGGCTTAATTGAAGCTGCACAAGCCATGGGGTGTAACCGTAAACAAATTATCTGGCATGTACTTTTACCAGAGGCTTTGCCGGGTATTGTGGCGGGTTTTACCGTGAATATTGTGACTATGATTAACTCCTCTGCGATTGCTGGTGCTATTGGTGCAGGTGGTCTAGGAGATATTGCTTATCGTTATGGCTATCAACGTTTTGATATGCAAATTATGGTGGCTGTCATTTTAGTATTGATTGTTTTAGTCATGTTAGTACAAGCGGCTGGCGATGCATTAGCCCAGCAACTTGATAAACGTAAAGTTTAAACGCAATACAACCCTGCTCTAGCCATGACTTTGTCATGGCTTTCATGTAAAATCAGCGACAATTTTTAATTTACACATTTGTGAGTGGTTTTCATGGGTTTTAATTGCGGTATTGTTGGTCTGCCAAACGTAGGGAAATCTACCCTTTTCAATGCATTAACGAAAGCAGCGATTGCAGCGGAAAACTTCCCTTTCTGTACCATTGAACCAAACACAGGTATTGTTCCTGTACCAGATCCACGTTTAGACAAACTTGCTGCGATTGTTAAACCACAGCGTATTTTGCCAACTACAATGGAATTTGTGGACATTGCAGGTCTTGTTGCTGGTGCATCAAAAGGTGAAGGCTTAGGCAACCAATTCCTTGCTAACATTCGTGAAACTGATGCAATTGCACACGTTGTACGTTGTTTCGAAGACGAAAACGTAATTCACGTAAATGGTAAAATTGATCCATTAGACGACATCGCAACTATTAATACTGAACTTGCGCTTGCCGATCTTGAAACTGTTGCTAAAGCAATTTTACGTTTAACTAAAGTTGCTAAAGGCGGTGACAAAGAAGCTGTAGCAACTAAAGCAGTTTTAGAAAAAATCCAACCGTTACTTGACGAAGGTAAACCAGCTCGTGCAGCTGATTTGTCTGATGACGAACGTAAATTAGTTCGTGGTTTTGGTTTAATGACTTTAAAACCAACGATGTATATTGCAAACGTTGCAGAAGATGGTTTTGAAAACAACCCGCACTTAGAAGCAGTTAAAAAACTTGCTGCTGAGGAAAACGCAATTGTTGTTCCTCTTTGCAACCAAATCGAAGCTGAAATTTCATTATTAGAAGATGAAGATCGTGCTGAGTTTTTAGAAGCAATGGGCATGGAAGAACCAGGTTTAAATGTGGTTATTCGTGCAGGTTATGCGCTTTTAGGTTTACAGACTTATTTCACTGCTGGTGTACAAGAAGTTCGTGCATGGACAGTAAAAGTTGGTGCAACCGCTCCTCAAGCCGCTGGTGTGATTCATACCGACTTCGAAAAAGGCTTCATCCGTGCTGAAGTTGTTGCATATGATGACTTCGTACAATACAACGGTGAAAACGGCGCTAAAGAAGCTGGTAAATGGCGTTTAGAAGGTAAAACTTACGTTGTTCAAGACGGCGATGTAATGCACTTCCGTTTTAACGTTTAAGTTAAAGCTAAAAAAGCCCCAATATGTTGGGGCTTTTTTATATTTAATGACTTAAATCCATCGTCTCTCGTTTACTACGCGCCTCTTGTAAAATACGCTCATGCAGGGACTTTCTAAAACCTAGCATAAAAATAAATTCTGCCAATACAAATAATGGTCCTATCGCAAGTCCAATTACGTCATCAACAAAAGCTGGTTTTTTCTTTTCAAAATAATGTCCCACAAACTGAAAGACCCAACCCACCACAAAGAAACCAATACTTGCCGCTAACCATTCTCCAAAAGATAACTGTGCAATTTGGCTCGTCAGTGGATACACAGCAGCTAAAAGAACGAGCATGAGTAAGCCAAATACTTTATCTAAAATAAAATAATAGATCGTACTAGCTGCAATCAGGACTATGGGTAAAGTCAGTTTAAAACTACCAATATCGACTCCAGCTCTTGCGGTTAAACACAAAATTGAAAACACGATGAGCGGAATACCGATAAAGTGCGTCAAAATATTTTTATGATTTAAGTGGTAAGCCGCATATTTGCTAAGCTCTTGCTCCAGATTTGACATGAGTTATTCCCTATTCACTTACATATAGTCATACTGTACATATAAGGAAAACTTAAAGTTGTCAGCTATTTGACAAAGTAATGAATTTTTTCATGGATGACCGAATATTGGACCTAATTTATATTAATCGACTAAAAGAAAACACATGGTTTAGTGTGCTTCCAGAAACATTCCAAAATTTTATTTTAGAACATGGCAAGCAAATCACCTTTGAGAAAAATAGCTATGTTTTCCATGCTCAAGATCTATTTGATGGCATTTATACCGTACTTGAAGGCTCAATTAGCTTAGGTTATGTCGATGTAAATGGTAATGAAGCACTTTCTGCTATTGCTGAGCCAATTATGTGGTTTGGTGAAATATCGCTGATTGATCATGAACCGCGCTCACACGATGCGATTGCCTTGAAAAAAAGCACAGTTCTACATATTCCTGCAAAACCATTAAATGATCTACTCAAGGAAAATCCATATTATTGGTATTTTTTCGCACGTTTAACCAGTCAAAAACTTAGATACGTTTTCTTAGAACAGATTGCGATACAAACACGCAGTATTTCTCAACGGCTTGCTCAGCGTCTTCTATTCATTTTAGAAGGATATGGGAATCATATTCTTATTCAAGATCGTCAAATTCATATTTCTCAAGAACAGTTGGCAAATATGCTGACCACATCTAGACAGACGATCAATCATGAGCTGAGCCTGCTCGAAAAACAGAAAATCATCAGAATTGCTTTTAGAAAAATTGAGATTCTAGATATTGAGAAATTGAAAATAGTTGCTCAAGCGCAATCCTAATTTTTTAAAAGCGGCTAAATAATAAAAACTTAAAATTAAATTAAAAATTAGATAACACTGCAAAACAACACATTGTTCAAACTCTATTTCCACAAAATAAATGTGTTAAAGCAAATATTTTCACCCTACACTCAAACTGAGCAATAATACTCAACAAGGCGCTGATTAACATGAAAAAATTATCAACAATTCTTACAGCAGGCGTATTGGCTATGTTAAGTGTTTCGGCATTTGCATGTCCAAAAGGGACTCAACTACAAGGCGGTACAGGACCGAATCACAAAGGTGGAAAATGTGTAGCGGTACATGGAAAAGCTACCGCTCAAAAAGCCAAGAAAGAGGCAACTAAAACTAAACAGGATTTTAAAAAAGACTTAAGCATTCAAAAACATGATGCAATGAACAGCGCGACACATGCTCAACATGAATCACAGCAAATGACTCATCAAATGAAACAAGATGCTGTGAAAACTGCAAACACCGCTAAAGCTGCCACGAAACCGTAATTCACATTCACTCATTATCGTTTAAAAGCAAAAAAAGCGAGATTGATCATCTCGCTTTTTTACATTCATTAGTTTTATTTTGGCGAAGTATTTCCAAGATTTGGCGTATCGATCGCATCCTTACATTGAGCCTTATCTCGCTCATAGTCCGCTTGCTTTTGGGCAACTGAACTGTTGTTTTCTAGTGTTTCGCGTGCCCATATATCTAAACTTGTCAGGGCCTTACGACAGAGTGCATATTTCCCTTCTGTCACTGAATCCGTCATTTTTACATTAATGCGCCAGTCTGTACTCAATTGGCGTAAAGGTTTACGAACTTTGTCATCAATTTGGCTGAGTTGTTTTTCATAAACTAAATGCTCAACCGTATTAATCAATGTCCATGCTTTTTGAGCATAAACAGTTGCATCATTGGTTAGTTTCGGTGCTGGCTTAATTTCTACTTTTTTTTCTGCACCCTGATTACCATTATCACAGCCCTGCAATGTAAAAATACCTGCACTTATCATGGCGATATAAACTAAACGAATCTTTGCCTTGAACATATCAAACTGCCGATTAAACATTTCGGCACTATGCTATTAAATTCGGCTACAATACTCAATCTTTCAAGTATTTTTATCATTTGGTTTATTGCCAAGGTGTATTGTGTCTGAACAACAATTGATGCCTGCCCAAACAGCAACTTTTTGGCAAGGCGCCAAAGATAGCCAAGCTATCGTACTCACTTATTTACCCGTTTCTTTTGCCTTTGGCGTTTCTGCATCTCAGTTTGGTTTTACACCATGGGAAGCCTTTTTTCTATCTTGTTCAATGTATGCCGGCGCTAGCCAATTTTTGGTTGTTGCGCTTTTAGCTAGCGGTTCATCCATTTGGCTAACAGCATTAACAGTCATTGCACTAGATATTCGCCATGTCCTTTATGGACCTGCTCTATACAACCTGATTCCAAACAAATTAAATCTTAAGAAAACGGCGGTATGGGCTTGGGGCTTAACGGATGAAGTTTTTGCCAGTGGAATGATCCAACTTTCACAGCGCAGACAACAATGGTCCGAGTCTTGGATGCTTGGCCTAAGTCTATTTAGTTGGATGGCTTGGGCAAGTGGCTCTTTGTTAGGCGGATTATTTGCCGATCAAGTAGCTCATTTACCAAAGTTTTTACAAGCAGCTTTAGACTTCTTATTACCTGCTTTATTTTTAAGTTTTTTATTAGCGGCATTTGAGCGAAAGCATAGCCTTGTAGTTGCTGTATCTTTAGTAGTTTCAGCTTTGGCGTGTTATTGGATTAACTTATCAGCCGCTATTTTTATAGGTATTTTTTCAGGCATTTTAGCTGGTCTATTTAAACATTATGTGCTGAAACAGCATGATGAGGTTGAGGCTTAATATGAACCTAGAAATTATTCTGGTCGGTATTATTGTGGGTATAGCCAATTTTGCTTCACGCTTTGGACCTTTTTTCGTAATACAAAAATTACAGGGTTCACAGCAAAGACGTGGCTCAATCTGGATCAAAATTGCCTTAGGAAGTATTGGAATATCTGCAATTAGTGCCATGCTTGTAGTTGCTACCCTTCCACCTCTCCTTGAAACTCCCAATAAGAGTTTCGCAATGCTTATCGGTTTTTTAGTTTTAGCAGGTCTTTATTTTAAATTTAAGAAAATCGTACCAGCAACTTTAACTGCCGCAATTGTTTATGGTCTGATCTATACTTATTTACCTTTATAAATAGATAAACTTATCTTCCTTATATAAAATAAAACCTAGCCAGAAGTGTTTAAGATTAAAACTTCTGGCTTGGAAAATTTAATTTTTGAATTGATTAAAAAGATAACCTTAGCTACTTAATAGAGATAAAAATGTCACAAGTTAAAATTTATGCAAATGAACAAACCATTATGCAGTACCGAGAATTGCTTTCTCATGCAATCCATCAGGCGCTTATTGAAGAACTGAAATATCCTGTTGAGAAGAAGTTTCAACGTTTTATTAGCCTTAAACCAGGAAATTTCATTTACCCTTCTGACAGAAGCCAGCATTACATTATTATTGAACTTTCAATGTTTGCAGGCCGCAGTGCAGCCACTAAAAAGCAGCTTATTCAAACCTTATTCCGTAATATTCAAGAACAATGCAAAATTTCTCCACAAGACATTGAAATTACTATTTTTGAAACACCTAAAGAAAATTGGGGCATCCGTGGTAAAAATGCGGATGAATTGCTTTTAAACTATCAGGTTAATATCTAAAAACCACTTTTTTAATTGTTCGACAAAATTACTTTTTTATGCATGATAAGGCTTAACTCCACCATAAGTTCTGCTATGCTTAAAAAAATAATTTTGTCAGGATGATTCGCATGAGCGTGACACTCGGTACCCCACTTCAATCTTCTGCATTTAAAGTTTTATTGTTAGGTTCAGGAGAGCTTGGCAAAGAAGTTGTAATTTCCTTACAACGCCTTGGTGTAGAAGTACATGCAGCCGACCGTTATGATCACGCACCAGCAATGCAAGTTGCACATTTTTCTTATGTATTAAACATGGCAGATCCTGCCCAATTAAAACAACTCATCGAGAAAATTAAACCAAATTTAATTGTTCCAGAAATTGAAGCAATTGCGACAGAAGTTTTACTTGAAATTGAAGCGAGCAAAACAGCAACTGTCATCCCTTCTGCTAAAGCTGTAAACCTCACAATGAACCGTGAAGGCATCCGCCGTCTTGCGGCTGAAGAACTTGGCCTACCTACTTCTGCATATCGCTTTGCTGATACGCTCGAAAGCTTCCGTGCTGCTTGCGATGATATTGGTTATCCAAACTTTGTAAAACCGGTCATGTCTTCTTCAGGTAAAGGTCAGTCTCGTGTAAAAAGTTTCGATGAAGTCGATGCTGCATGGGAATATGCAATGCAAGGTGGCCGTGTTAACCAAGGCACAGTCATTATTGAATCTCAAATTGATTTTGATTTTGAAATTACATTACTTACCGTTCGTGCTAAAAACCCTGAAACTGGTGAAATCGAAACTCATTATTGTGACCCAATTGGTCACTGCCAAGATGCCGGTGATTATGTAGAAAGCTGGCAACCTCAACCAATGAGTGCGGCGGCACTCGAAGAAGCAAAACGTATTGCGAATAAAGTGACAACTGCACTTGGTGGCTGTGGTATTTTTGGTGTAGAACTGTTTATTAAAGGCGACAAGGTGTGGTTCAGTGAAGTCTCACCTCGCCCACACGATACAGGACTCGTAACTTTAGCATCTCAGTTTCAAAGTGAATTTGAACTGCATGCACGTGCAATTTTAGGTTTACCTGTAAACACAGCACGCCACAGTGTTGCAGCAAGTGCAGTAATTTATGCTGGAGTTGATTCCAGCAATTTAAGTTATAGCAATCTCAATGTAGCTTTAACACACCCAGACACCGATTTACGCCTGTTTGGCAAACCAGAAGGTTTCAAACGTCGTCGTATGGGTGTAGCAACCGCTCGTGCTGAAAATACTGATCTTGCTCGTACTTTAGCGAAAGAAACCGCTGATCAAGTAAGCGTTCAAACAAACTCTTAATTTTTACTTATTGGTAGACCCATTTTCATGATCAATATATCGCCATTGTTGAACTATGTCTCAAGTCATCATGATATTAAAGCCATTAATCAGTGGCGAACGGATGTAGAAAAACAGTTGCAAGATTCATATGAAAATGGGCAATCTATTCGTGAAATCATTAAAGCCCGTTCAGATTTAGTAGATGAAGCACTGATCTTTTTATGGAAACATGCTGAACTCGATCAGACAGAACTGGGCCTTTTTGCTGTAGGCGGTTATGGGCGCCGTGAAATGTTGCCCTATTCCGATGTCGATATCATGATCCTATCGGAGCATGAAATTAACGAAGAAAACGAAAAACGTATCTCTACATTTATTTCTTCTTTATGGGACGTTGGAAACTTTAAACCTGGCATTAGTGTTCGCACGATTCAAAGCTGTGTTGAACAGGCCGCTACCGATTTAACCGTTGCAACAACTTTAATTGAGGCGCGGTTAATTACTGGCAATAGTCAGCTTGCGAAATGGCCTCGCCGTATTGTTTCGCAGACATGGACAGATAAAACATTTTATGACGCAAAAATGGCCGAACAAGCCAAGCGTTATCACCAACACAACAATACTGAAAGTAATTTAGAACCCGACATTAAAAATGCACCGGGCGGTATCCGTGACATTAACCAAATTGGCTGGATTGCCAAACGGCATTTTCGCGTAAACCGTATTTATGACTTAGTGCATTTAGGTTTCATTTCAGAGTTTGAATTGGCAGTTTTAGAAGAAGCTGAAAGTTTTCTTTGGGAAATTCGACATCATTTACACCGTTTAGCTAAACGTGATGAAAACCGTTTACTCTTTGATCATCAAAGGGAAATTGCCGCCAAATTTGGATATGTGCGTCAAGAAGGCCAACCTGTAAATTATGGTGTTGAGCAGTTCATGAAACGCTACTATCGTACGGCGCAGCAAGTTTCAACACTCAATGAAATGTTGCTGGCGTATTTTAGCGAGTCAGTGATTACTCCTCGACTCCCCAACTATGAACGCAAAATTGAAGTTGTTAACGATCACTTTAAAATTGTCGATAATAAACTTGCCGTACAGCATCATAAAATATTCGCCGAGCATCCAAGCGCAATTTTAGAATTGTTCTATATTCTAGCCAATCGACCAGATATTGAAGGTATTCGCGCTCGGACTTTACGCTTACTTATTCTTGCCGCAAAACGAATCAACCAAAGTTATCGCGATAATCCAGAGCATCAAGCACTGTTTATGTCGATTATTCGTTCACCATATCGTTTATACGATACCTTGGTTGCGATGAAACGTTATGGGGTTTTAGGAAACTATATTCCTGCTTTTGGCCAAATTATGGGCCTTATGCAATATGACCTATTCCATATCTATACGGTCGATGCTCATACATTATTATTGCTGCGTAATTTAAATCGTTTTAG
The DNA here is from genome assembly GCF_022449185.1 of Acinetobacter pittii. Taxonomy (GTDB): domain Bacteria; phylum Pseudomonadota; class Gammaproteobacteria; order Pseudomonadales; family Moraxellaceae; genus Acinetobacter; species Acinetobacter pittii_I. The sequence continues at coordinate 1,277,033 of NZ_JAKUKO010000001.1, forward strand.
AGAACCTGAATTTGCCAAAGAATTCCCTGTAGTAAGTTCAGTTTTCCAACGTCTTGCTCGTCAAGATATTGTCTTTATTGCTGCTTTATTCCATGACATTGCAAAAGGTCGCGGTGGTGACCACAGCGAACTCGGCGCAGAAGATGCAATTGAGTTTGGCCGTGCACATGGCTTTACAGAACGTGAATGCAAATTAATTGCATGGCTTATTCAAAACCATTTGCTCATGTCACTCACAGCTCAGAAAAAAGATATTTCCGATCCAGATGTCGTGAAAGATTTTGCAGAAAAACTGGGCGATATGGAGCATCTTGATTATCTATATACCTTAACGGTTGCCGATATTAACGCGACAAATCCAAAACTATGGAACACATGGCGCGCTTCTCTCATGCGTCAACTTTATACGCATGCCCGTGATGTAATCCGTACAGGTTTAGGGCGTCCTGTTGACTACCAAATGCTGATTGAAGACACCAAGTTTGCAGCAAGTGAATTATTGGTAAATAACTTTGCATTGGCAGATGTCGAAAAAGTATGGCAAGAACTAGGTGATGAATACTTCATTAAAGAATCAGCAGATGAAATTGCGTGGCATACACAAGCAATTTTAAAACACGGTGATAATCCAGAGCCATTAGTCCTCTTGCGTGCTCACCGTAAAGCAGCTCAAGATGCGGTGCAAATCTTTATTTATACGCGCGATCAACCTAACCTATTTGCCACGACTGTTGCCGTTTTAGACCGAATGAACTTAGACGTTCAGGACGCAAAAATTATCACGGCAAGTACAGCATTTAGCTTAGACACTTATGTTGTACTTGATCGTTTCGGGACATTGCTTACCGACCCAGAACGTGAAGAAACCGTTAAAAACGCATTAGTGAAGGCGCTTAGCCAACCAGACCAGTACCCGGGACTCATGCAACGTCGTATTCCACGTCAATTACGTCACTTCGATATTGAAAATACAGTCGACGTAACATTAAATGAAGCCTTACAGCAAAATATGGTCGAAATTTCAACACTCGATCACCCCGGCCTACTTGCACGCGTGGGTGGTTTATTTATGATGCAAGGTTTAGACATCCATTCAGCCCGAATCGCAACTTTAGGTGAACGTGCCGAAGATATTTTCTTTGTCACCAAAAAAGATGGCAAACCGCTGAATCACGAAGAGGTCAAACTCTTCTCGGAAAAACTGAAAGCTGCATTAGATGAAGCATCTAATCAAATTTGTCAGCACTGAAACTCAACTACTTGGTAACCGTTTAATGAACTCTAGCTTGTCGTTATTACACCCGTATCCATTTGAAAAGTTAAACCAACTTTTTAAGGATACTACTCCTGCTAACCTTCCCTTGATTCCTCTATCAATTGGCGAACCTAAGCATCCAGCACCAGAGTTTGTTAAACAGGCTATTATTGATAACTTTAACCATTTATCAACTTATCCAAATAGTAAAGGCTTACCAGAGCTGCGCCAAAGCATTGCAGATTGGTTAACTAAGCGCTTTAAACTTAACAACATTAGTGCTGAAAACCACATCTTGCCTGTCTCTGGTACACGTGAAGGCATTTTCTCTTTTGTACAGGCATTAATTAATCGTGAAGATGCACCTTATGTGGTGATGCCAAATCCGTTTTATCAAATTTATGAAGGTGCGGCTTTACTTGCGGGTGCAAAGCCGTACTTCATTAATTGCACAGAAGAAAATGGCTATTTAGGTGATTTTGATGCTGTACCAGCAGAAGTTTGGGAAAAGACAGCCCTTCTTTTTGTATGTACACCGGGTAACCCAACAGGTACTGTGCTTTCTAAAGAACAATTTAAAAAGCTAATTGCCTTATCTGATCAATATAATTTTGTTATTGCTTCTGATGAATGCTATTCAGAGCTTTGGTTTGATCAAGCACCTACTGGTCTATTAGAAGTTTGTGCTGAGCTTGGTCGTGATGACTACAAAAACTGTATCGTATTTCATTCACTTTCAAAACGCTCAAACTTGCCCGGTTTGCGCTCAGGTTTTGTAGCGGGTGATGCCGATCTGTTAAAGCCATATTTGCAATACCGCACATATCACGGCGCTGCAATGCCAGTACAACACCAGCTTGCTTCAATCGCAGCGTGGAACGATGAAAACCATGTTGAAGAAAACCGTAAGCAATATCGTGCAAAATTTGATTTATTCCAATCTGAGCTAGGCCATCTGCTCCCACTACAAAAACCTGATGCTGGTTTTTATTACTGGTTAAAAGTAGATAATGATGAAACTTTTGCCAAAATGCTGATGGAAAAAGCACATATTAAAGTTTTACCGGGCCGTTACCTATCTCGTGATACCGAACAAGGTAACCCTGGTGCCAACCATGTGCGTATGGCTTTAGTAGCAGATTTGGCAAAATGTGAAGAAGTCGTTAAACGTTTAAAAGCGATTCTTTAAACCCAGCAAAATTGCATAGCTTTCAGTATTATTTAGGAGGCTATGCAATCTTCATTAACTATAGACAACCAATAACACTGCGAAAAAAATGAAAGCCAGACTAGAGCAATAATATATTCCTCTAGCAGAACGTTTAATCTGTGCTAATACCCGCTCTTGACGCAATAAACGAATTAATAATAAATTCCAGCCAAAAACCACTCCTGTCATCCATATACTCATTAGTAATTTTTGAAATAAGCTAAATTCCTGTTGAACTAGTAGCATTAAACTACTATAAAACATAATATTTTTAGGATTAAGAAGACTGGATTGCAAACCCAAAGCTAAGCTTTTAACTTTACTCTTATAACTAGACTCTTGTTCAACCAAACTATTTTCAGTAACAGTAATATTAAAGTTTGTTCCTTGAGTGGCTCTAAAACAAAGAAAGCTCAAATAAGCTAAATATCCAGCCCCGAGCCATTTAAGCACTAAAAGAATCGTTGTACTTAAATTGCCAAGCACCATAAATCCGAATATACACACCATTAAGATAAGAGCATTACCCAAAGTAATTCCGAGAATAACGCCATAGGTATAACGCGCTCCTTTTTGCAAAAGACTGGTCAGAATAAGAAAAAAATCTGGTCCCGGAGATAGTAGTGCTAAAAAGTGAGTAAAGGCGATAACCAAAAAAACTTCCATAACGATTTCATCTTTAAAATTGTATGGAGTAGCTTAAAAATAGAGAAAAATCATTTCTTGTAAATTATTGCGCGGCTGCAAGTTGAAACTGCCGAGGAGTAATTCCTGTATGTGCTTTAAAAGCTTTATGAAAATGACTTTGATCACTAAAGCCTAAATTGACAGCTAGCTCTGCGAGTGAAATCCCTTGCTTTAATTGAGCTCTGGCCTGATTAATCTTTAAATTAATTTGAAATGCATGTGGAGTTAAACCAACATTGGCCTTGAATAAACGAATGATTGCATATCGACTAAGACCAACCTGCTCTGCAAGCTCTTCAAGAGAAATAAATTGTTCTGACGATTTAATAATATGAATTAAGTCCAAAAAATCTTCATATAAATATTCAGTTTTTTGTATTTCTTCTAATACGAAATGAGGGAGTAACAGCTGAGTAAGGCAATAGATCAGCGACTGTTCTTTTTCAATAATTAATCTTTCAGGATCAAATAAAGTTTCATTCATATCAGAAAAAGCCTGATATAAAGTTTCTTCTTTTATTATGAGCGGCTTATGCTGAGGCAGATGCAAATTCAGACCTTGCTCTCGAAATTCTGAATACAGCTGATTTAACCACCTTATATCCAAATGTAGCATCTGGTAGCTCCAAGCCTGATCTGGCAAAGGGTTACATGAATGCTCAATATGTGCGGGTACGATCACCAAAGTACCAGCATCAATCTTTTGGGGCGTACCAAATGAACTTTGAAAAACGCTATTCCCCTCGTCTATAGCCCCGATAGAAAACGTTGGATGACTATGAGACTTATAGCATGTTCGGCTAAAACAGGATCTTCTGGTTTCAACATACGGCATTCGCCCATCTTGCCAAAACTCAAAAGCTTGAGGAATAGCGTTCATTTAATCGATTAACTCGCTAATGCTTTTTCAATATCAGCTTCTAAAGCTTCTGGCTTAGTCGTAGGTGCATAGCGATTTAAAACAGCACCATCTTTGCCTACCAAAAATTTGGTAAAGTTCCATTTAATGCTACTACTACCTAAAATACCTTTAGCTTCACGTGTTAAATATCTAAAAATTACATGGGCTTCTGGGCCTTTTACATCAACTTTAGCAAACATGGGAAATTTCACCCCATAGTTACGCTGACAGAAGCTACCAATTTCTTTATTGCTTCCTGGATCTTGCCCACCAAACTGGTTGCAGGGAAAACCTAAAACTTCTAATCCTTGATCTTTATATTTTTCATAAAGTTTTTCGAGGCCAGCAAATTGTGGTGTAAAACCACATTTACTGGCAGTGTTTACAATTAGTAAAACTTTACCTTTGTAATCAGCCAATTGCTTAACTTCACCCTCTAACAGCTCAGCTTCAAACTGATAAATATTACTCATGGATAGGTTTCCTCATCATTTTTTTCTTCTGTTTTCAGTTGTAATGATGCCGAGTTTACACAGTAGCGCAAACCAGTCGGCTGTGGTCCATCTTCAAATACATGCCCTAAATGAGCTTCGCAATCATGACAAACTATTTCAGTTCTGACCATACCATGCGTTAAATCTTCATGTTCATCAATGACAGCACCATTGATCGGACGGAAGAAACTTGGCCAACCGCAACCGCTATCATATTTGGTATCTGATGAGAACAACTCTGCGCCGCAGCAACGGCAAACATAGGTACCATGTTGCTTAGTATTCCAGTATTGCCCCGTAAATGCAGGTTCAGTGCCCTTTTGTCGTGTAATCCGATACTCTTCTGGTGATAACTCTCTTTGCCATTCCCGGTCTGTTTTATTGACTTTTCCCATGACATACACCTTTTATTCTGAAGTAAACATTTCTGATGATCGAGTTTTATATTTACGCCATTCATCACAAAAACACTAGTCTCTGAACGTAAAATTTGTTGGAATTTAAACATATAAAGAACAAAAAGCAAAAAGTAAGCAAAATAGAAAATCAAAAGTAAGCAAATTTATTACCAATCTTCTTTAAAGCAAGCAAACATAGTGCTATTCTAAATGCGCACGGTTGTATAGGACAGAACATGTCTCAGAAAAAAAGTGTGGTTTTCCAACAACTACTACCAATTATCAAACAATATCAACAATCGGGTTTTACCCATGAAAAAATTGTTGAACTATTGAAAGATCAACATGATCTAAATTTGGTAACAGTTAAAACGTTTAAAAGTTATTTATACCGATATGCAAAAGTGAATCCCGTTATGTCTAAAAATACTGCTACCATCCATTCCATGCCATCTACTCGAGAAATCAAAAAATCATCGAAGCTTGAGCATGTTTGTTATGACATCCGTGGGCCAGTTTTACGAGCCGCCAATGAAATGGAAGAGCAAGGACATAAAATCATTAAGCTGAATATCGGCAACCCTGCTCCATTTGGTTTTGAAGCGCCACAAGAAATTATTAATGATGTTGCTTTAAACTTACCAAATGCAATTGGTTATGTTGACTCAAAAGGTATCTTCCCTGCTCGTAAAGCAATTTGTCAGTATTACCAGCAAAAAGGAATTCTCAATATGCATGTCAATGACGTGTATATTGGTAATGGCGTATCTGAACTCATCGTAATGGCTATGCAAGGCCTATTAGATGACGGAGACGAAATGCTGATTCCAATGCCGGACTATCCGCTTTGGACAGCAGCAGTTAATCTTTCAGGCGGCACAGCAATTCATTATAAATGTGATGAAGAAAATAGCTGGTATCCAGATATTGCTGATATTGAAAGTAAGATTACTCCGAATACTCGCGGTATTGTCATCATTAACCCGAACAATCCTACGGGTTCGGTATATCCACGCCACATTCTTGAACAGATTGTAGCGATTGCAAAAAAATATGATCTAATTTTATTTGCTGATGAAATTTACGACAAAATTATTTATGACGGTATTGAACATGTTTCAGTAGCATCATTAGCTGGCGACCAGCTTTGTGTATCTTTTAATGGTTTATCAAAAGCTTATCGTATTGCAGGCTTCCGTTCAGGTTGGATGGCAATTACGGGTGATAAAAGCCGTGCTGCTGACTATATCGAAGGATTAGACATGTTGGCATCAATGCGCCTATGTGCAAACGTTCAAGCTCAATATGCGATTCAAACTGCCCTAGGCGGTTATCAATCAATTAATGACTTGATTCGTCCTGGTGGCCGTTTATATGAACAGCGTAATATTGCTTGGGAAATGCTTAATGAAATTCCAGGCGTAAGTTGTGTAAAACCAGATGGAGCAATGTACTGTTTCCCGCGCCTTGACCCGAACATCTACCCAATTGAAGATGATGAAAAGTTAATGCTTGATTTGCTACGTGCAGAAAAAGTTTTATTGGTACAAGGTACAGGCTTCAACTGGCCAACACCTGATCATTTCCGCGTGGTTTTCTTACCTGCTGAAAATGAATTACGTGAAGCTATTACCCGTCTAGGTCGTTTCTTAGCCAATCGTCGTTAAAAAAATGCATAACAAAAAAGGCATCTCTAAATAGGTGCCTTTTTTATAATTCTATTTTATTCATTTTTATAAAAGAAGAATCTCCCAACCACACAACCACCTTATCTCCACAGAATAAATAATTAAAATTTAAGTAATTTTTATTAGATTTACACTTATTTCAACTATTAAAATTAGTTAATTTTTTGATTTATATATTTTTTACCATACGTTTAAAATCACTTGATTCTCTTAAATCTACTCAAACTATATTATGCAAAAAATGCATGGATCAATATTTTTTTGCATTTCACACCGCATCAAAATCGAGCAACAATCCATCTCCATAACAACATCACCATATTCGATTCGGTTAAAACAGATACAGATCTTGGAAGATAACATCGTTAGAACGACCGAACTGAACTAACAAGGAAAGCTTTCAATCATCCAAATCCCATCAAAGGATGATTGAATCAAATGGATAGAGGTTCATATGAAGCAAAAGAAATTGCTCAAGTATATTGTTGTTGCTATTTTACTTGGCATACTGACGGGTTGGATTTGTCACCACTTTTTTAATGAGGGTGAACAATTGAAGCAAATCGCTTCTTATCTCAACATACCTACAGATATCTTTTTACGCCTTATCAAAATGATTATTGCTCCATTGGTATTTGCCACTATTGTTTCAGGCATTGTATCAATGGGCAAATCTACATCAATCGGCAGTATCACCCTTAAATCAATGACTTGGTTTATTACTGCTTCGTTCGTATCGCTTGCTATCGGTATGGGTTTGGCAAACTTTTTCCAACCTGGCGCAGCTTTAGATTTAGTATTACCAACTGCACAACAACTGAGTAGCTCTTCTGCTCCAGCGACTACAGGCTTCACTCTACAATCATTTTTAAGCCATGTTTTCCCACGCAGTATTGCTGAAGCAATGGCAAACAATGATATCTTACAAGTCCTTGTTTTTTCTATTTTCTTTGGCTCAGCCCTTGCTTTTGTAAACCAAGGCAAAGAAAAAGATTCGGTTATCATTCGTTTAACTGATGAACTCAGCAAAATCATGTTCCGTATTACTGATTACGTCATGATGTTTGCACCTGTTGCAGTATTTGCAGCAATCGCTTCAGCAATTACAGTACAAGGTTTAGGCTTGATTGTTGACTATGGCATTTTAATCGCAGAGTTTTACTTCGGTCTTTTATTACTATGGATCATCTTATTCTCTGTAGGTGCAATCGTACTTAAAAAAGATATTTTCCGCTTAGGTAAATTAATTCGTGAACCTGTAACGCTTGCTTTTGCTACAGCTTCAAGTGAATCAGCTTACCCTAAAGTAATGGATGCCCTAAATAAATTTGGTGTACCTAAAAAAGTAACAAGCTTTGTATTACCTTTAGGTTATTCATTCAACCTTGATGGTTCAATGATGTACACCACATTTGCAGTACTCTTTATTGCTCAGGCCTACAATATTGATCTTAGTTTCACTCAACAAATCTTAATTTTGTTAACGCTAATGGTGACAAGTAAAGGTATTGCAGGTGTTTCACGAGCTTCTATTGTAGTTATTTCAGCGACGCTCACTATGTTCCATTTACCTGAAGCTGGCATCCTTTTACTACTCGGCATCGATCAGTTCCTTGATATGGGCCGTACTGCAACAAACGTAGTAGGAAACAGTATTGCTACCGCAGTTGTTGCCAAGCTTGAAGGCGATAAGGTGACCGATACTGAAGAACTACCAGAGCCAGCATTGATTAAATCAACTCAAGAACAAACAACTGCTTAAGTTTCTCTTTTCTCCCACTCTCCCAACTTAAGAGCAATTTTATACGACCTTATAAAATTGCTCTTTTTTTTAATTTAAAATTAAATGATAAAGACTCACCAATATTTTTATACTAAATAATAAGTTTTAACTACTATTAAATTTTTTCAAATAAAACCTTAAAAACAGAATAAAAATCCTCCAAACAAAATTAATATTCTTAAGAATAAACACCAATTGATTAAATTTTAATTCACTTTACTATAACCAAATTAATGAAATTATTATTCAACTTCGAACAGAGAATTTAAAATCATTTTTATATTAAATTATAACAATAAAAATCAAACACATAAAAATATTAAATAGTAAAAAAGTACTTAAACACACCTATTATTTTTTTATTTTATAAAGATAAAAAAACATTTGGTTTATTTATATTAAAAAGTAAACAAATTAAGATAAATTAGAAAAACTTAATAGATTTTTTATTTTACTTATGTTATTAATTAACGCTAAATAAAAGCAATGACTAAGCAATTGTTGATGAAACAAAATGCTATTCAAGGATGCTTCTTATTCAAACAAGTTATGAATATGTTTTACATAGAATGTATTTTGCTTAGGAAAAGCAGACATATTCAATGAACTTTTACTTCGTCACTTCATAAGGATATTTTCGATGTTGACTAAAACTGTTAAATCTTTAGGTTTAGCGATGGGCTTATTAGCCTGCTCTCTCCCACTTTATGCAAAAAATAATGTTGTTGTTGTTGCGACTGGCGGCACTATCGCTGGTGCTGGTGCAAGCTCGGCAAATAGTGCAACTTATACTGCTGCAAAAGTTCCTGTTGATACGCTAATTAACGCAGTTCCACAAATCAAAGATTTGGCAAACGTAACTGGTATCCAAGCATTACAAATCGCTTCTGAAAGTATTACTGACAAGGAATTATTGGAAATTGCTCGTCAAGTTAATGAGCTTGTTAAAAAGCCATCTGTTAATGGTGTTGTAATTACACACGGTACAGATACTTTAGAAGAAACAGCATTTTTCTTAAATTTAGTTGTTCATACTGATAAACCGATTGTACTTGTTGGCTCAATGCGCCCTTCAACTGCTCTTTCAGCGGATGGTCCACTTAACCTTTACAGTGCAGTTGCTTTAGCAGCTTCAGATGATGCAAAAAATAAAGGGGTTATGGTTCTCATGAACGACTCTATTTTTGCTGCACGTGATGTAACTAAAGGCATTAACATTCATACAAATGCTTTTGTTAGCCAATGGGGCGCTTTAGGTACATTAGTTGAAGGCAAACCATACTGGTTCAGACAGTCTGTAAAGCGTCATACGAATGCGTCAGAATTTAATATTGAAAATATTAAAGGCGATGCACTTCCAACTGTACAGATCGTTTATGGTTCGGACTCTATGCTTCCAGATGCATATGAAGCATATGCAAAAGCTGGTGTTAAAGCGATTATTAATGCAGGTACTGGTAACGGTTCTGTACCAAAATATATCGTACCAACCTTACAAAATCTTCACGACAAAAACGGTATTCAAGTTATCCGTTCATCACGTGTCGCACAAGGTTTCGTATTACGTGATGCAGAACAACCTGACTCTAAATATGGCTGGGTAGCAGCACATGATTTAAACCCTCAAAAAGCGCGTCTTCTTGCAGCTTTAGCTCTTACTAAAACTAATGACACGAAAGAAATTCAGCGCATGTTCTGGCAGTACTAAGTTTTTCAACCAGCCCAAACACAAAGTTTGGGTTGGTCCTATTTCTTAAAAATAAGCTCTTTTATATTAAATCTGTACAATAGATATTCAAATCATTCTTCTTAAATAATAAAATCCTTAACAGTTTGCCAAAATATTAAGCATTTCGTTTTAACTTTGCGTGCTAAACTATGCTGCAGTCGTATTAAGGATTGGTTTATGCAGTTTGTTCATCTCGGTATTTATACAGAATTTTCGATTACAGAGTCGATAGTTCGCATACCTGACTTGGTCAACGCTGCGGTTAAAGACCAAATGCCTGCGCTGGCATTAACCGATCTATCAAACCTCCATGCAGCAGTAAAATTCTATAACTCTTGTTTAAAAAAAGGAATTAAACCGCTTTTAGGTAGCACAATTCGCCTTGACGATGCTCAACATCGTGCAACTTTACTTGCAATGAGTAATGTAGGCTGGAAAAGTCTAACCGAAATCGTTTCACGCGGTTTTATTGAAGGGCAACAACTTAGTATTCCATGTGTACAAAAAGAATGGGTACTTGAACAACATCAAGATATTATTGTTTTACTTGGCCAACATAGTGATGTGGGTCAGATGCTTTGCTCATCTAATCCTCAAAAAGCAGCTCCACTTTTAGAAGCATGGATCGAAAAATTTGGTAACCGTGTTTATCTGGCTTTAACACGTACCGATCGTCCCGGTGAAGAAGACTTTATTCAAGAAGCCGCTAAACTTGCTGCCCAATATAATATCGGTGTAGTTGCGCATAATGATGTGCACTTTGTAGAAAAAGAAGATTTTGAGGCTCACGAAGCCCGTGTTTGTATTGCTGATGGCTATGTATTAGCAGATGATCGTCGTCCACGCTTATATAGTCCTGAGCAACATTTTAAAACCTCGAACGAAATGATTGAGTTGTTTTCAGATATCCCAAGTGCTATCGAAAACACCTACAATATAGCAAAACGCTGTAATGTTAGCCTACAACTAGGCACCTACTTTTTACCTGACTATCCAATTCCAGATGGCTTTACCATCGACACCTACTTTGAGCATTTGTCAAAAGTAGGTTTAGAAGAACGTTTAGATTATCTCTACCCTGTCGAAAAACGTGGTGAAGACTGGCCTGAGATTCGTAAACCTTACGATGAACGAATTGATTACGAAGTCGGCATTATCCTCAAAATGGGATTCCCGGGTTATTTCCTTATTGTCATGGACTTCATCCAGTGGGCAAAAAATAATGGCGTTCCTGTAGGACCTGGCCGTGGTTCAGGTGCGGGTTCACTCGTTGCATATAGCTTAAAAATTACCGACCTTGATCCTCTTCGTTACGATCTACTTTTCGAACGTTTCTTAAACCCAGAACGTGTCTCGATGCCCGACTTTGACGTCGACTTCTGTATTGCCGGACGTGACCGCGTCATTGATTATGTTTCACGTACTTATGGCCGTGAAGCCGTGTCGCAAATTGCAACTTTCGGTACGATGGCGGCAAAAGGTGCAATTCGCGACGTTGCCCGTGTATTAGGTAAATCTTACGGTTTAGCTGACCGTATCTCAAAAATGGTACCTACTAAACCGCTCGGTGTGGACTTAGCCACTGCTATCGAGATGGAACCTCAGCTTAAAGATATCGTTACCAATCCATCTAACCCAGATAATGATGATGCGAGTGAAATCTGGGAAATGGCTTTAAAATTGGAAGGTATCACTCGAAATACTGGTAAACATGCCGGCGGTGTTGTTATTGCACCAGGTAAGATTACCGATTTCTCGGCTGTGCTTTGTGATGAAGATGGAACTAGCCGTGTTGCTCAATATGATAAAGACGATGTAGAAGCAGCAGGTCTCGTCAAATTCGACTTCTTGGGTTTACGTAACTTAACCGTTATTGAAGACGCAATTCAAAATATTAATAAAAATCGCGATAGTAATGATCCGCTCATTATTTCGCATGTTCCACTTGATGATGCTAAAGCATATTCTGTCTTTGCCGATGCAAATACAACAGCGGTATTCCAGTTTGAATCCGTCGGCATGAAACGAATGCTCAAAGAAGCACGTCCAAGTAAATTTGAAGAGATTATTGCGTTCGTATCATTGTACCGTCCTGGTCCAATGGATCTTATTCCTGACTTTATTCACCGTATGCATGGTGGAGATTTTGAATATCTTCACCCACTTCTTGAAGGTGTATTAGAGCCAACTTACGGGATTATGGTTTACCAAGAACAGGTGATGCAGACCGCACAGATCTGTGCGGGTTATACGCTCGGTGGCGCGGACTTACTACGTCGTGCAATGGGCAAAAAGAAACCTGAGGAGATGGTTAAGCAGCGCCAAATTTTCTTGGCAGGTGCTGCAGAAAAAGGGATTGATGAAAGTACAGCCAACCATATCTTTGACTATATGGAAAAGTTCGCAGGCTATGGTTTCAACAAATCTCACGCCGCAGCTTATGCCCTCGTTGCCTACCATACTGCATGGTTAAAAGCACATTATCCTGCTGAGTTTATGGCAGCAGTAATGTCATCGGAAATGCAGAACACCGACAGTGTTGTATTTTTAATTGATGACTGCCGAAATAATGGCCTAGAAGTTTTACCACCATCAGTCAATATGTCGACTTATCATTTCCATGCGAGCGATGATAAAACTATTGTGTATGGTTTAGGTGCAATTAAAGGCGTTGGCGAACAAGCGATGCAGTCAGTTATTGACTCTCGTCGACAATTTGGTCCTTATACAGATCTATTCGATTTTTGCCATCGTATTGATTTGAAGAAAATCAATAAGCGTACTCTTGAAGCTTTAATTCGTGCAGGTGCACTCGATTGCTTAGGAATTGAACGCGCAAGCTTAATGGCTCAATTGCCTGAAGCTGTTCAAGCCGCTGAACAAGCTCGAAGTAACCGTGAAAGCGGAATTATGGATTTATTTGGTGAGGTTGAAGAAGTTCAGCGTAAGCCAGCTAAACCTGTTAAACCGTGGAGTGACGAGGTTCGCTTAAAAGGCGAAAAAGACACGCTTGGGTTATATTTAACGGGCCATCCAATTGATGTTTACCGCCAAGAGCTTAAAGCTTTTATTCCGGTAAAACTTAATGAAATTACGGCTACACGTCGTGGTGTTACAACCGTGTATGCAGGTTTAGTCATTGACGTCGCAAACTTCCCAAATCGGGTAGTTATTGTACTAGATGACGGTACAGCTCGTATTGAAGTAAGTTGCAACCATGAACGTTTCCAACGTTTTAAAGATATTATCCAAGTTGAGCGTGTTGTCGTCTTTGAAGGCGAAATATATGAAAGAGAAGGCTTTGAACGTCCAATGGGCCGTTTAACTAAGGCTTTTACTTTAAATGAAATACGACAAAAACGTGCTAATAGCATTCAGATCAAATTAACAGAAGAGTTTATGCAAGCCACTTTGGCAAAAGATTTACAAAATATCATCTTGCCATTTTGCAATGTAGATATGCATCAACATATCACTCTACAGCTACAGATAGATCAACCTTATGCTCAAGCTGAGCTTCAACTTGGTCCGCAATGGAAAGTTGCTCCTCTCGATGAATTACTTGCTAAACTCAGAGATTATTTTGGTAAAGATAATATTTATATTGAATATCAAGTAAAGTCGAAAGCAGCTAAAGCAGCAGAACCTGCTCGTCCGCAAACAGTTGCTTCCCCTCCAGCGGACATGACTATGGACGATGCATTGGATTTATACCAAAGCGAAGTTTCTCAATATTCGTAATTTCTGGAAATCTTATGAGTTCGTTTGATTACAACACTGTGTCAAAACAATTAGCACAAGTGCGTATTGTCATGGTGAACACTACCTTGCCTGCCAATATTGGCAGTGCGTTACGTGCTATGAAAACAATGGGGCTAATTAAATTAGTTCTTGTTGCGCCTAAAACATATCCCCACCCAGACATACAAGCGCTTGCAGCTGGTGCCCAAGATTTATTTGAACATCTTGAGATTGTCGATACTTTAGAAGATGCTATTAAAGATTGCCATTTAGTATTTGGAACAAGTGCACGTAGCCGTACTATTCCTTGGCCTTTACTTGACGTGCGACCTGCTGCCAAAGAAGCTATTCAGGCCACTACTCAAGGACAACAAATTGCGATTGTTTTTGGCCGTGAAGATCGTGGTTTAACCAACGAAGAATTAGCACTAGCAAATTATCATTTAACGATTCCAGTCAATCCAGACTATGGCGTATTAAATGTTGCGCAAGCGATTCAAGTCGTATGTTACGAGCTTCGCATGTCTGCTCTAGAACAACAAAACGTGGATCAAGATGCAGAAGAAATGCCATTAGTCCAAGGCCAAAGCATGCAATGGGATGAGCCTTTGGTTACTCAGCAACAAATGGAAGAGTTTTATCCTCATTTAGAGAAAATGCTGACTGAAATTGAATTTTTAGATCCAGATAATCCACGTTTGTTACCTTTACGCTTGCGTCGTTTATTTGGTCGTATACAATTAGATCGTATGGAATATCATTTACTTCGCGGTATTTTTAGTCGAGTACAAGCCCTAACCAGTGGTAAATGGAAAAAGACATTATCTGACAAGGAGGATCAACCCAATGCTTAAACAGCTGAAAGAAGATATAAAGGCTGTATTTGCGCGAGATCCTGCTGCCCGCAATACTCTCGAAGTTCTCACGACCTACCCAGGCATTCATGCGATTATGATGCATCGTGTTGCTCATGAATTATGGCAAAAAGATTGTAAAGGTGCTGCTCGCCTTCTTTCTTCATTTAGTCGTTTTGCAACAGGCATTGAAATTCACCCAGGTGCCAAAATCGGTAAACGTTTTTTTATTGATCATGGCATGGGTGTTGTGATTGGTGAAACTGCTGAAATTGGCGATGATGTTACGCTTTATCATGGTGTTACCCTAGGTGGAACAACATGGAAGACCGGCAAACGTCACCCAACTTTAGAAGATGGTGTGGTGGTTGGTGCAGGTGCAAAAATTTTAGGTCCATTTACCATAGGCAAAGGCGCTAAAGTCGGTTCAAATGCTGTGGTGACTAAAGCTGTTCCTGCTGGCGTGACCGCTGTAGGAAACCCTGCTCGCTATATTTATAAAGATGCACCCGACAAGAATAAAGATGAAGAACGTCGCCGTGATTATGCGCAAAGTATTGGTTTCGCTCCATATGCGACAACTGCTGATCAGTCAGACCCTATTTTAGAAGGTATGCGCGTTTTACTTGATCGTATTCAGCATAATGAAACGCGTATGAATAATTTATGCCAACGTTTATCAGAGCTAGACCCGAGCTTCAAAAAAGAAAGTCAGGATGAACAGCCTTTTAGTGATGAAGAACTAAAAATTATTGAAGAAGTTCGTCGTGAATGCGGTGCGCAAGATAAGACATCAAAAACGTAATATTCTTGATTCATACTGTAACACGCTTACCCTTGCATGTCTGTTTAGCTTTTTCTAGACTTACCTGTACCAAATCTGACTTTACTAAAATGAACGGAAGATCCTATGAATTTTAAGCCTTTGGCATATATAATCCTTGCGACCTCAAGTTTAACCGCTTGTACAATGGCCTCCCTAAAAGAACAAAAAATTGAGCCTTTTGTTTTCAAGGAACCAGAGCTTACTCCTCCTTTTTATGCGCTAAACCCTTTTAACTATGATCAGCCACCAGCATTTGAAGTTGCATTAAAAGACGCTGCTGCACAGCCTGTAACGAAAATGGTCGTTAATCGTCAAGATGACCCAACTAAACAGCTTACTCTCGACGTCAATAAGCTGATCGTTCCGACTGTCAATAATTCACAACGTTCAATGAAATATGCAGTTTTAGCTGGTGAGAATGAAATTGACGTAACGTCTATTGATGACTTTTTGCAGTTAGTAGAAGGCAAAGCACGTCACTATCCACCTCGCTTTACCGACCGTCAAGAACGTAAAGGCTTTGAAAGTAAACTTAAAGAAGTAACACAACAACTTGATACACTTGCTGCAAATCCAAACGCATCATTTGATATTTTAATTCGTGCTTTTAAAGCAAGTGTTCTTGCACGTAACCTTGATTTAGGTACTGTTCATACCACTAAATCTTTAGAATATGCTCAAAGACTTTTAAAAATTAATCCAAATGATGCCGAAACAAATTTCTGGTTCGGTTTTGGTTTATCTGAAGGTGGCGGTCAACGTGAAGCGATTCCATACTTAGACAAAGCCATTAAAGGTAATGTTCAAGAAGCATATTTAGCTGCTGCAAATAACTATATTGCGATGGAGCAAAAGAAAAACGCAATCCAGACGCTGAAGAACTATAAAGTTAAATATCCAGATGAAGCAGAAATTGCTGACCGTTTAATTCAAGAAATTGAAAAACAAGGTCGTTGGAACGTATGGCAAGTTTTAACTAATCCAGCAATGTCAGCAACTACCCCTGCTGCATCTAAAAAATAAACTTAATTCTATAAAAAAGGGCTGTTTTGACAGCCCTTTTTTATATTTGATCATTTGAAAAATATTTTAAAATTTGTATGATCTACCTACCATTGAGCCACTATATTTTGACCATAATGTTTTCAATAAAAAGAAGCAAAACACTGTTGAAGGTCATACTACTCGGTTCAATTCTGAGTGGTTGTCAGGTCGTAAATGTTAAACAGCAAGCTTTGAATGTAACGATTGCAAATGAACGTAATAGTATTCTTACCCAAGATAAACTCAGCGAAGCGAGTCTGAATGTTTTATCAATGTCTGGTCAGGAAGCTAAAGTTTGTACAGATACACCTGAAACCTGTGTAAATCAACTCAAAAACCTTCCTCAAATTTTAGATGAACAGTTCTTATCAGCAGCAAGCGAGATGTATCTCGCAAAAGCAATGGCTTTATCAGATACGTCTGACTGTAAAGTAAGTAGATTTACTAAACATAAATCTGAAGAAGAACAAAAGAATATTCTGAATAGATATGATGATTGCTTAGACCAGCAATTGAGTCTATTAGATAAAAGTATTCGCTATAGCTATGCATATCTATTTTCAACAAAACGTAAGCCTAACGACCGTATTTTTGATAATAGACAAGTTCAAATTCGCGATTTCTATAATCAAGCAATCGCCAAAATGGTCGGTGTTTATGACTTAAGACATCCAAAGAAAAATGTTGTTGAACCACAAATTCATATTGGTAAAAGTATTTATTCAATCGATTTTGAATTTCATAAACAATTAACTGGCCAAAAACTAGAAAAATTAATTTCAAGTTATAATCTGAATTTTTCAGGTTTAAGAACCATTAACCGCCGCGATGGTTTTGGCTCAGAATTTGTGGCTGTTTTTCCGAGTTCAGGAAATGAAGATATTAATGAATATATTCTAGACCCGCTTAAATATAATTATAAAAATGGTGTTAATCCAAATATTCATCATGCACGCTACTTGGCTGCGACTATTGTAGCTGAACCTAAACACGCGACCACCGTCGAAGAAATCATTAATAATCCAGAATTCGTGATTCGAGTTTATGACCCATATCGGACAGATAATATTAATGTAGCGGGGAAACAATATCCTCTAGCTGCTAACTTTTCTGCGCCTTACGGTCTATGGTTGGCCGAAAATAATTTAGGGGTCGCAGCTTATTTAACTCTGATTGACCGCGATCAGCATTTAACTATGCCGCATCTCTATATGCTTGAACCTTATAATCCGAACAAAAAAATTATCGTGTTGGTACATGGTTTAGCAAGTAGCCCCGAGGCATGGATTGCACTGACCAATGATGTTATGGGTGATACGGTTTTAAGAGACAATTACCAAGTTTGGCAAGTTTTCTATTCGACCAACATGCCAATTTTGGAAAGTCGTTTTCAGATTTATGCATTGCTTAAACAAGCTTTTAGTTCATTAAAACCAAGTGATCCTGCCGCACATGATGCTGTTCTTGTTGGACATAGTATGGGAGGTATTATCAGCCGTTTATTGGTCAGTGATGGAGATATTACTAAACCTGCTCTAGAGTTGATGACAATCCGTCAGCAAAACCGCTTTAAAAAACATCCAATGGTTACTGAACGATTGCAAATGCATTCAATCAATAATTTTGATCGCGCAATTTTCTTGGCTTCCCCTCATCGCGGTACAGATTATGCGGATCGTTGGTTTACCTTGGCAGCACGTAAAATCATTCGTTTACCCGGTGCATTCTTATCAGCTGTAGCGACTTCACTAACAACCGAAAATTTAGATGTTAAAGATTTCTTGAGTAATATTGATAATGGTTTGATTCAAAATGGACCAAGTGATCTAAGTCATCAATCTAAATTTATGGAGCTGACTAAAAATATTAATCCACATCAAGGATTAGTTTTCCATTCAATTATGGGAAATATTACTAAGAGTGATGATCCAAATTTGATTACCGATGGCATCGTTCCGTACAAAAGTGCTCACTTAGATGGAGCAAAGTCTGAGAAAGTTCTTCCAGGTGGTCATTCAATTCAACTGACACCGCAAGCTGTATTAGAGTTACGTCGTATTTTACGAGAACATTTAGTCGAACATGGTTTATATAAACCATGAAAATAAAAAAGAGCCAAAGGATATCCTTTGGCTCTTTCTTTTTGGACTTAAATTTTACTGCCCAGAACGGATGATGTAATCAAACGCAGAGAGCGATGCTTTAGCACCTTCACCTGTAGCAATAATGATTTGCTTGTAAGGTACAGTGGTACAGTCACCCGCAGCAAATACACCTTGCACATTGGTTTCGTTGCGGTCATTGACAATAATCTCGCCACGGTTGGTTAACTCAACTTCACTGTCTTTCAAGAAGTCAGTATTTGGCAGTAAACCAATCTGTACAAAGATACCTGTAAGCTCGACTACATGCTCTTCATCAGTCGCACGGTCTTTATATTTAAGACCAGTCACTTGTGATCC
>NZ_JAKUKO010000020.1:0-640 GCF_022449185.1 Acinetobacter pittii
ACCGCCGACAGTAGCACTTGATGATGTACTCACTAACGACAGCACACCAGCACTTACCGGTACAGTGAACGATCCGACAGCCACTGTGGTTGTGAATGTAGATGGCGTTGACTATCCGGCGGTGAACAATGGTGACGGCACCTGGACGCTTGCAGACAATACACTTCCTGCGTTAACTGATGGTCCACACACCATTACCGTGACGGCAACAGACCCTGCAGGAAATGCAGGTACCGATACCGCAGTGGTGACCATTGATACTAGTGTGCCAGTTGTATCTTTAGATGATTTAACTACTAATGACACGACTCCTGCTTTAACAGGAGCTATTGATGATCCAACAGCAACCGTTGTTGTAAATGTTGATGGTATTGATTATCCAGCGACTAACAATGGTGATGGTACTTGGACGCTCGTAGATAATACTTTGCCTGCATTAATAGATGGTCCACATACAGTGACTGTAACTGCAACTGATCCAGCTGGTAATACGGCTACAGATACAGCTACGCTTACTATTGATACAATTCCTGCAGACCTGATCGGTGCGATCACGATTCCTGAAGACTTAAATGGCGACGGTATCTTGAATGCAGACGAGCTAGGCACAGACGGCAGCTTCAATGCACAAGTGGCGTTG
>NZ_JAKUKO010000021.1:0-586 GCF_022449185.1 Acinetobacter pittii
CCACTAAACTGGATACTGACATTTCCTTGAGTATCGGCCTTATCAATTACACCAACTTGTCCGTCATTAAACTCGACCATGACCGGTAAACGCCATGGATTAAGTAAATCTAATGAAAAAGGTACTTTACGTAAATTGAGTCCAACCTGACGGGTCATTAACTGCAAAACATCATCAAGGTTTTGATTTTGGTTCCAGTCAAGTTGTAAACGGATTCTTTCTTCTGAAGGCTCAATTCTATAATGTTTAGCAATCGTTAAGACCGCCTGTAACCAGGGCTGGTAATTTATTTTTGTCATCATGGTTGTACTTCGAACCCCTGAATTGAAATATTATTTAAGTCATAAGCTTGGCGAGAACGTCCTGTTGCTGCAATGTACTGAACAATACTGCTGTAGATGTCATAACGTGCAGTTTCAAGTTCTGAATTGGCACTATGAATCGCCTGTTCAGCATTCAGTAAGTCAACCAATGAACGGGTACCGAGTTTGTACTGCTCTTGATAAAGTTCGCGTGTACGAACTGTCGTCGCTTGGCGGTTGGCTAAAACCTGCATTTGACGTTGTTTATTTTCAATTTGCTCACG
>NZ_JAKUKO010000022.1:0-569 GCF_022449185.1 Acinetobacter pittii
AGGTTACCTTCGGCATCCACTGCTTCTGCATGGATGGTCACAGGGCCTTCGCCTGTCACAGGAATCGCTGCAGTGATGAAGCCGTTTGCAAGGTCAGCTGCTGTCACGGTGTAGTTAGTACCGTTCACATTCACCACGGTGCCGTCGACTGCATCAGGTCCCAACGCCACTTGTGCATTGAAGCTGCCGTCTGTGCCTAGCTCGTCTGCATTCAAGATACCGTCGCCATTTAAGTCTTCAGGAATCGTGATCGCTCCGATCAGGTCTGCAGGCAAGGTATCTACAGTCACGGTGACGTCTGCATCTGCAACATCAAGGTTACCTTCGGCATCCACTGCTTCTGCATGGATGGTCACAGGGCCTTCGCCTGTCACAGGAATCGCTGCAGTGATGAAGCCGTTTGCAAGGTCAGCTGCTGTCACGGTGTAGTTAGTACCGTTCACATTCACCACGGTGCCGTCGACTGCATCAGGTCCCAACGCCACTTGTGCATTGAAGCTGCCGTCTGTGCCTAGCTCGTCTGCATTCAAGATACCGTCGCCATTTAAGTCTTCAGGAATCGTGATCGC
>NZ_JAKUKO010000023.1:0-515 GCF_022449185.1 Acinetobacter pittii
GGTGCATTTGGTGCGGTGGTATCAATGGTCACCACTGCGGTATCGGTACCTGCATTGCCTGCAGGGTCTGTTGCCGTCACGGTAATGGTGTGTGGACCATCAGTTAACGCAGGAAGTGTATTGTCTGCAAGCGTCCAGGTGCCGTCACCATTGTTCACTGCCGGATAGTCAACACCATCCACATTCACAACCACAGTGGCTGTCGGATCGTTCACTGTACCAGTAAGTGCTGGTGTGCTGTCATTGGTCAACACATCATCAAGTAGAACCACCGGCGGTGTGATGTCTGCAGAGACTGTGCCTGTACCTGGCAATGAAGTATTGCCTGCAGGGTCAGTTGCTGTTGCAGTTACTGTATCGCCATCCACCAGGTTACCCGGGTTTGGTACTGACCATGTTCCGTCTGTGCCTGCCACAACTGTTGCAGTCGTACCGTCAGGGAAGCTCACAGTCACGGTTGAGCCCGCTTCTGCTGTACCGCTCACCGGGTCAGTTGCATTGATTGGATCAAGTAC
>NZ_JAKUKO010000002.1:0-544448 GCF_022449185.1 Acinetobacter pittii
CGAACTCAGAAGTGAAACCTCTTAGCGCTGATGGTAGTGTGGGGTTACCCATGTGAGAGTAAGTCATCGCCAGCTCATTATTCCAAACACCCCCATTCGTAAGAGTGGGGGTGTTTTTTATTGCGATAAAAAATATATGTGTGGGGGAATAAATATAAAAATACCAAGGAAGAGTTGTGCTATAAATAATAAGAAAATTAATCTTTTAAGTATGCATAATAAGGGAAGAGCATCTATGATAATTTATGGTGATGTCGGTTCGGGTAACTGCTATAAGATAAAACTATTACTTTCCTTATTAAATATTAATCATAGATGGATCCACGTTGATATTTTAAACAAAGAAACTCAATCAGCTGATTTTTTGTCGTTAAATCCTAATGGAAAAATACCTGTATTAGTCCTAGAAGATGGTCGTGTTATGAGTGAGTCGAATGCTATCTTAGGTTACTTGGCTGAAGGAACAAAATTTATTCCTACAGATCCTTTTATTAAAGCAAAAATGTACCAATGGATGTTCTTTGAGCAGTATAGTCATGAACCATTTATTGCAGTTGCTCGTTTTATTAATAAATATTTAGGGTTACCACCAGAAAGAATAGAGGAATACCATAATTTACAGCCAAAAGGCCATAAAGCACTGTCTATTATGGATAAAGCTTTAGTAGATCACGACTATCTTGTTGGAGATCAATTAACTATTGCTGACATTGCCTTGTATGCATACACGCATGTCGCTGAAGAAGGTGGTTTTGATTTGGAGCTATATCCAAATATTCAAGCGTGGTGTCAAAGAATTCGAAAATATTTAGGTTATGTAGATATGATTTAAATAAAAAAGAACTCATATCGAGTTCTTTTTTAGTTCTGAAATTCTGATTTAGAAATGTGCTTCTAGACCTACATATGGGCCTTTAAACTCAAATTTAAGATCATTGTTATCATAGTCATCTAAGTCGATATTAAGTACGCGATAACCTGCTGTTAGACCCAGATCAATGAGTAGGTTATCTGCAAATTTATATTTTACTTCTGCCAGTGCATCTGTAATTCGTGCATCATCAAAGTTTGTATAAGTTGCTTCACCTTTAGCACTTAAGCCTGTAAATGGAAGTTTTACTTCACCTGACAAATAAGCAATAGGATATGTTTTATCAATATCCACGCGCTTACCTGTATAGGCAGTAATATCACCATTTAATACAGTTGCACCAAGACCCGCATCTACACTTACGATATTATCTAGTAACTCGTAGTAGAGGATGAAATCGCTATGATCTAAATCAACTTTATAGTTGGCTTGACCTAAAGTTTCTGATTTAGTTTCGGTATCTAAATTTACATAACGAATTTTTGCATTTGGAATAAATGGAATTGGGTGTTCTACTGCTAATGAGATTTGAGCACTACCTTTTTGATCTAAATCCTGATCTTCAGGTGATTGAGAAGACATATTAGCTTTACCGTCATAGAACCAGTAACCTACGTCGCCTTTTACTCCTACGAAGTCTGCTTGAGCAAAGCCACTTAAGCCTATCCCGAGCGTTAATAAAGATATTTTTAATATTTTCATTTTTACATCCACATAAAAGAAATCTTTGAGCGCATGATATAGACATCTTGCTACAGATGCATTGATAAAAAATAAGGATTTGAGGTGTGTGATATGAGTAAATTTTTAAACCTTAAAAAAATTTATTTAATTCAAATAATTAATATTTTATTCTTCATTTAAATGAGTTTAATCTTGTAGAAAATTTAGTATAAATTTTGTCAATCGTATGGGACTTATTAAATTTTAATTGATAACTGGGGAGTTAAAAATAAATTAGTGGATAAGTTTAGTAATTAAATAAGTATTTTCAGGGATTGCAATAAAATTGCATTGAATAATAATTTTGATCTACAAGTAGTAGTACGTAAATATTAGCTGAAAAATAACCAATTGTGAAAAAAACTCAGAAAATTCGTAAAATTTCTGACGGAAATTACAGTAAAAAGAAATAAAAACAGGTATTGTTCAGCTATATAGGGGCAAAAAATGGACAAAAATCTTTAAGGAAGAATTTTCTATTTTTGCTTGTTTGTTAAGGGAATAAAAATACTCAAAAGGTGCTTTTTATTTTCTACAAACACAAAAGTATTTTTTGGTTCTTTTTTTGCATGCGGAATAACAATCAACAATAGCAGTAAAAATAAGTAATCTTTTAACATTAGGTGTTCTATGACAGATTCTCGTGAAAACTGGACGTCACGATCTGGTTTTATTATTGCAGCCGTTGGTTCGGCTGTAGGCTTAGGTAATATCTGGCGCTTTCCATACGTTGCTTATGAAAATGGTGGCGGTGCGTTTCTTATTCCCTATCTATTGGCACTCATTACTGCTGGTTTACCGTTATTATTTTTAGATTATGCGGTAGGACATCGTAGTACTGGTTCACCTCCTAAAGCGTATCGTGCCCTATTTAAAGGCGGGGAAACATTAGGTTGGTGGCAAGTTTGTGTCTGTATCATCATTGGTTTGTACTATGCAAGTGTACTCACTTGGGCTGGTAGTTATGTTTACTTCTCTATTGGCCAAATGTGGGGAAGTGATCCGGAAGGTTTTTTCTTTAATACCTATTTGCAGACCACAAAAGCAACCGGTTTTGATTTACAGTTTGTAGGTCATTTATTCTGGCCGATTGTTGGGATTTGGGCACTTACTCTAATCATTCTTTATGGTGGTGTGAAAAAAGGGGTTGAATTATCGAATAAGATTTTCATGCCTTTATTATTCATTCTCTTCACTATTTTAGTGATTCAATCATTACGTTTACCAGGCGCGGTTCAAGGCTTAAATGCTTTCTTTACGCCGAACTGGTCAGCAATGATGGATTATAAAGTTTGGCTAGCGGCTTATGGCCATACTTTCTTCTCATTATCTGTTGGTTTCGGGATTATGGTGACATATTCATCATATTTGAAACCTAAAACGAATCTAACGGGCTCTGGTTTGATCGTTGGTTTTGCCAATGCATCAACTGAAATTCTTGCTGGTATTGGTATCTTTGCTGCTTTAGGCTTTATGGCACATGCTGCGGGTACAGAGGTTAAAGATGTTGTAAGTGGCGGTATTGGTCTAGCATTTATTGCATTCCCGAAAATCATTTCAAGTTTAGGTGAAAGTGCTGATTTATTTGGTCTTTTATTCTTCTCTTCATTATTTGTTGCTGGTATTTCTTCAATGGTGAGTATTTTGGAAGTACCTATTGCAGCAATGCAAGACAAGTTGAAGTGGGGGCGTAAGAAGGCTGTAACTATTATTGGTGGTGGTAGTGCACTTGTATCAATTATTCTATTCTCAAGTGTAAATGCAATTAAATTAGTAGATATAGTTGACCACTTTATCAACAATATTGGTATTGTGGGTGGTGCCTTCATATCGATTATTTGTATTGTTTGGTTTAATCGTTCCGCTTTGGTTAAATTGCGTGATCATATCAACAGTATTTCAACTATTCATTTGGGTAAGGGGTGGGATTTCACTTTAACTGTGATCACTTCTTTAATCTTGTTAACTACGCTTAGTATGACCGTATTTAATTTGATCAAAAATGGCTATGATACTTATAGTATGAGCTTACAAGGTATATTCGGCTGGGGCAGTGTGATTTTCTGTGCAGTTGTTGCTATCGTGTTAAGTAAAATGAAAGATCGCTAGGAGAATAGAATAATGAATACTTCGGCAATCGTAATGATGGTAATTTCAATGGTGTTTGTATGGGGTGGATTAGCTTTATCCATCATACATTTAACAAAACATCCTGAAGAGTTAGATGATGTTTTAGAAGAAGTAAAAGATCAGCACACACTTTAATGCTGATCGAGTAAAAAAGCAGGCTTAAAGCCTGCTTTTTTTTATGCAATTTTTTGGATTTTACAATAATAAAATCCGTCACCAGACTGCGCTTGTGGCAGTAATTGGCGACCATAGGTTTGCTCAATTCCCCAATCAGCGTCAATCTTGATCTCTTTTGCATTTCGATTTACAGCAAAAAATTTCATCATCTGCTGTTCATTTTCAGCTTTTAAAATTGAACAGGTGATGTAAAGTAATGTGCCGCCAACTTTAAGTTGCTGCCACATGTGGTCCAAGATCTGCTTTTGTAGCTCAATGGTTTGAGCTATATCGGTAGATTGGCGCAATAGGCGTATGTCAGGATGGCGACGAATAACCCCTGTGGCAGAACATGGTGCATCAAGCACGATACAATCTACTGGCTGTGCAGGTACCCATTGAGTTGCATCGGCTGCCAAAATTTCCGTATGACTTTGATCAAGTGCTAAGCGATTTAAGTTCTCAGTTACACGCACTAAACGGCTTGGGTCCTGATCAATCGCAATGAGCTGAGCAGGTTTAAATTTTTCAAGTAAGTGAGCAGTTTTACCACCTGGGGCAGCACACGCATCAACTACTATTTTATCGTTCAAATCTGGCAATAATGTTGCGCAAAGCTGAGCGTGTTCATCTTGTACAGAAAACCAACCTTGTTCAAAACCAGGTAGTTGAGTAATTTGTACAGACTGTTCAAGAACAATACCTGCCCCAGACAAAGTACAAGCACGTGCCTGAATATCTAAACTTTGTAGTTTTGCTAAATAAGCATCGCGGCCAATATGACGTTGGTTCACCCTTAAGGTTAAAGGCGCGACTTGCTTCAAAGATTGACAGAGAGATTCAGTTTGTTCACCCCAATCCTTTTTTAAGCGTTTGAAAAGCCAGCTTGGTAAGCCATGCGCCTGCTGTAAGCCTTGCTGAAAGTCATCAGTCTCACGAGTAGCTCGGCGTAAAATTGCATTCACAATACCACTGAGTGCAGGGAAACCAAGTTGTTTAGTCGCATCGACTGTTTCTGAAATAGCGGCATGTACTGCAATACGCGTGCATAAAACTTGATAAAGACCAACATAAAGACAGGTTTCTAATGCCTCATTATTTAAAGGCTTGCTGAGTAGCGGTAGGCTAATTGATTTAAGTGCAAACCATTGACGCAATGTACCTAATACAAGCTCATGAAACAAAGCACGATCACGCTCTGCGACCTGATTCAACTGTGTATTTAAAATACTAGCGAGTGATTGGCCTTGCTGAACTTTTAGTAACGTCTGGACGACTTGAGCACGCAGGTTAAAACGTGAGGAATTTGAGGTAACCTGACTCATGGCAAAATTTGTCCTACATGAAGTTTTTGAGTTTGTGCAATTTGTTGAGCGTTTAATGCTTTGCCACCCGGCCACTGCACGCTAGTCAGACAAATAAATGTATTTTCACCGCAAGCAACGTGCACACCTTGTTTATCGATTGCAATAATTTCACCAGCTTGAGCATTCGCTTTGCTTTGGCTAGATACTAAAGAGTTCCAGACACGTAGAGCATTATTTTCATCAAGTTGAACAAAAGCAACTGGCCAAGGGTTGAATGCACGAATATTTCGGTCAACTTGAACAGCATTAATTGACCAGTCAATACGAGCTTCTGACTTTACGAGTTTATGAGCATAGACCGTTAAGCTTTCGTCTTGAACTTCGCGTTCTGCCAAATATTTTTGTAGTGTTGCTTCTGACTCGAGTACCGCACAAATTGCTGTTGCACCTTGAGCTGCGAGTTTGTCATGCAAAGTCGCTGAGGTATCTTCGGCAGTAATTGGACAGTATGTTTTATACATCATATCGCCTGTATCTAAACCAGCAGCCATTTGCATGATAGTGATACCAGTTTCGTTGTCACCTGTTGCAATCGCACGCTGAATTGGTGCTGCACCACGCCAACGAGGTAATAGTGAGCCGTGAATATTTAAACAGCCATATTTAGGTGTATCGAGCACAGCTTGTGGAAGGATCAAACCATAGGCTGCAACCACCATCACATCAGCACCTAAAGCTGCCAGTTCTTGTTGAGCTGCTAAACCTTCTTCGGTTGAAGCTTTGAAGTGAAGGGGTTGATAAACAGGGATATTATGCTCAAGAGCAAGTTGTTTTACAGGAGAAGGCGTTAGTTTTTGTCCACGACCCGATTTACGATCTGGCTGAGTATAAACCGCGATAATTTCATGGGAAGTTTTTAATAAAGCCGCCAATGCTGTTGCAGCAAATTCGGGGGTGCCAGCAAAAATAATTTTCACAAATGCAATCCAAAAAGAGTTTAGGCGTAGTATACGTGAAAAACGATTGAAGCCCTAAACTCATGGTGATTGAGCATTTTAGTTTTTAAATAGTGAACAAAAAATTATTGAAAAACTTTTATTGATAAAAAAAGGTTATGAAAAAATAAAAAATTATTCATGTAAGTTTTGCTAAATATTGACTGTCTATTACTGTTCTTGGCTTTCCGAATATTATTTGCTTCTATAGAATGGAGAATGATCAAATTATGATGATGAGTCAATATTCCGACTGATCTAACGCTATATCAGTATCATTCGCCAGAGCGGGAAAAATTCCGCTCAAGCACAACTTGTTGGAAACACTAATGCCTGACTATCGTTCAAAAACATCGACACACGGAAGAAATATGGCTGGCGCACGTGGCTTATGGCGTGCAACAGGAATGAAAGATGAGGATTTCGGCAAACCGATTATTGCGGTGGTCAACTCATTTACTCAATTTGTGCCGGGCCATGTACATCTTAAAGATCTAGGGCAGCTTGTCGCAGCAGAAATTCAGGCAGCAGGTGGTGTTGCTAAAGAGTTCAATACGATCGCAGTAGATGACGGGATCGCAATGGGGCATGACGGCATGCTTTATTCTTTACCATCACGTGATTTGATTGCTGACTCAGTTGAATATATGGTGAATGCACACTGTGCAGATGCCATGGTGTGTATTTCAAACTGTGACAAGATTACTCCGGGAATGCTCATGGCTGCGATGCGTCTGAATATTCCTGTTGTTTTCGTGTCTGGCGGACCAATGGAAGCTGGTAAGGTTAAGTTCCGCGGTAATGAAAAAGCGATTGACCTTGTTGATGCAATGGTTGTTGCGGCTGATGAAAGTTATACAGACGAAGAAGTTGAAGAATTTGAACGTTCGGCATGTCCAACCTGTGGTTCATGTTCAGGTATGTTCACTGCAAACTCAATGAACTGTTTAACAGAAGCTTTAGGTTTATCTTTACCGGGTAATGGTTCGATTGTTGCGACGCATGCAAACCGTAAAAAATTATTCTTAAAAGCGGGCCAACTTATTGTTGAATTAGCTAAGCGCTATTATGAACAAGAAGATGCAAGCATTTTACCTCGTTCAATTGCAACCAAGGCTGCATTTAAAAATGCGATGACCCTTGATATTGCAATGGGTGGTTCAACCAATACCGTTCTGCATTTATTGGCTGCGGCAAGTGAAGCAGAAGTTGATTTTACAATGGATGATATTGACGAATTATCACGTCGAGTTCCTGTACTGTCTAAAGTAGCGCCTGCAAAACAAGACGTTCATATGGAAGATGTTCATCGTGCTGGCGGTATCATGGCGATCTTAGGCGAACTTGATCGCGCGAAGTTGCTTGATGTATCTGTACCGACTGTACACGAGAAAACTTTAAAAGATGCGTTGGATAAGTGGGATATTATTCGTACTGAAGATGCAGACGTTTATGAATTCTACCGCTCATCTCCAGGTGGTGTTCCAACTCAAGTTGCATTCTCGCAAAATCGCTATTATTCAACATTAGATGGCGACCGTGAAAAAGGCGTTATCCGTAATGCAGAAAATGCATTCTCTAAAGATGGTGGTTTAGCAGTTCTATACGGCAATATCGCGCTTGATGGTTGTATCGTGAAAACCGCGGGTGTAGATGAATCGATCTTGAAATTTACGGGCACAGCACGTGTATTTGAGAGCCAAGATGCAGCTGTAGATGCAATTTTGGGTCATGATATTAAAGCTGGCGATGTGGTGGTGATTCGCTATGAAGGTCCACGTGGTGGTCCGGGTATGCAAGAAATGCTTTACCCAACCAGCTATCTTAAATCGAAAGGTTTAGGAAAAGACTGTGCATTAGTAACAGATGGTCGTTTCTCTGGTGGTTCATCAGGTCTTTCGATTGGTCATGTTTCACCAGAAGCGGCTGAAGGCGGTGCAATTGGTTTGGTTGAAGATGGCGATACTATTGAAATCGATATTCCAAACCGTACGATTCACTTAAACGTTGATGATGCGACTATGGCACATCGTCGTACAGTGCAAGAAGCGAAAGGCTGGCATCCGAAAGAAGAACGTAAACGTAAAGTATCAAAAGCGTTAAAAGTTTATGCAATGCATACAACAAGTGCAGCGAAAGGAGCTGTACGCGTTCTATAAAATATTCAATTTTAATAATTGATTATGAATCATGCACCCTTTAACACGATGAATTGCTATCATGTTAAGGGTGCATTTTTCATGTCTGGTAAATAAAATCAGCTTGTAGAAAAAGGTGTTTTTAGATCATTCTATGGGTTTGCCATAAAATGGTGATAAAATCTTCACCTACGTAGAAACTTGCTAAAAACATGACTTATTTTCTGCGTAAACTAAGGTAGTTATATTTCAATCTCGACTACTGTTTTACCTTGCACTATGATCAAAACAATCTTTGATCTCGCTTAGGATTTATTTTTTAGAGGCACAACTCATGTCACTGCTACGCCGTTGGTTTGACCCTATTCGATCGAGCTGGTTTTACCAAAAGCCTTCTCGTCAAGCGGTGTTACCCACGGAAAATGGTTTAAGTATTTATTTACGACTTGATGATGTGTATAGCTATTTGGCTGTTCAGCAATTGTCTCAGCTAGATGAAATTTTAAGTGATGAACTTAAGCCTTTAAAAATTATTATTTCCCATACGGCTTCTGAACCTCCAAACAGCATGTCGTATGAAGAGTGGCAGAATTATTGTCTGAATGATGCCAAGATATTAGCCAAACAACATCGTTTCGGTTTTGATGAGTTTCCAGAAATCCCAAGCCCAGAATCTTTAAAACAAGCGGCAGTCATATTAAAAAGAACCCCATTACAAGGTCAGAATTTCTTCCATTTACTAGAAGATATTTTCCACATGCTTTGGCAACAACAATATGGAAAGTTGCGAACTTTACATGCCATGGCAGTTAAACATCAGCTTCCTCAACATTTTTCAGAACGCATTTTTACGGATGAGCCTGTACCTGCGGCATACTTTGAATTTGGTGGACGTAAATATCACGCAGTAGATGATTTACTACGTTTAACTCGTCGTCTGAAGCAGCAAAAATTACTGACGGGTAATCCAATTTTTTTAATTAATCATATCGAATGGCGTGAACATTTGATTAATGATGCTGAGGCACTCACCGAGATTCAGACCCTTCATCCTGAGCTTGATATCTATATTGCTTTAGAAGATCCAATGAGTTGGCTGTTACTTGCCTATATTAAGGAAGAGCTGGCTGATTATTATGATATTCAACTGAAAGTTTACCCTTTAAGTTATCAAGGTCGGGACTGGTTTGACTGGAGTTTGGCGACTCGTGTTTCTAAACGAACAGGTGTGGCTTTTACGCCATTTTGTCGTCCTACTGAGGAAAGCACATTAGAGATGGCAAAGCTTTTCTATAGTGTGCAAGAGAATCAGCAAATCGATACAATTTTTACAATATTGCAGGCAGTTTGGACGAAAGGAAAAGATTTATCTTTCTTAAAACATTTTCAACAGTTACAGCAGCAACTTGGGATTGAGCAGCTAACCGACCAAGATGTGCAATCTGTTTTGGCGCAGAATGATGCACTTTGCAAAGACAAGCATCAGCCTGATTTGCCAGTTTTAGAGCTGCGTATTGATGGTCAGAGCTACGTATTTAATAGCTTGTATCGTGTATGGATGATCGAAAGTATTTTTAGTAATGTATTAGAAGAGAAATATAAAACAGCCTCAACTTTTAATTGAGGCCTACTTCTAAAAACAAGAATAGGGCAATACCTGTTTTTTCCGTAGCATATCCTTTAAGGAATCGGAGATAAACAGTGACTTTTTTAGCAATTATTATGGTGGTCTTTGCCTTCGCTGGCATGATTAAAGGCATGATTGGTTTAGGATTGCCCGCAGTATCTATGGGCTTACTCACCATCGCAATGAGCCCTTTTCAGGCAGCTTCTCTTCTGATAGTTCCTTCAATGGTCACCAATGTCTGGCAACTTTTTGCTGAAGGACATGTCTGGGCTTTTATTCGCCGTTTCTGGACCTTACTCGTAGGCATTGTGGTCGGTTCAATATGGAGTTTTCTACCGACTTTAAGTCAAAGCCATGGGCAGAGTAGTGAAATTTTATTAGGCTGTATGTTGGCCTTATATGGGCTTTATGGACTATGTGTCAAAAAGCTTCCGCACTTAAGTAAGTATGAGCGTTGGCTATCGCCGATTATTGGATATATTGGTGGGGCAGTGACCGTAGCAACTGGTGTCATTATTATTCCTATCGTTCCTTATTTGCAGTCTTTACATTTAAAGCGTGATGAGTTGGTTCAGGCTTTAGGACTAACGTTTACTGTCTCTACCATTTGCCTTGCAGTCTTTTTACACCACAACCCTATGTCGGGAATGACATTGGATTATCGTTTATCTTTTGCTGCATTGTTGGCAGCGCTCGTTGGAATGTGGTTAGGTAAAAAAATCCGTTATCGGTTAAATGAGCAGTTATTTCGCCGTATCTTTTTTATAGGTTTGGTGTCATTAGGGCTTTATATGATTTTACATTAAGCCAATTTTTAAGGGCGATGTTGCAATAAAAAATCTGAAAATTGTTGGTAACTGCTAGGCAGCTGGTTGAAATTTTGTGTGGCTAAAAGTAGTTTACGATTTGCCCACGCGCCTTGCAGTTGAATGGAATGAAAATCGTAGTTTGATTGCAAACGCTGTGCGGCACGAGCTGGCATAATCGCAATTCCAACGCCTTTGGCAACGACCTCAGCAATCGCCCCAAAGTTAGGTAAGCGCAAACGGTACTGTATGTTAAAGCCTAATAACTTAGCTTGAGTTTCAATGGACTGTTGCAAAGAGTGATGAGTCTTAAGACCAATAAAACCATAGCTTAGAGCCTCTACTAAGTTCAGCTCTTGATATTGAGCCAACTCATGCTTAGCAGGACAAATCAGAACTAATGGATCACTAGCAAATTCTTTAGTTTGCAAATGTCTAGTATCAAAAAAACTTGAGACCAGCCCAAGATTTGCAACTCCTTGCGTTAATGCCTCTACAATTTCTGAACTTTCTGCCTCGTGTAAATCAATGTTCATTTCAGGATGAAGCACCAAATATTGCGGTAATAACGGAGGCAAATATTCGCTTTGAGCAGAAGAGTTACACCAAAGCGTTAATGACTCTGTTGTAGGCGGCCTAAAACGCTGCATTTCTTGTTCGAGTTGTTCTTTTTGTGTCATCAGTTGACGGGCATGCTCTACAAACGCGTGTCCCGCTGTGGTGAGCTCCACTCCCGTCGTCTGGCGAATAAATAAGGGCGTTTCAAAATATTGTTCGAGTTTTTTTATACGTTCACTGGCGGCTTGAAGTGAAATTGCAGAGCGGTCTGCACCTTTGGTTAGACTACCCGTAGAGACAATATGAAGAACCAGTTGTAAATCAAAAAAATCAAAACGCATGACAGGGAACGTATTGAAGGCTAAAAAGTCATCATACTAAATAGTAATAAAAAAAGGCAGCTTGCGCTGCCTTTTTGAATTTAGGTTTTATCTTTTAAACTAAACAGCCAATTTAAAATAATGGCCGCAAAAGTTGCGGTACCAATACCACCTAAATTGAAGTTACCGAACAATAATTCAAAGTTACCAGCACCTAAAATAATCGTGACTGAAGCAACAATTAGATTTTTATTGTTAGAAAAATCAACTTTGTTTTCGATCCAGATTTTGGCCCCAGCAATGGTAATCAAACCAAATACGACAATAGATGCACCTGTTAAAACTGCGCTTGGAATCGTACTAATTACCGCGCCAAATTTTGGAGATAGCCCTAAGAAAATTGCAAAGACACCTGCGATGACGAAAACAATGGTTGAGTACACACGAGTGACTGCCATCACACCAATGTTTTCACCGTAAGTAGTCATCCCAGGAGCGCCGACACTACCAGATAATGTTGTTGCCAAACCATCTGCAACAAATGCTTTACCTAATTGTGGAGTCAGGTTTTCACCAGTCATCGCGCCAACAGCTTTAATATGTCCTAGGTTTTCTGCTACTAAGATAAGTGCAACTGGTGCAATAATTAGCATAGCATTCGTGTCAAAAGTAGGATGCGAAAAGCTTGGAATCCCGAACCATGCAGCTTGTGAGATCTGGCTAAAATCGATGGGTTTACCTAAACCTAACCCATTGGTGGTGATGGCGTAAATTGCATATGCCAAGATCAAACCAATCAACAGAAGTAAACGTTGCAACAGGCCACGAGTAAAGACTGCAATACTACCCATACAAAGTACAGTAATTAAGGCCATCCACATTTCAAATGGTTGGCCTGCAACACCTTTAATCGTAACAGGTGCAAGGTTTAGACCAATAATCATCACAATGGCACCAGTCACCACAGGCGGCATGAGTTTTTCAATCCAGCGTGTACCAGTAAGCATCACGATAAAACCGATGATGGCATAAAAAACGCCACATGCTACGATTCCACCTAAAGCCATAGATAGATTTGGATTGGCACCCGAACCTGTAATATGCCCAGTTGCAGCTGCAACCACACCAATAAAGGCAAAACTTGAACCTAAGTAACTTGGAACACGACCACCTGTAATTAAAAAGAACAAGATGGTACAGATTCCAGACATTAAAATAGCAAGGTTAGGATTAAAACCCATGAGTAAAGGTGCTAAAACAGTCGCTCCAAACATGGCAAATGCATGTTGAATACCCAAAACAGCACTTTGAACGGGTGGGAGATATTCATTGGTAGAGACTGGCCGATGGTCAATATCACCTTGGTAAGGCTGCCATTTTGGAAACCAATTGGACATAAAATAAGCTCATTATTCTTTAATTGCTGCCATGATACTCTTTCTTGAGAGTGCATTTAATCTCTACAGAGAAGTATGTGAGTGAAAAGTAATTATTTTTTAACGATTGGTATAATTTTAAAAAAACTAAATGTGCGTATTTAGTTATTTTTTTCTCATAAAAATTAATTTTATGATTTTTAAAAAATATTCAAAAAAATAGAAAATCGGAGAAAATTTAAGAAAAATAAAGAACTTTGCAAGTAAAAAGCAGCACATCGAGATGCACTGCTTTATAAAACAATCGGTAAAATCAGCTTAGCCTGTATTACGTAAACCAGCCGCAATACCTGCAATACTCACCATAAGTGCATGGTCAACAGGGGTGTGTTCTGCCTGACGCTCAGCAAGATAATCACGACGACGCTTCATGAGTTCAGCCTGTAAAAGATGCAAAGGCAATAAGTAAGGTTTACGAACCTGCATGGATTGATCAAGAACATCATTATTACTCAGAAGCTTTGATTCATCTTTTAAGGTTAATAAAGTTTGCACAGCATCTTTTAGGCGCTGACGTAATTGGTTACCAAGAACTTTCAAATCTTCATCTTCAGTCAAATGAGACTCGTAATAGAGTGCAATATTGGCATCGGCTTTAGACAATACCATTTCCAGCATATCAATCAGCGTCTGGAAATAAGGCCATTGCTGAAGCATTTCATCAAGTGTTGCTTTTTGCTGATCGGCAATCACTTCATTAATGGCAGCACCTGTACCTAGCCATGCAGGTAACATCAAACGAATTTGTGTCCAAGCAAATACCCATGGAATCGCACGTAAAGACTCGATGCCGCCACTCACTTTTCGTTTTGCAGGACGCGAGCCTAAAGGCAACATTTGTAATTCGAGTTCAGGCGTAACCGTACGTAAATACTTCACAAAATGTGGGTTTTCACGAACTGTCTGGCGATAGACCTTAACAGAATGATCTGTCATACGGTTCATGAGTTCACGCCATTCGGCTTTAGGCTCTGGTGGTGGTAATAATGTCGCTTCAAGTGTTGCTGCGGTATAGATTTCAAGGTTTTGCATGGCAATACCTTCTAGACCGAATTTGAAACGGATCATTTCACCTTGTTCTGTGACACGAATTGCACCAGAGATCGAACCCGGCGGCTGTGAAAATAGTGCTTGTTGGGTTGGTGCGCCACCACGGCTAATTGAACCGCCACGACCATGGAATAGTGTTAACTGTACGCTGTGTGTACGAGCAATAGCAGTCAGCTCTTCTTGAGCACGATATTGCGCCCAGTTGGCAGACATAAAACCGGCATCTTTTGCAGAGTCGGAGTAACCGATCATGACTTCGTGTTTACCCTGAATGTGCTGTTTATACCAATGCATATTGAACAGCGTATTCATGGTTGTTGCAGCGCCATCTAAGTCTTTTAAAGTTTCAAATAGAGGAACTACACGTAAAGGGTGCTGAATACCTGCTTCTTTTTGCAATAACAACACAGCTAAAACATCACTTGGATATTCAGCCATAGAAATAATATAAGCCCCTAAAGACTCAGGTGGTTGGTCTGCCAAAGTACGCATGGTTGCAAATACTTCTTGAACATCTGGATGACCAATCAAACTGCCTTCAGGCTCATTAATATATTTCGGTAAAAGCGGGCGTTTGCTTTGTAATTCCTGAATGAGGAAATTTTGGCGCGCTTGTTCGGTCCATGACTCAAAATTACCTAAACCTAAATATTCGGTAATTGCTGAAATCGCTTGGCGATGACGGCCTGATTCTTGGCGAATGTCGAGTTTAAGTAATTCAATACCAAAACAGTTCACACGGTGGATAAAGTCGAGCAGTTGACCATTCGCAATTTCAGGTAGGTTACTGTCGATTAAAGAGCGGTAGCACAGCAATAATGGTTGTAAAAGCTCATCTTTGCTTTTAATGACATTGCTATCGTCTGCTT
This sequence comes from Acinetobacter pittii, assembly GCF_022449185.1. Classification (GTDB taxonomy): domain Bacteria; phylum Pseudomonadota; class Gammaproteobacteria; order Pseudomonadales; family Moraxellaceae; genus Acinetobacter; species Acinetobacter pittii_I. The sequence continues at coordinate 14,987 of NZ_JAKUKO010000002.1, forward strand.
CTAAGCCTTGTAAACGCTGAGCTAACCAGTGTCGAGTCGCTTTTAAACGCTCTCGTGTAGCACGTAAATATTCACGATAAGGTTCGGCATGTTGGCTACCAATTGCCTGAATCATTTCTTCGGAACACGTCTGGATTGAAAGTTCCCAACGTAAGTTTTCGATATCTCTTAAATACAGATCGGCAGCTTGCCAGCGTGATAACCACAGCACTTCTTGGGTAATTTGATGGGTAACGTTCGGGTTACCATCACGGTCTCCGCCCATCCAAGATGCGAAACGTACTGGTGCAATATTAAGTGGTAAATTGAGTTGGCAGTTTTCTTGAACTAATTCATTTAATTCACGAATGAATTTAGGTACAGCATTCCAAAGTGTTTGCTCAATTGTGGCAAATCCCCATTTTGCTTCATCGACTGGAGTTGGACGGTGCTGTCTGATTTCATCTGTTTGCCAAGCCGAACTAATTTGTTGCTTTAAATTCGCAAGTGCATTTTGGCGTTCGCGTGGGGTAAGTTTTTGCTGATCAAGCTGTGAGAGACAAGCGTTAATATCATCATATTTTTGAATCAGGGTACGACGACTCACTTCAGTTGGGTGTGCCGTAAGTACTAACTCAATCTTAAGATCGCAAATTTGCTGGAACAGTTTTTCTGTCGAAATACTTTTATCTTTAAATTTTTGAAATAAGTGAACAAGCGGATTCGGAGAGTTTGCATCCGAATCAAATTCTGCCTGTCTACGGCTACGCACTACATGATATTGCTCAGCAATATTGGCAAAATTTAAAAAATGAGAAAAAGCGCGGGTGAGAGGAAGTAACTCTTCATCGGGCAGTTCTAAAAATAATTGTTCTAGTTGCTTTTCGGCTTCAGCTTGACCATCACGTGCACCTTTGGCAAGAGCACGGATTTGCTCGATCTGATTAAACAGTTCTTGTCCAGCATGTTGTTTTAGGGTTTCACCTAATAAATTACCAAGTAAGCGGACATCCTCACGCAGTGGCGCATCGATTTGCTGAACCATGCTATTTTCTCCTGTTCTTATTCTTATCGAATATAGCGCGATTAACAAACATTCCAAGCTTTGAGCGTAAGAAAATGTGAATTTTTGCTTAAAAAATAACATTTAATTCGCTTGTCGTGTCTTAAAAGCTGGCATGCACTCAGCGCAACTTTTGACAATCGGACTTTGGTTTAATTCCGATATTTGAGCAAGAATAAATTAATTGTATCGCGAATAATTTGCTCTAGCTCCTGAGCATTTGGGGCAACCGTAATGCCCAGTAAAACTTTGTGATGGCGTACACCAAGCAATAAGGTCAAAAGTAATTCTGTTTGATAGATTGGATCATCGGCTTGAATAAAACCTAATTGAGCAGCTTTTTGAAAAAACTCAGCTAATTGATTTTCCATTCGTGTATGTGATGCATCAAAAAACTGTAGGGCAAGTGGATTCTGTTCTGCTGCAAGCTCCATCAATACATGGTCAAGCTTTAATGCTTCAGGTGAATAAATAATTTGTAACGCACGTGAACATACATTAAAGAGTGTTTGATGGAAGTCTGCTGATGTATCTAAGTCAAATTGTTTAGTATCCAATGTCTCTTCACAGGTTTCTTGAATAGCACAGATAAACAGATTCACTTTGTCTTGAAAGTGATTATAAACCGTGAGTTTAGTGACACCTGCTTCCTGCGCAATCTGGTTCATGCTGGTTCCGTGATAGCCAGATTTTAAAAAAATAGCTTTAGCGGCTTGTAGGATACGAGCACGCTTTTCCAGATCTTTAGGGCGACCACTTTGATTAATTGTTTGCACAAAATCCTCTAAATAATAATTTAAAAAACAATTGCTTATATTTTTTTCTTTAATTAATGTACCTATGGGTATATTAATTAAAAAATAAACAAACTATGATGCAAGCATATTGTGCCTTAAAAAATCAGTTTGAATAAGAGCGATAAGATATGAATCTGTTAAAACCTCTCATCATGAGTATGGTGATTGTTTGTACGGTCACATTAATAGGGTGCAGTAAAGAAGCACCTAAAACAGAAGAAATACCCTATGTGATGGTGGCGCAGCCATTAACCACACTCAATGAACAAAAAAGCTATGCAGGGGATGTGCAGGCTAGACAACAAACGGCTTTGGCATTTCGGGTGGGTGGGCAAGTTACAGCGCGCTATGTCGATGTAGGTGACCGAGTTAAAGTTGGACAAGTATTAGCAAAGCTCGATGTGGCAGATGCTCAGTTACAATTAAATGCTGCTAAAGCCCAACTGGATAATGCACAGGCTTCAGCAAAAACAGCAGCAGATGAACTTAAACGTTTTCAACAATTACTCCCTATTAATGCAGTGAGCCGTTCACAATTTGATACGGTAAAAAATCAATATGACGCTGCGCAAGCTGCGCTACAGCAAGCTCGTTCTAACTACGAAGTTTCTGCCAACCAGACAGGTTATAACCAACTCGTTTCTAATAAAAACGGGGTAATTACTGCGCGAAATATAGAAATTGGACAAGTCGTTGCAGCAGGACAAGCTGCTTATCAACTTGCAATTGATGGAGAGCGTGAAGTTGTTATTGGTGTTCCTGAACAAGCGGTTAGCGAGATTAAAGTTGGTCAAGGCGCTTGGATCACCTTGTGGTCTAAACCGAATGAAAAATTTGCCGGATATGTACGCGAAGTTTCTCCGGCAGCTGATCAGTCTCGTACCTTTACAGTGAAAGTTGCACTCAAAGAAGGACAGTCTGTTATCCAACTTGGACAAAGTGCACGCGTATTTTTTACCTCAACTCAAACCAACGTGATGAGTGTGCCACTTTCGAGTGTTTCAGCAACAGATAATCAGCCTTATGTCTGGGTTGTTAATGCGAATCAGACTTTACGTAAAGTACCTGTAACGGTTGGTGCATATGGCAGAGACAGTGTACCCGTGCTATCTGGTTTAACACCAAATGATTGGGTGGTGATTGGTGGTGTGCATTTGCTACGCGATAAGCAGAAGATTCACCCGATTGACCGTGAAAACCGTGCGGTGAAAATTCAGGGAGCAATCCAACCATGAAATTCAATCTCTCGGAATGGGCATTAAATAATAAAGGTATCGTCCTTTATTTTATGCTGTTACTTGGCATTATCGGCGCGATCTCTTATTCAAAACTCTCACAAAGTGAAGACCCACCATTTACCTTTAAAGTCATGGTCGTACAAACCTATTGGCCGGGAGCAACAGCGAAAGAAGTTTCTACTTTAGTTACGGACCGTATCGAAAAGGAACTCATGACAACAGGGCAGTATGACAAGATTATGGCTTACTCGCGTCCGGGTGAGTCAATGGTTACTTTCTTTGCCAAGGACTCGCTGACATCGGCACAGATCCCGGATGTTTGGTATAACGTTCGTAAGAAGGTGAATGATATTCGCCATGAACTGCCAAACGGTGTACAAGGTCCATTTTTTAATGATGAATTTGGGGACACTTTCGGTAATATTTATGTACTGACAGGCAAAGACTTTGACTATGCACTTTTGAAAGAATATGCAGATCGTTTGCAATTACAGCTTCAACGAGTCAAAGATGTCAGTAAGGTCGAATTGATTGGTCTGCAAGATCAAAAAATCTGGGTTGAGATTTCTAACACTAAAGCGGTACAGCTCGGAATTCCAGTTACAGCGATTCAAGAAGCCTTACAAAAGCAAAATAGTATGGCAAGTGCTGGCTTTTTTGAAACGGGTACAGACCGTATTCAAATTAGAGTAAGTGGTCATCTACAAAACATTGATGAAATTAAAAAAACACCTTTATTGGTTGGTGATAAAACCATCCAGCTTGGTGACGTTGCTGATGTTTATCGTGGTTTTAGTCAGCCTGCTCAACCACGTATGCGTTTCATGGGTGAAAATGGTATTGGCATTGCCGTTTCGATGCGTAAAGGCGGTGACATTATTGCCCTTGGTAAAAATCTAGAAACAGAATTTGCCCAACTGCAAAAGACCTTGCCACTCGGTATGAAATTGCAAAAAGTTTCTGACCAACCTGTAGCAGTACAACGCAGTATTCATGAGTTTGTGAAGGTACTCGCTGAAGCAGTCATTATTGTCTTGTTAGTGAGTTTTTTCTCTTTAGGCTTCCGTACGGGATTGGTGGTCGCTTTTTCTATTCCATTAGTTTTAGCAATGACCTTTGCCGGTATGAGTTTATTCGATGTCGGACTGCATAAGATTTCACTTGGTGCTTTGATCTTGGCATTAGGCCTGTTAGTCGATGACGCCATTATCGCCGTCGAGATGATGGCCATTAAGATGGAGCAGGGTTATAGCCGGATTAAAGCCGCCGGATTTGCGTGGAAAACTACTGCATTTCCAATGTTAACCGGAACACTCATCACTGCGGCAGGTTTTTTACCGATTGCTACGGCTCAGTCTAGTACAGGTGAATACACACGCTCTATCTTTCAGGTCGTGACCATTGCTTTATTGGTGTCTTGGATCGCAGCAGTTTTATTCGTACCTTATTTAGGTGAAAAGCTATTACCAGATTTTACCAAGTTAGGACATCAGGCCCCTTGGTATGTCCGTTTGTGGGCAAGATTAACTAAAAAACCGCAACCGCAAACTGTGGCAATTTCACAGGACCATCATTACGATCCTTATCAATCTAGTTTCTATTTACGTTTTAGAAAGATGGTCGAGTTTTGTGTGACTTATCGTAAAACCGTGATTGCAACGACGGTGGGGATTTTTGTGCTCTCTGTACTGATGTTTAAGATGGTACCTCAGCAGTTTTTCCCGCCTTCAAACCGTGCCGAGATTTTAGTCGATTTAAAACTTGAAGAAGGTGCTTCTTTAACAGCAACAGAACAAGCTGTGAAAAAGGTTGAAAAATTCCTGTCTAAACAAAAGGGTATTGACAACTATGTGGCCTATGTAGGGACAGGTTCACCACGTTTTTATTTACCTTTAGACCAGCAACTACCGCAAGCTAGCTTTGCTCAGTTTGTTGTACTCGCATCATCACTTGATGATCGTGATGACATTCGTCGTTCGTTAGAAACACAAATTAAGCAGTTACTCCCACAAGGCCGTACTCGTGTGTCATTACTCGAAAATGGCCCGCCTGTTGGTTATCCATTGCAATATCGTGTGTCAGGTGAAGATTTAAATCTGGTACGTAAAGAAGCGCAGCAAGTCGCTAAAGTGATAAGCGAGAACCCGAATACCACTAATGTGCATTTAGATTGGGGCGAGCCAAGTAAGATCATTTCTATTCAAATTGATCAAGACCGTGCTCGACAAATGGGTGTCTCTAGTCTGGATTTAGCGAACTTCATTAATGCATCAATTACTGGTAGTGCAATTGAGCAATATCGTGAAAAACGTGAACTCATTGAAATTCGCTTACGCGGGGACCAAGCAGAGCGTGTTGAAGTGGCTTCACTGGCAAGCTTAGCTGTACCAACGAACAATGGAACCACCGTACCTTTAGCTCAAATCGCGAAGATTGAGTATAAGTTTGAAGATGGTCTGATCTGGCATCGTAACCGCTTACCGACGATTACTGTTCGCGCAGATATTCGTACCAATTTGCAGCCTGCTACCGTTGTGGATGAGTTAGCTGAATCAATGGACAAGTTACGTGCTGAATTACCAAGTGGTTATCTCATTGAAGTGGGTGGAACTGTAGAAGAGTCTGCGCGTGGGCAAAATTCTGTAAATGCAGGTATGCCACTCTTTTTGGCAGTAGTCATGACATTACTCATGATTCAGCTCAAAAGCTTGTCTCGTTCGACCATCGTGTTGTTAACAGCTCCACTGGGTTTAATTGGTGTTGTTCTGTTCTTACTGTTATTTAATAAACCTTTTGGTTTTGTCGCTATGCTAGGAACCATTGCCTTGTCTGGCATGATCATGCGTAACTCGCTTATTTTGATTGATCAGATTGAACAAGATAGGCTGGCAGGACATCCAACTTGGGAAGCGATTATTGAAGCAACGGTGCGCCGTTTCCGTCCAATTATCCTTACCGCTTTGGCTGCGGTGTTGGCGATGATCCCACTTTCGCGCAGTATTTTCTTTGGTCCGATGGCAGTTGCAATTATGGGCGGATTGATTGTTGCTACCTTACTGACATTGTTTTTCTTACCTGCACTCTATGCAGCATGGTTTAAGGTGAAAAAAACCGCATAAAATACATAAATTTTTTGTGAATAAAGGTGCGAAATATTGAAAAGTTCAATATAGTAGCACCTGTCTTTACACAAAAAATATAGGATTATTTCACTGCATAAAAAATAGGCAAAATGCAGTGAATTGAGGTGAAATACAGATGGGGCAAGACCATATCGAACAGCATCGCCGTTATATAGTAATTTCTTATGCGTTCATGTTTCTTGCATTGTTTACGGTTATTTTTGCGGCCTTTGCTTATTTGGTCGCTCGTAAAGTGGCAGTTGTAGATAATGCAGAAGTTTGGATTCATGCGCATGCGCTATGGATTATGCGCAATGCGATTCTATTTCTATTTATGGCAATTTTTGCTGTTGTCTGGTTTATTCCGCTCTTCTTCTTTGCATGGGATAGTAATCTTTGGGTCACTGCCTCTACGGTTGCTGGCGTAGTTTTTAGCGCTATTGCGTGGTTATTTCTATTAAATGCATGGTTAAAAGGCTTGTCTAAATATTTAAAAAATAAGGCAGTTTTTTAATATATCTATTTTTTAAACATTTCCCCCTTGTAAATTCGGCTAAAGCCCCCCATTTAGTCGGCAATAGAGTATTGATAAAATTCCGTGAGGAGCACCGCCAAAAATGGCTAAACGTGATTATTATGAGGTTTTAGGCGTTTCAAAAACCGCAAGTGATGATGAGATCAAAAAAGCCTACCGTAAATTGGCGATGAAATATCATCCTGATAGAAACCCTGACAATGCCGAAGCTGAAGAGAAATTTAAAGAAGCTGCTGAAGCTTATGAAGTTTTATCGGATAGCGAAAAGCGTAGCATGTACGATCGCATGGGACATAATGCGTTCGAAGGTGGCTTTGGCGGGGGCGGTGGTGGCTTCGGTGGATTTAGTGCAGAAGATATTTTTAGCCAGTTCGGTGATATTTTCGGTGGCGCATTCGGTGGTGGTGGACGTCAACAGCGTCAACGTCGCGGATCAGATTTACGCTATGTAATGGAACTTACCCTTGAAGAAGCTGTAAAAGGGGTGAAAAAAACCATTACCTTTACTGCTCCTGCACCATGTGATGTGTGTGATGGTAAAGGTTCTAAAAATCCAAAAGATGTTGAAACCTGTAAAACTTGTCATGGTTCAGGACAAGTTCGTATGCAGCAAGGTTTCTTCTCTGTACAACAAACATGTGGTACGTGTCGTGGTCAAGGTAAAATTATTAAAAACCCTTGTCAGGCATGTCATGGTTCAGGTGTTGCCGATCGCCAGCAAACGTTGGAAGTTACAATTCCAGCGGGTGTAGATAACGGTGACCGCGTTCGTTTGAGTGGTAAAGGCGAAGCAATTCGTGATGGCCAATCAGGTGACTTGTACGTTGAAGTAGTCGTTCGTGAACACGAAATTTTCCAACGTGATGGCGCGGATCTTTATATGGACGTACCAGTGAGCATTGCTGATGCTGCACTTGGTAAAGAAATTGAAATTCCAACTTTGGAAGGTCGCGTTAGCTTGAAGATTCCTGAGGGAACTCAAACAGGTAAATTATTCCGTTTACGTGGCAAAGGCGTTCGCCCAGTACGTAGTAGCATGGTTGGTGATTTACTCTGCCGTATTGTGGTAGAAACACCAGTCAATTTAAATTCTCGCCAACGTGAATTACTTAAAGAGTTGCAAGCTTCTTTTGATGGCGAAGACAGTGCTTCTTCACCAAAGAAAAAATCATTCTTTGATCGTTTGTTCGATTAATACTTGATTAGATAAGAAATTAAAAAGAAGGCGGATATTTATAAAATATCCGCCTTTTTATTGCGCTGATTCATCTTATTATTTTTATTCTGCTTAAAAGAAAATTACGTCTGCTTACTCTGTAGGATGAGCAACATCAATATCGTCAACACTTACAGTCGGTTCGCTAGAAGCAAGAGTAGGAGCATTTTCGATCACTGGTGCGGCTACTGCTTCTGCCTGTACAGCTACTTTCGGTGCTTCTGCTGTTTTTTCGCCAATAATTGGGTCAATATCTTCAACTTTAACGTCAGCATTGGCATCGCTTGTTTGAGCTGTAGGCGTTGCTGTTTGAGTATTTACGTTTGTTGTAATGCGCGCTTTAGATAAGCTTTCTAATGTGTCTCCTGGCTGGATTGCAGGCTCTGCAAATGCCACTGAACTCATAATCCCCATCATTACTGTAAAACCAATAATTCTCGAATGCATGCTGAACTCCTTATAGTCATCTTTTTCTCATTCGTGGCTCCGTAGTCTGCCGATCAATTCTTTAACTTTTGTGAAAACAGCTTAAATTTCGTCCTAACTCAAAAAATAATTTTTACTTTTTAAGATGAGCAAAGAGTTTTGATATAGTAGATAAATTACGTAAAACCGAAGATTGGGAAGATTATGTCAGCAGCTCCACGCATTGGTATTTTAGGTGCAGGCGGTCGTATGGGCCGTACGCTTATTCAAGCAGTTCAACAGGCAGGCTATCAATTAGCTGCCGCGGTAGAGCGTCCGGAAAGTAGTTTGGTGGGCACTGATGCAGGTGAGCTTGCTGGTATTGGTTCAGTGGGTGTGAAGGTTTCAGGAAACTTGGCAGAAGTTCTTAAAGACTGCGATGTAATCATTGATTTTACTGCACCAGTTGCAACGGCTCAGCATTTAAAGCTTTGCCGTGAAGCTGGGGTTGCCATGGTTATTGGTACAACAGGTATGTCAGATGAGCAAAAAGCTGAGTTAGACGAAGTTGCTACGCATACCCCAGTGGTTTACGCTGCGAACTATTCAGTAGGCGTAAATGTATCAATCAAGTTACTTGAGCTTGCAGCAAAAGTATTTGGCGATACAGTAGATATTGAAGTGATTGAAGCTCACCACCGTCATAAAGTAGATGCGCCGTCAGGTACAGCATTAATGATGGGCGAAGCAATTGCAGATACTTTAGGTCGTAACTTAAAAGAAGTTGCTGTGTATGGTCGTGAAGGGCATACAGGCCCACGTGACCGTCAAACGATTGGCTTTGAAACCATTCGTGGTGGTGACATCGTTGGCGAACACACTGTCATGTTTATTGGTGAAGGTGAGCGTGTTGAAGTGACTCATAAAGCGACTAACCGTATGAACTTTGCTGCTGGTGCAGTACGAGCTGCTGCATGGGTTGTGGGCCGTGAAGCGCGTAAATATGACATGAAAGATGTTTTAGGATTGAACGACGTACAGGTTTAAAACCCTGTCCGTATTCCATGTGTAGCGAGAAAAACAAGATAGAGCAGAACATGAATAAAAAACAAATTGCCTTGACCACTCTTCTTTGCTTAAGCAGCCTCTGGACGGGGGCTGCTTCTACAGAAAAAGCTAAACTCAGCTTAGACCGCAATAATATTAAAGTCTGGACCTATCAAAAAACTGATAATCCAGTCTTTCAATATAAAGCAGAAACCACATTTGATGTGCCACTTGAACGCGCTGTTGCTGTGATTTTAGATGTAAATCGTGCTGACCAGTGGGTGCCTTATATGGGCAAAGTTGAAATGTTGTCTCAAGATGAGAAAAAAGGTGAGTTCACACTGTATATGGTGTTGGATTTTCCGTTTCCTTTGAAAGATCGCGATGTGGTTGTAAAAGGAAAAATGAGCAAGGCTGCAAATGGCGTTGTGACAATTAAAAATACTGCAATTAGCGGAAATTATCCGATACAACCTGATGTAGTGCGCTTAACACGCTATGAAGGGGATTGGACATTCCAGAAACTTGCAAATAATAAGGTGAAAGTAACCACCAGTGGTTACGCTGACCCTGCTGGTGCAATTCCGTTGAGCTTTGTAAATATGTTTGTTCAACAGCAGCCTTACCAGATGTTGCTTAAAATGAAGCGGGAAGTGACCAGTCCGATTTATGAACACCCTAAATTACCAGATATTTTAAAATAAATAGCTTAAAAAAAGCGCCTGAGATCAGGCGCTTTTTTTATTAATCTGAACACTGCTGTAAAGCTTGTGCAGGGATACTTTCGCGTTTGATTTGAAATAAAACCAATAACAAACCTAAGCCAGCCAGTAATGCACCAGCAAAAGATACTGCGCTATAACCCCAACCTAGATCGAGTACTAACGCGCCTGCTGCTGCACCTACGGCATTACCTAAGTTAAACGCACCGATATTTACTGAAGAGGCAAGCCCCGGTGCTTCATGAGCGACTGACATTACACGCATTTGCAAAGGTGGAACTAAAGCAAAAGTTGCAGCACCCCAGATCACTAATGCAATGGCTGCTCCAATCTGGCTTTGCGCAAGAATTGGGAAAGTCACCATCATCACAATCAACAGAACCAAGAAACCAATCAAAGTTTTATTAATCGACAAATCTGCAAAACGTCCGCCTAAATGGTTACCAATTGAGAAACCTACACCAATCAGCACTAACATGAACGTAATGAAAGTCGGTGAAGCATGGGTAAACTCAGTCAAACTTGGCGCAATATAGGTATAGAGCGTAAACATTGCACCTGCACCGAGTACGGTAGTGAGCAGTGCAAGAACCACAGGAGTACGCGTTAATACCTTCAATTCAGCTTTCACATTTGGTTTTTTGGCAACCATACCTTGTGGGAGTGCTTTCCATAAAGCGAGCATGGTAATTACACCAAGCAAGGAAATTGCAAGGAAAGACATACGCCAGCCAATGTTTTGGCCAACCCAAGTTGCCAACGGTACACCACCGATATTGGCAATGGTTAAGCCCATAAACATAGTTGCTACAGCACTGGCCTGTTTATGTGCGGGCACAATGCTTGCCGCTACAACTGAACCTATCCCGAAGAAAGCACCGTGGTTTAGGCTTGTGATAAGACGTGCACCTAATAAGCTCATATAGCTTGGTGAAAATGCTGCGATTAGGTTACCGACCGTAAAGATCGCCATCAGCAAAATAAGTGCATTACGTCGTGCAAAACCACCAAACCACAGGGTCATGAATGGGGCACCTAGCATGACACCAAGTGCATAACCTGTAATTAACATACCAGCCGTTGGAATTGAAATCCCTAAATCATTAGCGATATTCGGCAACAATCCCATTGGAGAGAATTCCGTGGTGCCAATGGCAAAGGCACCAATTGCCAATGCCAATAACGAGAACGCCGTATTTGATTGAGTGTTCATGAGTTTAGTCCCAAACTGGTGCCCATGGCTCTGGGCTAACTTCACGACTGTTACGGTCGAGCTCGGCAATCATTTGCATTTCAGCTGAAGTCAACTCGATATCCTGTGCTTTTAAGTTGCTAATCAGGTTTTCACGTTTAGTCGAAGATGGAATGACTGCAAAACCACGTTGCAATGCCCACGCTAGTGCAATTTGCGCTGTCGTTGCTTTATGTGCTGCTGCAATTTCAGCGAGAACTGGGTCTTGAAGCACTTTGCCGTACGCGAGCGTCATATATGAAGTAACATCAATATTCTTCTCTTGTAAAAAATTCACAAGTTTATGGTTTTGAAGATAAGGACTTAGCTCAATCTGGTTGGTTGCAATATTTTCAGCACCAATTGTGTCAATGGCTTGTTGAGTAAGCTCAATATTGAAGTTTGAAATACCAATTTGTTTAGTAAGACCTTGTTCTTTCGCTTCAAGTAAAAGCTTCATAACTTCAGGAATCGAAACGCCTAAGTCCGGTGCTGGCCAATGAATTAAAGTGAGGTCAACATGGTCAATACGAAGCTTTTGTAGGCTCTCTTTTAAGCTTGGAATAAACTTATCTTGAGCAAAATTATCTACCCAGATTTTTGTGGTTAAAAATAAGTCCTGACGTGATACACCGCTTTCGGCAATCGCTTGACCAATCGCTGCTTCATTATCATAAATTTGAGCAGTATCAATGACACGGTAACCTACGTCTAAAGCAGTTTTAACAGAATCAATAACTGCTTGTTCTTTAAGACGGAAAGTTCCTAGACCAAAACGTGGGATATTCATGTATTTACCTAAATTTGAATAATCATTTAACTTGATGTGCATTTTGCTTTTTTTATTGTTGCGAAAAAATAGATGAATAAGCAAAATATCTTTGATCATTAGTCAATAATGGAATAAGACATGAAATCAACAATTGAAGAGCTGGTTGCGTTTATCGCAATCGTTGATACGGGCTCTTTTGTTGCGGCGGCAGAACATTTAAAACAAACGCCTTCAGGAGTCAGTCGATCTTTAACACGCTTGGAAGCTAAGTTAGATGTAACCTTATTAGAACGAACGACACGTAAATTAAAACTCACTCAAGAAGGGCAACAGTTTCTGGTAAAGGCCCGTAAAATCTTAAATGAGCTAAATGCGGCTGAAGAAGAACTACAAAAATCTGATCAGGGCACTGCGGGACTCATTCGAATTGATTCGGCTACTCCGTTTGTTTTACACGTGATTGCACCATTAATGCATAAGTTTCGCGAGTGCTATCCAAACATTGAAATTGAGTTAAATAGTAATGATCAGGTGATTGATTTGCTGCAACATAAAACTGATGTTGCATTTCGATTCGGAGAACTTAATGATTCAAGTCTTCATGCCAAACTGGTGTGTAAAAGTCGCTTATTTATCGTTGCAAGCCCTGAGTATTTAGCAATTAAAGGTACACCGACACAACCGGAACAGCTCGAACAACATGATTTGATTGGTTTTACCAGACCTTCATATATCAATAGTTGGCCGATTAAAATCGGTGATGAATATTTTTTTGCGCAATCAAAAATTAAAGCATCGAGTGGGGAAACGGTGCGTCAGCTGACGATTAGAGGACATGGTATTGCACGACTATCTGAATTTGAAATTTGGAAAGACATTGAAGAAGGGCGATTGATTGCTTTATTTGAGGACCAAATTGAACATCAATATCAAAGCATCCATGCTGTGTATTATCAACAAGAGCACCTACCAAAAAGAATTCGTTTATTTATTGAGTTTTTGGCAGCACAGTTAAAAGACGGTTTTAAAAACGCTCTCTAAAAGTAGTGTAACTGTCAGTTGGAAAATGAACTTCTAAAATAGGAGTAATTTGTCCTTCTGCTGAATGCTGAGATAGAAAATAGTTTTTTTGCTGTTCTCGGCAGCTAAAATATAAAGTCGAATAAACTGAATTCACCATTACAACTTCATTTGAGCTATTACGTTTATATTGATAATGAGAAATCGTACTGGTCTTTTCATCAGTACGTTGTTCCAGTTTATAATCTTGCTGATTCGTCATTTTTAAATAACCTTCAATCAGACTTTGGCAAACAGTATGCCTGTGCTGCTCATTTTTTGGTGGTAGTTGGCAACCTGTTAAAACAATAGTAAATAACAATATAGCTTTTAATTTCATGACTTTGCTACTTTTTAAGTTGATTTCTATAGCCTAAAGGTGTTCTATAAAGGAGTACAGATACAGAAATTTTTAAAAAAGCAGCACAGAATGACTTTCCAATATCAGGTTCTTGCCAATCAATTAGCACATCGTATTTATCAAGATGAGCTTAAACCTCATCAGAAACTTATTTCTTTACGAGATTTTGCTCGTCAGCACAGTATTAGTTTAAGTACGGCAAAAAGTTGCTATGAATTGCTTGAGGCGAGGGGGCTTATTTATGTAAAGCCGAAGTCAGGTTATTTTGTGGTTGCCCGTGCACAAGCTGGCCCCATTCCTGAAAGTCCAGATTTCTTGTCTTTACCTCGACAAGTTTCAAATCTGGAATTGCATAATCAAATTCAGGAAGCTGCCTTACAAAGCCATCTTGTACCATTAGGCTCTATTCAGTTAACGCCTCATTTTATTCCGGTGGAAGGTTTACGTCGTTCTATTCAACGGGCTTTAAAAAATTGTCAGCCTCAAGACTTTCTTTATTGTAATAAACAAGGGCATGAGCAATTAAGAAAAGCATTATCTGATCATTGGCGTGAAGATGGTATTTTTATCGCGGCAGAAGATATTTTTATTACCAATGGCTGCATGCCTGCTTTATCTTTGGTGATTCAACATCTAACAGAAGTAGGCGATAGTATTTTAATTCCGACGCCTACTTTTAATGGACAACTACAGCTTATAGCCAGTTTAAAACGACAGATTATTGAAATTCCAGCGCATCATCGTGGTATCGATCTTGAGCGCTTAGAATCATTTATGAAGCAGGGTTTAGCTAAAGTTTGCTTAATGACAGCCAACTATCAGAACCCATTGGGATATTGTTTAAGTAATGCAGAAAAACAAAAGATTGCCGAATTAGCAGCAAAGTATCAGTGCTTTATTATCGAAGATGATATTTATGGAGAGTGTGGCTACAGCGGTGAGCGACCATTACCTATTCGCTATTGGGACCGCGAAGGCTATGTGATTTGGTGTGGGTCAGTTTCTAAGTCATTGTCGAGTGCATATCGCGTAGGGTGGTTCTGTTTAAGTGCGAAGCTACAACATTTAAGGCTTGAGCTGGTAGCCAGTAATATAGGGGTCAATACACCGCTACAATTAGGCCTAGCTGATTTTATTTATAGTCGTGGTTACAGGGAGCATTTAGAGCAGTTAAGACCGAATTTGATGCGGCAAGTCGAGGAGTATCGTAGTTGTATTTTAAATGCATTTGAAGGTATTCCAATTGCACTGAGTCAACCAGAAGGTGGTTATGCTTTATGGATGCAGTTACCTAAAACTGTAGATAGTTTGGCGCTCTATTACACTGCAAAATCTCACGGAATTACCGTAGTTCCCGGGCATGTTTTTGGTGAGGATGAACGCTATCGGCATTTTATTCGTTTAAATGCAGGTCACGAGTTAACAGCAGATGTCCGCCAAGCAATTAAAGACTTAGCGGACTGGTCACGGCAACAGATTAAAACAGCGAGTTAGTCTTATTCTGCAAAGTCTGCTTTAAGCACAATGCGGTAGCGTGCCTGCCCTGAGTGTAGACGTTCAATTGCTTCATTGAGCTGTGACATTGGAAATAGCTCAATTTGAGGTGCAATTTTTTTACGTGCAGCAAACTTTAAAAGCTGACGTAGTGCAGCAGGTGAGCCTGTAGGTGAACCAGTCACTGACTTAGCACCACCAATAAGAGAGCCAACAGAAACAGGAACAGGCTCAAGCGTAAGGCCTAAGAAATGTAAGGTTCCGTTTGGTGCCAGTGTTGCAATAAAAGCAGGCCAATTTAGAGTCACATTCACGGTACTTAGCAATAAATCGAATTTACCTTTTTGAGCTTTTACTGCCTCTGTATCGCGGCTATTCACTACATGGTCCGCTCCCATTGCCTTGAGTTCTTCTGTTTTGTCAGGATTAGAACTAAAAGCAGTGATTTCACAGCCCCATGCTTTAAGTAGCTTAATGGCTATATGGCCTAAACCACCAATACCAATTACACCGACATGATGCGTTGCCTGTATTTTGTGTTTGAGTAGCGGGTCAAAAACGGTAATTCCGCCACAAAGTAAAGGGCCTGCACTTTCAGCATTTAAATCTTCAGGGAGGGGAATGGCCCATTGCCAACCTGCACGGACCTTATCGGCAAAGCCACCAGCATGCCCGACGATTGTTGCAACATTTCCACCTGTACACAGTACTTGCTGACCACCAATACATTCATCACAGGCTTGACAACTTTCAGCTGTCCAACCAATGCCGACACGTTGCCCAATTTGTAGACCTTTTGCTTCTGAACCCAAAGCAACAATTCGTCCAATAATTTCATGACCTGCAACCACAGGGTACACGGTCGAACGCCATTCATTATTTAAAACAGAAATATCAGAATGACATAAACCACAATATTCAACTTTTACCTCAACTTGATGCGGTTGTAATTCACCTGCGTCAAATTGATAGGGAACCAGTTTTTCACCTGCCTGCATTGCAGCATAAGCTTGAATCGTATTATTGCTCATCGGAAACTCCTTAAGCGGCTTTGAACCGTTCTGGTGGGTTATGAAGCTTTAAATTGACAATCGTTTTCATGATCATCGACCATGCCTACTGCCTGCATAAAAGCATAGCAGGTGGTTGGGCCAACAAATTTGAAACCATTCTTTTTAAGAGTTTTGGAAAGTTTTACGCTCAGTTCTGTTTGAGCAGGGGCCTTACGATAATCTACAACATCATTGTTTTGTGGAGCTGCATCTACAAACTGCCAAAGCCATTTAGGAACATCACCGACTTGTACTTTGAGCGCTTGCCAAGCAATAGCATTATCACGAATGGCTTTGAGTTTACCTAAGTGACGAATTAAGCCAGCATCGGATAATTTTAGTTCTAGAAAATCATCTGTAAATGAAGCGATGTCTGCAATCGGATGATTAAAAAAATGCTGACGATAGCTTTCTCTTTTTTTCAGTACGGTAATCCATGAGAGGCCTGCTTGCTGACCTTCAAGACAGAGCATTTCAAATAATCGTGCTTCGTCGTGTTCGGGTTTGCCCCATTCTTCATCATGGTAAGCAATATAGAGTGGATCGTCGGAACACCATCCGCAACGTTGAATTTTCATGATAATGCTCCTTATATTTATCTTAGAATTTTAAAGTTTAAATAACACCCATTCATTCGGGCGAGTATCCCAATAATACAGTTCTGCTTGTGTTAAGTCTTCAAACTTTAGCCAAAAGTCTTTGCCAACTTTGTCTGAAAAACCGGTACTGATCAGTAGGGCATCATCGCTGATTTCCATGATCCAGCCTTGATAGCTATTGCCATTTAAAACGATCTTTTGCTGGTTGCCAGACTCGGCAAACTCTACTAAGCGATTGATCAGCGCTTCCGACATAAAATGTTCCTAGCGTAAATATGAATAAGGATTAACAGCACCACGACCTTTACCATCTAAGTAAAGACCATAATGAAGATGAGGTGAAGTATAACGTGCATTGCCCGTATTGCCGACATAGCCAATGAGGTCGCCCTTTTTGACATAGTCGCCTACGTTTAAGCCACGTTTGTGACCATCAAGATGAGCATAATAATGCCATGTTCCTGCTGGACCTAAAATCCAGATGACTTTGCCTCCGAGGTTATTATTACGAAGATCAGCAACGAGTCCTTCGGTTGTGCTGTACACTTTGGTTCCACGTGGAGCCAAAATATCAATTCCTTCGTGACTACGGCCTTGACTCCGAGCAGCTCCCCATGTGTCTTTTAATTCATCACGGTCAATACCTTTTACAGGTACAGCCAGTCGATTTGGAAGCTGCATACTTTTAAGTTTGAAGACCTGAGCAGGTGGAAGTGGGGCAGGTTTTTTAGGTGCACTAGCACAGGCAGCCAAAAGAATAATCAGAAAACCAAGTGAGAAATGAGAAACAAAACGTCGCACAAAATACTCCCTGTCACAGCCATATCAAAATTATTTTATTCACTATGTCATGAACGGCTTGTCGAGATCAATTTTTTCATCGCGGTTGGAACACCTTTGGCAATGGCTTGTTCCGGACTCAACCATTGACCTTCAAGTTCAATAGCCAGATGTTCTTTTTGATCAGGTTCCACGTGGAACACATGAGCATTAAGTAACCATGTGAAATGAGTGAAGCTATGGCTGATCTGAAAAATTTGTGCTTGAGGCTGTAGTTTAAATTGTTGGCTTAAGCTCAGTCGTTCATGTTCATTTTCTAAAATAGGTAAACAGAATAAACCACCCCATAGACCATGAGCTTGACGTTGTTGCCAGAACCATTCACCTTCGCACTGAATAATAAGAACATCTGCTGTTTTAACAGGCGGTGTTTTTTTCGGTTTTTTAAAAGGTAATTCTTGTTCTAACCCTTGCTGATAAGCCTGACAATGAGCTTGCATTGGACAATATAAACAAAGCGGTTTTTTAGGCGTACAAATGGTTGCGCCGAGATCCATAATCGCTTGAGTGTAGTCATGATTACGATGTGTCGGGCAAAGCTCTTCAGCCAGTTTCCACATTTCACGTTCGTGCTGTGGTTTGCTTAAATCATCTTCAATTGCAAAGAAACGAGCTAAGACACGTTTCACGTTGCCATCCATGATGACGCCATACTGGCGTAAACCTAAAGACATGAGCGCGCCTGCGGTAGAGCGGCCAATGCCGGGTAACGCAATCCATTCTTCTAGCGTTTCAGGAAATTTACCTTGCTGAGTGACAAGACCAGCCGCTTTATGCAAATTGCGGGCACGAGCGTAATAGCCAAGACCTGCCCAATAAGGTGCTACTTCATCCCAAGTTGCATGACCTAAAGCTTCTACCGTCGGAAAGCGCTCCATAAAGCGATCAAAATATTGCAAAACCGTTTTCACCTGAGTTTGCTGTAGCATAATTTCAGAAACCCAAACTTTGTACGGATCATCGGCAACTTGCCAAGGCAAATCGTGACGACCATGTTGGTCGAACCAATTTAAGAGGGCATCAGAAAAAGAAAATTCAGGCATGAACAGCTATAGAAGAAAAGTAAGGGGTAAATTATAGCTGAAATTTAGATGAAATTTTGTTTAAAGCAGGCAAACAAAAAGAGTGTATTAAAACAGAGACTACTTCAAAGCGCGTAATCTCTGTTTCAATCAGATAAAAGGATTAATCCTTTTGTACACCCCAACGTTGGTCAAGTTTCAACGGTTGGTTTTTATAGTAAGGAATGACATGAATGTGGAAATGATCTGAAGTTTTTCCAAAAACTTCACCATCATTAAAACCAATATGAAAGCCATCTGGTTGATGACGAAGCTGTGTCTCATGACGGGCAATTTCAAGAAGTGTAAGCAAGCCTTGATGCTCTTTAGATGTGATCTCAAAGAACGAGTTGACGTGACGTAATGGAGTTACGACACAGTGGCCTTTAGATAACGGATTAGAATCAGGCAAAATTACGGCAAATTCATTCTTATCAATGATGTCATATTCATCAAATTCGCAATACGGACATTTCTTGTCAGTCATTGTTGTATCCTCTCATGTTATTCCATTAAACCCCGAGTGCGGGAAATAAGACTAGGCTTTGCTCTAGCTCAACGGGAATATAGTTATTGAAGTATGGTTTAAAAAATACAGTAAAAATATTGCAAAGTCATAAACATTTAACGGAGCAAATGCAAAAAATCATTTGCTCCAAATTTGCTTCTTTTATTTTAGAGTACGATCTAATAAAGCGTACATTTTAGCAAGGCCTTGTTTTTCCGCTTCGCTATTGTAGCCAAGGTCTACACCGTTCGCTTTAGCTCTTTCATCGGCAAGCGGGTTACTAAAGCCATGTTTAGCACCTTCTAAAACCACTACCTCGTGTTTAACCTCAGCAGCTTGCATCTCTTTTTCAAAATTAGCAACATCTTCTAAGGTGACCATACTGTCTAGTTCACCATGTAGAACTAAAATTTCACCCTGAATGTTGCCTTTTTGAGCAGGAGCTTTAGGCGTTAATGTACCATGGAACGTTACACTTGCTTTAAGTGGAGCACCTGAACGCGCAAGATCTAATACGACTTTACCACCATAGCAATAACCTACAGCGGCAATTTTTCCACTGTTTACTTCCGGCTGAGCAGCTAAAGTTTGAAGCCCTGCATTAGCACGATCAGTCACCGTGTCTAAGTCTTCAAATGTCTGCATCATCCATTCATAGGCTTGAGCTGCGGTGGTTGTAACCTTTTTATCACCATACATATCAATTGCAAGCGCAGCATAGCCGTGTTCAGCAAGTTCACGTGCGCGTTGCTCTGTATATTCGTTACGTCCCCACCACTCAGGAGCAACAATCACACCCGCAACAGGTGTTTCGCTATCTGGAGCCGCAAAGTAACCAATTAAATGGCTACCATCTGGTGCAGTATATTGAATTTCACGGGTTTTAATTGCAGTACTCATGACATTAATCCTGAAATTTAAATCGATTTAAATACGCTTGATTAAAGCATAAAAATTAAGAACTAAAATAAATAACTATGTAAAAATCTACATCAAAAGAAAAAGATACAAAGCTATAAGCAATAAAAAAGAAGGAAACCAGTTCCTTCTTTTTATGTGATCATGATTAAATTAAGTTCGGCCTCGAGAAATGAACCCAATTACAGCTAGAATTACAGCTACAACTAATAAAATCACGGCAAAGTCTTTAGATAGCCCTGCAACACCACCAAACCCTAATAGACTGGCAATGAGTGCGATTACTGCAAAAATTATCGCCCAACGGAACATAATGCTGTCCTCCTTATTTTTCATTGTCATTTAACTATATAGCGTGTTTTTTACTCGGAATGTGTCGTTTATGTGGTTGAAATGTATATTAAACAATCATTTTGTGATGTCATAAATACAGCTTCTTTTTTAGTACAGACCACTTCAATGCTATACTGATATATCGTTTTATCTCATCAACTGTTAAAAGATTATGTCTACCGAGACCTCACTTCGACCACTCTTTTGGAAAAACTATCCGTTAGAGCAACTGACTCAGGCTGAGTGGGAAGCTTTATGTGATGGGTGTGGTTTATGCTGTCTGGTAAAACTAGAAGATGAAGATACGCATGAGGTGGCTTATACCAAATTGGCCTGTAAGTTACTTGATTGTGGTACAGGGCGTTGCACGGACTATCCTAATCGTCAACAGCAAGTACCTGACTGCCTGCAATTAACGGTAGAATCTTTAAAAACAATCCACTGGTTGCCATCAAGCTGTGCCTATAAGCGCTTGAATGAAGGCAAGAATTTACCTTCTTGGCATTATTTAAATACGGGTTCGAGACAAAGCGTGGTTAAAGCGAAAAAGTCAGTTGCAGGACGTTGCCTTTCTGAAGTTGATGTCCATGAAGATGATCTTGAAGATTATATTGTGCGGTGGGTGCGCTAATTTAGTCTTAAAAGAGAATGTTTGATTACAGCGTATAATAAAGTAACACTTTTATCGTAATTTTTTTGCTCATCTCCGTAATATAACAATAAAAACAAAAGGAGATAAAAATGATGAGACGATTAGCAGCCCCCTTATTATGTAGTAGCTTTTTTTTGTTAATGGCCTGTGGGTCTAATAATACCAATTCAAAAAATCCTGAACAAAATACGACTGCAAAAGCAGATCAGTCTGTTGCCATCAAACAAACTTATCAGGTTGAAGTAGTCTCACATTTTAATGAGCCTTGGGCTGTGACCAGTCTGCCTGATCAGCGTTTATTAGTGACTGAACGGCAAGGTAAATTAAAAATTTTTAACCCAAAAAATAAACAAATGTTGGATGTGCAAGGTGTTCCCACGGTGAACTATGGGGGGCAAGGTGGTTTAGGAGATGTCATTTTACACCCTGACTTTGCCAAGAATCATTGGGTTTATCTTAGCTATGCTACAAAAGGACAAGGCGGTTCTGGCGCAGTGATTTCACGTGCGAAACTAGATTTATCTCATCCTAACCAGCCAAAACTCACCGATATAAAGCAGATTTGGCAGCAAGTACCTAAAGTCTCGGGACAAGGCCATTATGGACATCGCATGCTTTTTGGTACAGATGGTAAGCTGTGGGTCAGTTCAGGTGAGCGACAAAAGTTTGATCCTGCCCAAAACATGAAAAGTAACTTGGGTAAAATCTTGCATTTAAATGAGGATGGCACCGCGGCTGTAGGTAACCCTTTTTATAAGCAAGGCGGGGTTACTGCTGAAATATGGTCACTTGGACACCGTAACCCTTTAGGTATGGCTTTTGACCGCCAAGGACAGTTGTGGGTGGTTGAGATGGGGCCTAAAGGTGGTGATGAGCTTAATATTATTACCAAAGGTGAAAATTATGGTTATCCAATCGTTTCAAATGGAGACCATTATTCGGGCCAACCTATTCCAGATCATCACACTCGGCCAGAGTTTAAAGCACCAGAAATTGACTGGACTCCTGTTATCTCTCCATCGAGTATGATCATTTATCGTGGTCAGCAATTTCCTGCATGGCAAAATAAAGCCTTAATCGGCGGGTTATCTTCCGAAGCGATTATTGTGGTGGATTTAGAGCATAAGCCCGTGAAAGAAGTGCAAAGATTGGATATGAAAAAACGTATTCGTGGGTTGCATGAAGCACAAGATGGTTCGATTTGGGTGATTGAAGATGGCTCAAATGCGCGTTTACTCAAGCTGAGTAAGAAACCCTCTTAATGCTAAGCAAGCGCCTGTAAATAAAGAACGTGTCTCATAGATTCAAATTGTAGATTTCTGTGAGACGCAATAGACTATAGCGAAAAGACGATAAAGCCATTTGAGATGTCAGACACCCATATTCCACTTCCCGAACGCCTGCGCCCAAGAGACTTGTCTGAAATTATTGGGCAAGACCATTTATTAGGTGAACATGCGCCCTTACGTCAAATGATTGATCAGGGTCATTTGCCTTCTATTATTTTTTGGGGACCACCAGGCGTTGGTAAAACAACGATTGCTTTACTTTTGGCTCAAGCGATAGATCGGCCATTTGTGAGTTTATCTGCGCTGAATACGGGCGTAAAAGAATTACGTGAAGTGATTGCAGAAAGTGGTGATTTACTGACACCTGTTGTTTTTATTGATGAAATTCATCGTTTTAATAAATCACAGCAAGATGCTTTGTTGGGTGCAGTTGAAAAAGGCAAAATTACTTTAATTGGTGCGACCACTGAAAACCCATCTTTTGAAGTCAATAGTGCGCTTTTATCACGTTGTCAGGTCTATACCTTAAATAGTTTAGACAGTGAG
Organism: Acinetobacter pittii; assembly: GCF_022449185.1. Taxonomy (GTDB): domain Bacteria; phylum Pseudomonadota; class Gammaproteobacteria; order Pseudomonadales; family Moraxellaceae; genus Acinetobacter; species Acinetobacter pittii_I. Next base: position 37,826 of record NZ_JAKUKO010000002.1, read on the forward strand.
GCAATTCAGACATTACTCAACAATGCACTTCAAAGCGATAAATTCTTAAAAGAACGTTATATCCATATTGAAGAATATGATGCACTCATTCAGTTTGCAGCAGGTGATGCTCGAAAAGCGCTTAATTTACTGGACTTGATTGCAAGTACTTTTGAACCAGAAGTTGAAAACACGATTACCAATGCGGTTGTGGTAAAAGTCGCTCAGCAAAATATTGCGCGTTATGACAAATCGGGCGAGCAGCATTACGACCTTGTTTCTGCCTTTATTAAATCAATTCGCGGCAGTGATCCAGATGCAACGCTATATTGGATGGCTCGTATGCTTAAAGGCGGAGAAGATCCGGTTTTTATTGCAAGACGTATGCTGATTGCCGCCTCAGAAGACATTGGAAATTCCAACCCCAATGCGCTATTGCTTGCAGGTGAGTGTTTCCGCTCTGTACAAGCGGTAGGTATGCCGGAGGCCCGAATTATTCTAGGTCAAACAGCAGTTTACCTAGCAACAAGTGCAAAAAGTAATAGTACTTATTTAGCGATTAATAAGGCTCTTGAACTTGCTGAAAAAACAGCAAATTTACCTGTGCCTTTACATTTGAGAAATGCGCCAACCAAGCTTATGAAACAGCAAGGCTATGGAGTTAATTATCTCTATCCTCATGACTACCCAGAGCACTTTGTGCTGCAAGACTATTTGCCGCCTGAGTTGAAGGGAACCAAACTCTATGAGTCTGCAAGAAATAAGCGTGAGGTTGAAGGTGAGCGCTTACAGCAACGCAGATGGCAGCAGGAACAATAGTTCCTGCTTTATGCTATTCCAGCTCTTCAGTGACCTGACCATAAATCAGTAGCGTGAATACACCTGTACCGCCAATAATATTGCCAATAGTGGTTGGGATGAGGAAAGTAAACAGATACTTGCTAATAGAAGCTTCTCCTTGCCAGACCAGATAGGACATTTCTGTAGAACCAACCACTACATGGGTAAAGTCACCCAGTCCTATCAAATAAGTCATAAAAAAGATGAGCAGGAATTTATTACTGACCGAGGGTAACATCCAGACCAATGCAGCAATTAACAGCCCTGACATAATGCCTTTAAGCAGATTCTGGGTTGCAGAAAAGGAACCCACATGATGTGCGAGTTCATCTAGTGCTTTATCAATATCTGGCGTAAACAGGTGAGTAGTTAGGAAAAATAAACTCGCCAAAGCTGTTCCAATGATGTTGCATAGAATCACAATGCCCCATAAGCGGACCACTGCTCGTAATTTATCGAAAGTAAAGGGATTAAATAAAGGCACAACTGTGGTGATGGTATTCTCGGTAAAGAGTTGCATGTGACTCAAAATAGCGATTAGAAACCCAATGGTATAACCGACATTAGTGATTAAGTCGGTCCAGACTGCATCAGCTGGGAGATAAGCAGCAATAATCGCTTTAAATACAAATGAAAAACTGATGACTAAACCCGCGGCAATCCCTGAAAAGATCAGTGCAGTTGTTGGACGATCAAGCTCTTCGGCACCATCACGGCGGATAATTTCATAAACTAGACGGGGTGACAGTTTCTCATGTTCTTCGACTGCCATTTTTTCACGCCAGCTTAAAGTTTTCTCGACTTTCTTTTCCTCTATTTCATGGTCCATCAGGTTTACTCCTCACTGAATAAATATCTTATATTTATTGTTTTATTTATTGTTAAGGCAGTATTCAGGATAAATCTAGTCTATTCATAACAGCTTTATGTGTCTTTTTATAAATTGAATGCACAATGGCTGGATCATCAATAACAAGATTAAAGAAAAGTATAAGCTCTTAAAGTACGGATGAGTGCCATATAGTCGCCTTGAGAGGCTTCAGAAATGACGGTTTCTACTTCAGCTTCGCTCCATCCTTGTTTTAAGGCAGAAGTGCTAAAGTTGTTTAATAAGACCAAAGGATTTTCACCAAAATGGATTGGATGATTCATTAATCTCTTTTCAAGCTTAGATAATTCCATAGGTTCACCCTAGTTTTTAAATTTAATTATTGTGAAGTACTTTGTGTTTTTTTAGATTTTAGTGTTTTAAATTAAGCTTATGCAAGTATTAATTTATTAAAATAGACAAATCTGTCTACATTATTTGGGGCGCATGGCGCTGAATATAAAAAAACCGGGCTTTAGCCCGGTTTTTTTATGAAGTTTTACTGATTAGATGTCAGATAAATCTACGCCTAAACGAGCAGCAACTTCTTCATAAGCTTCAACAACACCGCCTAAACCTTGACGGAAACGGTCTTTGTCGAGTTTCTTCTTAGAGTCTTTATCCCATAAACGGCAGCCGTCTGGAGAGAACTCATCACCAAGCACGATGCGGTCATGGAAAACACCGAATTCAAGCTTGAAGTCCACCAAAATCATGTTGCCTTCAGCAAATAATGCTTTTAATACATCGTTTACTTTATAAGTTAAAACTTTCATTTGTTCTAACTGTTCAGCAGTCGCCCAACCTAAAGCAATCGCTTGAGATTCGTTAACCATTGGGTCGCCTAGACCGTCATCTTTATAGAACAATTCAAATGTAGGAGGAGTTAACTCTTTACCTTCTTCTACACCTAAGCGACGGCATAGAGAACCAGCTGCGTAGTTACGAATTACACATTCAACTGGAATCATTTGAAGTTTTTTAACAAGCACTTCAGTTGGAGAAAGCAATTTTTCAAAATGCGTTTCAATACCTGCAGCAGCAAGTTTTTCCATGATGAAGGCGTTAAAACGGTTGTTCACCTTGCCTTTACGATCTAGTTGTTCGATTTTTTCGCCGTTGAACGCAGAGGCATCATCACGAAAGACTAAAATCAGATGGTCGGCATTGTCTGTTTCATATACAGATTTTGCTTTACCAGTATAGAGCAAGGTTTGTTTTAACATGAGGGAACCTTTTTAAAAAAAATGCCTAGTAAACGACTAGGCTGGCCAATTTTGGTAAATCTGGTTTAACACTTCAGCAGCCACATCTGGGCTTGCAAAAGTGTTATCTACATTAAATAGAGCAAGAGTATGACTAGAACCTACACCAGTAAGTTTAAGCACATAAGTATTGTCATTTACTTTAATCGTCGCTTGATTACTGCCTTGAGCGATGATGTTGAAATTTAAAGTACTTAAAGTTGCTTTGGTGTATTGCCAGATCTCGGCTGTATTTCCATCAACTTTTAACAACGGGTTTTTATTACCGTCAGTCACAAGCTGAGGACGTCCAAGCGCAGTCGTCGTTTCAGCAGTGGCATCTGCTGTAGCATTACCTTGCGTTTGTTCAGGACGTGGTAATGCATAACGGTTGCCACGTTTGTTTTCAAACTTCGGTGCGTTATCAATAGCAAGCTGTTCTACAGTTGGAGCAGGATACAAAGGGGTCGCTGGTCGTACAGTTGCATCGGCAGGATATTCAAGCGGGGCAAGTTGCTTGGCATTCTTATAATCTAAAGAGTGATTATTAATTGCGAAGCGACCACAACCAGCTAAACTTAAGGCTGAAACTGCAAGGACTAAACCAAGACGTAATTGCATCATAAATTGCTCTTATTAAATAATTCCCGCATCTTTTAGGGCATTGCGGAGAGGTTCGCGATATTGCTCAGCGAGAGGAGTGAGTGGTAAACGAATACCAGTATCAATCAGTCCCATCTCATGTAGTGCCCATTTCACAGGAATTGGGTTAGATTCGCAAAATAGAATATTGTGTAAATTTGCAATCTTATTGTTAAGCGTCTTCGCTTGTTGTTCATCTTTGGCAATCGCAACAGCACATACTTCACTCATTGCTTTAGGTGCAATATTTGCAGTAACCGAGATATTACCATCAGCGCCAAGAAGCATAAGTTCCCAAGCTGTTTCATCATCACCTGAGTACACAGCCATCTTGCCATTTAACGCCTCAATTAAAGCTTTACCACGAGGTACATCACCTGTTGCATCTTTAATGCCAACAATATTCGAGATCTCTGCTAAACGTACAGCTGTGTCGTTTGAAAGGTCTACGCCAGTACGACCAGGTACATTATAGAGAATAAGCGGTAATTCAACAGCTTCAGCAATCGCTTTATAGTGTTGGTAAAGGCCTTCTTGGGTTGGCTTGTTATAATATGGTGTTACAAGTAAAGCTGCATCAGCACCGAGGTCTTTGGCAGCGTTAGTTAATTCGATTGCTTCACGGGTTGAGTTTGCACCAGTACCGGCAATAATTGGAATACGTTTATTGGCTACACGAATAATTTCTTTAATAACCTGTGTGTGCTCTTCCATGCTCAATGTTGAGGCTTCGCCGGTTGTACCGACGGCTACAATACTGTTTGTACCTTGTTCTATGTGCCACTCAACCAGCTTCTCAAGACCCTTCCAATCTACACCGCCGTCTTTCAACATTGGTGTGACGATTGCGACGATTGAGCCTTGAATGGTCTGTGCTTGCTGAGTCATTTTTAAAAATATCCTATTTATCCATCCGAATCTGAGGTAAGAAAAACAAAATGTGGGATGGTTGCAGTATTTTGATTGTCCAGTTCTAACAATAACAGATTGTTGAATGACAATTATGCAAATTATGACTGATCAGACGCATAAGAACAATACGCCTAACGGATAATCGCGATGTAAACTTGAGGAAAAGATAGGATGTTTTCGTTATTGCGCATTAAGAACACCCAATAAACACAACAATACAGTTGGATTCAGCTGAGCCTTACTTAATATGTACTTTTTTTATGGCAAGATAGAATGCAATTTCCCAGTTGGGATTGAAGATGACATGGAAATGAATAAACAACCACAAAATGCGGTTTTAATCGTAGTTGATGTACAAAATGGTTTTACACCGGGTGGAAATTTAGCAGTTGCTGATGCCGATAGAATTATTCCAACTATTAACCAACTTGCTGGTTGTTTTGAAAATGTCGTCCTGACTCAGGACTGGCACCCGGATAATCATATCTCTTTTGCAGCCAATCATTTTGGCAAGCAACCATTTGAAACCATTGAACTCGACTATGGACAGCAGGTGCTTTGGCCTAAACATTGTGTACAAGGTACTCAAGATGCCGAGTTTCATCCTGATTTAAATATTCCGACAGCTCAACTGATTATCCGAAAAGGCTTTCACGCTCATATTGATAGTTACTCGGCTTTTATAGAAGCTGATCACTCTACAACGACGGGTTTAACAGGTTATCTAAAAGAGCGCGGTATTGATACGGTTTATGTGGTCGGAATTGCTACGGACTTTTGTGTAGCATGGACTGCTTTAGATGCAGTTAAGCAAGGTTTTAAAACTTTAGTGGTTGAAGATGCTTGTAAAGGGATTGATCTGAATGGTTCGTTAGAACAAGCTTGGCAAACCATGCAGCAGCAAGGTGTTGTCCGTATTCAATCGAATGATCTGTTGAGCGAGTTTTAAGTATATTGCTCTAGTTTTTAACTTTCATATTTTATTTTTAGGGATAGAAAGTATGGCTGCATTCCTACGCTTTACCCAATTTATTCAAAAAACTTTTGCTCTATGGGTGATTGTTTTTGCAGCGCTAGCGCTATGGCAGCCTGAATTTTTTGTCTGGCTCAAAGCGTACATTCCATGGATTTTGGGCATTATTATGCTCGGCATGGGAATGACCATGACCGTCGATGACTTTAAAGGGGTATTACAAAGCCCTAAAGCGGTATTGATTGGGGTGGTAGCGCAGTTTGTCGTAATGCCTGGATTAGCATATGTTTTATGTAAATTACTTAATTTACCCCCTGAAATCGCGGTTGGGGTCATTTTGGTAGGTTGTTGCCCAGGGGGAACGGCTTCAAACGTAATTACTTACATGGCTAAAGGCAATGTGGCGTTATCGGTCGCCTGTACCTCGGTATCAACACTTTTGGCACCTATATTAACCCCTGCGATTTTCTATCTGCTTGCTAGTCAATGGCTAAAGATTGACGCAGCTTCGATGTTTATTTCGATTTTGCAGGTGGTGCTACTACCTATTGTAGTCGGTCTAATTTTAAGAACATGGCTTAAACGTCAGATCGAATCTTATATTCAAGTGATGCCTTTAGTTTCGGTTATTGCAATTGTCGCGATTGTGGCCGCCATTATTGGTGGAAGCAAAGCAGCAATTTTACAGTCGGGTTTGCTTATTTTGGCGGTAGTGATACTGCATAATGGATTTGGATATTTATTAGGTTTTGCAGCAGCACGCTTCTTTAAACTACCGTATGCGGACAGTAAAGCAATTGCCGTAGAAGTTGGTATGCAAAACTCAGGTTTAGGCGTGGCGCTTGCAGCAGTACATTTTGCTGCTTCTCCAATTACGGCTGTACCAAGTGCTATTTTCAGTCTTTGGCATAATATTTCTGGTCCTGCGCTTGCGACTTATTGGGCAAGTAAACACAAACAAGAATAACGGTATAAACAACATCTATTACAAAAGAAGGCCAAACGAATAGTTTGGCTTTTTTATTTAAAGAATATTTGAGGGGAAGCTGAATTTAGAACTGGTATGTCTTTTGCTTTGGATTGATGCACTAAAAATAACGTGAATATCAACATAAATCGCAAAGAAAAAAATAAGGCTTTTTTTTGATGAACCAGATTTTTAAATTATTTATTCCCATGCTCTCAAGCAATTTAATTCTAGTTTTAAGTGGATTGGTTGATATTGCTTATGTAGGGCATTTTAGTAATGACCATGTCGCCGCATTATCGGTAACCTTATCTTTATATACAGTGATTTATGTCATTGGAATGGGTATTCTGCAAGGTGTGATACTCAAGCTCTCGGAAGCATATGGTTGCCATGACATACCCCATATTCGTCAAATCTTTATTCAAGGCATTTGGCTGATGTTATGTTCGGCATTGGTGAGTATTGGCTTGCTTTACTTGTTCCATGATTTACCAAAATTATTTGGTGCATCTGAACATGTGGTTTCAATTACTAAAAACTGTATTTGGGTCTTGGTATTTATTTTACCTGCGCATTTACTGATGCGCCTATGTACAGCTTTGTCTCAGGTCACTGAAAATGCGCATAAGGTTTTACTATCAGATAGCATTTTTTTCATTCTTAAAATTATTTTGTCCTATCTTTTGATTTATGGGGTCGCTTTATTTTCAATTCCACCACTCGGTGCCATAGGGGCTTTGTTCGCTACTCTCATTGTACGGTGGTTTATGTTGGCTGTTTATTACCTGTTTTTCCTAGAGAAAAGCTACATTTTTATTGAGCAACCAGAACGTTCGGTTGAAGATGGCCGACAAAGTCTGCGTATGATTTTAAAAATAGGAATACCTACCGCGATCATGGCGTTGATGGATGTTGTTGCATTTTGTTCGGTGGCTATTTTGATTTTGCCTTTTGGGAGTGTGGTGTCAGCAGCCCATCAAATTGTCGCGAGCACGGGTGGTTTTATGTTTATTTTTCCTTCCTCAATTGCCTCGGCTTATAGCATTTTGGTGTCGCGATCTATGGGCAGTGGCGACATGGAAGAAGCAAACAAAATTGCCAGACAAAGTATATGGGTAATTATGGCAGTGAGTGGCAGTCTGTCCCTAGGTTTATGGTTGGAGCGGGACTTAATTGTTACCTTCTATTCAGATGATTTGGCTGTGCAGGTTTTGGCTGCATCACTGCTGTTAATTGTCTGTATATCTCATTTTCTAGATGGCTTCATGACCTTACTCACCTCTTTGCTGCGCTGTTGGGATGTCTCAATTTTACCCATGCTGATTTTTTTAGTCGTGGTGCTATGTTTCGGATTGGGTGGTGGCTGGTGGATGGCCTATAAAGGCCTGTATTGGGGGAGCCATTCGATTTCTGCAATGGGAATTTATGGTTTCTGGAGTATGGCTGCCATAAGTTATTTAGTGGCTTGTCTAATGAGTGCCTTATGTTTCCGTTTTAGAAAACAATTAAGAGGATTTTGATTGAGCAGACAATGGTTAAAGAGGATGTGCTGCTAACCAATCTTCAATTTCGTTTTCAGAAATCACTTTAAAACCATGGCGCTGTAACAGTGCTGTGGTAATCCCAACGCCCGTAATTTTCTCGCCTTGAAAAGTTCCGTTATAAATTTTTTGACTGCCGCAAGATGGGCTATTTTCTTTTAAAACCACACAGCTTGCTTTTATTTGCTGTGCAATTTCTAGAGTGCGGTGAGCACCTTTTAAATAGAGCGCTGTCACATCTAAACCAGATGAGTCAGTAATTTTTGCCTTGCCATCAAGCACATCTTTACCTGTTCCTCCTACAATTTCTGCGGGTAAGCGAGGCGTGCTAAATCCACCTAATAACTCTGGGCAAAGTGCATGGGCTTTTTTATTTAAAAATAATTGCTGAAGTGTAGTGTGCAGGCATGTTTGACCATCATAACGTACAGGTTCACCAATTAAACAGGCACTGATTAAAAGCATGAGTTTTCCGCCGTTAGAACTTTAAAAGCCATGTGAGTGTACCCAATGATTTATAAAATATGAAATTAAAAACGGGTGCAAACAAACGGCGTAATTTGATTAATAAATTACACAATTCATAATTAAATTATGTATTGCATAATTTAATTGTTTTTAGTAGCATCTGTTTTAAGGTAAATGGCCATTGGAGGTCCAACAAGGATGTTGGCCTCCATAAATCTAGGAATGACTTTAGGAAAAGGCGATTTTTAAAGGTTTATTGAAAAATCTCAATCGTACTTTTAGATAAGAAAGGACTGTGTGTATGGAAAATAAACACCATATAGAAGGGAAATTAATCATCGGCTTCGTGCTCACTCAATCATCGTTTTAATTATTGGTTTTTTTCTCATAGGATGCGTTGGGCTAAGGCATTTTGACGGTTCAAACACTCTCCCCGCAAATGCGTATTCTATAGAGAAAGGAGCTGACCAGATCAGCAGAAATAAACGGATCAGGTAATCACCAGAGGGAAACTAGATGGATATTTTAGAGAACCCATTAGAACTATGCGGTTTTGCATTTATTGAGTTTGTTTCAAAAGAAAATGAATTAGATACAATTTTTGAAACCATCGGCTTTTCAAAAGTAGCCAAGCATAAATCGAAAAAAGTGTACTTATGGCGTCAAGGAAATATCAATATTATCCTGAATTATCAGCCAGAATCTTATGCTTCATTCTTTTTCAATGAGCATGGCCCATCTGCTTGCGCAATGGGATTCAAAACACGTGATGCAGCAAAAGCTTTTAAAAAGGCTGTTGAGCTTGGTGCAGAACCAATGCAATCTAATATTGGGCCAATGGAGCTTAACATTCCGGCAATTAAAGGTATTGGTGGCATGCCAATCTTCTTGGTTGACCGTGACATTTATGAAAATGACTTTGTTTTCTTTGATGATGCGCAGCGTCACCCAGAAGGTGCTGGTTTAAAAGAAATTGACCACTTAACTCATAACGTCTACAAAGGCCGTATGGAGTACTGGGCAAACTTCTACGAGAAGATTTTTAACTTCCAAGAAATTCGTTACTTCGACATTAAAGGCGAATATACAGGTTTAACATCTAAAGCGTTAACTGCTCCAGATGGCATGATCCGTATTCCTTTAAATGAAGACTCAGACAAGGGTAACGGTCAGATTGCAGAATTCTTAGCTGATTTTAATGGCGAAGGTATTCAGCATATTGCGTTTATTTGTGATGACTTAATTTCGACTTGGGATAAGTTAAAGGGCTTGGGTCTGCAATTTATGACTCCACCGCCAAACACATATTATGAAATGTTGGAAGACCGTTTACCTGAGCATGGCGAACCGACTAATGAATTACAGCAGCGCGGTATTTTGCTTGACGGTAATACTAAAGACGGTCAGAAGAAGCTTTTATTGCAAATCTTCTCTCAAAATATGATTGGGCCAGTTTTCTTCGAATTTATTCAACGTAAAGATGACGACGGTTTTGGTGAAGGTAACTTCAAGGCACTGTTTGAATCGATTGAACGTGACCAAATTCGCCGTGGTGTTCTCGAAGCAAAATAAGTTTTGCTTTGTCTCTAATCTAAAAAAACCAAGAGCATTGCTCTTGGTTTTTTTATGGCTAATGATTAGCGGCTTTTAATATATTGATTAATTAAATTAATCTCATTTTTAAGCGTTTCAATAATTTTACTTTGTGGGTCGACGGGTAAAAACATTTCACTATCCAGTGCCACAATACAAAACTCAATGCTCTGGTTTGAGTTAAATACTGGTAGACCTACTGCGTTAATACCTGTGAGTAAATCACCTTTCGCTGCTGACATTTGTTGCTGGCGAATAGTTTCTTTAAGCTCTGTAAATGCTTGCCAGTTCTGTGGGGCAATATTTAGTCCAAGTTCCTGATGCTTTTGCCATTCGGCTTCCATTAAGGGACGAACAAAATGCTCTGGAAGATAAGAAGCAAATAAACGTCCTGCAGCAGAATTAACTAAAGGCATAATTGAGCCGACTTTAGTGACAATCGAAATAGGGTGGTTAGACTCAATTGACTGAACCACAACAGGCCCTTTCGGGGACCATTTACTAATTTGTATGCCGCAACCAATTTTGTTTTGTAGGTCGTAAATTAAATGCTGTACGAGCTGTAGTGTGTCGCTATGTTGAACACAGTTAAGACCTAAGCGCCATGCCTGATCACCTAAAGCATATTGTCCATCATCAAGCTGTTTTGCATATTCCATACGAATAAGGCTGACCAGATAGCGGTGAACCTTAGCAGGATGCATTTCGAGCTTGCTAGACAGATCTTTGAGAATAATAGGTTGATTGTGTTCCAAAAGGGCGTTTAGTACAGATAAACCGACTTCAAGTGATTGAACCCCCCCAGATACTTTTTCTTCAATCATTTAAATACCCTTAATAAATTTACTTTAGCTGTTAAACAGTGACGATCAAAACATAAATTGAAATTGGCGCGTTTTACATCATGCCTGAGCCTAGTGAAAAATAGAAATCACCTTTTTCTATTAGCGAAATTGACATGTTTAATAACCAAAAATTTTCTAAAATCACTATGCTCTTATTTATAGCGCAATTTTCTAGAAATTTAGCGGTTTTAAATAATATAAATCGGCATTGATATAGAACTGCTCTTAAAACAATTCTAATCAATGCCGATTTTTTAGTGCGCTCTTTAAAAATTAGGTTCCTAATTCTTCTTCATGCAAGAAATGAGTGTGGTGTGGAGCGCGTTTGGTTTTGCTCCATTCCTCTAGCATTTCAGTTTTCATTTCTTCAGTAATTTTTGCAATTTTTTCTTCAGCATGCGCATCGTTATAAGTCAGTTCTAAACGATGGCCATTTGGGTCAAAGAAGTAAATTGAGTGGAAAATACCGTGATTGGTCACACCCAAAACTTTCACACCATTTTCTTCTAAATGTTGCTTGGCAGCCATCAACGCATTTAAGTCTTCAACTTCAAAAGCAATATGTTGTACCCATTGAGGCGTATTTTCGTCTCGGCCCATTTCTGGTTGAGTTGGCAATTCAAAAAATGCCAAAACGTTACCTTGACCAGCATCTAAGAATAAATGCATATATGGGTCAAAGGCTTTAGTTGACGGCACATGGTCTTCAGCAAAAGCTAAAATAAAGTCCATGTTGAGCATTTTTTTGTACCACTCAACTGTTTCTTTCGCATCCTTACAACGATATGCAACGTGATGTATTTTTTTAATGGCAAATGTCATATTAAAACTCCTTTTTACTATTCCCAATCTGGTTGTTGTTCTGGCGCCGCGTTATAAAAGGCTGGGATAGACAAACAATGGTGATAAATCGATTCAATTTTTGGAAACGCAGATAAATCAATCTTGAAGCGTTTCGCGTTGTAGACCTGTGGAATCAGGCAGCAATCGGCAATGGTTGCTTGTTGTCCAAAGCAGAATTGTCCATTTGAATCTTGAAGTTGCTGTTCGAGATTTTGAAAGCCTTCAATAATCCAGTGTTGATACCAATAATTTTTCTGCTCATCTGAAACATTTAAGTCATTTTTTAAATATTTCAGTACGCGTAAGTTATTTAATGGATGAATATCGCAAGCGATTGCTTGAGCAAAAGCGCGAACTTTTGCTCTCTCTTGCACATCACTTGGAAGTAGTTTGGTTTCTGGATATTGCTCATCTAGATATTCCAAAATACTTAACGATTGAGACAAGGTTAAATCGCCGTCAATTAAAGTCGGGACCAGAGCACTACGGTTTAACTTTAAATAGTCTTCGCTTTGCTGTTCGTTTTTTACTAGATGAACCGGAACAGTCTCATAAGCTAAACCTTTAATGTTTAGACCAATCCGTACTCTGTAGGCTGCAGAGCTACGAAAGTAACTATACAGCTTCATAGTCAGGCTCCGAAGTTTCTGCAAAATCGAAATTTAATGCAGGAAGGACTGTATTTCGAACTTCACCGAAGCCAATGCGAATACCATTTTTCTCACAATGACCTTTCATGATCAGGGTATCGCCGTCTTGCAAGAAACCACGAGTTTCACCATTGGCAAGTGTTAAAGGCTTGGTGGTGTTCCATGTAAGCTCAAGCAAGCTACCATAAGAGTCAGGTGTAGAACCTGAAATGGTACCTGAACCCATTAAATCACCAACCTGAACATTACAGCCACCAATGGTGTGGTGAGTAAGCTGTTGAGCCATAGACCAATACATATATTTAAAATTGGTTTTGCAGATCACGTCAGCTTGTGCCGATTTCGGGCTTTGAATTTCAACACTCAAATTAATGTCGTAACTATTCGCGATATTTTCTTGTAAATACGCTAAAGGTTTAGGCTCTTGTTTTGGGCCTTCGACTTTAAATGGCTCAAGTGCTTCAAGCGTTACCACCCAAGGTGAAATCGAACTTGCAAAAGTTTTCGCATTAAATGGTCCAAGTGGAACATATTCCCATTGTTGGATATCGCGTGCTGACCAGTCATTGAGTAATACCATTCCAAAAATATGATCCCAAGCATTTTCAATCGAGATCGGCTGGCCAAGCTCTGTTGGTTTACCAATAACAAATGCTGTTTCAAGTTCGAAATCGAGTTTACGTGTCGCTGAGAAAACTGGGCGCTCTTCATTTGGAAGTTTAATTTGTCCAGATGGACGCACGACTTGAGTGCCACTGACGACAACAGAGCTAGCACGGCCATTGTAACCAACAGGCAATTCAGTCCAGTTTGGAAGTAAGGCATTTTTAGGGTCGCGGAACATACAGCCTACATTGGTGGCATGTTCTTTAGACGAATAGAAATCGGTATAACCAGATACTTGAAGTGGTAAATGCAAAGTAACACTGTCTTGCTTAACCAAAACTTCTTGGCGCAAGGCTTCATTTTCTTTGAGTGTTAAATTTTCAACTGAAAGAAGAGACTGTAGTGTCTTACGAGTTTTTGACCAGTTAGCTTTACCAGACTCAATAAATTTATTCAGTGTAGGCTGGTTAAAATATGTGTCTTGTTCTGAAAGTTTTAAAAGACCGTGCTTTTCAAGAGCAGCGAGATCAATCACCCAATCACCAATAGCTACACCAACTTGACGCTCACTTTCGTTAGCTCTGCTAAAAACACCGTAAGGCAAATTATGAATAGTGAAATCTGATTGAGGTGAAACTTCAATAAAAGAGTTTAGTTTTTGTTCCATTTTCGCTTCCTTGTCTTTATCTCGGGTCTTATACAAATAAAAGTTCGGTCTAGGACTGAGCTACTCAATAAGTTTTAACCTTTGCTTAGATCATCTTTTGTCTTATGAGTTTGATATAGACCGAGCACAACCAATTGCTTCATGTCTCTATAATACTGAATTCATCAAATTACGCAATACATAATTTAATTACACATTTCATAATAATTGTCATTTCTTGTATTTTCTGTTTTCATTCGCGGTCATGAGAAAAGTCACGCAATTATTTTTTCATGAATCTCTATGAAAGTTTGATCAATTTATGATATACGTAATTTATTGGAAAAAAATTACGTGACACGGATGAGAATAATCATATGTCAGCACAAGAGCAAGGAAACCTGAAACATGGTTTGAGTAATCGGCACATCCAGCTTATTGCATTGGGTGGGGCGATTGGCACAGGGCTTTTTCTTGGTATATCACAATCGATTAAATTAGCAGGTCCATCGGTCATCCTCGGTTATGCCATTGCAGGATTTATTGCTTTTTTAATGATGCGTCAGCTTGGCGAAATGGTGGTAGAAGAGCCAGTTAGTGGATCTTTTAGTCATTTTGCCTACAAATATTGGGGACCATTTGCAGGGTTCATGTCAGGATGGAACTATTGGGTACTCAATGTACTCGTCTGTATGGCAGAACTAAGTGCAATTGGTCTTTACATTCAATATTGGTGGCCGCAAATCCCGACGTGGGCATCTGCTTTAACTTTCTTTGTCTTAATTAATGGCATTAATCTGCTACACGTTAAGTTTTTTGGCGAAATGGAATTTTGGTTTTCTATTGTCAAAATCTTAGCGATTCTTGCAATGATTGGCTTTGGTTCATATCTACTTGCAACAGGCACAGCAGGTCCACAGGCAAGCATTTCAAACCTCTGGGCAATTGGCGGTTTCTTCCCGTTTGGTGTTGAAGGCTTAGTGATGGCCATGGCAGTCATTATTTTTGCTTTTGGCGGTATCGAGCTTTTCGGTATTACAGCGGCTGAAGCACGTGACCCAGACAAAACCTTACCTAAAGCGGTAAACCAGATTATCTATCGTATTTTGATTTTCTATATTGCAACGCTTCTTGTTTTATTCTCATTATTCCCTTGGAATCAAATGGCACAAGGTGGCAGTCCTTTTGTAATGGTGTTTGCTTCTTTAGACAGTCAAGGCGTTGCGACTTTACTCAACTTCGTGATTTTGACTGCTGCGGTTTCAGTTTATAACGGTACAAGCTATTGCAGTAGCCGTATGTTGTTAGGCCTTGCTCAGCAAGGAAATGCACCAAAAGTATTTGCACGTATTAATAAACGCGGTATTCCAACCAATGCTGTGATCCTTTCTGCGGCAGTTACTATTTTATGTGTGTTGTTAAATTACATTTTCCCTGAAAAAGCATTTGGTTTGCTCATGATGCTTGTAGTTGCAGCGATTGTGATTAACTGGGTCGTAATTTCATGGACACATTTAAAATTCCGTAAGTTTATGATGCGCCAAGGTCAAACTACGAAATTCCCAAGTTTCATGTATCCATTTAGTAATTACCTTTGCATGGTGTTTATGCTTGGAATTTTAGTTGTCATGTCGCTAACGCCAGATATGCGTGTGGCGGTGATGATGATTCCGGGATGGATTTTGTGCTTAATGGTGGCTTATCAATTTAAACGCCGTAAGTTAAAAGCTGAGCAGCCTGTACATGCTTTAGAAGCAGATATGTAATCAGGTCTGAGTTAGAAACTAAAAAGGACGTATCAATACGTCCTTTTTTATTTTTAAAATTTACAACAGAAATTAAAGGATTTTATTATTGTTATAATATAACATTTCATTAATTTAATGATGAGCAATTTTCCCATTTTTGGTGAAGATAGAGCATATTTATGAAGCGTTATTTCGGTTTAATTTTATTATCTCTCACAGCATGTAGCACTCAAACACCCAAGCCAACAACCCCTCTGCATACCCAAACATCTTTACCTCAACCTACAAAAACATTGGTCAAAATAAAGCCTCAACCCGAGGCGTATGTTGCGTGGTTAGCAACAGGTGATCACAGGCAGTCTGTGCAGGCTTATAAGCAATTTCTTAAGCAGAAAGGACTTGCCAATTTAGTCCCGGATTATGAGTTATTACGTTCAGCTCGAGAATGGCAAAAATGTGGCGTCGAGCCTTATGCGGTGCCACCAAGAGAGATTTGGTCCAACATCGTTCCGACACTTAGTATTTTAAAAGCGTTAGTTGAGGATGGTGTAATTAATGATTTTGAAGTGACTTCGGTCTACCGAGCGTTATCTCTAAACCGCTGTGCGGGTGGTGCTGATGCTTCTCGACATGTCTTTAATGCAGCGCTTGATTTTCGAATTGGCCCAGAACAGCCGAGTGATTTAGACCAGTTTAATATTCAGCAAACCAAAACCAAACTTTGTCAGTTTTGGGCGACAAAAGGTCAAGCGCTTAATATGGGACTGGGTGTTTATGCTTCAGGACAAATTCATATTGATAGCCAAGGATTCCGTGCCTGGGGGCCTGACCATCATTACAAAACCTCAATTTGTCAGGGACTATAAAAGCAATTTTTTCAACGACTAAGTAAATTGACCCAAACAAAAGCGGAATAAAAACTTGATCAATAGTTATGTTATAACATAACATTATTGTGGTTTAGAAATAGATTACGCCTGTGATCTGGTCATATTAAATGGCCAGCCATGATCAGTTTAAATATTATTCAAAGAGATCAAGCCATGCGCACTGCAATCGCCAACTCATTTGCCAAGCTTCCTGTCACTGTTCTATCGGGCTTTTTAGGTGCAGGAAAGACCACATTACTCAACCATATTTTAAATAATCGTGAAGGCCGCCGTATTGCCGTGATCGTCAATGATATGTCTGAGGTGAATATTGATGCTGCATTAGTACGTGAAGGTGGGGCAGAGCTTTCAAGAACGGATGAAAAGCTGGTTGAAATGAGTAATGGCTGTATCTGTTGTACGTTACGCGAAGATTTATTGGTTGAGGTGAGACGTTTAGCTGATGAAGGACGCTTTGACCAATTGGTGATTGAGTCGACAGGCATTTCAGAACCATTGCCTGTTGCAGAAACTTTTACTTTTGAAGATGAGGATGGAAACTCACTCAATGAGTTTGCTCGACTCGACACCATGGTTACGGTAGTCGATGCTTTTAATTTTCTTAAAGATTACAGTTCAGTTGACTCCCTGCAACAACGCGGCGAGTCATTAGGCGAACAAGATGAGAGAACTGTGGTTGACCTCCTTATCGACCAAATTGAATTTTGTGATGTGATTGTGCTGAATAAAATTGATTTGATTGATCTGGCGCAGCAAGAGCAACTTATCGCCATTTTAAAAACGTTAAACCCGCGTGCCCGAATTGAAATTGCTCAATTTGGAAAGATCGCTTTAGATAAAATTTTAAATACGCAATTATTTGATTTTGATGAAGCTGCGCAAGCACCAGGCTGGTTAAAAGAGTTACGCGGCGAGCATACGCCAGAGACTGAAGAGTATGGAATCAGTAGCTTTGTTTACCGTGCCCGCCGACCTTTCCATCCCGAGCGTTTTTATGATTTGGTACAGGCTGAATGGCCGGGAGTCGTGCGTTCCAAAGGCTTTTTCTGGTTGGCTGCCGAACCAACATTGGCTTATTCATGGTCACAAGCGGGTGCAATGGCTCGACATGGCTTAGCTGGTTATTGGTGGGCGGCCGTTGCAGAAGAAGATTGGCCGAGTGACCTAGCCAGCATTGAACAAATTAAGAAAAATTGGGATGCCCGCACAGGTGATGCGCGTCAGGAGCTAGTTTTAATTGGTATGCAAATGGATGAGCAAGTTTTAATACAACGCTTAGACCGTTGCTTGTTAAGTGATGAAGAAATGGCTTTAGGACCACAAGTTTGGCAGAGTTGGTCTAATCCTTTTAAGCAAGATGATGAAACCATGTTGATTGCTTAATTAAAAAGCCCCTATTTTAAAGGGGCTTATTTTTATGATTTATCTTTAATGAAAACCTTTCGAATGTAGCTGTTGAGCGGGGTGGAATAGTATTTTTCAATCGTTGCGCTAATAATAAAAGTCAAAACCAGATAGCTAATTAAAAGCATAATTTTGATGCTAGCGTCGGTTTGAGCAGGAATAAACGTAACTTTCATAAGGCCCAGCACAACCAGATGAAACAAATAAGTCTCATAACTTCTTTGCCCCAACCAGACCATCACTTTAGTCAATAGGTTATGCGCCTGTGTTTCGGAAGGATGCTGAAAACACAAAATGAGTAAGCCTGTAGCAAAAGCAAATAAGCTAATACCCCATGTACTCACTTCTTTAATTGGCGCATATAAATATAGCGCGGTCATGCTCAAAATAAGCAACCAAGAAAAAGGCTTTTTATAAGTCCAGTTTGGTCGGTAGGTATGAGAAAATATCGCCGTTAAACAGCCAATTGCTATACCATCAAAACTTGAAAAATAATGATATAAATAGGCGCCACTTTCTTCTCCAAAATGGAGAGATCTAAAATAAGGTCCGTAAAGAATTACCCCAATCAATACAGCAATAAAGACCTTATTACTACGCGTGAACAGGCACAATAATGGAAAAACAAAGTAAAAAACTTCTTCTACAGAGAGTGACCACAACACACCCAAAGCATAGTTTACCCAACCAAATTTAATAATCAGGATGTTCATCCAGAAGGTTAGAGCTGCAAATATGGTTAAGGGATAGGAAACCTCAATGCCATTGGGGGCTTGGTTCATAAAGGGTTTTAAGTCAAATGAACCAAGTATGCTGACCCCTAAAATGAGTAATATCAGACACGGTAAAATACGTGCTGCCCGTCGGATATAAAAATGCTTGAGGTTAATTGCAGAAAACTGTTTGTCTCGTTTTAACGTGTGATGGGTAATTAAAAAACCTGAAATCACAAAAAACATGGTGACGCCATAATTTCCATTTCTTGCGATGACTGTGCTAAATGCTTCACCTAAAAAATCAAAACCTAACCATGTATCTTTAAGTTTATAGGGAATATTAAAATGGTGTAAAAGAACCAAAAGGATAGAGATTCCTCGAAGAATATCTATTTTATAATTACGCATTCGATGTGCTTCCAGTTTTATTAATATACTGTGTGGCAGAAGAATACTATTGATCAGTTATTTTAAATAAAAATTTTAAGCAGCGTTTCGTAAATTAGAAAAGACGATACTTTTTACATCCTTGAATTGAGTACAGGCATAGCAGAAATAACGATTAAATAAATATTGATAAAGCCTTTATATATTTGAATTTCTCTACATAAAACTTTAAATTAGCTCTTATCGAGCGATGTTTATTTTTTAAACTTTTTAAAATCTATTTAATTCATAAATTAACATGTTGTATGTGGTTGTATATACATAGCATGTCAACTAAAATACCTTTTTGCCTGCCGCCTTTTTGAGTATTTGTTATGCCCAGAACATCAAAACAAGAACATGCTGAGCTTTCGATTGAAGCTGATAGTCCAGTTCCTTTATATCAACGCGTCAAACAGCTGATTTCACAAAAGATTTATGAAGGCTCGTGGGCTGTAAATAAAAAAATTCCTTCGGAAAGTGAACTGGTTAATCAACTCGGCTGTAGCCGTATGACGGTAAACCGTGCGCTACGTGAGTTAACGACGGAGGGCCTACTTGTGCGAATTCAGGGCGTTGGTTCTTTCGTAGCTGAAGGGCAAGGCCGAACTGCACTTTTTCAAATTAATAATATTGCTGATGAGATTATTGCACGAAACCATAAGCACCACGCTGAAGTTTTAGTCCTAGAACAAATTTATGCAAATGCAGAGCAAAGCGTGTTAATGCAGACTCGCGAAGGGCAAAGATTATTTCACTCGATTATTGTGCATTATGAAAATGATGTACCTGTTCAGGTCGAAGATCGTTTAGTCGATGCAGCACTTATTCCAGATTATCTACAACAAGATTTTAAAACCATTACCCCAAATGCTTACCTCATGGCAAAAGCTCCTGTCTCAGAAGGTGAGCATATTGTCGAGGCAGTTTTAGCATCTCCGCAAGAGTGTAAGTGGTTGAAAATTACTAAAGCTGAGCCTTGTTTACTGATCCGTCGCCGTACATGGTCAAACAAACAACTCATTTCAAGTGCGCGTTTGATTTATCCGGGTAGCCGTTATTATCTCGAAGGGAAATTTAATCCATGATTGAATTGATCAGGGCCGATCAATATACAAAAATGCTTTGGAAAAACGGTGCGGGTTTCACTTTAGAAATTGCGCGAAGCCAAGGTGAGGCTGACTTTGAGTGGCGCATTTCGATGGCAGATGTGACCAATTCTGGGCCATTTTCGTTATTTCCCAATAAGCAGCGCATTATTAGCGTACTTGATGGACAGGGCATGGTACTGCATGTCGATAACCTTCCTGCCAAAACGCTGAACCAAGGCGATATTTTTGCTTTCCATGGTGAGAGTCAGGTTCAAAGTGAACTGGTCGACGGTGCAATTCGAGATTTAAATTTAATTTATGATCCTGCAAAGTTTCATGCCCGTTTTCAGTGGTTGAATGATGCAGCGGAGCAGGCATTTATCAGCTCGGCAGACCTAATTTTTATTTTTAATCAGGGCGCTGAAACGGAAGTGAATGTTGATGATTATTCCTTTCAGATTGCTGCTAATGAGACTTTAAAAATTGAAAAAAATACTGGGGTAACATCAGTTCATTTTACGCAAAATCAGCCAAACAGTTGTTATGTTATTGAGCTAATTCAACGGTAAAACTTAAGTGATTTGCTTATTTGAAAGCACATGTCTCGTGAAAAGATATGTGTTTTTTTTATGCTAGATACAAAAATAAATTAATTTAATTCATAAGCTTATTCAATTTTTTTAAAAAAATATGAGCAAGCCTCTTCACGCCGAAAAATATTTGTGTAGTATATGGATGTATATACAAGTTAATACATTACTATACAAATGCAGAGACAAGTGATGTTCTGCTGATGTAAGCTCAAAGGAAGGAGTCCGACTGTGACAACAACGACAACAAAATTTCGTGATGTAGAAATTCGTGCACCACGCGGCACTGAATTAACGGCTAAGAGTTGGTTAACTGAAGCCCCATTACGTATGTTGATGAATAACCTTGATCCGGACGTTGCAGAAAACCCGAAAGAGTTAGTTGTATACGGTGGTATTGGTCGTGCAGCACGAAACTGGGAATGTTTCGACAAAATTGTAGATACGTTAAAAAATCTTGAAACTGATGAAACTTTATTGGTTCAATCAGGCAAACCAGTAGGTGTGTTTAAAACTCATAAAGATGCACCACGTGTTTTAATTGCAAACTCAAACCTTGTACCACACTGGGCAAACTGGGAACATTTCAACGAGTTAGATGCAAAAGCTTTGGCTATGTACGGTCAAATGACAGCAGGTTCATGGATCTACATTGGTAGCCAAGGCATTGTACAAGGTACTTACGAAACTTTCGTTGAAGCAGGCCGCCAACACTACAACGGTGATTTAAAAGGCCGTTGGGTGCTTACTGCTGGTTTAGGTGGTATGGGTGGTGCTCAGCCTCTAGCTGCAACACTTGCAGGTGCATGTTCTTTAAACATCGAATGCCAACAAGCAAGTATCGATTTCCGTTTACGTACCCGTTATGTAGACGAACAAGCAACTGATTTAGACGACGCTTTAGCGCGTATTGACCGCTATACAAAAGAAGGTAAAGCAATTTCAATTGCGCTTCATGGTAACGCTGCTGAAATTTTACCTGAGCTTGTACGCCGTGGTGTACGTCCAGACATGGTAACTGACCAAACAAGTGCACACGATCCACTTAATGGCTACTTACCAGTAGGCTGGACTTGGGATGAATACCGTGCACGTGCGAAAACTGAACCGGAAGCTGTTGTAAAAGCTGCAAAACAGTCGATGGCGAAGCACGTACAAGCGATGCTTGATTTCCAAAAAATGGGTGTTCCAACATTTGACTATGGTAATAACATCCGTCAAATGGCGAAAGAAGAAGGTGTAGCAAACGCTTTTGATTTCCCAGGCTTCGTACCTGCATACATCCGTCCATTGTTCTGCCGTGGTATTGGTCCATTCCGTTGGGCAGCGCTTTCTGGTGACCCAGAAGACATTTATAAAACAGATGCCAAAGTTAAAGAGTTAATTCCTGATGATGAGCATTTACATCACTGGTTAGACATGGCACGTGAACGTATTAGCTTCCAAGGCTTACCAGCGCGTATTTGCTGGGTAGGTTTAGGCTTACGTGCAAAACTTGGTTTGGCATTTAACGAAATGGTTCGTAGCGGTGAATTGTCTGCACCAGTTGTGATTGGTCGTGACCATTTAGACTCAGGTTCGGTTGCAAGTCCAAACCGTGAAACTGAAGCAATGCAAGACGGATCAGACGCAGTATCAGATTGGCCTTTATTAAATGCATTGTTAAATACAGCGGGCGGCGCAACTTGGGTGTCTTTACATCACGGTGGTGGTGTAGGTATGGGCTTCTCTCAACACTCAGGCGTTGTGATTGTGTGTGATGGTACAGATGAAGCTGCTGCACGTATTGCTCGCGTACTGACCAATGACCCTGCAACAGGTGTTATGCGTCATGCCGATGCAGGTTATGAAATTGCGATTAACTGTGCGAAAGAGCAAGGCTTACACTTGCCAATGATCACGCAATAAAAATACACGGAAGAACTGGCGGTGCTTTTTGCAATTGTGAAAAGCACCGTCTCAGCAGAATATAGTGCAAAAAATTAGGAAGCCAACATGGAATTATTGATCCAACCGGGAAAACTGACCTTAGCCGATTTACGTCAAGCCTACCTCAACCCAATTAAAGTTAAATTAGATGAAAGTGCTTCATCTGCAATTAATGCAAGCGTGGCTTGCGTTGAGAAAATTGTAAATGAAGGGCGTACAGCTTACGGCATTAATACAGGTTTTGGTTTACTTGCTTCAACTAAAATTGCTCCTGAAGATTTAGAAAAATTACAGCGTTCATTGGTTCTTTCACATGCCGCAGGTGTTGGTGAAGCACTTGATGATGCAATGGTTCGTTTAATTATTCTATTGAAAGCAAATAGCTTGGCGCGTGGTTTCTCTGGTATTCGTCGTAAAGTGATTGATGCTTTGTTGGCCTTAATTAATGCCGAAGTTTACCCACACATTCCACTAAAAGGTTCAGTAGGGGCTTCAGGTGACTTGGCACCACTTGCACACATGTCTTTAGTGTTACTTGGTGAAGGTAAGGCGCGTTATAAAGGTGAATGGTTACCGGCAGTTGAAGCTTTAAAAGTTGCAGGTTTAGAACCTATTTCTTTAGCAGCTAAAGAAGGTTTAGCACTTTTAAATGGTACACAGGTTTCAACTGCTTATGCTTTACGCGGCTTATTTGAAGCGGAAGATTTATTTGCAGCTGCAACTGTTTGTGGTGGCTTAAGCGTTGAAGCAATGCTGGGTTCACGTGCACCATTCGATGCTCGTATTCATGAAGTACGTGGTCAACGTGGTCAAATTGATGTAGCTGCGGCTTATCGTGACCTATTAACAGACTCAAGTGAAATTGCACATTCACACGAAGACTGTAGTAAAGTTCAAGACCCATACTCTTTACGTTGCCAACCACAGGTGATGGGCGCATGTTTAACCCAAATCCGTCAGGCTGCTGAAGTATTAGAAATTGAAGCAAATGCTGTATCTGATAACCCGCTTGTTTTTGCTGAACAAGGTGACGTGATTTCTGGTGGTAACTTCCATGCAGAACCTGTTGCAATGGCAGCTGATAATCTAGCTTTGGCAATTGCAGAAATTGGTTCACTGTCTGAACGTCGTATTTCGATGATGATGGACCGTCACATGTCACAACTTCCACCGTTCTTGGTGGCAAATGGTGGTGTTAACTCAGGCTTTATGATTGCCCAAGTAACTGCCGCTGCTCTTGCAAGTGACAACAAAGCACTTGCACATCCGGCAAGTGTGGATAGCTTGCCGACTTCAGCGAATCAGGAAGACCATGTATCAATGGCTCCGAATGCGGGCAAACGTCTTTGGTATATGGCTGACAACGTCCGTGGCATTTTAGCTGTTGAATGGTTAGGCGCTTGTCAGGGTCTAGACTTCCGTGAAGGCTTAAAAAGCTCGCCTAAACTTGAACAAGCTCGTAAAATCTTGCGCGCTCAAGTGCCTTACTACAGCGAAGACCGTTTCTTTGCTCCTGATATTGAGCAGGCAAGTGAGTTACTCGCGAGTGGTTGCCTAAACGAGTTACTCATTCCAAAACTACTCCCTAGTTTATCTGAAGTGTGATTGAAAAAACGGTCACATGGAGTGGCCGTATCTAACTAAATATCCTCAAGGATTGGAGATTATAATGTCGCAAAGCTCCACACTACAGCGGGGGTTGAACACTCGCCACATTCGTTTCTTGGCATTAGGCTCAGCAATTGGAACTGGGCTTTTCTATGGTTCGGCAACCGCTATTAAAATGGCTGGGCCTTCAGTCTTGCTCGCGTACATCGTCGCAGGGATTGCGATTTATATCGTGATGCGCGCACTGGGCGAAATGGCTGTCCATAATCCTGTCTCCGGTTCATTTAGTCATTATGCATCACAATACATAGGTCCTTTGGCAGGTTTTACCACAGGATGGACTTATGTTTTTGAGATGATCATTGTGGCTTTGGCCGATGTCACTGCTTTTGGTATTTATATGGGGTTCTGGTATCCCGATGTGCCGCGGTGGATCTGGATTTTATCTCTCATCATGTTCTTAGGTGCAATTAACCTCATTCATGTAAAAGTCTTTGGTGAACTCGAGTTTTGGCTTTCAATTATTAAAGTGAGTGCCATTGTTGCCATGATTTTAGGTGGAATCGGCTTAATGTTTTATGGTTTTCATGCAGACCATAGCAGCGTGGTACCGGGTATTCAAAATCTATGGATCTATGATGGTTTTATGCCACATGGGATTGCAGGCTTGATCGCATGTTTATCTGTAGTGGTATTTGCTTTCGGTGGTATTGAAATTATTGGTATTACAGCAGGTGAATCACAAGACCCGAAAACAACCTTACCAAAAGCGATTAATGCAGTTCCAGTTCGTATTTTACTGTTCTATGTACTAACTATTTTTGTGCTGATGTCGATTTTCCCATGGAACCAGATTGGTAGCCAAGGAAGTCCATTTGTACAAATTTTTGAAAACTTAGGCATTCAATCAGCAGCTACAATTCTAAATATTGTGGTCATTACCGCGGCAGTTTCAGCAATCAATAGTGATGTATTTGGTGCAGGGCGTATGCTGTATGGCATGGCGAACCGTGGTCAAGCACCTCGAATTTTCCAGAAATTATCACGTAATGGTGTGCCTTGGATGACGGTGGTGGTTATGGCTGGTGTGCTATTAATTGGTGTAGTGCTGAACTATTTGATTCCTGAAAATGTATTCATGATCATTGCCTCAATTGCAACATTTGCAACGGTTTGGGTGTGGTTGATGATCTTGCTTTCACAAGTTGCGATGCGCCGTAAATTATCTACTGCTGAAATTAAGGCATTGGATTTCCCAGTCATTGGTTGGCCATATGCTCCTGCTTTTGCAATTGGTTTTATGGCGTTCATTTTAGTCATGATGGGTTATTTCCCAGACTCGCGCCCTGCAATTTATGTCGGAATCACATGGCTTGTTCTGTTAATGATTGCTTATCGTATTTGGGTAAAACCTCAGCAAGATTTGGGAAAGCAAAATAATTCAGTCCCGCATAATATCGAGATAGAAAGCTAACAAATGAACTGCCCAATGGTTTAACGATTGGGCAGTTTCGAGGATAGGCGAATGAAAAAACTTTGGCAAAACTGCCATATTGCGACCATGCAAAATGGGCAATATTCCTACATTGAAGATGCTGTAATCGTCACAGAAGGGCATCTCATACAGTGGATTGGAAAACAACAAGAACTTCCTGCCGATACATATTCCGAAACAGTTGACTTAAATGGCGCTTGGGTAACTCCAGGATTCATCGACTGTCATACGCATAGTGTTTTTGGTGGCAACC
The DNA here is from genome assembly GCF_022449185.1 of Acinetobacter pittii. GTDB lineage: Bacteria > Pseudomonadota > Gammaproteobacteria > Pseudomonadales > Moraxellaceae > Acinetobacter > Acinetobacter pittii_I. The sequence continues at coordinate 63,596 of NZ_JAKUKO010000002.1, forward strand.
GTAGTGTTGAGTTTGAAAAGCGTTTACAAGGTGTGAGCTATGCTGAAATTGCAGCAAGCGGTGGCGGTATTGCTAGTACTGTTCGTGCAACACGTGAAGCAAGCGAAGAACAATTACTAAGCTCAGCACTTAAACGTATTCGCTGTATGCAACAAGACGGTGTAACCACTATCGAGATTAAGTCTGGCTACGGACTCAATTACGAAAATGAGCGCAAGATGCTGCGTGTGATCCGTCAAATTGGTGAAGCTTTACCAATGACGGTAAAAAGCACTTGCTTGGCTGCACATGCGTTACCGCCAGAGTACAAAGACCAAAGCGATGCTTATATCGAGCATATCTGTACAGAAATGCTGCCTAAACTGCATGCCGAAGGTTTAGTCGATGCAGTTGATGCGTTCTGTGAGCATTTGGCATTTTCACCAGCTCAGGTTGAACGTGTTTTTAAAATAGCACAGTCTTTAAATTTACCCATTAAGCTTCATGCTGAGCAGCTCTCATCGCTAGGTGGCTCAAGTTTGGCAGCACGTTATCATGCTTTGTCGGCTGACCATTTAGAGTACATGACCGAAGATGATGTTAAAGCCATGGCAGAGTCGGGCACGGTTGCAGTGTTATTACCGGGTGCCTTTTATTTATTGCGTGAAACACAATATCCACCGATTGAAAGTCTTATTAAACATGGTGTGCGTATTGCGCTATCGAGTGATTTAAACCCGGGTACATCTCCAGCACTTTCTTTACGTTTAATGCTCAATATGGGCAGCACACTTTTTCGCTTAACGCCTGAGCAAGCATTAGCGGGTGTCACCATTCATGCTGCACAAGCGCTCGGTTTAGAGCAAACACACGGCAGTTTAGAGCAGGGTAAAGTCGCTGACTTTGTGGCTTGGGATATTGAGCATCCATCTGAAATAGTTTACTGGCTGGGCGGAGATTTGCCTAAGCGAGTCGTTCAGCATGGACAAGAAGTTATTTTTTAGACGGTGGCATATGAATCACACATTTAAATGGCAAGGCCGCCATGATGGCGAGGGTGAAGCACACCAACGTATTCACCATATTATGAATAAAACCCAACCTGCTGAATTTGCCCTGATTGGTTTTAGCTCTGATGAAGGTGTGAAGCGTAACAAAGGCCGAGTTGGCGCTGCCGAAGCACCAGATGCAATCCGTACTCAACTGGCTAATTTACCGATTCATCGCCCAGTCAGTATTGTCGATTTGGGTACAGTGACCTGCGAATATGACAATTTAGAGCAAGCACAAACCGAGTTGGCAGAACAAGTCGCAAACAGCTTGCAAAATGGTTTAAAGCCGATTGTATTGGGCGGTGGACACGAAGTTGCATTTGGCAGCTTTAGCGGTCTGTTCCAATATGTACAAGCCCACGCGCCAGATAAAAAAATAGGCATTATTAATTTTGATGCCCATTTTGATTTGCGTGAAGCAGAGCATGCCACCTCTGGAACACCATTTTTACAGGCAGCTCGACTTTCAGAACAGCATCAAAAACAATTTAATTATTTATGTATTGGGGTCGCCAACCATGCCAATACTAAAGTTTTGTTTGATACAGCCGATGCTCTAAATTGTTCATATTTACGTGATCATGAGGTTAATATTTTTAACCTAAACAACGTGCTCGCGGCGGTTGATGCTTTTATTGAAAAAGTAGACTGTTTGTACGTTACGATTGATTTAGATGTCTTCGCGGCTGCGGTTGCACCGGGGGTCAGTGCACCAGCTGTCAAAGGAATTGATTTAGCCACTTTTGAAGCGATTTTTAAGCATATTCAAGAGACTGGAAAAATTAAACTTCTAGATATTGCTGAATGCAATCCAAAATTTGATTTAGACAATAGAACAGCAAAACTGGCTGCCTATATTGTTTATCAATATTTGTTTTCTTGAGAAACAATTTTTAGTGTAGAAATTAAAAAGTGCACTGAGATCGTTCATGTGCACTTTTTTTTAAGTTCTTGGTCTATTAAAGTCAGATGTGGAATATAGATAGCAACTATAAATAATATAATTAAAAAGAAAATTAATTTATAAAATCATTTAGTTAAAAAAATACTCGATTTTTACACCATTTTATATGCTGCTTGGCACGTAATTTGTTTTGTCTTTATTTTAACCTTTGTTAAATATTTCTGGATAATTAAATGAAAAACAGAACCTTACAATTGGCTTGTATCAGTGTTTTATTTTGGATGTCTCATTCTTCTAATGCTACAACCCCCGAAATAAATACAAATAGCATCGAAAAATCACAATCTAAACAAAACAGTCATGTCTCTGTTCGAGTGAAAGCTTTAAACCAACTTTTACAGGAACAGTGGGAATATACTTTGAAAAATAGTCCTGAAACTGCAACGACTTTAGGCGATTTACGCTACAACGATCGATGGACCGAGGTTTCAAAAAATCAGATCGAGAAAGATAAAAAAACTACTCAAAATTTTTTAAAACGTTTTGAAGCAATCGATAGCACAGGGTTTTCAGCAACCGATCAATTAAATAAAGACTTAATGATTTATCAGTTGAAAGAGACGCTTAAAAATTATGATTTGAAACTCTATGAGATGCCTTTCAATCAAATGTGGGGACTACATTTACAATTTCCGGGATTTATTAGTTCGATTCCCTTTGATAATGCTAAACAATATCAAGACTATATTGCTCGTTTAAAACAAATTCCTCTTATTCTTGATCAAGGTATTCAGTTAGCGAAACAAGGCCAAAAAGATGGTTTGATGCCACCCAGATATTTAATTGAAAAAGTAGCAAAGCAGATTAATAGCATTGCGACTCCCGCAGGGAAGGACAGTGTGTTTGCCTCTCCATTAAAGCAATTTCCAAAAAATATTTCGAAAGCAGAACAAGAGCGTTTAAGCCGTGAATTACTACAGGCCATAGATCAAAATGTTCGACCTGCCTATCAAAAACTCGGAGCATTTATTCAGAAAGATTACTTACCCCATGGACGACAACACGAGGGTATATGGAGCTTGCCAAACGGTGACGAGCTCTATCGCTTTTATGTAGAAAACAATACGACAACCTCTGAAAGCCCTGAAAATATTCATCAGCTTGGGTTAAAAGAAGTTGCTCGCATAGAAGCGGAAATGCTGAAAATTGCCAAAGTACAAGGTTTCAACGACTTAAAAAGTTTCCAACAATCATTAAAAACAAATCCCGCTGTTTTCCCAAAATCTCGTGAAGAAATTTTAGAGATTTATCGGGGGTATATTGCCCAAATGCAGCCAGAGTTGCCGAAGCTGTTTGGTTTATTACCTAAAAATAAAGTCGAAGTTTTACCTGTAGAGCAATATCGAGAAAAAGAAGCGGCAGGTGCGGAGTATCACCAAGGAACACCTGATGGTTCACGTCCCGGACAGGTGTATGTAAATACTGGTGACTTCTCTGAACGTTCCAAAATATCCATGGAAGCGACCGCTTACCATGAAGCAATTCCCGGCCACCATATGCAGATTGATATTGCCCAAAACCTGCCAAATTTGCCGGTGTTCCGAAAGCAGCCGAATCACACCGCCTATATTGAAGGATGGGCACTTTACGCAGAGCAATTGGGCAAAGATGTGGGTTTCTATAAAGACCCGCTTTCAGACTATGGAAGACTATCGAGTGAGTTGTTCCGTGCTTGTCGTTTAGTGGTTGACACTGGCGTGCATTATAAAAAATGGACCCGTCAGCAAATGATTGATTTTATGCGAGAACATTCTGCGTTAGATGAACCAGATATTCAGGCAGAGGCAGACCGCTATATTGCTATTCCTGCCCAAGCATTAGCATATAAGATGGGACAACTAAAAATTTTAGAGCTACGGGAGCTCGCCAAACAGGAGCTTGGAGACCGTTTTGATATCAAAGCCTTCCATGACATGATCTTAAATGCAGGAACATTGCCTTTAAATATTCTGGATGCACGTATTGAAAATTGGATTAAGGAACAAAAAGCGGCAGCTTAAAACAAAAATCGAAATTTAGGTCAGGTCTTTAGGGGCCTGATTTAAAAAATAGATAGGAAATATAATATAATTATAAAAAATATATTTTATTTCAGAACTTTAAAATGGAAAAATCTTTAAAAGAATACCAAGCTATTATTTTTGATATGGACGGTACTTTAGTCGACTCCTTTAGCTTCTTTTTAGGTGCTTTAAATCAGCTTGCCAAGAAGCATAAATTTAAATCTGTAGAGCTACATGAAGTAGAGCAGTACAAACATCTTTCACCAAAAGAAATTATGAAAGAGATGAAAGTCTCCAGATGGAAACTGCCTTGGATTGCCAAAGATTTCATTCGTTTAATGAAAGAAAGAGATCAAGACGTTTACATGTTTGAAGGCATGCGGGATCAGCTAATAGAACTCCACAATCGAGGCTATACGCTCGCAATTATTACTTCAAACTCTAAAGAAAACTGTCAAAATCTTTTGGGTGCAGAGCTATGTGAGCTTTTTGCTCATATTGATGGTGGCTCTTCTGTATTTGGCAAAGCTAAACGAATTAAGCGTGTTCTCAATATTTTGAATTTAAATAAAGAGCAAGCCATTTATGTTGGCGACCAAACCACTGATGGCGAAGCTGCACATAAAGCAGGCATTGATTTTGCTGCGGTAGGTTGGGGTTATACATCGGCTGAAAAATTAAAAACCATTCAGCCCAAAGTCGTGCTCAACGACTTAGCAACCATGAAAGAATTTTTCTAAATATATGAAATGCAGGACAAACCATGAATAACAATAACAACCCAATTGGAATGATTGATTCTGGTTTAGGCGGGCTGTCTCTATTTAAGTACATTCGGCAGGCACTACCGAATGAAGATATTATCTATTTCGCTGACTCGAAATATGTCCCGTATGGAGACAAAGAAAGTGACTGGATTATTTCACGAACCACGCATTTAATTTCAAACTTAGTTGCTCAGGGCAAATGCAAAGCGATCGTGATTGCTTGTAACACCATGACGGCTGTAGCGATTGAAACGATTAGAACGCAAATTAATGTGCCACTTATTGCGATAGAACCAGCGGTAAAACCCGCTGTGGCAGTCACACAAACTAAGCATATTGCTGTCTTGGCAACTGCCACCACGGTAAAGGGCAAAAACTTAAAAAGTTTAATTGAAACTTACGCACAAAATATCAAAGTGTCTTTAGTACCTTGTATTGGTTTAGCCGAAAAAATCGAAACGGGCAAAGCGCATACCGCGGAAGTTAAGGATTATTTAGTAAATATTTTGGCGCCGTTAGTCGAGCAAAAAGTCGATACGATTATTTTAGGATGTACGCACTATCCGTTTGTCTCAGATACGATTCAGGAAATTGTAGGACGTGATATTCAAATTATTGAGCCTTCGGAAGCTGTAACTGCGCAATTAATGCGTCAACTCAATCAATATGATTTAAGTTCTGAAAGTCCAAATGAGGGGAATCATATTATTTGGACCAGTTCAGACCCGTTGGAAGTTGCGGACGTTACTTTTTCTTTGTTAGGTACGCGATTACCCGTAAAAGCTATAGAAAAGTAAACTCTAGAAAAGATGATAAGAGGTATATGCTTATCATCTTATATATCTATATAAAATATTAAATTAAAATTAAAGATTAATCTATTTTATTAACTAAATATATATAACCCAAGTTTATATTTTAAATTTAATTAAAAGTCGCAAATATAATAAAGATGATAATATTATTTAAATATTAATTAAATTATTATATTTAAACTTTTTTATTAAAATAAATTGACGTTCTTTATTATACCGATTATTATTTCGTTGCTGGCCTACATTGCCAGACGGTTTTGACAGACCGTAAGTCCCCATAGCGGATTATAGTTCTACTATAAGTCGTTAGACCCTTGCGTCCCCTTTCTTTGCGGTAGGACGGAAGGGGGACGCCCCGTGCGTGCTGGTCTCTATGGGCACCAGTCTGTCAACCCTCTTTCGTTCTACCACCCTAATCAATTGACGGTGATTTGGTGGTAGGACTCCATTTTTAAGGAGTTGGCCATGCCATTATTTAAACTCATTTTCTCTCTCAGTTAATAATTTTATTTATTTAAAATATGGATTTTCTATGTCCTGATTTTTTAAATTTATAAATTACTTTTATTTTATAATCTTAATTATTTTGTTTTCCTATTCTTGTGGGAGGGTTAATTATTATTTAAAAAATTATTTTAATATTTAAACGAATAATATTTTTATTTTATTTAAAGATATAAATAATCATGAGAATAATATGAAACTTCATAAATTTATATTGTTTTTAAACCTTGTGGTCGGTGCTTACGGTATTACAAATGATGACGCTAATGCTCAGCAGGAATTTAAAAGAATTTGCTTGTCAGGTGAACACATGCAAGCAAGTTGCGATTGTATTTGCCAACAGCTCGCGCAACTGTATTCACCTCAAATCGTGCAACGTTTAAAACACACCAGTTTGCAAAGTCCTGTTCTCCCACAGGACTTTGCCCCTAACTTGTTCAGCAGCATTCAACGCTGCGACAAAAATGAAATGAGCTAAGTATTTCGCTTAGCTCCTTTATCTCTGTGTCGCAATGATCTCTCAAACTTTAAATCAGCGCAAAAGTGAAAAGTCCGTTGTGACACGGGGACCTAAGCAGAGTTCTCTATTTTCTTTCACGGGAAAGGGGCTGTGTAGGCGTATGAAGGCAATAAAAAAGCCCGATAGGCAATTAATGCATATCGGGCTTTCTAATCAATAGAAGCGATCTACACCCTTTATGGCATAGATAGCATGTCTGATTATTATTCTACAGTTACTGACTTCGCCAAGTTACGTGGCTGGTCAACGTCCGTACCACGTAATACAGCAACGTGATAAGACAACAACTGAACTGGTACGCTATAAACGATTGGAGCTAACCATTCGTTTACTGTTGGAATATGAACCACATGTTGACGGTCTTTTTCGACTACACCGCTATTTTCATCCGCGAAAACAAATAATTCACCACCACGTGCTTGAACTTCTTCCATATTTGATTTTAGCTTATCAAGCATTTCATCATTTGGAGCAAGAATCACGATTGGCATTTCACTATCAACAAGTGCTAATGGGCCGTGTTTTAACTCACCAGCTGCATAGCCTTCTGCATGAATATATGAAATTTCTTTTAGCTTTAATGCGCCTTCTAATGCGATTGGATAATTCGTACCACGGCCTAAGAATAAGCAGTGATTTTTTTCAACGAATAATTCAGACAAACGTAAAATTTCTGGATCATGTTTAAGCGTATCAAGAATAACTTTCGGGCTGTGCCATAGCTCACGCGTAATTTCTTCAAGAAGAGCAGGGCTAATACGTTGTTTCACTTGACCAATTTTCAAGATTAACAACATAAGCGCAGCAAGCTGAGTCGTAAACGCTTTAGTTGATGCAACACCAATTTCAGGACCAGCAAGCGTCAATAAGTGATGATCAGTTTCACGAACCATTGAAGACGTAGCAACGTTACAGATAGTCAAAGTCTGAATATCGATATTGTTTGCTTTCGCACGTTTTTGAGTTTCACGTAGTGCAGCTAAAGTATCAGCAGTTTCACCTGACTGTGAAATACAAATATAAAGTGTATTTTCAACAATTACAGGGGTGCGATAGCGGAATTCACTTGCGATTTCAACTTGGCAAGGCACGCCAATCAGTTGCTCAAACCAATATTTCGCAATCATTCCTGAGTGGTAACTTGTACCACAAGCAATGATTTGTACACTTTGAATTTTGTTGAAATCTGCATCAGCATTTTTCAAGAAATCATCACGTAAGCTATTGCCATCAAGCGCTTGAGAAATCGTTTGCTTGATTGCTTCTGGTTGCTCATAAATTTCTTTGAGCATGTAGTGTTTGTATTCACCTTTTGATGCACTACTTACAGTTGCATCAAGCTCTCGCACTGGACGCTCAACGCGTTCGCCATTTGCAAATACTTCAATTGAAGTACGGGTAAGACGGGCAATATCGCCTTCTTCTAGGTACATAAAGCGGTTAGTTACAGGCAAAAGTGCAAGTTGGTCTGAACTAATAAAGTTTTCACCAATACCTACACCAATCACGAGTGGTGAACCTTCACGTACAGTAATCAGTTCATCTGGATAATCGCTGTGGATAATACCTAGCGCGTAAGCACCTTTAAGCTGAGGTACTACAGTTTCAACAGCATCTAAAAGGCTATCTGTGCTTTTTAGAGCTTCAGCAACTAAGTGTGCAACAACTTCTGTATCTGTTTGAGAAGTAAAAACATAACCTAAAGCTTGAAGGTCATCTTTTAGTTCTTGATAGTTTTCAATAATACCGTTATGTACAACAGCAACCTTACCAGACATATGCGGGTGAGCATTGTTTTCAGTTGGTTTACCGTGTGTTGCCCAACGGGTATGTGCAATCCCGATAGCCCCTGTAAGCTGGTGTTCAGCAACTGCATCGGCAAGATTAATAACTTTACCTACACGACGCTCACGTAAAATTTGTTGGTTATTCAGTAAAGCAACACCCGCAGAATCATAACCGCGGTATTCAAGACGTTTTAAACCTTCAATTAAAATCTCGGTTACACAACGTTCTGCAACGCCTCCGACGATACCACACATACTTCAATCCTCTTATTTTTTAACCTTTTGGGGACGTTGATAATTTGCTTTTGAAATTTGTTGCGCACGTTCAAAGGAGAGACTTTGTTCGGCTACATCTTTCGTAATCACAGAACCCGCACCAACTGTTGCGCCATTCCCAATGGTCACCGGAGCAACCAGCGAGCTATTAGAACCGATAAAAACGGCATCGCCAATAGTGGTTTTGTGTTTATTTGCACCGTCGTAATTACAAGTAATCGTACCTGCCCCAATATTCGATTCAGCACCGATTTCTGCATCACCTAAATAGGTGAAATGGTTGGCTTTACTGCCCAATCCAATCGTTGTGTTTTTAACTTCAACAAAGTTGCCGATATGTACTTCATTTGCCAATTTAGCGCCTGGGCGTAAGCGTGCAAATGGTCCAATTTGAGCATTTTCACCAACTACTGCACCATCAAAAACGCTATAGGCTTGAACCTTAGTGCCTGCTGCAATTTTGGTGTTCTTTAAAATACAACCAGCGCCGATTTCTACAAAATCGCCCAGTTCACAGTCACCTTCAATAATCACATTTACGTCAATACGAACGTCATGTCCAACTTTCACAGAACCGCGTAAATCAAAACGGGCAGGGTCTGCAAAAGTTACGCCTTGTTGCATAAGCTCTTTTGCTTGCTGTTGCTGGAACTCACGTTCAAGTGCAGCAAGTTGTAAGCGGTCATTGACGCCTTCAACTTCAAAAGCGAGTTCTGGTTGAATAGATGCGATTTCTAGCCCATCTGCAACAGCCATTGCTACAATATCAGTTAGATAATATTCGCCTTGCGCATTTTCATTTGAAAGTTTAGGCAACCACTCATGAAGTTTTGCATTGCTAACACAGTAAATACCTGTATTGATTTCTTGAATCTGACGCTGAGCTTCTGTTGCATCTTTATGTTCAACAATCGCTTGAATCTTACCTTCTTGACGAACGATACGACCATAACCTGTTGGGTTGTCGACATGTAAAGTAATCATGCCAATGCCCGTTTTACTTGAAACGTCAACAAGTTGCTCTAGCGTTGTTTGACGTACTAAAGGTACATCACCATAAAGAATTAATGAAATACCGTCTTTAGGAAGTACGGGTAAAGTCATTTGTACCGCGTGACCTGTACCTAGTTGTTCTGCTTGTTCAACCCATTGAATCTTTTCTTGTGCAAAAGTTTGTTTGACGTGGTCACCACCATGTCCATAAATCGTAATAATATTTTCTGCGTGTATTTTTTTTGCTGTTTGAATGACATGTCCTAAAAGTGGGCGACCCGCTAAAGGTTGTAATACTTTAGGAAGCTGAGAACGCATACGCGTTCCTTTGCCTGCAGCAAGAATAATGACGGTAGTTGACATGAATAACTCTAATGATTTAACTCAAATGGATAATAATTAGTGTACAAAGAGCAGCCCATACACCGGCAATAATATCGTCAAGCATAATACCAAAACCACCATGCACTTGACGATCAATAACGCGTATAGGCCAAGGTTTCCAAACATCGAAAATCCGAAATAATATAAATCCCCCAATCACCCACATCCAATTCATTTGTTGTAAATAAAGCAGGGGAAGGAAGGTAATAGATTGACCTGCAAACTCGTCCCACACAATTCGACCATCATCGTGTACATCAATAACTTTTGCAGTTTGACCACAAATATAAATCCCGACCAAGGACATGATGAGGATAGCGATCAAGCTTAAGTTAAAGCCAAGCGATAACCAGATTGGAATGAAGAGTAGGGCAAAGGCAGAGCCAAAAGTACCGGGAGCTTTAGGTGCGAGACCAGATCCGAAACCAACTCCACAGAAAACGATGCAGCGGTTGAACCAAGACATGTCCTTAAAATGAATCGGTGGCTTATGCAAAGTGTTGGTATCCATGAATTTGCAATGGGTAATCTGAACCCAAGTGCTCAAAAGTTAGTTGTGTTTGCTCAACGATCTCTCCGATCATTGTAATCTTAATGTCTAGTTGTTTTTGCAAAAGTTTTTCATAATTTTGCGGTGTTATTGTAAAACATAACTCGTAATCATCACCACCAGCTAAAGCATATTGCCAGCGCTGCTGTTCCGGTAATTCTTGTAGTGTTGAATCAATCGGTAACTTTTCTAAAAGTAACCGCGCACCGACCTTTGAAGCTTTTAAAATATGGCCTAAATCTTGGGCTAATCCATCAGAAATATCAATCATACTAGAGGCTAATCCCTTCAACTGTTGTCCAAGCTGACAACGTGGGGTCGGGTAGTCTAGTCTTTCTTGTAATGGATGACCTAGGTGCTGTAATCCATACGCGGCATCACCCACTTGACCGCTTACACAAATATAGTCACCGACTTTGGCACCTGAACGTAACACGGCTTGTCCGGTTTCAATCCAGCCCATGGCCGTAACAGTAATGGTGAGATGAGGGCCTTGGGTCGTGTCTCCACCAATGAGAGCAGCCCCAAATTGATTACAGCAGTCATAAATTCCCTGACTGAATCCTTCAAGCCATTCATGATCAATTGTAGGTAGGCTGAGCGCCAGTAAAATACTATGCGGTTTTGCCCCCATTGCTGCAATATCTGAAAGATTAACAGCTACGCTTTTCCAGCCAATTGCATGGGCAGAAGTATCAAGAGGAAAATGACGTCCAGCAACCAGTGTATCTGCACAGATCACCAATTGTTGGTTTACGGGAGGGGTAATTAAGGCTGAGTCATCTCCAATACCCAAGGTGACATCTGTGTAAGATTGTCTGTTAAAGTATTGGTCAATAATAGAAAACTCAGCCATATCAACTTCAAACCTATTAGTTTGCTTGTTGTTTTTCAGCACTACGTAGTGTTGAACTTAAACGATCTAGAACGCCATTAATATATTTATGGCTATCTGCTCCACCAAAGTGTTTAGCGAGTTCAATAGCTTCATCTAGAACGACACGATAAGGTACTTCTAAATGATCACGTAACTCGTAAGCACCCAAGCGTAATGTTGCGAGCTCTACACCATCAAGTGCACTAAGTTCACGGTCAAGAACCGGAATAAGTAATGCATCAAGATCTTCGTGCTGTGCAATCACTTGTGTTAGAAGTTCGTGATAGTAGTTTAAGTCTACCTTGTGCATTGCATTTTCAGCACGGGTGCGTGCTTCGATTTCATGTACAGGGTTGTGACTCATTTGCCACTCATAAATACCTTGTACAGCAAAACGACGTGCTTTACGTTTTGCTGCATAAGCGGCTTGCAGTGTTTGAGACATGCTTTAAATTGCCTTTAATAAATTAACCATTTCAATAGCAGTCAATGCAGCTTCGCTACCTTTATTTCCTGCTTTTGTACCTGAACGTTCGATGGCTTGCTCGATGCTATCAGTAGTTAATACACCATTGATGACAGGCAAGCTGCTTTCTAACGCCACTACACCTAAACCTTTAGCACATTCACCAGCAACGAAGTCAAAGTGTGGTGTGCTACCACGAATCACTGCGCCAAGTGCGATGATTGCATCAAACTGGTTTGATGTAGCTAATTTTTTAGCAACAATCGGGAGTTCCCATGCGCCAGGAGCGTGAATAACAGTAATGTTATCTTCATTTACACCATGACGTTTTAATGTGTCGATTGCACCATCCAATAAGTGTTCAACAACAAAGCTGTTGAAACGACCCACTAAAATCGCATAACGACCTTCGCTTGCGAGATGTAATAAACCTTCAATACGGCGAATTGCCATAGCAACCTCGATTATTTCGTTGTGATTTGATCAGCAGTGACATATTCCACTACTTCTAAATTAAAGCCAGATAAAGCATTGAAACGTAATGGTGAGCTAAGAAGCTTCATTTTTTCAACACCTAAATCACGCAAAATTTGAGCACCGACACCAATAGTTTGATATTGATGTGAAAGTGCTGCATTGGATTTCACCGGTTTTGGCTTATTTAAATCATCCAACGCTGGTCCCAAGTCTTGCAAATGATCTTGTCCGATCCAGACTAAAACACCGCGATCACTCGCTGCAATCGTCTGTAGGGCACGGTCTAAATTCCACGCAGGTTCACCATCAGCTTTATTTAGCTTAAGCAAATCGCGAATTGGACTAAAACCATGCACACGTACTGTTGTAACACCTTCTTTTGGCTCGCCTTTAACTAAAGCCAAATGAATGTCCGGGTTACCAATCTCACGATAACGATAAAGTTCAAATGAACCATATTCTGTTTGAATGGTTTTTTGATCTAAACGTTCAACCGTTTGCTCATTGGTCATGCGGTAGTGAATCAAGTCCGCAATTGTACCAATTTTTAAGCCATGCTTCTCGGCAAAAATTTCTAAATCTGCACGGCGTGCCATTGTGCCATCTTCATTGATGATTTCACAAATGACTGAAGCTGGTTCAAAGCCCGCTAAACGTGTTAAATCACAGCCTGCTTCGGTATGACCTGCACGGTGTAAAACACCACCTGGTTGAGCCATGAGTGGGAAAATATGGCCCGGCTGTACGATATCGCTTGGTTTTGCATGCGCTGCGACAGCCGTTTGAATTGTATGTGCACGTTCTGCTGCTGAAATACCCGTGGTAATACCTTCGGCAGCTTCGATTGATAGGGTAAAGTTGGTACTATGCTGAGCGCCGTTTTGATCAACCATCAACGGAAGATTTAACTGTTTACAGCGCTCACGGCTTAGCGTTAGGCAAACTAGACCACGTGCATGGGTAATCATGAAGTTAATATCTTCAGGACGAACATGCGTTGCTGCCATGACAAGATCACCTTCATTTTCGCGATCTTCGTCATCCATCAAAATAACCATTTTGCCTGCACGAATATCGGCGACAAGATCTTCAACACGACTCAGCGGCATTCGCTCTCACCTTTTTTTGTCGTTAGACAATTTCTATTTAATAAATTTTGCATAGTTTACGCTGTTTAGAGAATTTTGCCTATGATTCTGATTTATCCAAATTTACAACTCAACATAATAGATCTGGATTTACTTATCTCAATAAAGCATAAGAAAATAAAATTCTTGATTATAAATACCATGAATTTAAATAAAAAAACCTAGCCTTTAGGCTAGGTTTGAATGCGCACAATGACTTTTAAGATGCTGCACTGCTCGGGCTATCATTTTGTGGAATTGACTTTTTGCCCATCAAAATTTCAGTTCGAATATTTTGGGCAAGTTCAGCACATTCTGCATTCATACCATTGATCATAAATGCATGACGTGTCATCACATTGCTTGGGTTTGGCATAGCAACAAGTTGGTAGCTGTCTTGAATTGCTTTGAGTTGTTCATTTTCGAGATATAAAGCAGACTCTTTAGCGTGAAGATGCTGTGCTAAACGTTGAGCAGCTTCTTTTGCATCGATTTGCATAGCTTCTACAGCATTACATGTTGCACTACGAGTTTGCAGCGCAAAACGTTTATCTTCACGGTAACGTTTATATAAAACATCTGAAAGTAATTGGAATACGGTTCCAATCATAAGCAGACATTCTACGGCATGCGTATGAGAGGTTGAAATCGCAAGTGTCGCGCCTTCGGCATTAAACTCATCTACTACTTCAATATCTGTGAGCTTCAATTGATAATGCTTAACGCATAACTCAATACTCTTGTTTAAAAAGAGCTGGCAGAGTTTGAAATAAGGAACAGATACCGATTGGTTAACACTGCTTAATAACTGTTTAGGATCATAAAACTGAATATTGAGTGCCAACGTATGTTGGTCAGCTGAATCTGAAGTTTTCTCGGTTTGTTGGCGAGCTGCTGGTTTCGCTTTCGCTTGTTGTTGCGCTTGTGCAACCAAAGTTACCGTATTTTGTTTTTCTAGAGCCAATGCTTGAGTTAACTGCTGAATTTCATGCTTCAAGCGGTTTTCTTCATTAATGCGTGCCAAATATTCGCTACGGGTTGGACGAGCAATCGCGCGATAGGCAAGCCACAATAAAACATGCAAAAACAGAGAAGCTAAAATTGCAAGCCATTGAGTACGAAGAATTTCTCCAATACTTGGCTGAATCAGCGTAACTTCGATAGATCCCACTTTCTTTTCATTTTGAAGGGCATCACGAGCAAAAATTTCGCCTTGGCGGGTTTTTGAAATTCCGCTTGTTGCTAGAACCTGTTTGTTCGCATCAAGAATGCGAATAGACGCAACACTTGGATTGGTCGCATAGCGATTGGCAATCAGAGCTAAAGACACCGTATTAGCAGGTTCAAGCTCAGATAAGCTATCTGCAACGAGCTGACTGGTCATGAGCTGACCTTGACTCGCACGGTTTTCATTAAGCTGGTGTGTCGTTGCAATGACCAATAAAAAGGTATGCAATGCAAAACTAACGATCAGTAGGCTAGCAAATAGCCCTTGTCTAGGCGCAATCAAGTTAAACTTCCAAGGCAATTATATTGAAATTCGATTATGATTCTTACAATAGTTGTCACTCAGACTAGAGTCAATTCATGCGAGAAATCATTCTTATATCCTTTTTAGGACCGGACCAACCAAACCAGTTTACCCGATTAATGCAAGTACTATCCGTACATTCATTGCAAATACTGGATGTAGGTCAGGCTGTTATTCATAATCAACTTACATTAGGCATTGTGGTCGCTTCTGATAATGAAACTGCGACCGCATTGGCAATGAAAGAGATTCTGATTTTAGCACATGATATTGGCTTAACAGTGCGCTTTAAACCAATCACGGGCGCAGAATACGATCAATGGGTAAGTGAAGGTGGTCGGACTCGTTATATCGTCACGGCTTTAGCCCCAGAACTCACTGCGGCACACTTACAAGCAGTTACAAAAATTGTGTCTAGCCAAGGCTTTAACATCGAAACAGTAACGCGTTTATCAGGTCGTGTAGACTTCGAAAGAGATAACAAATTCCCACGTCGTGCCTGTGTACAGTTTGGTCTAAGTAGCGGCCCAACTTTAGATGCACAAGCCATGCGTGCTGCATGTTTACTTCTTTCAAGCGAATTAAATATCGATGTTGCTGTGCAAGAAGACAATGCTTATCGACGTAACCGCCGTTTGGTGTGTTTCGATATGGACTCAACATTAATTGAACAAGAAGTGATTGATGAGTTGGCGATTGAAGCAGGGGTAGGTGCTCAAGTTGCTGAAATTACTGAAAGAGCGATGCAAGGTGAGCTTGATTTCCAGCAAAGCTTCCGTGCACGTGTTGCATTATTAAAAGGGCTTGATGCTGCTGTTTTACCTAAAATTGCAGAGCGTTTAACCATTACCGAAGGTGCAGAACGTCTTATCTCGACTTTAAAAGCACTTGGCTATAAAACGGCAATTTTATCTGGTGGATTCCAGTATTTTGCTGAATATTTACAAGGCAAACTCGGTATTGATGAAGTTCACGCTAACATTTTAGATGTGCAAGACGGTTTCGTAACAGGCGAAGTGAAAGGTGCGATTGTAGATGGCGCCCGTAAAGCTGAGTTATTACGCGAACTTGCAAATAAGATGGGGATTTCTCTAGAGCAAGCGATGGCAGTAGGCGATGGTGCAAACGATTTACCGATGCTTGCGATTGCAGGTTTAGGTGTTGCCTATCGTGCAAAACCATTAGTACGCCAAAACGCAAATCAAGCGATTTCAAGTGTTGGTTTAGATGGTGTGCTTTATTTACTCGGTATGCATGATAAAGATTTAAATCGTGCTTAACCTATATGGATAAGCTTTAAGCGCTACTTCAGAGTAGCGCTTTTTTTATGCAGAATAGTCATAAAAACAAGCAAGTTATGACAAAATTTTGCACAGAAAAAAGGCAATAAAAAAATCTGAAAAAAACTTATTTTGGTCCTTAAAAACAGCATAGTTTTTTGTAATGACACGCCAGAATTGATGCCATATAGGGAATCGAACTTTTTGAATTTTACAAAAATGTAATGACAAAAGAATGTTGCGACAAAGTATGTCGCATTAAGAAAAAACGGGTCTTTTTTTCTAAAAAAAAACATCCATAATGCATCCTAAGCTTCAACACAAATCATGAATTAAAGTTGTTTTTGGAATGAGGTCGGGTATTAAAGACCGAATGTTTTTAGACGTTTTCATTAAGACGGAGGTTTCTATGGTAACAGCGAATTTTGCCGCTATCGCCGGATTCAGCTTAATTGCTGTCGCGCTTGTTGCTGTTTTCTTTTCTCCTTACCGTCGTTGGCTTGGTTTTATGCTTGCAGGGATGTTCTTTTGGGGGCTATTGGAAGTGGTCCGTTTTGGAGTTCAAGTCACTTTTGAAATGCCAGTCACATATAGTTATTTAACTGCATTAAGTCTAGCGATGGTAATGGTTACATTTATTTTGTTACGTGAGGATAAACAAGCACAAAAGGCATTGGCAAATCGCCAATATATAGAACACACGCCAGTATATGAAGATGATCAGCAGCAATGTTCTAGCCGATAATTAAATTGTTATCTAACGGTAAAAAGGTATGCACAGCATGCCTTTTTCATTTACGAAACGTGATTTTTATTATACAAAGCATTTATTAAAAAATAGCCAGTTATGCTACGATAGATGGGTCTGTTGACGTTTCATCTAGATTGCGTTGCCAGCTAAAAAATATCAATTGATGCATAAAACACAGGCAATGGTATGTCCTTGCTAAGTTTTGCTCTAAAGTTTTCATAAAAATACAATAGGCGTGAATGTTCATGAAACTTTCTTCCATACCTGTAGTCAAGTTACCTCTTGTTGATGTCAGTACAGACCCATTAGATTTGTTGGTAGCAGGTTTAGTGCTGCGTATGAAGCAGTTGGCGCGTACTAGCCCTAAGTTTATTGAACTGATTCATGACCGCGCATTCCGTATTCAGATCGGTACAGATTTAGGTGTTGCACGTCAGATCATTATTAATAATGGTCAGATTGATACCGTTGCAGGCGCACCTGAAAAGGCTGATTTTATTTTGCAATTTGCAGACAGTGAGCAAGGTGTAAAAACTTTGATCAAAGGTGACCCAACAGCATTTATGACGGGTATGCAAGATGGCAGCATTAAAATGGAAGGTGACTTCAGCCTATTGGTATGGTTCAACCAAGTTGCTAAGCTCATTCCGCCTAAGTTACCAAAACCAGTAAAAGATAAAGTGCGTCAGGCACGTGCTTTTATTAAAGAGAAAACTGGACGTTAATATCCAGATATAAAAAAACTCCCATTTTGGGAGTTTTTTTATATTTATGCTTCGATTTCTAGATTGAATGTCACCGGACCATCATTAATCAAATGAACTTTCATATCCGCAGCAAAAATTCCGGTTTGAACGTTTTCAAATTGAGAATGTGCATATTCAACCAATTGTTCGTATAACGCTTTTGCGTCGCTAGGTGGCATTGCTGGGCCAAAGTCTGGACGCAGACCTTTTTGTGTTTGTGCCATCAAGGTAAATTGTGACACAAGCAGGATTTCACCATTTGCTTGAGATACATTCCAGCCCATTTTGCCTTGCTCATCATCAAAGATTCGATATTTCAAAATCTTATCAATAAGTTTTTGGCCAATAGCCAAAGTATCATCTCGGCCAATGCCTAAAAAAACCAGTAGGCCGTGTTGGATTTCACCTGTAGTTTCACCGTCTACAACCACTTTGGCTTCAAGAACTCGTTGTATTAAAGCGCGCATAGTTAAAGCAAATTTCTATAATTAATTGAATTAACGTAGTTTAGCAGAATTTAAATTAAATGATTTTTAAAAGGAAATTTCATGGAACTGCAACAATGGTATAAAACCTCGTAATTCATCCATAAAAATATGCTTTAATGCTAAGAAGCAAGCGAATAATCATTGACTATGTCTCCAATTATCCATTCTTTACTAGATACAGACTTGTACAAATTTACGATGCTACAAGTGGTTCTGCATAAATTCCCACAAACACATAGTGTCTATCATTTTCGTTGCAGAAACTTAGAAGATACAGTCTATCCATTAGTGGATATTTTGGATGACTTAAACGAGCAACTCGACCATTTATGTAATCTCAAATATAAAGAAGACGAGCTACAATATCTAAGAAAATTACGCTTTATTAAAAGCGACTTTGTCGATTACTTAGAATTATTCCAACTCAAACGTCGTTTTATTCAGGCTAGTATTGATGCAGAAGGCCGTTTAGATATTCATATTGAAGGACCGATGGTTCAGGCGATGATGTTCGAGATTTTTGTCCTAGCCATTGTAAACGAATTGTATTTTAGCCGTATCAAAACAGATCAAGTTTGGGCCGAAGGCGAACGCCGTTTACAAGCAAAACTCGATTTGATTCAGCAATATGAAAAATCTCAACAGCCAAACGATCCACCGTTTTTAGTTTCTGATTTTGGTACACGCCGTCGTTATAGCTTTGCTTGGCAAAAACATGTCGTGGCAGCTTTTCATAAAACTGTACCAAATGTCTTCCGGGGTACAAGTAATGTGTTGCTGGCTAAAGAGCTTAACATTACTCCAATCGGGACCATGGCACATGAATTCCTACAAGCGTTTCAGGCACTTGATGTACGTTTGCGTGATTTCCAAAAAGCTGCTTTGGAAACGTGGGTACAAGAGTACCGTGGAGATTTAGGAATTGCCCTAACTGATGTGGTAGGGATGGACGCTTTCTTACGCGACTTTGACCTTTATTTTGCCAAACTATTTGATGGTTTACGTCATGACAGTGGCGACCCGTATGAATGGGGTGATAAGGCGTATGCACATTACCGTAAATTAAAAATTGATACCAAAACCAAAATGCTGACCTTTAGCGATGGTCTTAATTTGCCAAAGGCATGGGAATTACATCAATACTTTAAAGATCGTTTTCAAGTGAGTTTCGGTATTGGAACTAACCTAACCAACGACATGGGGCAAAAGCCGCTGAATATTGTGCTGAAACTGGTTGAATGTAATGGTCAGTCGGTTGCGAAGATCTCTGATAGTCCGGGTAAAACCATGACTGACAACGATACTTTCTTGGCCTATTTACGTCAGGTTTTTGAAATCGAAGAACTTGAAGAAGTGGTTTAAGTAAAAAGTAGTCTCGCTATTTTTTATTTTTAAAAGTGAGAATGCTGATATCTGATTTTCTGCTAAAGCGTAGCAGAAAATCAGAGTTTGTTAGATATATGCTTATGCTAAGATTGAAAATAAGCTGGTATAAAAAGAAACCATGACGATGATACTCCCTGATTTTAAACTCGATTTATTAATAGAAGCAGAAGAATTAGTGCCTTATTTAGGCAATGAATATATTCGCGTCGTAGATTTGAGCCGTGCATCGGTTTATGAACAACTCCATATTCCACATGCCATTCATTTACAGCCTAAATGGTTAGTGGCTCAACAAGAAGAAGCCACTGGTGTTTTGCCAGATGAAGCGGGTTTGCAAGCACTGATTGAAAAATTGAATATTTCACCTAATCATCATGTTGTGGTTTATGACGATGAAGGTGGGGCATGGGCTGGGCGTTTAATCTGGAATTTGCATTGCCTAGGATTTACCCGTACCAGTTTAATTAACGGGGGTATCCATGCATGGTTAGGTGCTGGCTTACCCACTACAGCAGAAGTTGAAAAAATTTCTCCTGTTACGGACTTACTTCAAATTGATTTATCACATGCTGCTCAGTTCCGTGTGAACTATGAAGAGCTACGCAAACAAGTTGAGCAAGAAAGTGTGCAACTGTGGGATTGCCGGACGAGTGATGAATATAGTGGTGTCCGTTTAGCAGCGCGACGCGGCGGTCACATTCCAAATGCCCTCCATTTTGAATGGAGTACTGCACTTAATCGTCAAAATCATCTAAAATTGCATCCGCTTGAACGCACGCGGCAGCGCCTTGAACAACTTGGGTTCGATTTACAACAACCTGTAGTTGTGTACTGCCAGTCACATCACCGTTCCGGTTTGGCCTATATTCTGGCTAAACTCTTGGGCTGGGAAGCAAAAGCCTATGATGGTGCGTGGAGTGAATGGGGCAATCGCCTCGATAGTCCTATTATTACTGGAGAATCACCGTCGTGAGTTTCACATCTCGATTAAAAAAAGAATTATTTATTAAGGCACAAAACCTTGTACCACAGCATCAATTGAGCCGTGTGGTAGGTAAAGTTGCTGCGAGTGAAAATCCAGTTGTGAAAAACGCTGTTATTCATGCATTTAAAGCTAAGTATGGGATTGATTTATCGATTGCTGAACAAGGCAATGCACTGAAATATAAATCTTTTAATGACTTTTTTACCCGTGCATTAAAAGAAGGTGTACGTCTGATTGATGAAAATGCAGATAGCATTGTGTCACCAGCGGACGGCGCAATTTCCCAAATTGGTAAAATTACTGCGGGTGAAGTCTTTCAAGCAAAAGGTCAAAGTTTCTCTGTAGAGAAATTAATTGGCGATCCACAACTTGCTCAACCATTCCAAGAGGGTGAGTTCGCGACAGTTTATTTATCACCACGCGATTACCACCGTGTTCATATGCCGTTTGCAGGGACATTAACAGAAACGTTATATGTGCCAGGCGAGCTATTTTCGGTAAATCAGGTCACTGCTGAAAATGTACCGGGATTATTTGCTCGTAATGAACGTATGGTGTGTTTGTTTGATACTGAACTTGGCCGTATGGCTGTTGTTCTAGTGGGGGCAATGATTGTTGCTGGTATTGAAACTGTGGCAACAGGCAAGGTAAAACCTTCAGGTCGTATCGAATTACAGCATCATCAGTTAAAGCTAGAGAAAGGTGCTGAGCTTGGACGTTTTTATTTGGGTTCTACAGCCGTTATTT
The DNA here is from genome assembly GCF_022449185.1 of Acinetobacter pittii. Taxonomy (GTDB): domain Bacteria; phylum Pseudomonadota; class Gammaproteobacteria; order Pseudomonadales; family Moraxellaceae; genus Acinetobacter; species Acinetobacter pittii_I. Next base: position 85,051 of record NZ_JAKUKO010000002.1, read on the forward strand.
TATTTGAAAAAGATAAGATCGAATGGGAACAACGTTTTAAAGCTGAGTCTGTAGTTGTAATGGGCGAGCGCATGGGACATACAGTTTAGTAAACGATATAACCACTATAAAATAAGTAAACCCTGACTTTAATTATTCAGGGTTTATTTTTTATTTAAGTTATATAAAATTAAAATATATAACTATGTTTGGATTTATATTATATGGAAATATAATTATTATTAAGTGATCTAAATGAGTACGTTATATAAGCTAGTCTATAAATATGTATCTGAAAAGAGCAAAAATATTAATATAATTGAAAATTAATAAATAAAAATAGAATGAAATATTTAAGTTAGACTTAAGTCGAGGTTTTAATTTTATTTTAAGATAAGTTATTAAATCTAAAAAAATTATTTATTTTTTATGACCATGAAGCGCTTTTTTGATATTACACAACTTTAGCCTTGGCACAATGCTTGCTACTTGTTTAGGACTTTACTGTAACTTTCATATTTTTTAGGTTCTGGAATCATGTTAAAAGTTAAACGCCTGACAGCTTCGGTTTTATCTGTACTTTGTATTTCACTCACCCATGCCAATGATTTTAAAGTTTTAAATCAAATTTCAAAACAGCCTACTCAACTTCAAACTGGGGAATATAAAGGTAATTATTATGTTCCCTCTACTTTAAATACCATTACATGGGGCTATTTACCAAATCGAGATGCTAAACCGGTGCTTACTGTTCCGTCGGGTAGTGTGGTGACATTCGATACGGTTTCTCATGAAGGTTTGCTTGAAGACCAGGGGCGTAATGCTGAAAAATTCTTTAAATCGAAAGGTGTCAAATCTAATGAAATATTGGAAGATGCAAAAATAATTACGCAATCAAATTTAAAGCATGATTTTCATAAAGATGGGCCGCATATTGTGACAGGCCCTGTTGCAATTGAAGGCGCACAGCCTGGTGATATTCTAAAAGTTGAAGTGCTTAAAGTTGAACCACGTGTTCCTTATGGTGTTATATCAAATCGACATGGTAAGGGGGCTTTAGTAGGGGAATTTCCTAAAAAAGCAAAGCAAGAAAATGCATCGGCTGAGCATCCTGAACGCTATGGAAATGTATCGATTTTCACTCCAATTGAAAAAAATGCTAAAGGTAAATATGAAGGGGTATTAAAAACAGAATCTGGTAAATCAATACGTTTTCCGCTCTATCCTTTTATGGGAATTATGGGGGTAGCAGCCAATACGTCTGAGCCTATTCACTCTGTACCACCTGCAATGTATGGCGAAAATATTGATATTAATGAACTAGGTGCAGGTTCAACTGCGTATTATCCTGTTCAAGTCAAAGGTGCATTATTCTATACGGGTGATAGTCATTTCGCGCAAGGCGATGGAGAGGTGGCATTAACGGCACTAGAAGCTTCAGCCCGCGCCACGCTGAAATTTACCTTACTCAAAGCAGGTAAGGACAAAATACCGGGCAAAGAGCTAAAACAACCTTTAGCTGAAAATGCTGAGTTTTGGATTACACCGGGACTTGATGAAGATCTTGATGAAGCGATGAAGAAATCTACACGTGAAGCCATTCGTTTCTTAAACCAAGAATACGGTATTGATGAAGCGACAGCGTATGCCTATTTAAGCGCAGCAACTGATTTTGAAGTTTCACAAGTAGTAGATAAAACTAAAGGGATCCATGCAAAAATTAGAAAAGCTGATTTTAAAGAGTTTGAGAGTAAATAATTGAGATGACCTGAGCTTGGTATTTAAAATATTAAATACCAAGTTAATTTTATTTTAACTATTAATAATTTTTATATATTTTATAATTGAGTATAATAAATATCACATATATTAATTAGTATAAAATCTAATGCACTCACTTCCGAACGTTCTACTATATCTTGCTGCACTATTAACATTCTGTGCTGCATTACTTCATTTTGTTTGTGTGTTCTGGGGAGCAAATGGTTTTCGGTTTTTAGGGGCTGGTAAAAGTATTGTCCAGATGGTCGAAAGAGGGCACTGGTATCCTAATTTTACAGCTATAGCTGTGGGGTTAATTCTAACTGTATGTGCTATTTATGCTTTCTTTGCAGCAAAGGGAATACAGGTATTACCTTTTACAAAAATTATTTTGTCGCTTGTTGCAGCGGTTTTTCTTATGCGTGGTCTGGCTTTTCCATGGTTAAAGGCTAGATTTAGTGGGAATAGTGATCTATTTTGGTATATAAGTTCTTTCATTTGCCTCTTGTTGGGTTCGTTATATGCAATAGGGACATATTTTTTATAAGTTCAATTTGAAATGATTAGAAAGTAGAGGAGTAATCCCTTGATTAGAAAAAGTAATTATTTTTTAAAAATTTTATTTAGCAGTGCTTGTTTGGTGTCAGGTTCTGCTATGGCTGCTCCAATTACTGATTTGAGTAAGCAAATTGTGAGCGAAAAACCGGGTTCAATATTGTCGCTAGAACAGCAAGCTGTGACGGATTTATTTCCTCATGCCGATCAGCGTTTGTTGGTCAATTATCGTAGTCGAGGTGTGAACGATGAACCTATCGTTACCTCAGCATTTATTTTACTACCGAAAGGAACGCCACCAAAAAATGGCTGGCCGATACTTGCTTGGGCGCATGGCACGACAGGAGTAGCTGATACTTGTGCACCTTCGGGCGACTATGTGGGTGGGCCAGTTCACTCATACCAAGAAGTTGCTTCCAAAGCTTTAGATGGTTGGCTTGCACGTGGCTATGCAGTTGTTGCACCTGATTATCAAGGTTTAGGTACATTAGGCGCACATCCCTATATGAATGCAAAGAGCCAACTGCATACAGTGGTTGATGCAGTGCGTGCATTACATATGCTTAAGCCCAAGAGCTTTAATAAACAGTGGTTGGTGATGGGGCATAGTCAAGGCGGGGCTGCTGCTATTACAGTGGCGGCTTATGGTCAAAAAGATGCTCCCGAACTAGATTTAAAAGGGGCAATCGCTCTTGCGCCAGGCGGCTATCAATATGAGGGCATTGCAGAATATGTGAAAACTAATCCGAACCCAGAACCTAGTGTGGCAGCATTTTTCCCGATTGTATTATTGGGAGCACAAGCAGCAGAACCAAGTATTGTTCCTGAAAACCTAGTCAGTCCAGAAATGAATGCGGTGCTAACTCAAGCACGTAGCCGCTGTTTATCTGAACTTCAATCTGATTTGAAGAAGTCTCCTTCTAGCATATTTCGCCCTAATGCAGACTTAAAACCTCTTCTGGCTTATCTAAAGCAACAGTCCATTGAAAATATGGTGCCGACCGTGCCATTAATGATTGTTCAAGGCTCTAAAGATCATTTAGTCGACCCTAGAGGCACATCTGCTTATTATCAACAGCTATGTAAATTAAAAAAACCAACTATTTATCAAACGATTGATGGTGGCGATCACCGTGATGCACTGCGTCAAAGTAATACTTTTGCCACTAGTTTTTTAAACGTAATAGAGAAAAATCAGACAAAATCGTATTGCTCTAATTTTAAGTAAATTGGTTTAAATGCTACAAAAAAGCCGACTTTTCATGAGTCGGTTTTTTAAATGTGAGAGGGGCAAATTTAGGTCATGTTATATAGTCTTTCTTTCGGAAAAACTGCGGTAAACGTTGATCCTTCATTTTCTTTAGACTGCACATCTAAATAAGCGCCGTGTTGCATCAGCACGTGTTTTACAATCGCAAGACCTAAACCTGTACCACCTGTTTGACGACTACGGTCACTATCAACACGATAGAAGCGTTCGGTCAGTCGCGGCAAATGTTTAGGGTTAATTCCAATGCCTGTGTCTTGTACACTAAAGTAAGCATGTTCACCATCATCATGCCAGCCAATGGTAATCGTTCCACCTTTTGGTGTGTACTTAATGGCATTGGTAATTAAATTACTAAATGCACTGGCAATTTCCATGTCGGAACCAATCAAGTCACAGTGGCTATCAATATGTAAATTGAGCGTGTGTCCATAATCGGCATTGTAGGCCTGAGCATCATCAAACAATTGATTCATTAAGCTCGGCATTTCAATAATCTGGTTTTTCGCAATTTTCTTGTTATTTTCTAAATTCGATAATAGCAGTAAATCATTGACCAAAGCATTCATACGCTTGGTTTGTGACTGCATTTGATCAAAGGCTCGTTTCCAGCGTGGACTAATATCTTCCTGATCTGTAAAGGTTTCAATATAACCACTGAGCACGGTTAATGGTGTACGAAGCTCATGCGAAATATTATCGACAAAGTCTTTACGCATTTGCTCAAGGTTATGCATACGAGTCACGTCGTAAGCCACCAATAAACGACTTTCTCCACCAAATCTTGTGAGTTTAACCTGCACATAACGGTCATCATCAAAATTTGAGTGAAGCTTAATCCCGTCAGGTGCCTGATCAATATTGTTAAAATATTCAATAAAGGTTGGCTGACGTAAAATCGTTAATAAGTTACGACCACGATCGAGAGGGCTGATTCCTAACAAACGTTCCGCAGCAGGGTTCCACCATTCGATTTGATGTTGGTCATCAATTAAAACAACCGCTTCAGCAAGCGCCACCAAAGATGACTGTGCACGGTCAATTAAACCGACCATTTCGGCCTGAACTATTCGTTCCTGACGCTGAGCACGGTAAACATTAAATAATAATGCCCCCCAAATCCCGTTAAGGTTTGGAGGAACGTCATAAGGTTTATTCGCAATCCAGTCATTGACCAGATATAAAGAACGCAACTGGAGTGTAAAAAACACCACGAAGGCGATAAAAATACAGCTCCAGAAATACCCAATACCGAAACCGACTAAACCGGCAATAATTAGAAAAAATAATAAAAGCCGTAAATCTTGTTTGGCAAACGTCCATAAACTACTGTAGCGAGAAAGCTTTTGTTCACGTACCTGTTCAGGGACGGGGTAGGGTTCATACATAAATCTTGGTTAACCTGCGGCTAAATCTGCACGTGTTGAGAAACGGTAGCCAGTTCCACGTACAGTCTGAACAAATCGGTCAACACCAAAAGGTTCTAGCACTTTACGCAAACGACGGATATGCACATCGATAGTGCGGTCTTCAATATATACATTACCGCCCCATACCTGATCGAGCAACTGGGCACGCGTATATGCACGTTCTGGATGGGTCATAAAAAACGCAAGTAAGCGATATTCAGTTGGGCCCATATCTAAAATGCTGTTGCCAAAGCTAACACGTTGGCTTACAGGATCAAGAATTAAACCATTGGCATCAATTGTTTTTTCACCACTTAATGCATTGGCACGGCGCAGAACTGCCTTAATACGTGAAACCAGTTCACGTGTTGAAAAAGGCTTCGTCATGTAATCATCTGCACCCGCATCAAGACCTTGTACTTTATGGTCTTCTTCTCCGCGAGCGGTCAGCATAATCACTGGAATTTCTGCTAGGTTCTCATCGCGTTTTAAGCGGCGGCATAAATCGACACCACTTACGCCTCCAGGTAACATCCAATCAAGCAAGATAAGCGCCGGACGTTGGTCGACGATAATTTGATGAGCCTGTTTGGCATCTTCTGCCTGTAAACACTGAAAGCCTGCCATGTCCAAAGAAGTATGGATCATTTCACGAATAGGAAGCTCATCATCGACAATTAAAATATAGTCATCTTTCACAACGCAATATCCTATAGATTTAACGGTGAACCGTTTTGTAGTTATGACAGGCTTATTACAAAGATTAATTATGACAATTTCATTGCAGAAAAGTCTATAAAATTGAATTTAGCAATAATTTGTGACAAAACCAAGGCAAAGGTATGACCAAATGATGACATATAAACTTTAAACTTCTTAAAATCATTCAATAGGTTATCACCTTAATTGCTTCGCTATTTTTTCACATTTTTAGCTGTCAAAAAACTTTAATATTATTTTGAAACTTGGGCTAATAGGGCTAAGAAAACGATACGGCATGCAGTTAAAACCTGCTCAAGCGACTGCTCAAATCCTCCCATGACCCATCGAATCGCAATTTGAGTGACATATCCATTCAAGCCAGTTGCGATTAAAGAGAGCTCATTTTCATGGTGTTGAATTTGCGGCATGGTGAGCATAACAAAGGCCTGAATCATGCGATCAAATTGCGCAAGCGTTTCTTGAATGGTGGCTTGATTATGTAATTCTTGTACCAAAACGGCATCGACATAGATGATACGAGCTAATCTTGGGTCATCTTTTAAGGTGGTCAGCAGTGCTCTCAAACCCGCATCAACCATTTTTTCTGGTTCGGGTGCAGCTTTAATCACGGCTTGCATCAGATTTTGCTGTAATTCTTCAATCATTTTTAAAAAGATGGTTTGAAATAAATCTTCACTTTTCTTAAATGATTCATAAAAATAACGTTCGGTGAGTTTTGCCTCTTGGCAGACATCTTTTACCGTTACTGAAAAAAAGCCAAGGGTTCCGTAGGTTGCAATACCCGCTTCAATTAGTTTTTCGCGGCGCGCCTCTTTACGTTCAGATAGAGATAACCCTTTGAACTGACGTTCTTTACTCACACTTTTTGTTTTCTTTTTACTGGTTGAGTCGTTAGTCGCCATAAATAAATTGTTTCCTAAAGAATGGTTTCCTAATTTATAGGTTTTAGCCAAATACGCTCACTATGATAAAGCCCTCAGCAGAATTGTGCCATTCTATCTGAAATTACAGTGTACTATATTGACAATGTGTATTGTCAAAATTATATTGAAGGTGTCTAAAGTGCACATGCAATGAACCGATTGTGCAAATCGAAAAACAAAGGATGGACAATGAAAAATTTTAAAAACAAAGTCGCTGCAATTACGGGCGCGGGTTCTGGCATTGGGCAACAGTTAGCAATTCTTTTGGCAAAACAGGGCTGCCATCTTTCGTTGAGTGATATTAATGAAAAAGGATTACAACAAACTGTTGAGCTTTTAAAGCCTTACAGCAATATTACTGTTACCACCAAAAAGCTTGATGTGTCTGACCGTGAAGCCGTAAAGCAGTGGGCACAAGAAACTGTGCAAGATCACGGTTCTGTTAACCTGATTTTTAACAATGCTGGTGTTGCGTTAGGTTCGACTGTCGAAGGCGCAACCTACGAAGATTTAGAGTGGATTGTTGGGATTAACTTCTGGGGTGTTGTGTACGGTACGAAAGAATTTTTACCGTTCATTAAGCAAACTCAAGATGGACACATTATTAACATCTCGAGCTTATTTGGTCTGACTGCCCAACCTACACAATCTGGTTATAACGCAACTAAATTTGCTGTGCGTGGTTTTACCGAGTCATTGCGCCAAGAGTTAGATATTGAAAAAAGTGGCGTGAGTTCTTTGTGCGTACATCCGGGTGGTATCCGTACCAATATTGCTAAAGCTGCAAAAATGAGTGACAGTTTGACTAGTTTAGGTATGGACCCGACTAAATCGATTCAAAACTTTGACAAGCTACTTCGTACTCCTCCAGAAGAAGCTGCCCGTCAAATCTTGGATGCTGTTTTGAAAAATAAACGCCGTTTATTGATTGGTAGTGATGCAAAAATTCTTGATGCATTCCAGCGTTTATTCCCGACCGGATACCAACGTGCTTCAACCATTGTGACTAAGTTAATGAAATAATTTTCAACGCAAAAAAGCCATCAATTGATGGCTTTTTTTATAATATTTAAATAGTTCTAAATAAGAACTTTGATCGTCTTTTTCTTCCAGATAAATTGATAATACAAGCCTTGAATAATACATAGACTGACAAATGCCAAGGCATAGGCAACCCAAATGCCTTTAAGTCCCCACATTGAGCTAAACCAGTAAGCACATGGAATTTCAATAAATAAAATGGCAGAGATGTTAATCAGCATTGGAACAGTCACGGTACCGCTCGCACGCATGATAGAGGCAAAAATGGCACCTGCGCCAAAGAATAAAATCGCCCAAAGTACAATAAATAAAAGCTGTTGACCTAACACCACCACAGTTGGGTCAGTAATAAACAAAGCCATTAAATATTTTGAAAATAGATAACCAAGTGCAATTAACACACCTGTAAATAAAAAGTTCATTCCCAGAGCCGTGCGAGTTACTCGTGCTAATAGATCTGATTTACCCGCACCAATCGCTTGCGCTGCAAAAATTGAGGCTGCGATGGAGATCGAAATCGCTGGAAACTGAATGTAGTTGAGTACCTGATTCACTGCACCATACGCTGCTGTAGCATGTGAACCATAATGGTTAACCAACCCAACAATAACTAAACCTGCCATTGAGGTCGTAATCATTTGAATACCAGTTGGGACGCCTAAGCGTAAAATGATTTTGCTCAGTTCTGGATTATGACGAATATGTTGCAGAAGTTGACGATTCGGCCGAAGTGAATGATTTTTCTTGTTAAGATAAATCGCAAGAAAAATTAATATTGCGATATAACTAATAATTGATGCTATAGCAGGAGCAATAATCCCTAGGGCAGGAAAGCCAAAATAACCTTTGAGAAGAATTGGTGTAATAATTACACCGATGACACTGGTTAAAGCGAGGGCCAGTAAAGGGGTCGTACTGTCTCCCACACCACGTAAAATTGAGGTATAGATAATATAAACGAACAGAAGAGGACTACCCGCCAACATCCATTGTACATAAGGCAAAGCAAGATGCATTACCTTGGGATCTGTACCTAAAAGCTCCAAAATATCATGGGCGAAAAACACACCAAGAATCGCGGTAATAATTCCACCAATGATGGTCATAAATAGGGTAGAACCGACCACACTTTGGACTTTCTCTATATTTTGCGCACCCCATGCTTGCCCTACTAAAACAATAGTACCTGTTGAAATTCCGATAATAAAAGCGAGTAGCAAAAATAAGATAGGGAAATATACAGAAACTGCCGCAATTGCATCTACTCCCATCATTTGACCAACAAAGATGGTATTAATAGTTCCCGACAAGTTCTGCAAAATATTGGTTGCAATCAAGGGTAGCAAGAAAACAAAAAATGTTTTCCATAGATTTTGCTGTTGAATTAAGGACTGTCTTGGTGGCATGTGTTCTCCATCGCCCATCTCTTTGATGAGCGGGGCGGATATTCAACTTAGCATAGTTGGAGCGAATGACTTGTAGTATTTTTACAGCGCTAAGTGGCTAAATTTATTAACATTGATTTAAAATTTCTCCTGCTTTTTGCAGAGTCTCATCATTTTTAGCAAAGCAGAATCGAATCAAGCGTAAAGACTCAGGCGCTTGCTGGTAGAAAACCGAAACTGGAATTGCCACAATCTTGTGTTGCTCGGCAAGAAACTGGCACATTTCCACATCGTTTAAGTCAGGTCTAATTTGACTGTAATCAAGGTTTTGGAAATAAGTACCTTGAGAAGGTTTTAGTAAAAAACGACTATTATGAATTGCCTGATTAAATCGATCTCTTTTCGTTTGATAAAACTGCGAAAGCTCTTGAATATGTTCTGGATGTTGCTCCATATATTCCGCTAGGGCAATTTGACAAGGTGTCGTGCCACAGAAATTTGCATATTGATAAATCTGGCGGAATAAACGCATTAGCTCAGGTGAGGCGACGCAGTAACCCGTTTTCCATCCCGTCACATGAAAGGTTTTTCCAAAAGAACCAATCACAAAACTACGCTCTCTGAGCTCTGGAAAATGCAATGCGCTAAAGTGTTGTTGACCATCAAAAACTAAGTGTTCATAGACTTCATCGGATAAAACCAGAATATTTTTATCTTGAATTAGTTCAATGAGTTCTAACCAGTCTTGTTTTGCCCAGATTGTACCAGTTGGATTATGGGGCGTATTCACCACAATCATACGGGTTTTGTCATTGATGAGATCTTTAACTTGTTGCCAGTTCACCTTAAAGTCAGGTGCTTCAAGTGCAATATGAACAGCTTTACCGCCTGCTAACTCGACAGAAGGGCCATAGCTATCATAACTTGGGTCAAAAATAATGACTTCATCACCTGCATTGATGCAGGCTTGTATAGCACAAAAAATTGCAATGGTTGCGCCGGGCGTAATCGTGATTTGAGTAACAGGATCAAGTTGAATTTGATCACGCTGCTGAAATTGTAAAGCGAGTTGCTCCCGTAAACCGAGAATACCATCGCCAGGCGGGTACTGATTATGTCCAGCTAAAGTCGCTTGAGATAAGGCTTCAAGTAAGGCTTGTGGCGCCGGAAAATCTGGAAAGCCTTGTGACAGGTTGAGCGCACCTAGACGATGTGCCAGTGCCGTCATGGTACTAAAAATAGTCACGCCTTGAGTGGCCAATTTTGACTGTAGCTGAAGCATATTGTTCTCTTATTAAAAATATTTAAAGTTATAAAATTGATTCAATCACTGCCCGAATTACACCGAGTGTCAAACCAATAAATGCACCCACTACCACACCATTTACACGGATCATGTGTAAGTCGCCACCGACTTCATTTTCAATTTTCCCGATCATTTCACGTGAATCCCATTCATGAATGCGTTCACTCACATAGCGTATGATTTTATGGCTATATTGATCCGTAAAATTCATGGCAAGTCCTGTCATTTCTTTGTTGAGAACTTCACGTACTTTTACATTTTGAACAAGGTTTTCACCGAGCTGCTGAATCGCAGCTCGCAGGTTCATTGCAATGCCAGAGTCTTCTTTCATTAAATCTTCTTTAATGGCATCACACAAAATGGTGACAGCACCACTAATAAAATTTAGAACTTGAGGACTATCAAGGAGCGCATCTTTACCGCTGTTAAGGCGTTGACTGGCAACACTATCGGGTTTCGCTAGCTCCAGCATGAGTGAATGTGCAATCGTTTCAATTTCTTGTCGCCATGGGTGTTCATGGTCGGCCAGCATCGATTCTACTTTTTCAACCAATGAGTCGATTGTACGTTGTTGAACATCAATTCCAATCCAGCTTGCACCTCTTGCAAGTGACCAGACGCCTAGTGCTTTAAACATTTTTCGGGTTAATTCACGAGTTTTATCTGGATTTTGTACGACCCATTCATGAGCGATATCGAGACCACGCTGTAAAACGTCTTGGTGGAAATCATTTTCCAATACCGCGCGTAGCATCTCACTGGCGAGTTTGTTGACTTGGGTATTACGTACCCATTGCACACTGTTGTTTTGCACGAAATTAGCAATTTGCTCTTGGCTCACAAATTCAAAAATTTTCGGTACAGTTTGCTGAATGAGCTGCACTACTTGCGTATTGTTTTGTGGACTTGCCAACCATTGACCAATTGCGAGACTTAAGTCTGTTTTTTCTAAGCTTCTTTCGACGACTTGAGGCGAAAGAAAATTTTCCTGTACAAAACGGCCCATTGACTCGGCAATGCGTGCCTTGTTACGCGGAATAATCTCGGTATGGTCCCGTAAAAACTTAGGAATTGGTAACTTACCAAAAGGGTTCCGAAATAGAACTGTAATCGCGTACCAATCAGCTAGACCACCAACTACACCTGCTTCGGCCCCTAGCATCAAAATATGAATAAAACCTGTGTACTCTGGCAGAAAACGGTCGGCTACCATCAGTGCAATCCACAGCACAACGACGATGATCAGCGCTAGGGTAGCAAAATATTTACTACGTTTAAGACTGGGCACGTGGTGAACTTCTTCTGCCATGCTCATAAATTTATCCTATTCATTTTTGTTTTACTGGAGGCTCGGGCGGTGGCAACAGCGCTCCTGTCGGACTCAATCCATATTTTTGTCCGATTGATTTCAAGATCAAGGTTGCATCAAAAGCGTCTTGAGGAGCCTGCTTTTGATCCCGATAACATTCAATAGTATACGACACTTGAACAGGGTCGATATTGACCACTTGTGGGAAATCATAGAACGGATCATGCCAGAAACCCGGATAGCGACGACCATAGCCATAAGGATAAAAGCTTGGAGCAGATGGATAAATCACAGCCTGACGTGGTGGTTTCTGACTTTGGTTACTTGGGTCATTCAGTACTTTAAAAAAGCGGAAACCTTTTTGTACGGTCGTTTGCGCTGATTTTACCAAAGTGATTTCTTCAGCTGCGCCGTAACTCATATTCGGATCGGCTTGAAAACTAATACGAAACGTTTGCGCATTTAAAGGGTATGCGGAAAATTGACCAAGTTGATCAAAGGTTTTTGGTTTACTTGGAGTCGTTGCACAAGCAGTTAAGGTTAAGGCAGTGCCTAATGCTAAACAAAGAGAGAGATATTTCATGGTGAACTCCCAGCTGAGCATTAAAACAAAGATGACTCAGCATTAAAAATTAAGAAGCTTTAAAAACTACTGTTCGGTTCTAATAAAAATTCGGTTTCCTCTGGAGTAGAAACACGTCCGAGAATGGTATTGCGATGAGGATAGCGTCCAAAGCGATCAATAATGACTTTATGCTTTTTCTCAAAGCTTAAGTTAATTTCATTGCCGAGACGTTGAAATAGTTTCAAGGCAAATTCATGGATCAATTTTGATTCACTATGCATAAACGGCATATATAAAAAAGAGCGTTGCTCTGGATTAAGCTGTGCATCGAGTTGCAAACTAATTGCTTCTTGTGCCAAAGCTAATGCCAAGTTGTCATAGGCAAAAGATTGGGGCTGATCACGATAGATGTTGCGAGAAAACTGATCTAGTACAATAATCTCTGCCAAACGGCCTTCAGCTGTTTTTCGCCAAGACCAGAGTTCTGCTTGAGTTGCCTGTCGATGAACATCAGAAAAATTTTCACTGATTTTTTTGTCAAAATCATCACTTTTTGCAAACCAAAGTGAACGGTGTTCAGGAGAAAACCAGAAGTTTAAAATGTCTTGTTCGTTCATGATATTGACAACTCTTTAGCAATTATTCTTCAATAAAATCACAATTCTTTCGTGTCTTAAATAACAAGATTGTGATAAAAATTGCCAAACTGGAATGATGTGATTATATAAGTAACCGTATCATCTCACGATTTTGTATATAGTGATCTTTAATAAGCGAGCAAATGCATGAGTCAACCCACTACACCATCTCAATCAGTTATTCCTGCTTGGGTGGATTCGTCGCTACTACAAGGCATGTTACGTGGAATAGAGCGTGAAAGCCTACGTATGCAAAGTAATGGGTTCTTATCACAAGAGTTACATCCGAAAGCATTAGGTTCAGCTTTAACACATCCAAAAATTACGACTGATTATTCAGAAGCGTTGATGGAGTTTATTACTTCACCTAAGCCAACGATTGAAGAAGCTCTGCACGAGCTAACCGATATTCATGCGGTTGTGCATCGTCATTTAGAAAATGGTGAAAAACTCTGGCCGCTGTCTATGCCATGTATGTTAGACGACAATGAAGAACGCATTCGTCTAGCGCAATATGGCACTTCTAATATTGGCCGTTTTAAAACACTATATCGCCGTGGGTTAGGAATTCGATATGGTCGTCGTATGCAGACCATTTCAGGGGTGCATTACAACTTATCTTTCCCAGATACACTTTTTGCTGAGCTGCAAGCTCATGAAACTGACGAACAATTAAAATCATTAAGTTTGCAGGATTACCGTAGCCATCGTTATTTTGGCCTTATTCGTAATTTTATTCGTTTAACACCATTGGTCATGTTCTTGGTGGGCGCGAGTCCAACGGTATGTCGCTGTTTCTTGACCGGACACAAACATCATTTGTTGCCTTTAATCAAAGGTTCATACTATTTACCGTATGCTACAGCACTCCGTATGGGGCGATTGGGCTATCAAAACTCAGCACAAAAAAGCTTAGGTATTCATTACAACAATTTGTCTGGCTATCTGGATGGTTTACAAAAAGCCGTTCATTCTCCTTACCCACCATTTAGCCGTTTAGGGTTAAATGATGCATCTGGTGAGCCGTTGCAAATTAATGATCATGTTTTGCAGATTGAGAATGAATATTACAGTCTAGTACGTCCAAAACAGGTGCCTCAAGCAGGTGAAACACCGTCTCAAGCTTTAAAAAATCGAGGCGTTGGTTATGTTGAGTTACGTGCTGTAGATGTAAATCCATACTCGGCAATCGGCGTTGATGAAACGACAGCAGGCTTTCTTGAAGTGTTAGCACTTTATTGTCTGTTAAGTGATAGCCCAGACTTGTTATGTCCTGAGCAAGACTTGGTTGAGAAAAATCAGACAGAGGTGGTCAACCGAGGTCGAGCGCCAAACGCAACCATTACAGATTTAACAGGGTCATATCACATCGAAGATTGGGCACGTTTATATATTGCAAAAATGCAAGATTGTGCACAGCTACTCGATCAGACCTATGCAACGGACTTGTATGGTTCAGCTTTGGCGGTCATGCAAGCACGAATTGATGAAGTTGATGAAACTTTATCTGCCCATGTCATTGACGATACGTTAAAGCATGGTGGAACTTGGAGTTTTGGTAGCCACATGGCTCAGTTACATGCTGAAAGTTATGAACAGCATGAGCTTAGTGTGGAAACTTTGAAACATTTTGAACAGTTGGCTGCGCAATCTTTACAGCAGCAAGAAAAACTTGAGCAAGATACCAAGATCAGTTTTGATCAATATCTTGAACAATATCGATAATAAAACGAGGTTTTACATGCGATTAAGTTACCGTTTGGTGAGTGGACTACTTGTTTTAGCAAGTATAGTCGGCATGTCTTTTGCGTTGTATCTGGAACATGTAAAAGGTTTAGAGCCATGTCCGCTCTGTATTTTTCAACGTGTTGGCTTAATGGCAATGGGCCTTGTAGCACTCATAGCCTTTTTGCATAACCCAGTTTCCAATGCGGTTAAACGTTTTTATGCATTTTTAGCAGGCATCGCAATTTTATGGTCAGTCGGTGTAGCAGGCCGTCATGTCTGGTTGCAACATTTACCACCAGATCAAGTACCAAGCTGTGGCCCGGGTTTAAATTATTTAATTGATGCCTTACCAATGAAAACGGTTTTACAAGAAGTATTGTCTGGATCAGGTGAATGTGCAGCAATTGATTGGACCTTTTTAGGTCAATCTTTACCAGTTTGGTCATTGGTCTATTTCCTCTTACTATTACTGGTCTGTTTATGGCAGTTATTCCGTTTTTATCCAGTGTTTAAGACTGCTAAAAAGTAAGTTTAAATAGATTAAAAAAAGCCCAATATTATGTTGGGTTTTTTTTATTGTTTTAGAATTAATCAAACTATAAAAAAACAAATTGAAAAAAAGAATAATGATGTAGACAGATAGTTCTGTTTTTTATAAAGTGCAGCCGTTTTATATCCTTATGATTATAAAAAATGCTTTTTAATATCTTTAATGTTTTGGAAAAAATAGGGTTAAGTGCGCAAAAACGTGCCGTTCATGTGCAATTTGCTAATGAACTACTCAATAGCCAAGTTTTTTTACAACGTATAGAAGGCCAACATCAGCTAAATGGGGGATTGGAAGCTGAGTTGATCTGCCTCTCAACGAGTGCCCAAATTGCATTGAAGCAGTTTATAGGTGTGCAAGTTGCCGTTGATCAGGTTACTGATTCTGGACAATTATTCCGAACTACAGGAATTGTAACAGAAGCGAGTTATGGCCAGAGTGACGGTGCTTTAACGCTTTATAAACTCACCTTAAAAGACGCGACAAACTTATGGCACAAGCGCCGTAATAGTCGTGTTTTTATGAATAAAAGCATTATTGAAGTCACAGAAGTTTTATTTAAAGAATGGCAAGAAAGAAGTCCACTTTTTGCGACAAGTTTAAGTCTCGACCTCAGTGGGTTAAGCCAGAGTTATGATATTCGCCCATTTATCATGCAGCACAATGAGTCTGACTATGACTTTCTTACACGCTTATGGCGAAGTGAGGGTGTTAGTTGGCTCATTGATGAAGCAGAGCTTTTTGTTCCTCATTTTACTGCACCTATACAACCTCAAAAACTTAGATTGGTTGATGATAATAGCCAGTACCAAGCTTTAGAACGACGCAGCATCCGTTATCACCGCAGTAGTGCGACAGAATATCAAGATAGCATTACAGGTTTTGTAGCAGTGCGGACTCTACAGCCGACTGCTGTACATGTGCAGCGTTGGCAACCTGATGCTCTAGCACATGAAGAAGGTGTAGGTTCAGTTATTACTACACACCTACATTCAGAGCAATTTGATTCAGCGAGTTTGAGCCTTGAACAAGCATGGCATGTTAGCCCTGCTTGGATGCAAGATTTGAAAGGGGAAGATCAGGCCACTGCTTCAAGTAGTAATCAGCTAGATAAATTAAATCAGCACTTCACTGACATGTATGCGAGTCAGGCCAAATACTTTAAGGCCTATAGTAGTGTCCGTGATAGCCAAGTTGGTTATTGGTTTAACCTACAGGAGCATCCTGAAATTGATCAGCATGAAGGGGCTGATCAAGAGTTCCTGATTATTGCTAAAAATTTTTATAACCAAAATAACCTACCGAAAGATTTACATCAGCAAGTGAGCCAGTTGTTAACCCAAAGTCGTTGGGATAAACATGGTTATGATGATATTGAGCGCCAAGGTAATGAGCTGACCCTAATACGCCGTCAGATCAAGACGGCACCTGAATATAATCCAGAACAGCATCGCCCAATTGCTTACCCGCAAAGAGCCAAAGTCGTGGGGCCAGAGGGAGAAACTATTCATGTTGATGAATGGGGGCGCATTAAGGTGCGTTTTCTATTCACCCGTAGTGATGATCATGGGCATGATGGTGGCGCGGGTAGCAATGACAATGATACCGACTCAGCTTGGGTGGATGTACTGACTCCTTGGGCAGGCGAGGGCTATGGAGCACGTTTCTTGCCACGTATTGGTGAAGTGGTGGTCATTGACTTCTTTGATGGCAATATTGACCGTCCATTTGTGACTGGGCGCATTCATGAAGCGCAGCGCTCACCCACCAAGTTCGATATAAAAGGGCAACTTCCTGCGACTAAAAAATTGAGCGGGATTCGCAGTCAGGAAATCAATGGAAGTGGCTTCAACCAATTACGCTTTGATGACACAACTGGGCAAATCAGTACCCAACTCCAAAGTAGTCATGCAGCAACACAGCTGAATTTGGGTAATTTAAGCCATCCGAAAGAACAAGCGACGAGTCAGGGTCGTGGTGAAGGCTTTGAGCTAAGAACAGATGCTTGGGGAGCTGTGCGTGCAGGTAAAGGCATGCTCATTAGTACCTATGCACAAGAGCAAGCTATTGCAGACCATTTAGAGGCGGCACAAGCACAATCCTTACTTTCACAAGGTTATGAAAGCATGAAAATGCTCAGTGAAGTTGCAGCAAAGCAACAGACTGATGCTTTGAACGTGATTAATCGCTTACCCAAATTCATCCAGTCACTTGAGCTAAAAACCACAGGACAGGCATTAAATAGTACGGTAAACCTATTTAAAGAAGGTATTAATAACGATCCTATTCACGCTTTAAAAGACTGTGGCGGCTTTATTCAAGACATTGGTGCACTAGGTGGAAATGCAAAAGGTGTCGTAGATGAATTTAATGCTTTCTTTACTGATGCCAAAGATGCGGTAGAAAATTTAAAAGCTTTCATCGAAAACGTTGAAGAACATGGTGCTGATATCGTTAAAGGTAAACTTGCCAGCATTAAAGATCGCATTCATAAAAATCCATTTGAAAGTATTCAAGAGGTCGGAAAAGTCTTAGCTAATGTCGAGACTAAAGACTTTGACATGATGAGTGTATGTGGAACATTTAGTAAAGGCAGTAAATTGGAAGTATCACCTTCTAAAGCATTAAGTTCTTTGCAAGGCTTTATGGAGGGCTATACCCAAGGTTTAGAAAGTAGTTCCGATACTAAACAGCAAGAACAAGGCAAAATTTTTAGACAAGCGCTTATGTTATTAGCATCGCCAAATGGCATTGCTTTGACGACACCTGAAAATATTATTTTGCAAGCTTCGCAAGATATTGCAGAAAGTGCTAGTGGCTCCATTAATTTAAGTGCACAGAAAAATATCATTGGGCATGCGCAAGACAAAATAAGCTTGTTTGCCGCGCAAAAGGGTTTCCGTGCTTATGCAGCAAAAGGAAAGCTCGAACTACAAGCACAAGACGATGCCATTGAAGCAATTGCTAAAAAGGTCATCAAGCTCATTTCTACTGAAGAAAAAATTGAGCTTACCAGTCCAAAAGAAATTGTATTAACGGCAGGTGGATCTCAGCTCAAAATTAATGCGGATGGCGTATTTTCAACAACAGGCGGCAAGTTTGAAAGTAAAGCTGGGCAGCATTTGTTTACGAGTGGAGCTAAGGTTTCTTATGAGGTTCCACAGCTTCCAAATACTGCTATGTATAGTAATAAGTTAGATGTTTATGATTTATTTTGGGAGAGCGATTTTAGTCAGTTTACTTATAAAGCTTTTATTCAAGAAACAAATTCATTTATCTCAGGAGCCTTAGATGAACATGGGCGAACTGGGAAAATTACAAAAGAAGACCCGTTTAATATAAAAGTTTTAGTTGGAAAAGAGCAAGAGCTGTGG
The DNA here is from genome assembly GCF_022449185.1 of Acinetobacter pittii. GTDB lineage: Bacteria > Pseudomonadota > Gammaproteobacteria > Pseudomonadales > Moraxellaceae > Acinetobacter > Acinetobacter pittii_I. Next base: position 103,561 of record NZ_JAKUKO010000002.1, read on the forward strand.
GATGTAATTGTTGATGAATGGGATAATGAGGATTTTCTTTTAGGAGTAAAAAATAATGAAAAATAAATGTTTAGTAACCTTTATTTTATTAGACTTACTAGGGCATCCCATTAAAAATGCTAAATATCAAATAAAAAATGGTAATAATCTCATTGCTGAAGGATTAACAAATTCTAAAGGAGCGATTGTTGATATAAGTAGAGATAAAGGAGTTGTACTTGATGTTTATTTCCAAAATATTTTAAATCAGATGCAACTTATCAGCAGAGTTTGTCTTGAAAAAAGTCATGCTATCGTCAAGTTATATAGTCCATCAGTTTTAATAAAAACTCAGCTGAGAGAGAAAGGGAAGACTGGTCAATATAGTAGAAAAACATATAAAGTGAAAAAGGGTGATACTTTATTAAAAATTTCAAAAGATATGAATTGTAAAATTGAAGAGATTCAAAGAATAAATAAAATTAATGATGCAAATAAGATTTCGGAAGGACAAATACTAAAGCTACCTTTAAACAAAGGAAATAATGGAGAACCAAAGAAAATAAATAATAGTTCTAATATTAATAATGGAGTCGCTAAAAAGGATAATCATGATGATAAAGATGACCATTGGTTTGGTACATTAGCGAAAGCTCCGGATTGGATGCCAGATATTAGTGCAGATAAGATCTATAATCATATTAAAGATCAGATTCTTAATAGTACTGCACCAGAATTAAAAAATATGAATGCTGAAAGTCAAGATACTGGAAATCCAAAACAGAATATATCTAATTATAAACCCAGTATTATTTTCCCTTTTAAAGTAAAACCTATCAATGATATTGGTGGAGAACTATCAAATTATTATTGGGGAGCTAAACTCAATGATACTAATGCTTCAATGGCAATCTTTGGAAGAAATAGAAGTGGTAATAGAAAGCATGCGGGAAGAGATTTATATAGTAATTGTAAACCTGTCAGCAAAGCAGAAAGTGGCTTTGAAGTAGTTGCTATAGCACCAGGTAAAGTAATAGCTTCGCAAGGATTCTATCTACAAACTAATCAAGTAAGTATTAGGCATAAAACTGATGATGGTAGAGAGTTTGTAATTAGGTATGGTGAATTAGATCCAAAATCAATAACATTAAAAGTGGGGGATCCCGTTAAGCAAGGCCAAATATTGGGCAAAACAGGCGTAATGAAAAATAAGAATGGACCAGCTGCTATACCTATTGCTGGAAAAACAGCACATAATGTTTCAATGCTACATTTTGAATATTTTACAGGCAATGGTTTTTCATTAGATGATGCGTCAAATCTTACAATAAAAGAACATGGACTTTATTCGAGACGTGATGATATAGCTGATCCTTTAGCAATATTGTTAGAAGGATATAGAAATAGTTTTGATTTACAGTTGCCTCAAACTACTTCTCAGAAATCAATTGGAAATAGAATACCTATAAGCAATTTAACAACAAGTGCAAATGCAAGATTATTTGTTCAAGAATGGGAAGGAAAATATTTAACTCCTGATGGGCAAGGAACATACTATTACGATGATTCTAAAGGATATTGTACAGTTGGATGGGGACATCTCGTAGGTCAATCATCATGTAAAGCTTTAGGTAAAAAAGCTTTAAAAGATTTTATCTCAATATCTCAGACTAAAACTTATTTTGAAGAAGATGTTTTGAAACATGAAGCTTATGTCAAAAAAGCTATTAAAGTTCCTTTATATCAATATGAATTTGATGCTTTAGTATCGTTAGCATTCAATATCGGGAATATTGCTAGTAAAGCCCCAAATTTATGTAAGCTTATTAATGAAAGTAATTATAAAGATGGGCCTAAAGAAATGTTAGATATAAATAAAATAACTGTAAATGGGAAAAAAGTTCCAGATCTCGGTTTGACGAAAAGGCGTAATAGTGAATATCAATTGTTTATTAAAGGAACGTACGATGCAAGGCATTAATCTTAATTTTTTTAGTGTGCTATTAGTCTTTAGTTTGAGTGCCTGCTCAAATGCTGCAGATTATAAGCCACAACAGTTAGATGAGAAAACAGTATATAAAAATAGTGAGCATGATCTGAATAATACATATTCTGATATAAAAAGCTATATTAGTGATAATAAAAACGAAGTTAAGTATCTTGTTGATACTCAACGTTCTTGGTTGAGAAATAGAAATTTAAAATGTAATTTTAATGGGAAAGAAGCAAATAATGAAAATTATAAATGTCTGAGTGATTTTAATAACTCTAAAATTAAAGATTTAAGAATATCATACCTGGACTTTGATAGTTTAGAAGGGAACTTAATAAAGCCATTTAATTATAAAGATGGTGTTATAAAAGAATTAGAAGTAGGCGGGTGTTATTGTAGTGAAAGTACAATTAAGATTTTAAAAAATAAGATTTATATATATCAAGCTTGTGATCAAAAATTAAATGAACCACGTATATATAATATTGTTGGTAAGAAAAAAGATGAATTTTCTGTAGAGTATCAAATTGATACCAATAATAATAAAGTCCCAGAGTTTAATTTGGTGTTTGTAACTAATGGAAAAAATGTTTGGAATATTGTTCCTAAGGTTTTTAGAAAAGAAGACTTATTAAATTTAAATTTTAAAATTGGCTATACAACTGATGCGAATTTAAAAAATAAGAAAATTGATTGTAATGATTATGAGGAATAATTATAAATTATTAGAGCTTTGATTGTATTTTATAATAGTAATATTATCTAAAAAATAATATTACTATTTTACTAAAATTTAAAATGGAACTTATCCTAAATGAAGAAGCAACTTAAGTTTATAATTTTTACTTTTCTAATGATTGGTCCTATAGTATCTTCATACGCTGACTTTGGTTTTATTCAAGATAAGGATGGATACGTTAATGTACGAGGAAATTCAAGTTTAAATTCTAAAGTTACGTCCAAATTAAATAATAATGAAATTGTTTCTTGTGTGATGGATGAAGGGACAAATAATTTTTGTTTAGTTAATGCAAGCAATGGTGTAACTGGATTTGTCTATAAAAATAGAATAAATAATTTTAGTGGTTACACTTCTATTAAGCTATCTCAATATTCTAGAGAAAAGGTTGTCTATAGTGATAAAAATATAATAGTAGAAGTGGATGCAAAAAAAGCTATTTTAGATCCTAAACTTTATAAAACTTTTAAAGGTGAATATAAGTATTTTAATAATAAACAATTCTTTGGTACTGATGGTACTTTACCTAATAATGATTTTTTACAACTTGATAAAATCATAATTAAGGATAAAGATAAGAAAATAGAAATTGGTAAAAATGATATAGAGCAATACTTTTTTCCTAAAAATGGTATAGATAGTGACAAGAACGAGCTTGCTGATTTTAAAATATATTATTTAAATAATAATATTTATATTTTAAATACTTTTAATAATGGTGGTGCAGCAGCTTACAATATTGTTTTAAATATAAAAAATGGAAAAGTAATTGCCAATAAAGCTTGGAGGGCTGAAATTTAAAAATATTTTCTTTCTTCTACAAAAGTTAATTAATTAAAAAAGCCCAACATTAAGTTGGGCTTTTTTTACGTCTCTACAATTCCCTCTAAATCTTCGAGCTTATAGTTCGGCATATCAATAATATGGGTTTGAATACCTTCTTGAACGTAATCATTAGCATGAGGATATAACCAGCGAGTGATCTGTTCGGCAACACTCGAGTGATACTGAATTTCAAAATGATTTAAACCATAAAACACGGCTTTATGTGAGTCTGGAACCTTAAGCTGAAAACGTGGGTTAGGGTGTTCGCCTAGCGCGCTTTTTACACTCACTAAGTAGTCGCCAATTACGGTCAACGCTTTATTGCGCACCTTTTCAAATTCTAAGGTCCCTGCCACTAAAAAGGTGTTGATATGAGAAGGTAGCGGAGCAGGCGCGCGGTTATCATCCATCATACCAATACGAGCATCCATATGTTCCCAATCATCATCACGAACGCTGCCGTGGCGTAGGTCTAAAATACCATTACTCCGAATATTAACCAGTTGACCGAGTAAGCCGACAAAAGGGAAAGCCCCAAGTTTATCTTGTATGGTAAAGCCAAAGCGCTCTAAAACTGCCCCATGATGTGGAGAGCCAATACAGACTAGATTCTCGACCATATGGATCCATTGATACATATTTTGTTTGCCATAAAACAAGGCACTACGGGAAACCAGTCCGCCCATACTATGGCCAATGATATCAATGCTGGTAATTCTTGGATTACGTTGTACCAAGTCTTCTAATAAATTCGAAAAACTGCGTCCATTGGCTGAAATACGTCGGCCTGTATTGTAATTTAAATACAACATGGTGTTATGGTCACGCTGCGCTAACAGGCGCTCACCAATGCCGCCATAGTGTGCATTTGACCAACTCAGATGGTTCATACACAAACCATGAGCCAAAATCACAATACGGCCTGCAAGTTCACCTTGTTGTATTGCACCGTAGTGATCGTATAACACCATGGGTAAGGCGAGGGGGCTATGCTGTTTCAGTAGATAATCTCCAAAAATCCCATTCAAAATGCCGACTAAAAAATGTAGGCTTGGGGTGAGTGGTTTTTCGTGAAGTGTAGGATATTTTTCAATAATATGACGTAAGCTTGGCGCTAAAAAACAACTCCCATATTTTTGTAAAGCACCATAAGAAAATTGATATGCCTTTTGCACAAATGGTCGTTTTTGAAAGTTTTTAGCATTTTGTGTGCTCACACCAAAAGCATTTTTTAATACTTCAATATTAATAACTTGAATTAATTCATGTACACCATTTAAGCTGGTACTGAACAGTTGAGCTAAACCTTCTAATACGTCTGCCTGACTAGGTGGCGTACGATCCCATTTACAATAAGTTTCATGTAGTGGTGTTAAGCTCGGCATATCTTTTCCCCATATACGTTATAACCGACGTTTTAAGCTGTACTTTTTATCAACGGCAGCTAACGTTTCCATCTTAGTAGTTTAAATAACACATGTTTTTAAAATACTGATGAATGGTTAGTTGAGTGGTTTTTCTTGTCTGACAATAGTGTTTTTATATACAAACTGAGAACAAAAATGTGAGTTTATTCTCAATTTAGAGGGAAAATATATGAATATTATCTACCTCCATGGCTTTAATAGTAGCTCTCTTTCAATTAAAGGGCTGAGCCTTAAGCAGTATTGTAGCGAATTGGGCATAAATGTGCATTTGCCAGATTTAAACAGATCTCCTGATCTAGTGGTTGAGCAAGTTTCAGAGCTGATAGAGTCTTTACAAGATGTAGCCTTAGTCGGTAGTAGCCTTGGCGGGTTTTTTGCGACATATTTTGTCGCGAAATATAATGTTCCAGCTGTACTGATTAACCCTGCTATGCAACCATGGAAACTGTTTGATGAGTTATTTCAAGTTGAAAGTATGCCCTATGTGGTGAATGATCAATGGTCAATTGACCATGTTCAGTTACGGCAGTTACAACAACTGGAACTGAAACAACCTGAAAATGCCGACAAAATACTCGTCTTATTGCAACAAGGCGACGAAATTTTGGATTATCGTCAAGCACAACGCTATTATAGTGCTGCAACGCCATCCTCATTGATTTTGACGGATGCTCATGGCAATCATGCTATGGAAGATTTTGAAGAAAAATTACCGTTAGTGATCGAATTCTTTGCGCACACCATCAAATAAGGAAAACGTACAACGTGACACAATATACGGCTCAATCGCTTGAAGTCCTTTCTGGTTTAGACCCTGTTCGTCGTCGTCCAGGGATGTATACCGATACGACTCGACCTAACCATTTAGCCCAAGAAGTTATTGATAATGCTGTTGATGAAGCATTAGCGGGTCATGCCGACAAAATCTGTGTCACGGTTTATAAAGATGGTTCATTGTCTGTTGAAGATAACGGCCGTGGTATGCCAGTGGATATTCACCCTGAATATGGCCAAAGTGGTATCGAAATCATTCTGACCAAGCTCCATGCGGGTGGTAAATTCAGTACCGATAACTATCAGTTTTCAGGTGGTTTGCATGGTGTGGGGATTTCAGTTGTAAACGCTTTATCAACACGTGTTGAGGTCGAAGTTCAACGTCAGGGTAACCTATACCAAATGGCCTTTGAGCAAGGTGAACCAGTGGCACCTCTAGCTGTTCTCGAAGGTAAAGCTCCAAAGCGCGCGACAGGTACAACGGTACATTTTTGGCCAGAAGCGAAATATTTTGATAGTCCAAAATTTGCTTTAAAAGCACTTAAACACAATTTAAAAGCTAAAGCTGTTTTAGCGGCTGGTTTAAAAATTATCTATATCGATCAAATTAACGATGAAAAAATCGAATGGCAATTTGAAAATGGCCTCGTTGATTATTTGATGGATGAATTACAAGACCGCGAAATTTTGCCAAATCCCGCTTTTGTGAGTAATGGTCAGGCAGACCGTGCGGCGTGTGAATTTGCGATTTGCTGGAATGTAGAAGGCGGTGAGCAGGTTCAAGAAAGTTATGTGAACCTGATACCAACCGCACAAGGTGGTACTCATGTGAATGGTTTACGTTCAGGTGTAACTGAGGCATTACGTGAGTTCTGTGAGCTACGTAACTTGTTGCCACGTAACCTCAAACTTTCGGCAGAAGATGTATGGGATGGTGTGAACTATATTTTGTCACTGAAGTTCCAAGAACCGCAGTTTTCAGGTCAAACCAAAGAGCGTCTTTCGAGTCGTGAAGCATCCAATATTGTTTTAAATATTGCTAAAGATGCTTTTGCACTCTGGCTCAACCAACATGCTGAAATTGCCATGCAATTGGCAGAAATGGCGATTTCTAAAGCTGGTCGTCGTTTAAAAGCAGCAAAAAAAGTCGAGCGTAAAAAGATTGTTTCTGGCCCTGCTTTACCGGGTAAATTGGCAGATTGTGTTGGTCAAACACGTGAGGACAGTGAGTTATTTATTGTCGAGGGTGACTCAGCAGGTGGTAGTGCCAAGCAAGCGCGTGATAAAAACTTTCAGGCGATCATGCCAATTCGTGGAAAAATCTTAAATACATGGGAAGTTTCTTCAGATGAAGTACTCGCTTCCCAAGAGGTTCACGACATTGCGATTGCGATTGGTGTAGACCCAGGCAGTGATGATTTATCTGAACTCCGTTACGGTAAAATCTGTATTTTGGCCGATGCTGACTCGGATGGTTTACACATTGCGACTTTGCTTTGCGCTTTATTCGTTAAACATTTTCCAGCATTGGTTGAAGAAGGACATTTGTATGTGGCAATGCCACCATTGTTCCGTATCGACATTGGTAAAGATGTTCATTACGCGCTTGATGATGATGAACTTGAAACTATTTTGAAAAATATTAAAGGTAATCGTAATCCGCAAATTACCCGATTCAAAGGATTGGGTGAGATGAACGCGATTCAATTACGTGAAACGACTATGGATCCGAACACGCGTCGTTTAGTTCAGCTCGATCTAGATGATGTGCATCTAACGGCAGGTTTACTCGACAAGTTACTTGCGAAAAAACGTTCGGCAGATCGTAAGCAGTGGCTTGAGCAGAAGGGTAACTTAGCTGATATTACTGTTTAGCAAAATGAAAAAATCCCCGTTCAATTGACGGGGATTTTTTATATAAACCTAAGATTGTTAGAAATCACCACAACGATTTCTGCTATTAAGGTTTAGATCATTAAAATAGACAGATCTGTATATGTTAATTTAGGTCGTAATTTTTATAACCTGTGGAAATTGAAAAACATCACAATTTGCTCCACCTCCAATTCGATCTACCACTGCAAAATCACTCGGCGCTTCAAAGGTAAGCAAAGGATGATGCCATGTGCCTGCCCGATAATTAATACTTTGCTTTCCATTCGAGACGAAAGCACATAGTTTTGAAATATCAGGAGTATTTTCGTCCAAAGCGGGTGCCACGATAATTAAAAACTTTTGTTGCTGTAGTGGAATAAATGCCTGAGAGCCTTTCGGATGGCGTTCTAGCATTGAAATTTCTAGAGGCAACACACTGGCTTTAATATTACGGAAAATACTAATTCCTGCCTTTGCTTCCCCTTCAATTTCAGTTTCAACGAGCGCATGGTAGCGCTCGGTGTGGGCATCATTAATATGAAAAAAGTCATGCCCGTCGCAACAGATGACTTCTCCAAAGGGCTGAAAGTTTTCAATTGTTAAGGGCTGAATTTGAACATTCTTCATTATCATGACTTGGCAATTTTCCCCCATAAACGAACACGGCTAATACCACCATCTGGAATCATATTAATACGAATATGCGAGATTTTTTCATGTTGTAAAATCTCATTCACATATTCATGAATATGATCCATTTGCATCGGTTGGGCTTCTAGTAAGTACGACCAGAACATACTTTGAGGAATTAACTGTGCATCGGTTGCATTTTCAAGGTAAACCGCCTGAATAGATACTTGGGCAGGGAAGTTTCCTTTAAAATGAGCTGTATCAATTTCAAGTTTCTCAATTTTGCCGCTTTTACCCAACGCAAGAATACACCAGTCATAACCCGGTGCACGGCGGCGTTTGGTTTCCCATCCATCGCCCATATTGACTCCGCGGCCTGGGTTAATCAAATTACGCGGGTGTCCAAAATGAGCATCACTATAAGCAACTACACGGCCACCATTTTCAAGGGCTAATAAATCGAGAGTTTGTTCGCTGTCAGTTACCTGAATATGAACATCACCATAGACACGTAAACGGGCAATACCGCCATCTGGGAAAATATTAAGGCGTATATGAGTGAAAAGTGCATCATTATTGATCATAAAAATATGATGCTGGCTCGGGCCTAGTTCAGTATTTCCTAAAACATTCTCCCATTTTGCCCCTGTCAGGTCCCCATTTGGTGCATAACATGCTTCTAATGATGCAGATGCAGGATAATTTCCTGTAAAAAAGCTGGTATCAATATCAAGAGCAGTGATTTTTCCACTTACACCAAGCTTCACGATACACCAGTCATAGCCTGCATGACGTTTACGGCGCGTCTCCCATCCATCCATCCATTTGCCGTTGTCATCAAATTTATCTTCAACAAAAATAGGTGCATCAAATTGCAGCATACGCTTTGCTTCTGCAAAGAAATCATCTGAACACTCAATGACTTGTGCACCAATTCGGGCATCTGCCAAATTGGTTTTAGTATTCAAAATCTCAGGAAGTTCAAAAGCTGGAGCGTGCAATGTTGCCATAATGGAGTATCCGTATTTCTTGTTAAAAACATGATTTTTCATTTAAAACTGCGCCAACACAGAGCGTGCTGAGACGAGTTTTACACGTAAATATATAAGCATGGTGCATGCCAGTTTTGTGGAAAAGCTAAATAAATTTTGAACGATGGCATGTTTTTAGCATAAGCACCCTATAGGTGAATATCTATAGGAGAGTGTTATGAATGTGGTGATTATTGGTGCAGGAATGGGAGGTCTAACCACAGGCATTGCATTAAAGAAATTTGGTCACCAAGTTCGCATTTTTGAGCAAACTGAAAAAATTCTTCCTGTCGGCGCTGCAATTTCGCTGTGGTCGAATGGTGTGAAATGTCTGAACTATCTGGGATTAACTGACAAAATCGCCAAACTTGGTGGACAAATGGATGATTTGGCCTATGTGGACGGTTTAACTGGAGATGTGATGACACAATTCAGTTTACTGCCATTAATTGAAGAAGTGGGCCAAAGACCTTATCCGGTTGCACGTGCTGATTTACAAAATATGTTGATGGATGAATTTGGTCGTGATCAGATTTATTTAGGCAAAAAAATGGTCAGCCTTGAAGACAAAGCTGATTATGTCGAGGTTCATTTTGCAGATGGTAGCTCAACGCAGGCCGATCTATTAATTGGGGCCGATGGTACGCATTCACTGACTCGTGCCTATGTGTTGGGCCAGCAAGTACAGCGCCGTTACGCGGGTTATGTAAACTGGAATGGTTTGGTTGAGATATCTGAAGATTTAGCTCCGGCCCAGCAATGGACGACTTATGTGGGCGAAGGCAAGCGAGCTTCTTTAATGCCAGTTGCAGATGGAAAGTTCTATTTCTTTTTAGATGTGCCTTTACCAGCAGGATTAGATAATAATCGAGATGAATATAAAAAACTTCTAAAACAATATTTTGTTGATTGGTGTCAACCCGTACAGCAGCTTATTGAACGCTTAGACCCGCAAAAGACCAATCGGGTAGAAATACATGACATTGAACCGTTTACTCAATTTTATAAAGGTCGCGTGGTGATTTTGGGTGATGCTGCACACAGCACGACACCTGATATTGGGCAAGGCGGTTGCCAGGCCATGGAAGACGCGATTTATTTAGCGCGTTCTCTGCAAATTAACACTTTGGGGCTAGAAGATGCTTTGCGACGTTATCAAAACAAACGTAATGAACGTGCTAATGAATTGGTACTTCGTGCACGCAAACGTTGTGATGTGACGCATATGAAAGATGAAGCTGTTACTCAAGCATGGTATGAAGAATTACGTCGTGAACAAGGTGGGCATATTATGCAGGGGATTATTAGTAATATTGTGGGTAATCCACTCGATTAAAACAAAAACAGCAAGGAATTTTCCTTGCTGTTTATCTTCTAAATTTGGATTTTAGAAGTGGTATTTAACCAATGCACTAACGTTATTTTCGTCGGCACCTTTAATACCAAATTTGTTATTCCACACTGAGTGCTCGATACCTAGGTATAGGCGTGTATCAGGAGAAATGTGTTTGCCTACATTCCATTTCCACTGAGTTGTCCAGTTTAACTCGCTCGCATGGTCGCCTTCAGCAGTTGACCAATCAAGGAAACCGTCTACCAAGAAATCTTCAGATCCTAATTTTAATGGAATACCATATACGAATGTCATTTGATAATCGTCGTCGATGTTCTCATTATTTGCACGGTAGAAGTTTAAATTTGCATATTGGAAATATGGGATATCTAAATCAACTGCAAAACCATAAAGGAAGTTATCGAAGTTATTGCCGTCTTCACTGTTACCTTCCCAAGTAGTACTGATGAGTACATCTTTGATTGGGCCATACGACAGTTTTTTACCAGACACTTCGCCTAAACTTAGTCGTGGTGATAACTCGAAGTAAGTACTCTTGTGGTCATTTTCACCACGCATGCGGTCCATAAAGAAAAACACATCAGCGTATTTAACTTTCGCTGCATATTCCAAAGTAATCGTGGTTTCTTTGTCATCTACAACTTCATAGTTTTCACCATAAAGTCCAGTCACACTAAAATCTTGCCAGATTGGTTTCGCCTGAACCATGGCAGTTGCAGAAAACAAGGCACAAGTCGCCGCAAGTTGCTTTAATTGCATTTAAATGATCTCCCCCCAAATAAAGCACGCTAAGGATACAGGGTCTTAAGCAAAAATGAAGCCAAATTTGATCAACGGTTAAAAAAAGGCCCACCGAAGTGGGGCACTAAAAACTAAATCTTTAATGAGTATTTCTTGTATTTATTGTTTGGCTCAAATGTCGGGTACGCGAGCTACGAAATGAAGGTAAATGATTAAATAGTAAATTCAATAAGATAGCAAAAATACAAGTTGAACTAATGCCCGAATGGAACAAAGTTTGTACCCAAACTGGGAAATGAGCATAAAACTCATGGTTAATAATTGGGATCATCCCAGCTGATAAAGCGGTTGCGACAATAATTAAATTTTTCTGATCGTTATAATCTATCTTTGCCAAAGTGCGGATTCCACTCGCTGCAACCGACCCAAACAAGACCAAACCTGCACCACCAAGTACGGGCATTGGAATCGCTGCAATCAAACGACCCATAATAGGTAGCAGACCTAAAATAATCAGAATGACACCACCTGCTGCGACTACAAAGCGGCTTTTGATGCCTGTAATCGCAACCAGTCCAACATTTTGGGCAAAAGCGCTTTGCATGAATGAACCAAAGAGAGGCGCAAAAGCACTGGAAAACATATCTGCACGAACACCATTGGCGATACGTTTTGAATCGACTTCAGTTCCTACAATGTCTCCGACAGCAATAATATCGGCTGTGGTTTCCGTCATAATCACTAAGGTAACGATTAGCATTGATAAAATTGCACTTAGCTCGAAAGTCGGTAAACCGAAAGCAAATAAGTGTGGAAATTGGAGCCATGCGCCTGAACTCACCTGACTAAAATCACCAAAACCCATGAAGTAGGCGAGGATAGTACCAGCCACAATAGCCAACAAAATTGATAAACGACGAATGCTTGCTTGCGGCAGCATATTCAGAACAATCACAATGCCTAAGGTCAGCAGGGCCAAAGAGATATTTTCTACGCTCCCCCAGTCAGGTGCTTTATTGTTGCCACCCATCATCCAGCGAATCGCAACGGGTAACAAAGATAGACCAATAATCGTGATGACGCATCCTGTCACAACAGGTGGGAAAAAACGAATAATTTTAGAAAAGTAAGGTGCAAGACACAGTCCAATTAGAGATGCAGCAATGACCGCGCCGTAGACAGCAGGTAAACCACCGCCTGTAGTGATAATGGCGACCATGGTTGCAACACCCGCGAAAGATACACCCTGTACCAGAGGTAATTTTGCGCCTAGATATTTGGTACCGATGGTTTGGATCAGGGTTGCCAATCCACCTACAAATAGCGCAGCCGCAATTAACATTCCGATTTGTGCTGAGCTTAAGCCTGCTGCCGTTCCAATAATCAAAGGCGGGGCTACAATCCCACCATACATGGTCAGCACATGCTGTAAGCCGTAAGCAAAACTTTTGGAAATTCCTAAATATTCATGCTCTGGAGAAATTGTATTTTTTTGCTGATGATTCATATTTTTCTCCTATTCATAATTGAGTTAGCTACCGCGATAAGTGGAGTAAGCAAACGGGCTGATCAGTAATGGAATGTGGTAATGCTGATTGATGTCTTCTATAAAAAATTGGATACAAACACGTGGGAAAAAAGTCTTAATTTGCTGCGATGAAAAATAAGGAGCAATTTCAAATTCAAGCTGATAAGCACCTTTTGCAAAGTCTGTTATGCTAAAATCACTCACTCGACCATCTTGATTAGTGGTGGCTGTCGCTATCAGCTCATGGGTTGCTGCATGAAACAACTTCACTTCTACGTCTGCAGCTGGTTTACCTAAATTCGTATCTAAAATATGAGTGCTGATCATGCTTGTATTTCCTGAGATAGACGTAATAGAGCAATCGCTGAGAGTTGCTCATGTACAATTACTTTTTCGATAGCTAAGTCGTTTTGTAGTCGTTCATGTAGCTTTTTTAAAATTTCATCGCTACTGAGGCCTGCCGCTTTAATTAAAAAAATAAAGCCAAACTTTTGTTCATAATCAAGATTACCTTGCAGCAGAGCTTGTTGTGTTTGTTCATCTAAAGAAATGCCAGCTTGTTCTTTAGATGAAAAATCTTGCTCTTTTGCATTGAGTTGTTTTTTAGCTTGGCGTTCACCAATTTTTGGATGGGTGGCTAATGCCGCTAGTATCTCTTGCCATGACCACATTTGACTTAACTGTTCTGCATATTCCAAAAGAGATACTTTTGTTGAATAGGGACGATTTGAGATGATTTTTTCGGCCCATGCTTGAATGTGGACACAGTTTTTTAACAAAGTCTTGAGTTGTTCGGGCGGGGCTTGATTAAACTCGGCTAAAAACACTGTCATTCCTAAACTCATTGTCTTGATATAGAGTTTTAGCAATAACAGTGCCAATAGCGAGTTTTAATTCGCTTAAGGATTTTGAAAATTAAAAATCAATTATTTAGTTATGTGATTTTTATACCAATGTTCAGCAATATCCTGACGACGACATATCCAGACCCGATCATGCATTTGAATATAGTCGAGAAATTTCTGTAATGCTTTAAAACGGCCCGGGCGTCCTAAAATGCGGCAATGCATTCCAATCGACATCATTTTTGGTGCAGTTTCTCCCTCTGCATATAACACATCAAAACTATCTTTCAAATATTGAAAAAACTGTTCTGAACTATTAAAGCCGCCTGGTGAACAGAACTTCATGTCGTTACATTCTAAAGTGTAAGGAATAATCAGATGAGGACGTGATGCACCCTCAGCATTGGTAAGCGTTGTCCAAAAAGGCAGGTCATCACCATAATAATCAGAGTCATATTGTATTTGTGGAAACTCTGCGAGTAACTGACGTGTATTGGGGCTGTCACGTCCGGTATACCAACCTATCACTTTATTTCCAAACAAGTTTTCTAAGACTGTTAGAGCCTGTTCCATATGCTGTTTTTCAACTTCAATATCGGTATCTTGATAGTGAAGCCAGCGATAACCATGAGAAACCACATCGTAATCAGCTTGCTTAATCGCTTCTACAATATAAGGGTTGCGGGCAAGCGCCATTGCAACTCCAAAAATAGTCATTGGAAGTTTGCGCTTTTGGAATTCACTATGAATGCGCCAAAAACCAGCACGTGAACCATATTCGTACATAGAGTCCATCGACATATGTTTGGCTGGGTAACTTGCGGCACCAATAATCTCTGATAAAAACTGTTCTGAGCCATCATCGCCGTGTTCAATATGCTTTTCGCCACCTTCTTCATAATTAAGCACAAATTGCACAGCAACCTTGGCATTGTTAGGCCATTTAACCTGTGGCGGTTGCCCGTGATAACCGATTAAATCACGTGAATAAGGAGACTTCTGGATTTGCTCAATAAGCTCTGCTCCAGATAGATAAGATTTGGACACGATTGCTCTCCTTTTGTTCAATTTTTCATAAAAATTTAAAAAATCAGCTTGCATATTTTTATAGATGGACTGATATTGAAGATATGAAGATCTTCAAAATAAATTAAAAGCAGTACGTTTAAGTCAGGAGATAACAAACCATTACACCATCAAAATGTACAATTGAAGTCAGTTCATGCATGCTTAAAACATGCCAACATAAAAAAGTTTTGCATAGAAAAGATCCACAGTAAGAAAGAGAGGATGGTATTTATGAATATTGAAATCCGCACAGATAAAAACATCCATAACAGCGAACGTTTAATTACTTATGTACGTGCAGAACTTACTCAAGAATTCCAACGTCATAGCGAACGTATTACGCATTTTTCGGTTCATTTTAGTGATGAAAATGGGGACAAAGGTGGTGACAAAGATATCCACTGTATGATTGAAGCCCGTCCTGCTGGTTTGAAACCAGTTGCAGTGCACCATAAAGCAGGAAATATTGATGCTTCAATTCATGGCGCGATTGAAAAATTAAAACGTAGCCTTGAACATACGTTTGAGAAAAAGGAACACCCGAGAGGTGGTCAACCAGAATTCATTGATGATGAAGTTTAATTTAAAATCCTAAAAAGCCCTTCGGGGCTTTTTTTATATTTAATGAAAATAAAACTATTCACAACATTAGGTTTGCAATGCGATGCAATCAACCTCTAAAATCTTCAGAAGAGATTAGGCATAATAGCCCTAATATATTTTTGAGAGATGGTCATGTTAACCACCCAGCAGCAAGCTTTAATTAAAGCCATAGAAGAATTAGAACTCGCGCAAGTGCAAAAATTACTTGCTGAAGGACTTGATCCGAACTTTATTGATCCGGAACAAGGGCCACCTGTATCAATCATTTGTGATGGAATTTTTAAATGGTGGGAAGATGTATCAGAAGCTTATGAAGCGGGTACACCACTATCACAAGAAGAAAAGCAACAATCATTACAGGTTTACCTCGATATACTCGAAGCGTTGATTCAAGCCAAAGCGAATGTACACCTTTGGGATGCAGAAGAGTTTTATGGTCCGTTATGGGATGCGGCAAGCTCGGCATGTGCGCCAGCTGTTCAACGTTTATTAAATGAAAAAGTTGATCCAAACACACGCGATGAAGAGGGACTCACTATTTTATCTTCAATCAGTCAGTTGTTCTTTGATTGCGACTTTGATGAAATAGATTGGTCAGAAGCGCTTCAAGAAGAGCGTGAAACATTAGAATTATTGCGCCAACATGGGGCAAAAATGTCAAAAGAACTAACTACTTGATTGGATAATAGAATGAGAACATTTCAAATTTTAACTTTTGCTCTGACCACTGTTGCTGCTGGAAGTACTTTCGCTGCGGAGTTTTCTTTTGACCGCCCAGGTGCTGGTATTGGAACAGGGATTACTCCGGTTGGTAAATTGGCTTGGGAACAAGGTTTGCCAAGTGCAACTTATACAGAGTCAACGGTTGATGGTGTTAAAGAAAAGACCGTAACTGTAAATGAGGATATGTTATTCCGTACCGGTTTAGCCGAGGGCTTGGAATTACAATTAGGATGGCAAGGTCCAGCATGGACTCAAACCAAACGTGCTGGTAAAAAACATGACACTTCAGGCTTTGGTGATGTCAGCATCGGTTTGAAAAAAGCAATTGATCTAAACGATGAAAACTTATCAATGGCTGTGTTAGCGGAAGCGATCATTGCCACTGGAAATGATGAATTTACTGCACATGACGATATTTATAGCTTAAGTTCAGCAGTCGCTTATAAATATAATGACTTAGTCGGCACATCAATTACCATGCGCTACGAAGTACAAAATAGTAACTGGGCAGTAACTGCAATCCCGACGATTGATTATAAAATCGCAGGTAAGCTGTCAGGTTATTCTGAGTTTATTTACCGTAAAGCTGAAAGCCAAGACTACGAATATGGTTTAGGGACAGGTTTAGTCTACGCCGTAAATGATCGTACTCAGCTCGATGCAAGTATCGGGGTTGATTTAGAGGGTCAAGACAAGAGCTACAACGGTGGCTTAGGCGTGGCATTCTTGTTCTAATCGAAGCAATTTAAATTTATGTTAATGAAAAAGCTTATTCATCAGGGAATTCTTTATTTTCTAGCAGTTGCTGTTTGTGTGTTTAGCCAGTTGGTTTCTGCGCAAGATAAGTTACTCTCACCCGAACAAGCTTTTTCATTTTCGGTTGAATCTTCTGAGCCGCATACCGCGAGTTTATCTTGGCAGATTCAGCCAAATTATTATCTTTATCAGCATAAATTTTCTGTACAACAAGGTACTCAACCTTTAACTTTAAAGTTACCTAAAGCGGTTGCCCAATATGATGAAAATTATGGGCAAAGTCAGGTTTACTACCATCAAGTTAATTTCCAAATTAAGACTAAGCCTTCAGAGCACTATAGTGTGACTTGGCAGGGCTGTGCCAAAGACCGTATTTGTTATCCACCTCAAACCATTGAGTTTCAAACCGATGCAGATGGCTTGGTGGGTGTGCAAAACCAAGCAGGAACAGCGCCAAAACGATTACTAGATTTAGCGAATACACAATCCGACACTTCCTCGGGTTCAGAATCTTTAGAAAAAGAGCAGAGTACAGAGACAGCAGCTGATACAACTACACCTCAAATTGCACAAGATCAGATCTGGTCAGCTAAATTAATTGAACACTCGCTTTGGTATGGAGTTTTATTATTTTTAGGTTTAGGCATGTTGCTCGCATTTACGCCATGTTCTTTACCGATGCTTCCTATTTTAACTTCACTGATTATTCGCGAACATAAAGGTTTAAAGGCTTGGACCATTGCGCTTACTTTTGTGTGTAGCATGGCATTAGTTTATGCAGGCTTGGGTTTAATTGCTTCTTCGGCAGGCTTAAATTTCCAACGCTGGTTACAACAGCCAGCAACTTTAATTGCTTTTAGTTTGCTGTTTATTGTTTTTGCGCTGAACTTATTTGGTTTGTTTGAGCTTCGTTTACCTCAGACATGGTTAAACCGACTTGACCGTATTCAGTCAATGCAACAAGGCGGTACTTTGGTCGGTGCTGGGGTTATGGGTGTCGTTTCTGCGCTTTTGGTGGGGCCTTGTATGACCGCACCTCTCGCTGGAACTTTATTATTTATTTCTCAAACGCAAAATCAGTGGCAAGGTGCTTTGCTTTTATTCTGCCTAGGCTTTGGAATGGGAATTCCGCTATTGCTGGCAAGTATTTTAGGGGCAAAATTCTTGCCTAAAGCGGGCGACTGGATGCATCAGATTAAAGTAATTTTTGCTTTTCTGATGTTGGGATTAAGTCTTTATTTTATTCGTCCTTTGCTGCCAGATTTGGGCATGCAAGTGCTTAGCCTCGTATTAGGCCTTGCTTTTATAACCTATGCTGTTTATCAGTTTTTCTGGAAAAAAGGGCAGCTACAGTGGCTCTATGCGATTTTATTATTAATCGTTACCCCTTTTGTAGCCTATAACCAATATCAACACATTCAAAATCGAACTTTGCAAAGTTCTGACCACATGGCCGAGTGGCATATTGCAACTACAGCAGCGGACTTTGAGAAAATTTTAGTGGCAGCACCTACTGACCGAGCTATTGTGGTTGATATCTACGCAGATTGGTGTGTTGCCTGCCAACCGATTGAGCACCGTATTTTAAAAGCACCAGAGGTTCAATCTGCTCTTGCACCTTATTATTTAATTAAGCTTGATTTGAGCCATTATGACCAGTCGCATGAAGCGCTACTCAAGCAGTGGAATATTTTAGGGCCACCGACCTATTTATTTTTAAGCCCAGAGCAAAAAGAGATTCGTGCTTTACGTTTAACGGGCGCTTTTAGCCAGCAAGAGCTTTTGCAGCAACTCGCGAGTTTGGCAAAATTCAAAGAATCATAAGGTATCGATAGCTTCGGTCTGATGAAATGTACGTACCTGATTACGTCCCGAAGCTTTTACTGCATAGAGTGCTTGGTCAGCCTGCCGAATAACCAGATAAGGATCTTGTGCAAAAGCTGAACTGCTTATTCCAAAACTCGCACTAATGTGAATAGGATTATTTTGAGCGGTAAAAACAGGTAATTCTTGTAAAGCACAGCGACAACGCTCAGCAATTTTTTCAGCTTGAATAATATCGGTGTGGGGGAGTAATAAAATAAATTCTTCTCCACCAAATCGACCAATAATGTCCTCACTGCGCAAATTATCAGAAAGGCACTGCGCAATTTCGATTAAGACCTGATCCCCTTGGTGATGTCCGTATATATCATTAATTTTTTTAAAATGATCGATATCAAGAAGTACTACTGCATAATCAAATTGTTGTTGGTGTAGCGACTCTAAATGTGTGTTTAAACTACGTCTATTTAATACATTGGTTAAAGGGTCGATTTGGCTTAGACGTTGAATATAAGTTTCTCGCTGACGCCATTGGGTGAGTAATATTTCAAATAAAATAAAACAGGCCAATAAAATAGGCATAATAAAAAAAGCCATACTTCCTAACCAAAACGGATTAGTTTGGGCTCGTTGCATAGCAATAAGATTAAATAATGGCGCATAAGGCAAAACACCTTTCATACTTAGATACGTACATATTGTTAAAATAATCGTCGCAGGTATAAGGGCGCTATAAACAATTTTCCGCTCGAATAACACCAAACCCACACCGATAGTACCTACATAACCGACCATAGTGGCTGGACTGATACTGCCAATTAAATATCCATCGTGGCATAGCATGAGTGCAAAGAATTGTACACTAATCAAAGGAATAAATTTTTGAGCCCATTCGTCATTTTTGTAGCGATAACAGGGGATTATCAAAGCGCCTAATAAAAATAAAGTAAATAAATTGAGCAAGATTTGTGATTCGACTAAAGGCAGATTTGCCCATTGCCAAACGCTTGGCGTAATTAAAATATAGCCTTTCCATAAAATCCAACTGAAATTCATTGCACAGGCAAGTGTGAGCATCAGTGCACTTTTTTGTAAGGGAGTCCAGTTGATAATGTGATTATTGTGGATGAAATCGATTATCACCTGTTTTGTTCTATGTATTGGATGAGTGATTAAACGATTTTTCATAGTAAGTAAGGGCTCCTAAATATAGATGCCTCTTTATTGGACCATCCTAAAATTGGATTGTTTAAATAATTTATATTTTAAACATAACATGATTTTCAATTTATACATGATGTCTTTTATAAAGAAAATGATGTGAAAAGTTTTGGGACTATTCACATCATTCATCAGTAAATTAAGTTTTATCAAGCTCATGGGCAAATTCAGCAATATCTGCCAATGCTTGTTTAGCTTCATCAAACCATGCATTAAACATCTGGAAGTTATGCCACATGCCCGTATAAAGTTTGAATTGAACGTTAACACCAGCATCTTCAGCTTTTTCTCTAAAACGCTTGGCATCGTCTAATAAGATTTCTTTAGAACCCACTTGAACTAAAGTTGGTGGTAGGCCATGCAAGTCATCGAAAATAGGTGAAACACGCGGGTCATCGGCTGCGATATGATTGCCTATATAGTACTGAGTGCCTGTTTGTAGGGCTTCAATTGATAATAAGGCATCATGCTTTTTGTTAAACCGAAGAGACTCACTAGTTAGGGTTAAATCTAGAAAAGGTGACAATAAAATCAGGCCACTTGGCATAAGTTCGGGTTGTTCTTTCAAACGTAAGCAAAGTGCTAACGCTAAATTTGCCCCGCATGAATCACCCGATAAAATAATATCTTTCGGCTGAATACCTTGTACCACCAAAGACTGATAGATGTCATATAGGGCTTCAGTTGCCTCAGGGTATGGATGTTCAGGTGCAAGTGGATAGTCCACATGAATAATCTGCATTTGAGTACGGGCAGCTAAATCCGTCATAAAAGCATGATGTGTTTTGACACTACCAAGGAAAAAAGCACCGCCGTGAATGTGAAAAATCAGTTGAGTCGCAGAATCTTGCGGTTTGATTTCTTCACCTTTAATACCTGCTAGTCGAATCGGGCGCACGGATACATTTTTTTGTCGTGGGAAAGCACGACACATCTGATCCAGCACAGGGCGTAAGGCAGTAGCCGGCAAATTTAGCTGGCTTGGCTTGCGAATTGTTGTTTTAAGAAAAGTTTCTGTAAAATAATATTTCCAAACATTTGATATATTCATATAGCATCCATTTTTATGCTAGTTTCTTGTTTTCTTGTAAATTTTATTTTGCAAGATTACAAGGTTACACGAAACAGTCACATTCAAAAATTGCAATATCTTTGCGACTTCTGAATACTAAAAATCTTGAAAGACCCAAGGATATTACAAAAATGAAAAAGATTGCTTTAGCTTTAGGACTCATTGGTATGGCTGCATTTGCCAATGCGGCTGATTCACTCAATGGAACGGTATGGAAAACGATTGATGATCAGACCAACAAGCCAAAAGCCGTAGTGAAATTTACGGAACAGAAGGACGGAACCTTAACTGCAACCATTCAGAGCATTTTGACACCAGGTGAAGAAAACGCTTGTACAAAATGTGAAGGTCCGTACAAAAACAAACCGCTTAAAGGTGTCACCATTGTACATAATTTAAAAAATGTAGGTGGTAACAGTTATGAAAACGGTACGATTTTAGACCCAAAATCAGGTAAAACTTACAAACTGAAAGGTGAGTTAACCGATGGCGGCAAAAAGCTTAAATTACGTGGTTATATTGGCGTTTCTGCACTTGGTCGTAACCAAACATGGATTCGCGCGAACTAAAAGTTTTAATAAAAAAACGAGCCATTTGGCTCGTTTTTTTATGCTTGAATATTTTGATAGGCGGTTTCATCGAAACCTACAATAAAGCCTTGTGGAGTTTTTAAAACAGGTCTTTTAATCAAACTTGGTTGAGCAATGAGTGCTTCAATGAGGTTTTCTTCACTGCTTAGAGCACGATTTTGTTCTTCTTCTGAAAGCTTGCGCCATGTCGTTCCTTTTTTGTTGAGAACGGTATCTTGTCCAATTTCTTTTAACCAGATTTTTAGAGTATCTGCATCAATGCCTTGTTTTTTATAATCATGAAAATCATAGTTAAGCCCTTTAGCCTGCAAGGCATCAAATGCTTTTTTCATTGAGTTACAGTTTTTAATTCCATAAATTTTTAACATTTTATCGGACCATGTCAAAAAGAGAGATCACACAGCCTAACCCAAAATGCTTTTAAGCACTACTTTATACCGATACTTTTAAAACAAATGAAAATTAATGATTAATTGAAAGAGAAATGTCATGTTATTGTCATAAGACAAGGTAATAATGAGCTTAATAAGAAGAAGTTAAAACTAAAAGAACTTAGCGCAAAATAAGAGACAGAAAAGAGAAAACCCGCATTTAATCATCCTGATCATGCGGGTCTCATTTCAACGTCCAATGTCACATCCTTGCAAATAAACTTATCATAAGTTTATTTTATCTTCCTACGGCGTCCTATCCTTTTGCGTCATCCTGACTGCTTCCCTGTGCCGTGGGGCTATAATGCCGTTAAAGCTGTGTAAGAAAAATACTCAAAAACGACATATGCTGTAAGCGAAAACGACAATGTAAGTGAACAAGTGTTCACTTATTCTTGAATTTTATAGTCGATAATAACGGGTGCGTGGTCGCTAAACCATTGATCTTTATAAACCCAAGCATTAATTGTACGTGCTTTCCAGTCTGGCGAGCATGCATGGTAATCAATACGCCAACCTACATTTTTTGCACGAGCTTGACCGCGATTTGACCACCATGAATAAAGTTCTGCTTCTGTGCGAACTACACGGAAGGTATCAACATAACCAAGCTCATCATAGATATGATCAAGCCAAGCACGTTCATGTGGTAAACAACCTGATGATTTCTGGTTACCTGACCAGTTTTTGATATCAATTCGTTTATGAACAATATTGTAGTCACCACAAATGATGACTGACTTGTTTTCATCACGCCATTGTTTCAAGATTTTTGCGTATTCACCTAAAAATAAATCTTTACGTGCTTGCGCTTCTTCACCACTTGAGCCCGAAGGTAAGTATAATGACGCAATATGTACCGGATGTGACAAACCTAAATCGAATTCCGCGGAAATAAAGCGGCCTTGACTGTCAGCCAACTCAAACCCTAATCCATCTTTAACAGATACAAAGGGTAGGCGGCTATATATTGCAGTCCCGGCGTAACCTGCACGCTCTGCTGGAAAGAGATGGGTATGCCATCCTTCGGGTCTGAATTTTTCAGTCCATTGTTCATGGGTAATGCGGCTTTCCTGCATGCATACGACATCGGCATCTGATTGTTCTAACCATTCAAGTAAGCCTTTCGTCACCGAAGAACGTAAGCCATTTACGTTAATGGAAACGACTCGAAGAATTTTTACATCACTTGGATACTGATCCTTTGGTATCATGCGAAAATTTAACCTCAATTGTGAATTTGGAGCACCTCATGACAACGCCTGTGTCATTTCACCCGCAAGCATTTATCGAACTCGCATTATCACGCGGTGTGCTTAAATTTGGTGAGTTTACTTTAAAATCTGGACGCGTGAGTCCTTATTTTTTTAATGCAGGCCTACTCAACGATGGTGAAGCTTTATCTCTTTTAGCACAAGGCTATGCTGATAAATTAACACAATGTGAAAATGTTGATGTGATTTTTGGACCAGCTTACAAAGGTATTCCATTTGTAGCAGCGACTGCTGTGGCTTTATCGCAAGTCCATAACAAAAGCGTGCCATGGGGCTTTAACCGTAAAGAAGCGAAAGATCATGGTGAGGGCGGTGTTTTAGTTGGTGCTGCGGTTGAAGGTAAAAAAGTCTGGATTATTGATGACGTAATTACCGCAGGTACAGCGATTCGTGAAGTGGTAACGATTTTGAAAAACGCTGGCGCAACTATTGCGGGTGTTTTGGTGGCATTAGATCGTCAAGAACGTGGTCAAGGTGAACTTTCTGCAATTCAAGAAGTTCAAAAAGAATTAGAAATTCCTGTGCATGCACTGATTACCATGAAAGATTTAATGGATTACTTAGAAGCAAAAGGCGAAAAAGAAGCGCTAGCAAATATGCAAGCGTATCGCGAGAAATATGGTATCTAAGAGTTAGATGTAGAAAAAGGAAGCTAAGGCTTCCTTTTTTATAATTTAATCAAATTACTGGGTTGGTTGAATTATAGTTGCATGGTGCGAAAAATCATAAAAAGCCGTTTCTGTGCGCTGAATTTTAAAATGATTTTAAATAAGATTTTGATAATTATGGTGAAATTAAAAAAAATCGCATGAGTTGTATTGTGTAGATTTTAGAAAACGTTAAGTTATTTGTTGTTTTATAGTCTTTTGTACAAAAAAAAATTAAAAAAACATTTACTTTAGTTTTTTTTAGTCAATAATTGGTCTTAATATACCAATCACTGGTAATTTTTAAATGATTATTGAATTTTCTATAAAAAACTTTCGCTCTATCAAAGACGAACAAACGATCTCATTCGAAGCAACTAATTCTAAAGATTTAGAACAATATTTCGTGTTTGAACCAAAATTAAAACATCCCAAAAAGTCGCCTTTACGTCTTTTAAAGTTAAATATTATCTATGGAGCTAATGGCTCTGGTAAATCAACTATTATGGCTGGAATTAGGGCTCTAGATTTTTTAATGAGAGCAAGATCAGATGATAAAGATGATTCTATCCCTCTTATTGAACCTTTTAAATTCGATCATCAAACTATAGAAGAACCTTCCATATTTAAAATTTCTTTTATTGCTTCTGATAATATTATTTACAACTATGAACTAGCAGTTAATAAAACATATATTGTTGAAGAAGCACTATATTCAACAGATCCTGGAAAAGGTTTAATTTTCCATAGAACATCAGACCCTCTGAAAAAAATTAGCAATATTGATATAAAACCACGTGCTCAAATGAAAAGTGATGATAAAAACACTTTAATTAACAGTACATTATGGAATTCAACAGTTTTAGGAACTTTTTCTAGTCTTAATATTGAAAATAAAATATTTGATGTTGTTAATGAATGGGTTGAACATACATTAATGCAACCAGTTGACCCTAGAACTGATTTAAAAAAGTATATATCTGATCGTATAGATAATAATAAAATCAATAAAGATCAAGTTATTAAATTCATGAAAGAAGCAGACTTTTGTGTTAGTGATTTAACTTTAGAAAAAGCAAAGCTCTCAAAAGAGCAACTAGAATTAATAGAGAAATTAAAGAGTGAAGATGATGATGTGGCAAAAATTCTAACAAAACAGCTAGTTAATCAAAAGGATCTTTTCTTTACTCATACCCTTGAGACAGGTGATTTTAAACTCAAATATGAAGAGGAGTCTTTAGGTACTCAACGGTACTATCAATTGAGCGGTCTATTAGACATTGTAACTTCTCAAGACAAAGTTATTCCTATTGATGAGTTCGAGTCTTCATTACATCCCGATTTAATCCAACATTTTTTATTATCTTTCATAAAAACTCAGCACCATTCACAAATGCTTATTACTACTCATTATCGGGAGTTTTTATCGAATAAAGATTTTTTTAGGAAAGATAGTATTTGGTTTTGCGACAAAGATCATAAAGAATCATCAACAGGTCTTTATTCATTAATTGATTTTGATACAAAAACAATTAGAGAAACTAGTTCCGTTTATAATGCTTATAAAGCTGGTAAGCTAGGTGGAATTCCAAACATTTAATTTAATAATCACGGTTGTTATAAAATATGGCTCGACAAAAAAATAAAGGTTCAACCTTAAAAAAAGGGAACTTTTCTATTTATGTTTTAGTGGATGGTGAATGTGAGCAAGACTATTTGTCTGCTATAAAAACTGTTGAGCCTTTTAAGTCTTTATTAAGTTCTCAAAGAGTTAAAATTGCCCCAGAAATACCAAAAACTAAATCATTAGATGCTCAGTATAAAGCTGTAAGTCAAGCCTTAGATGACTATGATAAAGTTTTTTGGATTGTAGACTATGATGTTATTAGAAAAGAAACTTTGATGCAAAAAAGAGGAACTCAGACCTCTTTAGAAAAATTTTCGTTACTATCTACAAAATTTAAAAGTTTAATTTCATTAAAGAAATATAAAGGAAAAGAAGTTTATGTATTAATTAATAACCCTTCGATTGAGTTCTGGTATCTGCTTCATTACGTAAATACAGCAAAGCTCTATACAACATCTGAAGAAGCAGAAAAAAAGCTTGCTACTTATTTAACAACCTATACTAAGAATGACGAAAAATTTAGAAAATCAGTTTTTAGTTTATTAAAAGATAATTTACATACAGCTATTACTAATGCTAAAAACTTAATAGAAGATCCTAGCGATATTCAAGCAAGAGCTGATATGTATAAAATTTTTGAAAATGATCTAAAAATACTAAGACCGCCAAATTGATTAAATTATAAATATCTATAAAAACGTTCATATCCTAGTTCTTTATTTAATATAAAATCTCATGCGAATCACTTCTCACCACACTTCTTACACTCCATCGTCATGCTCCACTTGTCTTGCTGACCTTATTCAGTCATCACCAAAGGCGAAAAAGAAGCCCTAGCAAATATGCAAGCGTATCGTGAAAAATACGGTATCTAAAAATAAAAAGGCATACTTCTAAATAGGGGTATGCCTTTTTAATATTTACTTAAAACTGATAATTCAAACGCAATAACACATTACGTGGTGTGCCTGGCATACTGTCTGAACGCCAGTATTCTTTATTAGTTAAATTGTTCACCGCAAGTGTGACATTCCACGGATCTGCACTATAGCCAATTGCTGCATCGACACGATTGAAGCCTTCCATTTTTACCTGATTATTAATATTTGGATAATAAGACCCGACATAGGTCACACCCACTTCGGTATACCACTGTTCAGTTGGTAAATAACGAACAAATAAATTACCAGTGTTCTTAGATGTATTTGCTAAATAGTTACCTTCTTGTTCAGGCTTTTGTTTGTCTTCTTTTACTTTTGCATCTGTGTAACCATAACCACCACGGACAAAGACATTATCAAGTACACGACCAATAAAACTAAATTCAAGACCACGGGATTGATGCTGACCAGCAGTTGCCCATACATCTGGTTGTTCATTAGGATTTGGTTTATAGCGGATATTATTTTTACGAATATCAAAGACAGAAAATTGAGTATTTAAACGATTATCTAACCATTCGCTTTTTACCCCAACTTCATATTGCTCGTTATATTGAGGCTCTTTATCCATTTTTGTGACATCGGTGCTTCCAGTAACTTGGTTAACACCCATTTGTCCGCCAAATGGTGCAAAGCTCTTAGAGTAAGACGTATAAAAGCTATGTTCAGGAAGCGGTTGCCATACCAAACCAACATTTGGGCTAAAGCTGCTATCTTTTACATTACGATGTTCTTTAGTCAATTTGTTGGTGGTTGAAAAATCGAAGTAATCGTAGCGCACACCCAGCATGAGTTTAAGTTGGTCATTTAGACCAATTAAATCTTGAATAAATAGGCCGTAAGTTGTGCCTTCATTATAGTTATGCTGACTAATCTTTAATGGGCCATTACCACGACTGTACTCTCGTTCACCAGTGATTGGATTAACATAACCATAAATGGCTGACCCATTTTGAGTTTTATTGGCTAGACGTGGCTCTCGTTGTTCATAAGTCCAGTCTGTACCCACCATAATTTGGTGTTCAAGCTGACCAGTTTTGAACTTACCCTTAATATCAAAGGTATTGGTGGTGGTCTTATTGCTGGTTTGTTGCCAGTAGTAATTTTGGTCGATGTAACCTTTTTTAGTACAAGACTCATTCTTTGAGTTTTTACCATCTAAACCACAATAAGTTCCAAAATAAAAGTGGTCAAAGTTCTGTTCTGCTTGTCGGTAACTTGCTGCCCAGTGAAAGTTCCAATCAGGCGCATATTGATAATTCACATCGGTGCGGACAACTTGCAAAATATCATCAACATAATCGCCGTCTTGAGCAAATCCCATTTTAATTGAAGTTTCCGCAGGCAGAATGTCGCGTGATGGTCCGCGATCAGGCACACGAGCTAATTTGTCATAGGTATATTGTGTGGTCCAAGTGAGTGTTTCATCGTCATTTTTATAAGTGAAACTTGGTGAAAACATTTCAATTTTATTTTCAATACCAGAGCGGAAGCTGCCTGACTCACCATATTCTCCAGTTAAACGTACTGCTAAATTGTCATTAAGTACTTGGTTAATGTCAGCCGTTGTTCCGTAGTTATCATATGAACCAGCATACGCACCAACTGAACTTTTAGAGTCAAAATTGGCGAATTTACTCACCATATTCACAACCCCGCCGCCAGCACTACGGCCATATAAAACAGAGGCGGGGCCTTTTAAAATTTCAATACGTTCGATATTTGCTGTACTACGACGTACTTGTCCGCTTTCACGTATGCCATCACGGTAAATATCACCTGTATCAGCACCAAAACCACGAATCGTGATCCCATCACCGCGCATATCATAACTGGTTGATACGCCAGGGGTGCCTTGCAGCATAACGCTTAAATCATTTGATCCATAAATTTTATATTTCTGAACATCAATTGTATCAACGGTTTGAGGAATATCTTTTTTGTCTAAACCGTTACGTGTGACATTGGCCTTGTCATAGTCGATATAACTTTTAATTGGGTCGAGTTCGCTCATGGCCTCAATTTTTATAGTGGGCATGGTAGCGGCCACTTTTGATGAGTCACTCACATCTTCTGCATAGACACCTTGAATATTCAAGATCATTAAACTGAGTAAGCTCAGCGGGAAAAGACGCTTCATTTGGGGAGATGGTATAGAAATTCTTAACATAAAAATAAAATCAATTAACAAAAATAAAAGTATAAATGATAATTATAATCATTTAATTATTTAAAATAAAAGAACTATTGCCTTAAAAAATGACATATTTATTTTTTAATAACTGATTTTTAATAAGTTAATTATAAAAATAAACGAATTGTATGAGTTGACTCATTAGTTTTTCTTGTTAATTGGGTTTTAAAGGGGACTTTTCATCGATTAAAAGCACCCTTCTGGAATTACGCGTTATTTTTGAGAACATCTAAAATATCCATTTCTGGATCATAATTTTCATCAATTGTTTTGCAAATTGCTTGTCCCACAATAACATGCGTGCCGTTAAAGGTCATAGTGGGTGCTTCATATAACTCCCAACCATGATTCAGAGCTTTAGTTACTCGCGCACAAAAAGCAGAGTCATCGGGGCCAGTTAAATAGCGATAAAGTTTCATGTTTAGCCTTTAAAAATAATATTTTATGATCATAGTTTAACTGAATTTAGCTTAGTCTAAGCGTGAATAAGGAACTGACTTAAAAATATAAGCGCTGGAGTCATCAATAGAGTTACCGCACTAAATTGACATCTTTTAAGAATGAAAATAGTTCAACAGAGTGTTTCACAAATTAGCTTTATTGCTATTTTATAAAAATTTTTCGAATTTAATAATTTCAAAACGTTTTCTCATAGTCAAAATAATAACAAAGTCGTTGATTTAAAAGCTTAACTTGTAAATCAGCCCATATGTATTTCTTGATAAAAGCTCAATGATATAGTTTTATGGCTGTAAATTATATATTGCTTATATTAGAGTGATTATGCAATGAGGCAAAGTTTTATAGAAAAGTATTAGTGGATAGTTGTTGTATTAGTCAGGGTTTAAAAAGTAAACTGAAAGAGTAGGGAGTCCGTTGAATTTTCTTCATCAGATGAATAGCACTCAAAACAACCTAATGAAATAGAGACTTTATGTGCATATTAATTAGTATAACAAAATAATCCAATGATTCGAATTATGGAATCATTGGATGAAAAAGGATTTGGGTAATTATGAATAGTAATTTATTTTTTATACGATCTAAGTTTATTTTTGATCTTACAAAAGTAAATCGCCAATAGAAAATCGTATATATAATAAACATATTTATAGAGTTTCATACGTCTAAAAAATAATTTTAATTGTAAAATCTGTTGGATAATTTTAAAATATTTTATAGAATTAATCAATTTTAATGTATTAAAAGGATTTATTGTAAATGAAAAATATTCTTATATTATTTTCAACTACAGATGGTCAAACATTAAAAATAAGCAACTATATAAAAGATATATTGCTTGGTTATGGTTTTAAAATTTCTGTTTTTTCTCTAGATAATTACTCAAAAATAGACATTAAATATGATTTCATTCTTATAGGTGCTAGTATTCGTTATGGAAACTATAATCAATCTCTTTATAAATTTATTGAAAATAACTTGCAAGAGTTAGAATTAATAAATAATGGTTTTTTTTCAGTTAGTGCAACAGCTAGAAAAAAAGGTAGAGATATACCTGAACTAGATAATTATTTTAAAAAATTTAAAGAAAAGACAAATTGGAAACCTAATATTGTTGGTGTGTTTTCAGGAGCTATTAATTATCCTAAATATAATATTATTGATAGATACATGATAAAATTTATAATGTATCTAACCAATGGACCTACAAATTTATCTAAGAAATTTGAATTTACAGATTGGAATAAAGTCTCCTTATTCGCTATTAAAATAGTTGATATTTTAAAATATCAAAATAATTTTGATATTCAGTAAATTCATTTGATTACTAAAGATATTATTTTAGAGCTTCATACGCTGCATTAGAAAGTATGGGATCAGAACTTAACTTTGCATTTTCCCATATTTCATTACGTAAAGCCGGGTTAAATTTAGTTAGTTCCTTCATTATTTCAATGCGTGTTCTTCTACAACTATGGGAATCTTTTAATTTCCAAAAGCTTTCTGAGCATTTAGAACCGAGTAAATCAGCAATTAGATGTACAGTTTGAGCTCTTTTGAATGTGTCATTTTCTAAAGGTCTTATGATTTTTTTGTTTTTTAAGTCAAAAGCATATTGGTCATTAAATCGCTGTTGACCTCGTTTTCGCACAATCAAATTTAAGCTAATAGAAAAATCATCTGGAGAGCGTTGCTGATGTATTTCTTTACCTGCGCGAAAGAGATAAGTTTGACCTAGTTTTAATTGATTGAAAGAGATCTTTTTCATTTCAATACTTTCGCCAGTTTCACCTATGACTGAATCATAATCATATTCGTAAGTTTCTGTATAGTAACCAGAACCATAATGACCAACTGTTAAGAAACTGAAATCATGATCATGTGCTATAGAATAAATTAGTAGACCTCGATCAACATCTACATTTACAAACTTTCTTTCTTTATCTGAAATCCAACAAACTGCCCTTATCACAAAATCTTCATCTTTATAAAGAACATAGCCACTAGCTTGATAAGGATTACTTTCTTGAAAAGGTTTATTTGAGTACCTTAATTCGTCACATACAGCCTTAGGTAATAAGTCTTTATCATTACTTAATTTTATCAACATTGGAGCAGCAGAGTTAATAGAATTTAAATCATCTAAGTCTATATTTTTTTTAATATAATCAACAAATTCATCTAAAGAGATTTTATCTTTATTCATTTTATTTATTCCTATTTTTGATTAAAAATAAACTTTGATTAATTGCATTAATAACATGAGGATGTTGTTCCTCGGCTAAAACTCTTGTAAGGAATATTTCTGCTTGATCAGGGTTTACTTTACAGAAAGTTCTTGTGGCTTCCCATCTAATAAAGTAATCCCTATGATTAAAAGCTAAATGTTCTGCTACATCTGAACAATCTTTATAATTCATATGTCCCATAGTGAATAACATAAGTTCTAAACGTGATGACGCAAGACTATTTGATACTATATGGCTAAATTTCCCAGTATTTATAGAATAAACTTCTCTTATTGATTCATTAGTAACACTTGTATTATTAGTTAAATATAAAAGATA
Organism: Acinetobacter pittii; assembly: GCF_022449185.1. GTDB lineage: Bacteria > Pseudomonadota > Gammaproteobacteria > Pseudomonadales > Moraxellaceae > Acinetobacter > Acinetobacter pittii_I. Next base: position 135,302 of record NZ_JAKUKO010000002.1, read on the forward strand.
AGTTGAGACTGTAGAATTATTTTCTACGACCACCATCTCATGATCTATTAAAGTGGATTGTCCACTGGATATGGTTTCTTTTGAAATTTTAACTATTTCTTTTTTATCATTATTTTTTGAGAATCTTTGTATGTTGGCGCTGCCGATCAATACGCCAACAGTTTGTTTGCTGCCGTTAGTGGATATGAAATTCCTCGGTGGGATATTTGCAGGTAAAATTTCTAATTCTAAATGAATTGATCGTGTTTGAAGTAATGTTAGACGAGATGATATTGCTGGATTAAATGAAGGAATAAAATCGTGTTTTTTTTCTAATAACTCTAATAAATACTCACCTATAGTGTGACAAACTTTAGTTGATAGATATGTATTAAATATATCTAGATTAATAGAATTTTTACTAAAAACAGATTCTATACCATTAAAAACTTCATTAAAATTAAACTGTTTATTCATTTTAAGCTTATTTGGTAATATTAATTTTTAAGTTGAAAAAGAATTTATAAATGGTAATTAGGGGTAATTGAATTAAAAACTCTTATTACCCCTAATTCTTTATCTAACTAAAAATTAGATAAACCACCAAATCAGTGCTAACTGACCATTTCCATCACATACATTTTGTTCTAGGTTTACTAAACAATCATCAATACGCATTTTTAAATCCTCTGTAATATAGGGTTGAGGCCACAATATATATTAAAAAATTTGAAATAGTAAATATTAATATTCAATTTTTTATATTTTTTATTAAAGTAGTAAGATTAATTTAAAGGAGGGTTGTTTTATTTAATTTATTCTAAACAGCTTTTAAATTAATTTTAATAATATCGTTGGATATTGGTTTTTATATAAATAATAAGTTTAATTTAATAATAAATTTTTTATTAATTATTTTAAATTTAACTTAATAGAGGTGATGTAATTGTTAAATCATCTGAATCGAGGATAAGAAATTGACTTAAATATAGTGGTTAGAGTCATCAGTAGATTGGTAACACCAAACTAAAACCTTTTAAGAGTGGGAATGATTCAATTGAGTATTTCAGGCATTACATTACCTTTATTGCTATTTGGTATGAGTGTCCTAAATTTAATAATTTCAAAGTGTTTTCTGAGACTTAAAACAATATTAAAGCCATTTGTTTAGAAATTTACCTTGTTGTCTAGTCATGATTCATTTGATCTAATGCATAGATTGTCGATATTGAAATAGTTGAGCATTTAGTCAGACAAAGCATTGGCGATTAGTTATTACATCCGCTAGGATTTAAATTTAAAAACAAAAATGAAAGAACTGAATTCTGATTAGTTTAAAGTAAAAAAATAACCGATAAGGTTTTACTGAAATTAAGAAAAACCAGTGAAAAATCTCAGTTATACTCATGCTAATTTAAATTTTAAGAAGAGCTTGAGTATGCGTGTACTTGTCGTCATGGATCCGATTGAAACCGTAAACCTTAAAAAGGATTCAACCATGGCAATGTTGTGGGCGGCGAGCCGTCGTGGACATGAATTAGGTTATGCATTACAACAAGATTTATATATCGATCAGGGCAAAGCTTACGGCCTCATTTCACCGTTAAAGGTGTTCGAAGATTACAACCATTACTATGAGTTAGGCGAAAAGAAAAAAGAATCTATCGCGGCTTACGATGTTGTGCTCATGCGTAAAGACCCGCCGTTTGACATGAATTTTGTTTATACGACTTATGTGCTTGAGCAAGCTGAGCGTGAAGGTTCATGGATTATTAATAAACCTCAATCATTACGTGATTGCAACGAAAAACTTTTTGCAACGCAATTTCCAGAGCTACAAGTACCTACACTTGTGACATCACAGCAAAGTTTAATTCGTGAATTTATTAAAGAACATGGTGATGTGATTGTTAAGCCACTTGATGGTATGGGCGGTATGGGAATTTTCCGTTTATACCAAGACGGTGTAAATATTGGTTCTACCTTAGAAATGCTTACAGAGCTAGGTACTCGTCCAATTATGGCTCAGCGTTATATTCCTGAAATTGTAGAAGGGGATAAGCGTATTTTAATGGTGAATGGTGAACCTGTTCCTTACTGTCTAGCTCGTATTCCACAAAATGGTGAAGTACGCGGTAACTTGGCGGCAGGTGGTTTAGGCCAAGCGCGTCCGCTTACTGAAAATGATAAATTGATCGCAGCTAAAATTGGTCCTTTCTTGCGCGAAAAAGGTTTAGTTTTTGTAGGCTTAGATGTGATTGGTAATTATGTCACTGAAATTAATGTCACTAGCCCGACCTGTATTCGTGAAATTGATGCTCAATTTGGTACATCAATTGCCGATGATCTATTTGATGTATTAGAAGCTGGTCGCACAGCTTAATTATTTATTTCAGGTGATTTTCAGCGGTATTTATTGGAAATCACCTGAAAATATATGAATTAATAAAATAACAATACTAAATACACCACAGCTTTGTAGGCATATTTTCAAAAAAGCACATCTTTCTGTTATAAACGAGTGAAATTAGCTTTTCGTTAATGAAGCTTTAGGATTAAAATAAACGGCTACAAAAATAGATGACAATTTCCATTGTTTTTTGAGTTGAAGAATTAGACCGTGACCGATTCACAGCAAAGCAAACCTAAACATGTCATGATGATGGCTGCCGGTACAGGTGGACATGTTTTTCCAGCCCTCGCCGTAGCCAAAAAACTTCAACAACAAGGTTGTCAGGTTTCATGGTTAGCCACGCCAACAGGTATGGAAAACCGATTATTAAAAGATCAAAATATTCCAATATATCAAATTGATATTCAAGGTGTTCGTGGCAACGGATTAGTCCGTAAAATTGCTGCACCTTTTAAAATTTTAAAAGCCACTTTAAGCGCAATGCGTTATATGAAACAGCTTAAAGTTGATGCAGTTGCAGGCTTTGGCGGTTATGTTGCGGGGCCGGGTGGTTTGGCCGCACGTTTGTTAGGTATTCCTGTACTTATTCACGAACAAAATGCAGTTGCTGGTTTTACCAATGCGCAGTTGTCTCGTGTTGCTAAAGTCGTATGTGAAGCATTTCCAAATACCTTTCCTGCTGGTGGAAAAGTCGTTACAACAGGAAATCCTGTACGTCATGAAATCACAGATATTTTAAGCCCAAAGTGGCGTTATGATGAGCGTGTGCAAGCAGGACAGCCTCTAAATATTCTAATTGTTGGTGGTTCTTTAGGCGCCAAAGCACTCAATGAGCGCTTACCTCCAGCATTAAAACAATTACAAGTTCCACTCAATATTTTTCACCAGTGTGGTCAGCAACAAGTTGAGGCAACTCAAGCACTTTATGCAGATGCACCAGCTAATTTAACTGTACACGTTTTGCCGTTTATTGAAGATATGGCAAAAGCTTATAGTGAAGCGGATTTAATTATTTGCCGAGCTGGAGCACTCACAGTAACAGAAGTTGCAACAGCAGGTGTGGCTGCAGTTTTTGTACCACTCCCTATAGCAGTTGATGACCATCAAACTGCAAATGCCAAATTTCTGGCGGATGTCGGCGCTGCAAAAATTTGCCAGCAATCGACTATGACACCAGAAGTTTTAAATGAATTGTTCACTTCGCTGATGAACCGCCAATTACTTACTGAAATGGCAGTGAAAGCGCGTCAACATGCCCAACCAAATGCGACTCAGCATGTGGTTGATCTTATCCAAAAAATGTAATCGGATTTACTATGTCTCCATCAACAGCTGCGAACCAAGCAAAAAAACTGATTAAAGTGCCTGAAATGCGCCGTATTAAACACATTCATTTTGTGGGGATCGGTGGCGCTGGGATGTGTGGCATTGCAGAGGTTTTGGGTAACCAAGGCTATAAAATTTCCGGTTCAGACATTAAAGCGTCTAAAACTACAGAACAATTAGAGAAAAATGGCATCAAAGTTTATATTGGCCATCAACCAGAAAATATTAAAAATGCCAATGTGCTTGTAGTTTCTACAGCAATTGATCCGGAAAATCCGGAAATTAAAGCTGCAATTGAACAGCGTATTCCAATTGTACGTCGTGCAGAAATGCTAGGTGAGCTTATGCGTTACCGTCACGGTATTGCTGTGGCTGGTACACATGGTAAAACCACAACTACAAGTCTTTTGACGACGATGTTGGCGGAAGAAAACCTTGATCCAACTTATGTTATTGGCGGCTTACTTAACAGTACAGGCGTAAATGCAGCGTTAGGTGAAAGCCGTTTCATTGTGGCTGAAGCTGATGAATCAGATGCATCTTTCCTTTATTTGCAACCAATGGCAGCGATTGTAACCAATATCGATGCTGACCATATGGATACCTATGAAGGAAGCTTTGATAAATTAAAAGATACGTTTGTACAGTTCCTTCATAACTTACCATTTTATGGCTTGGCTGTAGTTTGTGGTGATGATGCAAACATTCGTGAAATTCTGCCGCGTGTAGGCCGTCCGGTCATTACTTATGGTTTTAATGAAGATAATGACATTCGTGCAGTTGATATTGAACAAGATGGTATGCAATCGCACTTCACTGTGTTACGTAAAGGTCGTGAATCATTGCGTTTAACAATTAATCAACCAGGCTTACATAATGTTTTAAATGCCTTGGCAGCAATTGGTGTTGCCACAGATGAAGGCGTTTCTGATGATGCAATTAGCCGTGCATTAGAGGGATTTAGTGGTGTTGGCCGCCGTTTCCAAGTGCAAGGTGAATTTGAACTTGCTGATGGCAACGTTAAATTAGTTGATGACTATGGACATCATCCAAAAGAAGTAGAAGCAACAATTAAAGCTGCTCGTCAAAGTCATCCGGACCGTCGTTTGGTTATGTTGTTCCAACCACATCGTTATTCTCGTACCCGCGATTGTTTTGATGACTTCATTGAAGTGCTCTCTCAAGTCGATCAATTATTATTGTTGGAAGTTTACCCTGCTGGTGAAAAGCCTATTGTGGGTGCAGACAGCCGTACTTTAGCGCGTAGTATTCGTTTACGCGGACAAGTAGAACCAATTTTGGTTGATCCGGTGGAAGGTAATTTGCAAAACATCATGCAAAATGTGTTACAACCAAATGACTTGTTATTAACGCAAGGTGCGGGTAACGTGGGAGCAATTTCAGTAGAACTTGCACAACACCATTTGTATGTGAAATAAACAAAAAGTATTGAATAATCGGGTTAAGGATTTAAACGTGTCAAATGCTACAAAATTCGGCAAAGTTGCCGTGTTATTTGGTGGGAAATCGGCTGAGCGTGCTGTGTCTTTGGATAGTGGTCAGGCAGTTTTGGACGCTTTGTTACGTTCAGGTGTTCAGGCTGAAGCATTTGATCCGCAAGACCGCAGTGTGACTGAACTTGTAAATTATGATCGTGCATTTATTGTATTGCATGGTCGCGGCGGTGAAGATGGCCAGATTCAAGGTGTGCTTGAATGGTTAAATCTGCCTTATACAGGAACTGGTGTGCAAGGTTCTGCTATTGGCATGGATAAAGTTAAAACCAAGCAAATCTGGCAAGGTAGTGATTTACCTACAGCGCCATATCGCATTATTACTAAAGAAACAGATTTAGATGCGGTGATTGCTGAGTTAGGCTTGCCTGTCATTATTAAACCTGTACATGAAGGCTCGAGTGTCGGTATGAGTAAGGTTGAGAAAGCAGAAGACTTTGCTGCTGCAATCGAAAAGGCGACTCAGCACGATGCTGTGGTGATGGCAGAAAAGTGGATCACCGGTCGTGAATTCACAATTTCATTCCTCAATGGACAGCCTTTGCCCGTTATTCGTTTGCAACCACCAGCAGATGTTGCTTTCTACGACTATGAAGCGAAGTATCAACGTAATGATGTAGAGTATGGTATTCCTTGCGGTCTGAGTGAGGCTGAAGAGAAAAACCTACAGGCATTGTGTTTACGTGCTTTTCAGGCAGTGGGTGCAGAAGGCTGGGGCCGTATTGATGCGATGCAGGATGAGCAAGGCAATTTCTGGCTTTTAGAAGTAAACACTGTTCCAGGTATGACCAGTCACTCTTTAGTTCCAAAAGCTGCTAAAGCTGTTGGTTATAGCTTTGATGAATTGTGTGTTGCGATTCTTGAGCAAACATTGGAAGGTACGGCTTAAATATGGCACAACTTCCGGCTTCCATGCGCCGTAAACGTGCGGCCATCACCTCTATTCATGATAAACCGCCTACGCGTAAGCAGAAGCTTGCGAATGCTGGTGGATGGGTGCTGTTGGTTATTGCTTTTGTAGTGCTGGCATTCGGAATTTATGGGTTATATAAAGTTATTACAGATGCAACAGTTGCAAAACTAGAGGTTGTAGGTTCAACAAGTTCAGTTGAAACACAACAAGTGATGCAACATGTTGCTCCAATTATAAAAGCGAATTATTTCACATCTGATTTAGAACAGATTCGTGACAAAACATTAGAAATTTCATGGGTAGACCGAGTTGTTGTATCACGTGCTTGGCCTAATGCTATTCGTGTTCGTGTCATGCCTCGACATGCTATCGCCCGTTGGGGAACAGGTCGCTTGTTAAGCGATGGAGGCGATGTATTTAGTGAGGCGGAGCCGACAATTCATCCTGAACTTCCGTTGCTTCATGGGCCGGTAAGTCAGTCAAAAATGATGATGCGACGCTATAATGAAATTAATCAATTATTCCATCCTGTTAATTTACGCTTAAAAGAGTTATATCTGACTGAGCGAATGACTTGGTTTATGCAATTTGATTCTGGTTTACGTATTATTGTTGACCAAGATCAAACAATGAATAAGTTGCAACGTTTAAGTCATCTGGCACAATCTGACTTAAAACCGGTGTGGTCGAAAATCTCAGCCATTGATTTGCGATATCGTAATGGATTATCTATTCAATGGAAGAACGCAACACCACCTAAAATTGTGAATGGTCAGTTTGTTGTAACGAGTGATGACACAAGCATTGCAGGTGGAACAAAAGCAAAGCCATAATATGTGGCTTTAAAATAGGCAATTTGCCTGGTATTAAACAACAAAGAAATGGTATGAGTGATGAGTGAAGCTGTTCCCTCAGTTGTTGCGATTGACATTGGGACGCATAAAGTTTCAGTTTTGATTGGAAAAATTCATGCGCCGGATAACATTCAAGTTATCGGTATGGCAACTGCTCGCAATCGAGGCATGAATAAAGGAAAAATTGTAAGCCTCGATAAAGTCATTGCTGCGATTAAAAATGCTGTTGCTGAAGCGGAAAATATGGCCGAATGTCGCATTCATAGCGCATGGGTATCTATTCCGAGTACCGAGTTGCAAAGTTTTTATGCCTCTGGTCGTACACCAGTATCTAATCCGGCACATGTGATTACAACAAATGAAGTCGTGCGCGCGTTAGAATTGGCAAAAGCAAGTCATGTGACTTCTGATTACTATTTAGCAAGTGCAGTGCCGTTAGGCTTTGAATTAGGTGATTCTGCTGAATGGGTGCAGAATCCAATTAATATGACTGCTCATAGTATGACTGGACATTATCAGTTAATGATGATGCCTATAGCGACTATGCAAAACCTTGATCGTGCCATGAAAGGTGCAAATATCGGGGTTGAAAAAATGGTGGTGTCTTGTCTGGCAACCGCTGAGGCAAGCTTACTGAAAGATGAAAAAGAGTACGGTGTTTGTCTGGTTGATATTGGCGCAGGCATTACAAATATTGCTGTTTATCTAGATGGTCGTTTGGCTCTAGCACGTACATTGCAACGCGGTGGTGAGCACGTTACGCGTGATATTGCAGCTGTATTGCAAACTACGACAGAAGAAGCTGAACGAATTAAAATTCTGCATGGTTGTGTCGATTTAAGTGCTGTTAAGCCAGATCACATGATTCAGGTAGAAGGAATTGATGGCCCTCAAACAATTAGCCGAATTGAGTTGTCAGAAATTATTATTGCCCGTTATGAAGAGATCTTTAGCCAGATTCGCGATGAACTCGAACAAAGCGGTGCAATTCATGGTTTATACCATGGGGTAGTATTGACAGGGGATGCTTGTCAAATAGAAGGTATGGTGAGTTTAGCTCGTCGTATGTTGGGTGTATCTGCACATTTGGGTAATCCGCCGTTACAGGTTTATGCTGATGATCAACATCAAGCAGCCTTACGTCGTTCTATGTATGCAACAGCAGCTGGTGTGCTCATGTTTAGCCAAAGTGAGTTGCAAGATGCTGTTGAAGAGCCTGAAGAGGCAAATGACCGTTCGGTATGGGAACGAATGGTAAATGGCTGGAATGCGTTTAATAGCAAGTTAAAAGCCATTTTTTAGGATGTATGTATTTATTGGTAGAATTGTTAGGAAGTTGTAAGAGAAAACCGCTGTACTTGACAAGGTTGGTATTGCACAGCATTCTTAAAATTAGTTATTTTTGAAAATCAAGGCAGTATACGGGCTGAAGTGACTGCCATAATGTATTAGGAACCCTAAAGGTCATGGCCTCATTTGAATTTATAGAAGATGAACTAAACGATGGCAACGGTCAAGCCCGTTTCACTGTATTTGGTGTAGGTGGTGGTGGCGGTAATGCCGTTCAACATATGGTGCAGTCTGATATTCAAGGTGTTAAATTCGTTTGTGCCAATACAGACAAACAAGCACTAGACTGTATGAATGCACCTTTCAAAATTCAGTTAGGCGAGCAAAGTACACGTGGTTTAGGTGCGGGTGCTAACCCTGAAGTAGGGCAAGTTGCAGCAGAAGAAAGCCGTGAAATCATTCGTCACCACCTTGAAGGTACGGATATGGTTTTCGTTACCGCTGGTATGGGTGGTGGTACGGGTACTGGTGCAGCGCCTGTTGTGGCTGAAGTTGCCAAAGAAATGGGCATTTTGACTGTTGGTGTAGTTACAACACCATTTAATTTTGAAGGTCGCCGCCGTTTAAAGTCTGCTGAACGTGGTATTGAAGCACTTGAAGCACATGTTGATTCATTGATTATTATCCCTAACCAACGCTTATTAAGCGTATATGGCGATATTTCAATGAAGGATGCTTATAAAAAAGCTGATGACGTGTTGTTAAACGCTGTACGTAGTATCTTTGACTTGGTTGTTAACCGTGGTCACATTAACCTTGACTTCGCCGATTTGAAAACTGCAATGAGTACTCGCGGTTATGCAATGATGGGTGCTGGTTTAGGTCGTGGTGAAGATCGTGCGCGTCAAGCTGCTGAACAAGCGATCCGTAGTCCATTACTTGATAACGTAAATATTATTAATGCCAAAGGCGTATTAATTAACATTACGGGTGGTGATGATATTACGCTACGTGAGACTGAAATCATTACTGACGTTGTGAACCAGATTGTTGACCTTGATGAAGGCGAAATCTTCTACGGTACAGTATTTGATCCAGATGCACGTGATGAATTGCGCGTAACAGTGATTGCAACTGGTTTAACTCGTAATGCAGCAGATGCTGAGCCGAGAAAGCGTAATACGGTCAGCCATGCATCGTCTCAATCAGCTCAATCTGTTGATGAAGATGACGTTCCTGCAATCAATAAGCGTCAAAATGCTGATAATGAAGTCAGTAGCACAGCAAGTTCTACTCCGCGTTCTTCTCCAATGAGTATTCAAGATTACTTGAAAAATCAGCAACGTAAGTAAATTATCGTTAGATTTAATGAAGGGCAGTGTTTAAACACTGCCTTTTTTTATTTTTGATCAATGACTAAATATGCTAACGTATAGCGGTTTTAAAAAAGAAGTTACAAAGCATGGTGAAACAGCGTACTCTCAATCGTGTGGTAAAAGCGAGTGGAATAGGTCTTCATAGCGGTCAAAAAGTGATGATCAATTTCATTCCACATACCGTGGATGGGGGTATTGTATTTCGCCGTATCGATTTGGATCCGCCAGTTGATATCCCCGCTAATGCATTGCTCATTCAAGAAGCTTTTATGTGCTCCAACTTAGTCACTGGAGATATAAAAGTAGGCACAATTGAGCATGTAATGAGTGCGATTGCAGGTTTAGGAATTGATAACCTGATTGTTGAAGTATCTGCTTCTGAAGTTCCAATTATGGATGGTAGTGCCGGTCCATTTATTTACCTTTTAATGCAAGGTGGATTGCGTGAACTAGATGCACCGAAAAAATTTATAAAAATATTAAAACCCGTTGAAGCACTTATCGATGATAAGAAAGCAATTTTTAGCCCTCACAATGGTTTTCAATTAAATTTCACGATTGATTTTGACCATCCGGCATTTGCTAAAGAATATCAATCTGCCACGATCGACTTTTCGACCGAAACTTTTGTTTATGAAGTCAGTGAAGCACGTACTTTTGGTTTCATGAAAGATCTGGACTACTTGAAAGCAAACAATTTAGCACTAGGTGCAAGCTTAGATAATGCAATTGGTGTAGATGATACAGGTGTGGTCAACGAAGAAGGTTTACGTTTCGCTGATGAATTCGTTAGACATAAAATTTTAGATGCAGTAGGTGATTTGTATTTGCTTGGTCATCAAATTATTGCCAAGTTCGATGGCTATAAATCAGGACATGCTTTAAATAATCAGTTGTTACGCAATGTTCAAAGTGATCCGAGTAATTATGAAATTGTAACATTTGATGACGAGAATCAATGTCCAATTCCATATGTGAGCGTGACATAAGTCATTGTCTTTACTTGGCTATGTTATAATGTAACATTAAAAAGTGTGATTATTATCACATAATAATAATGATTCTAATTAAGAAATTTAAAGCTCATCATTTTTTATTGCTTGCCAAACGTAGTAAAGCTTGGCTAAGCTTAGGGTCGCTCACAAAGTCGGCTGCACTACGTAACATTTCTTGTGTTTCCGGGGGGATGGGTTTAGATGGCTCAGATGAAGGTGCATTTGGAATATTTTTATTTCTTAATCGAACCTGAATTCTTTGTAGGTCTTTTAGCCCTTCGAGCTGAGATAATTTAGATACATATTGGTTCTGTAAATAACTGAGTTGACTAATCATCGCTTGATTTTCACCAGTAATGATTAAAGAACCATTTTGATAACACACAACCTGCCATTGTTCCGGTTGGGGCAATAAGGGTTGGATAATTTTCGTAAGTCTTTGCCATTGCGCGACTTGCGTTGTTAGAAACGTAAGGTTTCCTGTTTTTATGTGTTTTCCGGTTTGTTGAAAAACGTTATCGGGTTTGGACATGGTCATTCTCGGATAGATTCTTGTCTTAATCTTAAGCGTTCATTTCAATTGATATCAAGGAAGAGATCATAAGGAACTTGAGTAAGAACAGTTTCAAGAGGTTTTTATGCACACGCGTCGTATTTTATTAGCGTTTTCACTTGCAGCTTCAGCGGCATCAGTTGCTTTTGCAGATTATCAAACAATTAACCAATCTACTGACTCAGATCGATTGGAACAGCTATCAAAAACATTATCTCAAGGTTCATATACTCATCCCGATGATTTAGATCTTCCGGCGAGTGCGAAAGTTTCAGTGACCTTACGCCAAAAAACAGTTGAACTCAATAATGAGTCGCTCGCAAAGAAGTACGGTAACACAACAGCAAAAAATTCTTTTAATGCCTCTTCTTCAAATTCTTACTCTTGGTTAGTTTCTCATCCTCTTCCTGATACTGTACGAGTTTCTTCAAACTTTGGTGGCCGCACTATGGGTGGTCGTGCAGAACATCATGGCGGTTTAGATCTTGCTGCTCCGAGTGGTACACCAATCTACGCTACAGGCCCAGGTATTGTAACTAAATCTGGCTGGGGTACTGGCTATGGTCAATATGTTGAAATTAACCATGGTAATGGTTATTTAACGCGTTATGCTCATGCTTCACGTCTAATGGTGCGTGTAGGCGACCAAGTATCTGCAGGCGAACATATTGCTAATGTAGGGTGTACAGGTCGCTGTACAGGTCCACATTTGCACTATGAAGTAGTAAAAGATGGTCAACGTAAGAACCCAACTACTTACTTAGCGATGCTTCCATAAAAGCATAGTTAAAAAGGTAAGGTTATTAAATTTATGAATCTAAAACTAAGCTAAACCTTTTTTAACGCAAAGATTGTATAAAAAAACGCCATTATTGGCGTTTTTTTGTTATTTTGTTTACTGCTCGGTCAATGACTATTCATTCAGAAAATAATAGGGCCCCCTCACATTCACCCGAGGCAATAACTTGAAAGGGGTAAAACGTGGTAAAAATACAAAGTAGATTAGAGAACAAGGAACAGGTGAATTATGGCGTTTTACGGTGACTCCGACGCACAAGAAACCCAAGAATGGCAAGATGCATTCGATTCAGTTTTACAACATATGGGAACTGAGCGAGCGGCATTCTTGTTGGAAAAACTTTACCAACAAGCAATTGCTAAGCATGTTCCAATTCAACGTCTCAATACACCTTACTTAAATACAATTTCTGTTGAAGAACAACCTGCAATGCCAGGCGACCAAGATATGGAACGCCGTATTCGTGCATTGATTCGTTGGAATGCCTTGGCAATGGTACTTCGCGCGAACAAAACAGGTGATGATTTAGGTGGACACTTGGCGAGTTTCGCATCAAGTGCAACATTATATGACGTAGGTTTTAACCATTTCTTCCGCGCAAACAGCAATAACTTTGGCGGAGATATGATTTATTACCAAGGGCACTGTGCTCCTGGTATTTATGCACGTTCATTCCTTGAAGGACGTTTAACTGAAGAGCAGTTAAGTAATTTCCGTCGTGAAGTTGGCGGTAACGGTTTACCAAGCTATCCACATCCATATTTAATGCCTGACTATTGGCAATTCCCAACCGTATCAATGGGTCTTGGTCCAATCATGTCGATTTATCAAGCACATATTCAAAAATATTTGATGAACCGTGGCTTGATCAAAGAAGAAGATCGTAAAGTTTGGGCTTATCTTGGCGATGGTGAAATGGACGAGCCAGAAAGTACTGGTGCTATTTCACTTGCTGGCCGTGAAAAGCTTGATAACCTTATCTGGGTTGTTAACTGTAACTTACAGCGTCTAGATGGTCCTGTACGTGGTAACGGTAAAATCATTCAAGAACTAGAATCTTTATTCCGTGGTGCGGGCTGGCGTGTAATTAAAGTGGTATGGGGCCGTCATTGGGACCCACTTCTTGCAAAAGACACCTCAGGCGCTTTGAAAGCGGTAATGGAAGAGACAGTTGATGGTGAATACCAACGCTATCAAGTGAAAGGTGGTGCATACACGCGTGAGAAGTTCTTTGGCAAGTACCCAGAAGCTGCGGAACTTGTAAAAGATTTAAGCGATGAAGATATCGATAATCTCAACCGTGGTGGTCATGACCCTTACAAAGTGTTTGCTGCCTATGCAGAAGCAATGAAAGCTAAAGGTCAACCAACAGTTATTCTTGCGAAAACTGTTAAAGGTTACGGTTTGTCTGAAGAAATTGAAGCGGTGAACAAAACTCACCAAATCAAAAAAATGCAAATCGACTCTTTGAAATATGTACGTGACCGTTTCAACCTTCCATTTACAGACGATAAGTTAGAAGAGCTTCCATTCTATCGCCCAAGTGAAAACTCTCCAGAAATGAAGTACATGAAGGCGCGTCGTGAAGCGTTAGGTGGTTACCTACCTGCACGTCGTAAAGAGAGTGAAATTTTAGCGATTCCTGAATTATCAGTATTTGATGCTGTATTGAATGGTTCAGGTGGTAAAGAACAATCTACCACTATGGTGATGGTTCGTTTAATTGCTTCTTTACTCAAAGAAAAAGCGATTAAAGACCGCGTAGTACCAATCGTTCCAGATGAAGCACGTACTTTTGGTCTGGAAGGTATGTTCCGTCAGCTTGGTATTTATGCTGCTCACGGTCAAAAATATACTCCAGAAGACCAAGAACAGTTAATGCATTACCGTGAAGCAAGTGACGGTCACATGCTTCAAGAAGGGATTAACGAAGCTGGTGCGATGAGTGCATGGGCTGCGTTGGCAACAAGTTATTCAACGAATAACTTGCCAATGATTCCAATGTACATGTACTACTCAATGTTTGGTTTCCAACGTATTGGTGACATTGCGTGGGCAGCTGGTGATGCGCAAGCTCAAGGCTTCTTGTTAGGTGCAACTGCTGGTCGTACAACGTTGAACGGTGAAGGTCTACAGCACCAAGATGGTCATTCACATATCTTGGCGAACACTATTCCAAACTGTGTATCTTATGATCCATGTTTTGGTTATGAGTTAGCTGTAATCGTACATGACGGTTTACAACGTATGTATGTGAACCAAGAGCGTGTGTTCTACTACTTAACTGTAATGAACGAAAACTACGAGCATCCTGCAATGCCTGAAGGCGCTGAGGAAGGCATTAAACGTGGTATGTACTTGTTCGAAAAAGATGAAAAAGCAACTGTCCAATTACTTGGTTCAGGTGTAATTCTTCGTGAAGTAATCAAAGCTGCGAAAATCTTACGTGATGAATATCAAATCCACTCAAACGTTTGGAGTGTAACAAGCTTCAATGAGTTGTCACGTGATGGTATGGCATGTGAAGAATACAATCGTTTACACCCACTTTCTGAAGAAGTGAAAGAATCTTGGGTATCTAAACAGTTACGTGGTACAGAAGGTATCGTTGTTTCAGCAACAGACCATATGCGTGCTTATAGCGAACAAATCCGTGCGTATCTTCCAGATGGTCGCCCATTTGTTGCATTAGGTACAGATGGATACGGTCGTTCAGATACACGTGCTAACTTACGTAGTTTCTTTGGTGTTGATGCTGCACATATCGTTGTTGCTACTTTGAAAAAATTAGCTGACGAAGGTGAAGTGGATGCACGTTTAGTTAAAGACGCAATTTCTAACTTTGAGTTAGATACTGACCGTCCAGTGGCATGGGCTCCTCAAGCGCATCCAGAAGTTCAGGCAGTTGCTGAATATAATGAAACGCAAACAGGTGAGGGGAACTAAGCATGCAAATTAAGACCCCTGATATTGGTGTAGATAAAGCAGTTGTTGCTGAAATTTTAGTAAAAGTTGGCGACAGCATTGCAGAAAATGACAGCCTTGTTTTGCTTGAGTCAGATAAAGCCTCTGTTGAAGTACCTAGCACTTCAGCAGGTGTGGTAAAAAGCATCTTAATCAAAGAAGGTGATAGCGTAACTGAAGGTACGGTATTGCTTGAACTTGAAGCTGAGGGTGCTGCACCAGTAGCTCAAGCAGAAGAAGCTCCAAAAGCTGCACCAGTAGCTGAACAAACAGCAGCACCGGCAGCGGCTCAACAGCCTTCAACTGCTGCTCAACCAGCAACGGCAACCACTAGCCAAGTGGTTGAAGTTCAAGTTCCCGATATTGGTGTTGAAAAAGCGCTAGTTGGTGAAATTTTAGTAAAAGTTGGCGAACAGATTGATGTTGAACAAAGCATCGTTGTGGTTGAGTCTGACAAAGCAACTGTAGAAGTACCAAGCAGTGTTGCAGGTACTGTAGAAAGCATTCAAGTTAAAGAAGGCGATACAGTTAAAGAAGGTGTTGTTCTTATTCAAGTAAAAACAACGTCTGCATCAAGTGCGCAAGCAGAAGCTCCTGCTTCTACAACAGCAGCTCTGGTGGCAGCACCTGCACCAGCTCAGCAAGAAACTGTAGCATCGACTGCTGCTCAATCTGGACCGGTTGATATTAACGTTCCTGATTTGGGTGTAGATAAAGCAGTTGTTGCTGAAATCTTGGTTCAGGTTGGTGACAAAGTTGATGTAGACCAAAGCCTTGTTGTTGTTGAGTCAGATAAAGCAACTGTGGAAGTTCCAAGTACTGTTGCGGGTGTTGTGAAAGCAATTCACTTGCAAGCAGGCCAACAAGTTTCACAAGGCGTATTGCTGGCAACAATTGAAGCTGAAGGCCAAGCACCTGCTGCTGCACCAGCGGCGAAAGCAGAATCAGCTCCAGCTCCGCAGGCGGCAGTGCCTAAAGCAGCAGCTCCTGCTGCGACTCAAGCAGTATCTGCTCCAGCCTCTTCGGGTAATGATAAATTAACTAAAGAACAAGAAGCCGAAAACGCTAAAGTCTATGCAGGCCCTGCTGTGCGTAAGCTTGCTCGTGAACTTGGTGTAGTTTTATCTCAAGTTAAAACTTCTGGTGAACATGGCCGTGTTGTTAAAGAAGATATCTTTGCTTATGTGAAGAGTCGTTTAACTGCACCGCAAGCGGCGCCAGTTACTGCGGCTGCACCAGCGGTTTCGGGTTTGCCAAAGCTTCCTGACTTTACTGCGTTTGGTGGTGTGGAAGAAAAAGTACTGACGCGTTTGCAGCAAGTATCAATTCCGCAATTGTCGTTGAACAACTTTATTCCGCAAGTCACCCAGTTTGATTTGGCTGATATTACTGAGTTGGAAGATTGGCGTAATGAGTTAAAAGGCAACTTCAAAAAAGAAGGTATCAGCCTGACGATTATGGCATTCATTATCAAAGCGGTTGCGTATTTGTTGAAAGAAGAGCGTGAATTCGCAGGTCATCTATCTGATGATGGTAAATCAGTGCTCTTGCGCAATGAAATCCATATGGGTATTGCGGTAGCAACACCTGATGGTTTGACAGTGCCAGTACTACGTAATCCTGACCAAAAATCAATTAAGCAAATTGCAGTTGAATTGGGTATGTTGGGTCAAAAAGCACGTGATAAGAAATTAACACCAAAAGACTTACAAGGTGCGAATTTCACCATTTCAAGTTTGGGCGCAATTGGTGGTACAGCATTTACACCACTAGTGAACTGGCCGCAAGTTGCAATTTTAGGTATTTCACCTGCAACAATGCAGCCAGTATGGAATGGTAAAGACTTTGATCCACGCTTAATGTTGCCATTGTCATTGTCTTATGACCACCGTGTAATTAATGGTGCAGATGCGGCTCGCTTTACTAATAAGCTTACGAAACTTCTTAAAGATATTCGTACTTTATTAATCTAATATTTTTAAATGAATCATTAAAACCTCGCTTCGGCGGGGTTTTATTTTGATATTTAATTTAATTGGTTTTAAGTTAATCTAAAGACGAAAAATGAAATGTCGAGAGAGGAGAAATTTCTCGTTAGTCGGTAAAGGAGAAAGAATAAATGGTAGGATTTTTAAAAATTATGGTGCCGATTCTATTAATTGTATTTTTATTAATGGGGTTGTGGGTGAGTGTTTTACACTTTCCTTGGGAATGGATGACCTACGTTGCAATGGGCTTGGAAGTATTTGTAGCAATGCTTATTTTGCCATTTGAATTTCAATCTCAGCACGTAACTGGCATTAATAATTTTGGATTTATTAACTTAAGTATTTGTTTAGCTTTATTATTGGGTCTAGGACGATTGTTAGTTTGGGCGTGGATAAAATTTTTCGCCTGAATGTTTGAAAAATAGAACTACTCGAATATAATAAACGCATACTTCATTGGGGAGTAGCCGCTATTCATTTCTAAATGAATAGGTGATGATCAACATAATTGTTCAACAGAACATGGTCATCATAGCTTAAACGTCTCATCGTTTCCGAGTTGGCAAGACCTTTGATTTACCACTCTGCAGATATTTGGCTAGCAGGAGGGGTAGGTCATGGGCATTTATGCTAGCCAGAGAAACGACATGCAAGAATTTCTGATTTCTACTTCAATTGTTGCCCTCGCTGAAATGGGCGATAAAACTCAATTATTGGCCCTTTTACTGTCTGCACGTTTCCGTAAGCCAATCCCTATTCTTATTGCGATTCTTTTAGCTACTCTAATTAATCATGGTATTTCTGCTGTACTTGGACAGTGGATTACGACCGTCCTGAGCCCCGAAATTTTAGTCTGGGTTCTTGCAGCTGGTTTCATTGGTATGGCGTTCTGGATGCTTATTCCAGATAAGCTCGATGATGAAACGGATAGTATTAATAGATGGCAAAAGTTTGGTGTTTTTGGCGCAACCTTTATTCTATTTTTCTTGGCTGAAATTGGTGACAAAACCCAAATAGCAACAGTCGCTTTAGCTGCACGTTATGACAGCATTTTTTGGGTGATGTTAGGTACAACTTTAGGGATGATGATTGCCAATGCACCGGCTGTATTTATTGGTAATAAATTGGCTGAACGTTTATCTATCTCGCTCATTCATAAAATTGGTGCTGCTATTTTCTTAATTGTAGGTATCTCTACTTTAGTACAGCATTATTTCTTCTAACGCATTTTAAGCTGCCAAAAAAACGCACTCGAATCGAGTGCGTTTTTTATAGGTAATTTTAATAGTTAAATTTCACAGTAAAGTTAATTTGACGTGGATTACCTAAAGTCACCAAATTTTCATTTAAGGCACCTGCATAGTAATCTTTATCGAATAGATTACGGATCGCAAGTTGTGCGCCCCAATGTCCAGCGTCATAGCCAGCTTCTGTATCAAATACGGTATAGCCTGGAATATGGACATCTAGCTTATCCATAGTTTTATAGGTTTCACCACGGAAACCACCGCCGATATACCAACCAAGTTTTGAGGCAGGGTCAAATTTATAACGAGCCAACAGGCTGTAAGCATGTTCAGGAATATTGTCGAGTGCTTTTCCTACATTGCTCGCGTTTGCATCTTTACTAATTTCAGCATCAATGGTGTAGGTATAGGCAGCTGTTAATTTTAAACCTTCTAAAATTTCTGCGCTTAGCTCAGTTTCAATACCGCGAGTTAACTGTTCGCCACGTTGTACTTTATAGCCACTATTCGCAGTATCAGTGACTAAAACATTTTGACGTTTTAAATCATACCAAGCGATAGCACCTTGAACTCGTTGATCTGGGCTTTGTAATTTCATTCCGACTTCAACCTGTTTCCCTTCTTCAGGTTTGAACGGGTTGTTATTTACATCAGTACCGCTATTTGGGGTAAATGAAGTGGCATAGCTGACATAAGGAGCCACAATGTCATTAAGGGTATACATGACAGAGGCACTGCCCGTAAATGCATTGTCTGTTTGTTTACTTGTACTGCCAGTCACCAAACTTGTCGTTTGAGTTTGCGCCCAGTCTTGACGACCAGATAAGCTTAAAAGTAATTGGTCATTAAGCTGAATGCGATCACGTAAATAAAGCCCTAAATATTTGAGACGGTTGATATCACGAACATTTTGAGTCAATTTTACATTTTGACCATAAACGGGGTCATAGATACTTAAATCGCCAATATCGTATTTATCATTGGTGTAATCACTTTTTTCCTGAAAAGCATCTACTCCAATATTAAGGTCGTGTTGCATACCATATAAATCAAACTGTTTATTTAAACGGTTATCGATGGCAAAGCTTAAATTATCAATAATTTGGTGGCGGCTATTATTTTTACGGCTAATGGTTGTATAGTCGATTTCACCTTGTTTGTTTTTTGCCCAAAAGTTGTTACCTGTGCGAGCAAAGACAGCAGTGCCATCCATTTCAGTTTTTTGTACGGCAAAGTTCTGATTAAAGTTCCAACCATTATCAAAAGCGTGTTTAAAGGTATAACCTGTGCGGTAAACATCGGCTTCATATTTACCAAAATTAGGGTCGCCAATATATAAACTTCGGTCTATAGCGCCGTTAGGGTTATCTTTTAAAGTACCAATGACAGGCAAGCCTTGTTGACGAATGTATTCGCGATGCTGATAGCTTGCGATGACAGAGAGATCAGTATTATCCCCTAAGTCAAAGTTATAAGAGGGGGAGATGTAGTAATTTTTAAAATATACATAATCTGTTGGGTCATCTTGATCCGAGATACGGCCATTTAAACGGAAAGCACCTTTTTCACTATTATTAGGACTATAGTTTAAATCGAACGTTCCTTCTTTAAGGTTGTAGCTGCCATAAGTCATAGTGGCCCGAGCAAAGTTTTCAGCTTGAGGGCGTTTAGTCACTAAGTTGACCATACCTCCTGGAGCAACCAAACCAAAATTAATAGATGCAGGCCCTTTTAAAACTTGTACTTGATCCATGCCTGATAACTCAGTAGCAACATACGTATTTTGGCCTACTCTTAAACCATCTACATAAACTGAATCAGAAGAAGTTTGTCCTCGAATAACAAAATCATCCCAACCACGACGACCAAGTTTCCCAGCTTCTACGCCTGCGACACCTTCAAGAGCATCTGCTAAAGTTCTTGCTTGTTTCTGGTCGAGCTGTTCGCGGGTTACTACCGAAACCGACTGAGCAGTTTTAAATAAAGGTGCGTCTGATTTTAAAGCAGAGTTTGCTTTCGTTGCGACGTAAGGTGAAGTGCTTTCTTTTTGCGCTTTAACAGAAATCGTGGGGAGAACACTGGTCGAATTTTGTTGTTCTGTTATTTCTTCAGCGTGACTTGCTGTCATCGAAGTAAAAATAGCAACTGCTAACAATGTTTTTGAGGTTGAAAAACGAAAGGGTTGATTCATGGGAGGCCTAAGCAGCACAAAAAGTAAATTTGATAATGAGAATTATTTTAATTTATTGTGGTTTAATTTTAAATAACATTATGATTCATTTATAAAATAAGAAAAGCAAAATCAATTTTAAAATATTATGAGAAAGATCAATCAATTTGTTGCAAGTGTTTTGGAATCCCTTTATTTTAGTATGGATATAAAAATATCTAATATTTAAAGTTTTTTTGGGGAATTGTATGGGGTTTGAAAAAACAACATCGCAGATATTATTTGATAATGGCGTACATAAATGTATTAGTTTTACCAGCTTGGTTAAAGGGGAAGGCATCCAAGCCAATCAATTTTTAATTATTGACCATGAACGCGCTGCTGTAATAGACCCGGGTGGCGATTTGACCTACGTTCCATTAACGATGGAATTAAATAAATATACACGTTTGAAAAATCTAGACTATGTGATGGCCTCGCATCAAGATCCGGACATTATTACTTCAATGCCACGCTGGCTGGTTTATACCGATGCTAAAGTCGTTGCATCAAAATTATGGGCACGTTTTTTACCACACCTAAATTCCTCATTTATGAGTGAGCGTATGAAAGGGAATTGGGAAGACCGTCTTATTGAGCTGCCAGATCGTGGTCAAGTGATTCAATTAGGTGAATCAAAGCTTGTCATGGTTCCAGCACATTTTCTACATTCGGTCGGTAATTTTCAGTTTTATGATCCCGTTGCCAAAATTTTATTTTCTGGTGATATGGGAGCTTCTATTGTAGAGGATGCAAATCAGCCTCTAAAAGATTTCGATACCCATGTAATGAAAATGAAAGCTTTCCACCAACGTTATATGTGTTCCAATAAAGTGATCCGCTTATGGGTCAACATGGTTCGTCGGATGGATATTGAAATGATTGTTCCTCAGCATGGTAGCCCATTTATTGGTAAAGAGATGATTAACCAGTTTTTAGACTGGATTGAAACATTGCCATGTGGAGTAGATTTGATGACTGAAGAAATTTTTAGCTGTCCTACCTAAATATTATGTCTAATGATCAACCCAGATAAAATTCTGGGTTGCAAAAACCTCGATTAAAAAATAACGTTAAAACTATAATAAGTGACAAATATTTAGGACTGAGGAATATCTATTGCTGAAAAAGGCAAAGATAATATGAAAATTGCATTGAAATTTGTTTATAATAGCTCACGGAATTTACCAGTGAGATTGTTATGCTGACCATCGTTCAAGAAGCGCTAACCTTCGATGATGTCTTATTACTTCCTGCCTACTCTACTGTTCTCCCAAAAGATGTCTCTCTAAAGACACGTTTAACTCGCGGCATTCATTTAAATATCCCATTAGTTTCAGCTGCAATGGATACAGTGACTGAGTCACGTATGGCGATTGCGATGTCACAAAATGGTGGTATCGGGATTTTGCACAAAAACATGGATATTGCTGCTCAAGCTGCAGAAGTACGCCGTGTGAAAAAATTCGAAGCGGGTATGGTGAAAGATCCAATCACTGTAACGCCTGAAACTACAGTACGTGAACTCATCGCAATTACCTCTGCTAATAACATTAGTGGTGTACCTGTTGTTAAAGACGGCAAGGTTGTTGGTATTGTGACAGGCCGTGATACGCGTTTTGAAACCAATTTAGAACAACCTGTTAGCAACATCATGACAGGCCAAGATCGTTTAGTCACTGTACGTGAAGGCGAGTCTAAAGAAAACATTCAAGCATTATTGCAAAAACACCGTATTGAAAAAGTTTTGGTCGTTGGTGAGAGCAACGAACTTAAAGGCTTAATTACAGTAACTGACTTCCGCAAAGCTGAGAGCTATCCAAACAGTTGTAAAGATGATCTTGGTCGTTTACGTGTTGGTGCTGCGGTAGGTACAGGTGCTGATACACCAAGTCGTGTGGAAGCATTGGTTGAAGCTGGTGTTGACGTCATTGTTGTTGATACAGCACATGGTCACTCTGCTGGTGTAATTGAACGTGTACGTTGGGTGAAACAAAACTTCCCTCAAGTACAAGTGATTGGTGGAAACATTGCAACTGGTGATGCTGCATTAGCATTATTAGATGCAGGTGCAGATGCTGTAAAAGTAGGTATTGGCCCTGGTTCTATCTGTACAACACGTATTGTGGCTGGTATCGGTATGCCACAAATTTCTGCGATTGACAGCGTTGCTAGCGCATTAAAAGATCAAATTCCTTTAATTGCAGATGGCGGTATCCGCTTCTCTGGTGATATGGCAAAAGCGATCGGTGCGGGTGCAAGCACGATCATGGTTGGTTCATTACTTGCAGGTACTGAAGAAGCGCCGGGCGAAGTTGAGTTTTTCCAAGGTCGTTACTACAAAGCATATCGTGGTATGGGTTCATTAGGTGCAATGGCGGGAGCAACTGGTTCTGCTGACCGTTATTTCCAAGATTCAAAAGCAGGTGCTGAGAAGTTAGTACCAGAAGGAATCGAAGGCCGTGTTCCATATAAAGGCCCAATGGGTAACATCGTTCATCAAATGATGGGTGGTTTACGTTCATCGATGGGTTATACAGGTTCAGCTGTGATTGAAGATCTTCGCCAAAATGCGAAATTTGTGAAAATTACTTCAGCAGGCATGTCTGAGTCACATGTTCATGATGTAACGATTACTAAAGAAGCTCCAAACTATCGTGTTGGTTAGATTTTCGTAACCAAAACAACGAAGAAAGCCGTCATTACACTGACGGCTTTTTGTTTTTGGTGTAAAGTAAATCTGACGAAAAGAGATATGGCGGAATTGCCATATATGAAGTAAGCCACGGCTGAAGTGGCGTAAAAATGAGATAAGCTATGAGTTATTTTGGAACGGATGGTATTCGTGGAAAATTTGGGCAAATGCCTATTACTCCAGAGTTTGCTTTAAAACTCGGTTTTGCTGCAGGGAAGGTATTAAAACGAACGAGTCCAAAAAATAAGCCACTTGTTGTATTAGGAAAAGACACTCGTTTATCTGGTTATATTTTAGAGTCTGCTTTGCAGGCGGGGTTAAACGCTGCTGGCGTATATGTTCATTTACTTGGTCCATTACCAACACCAGCTATTGCACACCTTACCCGTGCTTTACATGCTCATGCAGGTATTGTTATTTCTGCATCCCATAACCCATATTTTGATAATGGGATTAAATTTTTCTCAAGCGAAGGTAAAAAATTACCAGATGCTCTACAAGAAGAAATTAACCTCGAATTAGAAAAAGATTTATATATTGATGACACAGCAAATTTAGGTAAAAGTGTTCGTGTAAATGATGCGAATGGTCGCTATATCGAATTTTGTAAATCTACTTTCCCTTACCACTTTGATTTAAATAATTTAAAGATCGTATTGGACTGTGCTCATGGTGCAGCGTATAGCGTTGGTCCTTCGGTTTTCCGTGAGTTAGGTGCAAAAGTTGTTGCTTTATATAATGAGCCGGATGGTTTAAATATTAATGAAGGTTGTGGTTCAACACATCCCGAAAACCTACAAAAAGCTGTAGTTGAGCACGAAGCAGATTTAGGGATTGCCTTTGATGGTGATGCTGACCGTGTTGTGATGGTCGATAAGTTTGGTAACTTAATTGATGGCGACCATATTTTATATATTTTAGCGACTCAGGCTCAAAATAAACCAGCAGGCGTAGTTGGTACTGTCATGAGTAACATGGCACTCGAAGTAGCCCTTGAAAAAGCGAATGTTGGTTTTGTTCGTGCTAAGGTTGGTGACCGATATGTGTTACAAGCTTTAGAAGAAAATGGTTGGGTAACAGGTGGTGAGCCTTCTGGTCATATTCTAACTTTAGACAAGAGTACGACAGGTGATGCGATTATTGCAGCACTTCAAGTTTTAACTGTGATGGTCGAGCAAAATAAAGCTCTTCATGAATTGGTTCAAGACTTTAAACTATTCCCACAAATTCTTGTGAATGTACGTTTAGAACAAATGCTTGATCCGTATTCTATTCCTGCATTGGTTGCCGAGTTTGATAAAGCAGAAGCACAGCTCAAAGGACGTGGACGAATCTTGATTCGTAAGTCAGGAACAGAGCCTGTAATTCGTGTTATGGTTGAAGGTGATGATGAGCAAGAAGTGAATGCTTTAGCTCAGCATTTAGCAGATTCAGTTCGTTCACAAGCACAAGTCGCATAAGGTGCATGACATGAGTGATGTCATTAAAGATTTAAGTGAATTACGCTTAAGCTACGAGCAAGGAGAATTGCATGAGGGGCAAGTTGAATCTAATCCTCATCATCAGTTTCTTGGTTGGTTTAACCATGCTCTAGCAGCCAATTTGCATGAACCCTATGCAATGTCATTAGCGACAGCAAGTGCGAATGGCAGACCTCATGTTCGAACAGTTTTGTTACGTGGGGCCACAGAATCAGGGTATGATTTTTATACTAACTACGACAGTCAGAAAGGTATAGATTTGGCAGAAAATCCATATGCTGAATTGTTATTTTATTGGCCAAGTCTAGAGCGTCAGGTACGAGTAGGTGGGCATGTTGTAAAAATTCCTGAACAGGAATCTACAGACTACTATCATAAACGTCCACGTGATAGCCAGATTGCAGCTCATATCAGTACTCCCCAAAGTGGCAAAATTGAAAGTCGCGAGCTGTTACAGCAACGTTTTCAAGACTTACAACAACAAGTTCAAAGCCACGAAGTACTCAATAAGCCGGAGTTCTGGGGTGGATACCGTCTACAGCCAGATTATTATGAGTTCTGGCAAGGGCGACCAAATCGTTTACATGACCGCTTGAGTTATGAAAAAATCGACGGTCAATGGACGTTGCACCGACTGATGCCTTAAATGACAAAAATACAAATTAAACAAAGACCTTTATTGACACGCCCTGAACAGTTTCAGGGCGTGCCTCCGTTTATTGCCGAAATTTTGGCAAGACGGGGCGTACAATTCGAGCAAGAACTAGAGTTAAAGCTTAAGAATTTATTGGCCCCTGAACTCAAAGGGTTGGACGCTGCTGTAGCATTAATGGATCAAGCCATCGATGAGCAGAAAAAAATAGTTATTGTGGGGGACTATGATGCTGATGGCGCAACCAGCACTGCTTTAATGATGCTCGTGCTTCGCGATATGGGGGCACAAGTTGACTATTTGGTTCCAGACCGATTTAAATACGGTTATGGGCTTACTCCCGCAATTGCAGAGCTTGCACATCAAATTTATCAACCCGATTTATTAGTTACTGTCGATAATGGGATTTCCAGCCATGCTGGTGTTGATGCGGCACATGCACTGGGTATGCAAGTGGTTATTACAGATCACCATTTAACCACTAAAGAAACACCGCTTGCAGAAGCAGTTGTAAACCCAAATCAGTTAGGTTGTGAGTTCCCAAGTAAGGCGCTTGCAGGTGTTGGAGTTGCATTTTATGTGCTGGCCAATTTAGCAAGTTTACGTAACAAGCAAAACAAAAGTACAAGTAAAGTCACTCAATATCTAGACTTGGTTGCTTTGGGAACGTATGCGGATGTTGCTGTTCTAGATTATAACAACCGTATTTTGGTCGACGCAGGTGTAAAACGTATTCAACAACATCAATGCCGAGTCGGAATATTGGCGTTGCTAGATATTGCTGGCCGTGAGGCTTCATCTTTGCGTGCACAAGATTTAGGTTTTGTTTTAGGTCCGCGTATTAACGCTGCTGGACGCATGGAGAGCATGCGTATAGGCATTGAATGTTTATTAGCTGACACTATGGAATTTGCCTATCCAATCGCGAGACAGTTAAATCAATTAAATATAGAGCGCCGTCAAATCGAAGGGGAGATGAAGCAACAAGCCTTGTCTGCTTTAGATAGCTTGCAGCTCTCAAAGGAAGACGTTCCTCCAGCTCTTATACTCTTCGAAGAAAACTGGCATCAAGGCGTGATTGGAATTGTAGCGGGGCGTTTAAAAGAGCAGTTTCATCGTCCCACTATTGTGTTTGCACCTGATGAAGATGGTATTCATATAAAAGGATCTGCACGTTCAATTGATGGGGTGCATATTCGAGATACGATTGAACAGGTTGCTGAACAACATCCAGAATTGGTGAGCCATTTTGGTGGTCATGCAGCAGCAGCAGGTTTAACTATACGTAAAGAAAACTTTGAAGCTTTTAAAACAGCATTTACCAATTGCATTGCAGCAATGGAAGAGTCTTTGTTTCAAGCAACGCTATGGACGGATGGGGAATTACCAGCTTCGGCTTTGCAACTAAATACATTAGATTGGATAGAACAGCTAGGACCGTGGGGACAAAAATTCCCTTTTCCTCAGTTTGAAGGACATTTTAAAGTTGTTGATTATCGCTGGCTTAAAGAAACGCATTTGAAACTTAAATTAGCACTCGACCAATACAGTTTTGATGCAATTGCTTTTAATGCAGCGGGTCGTTTTGAATTTGACCCAATGCGGGATTATGTACATTTGGTCTATGAAATAGATCGTAATGCATTTAATGGTAATGTGAATTTACAATTACGCATCGTACATTTAAACCAATAAAAAAAAATCCGCTCAATTGAGCGGATTTTTTATGACTTTAGGCTTGATTAGAAGCGGTATGCTGCACGAACACCATAAGTGTTGTCGTTATCACCAAATCCAACACGGCCTTCAACACTTACTTGCTGATTTAAGAATTTTTTAGCATTGATACCAAATTCATCTTTATCAGTTAAGTCGTTGTTGTAGTAATCAGCACCAACACTTAAAGTTTTGTCGATGTAGTAGTCACCACGAACTTTATATTCGTCTAGGTCACCGAACGCACCGAACGCTTCAAGGTTTACGTCATGTTGACCTACTTGAGTTACGTATTTAGCACGAACTGTTGGATCAGCGCCGTCTTTACCGTCTTTTTCGTCGTAGCCTTTAACACCTAGAGCAAGTAATAAACCTGGAGCTGGTAAATAACCTACTTCAGCTGCATAAGTAGTTACTTTGCTGTCAATATTGGTGTTGTCGACTTCACGCTCATTTCGACCTACATCACCACTAAGGTAGAAATCTGAGTTAGGAACGTAATATTCAACACCTACGCCATATTGAGTATCTTTTGTACCGCTGTTATCGCCATAGTTGATAAGGGCGTTAACGTTACTTGCACGGCTTAAGAAAGCTGCTTCAGCAAGTGGAGCGTTACGAGTTTGAACAGGATTAAAGTAATAAGTCCCGTCAACACCGAATTTACTTACGCTGCTACCGTTGTCCGGATCAAGATAATTGTAAGAACCACCAACTTCAGCTTGGTAAGCGTTTGCTGCGCCACTCACTGCGAGTGCAGATAAAAGAGCTGATGCAATTGCTAGTTTTTTCATGGAATCTCTCCCCTCTAAAAAGCGATTTTATAAATGTTTTGTTACAACTTTTAGTCTAGACGAAAAAGCTTGATCGTCAATCTTGCACGAGTAACCGTACTGTAACCGTGTGATACTTATGTAAACTAGTTTAATTTAAGATATTGATTTTAAAATATAAAAACATAATGTTTTATTTTATTAAAATTGAGGATATTTTGTGTAGATCATAAAAAATGCTGTAAAAGTACCCAATTTTGTATGAGGATGTTACCAATTAATCTTAAGTTGAACTGAAGAAAATTTATAAGTTAAATTGATGAAATATGATGAGAAATACAAAGCGGGTTCGTAGATAACCGCAGCTATGCTAAAATAATTGACTGTTTATCTGCTCTTATGGGAACACTCGCGTGGAAATTAATCCTTATCTAAACCAATTGAAAGACTTAACTGATCGTAGCCAAACACTACGGGGGTATCTTTGACTACGATCTGAAAAAAGAACGTTTAGAAGAAGTTTTACGTGAGTTAGAAGACCCAGCGATCTGGAATGATCAAAGCCGTGCTCAGGCGATGGCGAAAGAAAAGGGCGAACTAGAAAACGTTATTCATGTATTGGATGGCTTATCTACACAGCTTGAAGATGCAAAAGCGATGTTAGATTTGGCTGTAGAAGCCGACGATGAAAGCCTGCTTGAAGATGTTCAGTCTGAGCTTGGTGCTGCCGAAGATGAACTGGCTAAACTTGAATTCCGTCGTATGTTTAGCAACCCAATGGACCCGAATCCTTGCTATGTAGAGATTCAATCAGGTTCAGGTGGTACTGAAGCACAAGATTGGGCGTCTATGCTTTTACGCATGTATATGCGCTGGATTGAACGTCATGGCTTTAAAGCAGAACTTATGGAAGTGTCTGACGGTGACGTAGCTGGTATTAAATCAGCAACGATACGTGTTGAAGGTGAATATGCCTACGGTTGGTTACGCACAGAGTCAGGTGTACACCGTTTAGTTCGTAAATCACCATTTGACAGTGGCAACCGTCGTCACACTTCATTCTCTGCGGTATTTATTTCACCAGAAGTTGATGACAATATTGAAATTGATATTAACCCTTCTGATGTTCGTACCGATACGTACCGTGCATCTGGTGCAGGTGGTCAGCATATTAACAAAACCGACTCTGCTGTACGTTTGACTCACATTCCAACAGGTATTGTGGTGGCATGTCAGAACCAGCGTTCGCAACACGCTAACCGTGACCACGCATGGAAACAGTTACGTGCACGTTTGTATGAATTGGAAATGCAAAAACGTAATGAAGCAGCTCAAGCTCTAGAAGACTCGAAGTCTGATATTGGTTGGGGAAGCCAAATTCGTTCATATGTATTAGATGATTCGCGTATTAAAGATTTACGTACGGGTGTTGAAAACTCTAATACTGGTGCTGTTCTTGATGGTGACCTTGATCGTTTTATTGAAGCGAGTTTAAAACAAGGTTTATAAGAGTCTGCTGAACTTTTAGTTTAAATACAGTTCATCTATGAATATGTAGAACTCTTGGATTTTTAGCGATTAAAACGGCAAAGCAGTTCAGCCTTCGAATATTAATCGAAAAAATGCGATATGAATATCGAAAAAAATAGATATGAATATCGAAAAAATGCGATATTATACTTCCGAAATGCTGAACAAAGCTTTGTTCGTTTACAAGACGTGTTGAGCCTATGGATATTGATGCAATTAGCAAAGCCCTTTCCAACCCTCTACGTCGGCAAATTTTGCAATGGTTAAAAGAACCTGCACATTATTTACCGGTGGAAGAATGTGGTGGTAGTTTTGAGAAGGGTGTTTGTGCAGGTCATATTGAACGTTTGGGTAAAGTAGCTCAGTCTACGATGTCTAATCATTTGTCTGTGTTACAACAGGCGGGGCTTATTCAGGTCCAAAAATATGGTCAATGGTCTTATTTTTCACGTAACGAAGCTTTGATTCAGCAATATATCGAACATTTAAAACAAACACTTTAAATTATTAAAGTGTAAGTCGAGGCGATTATGGCTGAACTCAATACTCCTTTAACGGTTGGTGATTTTGAAATCAAAAATCGATTGGTCATGGCTCCATTAACGCGTGCGCGTAGTGGTGAAAGCCGAGTGCCTAATAATTTAATGGTTGAATACTATCAACAACGTGCAAATGCTGGCCTAATTTTGACTGAAGCAACAGTGATTGGTTCAAAAACTGTGGGTTACGCAGACACCCCAGGGCTATGGTCACAAGAGCAGGCACAAGCTTGGAATAAAATTATTGAGGCAGTTCATGCTCAAGGTTCAAAAATTGTAGTTCAGCTTTGGCATGTGGGCCGTATTTCAGACCCTGAACTTTTAGATGGTGATATTCCTGTTGCACCAAGTGCAATTCAACCTGCGGGTGAAGTGAGTTTATTACGTCCTAAACGTCCGTATGTAATACCGCGTGCACTTTCAATTGAAGAGATTCAAGAAGTTATTGCTCAATACAAACATTCAGCAGAACTGGCTAAAGCAGCAGGTTTTGATGGTGTTGAATTACATGCAGCGAACGGCTACTTAATTGACCAGTTCCTTCAAAGTAATACCAACCAACGTGATGACAAATACGGTGGTCCTGTTGAAAACCGTGCACGTTTATTATTAGAAGTCGTTGATGCATTTATTGAAGTGTGGGGCGCTGGCCGAGTAGGTGTTCATATTGCACCGCGTGGTGATTCACACGATATGGGTGATGAAAACCCATTAGCAACTTTTGGTTATGTAGTGGAACAACTTAACCAACGTAATGTTGCTTTCATTTTCTCTCGTGAATATGAAGCTGCTGATAGCATTAGCCCTAAACTTCGCGAAAAATTTAATGGTGTATGGATTGCCAATGAGAATCTAACACCAGAATCAGCAAAACGTATCTTGCGTGAAGGTCAGGCAGATGCTGTATCTTTTGGTAAGGCATATATTGCTAACCCAGATCTTTTACAGCGTTTAGAAAAAGACTTGCCATTAAATGAACTTCAAGCAACAACTTTGTATGCTAAAGGCGCTGAAGGTTATACAGACTATCCAACGCTAGAAGCTTCATAATATCTTTGAGATTTCGACTTACTGACCTAGTTCATTTCTTAAGTAAGTAAATTGCTTTTCTTGTAATGGTAGAGTTTAGGTATCGAAACTCTGCCATTTTTTCTATCTATGTTATATTTTCCCCAGTTTTAAACTTTGACTATTTGAGGCAAACCGCTTGGCGACCCCTTTTTGGTACAACACCGCACTCCATTTATTAAAACCTTTTTACCAATGGCGGATAAAAAGACGTGCAGAAAGCCAGGAATTATATAATCAGGAATGTCTTGAAAGATTTGGGCCGTTTGAATCTCCAAAAAATGTAAGAGCAATTTGGTTCCACGCTGTTTCGGTTGGAGAAACCAATGCTGCGCAGCCTTTAATCGAGCATTATCTTAAACTCGGTCAACCTGTATTAGTTACTAATACAACAAAGACGGGGCAAGCGCGTGCCAAATCATTATTTTTAAAAGCTCCTTATTTAGATTTATTTCAAGCAGTTTATTTGCCTGTTGATCAAAAGCATCTTTTAAAACAATTTTTTGAGTTGTATCAGCCAAAGCTTTTAGCATTGGTTGAGACCGAGCTTTGGCCAAATTTAATTGATCAAGCCAAGCTACAACAGGTTCCTTGTTTATTATTAAATGCGCGATTATCAGAAAAATCAGCAAAAGGTTATAGCCGCGTTTCAGGGCTAACTGCAGGAATGCTGAAACAAATTGACTGGGTGCTGGCACAAGATAATGTGACTCGACAACGTTATGTAGAACTTGGTTTAGATCAACAAAAAAGTCAGGTAGTTGGAAATATTA
Source organism: Acinetobacter pittii (assembly GCF_022449185.1). GTDB lineage: Bacteria > Pseudomonadota > Gammaproteobacteria > Pseudomonadales > Moraxellaceae > Acinetobacter > Acinetobacter pittii_I. Next base: position 166,949 of record NZ_JAKUKO010000002.1, read on the forward strand.
AGTTTGATATCCATGCGCCAGAGACTTTTATAAATCAGGCTGAGCAATTACAACAACAATGGTATTTGGGACAGCGTAAAGTCCTAACAATTGCCAGTACGCATGCGCCAGAAGAACAACAAATTTTGCAGGCACTTGCACCTTATCTAAAGTCAGATCCAGATTTAGTTTGTATTGTCGTGCCTCGACATCCTGAACGTTTTGATGAAGTATTTGAAATTTGCCAAAACCTAGATTTAATTACTCATCGTAGAAGTATGAATCATAGTATTCACGCCAGTACACAGGTTTATCTGGCGGATAGTATGGGTGAGCTTTGGCTATGGTATGCCTTAAGTCAGGTGTGTTTTGTGGGTGGATCACTTAATGAACCGGGCGGTGGGCATAATATTTTGGAGCCTATGGTTTTAAATGTACCGACCGTAATTGGACCTCGTTACTTTAATTTCCAAACCATTGTTGATGAATTTATTGATGAAAATGGGGTGCTCATTGCTCAAGACGCTGAGCAAGTTGTAGCAATCTGGATGGCATGTTTAGCCGAGCCTGTAGAAGCAAAGCAGGTGGTAGAGCAGGCGCATAAAGTTTTGCAGCGTAACCAAGGTTCATTACAAAAACATATTGGAGTAATTAACCGGTATTTGGTCGAAAAACCATGAATATCGTTTTACTAGAACCTGATGATGTTCAGTCAGATTTATGGTTAATCCGTTCAAAACGCCAATTGCAGCATTTACGTGAACATCTTGATATTACGGTTGGCCAAAATCTAAAAGTTGGTGTTCGTAATGGTGCACGTTATACCACTGAAATTATTTCGATGAATGAGCAAGAAGTTTGTATCAGACCTATTAGTGAAGAAGCTGTACCTGCAAAACTTCCAGTACATTTAATCGTAGCGTTACCAAGGCCCAAAGTTTTACGCCGTTTAATTATGGACAGTGTGACTTTGGGAGTTGAAAGAATTAGTTTGATTCATAGTTACCGCGTAGATAAAAGCTATTGGCAAACTCCATTTTTACAACAACTTGATAACTATGTGACTTTAGGGCTTGAGCAAGCAGGCGACACCATTGCTCCTGAAATTCAATTATATAAACGCTTTAAACCTTTTGTTGAAGATGTGCTACCAAACTTAATTTCAAAGGGAAGTCCCGCCTACGTGGCTCATCCGTATGCCGAGCAGAGCATGCCAGTTAATATTCCGCATGCGTGCAGTGTAGTCGTTGGACCCGAAGGCGGCTTTATTCCCTATGAAATTGATTTACTCACAAAAAACGGCTGCCAAGCTGTGAGCTTAGGCAACCGTATTTTAAGAACTGAAACGTCTATTTCTTATATTTTAGGTCGTCTCTTTAGTTGATACTTCAGGGTTTAACGGTGGCTGATTTGCTGCCATTTTTAATTCCTGAATAGGGTAAGGAATATTAATACCATTTGCATTGAAAGCTTGTTTGACTTGAGCTTGAATGGTGCTCGTAGATGACGAAATATCAGTTTCAGTGGTATCAATCCACCAACGTACAGTCAGGTTAACCGAGAAATCTGCTAAAGCTGTGACGTTAACCGAGAAAGCCGGTTGACTGAGTACATTTCGATCATTATTAAGAATATCTAAAACAATCTGTTTGGCTTTTTGTTCATCGTCTTCATATCCAATGCCGACTACAAACTCACAACGTCGTTGTTGATAAGCCGTATTTACAGTTAAAGCACTCGTATAAACAGTGGCATTTGGAATAACAATACGACGGCCATCTGGCGAACGTAAGAATGTTGCACGAATTTGGATATCTTCAACAGTTCCTTCAAGTGAATTGACCACGATTGAATCGCCAATACGGAACGGTTCGCTCAATAAAATCAAAATACCTGAAAGCAAGTTTTGGAAAATATCTTTAAATGCGAAACCAATTGCGACCGAACCGATCCCTAACGCGCTCATAAGTTGCCCTGGGGTAAAACCTGGGATCATGATGACAAGTGCAATTAAGAATCCAAAAAATAAAATTGTCGTACTTCCTACACGGTTTAGAACCAACACTAGGTTTTGGCGCGTATAAGAGCGATTTTCTAAGGTTTTACGAACAAAGAACTTAAATAATTTGGTGAGTAGCCAAAAAATAATAAAAACGATAATTGCAATACAAATATAAGGCACACGTTCCCAGAAGCTATCCACGATTTTATCAATAGTGGTATAGGCATCATGATACTTTTCGGTATGCTCTAGAACCGTTTGAGTGGTTTTAGTACCTGCTTCTTGCAAAAGTTCGCCTGTATTTTTTGCAACATCCGTTAAGGATTTTTGTTCATCAGCCACGACAAGTCTCTATTTTAAAAAATTATGAAAGCGATGATCAGCTTTCATCATAGTAGGAGATAAAATGTGCGCCTACTATAATGAGTTCATTTGAATAATAAAGTGTTTTTTAATTAAAAGTATTCGGTTCCTTTTTGTAAGATTTGTGACGGAGTTTGAATAGTATCGGTACCAGAGAAGTAGTAAAAAAAGCCTGCGGTAGAAATAAGGCTAATTAAAATAGCGAATAAAATAAACCAAGCCATTAACTTTTCTATGAATGTTGAGGGTCGAGCTGGACCATATTGATTTGGGCCTGCTGTACCTGAGGCAAGCAGTAAATAAATCATAAAAAAGAACTGAACAACTGGAATGAATAGTAGTAATCCCATCCAACCACTTTTATTTACATCATGCAAACGTCGCACGACGAGAACAATATTTAAATAAATCAGGAATAGCCAAAAAGCCCAGACTACCAAAGCACTGAGGCCAGAAAGAGAGCTATAAAACTCAAAATTAAATAAATTACTTGAAAGCTGAAAACTTCCAAGAAATGAGGCCAGAATAAAATAACCCACGATTGTGACTAAATAAATCAGTCCATATCCACCTAAATAACTCATACGGTTAAAACGGCCATGAATTGAAAAAGGGCTATCTTTTAAAGGCAGCTGTGGTGGGCGTGAGGAAGTTGTTTGGGCAAACATATTATTTTATTCCTAGGTTGCATATGAGAGACAAAATAATCTTTGTTGATGATCAAAACCATCAAATATTGAAAAAATTATAAAAGTAATGCGAGGGTCTGTTTATATTTTATCTATGATTGCGACAGAGAATACTTTTTAGATGATGGTAGGCAGATATTATGAATATTTAGTTATTCTAAATGAGTAATATCTAACGACACAGCATCAAAAAGTATTTCTGTCCCAAAGGATTGTAGCTAAAATTACCCAAAACTGCGTTATGAAATTTGACAATAGAGGCGCTATTTTTCTGCATTTCATGCCTTGTTTCGTGAAATTTTAGCTTACAACGCAATTTATATATAAAGTATGAACAGACCCTATAGACAAATGTTTTAAATCAACTTAATTTTATAAAAATGTTCATAATTTCGTATGCTTGAGTAAGTGATTAATATATGACCAAAGTCGCATTGTCTAGGCTTTGAAAGAGTCATCATGCTGAAAAGGCATACAAATAAGATCCAGTAAAATAATAGCCACAGTCTCGAGATGGGATGCACAAGATCAAGGAAGTTGCGTATGAATGAGATCTATCCAGTACCAGAGGAATTTAAAAAAACAGCTCGTACTGTTGAAGAAGACTACTTTAAACGTTATCAACACTCTATCGAGAACCCAGATGAATTCTGGGCAGAGCAAGCTAAAATTGTCGATTGGATAAAGCCATTTACCCAAGTTAAAAATACCAGTTTTGACAAAGACAATTTCAAAATTGAATGGTTTGCTGATGGTGAGTTGAACGTGTCAGCAAACTGCCTAGACAGGCATCTTAAAGAACATCCACATAAACCTGCAATTATTTGGGAAGGTGACCACCCTTCTCGTCATAAAATCGTTTCTTATAAAGAGTTACACGATGAAGTTTGCCGCTTTGCCAACGTTTTAAAGAAATATGGCATTGGTAAAGGTGACCGCGTTGTTCTGTATATGCCAATGGTGACCGAGGCTGCAATTGCCATGTTAGCCTGTGCCCGTATTGGTGCTGTTCACTGTGTAGTGTTTGGTGGGTTCTCGCCAGATTCTTTAGCAAGTCGTATTGAAGACAGCCAAGCTAAACTGGTGATTACCGCAGACTCAAGTCTACGTGCCGGAAAACTATTACCACTCAAAGAAAATGTTGATTTGGCTTTAGCATTGCCGGGTACTGAGTGTGTTGAAAATGTGATTGTGGTTTACCGTAATGCAAACCCGATTGAAATGAAGCCGGGCCGTGATTTGTGGTATCACCTCATTATTATGGAAGTGGATGCCAATTGTCCTCCAGAGCCGATGAAGGCAGAAGACCCTTTATTTATTCTTTATACATCGGGCTCGACAGGTAAACCGAAAGGTGTGTTGCATACGACAGGCGGTTACTTAGTTTATGTAACCAGTACCTTTAAAGAGGTTTTTGATTTAAAACAAGACGATGTGTACTGGTGTACAGCCGATATCGGTTGGATTACAGGTCATAGTTATCTGATCTATGGCCCACTTGCAAATGGAACTACGACCTTAATGTTTGAGGGTGTCCCTCAGTATCCAACATGGGCACGTCTTGGTCATGTAGTCGATAAACATAAAGTCTCTATTTTATATACGGCCCCAACCGCGATTCGCGCCATGATGCGAGAAGGTGATTCGTTTGTACGTGAAAGTAACCGTAGCAGCCTGCGTTTACTTGGTTCGGTTGGTGAACCAATTAACCCTGAGGCTTGGAATTGGTACTACAATGTTGTTGGTGAAGGCCGCTGCCCGATTGTTGATACATGGTGGCAAACCGAAACAGGCGGTATTTTGATTGCTCCATTGCCGGGTGCAACAGCTTTAAAACCAGGTTCAGCAACACGTCCATTATTTGGGATTCAACCCGCCATTGTGGATGGTGAAGGTAATGAGCTAGAAGGTGCGGTTGAAGGTAACCTTGTGATTAAAGATTCATGGCCAGGCCAGATGCGTACTATTTGGGGTGACCCAGATCGCTTTATTGAAGCTTATTTCTCGACCTTTAAAAATACTTATTTTACAGGTGATGGTGCTCGCCGTGATGAAGATGGTTATTACTGGATCACAGGGCGTGTTGACGATGTCTTGAACGTTTCAGGCCACCGTCTGGGCACTGCTGAAATTGAAAGTGCTCTTGTTTCGCATGAATCAGTAGCAGAAGCAGCTGTAGTTGGCATGCCGCATGATATTAAAGGGCAAGGTATTTGTACTTTCGTGACCTTACAAGCGGGCGTTCCAGAGTCGGAAGAGCTGCGTAAAGAGTTAATCAACTGGGTACGTAAAGTGCTTGGACCTGTAGCTTCACCAGATGCATTACACTGGGCACCAGCATTACCTAAAACGCGTTCGGGTAAAATCATGCGCCGTATTTTAAGAAAAATTGCAGCGAATGAATTAGATAGTTTAGGTGATACCTCAACCTTAGCTGAGCCTGCAGTGGTAGATCAGTTAATTGCAACGGTTTATCCTGATAAGCAAAACTAATTTAAAAAAAAGCCCCAATGGGGCTTTTTTATTGAGCCTTATTTAAGATTTCGCTAAAAAATCGGCAGTATTTTCTACATTTGCAAATGTACTCAGCGCAGTTAAAAAAGCAGTTTGTACGTCTTCAGCTTTTACAGTTTTTCCATCATGGCTTAAATCGCGAGTTGCGGTTGCATCTGCAATTAAGATGGGTTGATAGCCAAGTTCTTTGGCTGCACGAGTCCCTGAATCAATACACATATGCGTCATCATGCCTGTAACCACGAGTTGTTCAATTTGATGTGTTTTTAAAAGCTCATCTAAATTGGTTTCTAAAAAACTGTTTGGATAATGCTTTGTTACGATTAATGAATCACTGCCAGCACTGAGTTCAGGATGAAGTAAAACCCCATCTGTATTTTCTTGAAAGAAACTCGCTTGTGGCGGGTTAATATGCTGCACATAAATGATGGGCAAGTTTTTCTCGTTAAAATATTGTTCAAGCTGCTTTATTTCTTCTAGCGCTTGATCTGGCCCAACCAATTCCATTTTGCCATTTTTAAAATAATCATTTTGAACATCGATAACTAATAGGGCTTGTTTCATGAGATTACTCTTGTTGATATGAGATAAAACAAGATTATTCTCTGCTTGAAAAATCGGCTATAGTCAGATGAAAGCATTACCGCCAGTTTTCTTTCGCCATGAAAAATGAATATTGAATTAGACCCGATTGATCTAAAAATTATTGCATTGCTTAAACAAGATTCCCGTCTGACAAATAAAGAAATTGGGCAGCGTGTCCATCGGACAGGGCAGGCGGTGGGTGCTCGAATTGCTCAGTTAATGGATACTGGTGTGATTAAAAACTACACCATTGCTGTTCAATATTCGCATAAACAATTTATTCATTTGCATTTAAATGAACAACGCGCCTTTGAAGAAATTGAAAATTTAGTGAAGCAATACGAACAAATCGATGAATGTTTTAAAGTCATGGGTAATGCTTGCTATATGATTGTCAGCCATTTTGAACCAGCAGCATTAAATGAATTTATCGAAAAACTTTCAAAATGGTGTCGTTACTCAGTTGAAACTGTGATTCGAGAAGTCGAAAAATCTTAAAAAATAAAGCTCCAAGCCGAGTCTTGGAGCCAATAAATTCTTTATTTTTAATTTATTGTTTTTATTATCTTGCGCTGTTTTAACTGGAGTGTTTAGGCTGATTTAGCTTGAATTTCTACCTCCTTTTCCTGTTGAAGTTCTAACTGGCGAACGAGTGGTAGAACCTTTTCTCCAAAATATTCCACCTCTTCAATAAAATGTAAAAATCCGGAAAGAATCAAATCAACACCTACATTTTTGAGTGCCACAATACGCTCTGCAATTTGCTGCGGCGTACCAATTAAATTGGTTTTAAAGCCATCGTTATATTGCACTAAGTCTTCAAAAGTTGATTTTGCCCAGTTACCTTGTTGCTCTGGAGAGGCTGCTCCAGCTTCACGTGTAGCATCACCAAACGCATTTACCGCTTCAGTGTTGGCTTTATCAATAATTTCTTGAAGTACCGCTTTTGCTTCTTCTTCAGTATCTCTAGCAATGATGAACGCATTTACCCCAATTTTAACATGATGGTTATTAGCTTTTGCTTTGATACGAATATCTTCGACTTGTTTTTGAATTTCTTCTAACGTATTACCGTTGGTAAAATACCAATCAGAAACACGTGAAGCCATGTCACGCGCAGCACGTGAACTGCCGCCCTGAAAAACTTCAATATAAGGCTTTTGCAGAGGTTTTGGTTTAAGTGTGTAATTCTGAAATTGGTAATATTTACCATCGAAACTATAGTTATCAGTGGTCCAGATTCCTTTTAACGTGCGAATAAACTCTTCGGAGCGAACATAACGTTCATCATGCTCAGGCCACTCTTCACCAATGGCATCAAACTCACCTCTGAACCAGCCACTTACCACGTTAATCGCAATACGGCCTTGAGTTAAATAATCAATCGTTGCAAGTTGTTTAGCGGCAAGTGCCGGTTTCCAAGGGCCGGGCAGAATAGCCGCAATGACTTTTAATTTTTCAGTTTTAGCTAGTAATGCATGACTGAAACTTACCGATTCATGTTGGTTTTCTGCCCCGTACCCCGCCGTAAAACGAATTTGGGTGAGCGCATATTCAAAACCATTGTTTTCGGCAGCCTGTGCAAGTCGAACATTGTAGTTATAACTCCAGTCTGTACGCTGTTCGATATTACTCACTACAAGGCCACCGCTTACGTTTGGTACCCAATAAGCAAATTTAATTGGTTGTTGTAATTGCGTCATGGTTCGCTCTCCCCATTCGTTCTTTTTATTTAGCAATATTGCGCTTAGGCAACATGCGTTAATGATTTGCCAGACTTGTGATGCAAACGAGATTCTGCCGCATCAAGGTCTGGTACAGCTGCTGAAGGTAATACTTCTTCTTGCTCAATTTGCTTGTTAATACCAAGCTCTTGATTTGCTTGCTGTGATTTAGATTTAACCACTTCAGCACGTTTACCTTTCGCTGGCGCCCATTCTAAAATTGGTAATGCACGTGCCACTGCTAACGTAATACGATCTGATAATTGCTCGCTTTTTACTGTATATTCAGGAGTAAAGTCACGATCGGTCGCATATACGCCAATTGGTAAAGTTTGTGCTTGGAAGAAGCTAAATAATGGACGAAGTTGATGTTCAAGTACGAGTGCATGACGATCACTACCGCCTGATGCTGCTAAAAGTACAGGCACATCGACTAAAGCAGTCTGTTCAACAAAATCGAAGAAATGTTTGAAAAGACCTGTAAAAGATGCACGGTAAACGGGTGTACCTACAATTAAAGCATCTGCTGCTTCAACTGCTGCAAGGTCATCTTGTACGCGCTGTGGAAGTTGGTTGCGATAAAATGCGCCGCCTAATAGAGGCCCGATTTCGCTTAATTTAATAAAGTGAACTTTAATATCGATTGCTTCTGATAATTCATCAAGAATGGCTTGAACCAGACTTTCCGTTTTAGATGGGGTATTTAAGCCACCAGAAACAGCAACGATATTTAAAGGTTTTGGTGATGTGATACCAGTCATAATTTGGTTCCTAAGCCTAAAACAAGAGATTGGACTTATTAATCAACAACGACGGTAAACTGTAAAATAACGAAATTGGTCAACCTTATCAGTTTTAAATATAAAAGATAAATAGTGGATTTTTATAGTTTTCTTTTATATTAAGTTGCTGTTTTTACTTTATATAATTATAGGTGATATATTTTTTATAATAAAAAAGAAGCTTATATAAAAAACAGATTAATTTTTATTAAAAGTTAAAAAACATCAGAAAATATGGGCTAAGTTCTGCATTTATCAACATTTTGCATAAAAATGGATAAGATGAACGTATCTTTCATCTAAATAGTATGGTTACAATAGGCCATACTTATGCTCAAGATTACTTTAATCGCTTATGAATATTTTAATCGTTGATGATCATCCTTTGTTTCGTCATGCTTTAATTCAAGCAGTACGTTATAGCCTGCCACAGGCACAAATTCATGAAACAGCCTCGGTTGATGAGTTTTATGAGCGTTTGGAAAATGGGGCAGAACCTGATCTAGTATTACTCGATTTAAACTTACCGGGTGCTTCAGGCTTTTCGGCTCTGGTTTATGTAAGAGCACAGTATCCATCTATTCCGATTATTGTGGTTTCTGCACATGAAGAAACTTCAATCATTCAGCGTGCAATCGCTCATGGTGCGATGGGTTATATTCCTAAGTCGGCTCATCCAAGTCATATTGGCGAAGCGATTCGTCAAGTCTTAGAGGGTGATATCTGGTTGCCACCTAACTTGCCATCTAATCTTAACCTTGACCCGAGAGCAGCAGATGAAACTGCTCTAGCTGAACGTATTCAATCATTAACACCTCAGCAGTTCCGTGTCTTGATGATGGTTGCGGAAGGTTTGTTAAATAAACAAATCGCATATGAGCTTGATGTTTCAGAAGCAACGATTAAAGCTCACGTAACGGCTATCTTTAGAAAATTAGGTGTGCAAAACCGTACACAAGCCGTATTGGCCATTAGCGCACTCAATATTGAAGATAAGAAAATCTAAAAAGAAAAAAGACCTCGATTGAGGTCTTTTTTATGTGTGCCACTTAAGCAAGGCAATCTTGCTTTGGTGTTAGGCTGTCGCAGTACAATGGGTTAAGCGCGCATTGCAAATCATCAATTTGTTCTTGAGTCACATAGCCTTTCATTTTTAAATATTCAGCCACGCGGTCATCGCGTAGGCTTAAGAAGGCTGCATCATAAACGCCTAAATCAACAAACAAAGCAGCTGTTTCTAGACTGTTGAAGCGATCAAGGAAAATATCATTGCCATACATCAAGAAGATATGGTCGAGTTTTGCTTTTTCATCGACATGGAGTCGTTCAGCAAGTTGATCTGGATGCGTTTTAATAAAGAGTAAATCCGATAATTCATCAAACTGAGTCATATCTAACTGATTCTCGCCGAGTTTGACATGGCCAAGCCAAGCTTTGAAAACGAGTACAGCGCCGCCACGGAGTAGCATGCTCCAGATTTGATGACGTGTGTCATGATCAAGATTTTCACTTTCAGCGCTAAGAACTTTTAAGAAATTTTCTTCTTGTTTTGCCAATTTATCAAATAAACCTAAACCTTGCGGATGATAAGCCGCAGGTGCAAATACATCAAAATTTAGATCATGAAATACATTGAGTGCCAGCGGGACTGCACACTGATAAATCGTATTTAATGCTTTGATGTGGGCCTCATTCAGTTTGCTGTGGGGGAAAATACTTTGCCAATCTAGTTCAGGAAGTAAAGCATTGGCACTGTATTGACGATAAAACTGTTGAGACGAAAGTTGGCCTTGCGGGCTGTTATCAGAAATATTCATGGCAATTGTCCTTTGCATTAATTCGTGAGCAGGGGTACTTAATATGGAAATGGGTTATAAAAATAGCTGTACATAGAATAAATTGGTTTTGAATATTTATGTGTCATGAAGAATGCAAGAAGAATACGACTAAAGTCGTATATGGTTGTTTTTATCTAATTATAATTTTAAAAAACAGAAGCTTATGAAATTGTAACTAAGTATACAAGTGTTCACTTACAAAAAAGGTGAGCTTTGCCATAGAAAAAGGGCTATTGGAAAGTTTGGCCAATTATTTAATCAACAAAAGTAGACTTTTTGAGCAGTTCTGCCTATTGGCTTAAATTAGACCAATAATTTTTGCCAAAAATCTCTCCCAAACTTATTAAAAGGTTTGGGACAGAAAATATTTAATCTACCTCACTGGCAATTTTAAGTCCCGATAACCATGCTCTTAGAGAAGCAGGCTTAAGTGGTTTTTTGAGTAAAACAATATTCAGTTCTTTCAATTGTTGAGGTAACTCAGGATGAGAGTCGGCTGTAATCAGTGCAACCGGAACATCATGTTGACGATTTTGCAAAATAAAATCGACACCGAGTTGGTTGTTATTTAAATGCTGATCGATAAGCCAGACTTGAATATTTTCTTTTTGAATAATTTCAAGTGCTTGTTCTGGTTCAGTGGCTTTAAAAACCTCATACCCCCATCGACCTAATAAGCTACTCATACCCTCAAGAATGGTTTCATCATTGTCTAAACATAAAATTCGGTAGGCCTTAGTTTTTAAAGGCACTGCTTGTACGGTTGGGGTTATCACTTTTGGAGCTTCTACCACCGGAACCTCAATCATAAAGCAGGAGCCTTTATCGAGTTGCGAATAGACATGGACCGGATAGTTCAACAAACCCGTCATACGCTGCACAATAGCAAGACCCAAACCTAAACCTTGCTCACCCCACGGTGATAAATGCCCACAGCGTTCGAATTCTTGAAATAGTTTAATACGTTGCTCTTCGGCAATTCCGGGACCTGTATCCCAGACTCCAATTCGAATGTGTCCAGGTTTTTGAGCTGAGCGTAATACACCAACAATCACTCGGCCTTTGGCTGTATAGCGCAAAGCATTACTTACAAAGTTTTGGATAATACGTCGAATCCACTGTGAATCTGTGTCAATCCAGAATGATACATCGTGAACTTTGAGTGAAATATTTCGCTGTGCAGCAATCGACTTAAACTGTAGTTCGAGGTCGCTTAATAAATCGTGCAGAGGATAAGGCTGTCTTTTTGGCTGTATGGTACCGCCTTCCAAACGTGCAATATCGAGTAGGGCAGAGAGCATACTTTCTGCACCATACAAAGCACGGTCAAGTTGTTGCAAAGTTTGACGGTCTTCTTCGGTCGCAATGCTTTGTTCAAGAACCGTACTAAACAGACGAGCCGCATGCATAGGTTGTAATAAGTCATGACTGGCCGCAGCAATAAATCGGCTTTTTGACATATTGGCCATATCGGCTTGTTCGCGTGCAAGCTGTTGTTCGGTTAAGGCATCGGCAAGTTGTTGGGTTCGGTCTTTTACACGGGCTTCGAGTATTGCCTCATTCGCACGGAAAGCCGTAATGTCGGCGAAGGTAGTCACAAAGCCACCACCTGAAATAGGATTACCGCGCATTTGAATAACGCGTCCGTCTTTACGGATTCGTTCAAACTCATGCGCACTTCCGACTTTCATCCAGTGTAAGCGTTTACGAACATGTTCTTCGACTGAACCGGGGCCGCATTCGCCGCGTTCAGCGTTATAACGAATCAGATCGGCAATGGGACAACCCACATAGACTAAATCTTTAGGGTAGCCAAACAATTTTAAATATTGGTTGTTCCATGCGACTAAACACATGTTTTTATCAACCACACTCACCCCTTGGGTCATGTGGTCAATCATGGTCATCAGCAAGTTTTGATTGAAACGTTGCCATTGCGAGGCTTGGTCTAAAATATTGGCGACTTGGCCTAATGCCAAACCATTATTGATCATTGCTGTAGTGAGCAAAGTACGTGCGGAAGCAGCCCCAATAATGCCCGCAAGATATTGCTCGGTGAACCGCCACCACATGCCATTGGCGATACTATTCGTGTTAAGCGTGAGATGATTTTGTTCACAAAAGTTCTCGAACGCTTGAGTTGTGGGTTGCTCACCTGTAATTCTTTTAGCAAGAGCGAATAGGTCACCTACTTTTAAACGTGCAGCATCGTGCGGTAAATAAGTTAAATCGGTAGAGGTATGCGGTGATGGCAGGGGTTTGGTTTCATAGTAGAAAAAGCTTTCTGCCTGAATTTGTTCTGCCACACTTGGGCGGTAAAGTTTAGAAATCCAAATATATAAAACAATATTTAAACCAAGTGACCAAATAACGCCGTGGGTTAAAGGTGCAAATGATTCAAAACCAAAAAGTGACTCTGGTCGTAAAGCGTTAATTCCAAAAGGACCAAAAAGCAAGATACTTTGGGCTGTTTCTTGATAGGCTTCTGGCAAACTACGTAAGATGGTTGGAAATAGTAATGTGTAACTCCACATTAAAAAGCCAACAATAAGACCTGCATAAACGCCTTGGCGACTTCCACCTCGCCAATACAATCCTCCAATGAGAGCCGGTGCAAACTGGGCAACCGCACTAAATGCCAATAAACCAAATACTGAAAGCTGGTTAATATCATTAAAGAAATGGAAGAATAAAAAGCCAAGTAGCATCACTGCGACAATACTAATGCGGCGGCTGAATTTAAGAACTTTTGGGAGGTGTTTATCGTGTCGTGAAAGTAGCTTGAAGCGCCACAGGGCAGGCATAATCAAGTCATTACTGAGCATGATAGACAGGGCAACAGATGAAACCAGTAACATGCCTGTTGAGGCAGAGAACCCGCCTAAAAAGGCCAATAGGGCTAACCACTCTTGATTATAACTCAGGGGTAATGAGAGTACTGCAACATCGGGCACTGTTAGGAATTTTGGCGCTGCATGTAAAGCCCAGCTTGCAATCGGGATAATAGCTAGAATCGTTAAAATGAGATAAGCCGCAAACCATTTACGTGCACCGCGAATGTGCTTTTCATCGCGTAATTCGACAACAGCCACATGAAACTGACGGGGTAAACAGATAATTGCGAGGCCTGCCAATAAGGTCTGAATCCAGAAAGTTTCAGGTACCCCAAATAACTGAACTTCTTGAAAGGTTTGGTTTACGTCGGCCGAGACTTGTACTAAGTTCGCGGGTGCTTCAAAAATAAAAAATAAAGCGACACAGATTAGGGCGAATAATTTTACAAAAGATTCAAATGCCACCGCTAACATGAGGCCGCCATGCTGTTCGGTATTTGCAATCTGCCTTGTACCAAAAATCATGGCTAAGATTGCAAGTACACTGGTCAAAAGCAAAACACTATTGGTGGTCGTATGAATATGAGCATTTTGCTCTAATATGACTGATGTACTTAAGGCAATTGCGCGTAACTGTAGGGCGAGGTAGGGAATAATCGCAATAACTGCCAAGATCGTAACCAGCGATGCCAATACACCGCTTTTGCCATAACGTGCAGCAACAAAGTCGGCAATTGAAGAAATCGCGTGATGTTGACGTACTCGGCCTAAACGTCGCCAGATGTCATAACCAAACCAGACAAATAACAGCGGACCTAAATAAATAGGTAAGAAAATGACGCCTTCTCGGACGGCAGCTCCGGTTGCACCATAAAATGTCCAAGATGAACAGTAAACACCTAAGGTCAAACTAAACAAGAACATGCGGCCACGTGTACTCAGGCGACTAGCATGTTTCTCGCCAAAAAAAGCACAAATGAATAAGAGTGCTATATAAAGAGTGAGTACCCCAATAATCAGCCAGCTGTTCATATGACCTACATGATTAAAACCTTGCGCCTATCATACCGCAAGCAGAAACAAAGCTATAAATTGATTAAATTTTAACGACCAAAGTCTAAGTTACGAATTACACGTTATTTTGCTAATTTTAATAATGAGAAACTACTATTAAAAAAGTGACCAAGGTTGGGCACAGGGCAAGGAGTTTGGTTATGGATCAAAGCCAAGTAGAACAGATTCTACGCAATCCAAAGTTTCAAAAGATGGTCAAGAAAAAAAGTGCATTAAGCTGGACGCTCACAACCATTATGTTAGTGCTTTATGTGGGCTTTATGCTACTTGTTGGCTACAACAAAGAATTTTTAATGAGTTCATTTAGTGGTGGTGTAACGACATGGGGTATTCCACTAGGCTTAGGAATTATTATTTTATCTTTCCTACTGTGTGGCGTGTATTCCTATATCGCAAACAATACCCTTGACCAGTTGAGTGAAGAAGCGTTGAAGGAAGTTGAAGCCATCACGCATGAGAAAGGATTACACTAATATGAAATGGAATTCATTAAAAGCGAAAGCCTTATTGGCAGCAGCATCGCTATATTCAACTGTTGCTATGGCAAGCCCGGACTTAGGTGAAGCGGAGCAACAAGCCACCAACTGGCACGCCATCATCATGTTTGTCATCTTTGTTGGTTTCACTTTGTTTATTACTAAGTGGGCTGCAAAGCAAACCCAATCAGCGCAAGATTTCTATACTGCAGGGGGCGGAATCAGCGGTTTCCAGAACGGATTGGCAATTGCCGGTGACTATATGTCAGCAGCATCTTTCCTTGGTATTTCCGCGATGGTGTTTAGTTCGGGTTTTGATGGTTTACTTTATTCTCTTGGGTTTATGGTAGGTTGGCCAATCGTTTTATTCTTGGTTGCAGAGCGTTTACGTAACCTCGGTAAATATAACCTTTCAGATGTAGTGTCATTCCGTCTCGAAGAAAAACCGGTCCGTACCTTAGCTGCCTTGAGCTCGCTTGTGGTTGTAGCATTCTACTTGATCGCTCAAATGGTAGGAGCTGGCCAGCTCATCAAATTACTATTTGGTTTGAACTATAACATCGCTGTTGTCATCGTTGGTCTATTAATGATGGCATACGTAATTTTTGGTGGTATGTTGGCAACGACATGGGTACAGATCATTAAAGCGGTCATGTTGCTCAGTGGTGCGACTTTCATGGCATTCATGGTGATGAAAGCGGTTGGTTTCAGCTTCAGCAACATGTTTACTCAATCAATTGAAGTATTCAGTAAAGTCCACAGTGTAAGCTTTGAAGAAGCTGCAAAAATTATGGGTCCGGGTAAACTTGCCGCAAACCCGATTGATGCATTGTCTCTTGGCTTGGCACTCATGTTTGGTACAGCAGGTCTTCCACATATTCTTATGCGTTTCTTCACTGTAAAAGATGCAAAAGAAGCGCGTAAATCGGTTGTGGTTGCGACAGGTTTCATTGGTTACTTCTATCTTTTAACTTTTATTATTGGTTTCGGTGCGATCCTTTTCGTATCAAACAACCCTCAATTCCTTGATGTTGCGAAAATGGCAGTATCAGGCAAGCTTGAACTTGTTGGTGGTAACAACATGGCAGCCGTGCATTTAAGTGACGCTTTAGGCGGTGACTTATTCATGGGCTTCATTTCAGCAGTAGCGTTCGCAACGATTCTTGCTGTTGTTGCTGGTTTAACACTTTCAGGTGCATCTGCAATCTCACATGACTTATACGCTAACGTATTCAAGAAAGGTCAAACGACTCCAGCTTCAGAACTTCGTATGTCAAAAATTGCGACACTTGGTTTAGCAATCTTTGCCATGATTTTGGGTATTTTGTTTGAAAAGCAAAACGTAGCATTCATGGTGGGCTTAGCGTTCTCTGTGGCATGTTGTGCAAACTTCCCGATCCTTGTTCTTTCAATGTTCTGGAAAGGTTTAACCACTCGTGGCGCGGTTATTGGTGGTGTAGTTGGTCTTGTAACAGCAGTAATACTTATTATTCTGTCTAAAGCAGTTTGGGTAGATACGTTAAAAATCTCTGATACACCAATCAACCCGTTCAATGGTCCTGCATTATTTGCGATGCCATTGTCATTCCTTTGCTGTTGGTTATTCTCGGTGACTGACAATTCTGCACGTGCTAAAAAAGAGCGTGCAGCATTCGATGCCCAATACGTTCGTTCAATGACAGGTATTGGTGCTTCTGGTGCCTCAGATCACTAAAATCAACACTTAGTACATATCTCATTAAAAGCCCTGCGGGGCTTTTTTTGTTGATCGGATACATTAAAGTGAAAGAAGCTCTTTAATAAAGAACAACTTGTTTGTCTTATTTTTTGTACAGTATGATTTCCTATAATTCAAAACATAATGAAAAAGGAAAATAATTAAATGCGTTCTATTGTCGAGTTCTGGGCAAGCTTTCGATTGCTACCTTCTGCATGGTTGCTGCTTGTACAGTTTATTCTACTCATTTTGGCCATGCTGACTTTTCATGATGTATTTTACCGGACCCTAACGTGGGCTTTAGGAGTGCTTGCCTTACTTATTATTGCCAAAGTGATTCGCCAAACCCCCATGTTTACTTTTCTGGGATTAACTTTTGTCAGTGGGGCGATTATATCTTCAGTCTTTATTTTATTAGGTTATAACAATTTAACGATTCAGATTTTTGCCCATAGCTGTGAAGCGCTAGCTTACTTTTCGGCTGCTTACGGTTTATTTCGTTATATGTTTGCTGATCGATATTTAACAAGAGATGAATTATTTGCAGCTGCCGCCGTTTTTACTCTGCTGGCTTGGGGCTTTGCATTCCTCTATAACATTTGTCAGCTCTTGATTCCTGCTAGCTTCCAAAACCCAAACAATGTTCATCATTTACAGACTTGGCTAGATCTACTCTTTCTGAGCTTTAGTTTACAGTCTGCGACTGGTTTATCCGATTTAATGCCGCTTAGTCCCCCAGCACGTGTTTTAGCCATGCTACAAATGTTTTGTGGCGTAATGTATCTAGCTTTGATTGTTACACGTTTAATTGCGCTACAGTATATTGCTCATCCGACAAAAGGGGAATCTGATAAATAAGGAAGAAGGTGTTTCAATTTGTTTACACCTTTGTAACTGCAATATTATTTAAGTTTATTTAAAGTATTATCGGCTTTCTCTATTGAAAGATTTAACTTTGTTCATTCTGTGAATGTCTCTATTGGCTTTATGCCTGTCACTTTTCATTAAAATAACATGGAGGAGTTATGCCTTCCAAACAACCAGGTTGGTTCGCAAACGTTAATCCTAACGTATTTTTGGGTACGGTTATTATCATTGCCTTGTTTTTGGCAGTTGTAGTGATCGCACCGAGTTCTTTTGAACTTCTAACGCAGCAACTAAAACAGTGGATTACTGATTCATTTAGCTGGTTCTATGTTTTATCTGTTGCCTTCTTTCTCATTTTATTAATTTATATCGCCTGTTCATCAATAGGCCGAATAAAATTAGGGCCTGATCATAGCCAGCCTGAATATAATAATGGGTCTTGGTTCGCCATGCTGTTTACCGCAGGGATGGGTATCGGTCTCATGTTCTTCGGGGTTGCCGAGCCTGTCATGCATTATGTGAATCCACCAAGTGGAGATGCACAGACCATTGATGCAGCGCAGCAAGCACTCAGAGTAACTTTCTTCCACTGGGGATTACATGCTTGGGCAATTTATGCATTAGTAGGATTATCTCTAGCTTATTTTGCTTATCGACATAATTTACCCTTAAAGACCCGTTCAGCGCTCTATCCGCTCATTGGTAAAAAGATTTATGGGCCATGGGGAGACAGTATTGATATATTCGCGACCATTGGTACCGTATTTGGTGTCGCGACTTCTCTCGGATTCGGTGTTACCCAGATTAACTCTGGTTTACATTATTTGCTCGGCATAGAGCAAAGCACCCATATTCAGATTATTTTAATTGTTGTGGTAAGTATTTTAGCTTCTTTGTCTGTCTTCTTGGGTCTCGACAAAGGGGTTAAGCGACTATCTGAATTAAATCTGATTTTAGCTGTTATTTTATTAACCTTTGTTTTTATTTGTGGACCAAGCATTTACTTGCTTCAAACGACAATCCAAAACACAGGACAGTATTTTTCTAATTTATTTACTATGACCTTTAACCTCTATGCATACCAACCGAATGGCTGGATAGGTGGTTGGACAATTTTGTATTGGGCTTGGTGGATTTCTTGGTCTCCTTTTGTAGGAATGTTTATCGCAAGGGTTTCACGTGGTCGTTCAATACGAGAATTTATTGTAGGAGTTCTGCTCATTCCGACAGGCTTTACAATTATATGGATGGGCTTTTTAGGAAATGCAGCATTATTCAGCATTATTCATGAACACCAAACGACATTACTCCAAGCGGTACAACAAGATTCCTCTGTCGCATTATTTGAATTTTTAGGGCACTTGCCATGGTCTGGTGTCATGAATGTTATTGCAACAACGCTTGTTATTCTTTTCTTTGTGACTTCTGCTGACTCAGGAGCCTTAGTAACTGATTATTTAACGGCAAAAACTGACAACTCACCAACTTGGCAACGTTTATTCTGGACAGTTTTAATGGCTGTACTCGCCATTATCTTATTACTAGTCGGCGGTCTGGCTGCGCTTCAATCTTCAATCATTATGAGTGCATTGCCATTTACTGTGGTCATGCTGTTAATGAGTTGGGGATTAATAAAAGCATTGCATCTTGATGTCACTAAAATGACAGCGATTCAGGAAGCTCGTATCACTCCACGTGCTATTCATAATCCACGAAGCTGGCAACAGCGTCTAGGGTTAATCATGCATTATCCCCATAGTGAAGAAGAAGTAAGAGAATATATTGAAAAACAGGTAAGTCGTGCGTTTGAAAATATAAAACATGAATTTAGACGCCGTCATCTAGAAGTTTCAATTACTCAACTTAATGATGGGATGCAACTTCGAGTCGATCATCACAATGAAATTAATTTTATTTATAAAGTTGTTTCACGTGAAACAGTGCCACCAAGTTTTTTAATTGGACGCACTGAAGCTGAAGATGGACAATATTTCCAAGCCGAAGTTTTTTTAAGAGAAGGTGGACAGAACTATGATGTAATGGATTGGACTCAAGAAGATTTAATTCAAGACATTATTGATCAGTATGAACGTCATCTGTATTTCTTAAATATTGTACGAAGTTAATATTTGGCTGTAAAAAAAAGGACTCATTTGAGTCCTTTTTTTAATTCGATTTCTAAATTAAATTAGAAACGGAATTTAGTATTTAAACCGATAGTTTGTGTATCGTAGCTAGTAGAAGCATTTTTAACGTCAGCTTTCATGTACGATGCACCAACTGCTAAAGCTGGAGTAATGAAGTAGTTTACGTTACCACCCCAAGCTTGACGGAATTCACCAAGGTCATTGCCTTTGATGTCAGCTGAACCATCGTTACCAACGAAAGATGCGCCAACGCTTAACTTAGGAGTTAAGTAAAGGTCAGTTTTTAAACCGTATTGGTTTTCTTGACCGAAAGCACCAGCAGCTTCAAAACCAATTGCCATGTTAGTTCCATCGATTGGACCTACATATTTAGCACGAGCTGTAACAGCATCTTGGTCGTCTTGAATCGCAGCAGTTTGGTTTACAGCAGAGTAGATACCGTTGCTGATGATACCGAAGTTATCTAAAGCGAATTGGTTAGCAACACTTGTATAACCAACAGTCATCAAGAAGTTAGGTAACAACATAGCACCAACTTCTAATGCATAACGGTCGCCGTTGTCATCATGAGAGAAGTTGTTTTTACCATCAACATCAGTGTGGTTATAAGTTGCGCTAGCATATACAGGAAGGTAAGGAGTAGGAACGTAAGCCTCACCTTTAACACCGTATGTACCAACGTGATAGTTTAAACCGTTGTTCTGGTCATACTGTTGGTAGCTATAACCTAAAGATACGCTAGAAGCTTGGTTCAAGAAAGCTGCTTCAGCTAAAGGACCCTTAGCGGTATCAACATTTTTTAAATAGAATGTACCAGCAACGTCACCAGTGAAGTTTTTATCGTTTGCAGTTGTGTCAACATATTCAGATTGACCTTGAACTTCAAATTGATAAGCATGAGCACCGGTCATGGCTAATAATACAGCAGTGGCTAAACCAAGTTTTTTCATAATCATTTCCAGCATTAACAAGAGATAAAGCTGGAGTCATTGTATTGTAACAATTTATGAAGTCAATAATGTCAAAAAGCTAATGTTAAGCATATTTGGGACTTATGTTAAAAAAGGTGAAAAACTAATCAAATGAAAAGTGACTTGTCAACCTGATAAAAAAATGAACATTTACAATAAGCTAATATTTATATCTCATCACTAATTAAGTATTAAATGTTAAAAAGATATTACAATAATAATTGAAAAAATCGATCATTTTAATCGGTTTTAACATTAACAAAAATATAGCTGTGTTTATAATGTGAGTAAAAAATCGCCATTTTATTATCAAATTCTTTCTATTTTGAGGAATAGTTAACAATATTTAGATTAGTTTAACTAAAAAATTTAACTATTCTTAATTATTATATAAGTGAATAAAGTAAAAGAAATCTCTATTTTAAGTTAAAAAAACGATTAAAAATTCAATTCTGATTAATTTAATCAACTTTACAAAAGTAGAGATAAATCACATAATTCAGTTGCAAAGTTCACTACCTAACGTTTTTTAGGATTTAAAGTGCTTGCCCAGATACGATGTGTATAGCACATCAGACTTTACGAGCTCAGCTTTCCCCAAGGTTGAGCTTTTTTTTATCTGTAAGAAAATCTTAAAATTATAATAAAAGTTATGTGAAATTTATTAAAAAATCGTAGATCAAAAAAAATCCAGTATAGAGCTGGGCAGAGAGTGTTGGAAGAGGCATTCGAGAGGATAAGTAAATATGTTTTATTCTCATGATGAAAAAACTTTGATCTTTAAAGTAAGGTTTTTATAAAATCACTCAATTTTTCGATTCATTTTATTATTTAAGCTTACTAAAATGTAGGAATCGTATAATTATTAAAAGATAAATGAAGGGTCTAATGATGAAATTCTAGTTATTAAAATGCTAGGATGGATTTAAGCCTAATTTATATCGTATTAAAAATGGCAGGACATTTACGGAGTACCAGCTAGAAATGTCAGGATTACGTTCAGAGCATATTAGTAATCGACTGTTCTTTTTTATGCTGGTTATTATTTTATCCTTATTATTCATGGCAGTACCTCTTATTGTTGGAAGCTATCAGGATTATATAAAAACTAGACAAGCCCTAGTGGAAATAAAAAGTTTAAGAGCAGTAGCCGATATTGCCTATAAAGTTTCTAAGGAACGTGCTCCTGCCAATAAAATGATGTCGAGTGGTCCTAGTGATTTATTAAAAAATCAACAAGAATTAAAAAAATTTCGCATAATTGTCGACAAACAAATTGATGAAAGCATTTTTATTTTAAAACAAGCAGGTTATGTTTCATTAGCAAATGAGCTGCAAACCAGTTTCAAAGAAAATCTTAGACAAGCCCGACGAGTTGTTGATTATTATGGTGAAACTCCCTATGCAGTCAGAACTTCCATTCAAATGGATAATGCTATTGTAGGGATGTTTGGAGTCTGGGATCATTGCAGGGAAATACTGCAAAAATTGATGTTACAGTTAAAAAGTAAAGATAGCCGTATTTCTAATTACTTTACGCTGATTATAGTACTAACCGATATGCGCGATCAGGCGGGACGGATGGCGTCTAATATTATTGCTCCGGTAAGTTTTAAGGAAGAGATTCCAAGTAATAATCGGGCGCGTTCTCTACAAACTCAACACCAAGCTAGATATTTATGGATATTGGTCAATACTTTACAACCTGAACAGGCAAAAACTCCAGAATATCGTCGATTATATTCTCGTGTGAAAACAGAATTTATAGATAAGGGAATTCCGATTGTAGAAAAGCTATTAGAAGAAAGCCAGAAGGGTGAGCCGTATTATTTAAACGGTACTCAATTGACAGAAGCAATCGTAGGTAAATTCACTACTGTGGTTGATTTACAAAGTTATATTCTTGATAAAAGTATCATTATTGCCACTCAAGAGAGTGTAATTGCTCGAAATAATTTCTTTTTAACTTTATTAATTTCTTTAATTTCTTTAGCTACAGCCTTACTTACACTGATATATGCGCAAAGACGAGTATTTTCGCCTTTAATTAAAGCGAGAACTTTAATTTTAGATTTATCGCATAGTTCTGATCATTGTAAAGATGAGATGAATGTTACCACCAAAGGTGAATTTTTTTCCCTATTTGAAGCAATTGACCGATTACAACGTATGTTGCAACAACGGGACGCTTTTGAATTTCAGTTAAAGAATATTGCCAATACTGATCCACTCACTGGAGTTTCCAATCGTTTAGCTTTGTCTGAATATTTAAAAATTGTTGAAAGTTACCCTCAAAAATTTACGCAAACCTGTTTAATGATTATTGATATTGATCGTTTTAAACAGGTGAACGACCAATATGGGCATATTGTAGGTGATCGCGTCATTGTCAGTATTGCTGAGCAATTAAAGCAAAATATACGCAGTTCGGATTTAATTGTTCGTTATGGGGGAGATGAATTTTTAATATTGCTAGAGCAGGTGCAATTTGTAGATGCCCGTCTTTTAGCAGAGAAAATTCGGATTGCGATTTCTTTAGAAGAAGTTTGTTTATCTGGTTCAGATGAAAAATTGCATGTCTCTGTCAGTATTGGTTTTGCCATAGGCGCGGCGAGTTGGATAGAGCTTTTAGAGAAAGCTGACCGTTCGCTATTAAGAGCAAAAGCCCGAGGACGAAATGCAGTTGAGGGATAAAAAAGCCGGAAGCTAATTTCCGGCTTTTTTAAATTTCTTATTTCAACATCGGTTTCAAGAAACGACCCGTATGGGAAATCTCAACCTCAGCCACTTGCTCAGGTGTGCCTTCGGCAATGATCATACCGCCACCTGAGCCACCTTCAGGACCTAAGTCCACAACCCAATCCGCTGTTTTAATCACGTCAAGGTTATGTTCAATTACCACAATGGTATTACCCTTGTTACGTAGCTCATGCAAAATGTCGAGTAACTTAGCAATATCATGGAAATGTAGACCTGTTGTTGGTTCATCCAAGATATATAAAGTTTTACCCGTATCTCGTTTTGCTAACTCACGTGCAAGTTTTACACGTTGTGCTTCACCACCCGATAAGGTCGTAGCGGCTTGACCTAAACGAATATAGCCTAAGCCCACCTGAGTTAAGGTTTCTAAGCGGCGGTGAATGACTGGAATGGCATTAAAGAATTCAGCAGCATCTTCAACAGTCATTTCTAGAACATCAGAAATGTTTTTGCCTTTATAGCCGACTTCAAGTGTTTCACGGTTATAACGTTTGCCATGACATGCATCGCAAGGCACATACATATCTGGCAGGAAGTGCATTGCGACTTTAATCATACCGTCGCCTTCACACGCTTCGCAGCGTCCGCCTTTCACGTTAAACGAGAAACGGCCTGCACTATAACCACGGGCTTTTGCCTCTGGCGTTTGAGCAAATAACTCACGGATTGGTGTAAATAACCCTGTATAAGTCGCTGGGTTAGAACGTGGCGTGCGTCCAATTGGGCTTTGGTCAATATCAACAACTTTATCTAGATGTTGTAGACCATCAATCGAGTCAAACTTTTCAGCGGTTAACGTTGTTGCACCGTTGAGTTGTGTAGCTGCCAATGGAAGCAAAGTACGGTTGATTAGTGTTGACTTACCTGAACCTGAAACGCCAGTCACACAAGTCATAATGCCGAGCGGAATCGTTAAATCGACATTTTTTAAGTTATGACCTGCTGCACCTGAAAGCTTGATGACTTCATCTGGACGTGGTGATTCAGTACGTTTTTTTGGCACTTCAATTTTGAGTTTGCCAGAAAGATATTGTCCTGTAAGAGAATCAGCATGTTTAGCCAATTCATCATACGTACCTTCAGCAATAATCACACCGCCGTGTACACCGGCACCTGGACCGATATCAATAATATGGTCAGCAGCACGGATTGCATCTTCATCATGTTCAACGACTAATACCGTATTACCTAAATCACGTAAGCGAATCAGGGTTTGTAATAAACGATCGTTATCGCGTTGATGCAGACCAATTGATGGTTCATCGAGCACATACATGACGCCCATTAAACCTGCGCCAATTTGTGAGGCTAGACGGATACGCTGCGCTTCACCACCAGATAGGGTTTCGGCAGAACGAGCTAGACTTAAATAGTTAAGTCCCACACTCACTAAGAAGTGTAGACGTTCACGAATCTCTTTAAAGATTTTATCTGCGATTTCGCCTTTAGCTCCTTCAAGGTTTAAACCTTGGTAGTAGCTTTCAGCATCACCAATCGACATGCGGGTAATGTCAGCAATAGTTTTGTCTTTCACACGAACATGACGTGAAATTTCATTAAGACGTGAACCATCACATGCATCACACGCTGCATTAGAAAGGTACTGAGCTAAATCATCTCGTACATAGTTACTTTCAGTTTCACGGTAACGACGTTCAAGGTGCGGCAAAATTCCTTCAAATGGTTGTACGCGAGTGTGTTTACGGCCACGTTCGTCGATATAGCTTAAATCGACTTTTTCTTTACCCGTACCTTGTAAGAATTTCTTTTGAGTATCTTTATCTAGCTGGTTCCAAGGCGTATCAAGTTGAAAACCGAAATGGTCGGCAACTTTTTGTAGCATTGAATAGTAATATGGACGTTGACGATCCCATCCACGAATAGCACCCTCACTAATTGCAAGATCAGGATTTGGAATCAGCTTTTCAGAGCTAAAATGACTGCGTGTACCTAAACCGTCACAAACAGGGCAGGCACCGAAAGGGTTGTTAAATGAAAACAAACGTGGCTCAAGCTCTGCAACAGCGCGATCACATTCAGGACATGAGTGCTTTGCAGAAAAAACACGATCAGGATGTTCACCATTCATCCATGATAAAACAGCAATATCGCCACCTAAACGCAGTGCAGTTTCAAATGATTCGGCAATACGGTTACCTAAGTCATCACGCACTTTGAAGCGGTCAACTACGACTTCAATGGTATGTTTTTTCTTTTTGTCGAGTTCTGGTGGTGTATCAATATCAATGATTTCGCCATCCACACGGGCACGAACAAAACCTTGACCTTGTAGTTGCTCGAACAGGTTACTGTATTCACCTTTACGCTCACGAACGACCGGGGCAAGCAACATGAGTGCTGTGCCTTCTTCAAGGGTTTTTACCGCATCGACCATTTCAGAAACAGTTTGCGCGACCATCGGCAAATCATGTTCTGGGCAGTAAGGCGTGCCGACACGTGCGTAAAGCAAACGCAAATAGTCATAAATTTCGGTAATCGTACCAACCGTTGAACGTGGGTTATGACTGGTAGACTTTTGCTCAATGGCAATCGCTGGTGATAAACCTTCAATCGAGTCAACTTCAGGTTTTTCCATTTGCGATAAAAACTGACGGGCATAGGCCGAAAGTGATTCGACATAACGGCGCTGCCCTTCGGCATACAAGGTATCAAAGGCAAGAGAAGATTTTCCTGAACCTGATAGCCCCGTAATTACCACAAATTTGTCGCGTGGAATATCGAGTGACACATTTTTTAAGTTATGGGTGCGTGCGCCTCGAATACGGATATGACTTTGGCTCATAAAACATCTCAATTGTGTATTGATGAAAATTTAGGTGTTGAGTGATCAGCCGCAGGGAGGTGTGACTGGTTATAAACAACAGACCCTATATATGATAACGATTTAAAATTGTTCAAGTGGTATAAAATGATTTAAAGCGACAAATTGTGACGGTTAAACGACAAACGACAAAATTTGTTTAATTAAGCAGGTTGTATTTTTAACATTCCTCCTTCTACATTTCTACTCTAAGCAAATTTTAACCAGCAACATAATTTTACTAGACGACTGGTCTAATAGTTGTTTATGATGAATGCATGAAACGATTAAATAAAAGCGAAACCACACGACAACACATTTTAGATACCAGTTTTGAACTGGTGCTACATAAAGGTTTTGTCGGTGTTGGTTTGCAAGAAATTTTAAAGGCTTGTGACGTACCTAAAGGTTCGTTCTATCACTACTTTGCTTCAAAAGAGGCGTTTGGCTGTGCGTTGCTCGAGCAATACATGGCCAATTATAAAGTTCGTATGGAACAACTTTGGCAACATAGCGAGCAAAGTGCTCATGCCCGTTTAATGGCTCTATGGCAGGCATGGATTGATGATCCCGTAAACGGTAGTTGGGCTGAAAATTGCCTGATTGTGAAGTTGGCGGCAGAGGTTTCTGACTTGTCAGAAGATATGCGTCAAATTCTCAATGACGGTGTGTACAAATTAACGCAGCGTCTAGCTTTACTACTCAAAGAAGGGCAACAAGAAGGGTCAATTCCAAAACATATTGATCCTTTGAAAACTGCGCAAGTCATGTATCAGTTATGGTTGGGTGCCGCTTTACTCACAAAATTGTCTCAAGACAAAGCACATCTACATCTAGCTTTAGAAACGACCCAACAACTCTTAAAACCGATAGAGGAATAAAGAATGCGAAGTATTATCCATGGTAATTTTGGCGAACCTGTAGACGTTTTAGAGCAGGCGGATATGCCAAAGCCAGAACCGAAAGCAGGCGAAGTGCGTATTAAAACTATCATGTCTCCTATCCATAATCATGATGTATGGACAGTACGTGGAAGTTATGGCTATAAACCAACCTTACCTGCGATTGGTGGTAGTGAAGCAGTTGGTATTGTTGATGCGTTGGGTGAAGGCGTTACACATGTGCAAGTCGGGCAACGTATTGCAGTTGCAGCTGTGCATGGCAGTTGGGCTGAATACTTTATTGCTCCAGCACAAGGGCTTATTCCGCTCAATAATGAAATTGATGACGAAACAGCAGCACAGCTGATTGGTATGCCAATTAGTGCTCTCATGCTACTCGACTTTGTAAATGTTCAACCGGGTCAATGGCTCATTCAAAACACCGCGAATGGTGCAGTCGGTAAAACGGTTGCCATGATTGCGCAGGCACGTGGTTTACCTGTCATTAATTTAGTTCGTCGTACTGATGCGATTGCAGAGATGCAAGCATTAGGTATTCAACATGTTGTTGCGACTGATCAGCCTAACTGGAAAGAAGAAGTTAAACAGATTCACGGCGACCAACCGCTGATTGCTGGTGTGGACTCGATTGGAGGAACCGCAAGTGGCGAAATGCTGAATTTACTCAGTGAAAATAGCTTGCTCGTTTCTTTCGGTAGTATGACTGGCGAAACCATGCAGATTTCATCGGGCGATTTGATTTTCAAACAAGCGACAGTAAAAGGTTTCTGGGCGAGTGTGGTTAATAAAGAAATGCCAGCAGCTCGTAAAAAGGAACTGATCGTTGAGCTGCTAACACTAGCGACTCAGAAAAAATTAATTCTGCCTGTAGAAGGTGTGTTTAGTTTTGATGAGATTAAAACTGCCGCTCAAAGAGCAACGCAAGGTGCTCGACAAGGCAAAGTATTGTTAAAACCGTAAACACTAAAAGATCAGTCGAGAGACTGGTCTTTTTTCATATCTTTAAAATAAAAAGGAAAATCGTATGATCGGACAAATTTTAATTGCGCTTATCGCAATATTACATGTCTATATTTTAGTGTTAGAGATGTTTTTGTGGGACAAGCCTTATGGCATGAAAGCCTTTGGAAATAATGCCGAAAAAGCAAAACTCACCAAAGTGATGGCACAAAACCAAGGTCTTTATAATGGCTTTTTAGCGGCGGGTTTATTTTGGTCTCTATTGGCTGATGCACCGTTTGCGACATCAATCGCCAATTTCTTTTTAGGCTGTGTACTGATTGCAGGTATTTATGGCGGTCTGACTGCCAGTAAAAAGATTATTTATATTCAGGCGGTTCCTGCTTTAATTGCTTTGGTCGCTGTTAATTTTTTATGATGAAATGAAATCTAGGTAATACTTTTAATTTCACGACGGAGCTTTAATCCATGAGATTAGATACTATTAGTTAATTCTGTTACTTTTGTTTTGGCAAAAGTAACCAAAACCATTGTCATCTGCAAAACCTGTTGTTTTACATCATCTATCCACTCTCTTGCAAAAACATTCATTTATAATCATAGGTAGGTTGCAGATGACGTTTAGCACAAGCAGATTGTGGTTTAAGTATCTTTAGTCAAACTGCACAATATGGAAGTTTATAGTTAAGCGTTGGATCTAGATTAAATATGTGGGCGTTATTTTTAAAATGTATGTTGGGGGCTGGGGTTGTCCTCATTATTTCGATTTTATCGAAAAGTAAGGCATTTTATATTGCAGGTTTAGTCCCACTTTTTCCTACCTTTGCTTTGATTGCTCACGTGATTGTTTATCAGCAAAAAGGAGCCGAGGCATTACAAAAAACGGCTCTGTTTGGTCTATGGTCACTTATTCCCTATGCCATTTATTTAGTTGCCGTTTATGTGCTGGCAACGCGCATGTTGATGTGGTCTTGTCTAGGAGTGGCAACGCTATGTTGGGTTGTGGCCGCGGCAGGTTTGATTTATGGCTGGCAGTTATTTCAGCATTAAAAGATTAAGGAAAACTCCTTAATCTTTTAAATCGAACCATTTTTATGAATGCTCAATAACACGAGTTCTGAGCATGCCTTCAACTAAATTAATCATCTTTTGGCGAGAAAGGATTCGAGGCAATTGAGACGTTAAATAATTGCTACAACCCACCACAACCGTTGATTTATTCTTATCTAATGCTTTAACTGTTGCAGACACAACGTCTTCAACCGTAGAGCTTTTCATGCCACTGGTATCGGCATTTGCGACCTGAGTAAAATTGGTTTGGGTATTGCCCGGACAAACCGCCAGAAATTTAACTCCTGAAGAGCCGTATTCTCCTGCAAGAGCCTCAGTAAATTGCAATACATAAGATTTAGTTGCCCCATACACAGCAATATAAGGTAGGGGTTGAAACGCACCTGTAGATGAAATATTAATCATGATACCTTTTTTGTTCGCAAGCATGTGGGGCAAAAATAAATAACATAAAGACGTTACACTGCTGATATTTAGCGTAATCATTTCTTGATAGGTAGATATAGATTGATCTAAAAATTTAGTCCATTTTCCAAATCCTGCGTTGTTAATTAAAATCTCTACCGTTAATTTTCTAGCTTGTACTTCATCAAATAAGCTTTGAGCTGAATTGGCTTGAGCTAAATCTAAAACGATCACCTCAACATTTACGTTATATTTTTTTCTAAGTTCATCAGCTAAATCATTCAGTTTCTGCTCAGAGCGTGCCGTTAAGATGAGATGAATTCCTAAAGATGCAAGTTCTTGAGCATAGGCTTTGCCTATTCCTGAAGATGCACCTGTGATTAATGCTGTTGAATTTTTAAATGTAGAAAGGTGAGCACTCATTTTATTTATCCGTAATAAAAGAAGTTATTACCATAAACCTTGTCCCTAAGGGCAGAGTCAAGCACTCATTTTGAAAGCTATTTTCAGATTTTAATGAACAGTTTTAAGCAGAAACCTTATTGGTAATATAAGTTTTAATAATCTCATCTTCCAGTTGTTTTAAATCTTTTTGCAAACGGTTTAAAGCTTCTTTTTGCTCAATAATTTGTTGGTTCTTTTTTTGAATAAGCTGCTGTGCAACTTCTACAGGAAATCGATTATTTTTATATTTCAAAGCTGACAAGTCATACAGTTCTGAAAGGCTAAATCCGACAGCTTGCGCGAGGCGAATCATCTTAACCGATTGAACATCAATCTCTTCATAAATACGATAATTGCCTTTTCTTTTTGCGACAGGTAGCAAGCCTAATTTCTCATAATGCCGAATGGCCTTAGGAGTGGCTCCAGTCAAGGCCGCTAATTCGCCGATATACATATCTGTCTCGCATTTTATTGAAAATCGATCAGGCTATTAAGTGCACTGACCGATTCTTTTGAAGTTTTAAATGTGATCTAAACCTAACCACTGTCTTTGGTGATAGGCACTATCCCAAAATAACCACTCAAGTTTTGCACCCATGGTGTACGCGGCATGCATTTTCTCTAAAGTATCTGCATCACAACGTGCGGCAACTTTATCCACTGTCGCAATCACATTACGAACGGCAGTATGGAACTCTTCGCCTGCATAGGTATCGACCCACGCTTGATAAGGGTTATTAGGAATTGATTTATTTACAATATCTTTGCCAACTTCGGCATAAATCCAGAAGCAAGGTAATAGGGCCGCAAGTACAACAGGGTAGCTTTCAGACCAAGCAGTTGCTGTTAAAAATGAAGTGTAGTGGTGGCCTGCCAAAGTTAATGGTGTATTTTGAAATTCTTCTTTGGTGACACCAAAATTTTTCATGAAGTCATCATGCAAGCTACGTTCAACCACAATTGCAATTTTAGCTGCATCTGAAAATTGCATAATATCGTCGGCCTCGAAAGCTTTTGCAGCTGCAACAGCAAGCACACGACCATAGGCCACTAAATATTGAGCATCTTGAATAACATAATGACAAAAAGCTTCTTTATCTAAAGTACCGTTAGCAAGTTCCTGATTGAAAGGCAGGTCGAGAATTTTTTGATATAAATTTAAATTGCGTTGCCAAAGTTCTTGAGAAAAAAGCATAAAAACATTCCATTTAAATTAAGACAGCTGAACCCGATTTTAAATCAATTTTAAAATACAAAAATAATAATGATAGATATATCGAAAGAAAATATTTAATCCGATTAATAAGTTAATTAAATATTATAAATTTCTTTATTAAACAGAGAGATAAAGTAAAGGGAATAACGGCACAAAACAACATCGTTTTATGGTTAATTACCGATATAATAGCGGCGTTTTTAAGAAAGATTAAATTTAGTTCTTGGTATAGGTCTGATCCATGAAGCATTTCCGATTTTCGATATTTTTTACGGTGGTGTGTTTAGCACTATCCGCGTATTGGGGTTTTACCCACGGACCTGAAGCGGGCGTGTCTACCATGCTTAAAGCTTTAACAATTACAGCCATTTTAGCTGTAATGGAAGTCTCTTTATCTTTTGACAATGCTGTCGTAAATGCATCGGTTCTACGTAACTGGGATCCGTTCTGGAAAATGATCTTTTTAACGGTAGGTATTTTAATCGCCGTTTTTGGTATGCGTTTAGTTTTCCCTGTTGTAATTGTTGCAGTGACTGCAGATATGGGTGTTATTGAAGTAGCTAAATTGGCACTCAATGATCCGAAAACCTACTCTGAACGTTTAATGGCACACCACGCTGAAATTTCGGCTTTTGGTGGAACATTCTTATTATTGGTGTTCTTAAACTTCTTCTTTGATGATGAAAAAGAAACCCATTGGTTTAGATGGCTTGAAACTAAACTTTCTAGTTTAGCAAGCGTACCGGCAATGTCTGTTTTTATTGCTTTGATTGCTCTTATTGTGATGGCAGGTTACGTAGATGACCACCAACGTTTAGCAGTCACCATGGCTGGTATTTGGGGTATTGTGGTTTATATTGGCGTTGAAGTATTAAGTCATTTGTTAGGTGGTGAGCCTGAAATTGATGAAAATGGTAATGCTGTATTACAAGATGGCTCGGGTGCTGCGTCTGGTGTGGTTAAAGCAGGTTTAGGTGGTTTCTTATATCTTGAAGTATTAGATGCATCATTCAGTTTTGATGGTGTAATCGGTGCTTTTGCAATTACTAGCGACGTTGTTGTGATTATGCTCGGTCTTGCAATCGGTGCTATTTTTGTCCGTTCAATGACAGTTTACCTTGTAGAAAAAGGCACACTAGATGCCTATGTGTTCTTAGAACATGGCGCGCATTATGCAATTGGTGCTTTAGCATTCATTATGATTGCAAGTGGTACTGGCGTACATGTACCTGAAGTTGTTACTGGTTTAATTGGTGTAGCGTTTATTGTTTGGGCTGTTATTGCTTCAATTCAATATTCAAAGCGCGAGCAACAGTCGCCTTAAGCTAATTTTCAGTAAAGTTCGATAGAATAAAGAGGCTAAATGCCTCTTTATTTTTTTAAGCCCAAATCGTTATTTTAAATAAGGTGTTCCGTATTTTTAGAAACGAATCGGCTTATAATTTACCTAGTTTGATAACGTGTATTGATATGATGAATGCTTTGGAACGTCGCTCAACTTTTGCCTTAAGTAGTATTTTTGCACTACGCATGTTGGGCTTGTTCATGATTATTCCTGTCTTTTCTGTAGTTGGGCAGTCATATCAATATGCGACTCCAGCACTCATTGGTTTGGCTGTAGGTGTCTATGGCTTAAGTCAGGCGATTTTGCAAATTCCATTTAGCTTACTGGCAGATCGTTTTAGCCGTAAACCACTTGTGGTCTTTGGCCTATTACTTTTTGCGATTGGTGGTGCAATTGCGGGTTTATCTGACACCATTTATGGCGTAATTATTGGCCGTGCTATCGCTGGGGCGGGTGCAGTTTCAGCTGTTGTCATGGCGCTTTTAGCCGATGTGACACGTGAAGAGCAGCGTACTAAAGCCATGGCCGCGATGGGCATGAGTATTGGTCTGTCTTTCGTGGTCGCTTTTAGCCTTGGGCCTTGGCTCACAAGCCTTGTCGGTATTTCTGGCTTATTCTTTGTCACGACCATTATGGGCTTGATTGCGATTGCGATGTTATTGCTTGTACCTAAAGTCACTCGTCATCATCGTAATTATCAGCAAGGCTACATGGCACAGCTTAAGCAAGTCATTCAAATGGGTGATTTAAACCGTTTGCACGTTTCGGTTTTTGCATTGCATTTATTGCTGACAGCCATGTTTATTTATGTGCCTTCACAGCTCATCGAGTTTGCACATATTCCTTTAGCAAGTCATGGTTTGGTGTATTTACCCCTATTAGTCATTAGCCTGTTTTTTGCATTTCCAAGTATTATCATTGCTGAAAAATATCGCAAAATGCGAGGAATTTTCTTAACAGCAATTACAGGGATTATTGCAGGTTTGCTGCTGCTCATATTTGGTTATCAATCAAAATATGTTTTGCTTGCTGGCCTAGGAATTTTCTTTATTGCATTTAATGTGATGGAGGCTTTATTGCCTTCTTGGTTGTCGAAGTCTGCTCCAATCCAGTCAAAAGCAACGGCTATGGGCGTAAATGCCAGTAGTCAGTTTTTAGGCGCTTTTTTTGGTGGCACACTAGGTGGTCAATTATTGATGTTACATAATACTGCGATTGGATGGAGTGTCTTAGCAGGGATTGCTATAATATGGCTGCTAATTAGTTTTGGTTTAGCTCAGCCGCGGTATTTGTCATCGATTGTGTTGCCATTGCCGCAAGTGCAACAGGTGAATGAGTGGACCAAACAGCTATTGGCAATTCGTGGTATCGAAGAAGTTGTGGTGATGCCTGACCAGCAAGTTGCTTATATTAAAGTCGATAAACAGTCTCTTGATGATGCTTCGCGACGTGATTTAACGCAGTTGTTCGGTAAAGAGGTAGCCATTTAAGCATAACTCTTATAAAGTAAAACATAGAAATTATAGGATGAAGACAGCTAATGCGTGGTGTAAATAAGGTTATTTTGGTTGGTACTTTGGGTCGTGATCCTGAAACAAAAACTTTTCCAAATGGGGGCTCGTTAACCCAGTTTTCAATCGCGACAAGTGAAGTTTGGACCGATAAAAATACAGGTGAACGTAAAGAACAAACAGAATGGCACCGTATTGTTTTGCATAACCGTTTAGGGGAAATTGCTCAGCAGTTTTTACGTAAAGGTTCTAAAGTTTATATCGAAGGTTCATTACGTACACGTCAGTGGACAGACCAAAATGGCCAAGAGCGCTACACTACAGAAATCCGTGGCGACCAGATGCAAATGTTAGATGCTCGTCAACAAGGTGAACAAGGTTTCGCTGGTGGTAATGATTTTAACCAACCACGTTTTAACGCACCTCAACAAGGTGGTAATGGTTATCAAAACAATAACAACCAAGGTGGCGGCTACGGCCAAAACAGCGGTGGTTATGGTAGCCAAGGTGGTTTCGGTAATGGTGGAAGCAACCCTCAAGCGGGTGGTTTTGCGCCTAAAGCTCCGCAACAACCAGCTTCTGCACCAGCTGATTTAGACGACGATTTACCGTTCTAATCAAAGTTTCAAAAAAGGCGAGTTCATCTCGCCTTTTTTATTACTCAATTCCAAGCAAACGTATCAGTGCCGTGCCAGCAGCTGCCAAGCAAATCACTAATAACAGCGGTACTTTTTTCCAAACCAAGAAAAGCGCTAGAGCCACCCCAAATATACGCGCGAACCCCGCAAAATGTTGACCTTCAAAAAATGTAGTGGTCACGGCAATCGCACAGAGCAAAACAGTTGCACCGTTTGAGAGTAAAACTTGGTATTTTTCAGAAAACGAAAACTTGGCACCCAAGTGAAACCCAGCGAAACGGATCCCATAGGTTCCAAGTGCTAGCAAGCCTATACCTAAAATAATTAGTAATTGTTGACTCATTTCTTTCTACCAAATATTAAGCCAAAAAGTGAAATTAGAATTGGAAGTCCTGAGGCCAAAAAAGGTGTGGTAATCAGTGCCAAAGTTGATCCGGCAAATGCTGCTTTTCGGGTAGATTTATTCTTTAAAGCATTAAAAGTAAGTGCAATTAAAATTGCTGGGAAAATGGCATCTAAGCCGAATGTTTTAGGGTCTGGAATAGCACTTCCAATAAAATAACCCGCCGTTACACCCAGTGGCCAAGTCAGCATGATGCCTATACCACACAACCAGTAAGCAGCCTTTTTTGTCTCAAAATCGGGCTGTGCCATACCAAACAAAACGCTTTCATCGTTCATGATATGAGCCCCGAAATATTGAGAATACTTGCCACGGATTAGTTCATTGACTGCAATACCAAAAGGTAGATGTCTTAAATTGACGAGTAGTCCTGCAATCGCCGCTGCAATTGGGCTACCACCTACAGCCAAGAAACCAATAAAAATAAATTCGGCAGTTCCTGCGAGCACAAACACGGATAGGCAAAGCGGGATCCAGAGCGCTAAGCCATAACTTGCAGCGAGTGAACCTAAAGACATACCAACGACACTCGTCGCTAGACATACAAAGAAAATCGAGCGGGTAGTGTCTTTACTAAGTTTTTTAATTAGAGAGTATGTGGACATAGCATGATATAACGAACGATTTTCCATTATAATGAATAAGTCTGATCGTTTTGTCAAAACGAACGATCGTTTTTTTTATAGAACGGATGTGGTGAATGTCTCAGCCAATCGAAATTATTGCCAAAGGTTTAACGCGTGAACGTCAAAGAGCAGGGCTTTCATTGGCAGAGGTTGCTCGTCGTGCAGGTGTTGCCAAATCTACACTTTCGCAGTTAGAGGCAGGGCAAGGTAACCCTAGCATTGAAACCTTATGGGCACTTTGTGTTGCGCTCAATATTCCATTTGCACGGTTGATGGAAGAGCCGAGTAATCAGGTACAAGTGATTCGCTGTGGTGATGGGCCAACAGTGAGTTCTGAGATTGCCAATTACAAAGCGATTTTGTTGGCGACTTGTCCGCCACATGCGCGCCGAGATGTGTATTTACTGATTGTTGAGCCGGGCGAAGACCGTCTTTCAGAGCCGCATCCAGTTGGTTCTGTGGAGCATATTATTGTGGTTGAAGGTAAAGCTTTAGTGGGCTTAATTGATGAAGCTGTTGAGCTTGGAGTTGGAGACTATATTTGTTATCCAGCTGATCAAAAACATATATTTAGAGCGTTGGAAACAGGTACAAAGGCATTATTAATTTCTGAACAAAACTAAAGAATTTCAAGCTGATTAAAATAAAAACTAAAAGCCATTTACCAGCTTCCTCTACAAAAAGGGCCAATTTTGCGTATAAATTTTGCAATTGGCTCTCTCTTTTATTCCAAAAATGGCTCTCGTTTCTTGAGTGCCGAAACGACAAATTAAAGCTATTGGAAGTATGCATACGGAAGCGCCGGATAAGCTCAGTGAATTTTCTGTTTTAGGAATTGGGCAGAACGGCTAAATTTTTAGGGGATATTTTTTGGCTTCGGAGGATTTCCGAGACTAGCCGATATCCTCCATATATTAAGGAAAATGATATGGCAGCTCATCAAAATGGTTCTGAAGCCAATCACTCCCAAAGTTTAAAACATGGACTCAAATCACGCCACTTAACGATGATCTCGATTGCAGGGGTTATTGGTGGTTCTCTATTCGTTGGCTCAGGCAGTATTATTTACAATACGGGACCTGTAGTTTTCTTAACTTACGCTTTAGGTGGTCTACTCGTTTGGTTCATCATGCGTATGTTAGGCGAGATGGCCGTTTTAAACCCTGATAGTGGCTCTTTTTCAACTTATGCTGACCGTGCGATTGGCCGTTGGGCAGGGTTTTCAATTGGTTGGTTGTACTGGTGTACTCTAGCCATGCTCATGGGTTGGGAAGCCTATGTAGCAGGTAAGATTTTAAACAATTGGTTCCCGTTTATACCGATCTGGGTCTATATGGTCGTGGTGATTGGCGCACTGGTTGTCGTTAATTTACAAAACGTGAAAAACTATGGTGAATT
Organism: Acinetobacter pittii; assembly: GCF_022449185.1. Taxonomy (GTDB): domain Bacteria; phylum Pseudomonadota; class Gammaproteobacteria; order Pseudomonadales; family Moraxellaceae; genus Acinetobacter; species Acinetobacter pittii_I. Next base: position 204,011 of record NZ_JAKUKO010000002.1, read on the forward strand.
TGAGTTTTGGTTCGCCCTCATCAAAGTCATCGCGATTGTTATTTTTCTTGTGATTGGTAGCTTAGCCATCATGCATTTGTGGCCTTGGGGTAATCCAGCTGCATCTGGTATCAGTAATTTAACCTCTCAAGGCTTTATGCCTAATGGTGGTTCATCCGTTATTACCGCCTTACTTGGGGTCATGTTTGCCTATATTGGCGCTGAAATTGTGACTGTAGCAGCGGCAGAATCGGCAAATCCATCTAAAGAAATTCGTAAAGCATCAAACTCGGTGGTTTGGCGAATTATTTTATTCTATGTAGGCTCAATGTTTGTGGCGGTATGTTTGATTCCTCACAACAATGAACTTTTGAAAGATTCGACTTGGGGAACTTATAGCGTTACGTTGTCTGCGCTTGGTATTCCGGGTGCGCGCCATATCGTAAACTTTGTGGTTCTAACCTCGGTATGTAGCTGCTTTAACTCAGCGCTTTATACGTGTTCACGTATGTTGTTCTCATTATCTAAACGTGGTGATGCACCGAAAAGCTTTGGCTCTGTAAACAGTAAAAGTAGTCCGTGGGTGGGCGTGATTGTGTCATGCTTCTTCTCTGTAATTGCTGTGGTTTTAACTGCAACTAAGAGTATGGATGTTTACGACTTTTTCATGCTAACGACGGGTGCAGCAACACTGTATGTATACCTGACCATTGCTTATTCTCAGCTTCGTATGCGTAAAAAATTAGAAGCTGAAGGCGTGAAAATCGACTTTAAAATGTGGATGTTCCCTTACTTAACTTACGTGGTAATCTTTGCAATTATTGGTGCAATTCTGACTATGTTGATTGAAGGTACCTATTTTAAAGAAGTGATTTACACTACAGTATTGTTCGGCATTATTGTGTTCTTCGGTTTGCTGTCTGAAAAACTGGGATGGGGGAAAGAGCGTAGAGCGACTCATTTAACTCATAGCCATGAAGAAAAGTTAGTTTAATTTTTTAAATAAAAAAGAGCCTCACTGCGAGGCTCTTTTTTATTTGGCTTAGTACGAGAAAACAACTAATTCAGCGTAGGGATGCCTGCTTCACGTAAGCATTGAAGCAAGACGCCAAAAGCCATCACCATATCTTTTTCATTTACACAGGCAAAGCCCATAAGCAGTCCACGTTCTGCATGTGCATGCGACTGCATGTAGTACTGAGACAGTGGTCGAACTTTGACACCACGTTCAAGCGCAGTCGCTGCAATCGCGACATCATCACAAGCGTTCGGTAGTTTTAAAACCAGATGTAACCCTGCGGCTTCATCATATTCATGAATAAATTCGGGGCCAAGGTAGCGTTGAATTAAGCTCACCAAGTAGTCGCGGCGCTTGCCATAGAGTAGGCGCATACGGCGAATATGCGCTTCGTAATGGCCTTCACGAATAAATTCAGCTAAGGCTTTTTGCTCAAGCAAATGGCCCCCACGGTAAAGCTCGGCTGCCACAATTCGTAATGGTGAAAAAAGTGGTTTGGGTACGACCAAATAACCAATTCTTAAAGAGGGGTAAATGGTTTTACTAAACGTGCCCATGTACAGCACAGGCGCATCATTTTCTAAGCCTTGTAAAGACGGATACGGTTGACCTGAAAAACGAAACTCACTGTCATAGTCATCTTCGACAATCCAGCTATTATGCTGGCGTGCAATTTCAATCAGTTTGCGTCGTCGATCTAGGCTTAAATGTGAACCTAGCGGATATTGATGTGATGGTGTGACAAAAATGAGTTTAGGCGGCTTTGCCGGATTTTCTTCAGGAATAATACCTTCAGCATCGACAGGCATCGGTTGAATATCGAGACCATTAATTCGTAAGGTATTACGCATTCCCCAATAAGCGGGATCTTCAAGCCAGATTCGATCACCAATATCACTGAGTGCACGTGAGACCAAATCAATCGCTTGGTGAATGCCTTCGGTAATAATAATCTGATCTGCATCGCACTGAACCGAACGTGCAACACGTAAGTAATCTGCCAAAGCACTTCGAAGCTCGATACAGCCACCAGCGTTGCTATAAATCAGGCGGTTAATGTCCGGTTCGCGGCTTAGGCGTGCTTGAATACGACTAAAAATATGATGTGGAAACTCTGTTACATCGGGTGCTCCCGGCACAAAAGCTCCCCATTGGTGTGGCGACGCTGCTGCATAGCCTAATAAGTTAGAACCACGCTGCGAAAGGGCATAAGAGCTTTGAACTTTCGGGCTTGAAACCGCTTTTTTCTTATTTTGAGTATTTAAAAAACTCTCTGGTAATTTTTCGGCAACCCATGTGCCATGACCTGTACGGGCTTCTAAGTAGCCTTCAGCTTGTAGCTGTTCATAGGCGGTAAGCACTGTATTTCTAGAAACATGAATTTCACTGGCTAAGTCGCGTGACGCAGGTAGACGAGTCTTGGGCTGGATGACTCCATCAATAATGGCACCACGCAGGCAACGGAAAAGGCGTTGATGTAGTTTCCCTTCAGTGTCCTGTTGGAGTCGTTGCAGCAAATGATCTCCAAGTAAACTACGCAATTGGCTCTCTCCTACAGTTAAAAAGTGGCTCTCGTCAGTTGGCGTCAGACGAGCGAAATTACATGCATAGGCAGTCGTTGTAAAGCACCCTGAAAATTAAGCACAGGATGCAAGAAACCAAAGCTGCAACTGATGATGAAAATATGAGGGAATCAAATGGATAATCAACATTCTGCACTTAACGCACGTAAACAGCAAGCAACTCCACGTGGTGTAGGCGTGATGTGTCAGTGGTATGCGGAAAAAGCTGAAAATGCCACGCTTTGGGACAAGGAAGGCAATCAATTTATCGACTTTGCTGGTGGTATCGCGGTTTTAAATACAGGCCATCGCCACCCTAAAGTGATTGCAGCGGTGACTGAGCAACTCACTAAATTTACTCACACTGCCTATCAAGTAACACCATATGAAAGCTATGTCGCTTTAGCTGAGCGTATTAATGAACGCGCGCCAATTGCGGGTCCTGCGAAGTCAGCTTTTTTCACAACTGGTGCAGAAGCAGTTGAAAATGCAGTGAAGATTGCTCGTTCTTATACAGGTCGTCACGGCATTATCACTTTTGGTAACGGTTTCCACGGTCGTTCATTTATGACGATGGCAATGACAGGTAAAACGGCTCCTTACAAACGTGATTTCGGCGTAATGCCAGCGGGTGTGTTCCACGCGCGTTACCCAGTGCCTGCTAAAGGTATTTCAGTAGACGCGGCAATTGAAAGCGTTGAAGATATTTTCAGTGAAGATATTGCACCACATGATGTTGCGGCAATCGTACTTGAGCCAGTACAAGGTGAAGGTGGTTTTAATGTTGTGCCAGCTGAGTTCTTAAAACGTTTACGTTCAATTTGCGACAAGCACGGTATTTTATTGGTTGCTGACGAAGTGCAATCAGGTTTTGCCCGTACTGGTAAATTGTTCGCAATGAACTATTACGAGACTAAAGCAGATCTCATCACGATGGCGAAAAGCTTGGGCGGTGGCTTCCCTATTTCAGGTGTTGTTGGCCGTGCAGAAGTAATGGATGCGCCTAACCCAGGTGGATTAGGTGGTACTTACGCAGGTAGCCCGATTGCAGTTGCTGCTGCGCACGCGGTTATTGATGCGATTGAAGAAGAAAACCTATGCGACCGTGCAAATGAATTAGGTGCAGAGTTAGTCGCTACCCTTAAAGATATTCAACAAGCAACAGGCGACGTCGTAACTGATATTCGTGCATTAGGTTCAATGGTTGCAGTAGAGCTTGAAACAGCTGAACAAGCAAAAGTTGTACAAAACTATGCAATGGAAAACGGGTTGTTACTTCTTACTTGTGGTAAATACGGTAATGTAATTCGTTTCTTATATCCATTAACCATTCCTGCTGAACAATTCCGTCAAGGCCTTGATATCTTGAAACAAGGTTTTGCAACTCTAAAAGCAGGTAGTGCAAAAGCAATGGAGCAATCTGCATGATTCAAAATAATTTGCAGTATTTATTAAAACATCCTGATATTTCATTAGAAGCACCTGCATCAAATGACTATATCGAGGTGAATGATGCTGCTACAGGTGAAACTTTGGCATGGGTAAAAACCTATGACCGTGCAGGAGTTGAAGCCGCAATTAACCGTTCAGCAAAAGCGCAGGCTGCTTGGAAAAAGCAAACTGCCTTGGCTCGTGCTGATGTGCTATTGGCATGGTACAACCTCATGCTTGAGCACAAAGAAAATCTGGCTCAAATCTTAACAGCTGAGCAAGGTAAGCCATTAGCAGAAGCACGTGGTGAAATTGGTTATGCAGCATCTTTTATACGATGGTTTGCCGAGCAAGCTCGCCGTATTGATGGTGAAGTGTTGACGCCAACCTTGCCAAACCAACGTCTGCTCGTGATTAAACAAGCGATTGGAGTTACTGCTGCCATTACGCCGTGGAACTTCCCTGCTGCCATGATTACGCGTAAAGCAGGTCCAGCCATTGCTGCGGGTTGTTCAATGTTGGTTAAACCAGCAGAACAAACACCGTTAACCGCCTATGCACTTGAAGTATTGGCTTTACAGGCAGGCTTACCAGCCGATGTTTTAATTAACATTAGTGGTGATGCGGTTGAAGTCGGTAAAACACTATGCGAAAGCGATATTGTTCGTAAGTTAAGCTTTACAGGTTCAACCCAAGTGGGCCGTATCTTGATGCAACAATGTGCGCCAACTATTAAAAAGCTTTCACTTGAACTCGGTGGTAATGCACCAGTTGTGGTATTTGACGATGCCAATCTTGAACAAGCTGTTCAGGGCATTATGGCAAGTAAATATCGTAACAGCGGTCAGACTTGTGTTTGTGCTAACCGTATTTATGTTCAAGACGGTATTTATGATGCATTGGCAGAGCGTTTGGTTGAAGCTGTGTCTAAGCTTAAAGTTGGCGATGGCCGTCAAGAAGGTTCAACTCAAGGGCCTTTAATTGATGAAGATGCGATTGCAAAAGTTCAGTCTCATATTGCAGATGCAACTGAGAAAGGCGCGACAATTCGTATTGGTGGTCAACGCTCGGCACTTGGTGGCACATTCTTTGAACCAACAGTTTTAACTGGCGTAACGCAAGATATGAAAGTGTCTAAAGAAGAAACTTTTGGTCCGCTTGCCCCACTGTTCCGCTTTAAAACTGAAGATGAAGCCGTAGCAATGGCGAACGATACCGAGTTTGGTTTAGCTGCTTATTTATTTACTCAAAGCACAGCTCGTCAATGGCGAGTGGGTGAAGCACTTGAGTACGGTATGGTCGGCATTAACACGGGCGCAATTTCAAATGAAGTTGCTCCGTTTGGTGGCGTAAAACAGTCAGGTCTAGGTCGTGAAGGTTCAAAATTCGGCATCGAAGAATATGTCGAAATGAAATACCTCTGCGTAGACTTATCTGAGTAAGGAACAAAGCGAGTTCGTTTTGTTCTGAACGAAAACATACAGTTATGCTGTATGTGATGTTTCACAAAAAACCGGTCATGCCCATTCATGACCGGTTTTTTATTTTAAGTCGATAGATAGCCATCACGACTTTCAGGCAAACGCCTGAGTTCATCAATCAGCGTTTCAATGAGTTTTTCAACTACAAGACGCTGGCCTTTTCTCGAAACATATACCAATTGCAGCGTACCAATATTCGACTTCCAGTCAGGAAGAATATGGATAAGCGTACCCTTACGAATTTCAGATTCGACGGTTAAAAAAGGAAGGTCGGCAATGCCTAAACCATCCATCACGGCATAATACACACCAGCCAAATCATTACTTTTGATTCGTGGTTGATAAGGCACATCAACCGATTCACCATTACGAATATTGCATAAATGCCAAATAGGATTTTGCTTTTGCGTACCTAAGCTAATACTTGGAAAGTCCTGTAATTCTGAATAATGTTCAATGATCCGACCTTGCAGTAATTCAGGCGAAGCCACCAGACAATGATCGGTTTTAATCACATCACGAACAATTAAATTCGAATCTTCATTGGGTTCGAAATTGGTGCGAATCGCGAGGTCGATGTCATCATGCAAGATATCTACTCGACGGCTTGTTAGCTCGAGTGCGATCTCAACTTTGGGGTAGGTTTTTAAAAACTGATTTAAAATTTTTCTAATTTGAAAATGCATCATCAGAGGTGGGCAACTTACTTTGACCAATCCTTGAGGTTCACTTTTTTGCTTTAATAACACGTTTTCTGCACATTCAACTTGAGTAATAACCTTGCAGCATTCCTCATAAAACTCTTGGCCTAAATCGGTCACCTTAAAATGACGTGTTGTCCTTTGAATCAGGCTGACATTAAATTTATTTTCAAGGTCAATAATGCGTCGGCTGAGCTTAGATTTACTAATATTTTCGGCTTCACTAGCCGCACTAAAGCCGCCGTGTTTTACGACCAAATAGAAATAATAAAAATCATCAAAAGAGCTTATCAATGTCCGATCAATCCATTTAAATTTAAGATTAGAGCGCTTAAGCACTCTAATCTTGGCAATTCAGCTTATTTTTGCGATGTATTAAAGCTATAGCTGGTCATCAGGTTGCGGTAATCAGGAATATGATTTGAGAACAACGCACCTAGACCTTCCACATCATTACGCCAGTCGCGGTGTAACTCACACGCCATACCAAACCACGTCATAAGCTGAGCACCTGCTTTTGACATACGATCCCAGGCAGCATCACGTGTTAATTCATTGAAAGTACCAGAAGCATCGGTAATCACAAACACTTCAAAGCCTTCAGCGAGTGCAGATAAAGCTGGGAATGCCACACAAACCTCAGTCACTACCCCTGCAATAATCAGTTGTTTTTTACCTGTCGCTTTAACCGCTTTTACGAAGTCTTCATTGTCCCATGCATTGATTTGACCAGGACGTGGAATAAATGGTGCATCTGGGAAAAGTTCTTTTAATTCTGGAACTAAAGGACCATTTGGACCATTTTCAAAACTAGTGGTAAGAATAGTTGGTAAATTAAAATATTTAGCAGCATCTGCAAGTGCTAATACATTGTTTTTAAATTTATCTGGATCGATATCTCGAACTAAAGAAAGCAAACCTGCTTGATGGTCAACTAAAAGAACCGCAGCATTATCCTTGTCTAAACGCACGTAATCTTGAGCCATTTTTTATGTCCTCGTGTTATCAAAATAAATAATCAAAAATTATTGAGTAGGTCGTTATTGCCTAAAATTATGCTAGTTGAGTTTTATGTCGTGATTAAGTCTAAAAAATAGGATTAAGAATTTTAAAAATAGGACGATCTTAAAAAGAGTACCTCAAACTTTATGATTGTCTCATAGATGAAATAATGTGTTGCTAATCCTGATCTATAAACTGCAATTATTGAGGCGTAAAATCAATCTCAGTTCAAGAAAATCCTACATATATAGGAGAGATCAGATGAAGAAATTTCTTGGTGCATATCAGAATAACCACATGCATTGGGTGGGTGATGGTTTCCCTGTATATAACCTATTCTCTTATGACCGTTTAGGCCAAACCCTAAGCCCATTTTTGCTACTCGATTATGCAGCGCCATATACATTCTCGCCAACGACTGAACAGCAAGGCGTAGGTTCGCATCCTCACCGTGGCTTTGAAACAGTGACCATCGCCTACCAAGGTGAGGTGACTCATAAAGATTCAAGCGGCGGCGGCGGAACCATTAAAACCGGTGATGTGCAATGGATGACTGCGGGTGCAGGCGTTTTGCATGAAGAGTTCCATTCTCCTGAATTTGCAGAGCATGGTGGTCTTTTTGAAATGGTGCAATTGTGGGTAAATTTACCTGCTCATTCAAAAATGACGCCTGGAAAATACCAAGCAATTGAAGCGAAAGATATTCCAGACATTGCACTAGACGAGCACGGTAGTCATTTGCGCGTGATTGCAGGTGAATATGCAGATGCAAAAGGTGCAGCAAGTACATTTAGTCCGTTAAATGTATGGGATGGTAAATTGGTTAAAGGCCAAAAACATACCCTCTATGTACCTGAAGGTCACACCACGCTTGTTGTGATATTAGATGGTGCGGTTGTAGTCAATGATGCAAATCGTCTTGAAGGTAAAACCGTTGCGATTTTGTCTCGTGAGGGTGTTGAGTTTAGTTTAAATGCAGAAGAAGACACTAAATTTTTAGTGTTGACTGGTCAACCACTCAATGAACCAATCGAAGGTTATGGTCCATTCGTCATGAATACCAAAGCTGAGATTATGGAAGCGATTAATGATTTTAATCGTGGAAAATTCGGTTCAATCATGCAAGAAGCATAAATTGCCGAATTGCATTTGAATAACCTCTAAAAACAAAGTAATAAAAAGCCCGCTATCAAGTGTGAATAGCGGGCTTTTTCGCTGTAAAGATTCTGTTTTTATGATGGTTTTCATTGTTGTTGCGGCATTGTTTTATGTGATTTGCTTCTCATTATTATGAGTTAATAATATATTAAAAAAAGATGCTTGTAAAACAAATGATATAAAAATAGTTAAATTATCTTATTTTATTTAAAAGATTTTTTTTAAATTTTCAAAAAATATAAGGTTTTATCAACTTCTATGATTTTGTAAAAAAATATAAAAACTTGATCTGATTAGCAGCTAAATATTTTCTATATAAATTGATGCAAAAAATAAAAATCTGGTAGTTTTTAATACGGTGTTTTTTTGGGGTATGAGTGATAATCAAAAAAATTCTCGAAAAATGGGACATCATTTTGAATATCGCAATTATTGGCAGTGGAATGGCAGGGCTTGCGGCAGCAAGAATTCTGAAAGATGCAGGGCATACGATCACGATATTTGAAGCACTTCCTGGCCGGGGAATGGATAGCCATAGCATTGAGTTCGATGGTGGAATTATTGATGCACCGCTACGTGTGATGAATCCTCACTTATGGAAAAATACACTCAGCCTTGCTGCTCATTTAGGTATTAAGACCTTTCCAGTTCGTACTTATATGTCATGTAGCTGGTTATTCGAAGATCGTACGGAAACATGGTTAACGACATCTCGTAGCCGTATTGGTAATTTCCCGATTATTAATAACCGTAAAGGCATTCAGCAATATGGCTGGCGTCTTGTGAAAGGGATGTTGCAACTAAAAACTGCGATTCACCAGTTTTTCAAATCTAAAAATCAAGATATTACCCTCGCTGAATTTATTAATCAGAACGATATTGAAGAAGTATTCTGGCATGGTGTGGTTATGCCAGTGCTCTATACAATTTGTACGTGTAATCCAAAAACAATTGGCGATTGGCCTGCAAAAAACTTACTTGAGTTTTTACGTCACTTAACTGATGGCGACATGTTGTTGCGCATGAAAGGTGGCACACCAGCATTTGTAGATAGCTTGATTAAAGGCATCGATATCCATAGCGGATCGGCAATTAAGAAAGTTGAATTACAAGGCGAAAAAGTACTGGTTGAAAACAGCCAAGGCGAACAGAACTTATTTGATCGAGTAATTGTTGCAACGCCAACATCTAAAATCGATGAGTTTTTAAATCCTGAACAGTTTGCAGAAGATATGAACCTGCTTAAGCAATTCCGCTTTGAGCAAGGTGATCTTGTTATTCATACTGATGCGACCGTTATGCCACCACGCCGTAAGGACTGGTCAGTGCTGAGCTATATGATGGACCGTAAGTTTACGCGTCAGCAATTTACAGTTTGGATGAATGCGGTTGAGCCAACACTCGTGGGTAAAAATCCTGTATTCCAAACTTGGCGTCCAGTGGTTGATATTGACCCTAAAAAAGTTATTTCAAAAGTGACTTTAACGCGTGCGGTTGTAGACTCACAAACGGTTGCTTTAAACAAAGAATTGCAACAACGCCATTTAGACCCAAGCCGTAAAGTATTTTACTGTGGTTCATGGTCGTGTGATGGCTTGCCAATTTTAGAGTCAGCAGTGACTTCTGCCATGCATATTGCTGAAATTTTAGGTGCACCTTTACCATTTGTAGGTTTAAAACCTAAGGTGGAAGTTGCCCCAGAACTCGGCTACTAAAATTGTGAAAACAAAAGTTCGAGCAGCTCTCTCTCGACTCATTCCCCATAAATATGCAATTGATGCATCAAGCTTAGGGGATGATGGGGAGCTTGCTTGGACAAATTTGGGTTTTTGGAAAAATACCCAAAACTACCGTGAAGCTTGTTGCCAATTGGCAGATCATTTGGCACAAGCTGTCAATTTAAATTCAAAAGATCATCTCTTAGATTTAGGCTGCGGCCAGGGTGCAAGTTTGTTGCACTGGTTACAGCATTATCAGCCTAAAAGCCTCAGTGCAGTTGACTTACAAGCCCAATGTGTCCATAAAATTCAAAAGCTTATTCCCGAAATAAGCCAGATTTTTTGCGGTTCATTTTTAAATTTAAAACAATTTGAATTTAAACAATACTTCGATGTGGTGATGTGTATTGATGCCGCTTATCACAGCAATTTAAATTCATTTCTAGATTCCATCGCTCCAGTTTTAAATTCAAAAGGCCGATTAGGCTTTCATTACCTAATGCGTGCCGATTCATGTCAAAACATGACCGCTCTACAAGAACAAAAGCATCGTTATTTACTCAAAGCAGCAAATGTCGCTTGGGATACTGTGCCAAATGAAAAAATGCTCAGAGCTACCTTGGAACAACAAGGTTTTGTCGATATTCAAATTGAAGATTTATCTAAGCAAGTGTTACTCGGTTTTTCGCAATATATTCAAAATCAACAAGGACAAAAGCAAAGCCGAGGATTGGCAAATTTTAAAATTCAAATGACTGCAAAGTTATGCCAACAACTCTACCAAAATGGATATGTACGTTATATTCAAATCACAGCAATAAAAAAATAGGATGAGCTATGTCAGCCAAATATCAAGGATCGTGTTTATGTGGAGCTGTGAGCTACCAAAGTGAAGCAGAGCCACGTTATAGCTTTAATTGCCACTGTCGAGATTGCCAAAAGGCCACAGGTTCGGCCTATGCACCAATCGCTTTTTTTCACCAGTCTGAATTGAAAGTAAGTGGTGAACTTAAATATTTTGAGACTTTGGGATCTTCTGGCCGACCTATTAAAAGAGCGTTTTGCCCGACGTGTGGTTCTCAGCTTTTTGGCTTACCTGAAATTGCGCCTGAAATGATTTCAATACGTGCAGGTACTTTGGATGACCCGAGCCTGTATCAGCCTAGAGCAGAGGTGTTTGTGAGCCAAGCCTATGAATGGGATACGTTGAACCCAAACCTTAAACATTTTGAAAAAATGATAGAGAAGAGAAAAGAAGGTTAATAAATATCGTCAAAAATTATGATTCCTTTTTCTTTTAACTATCTCTGGATTTTCTTAATTGCTTCCTTAGGGAGTTTCGTTTTTTTTCTATTTGCAGTGGGCATAATTTTTAGTTCTAAATTACGCTCTGCAATTAGGAATGGAAATATATTGAGCGGGCTCATTTTCTTAATGAGCTTCTTATGTTTCTTGTTAAATATCGGCTTAAATGTGCTCTTACTCATCAGTGAGGATAGTGTAAAAAAAGAACATGCGGCTTTAAATAAAGTACTTGTAAAAGAAGAAAAAGTTTTAGGTATTCAGATGCCTAAAGGTACTCAACTTGAGCTATATCAACCTGATCAGTTTGAGTCATTTAGAAGTGCGACTTTCCCTAAACCTATTCATTTCGGAAATTTCAACATCAGTTCTATTGAGATAGCGAGAGGATATGAACTTGAGCTATTTAATGACAGATCTATTACTTTAGAAGGAGAGGGTACAGATCTGGTTGAAGGATGGCCATGTAAGGTTTCTGTTTATATAAAAGTTTACCTAGACAAAGATGCCAAAATTAACGGACTGGAATACTGTTCACTTGCGCATTTAGTTCGGTTGAATCATCTGGAAATTCAGCCAGTAGCTAGTATTGAACGTTCAAAAGACCAGAAATATCCAGATGGCTTTGTTTCAACGGATTACTGGGAAATTAAAGGCGCTTCTATAAAATATAAAAATATTTCGATGAGTTGGGCTGATATTTATTTAGACCAAGATAAAAACTTAGTAGGTATTGAAAATGCAAGATTGGAAGAAGATTTAAAAATAGGCAATATTAAGTATCCTAAAGGTACTGAATTCAATTTACTGGTTCGTCCTTTAGCTAAGCAAGAAGCATGGTTATTCATTCCCCCTGAAAAGTTGAACGCAATAGATAAAAATGGAAAAATTTATACCCATCAACAAGCAATTCTCCAAAGCCCAAATGGAGTAGTAAAACAGGTTCTTGATATATCCGACCCTAATCTTATGATGAGAATGATGAATTAATAGCTTTGGATTAGTAAATATTTGGCTAGAAAAAAATGAGGTGTACGCTTTTTCGTACATCCATTCGGGAAATTTGCGTCTTTCTATGACTTCATAAATTATCTATGATGCACTTAACGGGAACAGGAAGTTCCAAAACGTAAAACAACAATAATAAGTTTAAGCATCAGGACGTGAGGTATTACAGGAAGTGTACCTAGTAACGAAATACGAAAAAAGCCCAACAGGATGTTGGGCTTTTTTCATTTCTTATTAACGAATTTCTTTGCCACCTAAGACAATAGAGTCACAAGGTAGATTGTAAAATCTATAGACAACAAAAAACCCCATAAATCAAATATTCATGAGGTTTAATGATGGTGCCGGCACACGGATTCGAACTGTGGACCTACTGATTACAAGTCAGTTGCTCTACCAACTGAGCTATGCCGGCGATGTGGAGTGAATTTTACAGTTTCTTAAAAAAATTACAAGCCAAAAAATGAGCATTTAAATTTTTTCATATCATTTTTAAATTCTCATTGGGTTTAGCCTGAAAAAGTTAGGGTTTCAACACATTAATGCGCTTTCGCGTGTTTTGTATAAATTACTAAAAATATTCCAAGTAATGACAGTACAACGGTTAAGCCAACAATCGCACTCCAACCACCGTGTAGCCAGAACCAACCGCCTGCCGAGCCGACAATACTTGAACCCATATAGTAAAAAAGTAAGTAGAGCGAACTAGCATGTGCTTTAGCTTGTTTGCTTTCAGCGCCAACAGAACTACTGGTAAGTGAGTGGGTAATAAAGAAACCTGTGGTAATAAATGCAATACCAATAATAATGCCGAAAAGAGAAGTGAGCAGGGTCATAAGGCTACCCACAATCATGAGCGCAAAACCACTCATCATCATGGTTTTTTTACCAAAGCGATCCGCTAAGCTACCTGCCAACGATGAAGACACCATACCAAAGCTATACGACAAGAAAATAAGACTAATTTGTGTCTGACTGAGTGAATAAGGTGCTCCACTTAAACGGAAAGTGGCATAGTTAAACAAGGTGACAAAAACACTAGTCAGCAAGAACCCAATGGCAAACAGGCGTAATAATTTAGTATTGCTTAAATGAGCGCGCCACATTTGCATGTGAAAGCCTAAATTCAGCCCTTTTTTCAGCACAAAATTACGCGAAGCAGGAAGTAGTTTCAAAAAGGCAATTGAGCAAACAAAACAGATTGCCCCAAGTAAGCCTAGGGCTGTGCGCCACGAAAAATATTCAACCAAAATACCCATGCCGACACGGCCCATCATGCCACCAAAGGCCGTACCTGCAATATATAAACCCATAGTTTTACCTAGATGCTCAGGTGCAATTTCTTCGGCAATCCAAGCCATCGTTACTGCTGGTACACCACCAAGTAGTAAACCTTCTAATGCACGTGCCATCAGTAAACTGTGCCAGTTAGGGGTAAACATTGAGACAATATTTAAAGTTGCTGCACACAGCATTGAGCTGAAGATTACACCACGACGGCCAATCGCTTGTGAAAAGGCACTCGATAGCACAATCGAAATTGCTAAAAAGGCAGTTGTTAATGACAGTGCCAAAGAGCTACTCGCAGGGCTAATTTGGAAACTTTGGCTAAATGCAGGCAACAGCGGCTGTACACAATAAATTAGTGAGAAGCTAGCAAAGCCAACCAGGAATAAAGCGAAGCCTGCATGCTTATAGGCCTTAGTGCCTTTGTGAATCCACTCGCGGGACAGAACAGAAGTCGTCTCAGTGCTTAAGGTACTGGGTGTAGATGAAGAACTCATATCATGACCATGACAGAAAGAAAGAGCAGTGCCTGAAAGCATGCTGCATTGAGAAAATTCGATAAATTAAAATTAGCAATTTGAATGGTATTTTTCTAATATATTTAACAATGGGTCATGATATGTTTTATATATAGCGATGGAACTCAGGCATATACGCTACTTTTTAGCAGTAGCAGAAGAAAAAAACTTTACCAGAGCTGCGCAGCGTTTAAACATGAGCCAGCCACCTTTAAGCATGCAAATCCGCGACTTAGAAGAAGAATTAGGCGCAGATTTATTTATTCGATCACCTCATGGGGTGGAGCTGACCGAAGCGGGGCTTGCCTTTTTAAATGCGGTTCAGCCTGTACAGCAGCGTGTAGAAGATGCAGCGAACCTTGTTAAACAAGTGGCAAATGGTGAAGTGGGCCAATTGCGATTAGGCTTTACAGGCACTTCAATGTTGAACCCTCTAATTCCTAAATGTGTTCGCTATTTCCAGCAGCAATATCCGAAAGTGAATTTAAAACTTGAAGAAGCCAATACCTTACTTCTCATCGATTTATTGCTCGAAGACCGCTTAGATGTTGCAATTATTCGCTCACCACGCAACATTCCAGATAGTTTAATTATTCAAGAATTATTAGCAGAGCCACTCATTGCTGCTTTACCTTCCGAGTCTTTCCAACTCGACGATGCATCATCAGAAATTGATTTAACAGCACTACGAGAGCTTGATTTTATTGTCTCCCCACCATCCATTAGTGCAGGGCTTTTTGATGCGATTAAACAAGCCTGCCATGAGCGTGGCTTTGAACCTAAATTTGGACAAAATGCCCCACAAATTGTGTCGATTTTATCGTTGGTGTCTGCAAATTTAGGGGTGTCTTTGGTTCCTGAGTCGACCAAACAATTGCAAATTCAGGGTGTGGTATATCGCTCTTTGAAAGCGCCTGCACCTACGGTGGGCTTAGGGCTTGCTTATAAAAAACATGCCCCTTCACAAATGGCGATTAATTTTGTCTGTATAGTAGGAAATGTCCTCTATAAAACACATACATAATCAGTATTGATAATTGCTGGCTTAAAAGATTTTGGTATAGAAGAAAATTAATTGTGAGTAAAAAATAGACTTTCGAATAGTGTTTTTGTATTTATAATTTTGTGAAATAGAGAACAGAGTCATTAATTTTCAATGTTATAATTTATTTATTCTTAATAATGTTTCATGTTTTTATGGAAAAGTGAACTTTATATACTATTTTTTAATGATAAACTAAAAAATAATTGTAAAAGACTTTTTAATCTTTGTGATTTTTAAAAAAATTAAGGTAATTTTTTTAATTTTAATGATTTAAATTTGACTAAATGGTTATTATTAATATCTATATTTTTAAAAATTAAGTGTAATTAAACTTAATAATAATGGTTTTTAAATTTTTTATTTTTAAATTTTTTTTAAATATATTTTAAATAAATTAAATCCTTAGTATTTTGAATGTTTAACTAAACTGAAGAAAAACAATTGTAAAAAGATTATTTAAGTCAAATTAAAGCCTCATAGATTTACATTAAGGCCAATGATACACTCGCGTATCGTTTTGGAAGCGATATATAAATAATCATTTTTATAATTAGGAGATAATAATGAAAGTACACTCAACAGATGTACTTATTATTGGCGGTTCAATGGCCGGAAGCTGTTTAGCAAGACAGTTGAAATTAGAAAAACCTGAGTTAACAGTCACGGTTATAGAAAGAAAGAAATCTTTTGATCATGGTATTGGTGAATCAATGTTAGAGATTTTCTGGGACTATGCATGTAAGGATTTAGGGCTCTCTAAATATCTGGAATCAAATTATTACTATAAGCATGGTCTACGTTTTTTCTTTGAAAAAGATAATAAGGATACATCAATCACTGATATGAGTGAGATGGGTCGTACTTGGTACCATACCATTCCTGCGCATCAAATAGACCGTTCTAAATTTGATGAAGATCTTGTTGCTATGAATGAAAAAATTGGCGTCATCACAGAAAGAGGAGTGACTGCTACAGAAATTATAATTGGGGAAGACAACCAGCAACATGAAGTCTTAGCATCGAATGGTAAAACGTATCAATGTCGTTGGTTAGTTGATGCCTCTGGATTAGCAGGTGCCTTAAATAGAAAATTACAAGATGTAGAGAAACTAGATGTTCATCCTGTTTCGGCAGCATGGATGAGAGTTAAAGGTCTACAAGACCTTGATAGTATGGGGGATAAGGAATGGAAACAGCGTGTACGTTTTACTAACCGTTCATTATCAACTAACCATTTTATGTATCGTGGATATTGGGTTTGGTTAATCCCACTTGATGCAGATACATACAGTATTGGCGTGGTCTGGCACCATCAAAAGTCTGATGTATCGATAAAAAGTCAAAAAGACTTAGAGGAATTTTTATTATCCCATAAATGGGCTCAGGAGCTATTCGGAAGTGATTATGAAATAGTTGATTTTTCTGCCATCAAAAATATGGCACGTATTGCAAAAACTATTTTCTCTCCACAGCGTTGGTTTAGAACGGGGATGTCAGCCGGATTTATCGACCCGCTTTTTTCTTCAGGTTCTGCATGGTTAACCGATCTAAATAGAATGATAGTCGATATTATTCGATCAGATTTAGAAATGCAGCCCGAAGAGGCTGAGAAAAAGATACGTGGTTATGATTTATATGCACATTGGTGGTACGAAAACTTCCTCTTGCATATTACGGGTAATTATCATGGAAATTATGAAATGCATAAGGTGTTATTTAGAGCACTCCTTATGGATTATTTCGGAATTGTATTTCCAGCAAGTGTAGGAGAATATTGGAAAAACTTCGCTAAACTAAATAATGAAGAACTCATTGAAATTGAAAAAAATCTAAAAAGCCAAATTATGGAAGGTGGAGCAGCCTTTGCCCATAAAATTAAAGATGAAATGGCGGTTATTTTAGAAAAAACTGGTCAACCATTATTAAACAATATTAAAAAATTCCATGATGTTGAAATTCCATCAAAATATATGATGAATGCACATAATCGTGGTCAAAAAATTGATGAGAATGAAATTAATAATGTTCGGCAGAATATTGAAATTGAATCATTAATCGAAGCAACAAAGTCAATTGCTGGTTTATTTAATCGAACTTTATCTGAGAACGATTTAAATGAATTAAGTGAAAAATATTTGCAAGGAGATATTAAGAATCTAAATCAAGGTTTAAAAGATTTAAGTTTAATTTAAAAGTTTTCAAACATTTATAAGAGAAATAAGGATTTTTGCGGTGGAACAAATTTTAGATAATGATTTAACTTTGGCTGAACAGATTGTAAAGTTAATTTTTTATAAACGTCGTTTATTAACGAATGACTTAGAACAAGAAAACTTTCAAGAAGAAGCTTCTTTACATATTCAGAAAGTATTGCATTTTGTAAAGAATCAGCAACCTATTCATATGATTTTACCTGCATTTCCAGCCAAGTCACCGAATAGGAAAAAAACTTTAGATATTTTCCCTGATAAGGGTGAAGAGCTTGCTTTAGCTACCTTAAATAAATTATGCGAGAAAATAAAAAATATTTATGCACCTGGAGCAAAGTTAACCATTTGTTCTGATGGAAGGGTTTTTGCTGAACTGGTACGAATTCCAGATGAGGCCATATCTTCTTACAAGTATGATCTCATTGAGAGAGTAGGAAAACCTTATGCAGATAATATTGATTATTTTGATTTAGATGATGTTTTCCAAGATATACCTGAATATAGCACATTGCGTGAAGAGTTGATGGTTCAATATGGCGAGTCATTATTAAGCTTAAAACACCGTTGTAAACAAGAAAAACCAGCAGCTGAAATGTACCGCGGGATTTGTCGCTTTTTGACTGAGGATTTTTCAGGTCTTGATGAGTTTAAAGGCTGGTCAAAGAACCAGATATTAAATGTAGCTCGTATGAATGCATATCGGGTAATTCAAAGAAGTAACGCATGGACTAATTTACTGAAGGAACAATTTCCGCATTCAGTTCGTCTCAGTATTCATCCACAACCTCGAGTTTCAGAAAAAATTGGAATATTTCTGATGGACTCAGATGACAATTGGCGCACACCTTGGCATTCGGTTGTTATACAAGATGATGAAGGATTTACTTTGGTTCCCCGCCACAAAGCAGAAGAAGAAAATGCTTTATTAATCTTTAAAAATGGAAGAGCTAGCCATTATCTGCGTAATAGCCAACAAGAAATGTAAGTAAATATAGTTTTATATTTAGAGATTTTAATAATGTTTACTGTAAAAGATTTATCTCCATTTGGAGCATTAATAACGGCATCAGTCGATCATGACAATATTAATGAGATTGGTACCGAAGTTTTAAATAACTTGTTGTCTCAACACAAAATTTTAGTATTTCGGGGATTTAAACCTTTACCAGATCCACAATACATTAACTTCTGCGAATCATTAGGAGATCTGATGTACTGGGAGTTTGGTGCTTTACTTAACGTAAAAATGGAACAAGATCCTAAAAACCATATTTTCTCAAAAGGTCGGGTTGAATTGCATTGGGATGGTGCTTTTGCCAAACAAACTCCAAGAATCAATGCTTTTCAGTGTACCGTCTCATCAGAAGACGGACGAGGTGGGGAAACACTTTTTGTTGATACCACACGTATTTTAAAGGATATCCCTACTAGCCAATTAGAAAACTGGAAGAATATTAAACTGTCTTACTCGACTGAAAAGAAAGCACATTATGGTGGCTCAATTGATGTAAAACTCATTGAGACCCATCCTCATAAAGGTCATTCAGTTATCCGGTTTATTGAAATCGAAAATGAGGATAATCAGGAAGTGAATCCTGTAGAGCTCTCTATTAAAGATACAAATCATCAACCCATAAAACCACAAGAAATTGTTCAGTCAATTACTGAAATTTTATATGACCCTAAATATATGTACCGACACCAGTGGGTCAGTGGCGATTACATGTTGATTGATAACAACTCGGTATTACATGGCCGCGCAAAAGTTGAGGGGAATGTAGATAGACATTTAAAACGCGTCCACATCCTATAAATAAAGGATAGATAATAAACCTATGGAAAGTGTTAATGGAGCAAATGCTTCAGCAGTAAGTGCTTCAGCTGAAGTGATTACAACGGATTTTTTTATTGAATTAATGGTGATTCTGCTTGTTAGCAGAATCATTGCCTGGATCGCACAACGTTTTTTAGGTCAAACCAAGTCGGTAGGCGAAATTATAGCGGGAATTATATTAGGACCTAGTATATTTGGGCTTTTTTTCCCAAATGCATTTGCCTCATTTTTTAACCCTGATGTATCCATCATATTTACAGCAATATCCCAGTTTGGCTTATTGTTATTGATGTTTCATATGGGGTTGGAATTTGATATATCCTCTGAATTTAAAGAGCGTAAAAAAACCATTATCTCAATTAGTGCATTAGGTATTGCTTTACCTTTTTCATTAGGGATAGCGAGTGCTGGATGGTTTTGGAGTAGGATTCATGAGGCTCAACCAGATCGTTTGAGTTTTGCTCTTTTTATGGGTGTTGCTATGTCTATCACAGCGATTCCAATTTTAGGGCGAATCTTTATGGAAATGGGGCTCGAAAAAACTCGCATTGCCTCAGTGACGATGGGTGCTGCTATTATCGATGATATGTTGGGATGGATATTATTAGGAATAGTATCTGCTTTGGCAGTGAGTAATCTAGATATTCTCTCTTTCTCGATAAAAATTCTACTTCTGGCTATTTATATATTTTTCATTATTATTTTTTTTGGGCCTTTTGCCAGAAAGAATATTGATCGATATATTCAGAAAAAGAAGGGACTCGATGTTACTTTAACCTCAGTTCTTATTATTTTACTGCTTCTTTCATCCATGGTAACAAGCCGTTTAGGTGTGTTTTCAATTGCTGGGGGAATTATCCTTGGTATCGCATTGAAAAAAAGTGAATTACTCCATAAAGAATGGAAGGAGAAAATATCACCTCTTGTATATACTATCTTTCTACCGATTTTTTTTACATATACTGGTTTAAGAACAGATATTGGATCATTGCAATCCATTTCTGATCTATGGGCATTACTGTTCATTTGTGCGATTGCTTTTTCTGGTAAGTTTTTCGGTGGCTATCTTGCTGCTTTATTTTCAGGTGAAAAGCATAGGGATGCGTTGGTCATCGGTATATGTATGAACACGAGAGCACTGATGGAGTTAATTGTGATTAATGTTGCGTATGACTTAGGTGTGTTACCAAAAGAAATATTTACAATGTTAGTCCTTATGGCATTAATCAGTACCTTTATTACCACACCGATTATTCGTCGTTTATTAAGAAAGCAGCTTGTTGCTAATCAAGTAAGCACGGTATTTTAATTTCTAACATTTATTGTTTTCTACTTAGGAAGGTAATGAGTACATGAAACAAAAGAGTCCCCAAATTAGGGCTGAGTTAATTCGGATAGCAACCGAAAAATTCTTGGCTTTGGGATATGAGCGAACTACGATGGCTCAAATTTCAGCAACATTTGGGGGCTCTAAGACAACTTTATATACTCACTTTCCAACAAAAGAAGAGTTGTTCTTGGCCGTTGTGGAGGTTCTGGCGAAAGGACCTGTTGAACATGCATTTGCAGCACTGACAATAGAAGGAGATATTCACCAAACACTCATTAATTTTGGCAGAAAATATCTTGAGGTAACATGTAGTGAAAAAATTCTAAAAATTTTTCGTATGGGAATCGCCGAAAGTGAAAATTCTGAAGCAGGCTATTTACTATATGCTTTTGGTCCAAAGCTTTGCAGACAAAGAATTACCCGTTATTTTGAAGAAAAGAAAGAAAATAAAATTATAAAAAATTGTGACCCGCATTTAGCAACAATTCACTATTTAAAATTAATCGAATCTGACCTAATGGAACTGTTCCTTTTAGGAATTAAAGATGTCCCATCTAAAGCAGAAATTGAAAATTCTGTACAATCAGGTGTAGAAATTTTCTTAGCAGCTTATCTTGTTTAACTCCAGTTTTTATTCAAATAAAATTTGAATAATGAGCTACTTCAAATTTAAAAGTTACTCAATTTCCTACACCATAGATATTTTTAAACCCTAATTTTATAAATTATAAAAAAGCACAAATAGAAAATCTATTTGTGCTTTTAAGTTATAAACCTTAGCTTTTTACCCTAAACCAAGCTGCATAAAGCGCTGGTACAAAGAATAAGGTGAGTACAGTCGCTACAGCCAAACCACCCATAATTGCAATTGCCATTGGTCCCCATAAGGTGGAAAGTGTTAGAGGGATCATTGCTAAAATTGCAGCCAAAGCTGTGAGTAGAACAGGACGAGTACGTCCTACAGTGGCTTGAATAATTGCTTGTTCAGGTGATTGACCTGTCGAAATATTCCTATCTATCTGATCAACCAGAATAACTGAATTTCGCATAATCATGCCAGCCAGAGCAATTACGCCTAATGTGGCCACAAAACCGAATGGTGCACGAGTAATCAATAAGGCTAGGCTTACTCCGATCATGCCAAGTGGAGCTGTTAATACCACCATAAACATGCGACTGAAGCTTTGCAGCTGTAACATTAAGAATATTGCCCACAGTAACAACATGACAGGCATAACAGATTGAATGGCTGCATCTGCTTTAGCACTTTCTTCAATCGTTCCACCTGTTTCGATACTGTATCCAATAGGCAACATTTTACGAAGGTCATTTAACAAGGGTTCAATTTGTTTTGAAACATCTGGTGCTTGAGCACCATTTACATCAGCACGCACGCTGAGAGTGGGTAAACGGTTACGTATCCAGATCCCGCCTTCTTCTAATACAGGTCTAAGTTCAGCAACTTGGTCGAGAGGAATATTTCTTCCGTTTAATGCACGAATCGTAATTTGGCCCATTTGAGCTGTATCAAGCCGATTATCTGCTTTCGCTCTTGCTACCACATCAATTAATTCGGTACCTTCTCTAATTTGAGTGACCGTATAACCACTTAATAACATTTGTAAGGTACGTGAAATATCTTGCGAACTGATTCCTAAACTACGGGCACGTTCCTGATCAATGATAAATCTGATGGCTTTACTGCGTTCATTCCATTGAAAATTGACATCGCGTACATTTGGATGTTGACGCATAATGTCACGGACTTCGCCAGCAATTTCACGAACTTTTTCCGGATCTTTACCACGAACCCTAAACTGTACAGGGTAGCCGACCGTCGGTCCTAACTCTAGTCGATAAACCCGTGTGCGAATATGTGGAAACTGTTGAGTAAGACGATTATGCAAATCAGAAGTTAGCTGACTCGCTTGTTTAATGTCTTTAGGATAAACAATTAACTGAGCATAATTATTTTTAGGTGTTTCCGGATCAAGAGATAAATAAAAACGGGGAGAACCACTTCCTACATAAGCTGTGTAATCTCGAACCCGTTGATCGCTAGAAAGTAATTTTTCAACCTGTTTCGTTGCATTTAAAGTTGCTGTGTAGCTAGCACCTTCTTCGAGTTGTACATCAATTAAAATTTCTTCACGCGGTGAATCTGGAAAGAATTGTTGAGGAACAAATTGGAATGCAACTAAAGATAAAACAAAGCTGAGAACGGTTGCCAGTAAAACCCATTTTCTGTTTTTGACGCACCATACAATTTTACGGCTAAACCATTGTGAGAGTTTATCTCTATAGGAATTTTGTGTGGAGTGAGGCTCATGAGGTTTTACCTTGGGAAGTAAAACGGTGCCTAGAAAAGGCGTAAATAATACTGCTACTAACCACGAAACAATTAAAGAAATCCCAACGACCCAAAAAATTGATCCGGTAAATTCACTGGTTGAAGATAAAGCAAAGCCAACTGGGACAAAGCCCGCGGCTGTAATTAATGTGCCTGTTAGCATTGGAAAAGCTGTACTACTCCAGGCAAAACTGGCAGCTTTAAAACGGTCTAGACCTTCTTCCATTTTAACTTGCATCATTTCAACTGCAATAATCGCGTCATCAACTAACAAGCCCAAGGCAATAATAAGAGCACCTAACGAGATTCTTTGTAAATTGATATCTAGGCGCCACATCAAGAAAAAGGTAATACCTAAAACTAGAGGTACAGATAAAGCAACCACAATCCCTGTTCGCACACCCAAAGCAAATAAACTAACAGCTAAAACAATGGCTAGTGCTAGCACAAAGTGTCCGAGAAACTCATTCACCGAATGTTCGACAAGGCTAGGCTGGTCTACTATTTTTTCAATAGTAATGCCAGCAGGTAAGGCTTCTTGTACCTCTTTAATGCGCTGATCAAGTTGTTTTCCTAAAGCAAGAATATCGCCTTTTTCTGTCATGGAAACTGCAAGTCCAGTGACTCGTTCACCATTTCGTCTCATTGAGATTTGGGGAGGGTCAATAAACCCTTTACTAATATGGGCAACATCTCCTAGATGAATATTGTGTGATCCAACCTGAACTACAATATTTTTTAAGTCTTGTACGGTTTTTACATCTCCATCAACACGAGCATATATACGTGCATGAGGACCTTCAAAAGTTCCTGCTGATTCAACCGCATTCTGTTTTTGTAAATCGTTGACCAAATCTAAGGGTGAAATACCCAGCTGGGCTAACTTTGCATAATTGAATTCAATATAAAAGCGAGGTTCTTGAATACCTAACAACATAACTTTTGATACATCGGGAACCTGAAGAAGATGATCTCTTGTAGAAAGAAGTACCTGCTTCATTTTGACGTCGTCAAATCCATCAGCATGAAATGCATAAATAGATCCAAAGGTATCCCCAAAGTCATCATTAAAAAAAGGACCTTGAATATCTTTAGGTAAATTCTGTCGTATGTCGTTTACACGCTTACGTGCCTGATACCAGCTTTCTTCAATTTGGCTTTTACGAGTCCAATCCTTCAGAACTAAAAAGATCGTTGCTTGACCTGGGCGTACATAACTTTGTACATAATCATAATTAGGTACTTCTTGCAGTGTACGCTGAATCTTTTCGACCACCTGTTGTTCTAGATCACGTGTGGTAGCACCTGGCCAATTGACGTCTATAGTCATGACTTTGATCGTCAAATTAGGGTCTTCAGCTCGCCCTAATTTAAAATAAGCCACGGTACCTAAAAGTAGGGAAAGTAGCATCGCAAAAATAACTAATGTTCGATGCTGGAGGCCCCAGCTGGATAAGTTAAATCCTTTCACGGCAACCTCCCATCCCACGCTTTTACAGCCATCTTAGTGTCTAGGCGATGTACCCCAGCCGTGACAATTCGTTCGCCAGCCTGAATTCCTTTGGCAACCGTAATGGTTTCAGTATTGATTTTGCTCAATAAGACGGGTCGAAGTTGAAGATTTTTCGCGCCCTGAGGGAGTACCCAAACCGCGGTTTGCTGTCCTTTTTGAAACAGGGCACCAATAGGTAAAATAATTTCCTGATTTACATTGTTATTTAAAAAATGGACGGTTGCTGTCATACCTAATTTAGCTGCAGCAGGTAAATTCGATATAGAAATTCGAACACGATAAGTTCGGCTGTTCGGGTCTGCAACAGTCGCTATCTCACGCACATGCCCTGTAAATGTATGCTCGGATAAGCTAAGTAATTTGATGCTAGCTTGTTGATCTATTTTAAGTTGATTAATCTGACTTTCTGGAACATCGATCTGTACTTCATTTTCACCGTTTTGAGCCAGTTTAAATATAGGAGTTCCAGCTGAGATAACCTGCCCACTTTCTGCCTGAACTTCAGCAATTGTTCCCGCTGCGGGTGAACGCAAAGTCGTATAACTTAGATCGTTTTTTGCTCGGTCAAGTCGGCTTTGAGCTGCATTGACCTGTGCTTGAGTATTTTGATATAGGTTTTCAAGACTATCGAGATCGGCTCGTGAAATAGCGCCTATGTTAACCAGACTACGATTGCGATGTAGATCTCTTTGTACTCTTGCGAGGGTACTTTGAGCTTGGTGCAATTCAGCAGATGCTTCCTGAATACTTAGTCTAAAAGGAGTATCGTCTAACTGTGCTAATGGCTGATTTTTGCTAATGGTTGCGCCTGTATCAACTAAACGTTTTATGATACGACCTGCTACCCGAAAAGAGAGTTGGCTTTCAACTCTAGGCACAATATTTCCGGAAAAAGATAAATTAGAAAGTTCACCAGCAGGAGATGCTGTGGTGAGTTGAACCGCAATAACTTTTTCTGGCTCCTCGGTTTTATGGCTACAGCCAACGAAGAATATAAGACTTATAAAAATTAAAACGATAAAAATCATATAGATATTTTGTTCTAATGATTTCAATTGATTTTTAAACTCTATTGGAGGCATTTCATAGGTCCTTAAAGGGAGTTTTTAAATAACTAAAGTTTTCAGAGAAATATTTTTGTACTGGTTCGCAAAATATTTGAATTTTGTACTGATTTGTATAAAATAGTCAATGAATTTTTCAAGGTGATGAGTAATGGAAACTAAATCACGAGGAAGACCGCGTTCTTACGATCCTGAACAAGTACTAGAGCGTGCTTTACATGCATTTTGGAAAGGTGGGTTTTCTGGAACTTCTCTAGACACTTTAGCTTTGGTCACAGGATTAAACCGACCAAGTCTTTATGCGGGTTTAGGAGATAAACGTACAATTTATATAAAAGCCATGCGTTATTTTCAAAAATATGCCAAAACCGAATTTGGCAAGGCATTGCAATCTAAAGAGACGGATCGCTCTTTTGCCGATGTGATTTTGAGATATTTGCAAACAGCCCTTGAAGTGGATGGATACCACGAAGATATTAATTTAAGCGGATGTGCAGTTATATCTACTGCCATGGCTGACGCGCTGGCAGATAATGAGATTCAGGCTGTATTAAAAGAGGTCTTAACGGAAATGGATGAACAGCTGTATCAACGTCTGGATATGGCTCGGCTAAATCTAGAATTGCCTAGTGATACTGATATTAATGCCTTAGCTTTCTTAATGACTTCGGCTGCACATAGTATTGGAATTCGCGCTAGGGCTGGTTTGAATTTACAACAAATTGAAGGATTATTGCTTTCTGTATCTAAAATGCTTTGCCCTGCGTAAGAAAAAAATTCGGTTTAAATTAAAGCTCTCTAAAATTTATCATTTATGTTTTAAAGAGAGCTTAGATTTTATTTTTCAGTAATATAGACGTAAAATTGATATCAATGTTTAGGCGTTCTGTTCATTAAAAAGATGCCGAAAATAATAAAAATCGCGCCATATAAAAACGATAAAGTCGGCTGTTCATGAATGAAAACCCAAGCCATAAGTGCTGCAAAAATCGGTTCTGAAAGCTCGGTCACTTGTACCTTTGCCGCACTCATATAAGACAATGCTTTAGTAGTACAGAAAAAGCCGAGTATGGTCGGCAGCATAGCTAAACCAATCAAACCTAAAACAATGTCACTATTAAAATTAATACTGTGAAAATTAATTAAAAACGGAACGGCAAGATAAACACTGCCAAACAGTAATAAATACTTGGTAAGAAACAGCCCGCCGTTTAATTTGAACTTTTTCACTAAAACCGAAAATAGGCCATAACCCGTACCGGCAATAGAAGCATTGATCAGCATTAAAAGGCTATTTTCACCTTTCCATGAAATAATACTAATACCAGCGACTGCCAATAATGTTCCAATAAGAGAGTGAATATAGATGCTTTCTTTTAAAATGAACCGACCAAAAAATAGGGCAGAGATGGCAGCCGAAGCCATGAGTACCACGACTACATTGGCGGCAGCACCGTGGTTATAGGCAATCGTCTCGAAAAAGAATAAAGAGAAAATCCCTAAAAAAGCACATATGGCAATTTGAGTAAAAACGCTGAGTTTACTTGGCGTGCTGCTAATGTATGCAATCTTTTGGCTAACAGGGACTTTAAATAAAAAAGCACTTAAAAAGAAAAAGGCGATAATGGTTTTTAAAAAGGCAATGTCTTGTGGGTTTAAACCACTGTGCATGAGTAATTTACTAATTACACCAATAGAGGCATTGAGTGCAGCTGCACAAAGCGCAAATAGGCTTCCAATAATTAGATTATTCACTCTTATAATTCTTCCTAAGTTTTACGCATGCAGTCTACAATATTTTTTGGATGAATATTCAACAAAAATAATCAATTAACGCTTAATATTTTCAATGATTTATTTTGAATTGATTTAATAAATTTTACTCAAGACTAAAGCATTCTATAGACTTTTGTTTCAAATAATTGTGATTTAGAGCGCCAGCTCATATTATATAATTAGTTAATTATTAAAGAATTTTAAAAATGATTAAATCAATTATTACAGGCTGCGCGGTTCTTACACTTTCAGCTTTGGCGGTCACGCATGCAGAGTTTTCTTATGAACAAGAGCTACAACAAAGCTGTAATAAAGTGAAGCAATACGCGAGCTTAGGTAAGAAATTCTATGACCAAAAACAATATAAAAAGGCGCTCGAAAATTTCCAAAACCAAGCCTCTTGGACTGCTTTTTGTAAAGCTAATGCAGATGAAACCACAGTTAAATTTACTGACCGTGATATTGAAGTTGCCAACAATAATGTGGGCTTAGCCTATGCTAAATTAGGTCAGCCACTTTGGGCGAGAGCATGGTTTATGCTCGATGAAAAATCAAAATCTAGTCAGTTTAATCTTAAGCAATTACCTACACCTAAAGCATCAAATGACCTATCAGGTGAATATGTCCGTTACTCTGGTTTTGGGGAGTGGGATCACATCACGGTAAGCCGTAAGCAGGGCCAATATGCAATTAGCTATGCCGGTTTATATATGGGACTTAGAAGCTTGATCTATGGCCCAAATATGGGTGAGTTTGACACCAAAATGCCGACTAATAAAAAGCAAACGGTTTATAAAAATGAAGACTGCCGAATTCAGCTCGATTTTAAATCTAACGCAAAATTAGGTAACTATATTCAAGTTAAACAAAGCGAAGGCGAGTCGGGTTGTGGCTTTGGACATAACGTCTATGCAGATGGAACGTATTTAAAAGTTGAGTCTGGGAAATAAGACCAAACATATAGGAACTAAATAATGAAAAATATATTTGCGCCTTTACTACTTCTTTCGACGGTTATTTTTTCTGCTCACATTTATGCAGAGCCAACTAGCACATGCAAAGAAGTGAAATTCCAAAAGGCCGATCAAACTTGGAGTGGGCACTATTATCTAAATGGTGTGATGGAAGTGGGTTCGGAACTTTTACTTCAACCAGACGGCAAGTTTCAATGGATGCTCGCTGTTGGCGCTTTAGATCAATATGCCGAAGGCACATGGTGGAAAAATGAAGACTGTATTGGTTTAAAACCAGAGGCTAAATTTAAAAAGGATTTAAGCATTTTCCCTGAAAGCCTAACGATTTCGGATAAATCCTTAGATGCGATCTGGGAAGGTGGACGCCAGCAGGGCACATATAGCAAAAATTAAATTAAAAAGTCCGACACAGAGTCGGACTTTTTTTATAGCTTCGTTTTTAATGATTTACCGCAGCAAGTTGCTGAGCGTTATAGCGTGCGCCCATGTTTGGATATCTCGCAATAATCGCGTCGATTTCTGCCAAATCTGCCGCTGTTAAATGAAGGTCTACAGCACCTGCATTTTCCACAAGTCGCTCGATTTTACGTGTACCCGGAATTGGAATAATGTCGTCACCTTGCGCCAAAATCCAAGCCAAAGCCAGTTGAGCCGCTGTTGCGTTTTTGCTTTGAGCAAAGTCGCTAAATGCTTGCGCCAAGCTTTGGTTATTTTTCCAGTTATCGCCTTGATAGCGTGGCAATTGACGACGGAAATCGTTTTCGTCTAGGCTACCCACATCAAGCGTATTGGTGATTAAACCACGTGACAGCGGTGAATACGGCACAAGGCTAATGCCTAACTCGCGAATCGTTTGCAAATGAGTTTGCTCAAACTCACGGGTAAGCAATGAATATTCATGTTGAACCGCTGCAATCGGGTGAATTGCATGCGCTTTACGAATGGTTTCCGCCGACGCTTCACTGAGTCCTAAATAACGAACTTTACCTTGTTTGACCAAGTCCGCCATTGCACCAATGGTGTCTTCAACTGGAACATTCGGGTCAATGCGATGCGCATAATACAAATCAATCACGTCTGTATTTAAACGTCTTAAACTGTTTTCGACCGCAACTTTAATCCACTCAGGAGAGCCGTCGATATAAGACTCTAAAGAGTTTTGTGGGTTAAGGTTATCTTCTTTATAGCGGAAGCCAAATTTGGTCGCCAAAAATACTTTGTCGCGATGTTTTTCTAAAACTTTTGAGAGTAAAACTTCGTTTGCGCCGTTGCCGTACATGTCGGCGGTGTCCCAAAAGTTAATGCCGAGGTCTAAGGCCTTTTCTAGAGTTGCAATGTTTTGTGTGTCGTCTGAGGCACCATAGGCAAAGCTCATTCCCATGCAACCTAAACCAAGTGCTGATACTTTTTCGCCTGTTTGTCCTAAAGTTCTATATTTCATTTTTCACACTCTTTTTTGCAAAATCACTTGAGTAGAAAAACTATAAAATGCTTTGGCTCAAACTGACGTATAACATTCAAACCAATAATTATAAAATTCAAACAATCTGTTTTTAGGCCACACAGTCTTCACGGAACTTTTTAGGTGAAAAGCCCGTATTTTTCTTAAAGAAGTTGGTGAAATACGCTGAATATTCAAAACCTAAGCTATACGCAATTTCAGAAATATTCCAACTAGTGTGCTGTAGCAGCGCTTTGGCTTCTTGCGTAATACGCGAGCTAATATGCTCAGAGGTGGTTTTACCTGTGGCTTCTTTTACAGCTCGGTTTAAATGGTTCACATGCACCGACAAGCCATAGGCATAGTCATTTGCAGTTTTGAGTTTAAGCTGAAAATGGGGCGAGTCGATCGGGAACTGGCGCTCTAATAACTCAAAGAATAAATGGCAAATCCGAACCGCAGCATTGCTATGTTTTTCAAACTGTTGGGTCGGTTGCATTTTCATGGCTTCATGCACAATCAGGTGCAAATAGTTTCTTAAAACGTTGTATTTATGAATATAGTCTGAATTTATTTCAGTCATCATCTTTTTGAAAATAAATGAAATTTCTTCAACTTGTTGATCATTTAAAAAATATAGCGGGTCGCCGTCGACCTTAAACAGCGGGGAATCTTTTAAAAAGCTTTGTCTTGATTCTTGGTTTACAAACTCTTCGGTAAATAGACAAAACCAGCCTGCCTGTTCAGGCGAATTAATTTCCCATGCATAAGGAACCATCGGGTTTGAAAACAGTAAAGCAGGGCGGTCGACTCGTATCCAGCGGTTGGCGTAGTGAAGTTCGCCTGTGCCTAAAACTAGTGAAATTTTATAATAATCGCGGCGGCTATAAGGTGTGAGAAACGAGCAGGCATCGCGTTGGAACACGTTAAAATGTCCAAACGAGGTTGATGGAACCGAGTAATCGCTATCTCTGGTTAAAGAAAAGCGGCGATAAAAATCATGTATGGTTTCCATGTCTTTGCCTGCATGCGTTATCAATTTATTTAAAGTTATAAAATTCAAACTTTATTTGCTATAACTTTTTTGCTTATTAAAAAAATATATGGAAATAATAACTATTAAAGTACTAATACCTGTTATCCATGAAATTTTAGTATCAAAAACTAAATAATCAAAAAATATTGTTACAATTGGGACTAAAAAGAATAAAACGCTTACTTTATCTGCAGAATTATTTCTTAATAAATGAAATAGAAGAAGCATTGCCGAGATAGATACAATAATAGTCATCCACAGCACACTAAAAGTAAATTTCAGATTCCATATTACGTGATGGTCAACAAAAGGGAGAATACTTATAAATATTACAGATGAGAGCAATGAATGAAGTAAAGCAGAAACTAATAAATCATTATTATTATTGTTTTGAAAAATTGAACCTATCGATATACTTGCCATAGCTAGAATCGAAAACAAAACTCCGGCAGTAGTGATATTTGAGACATCTCTTGCACCTGCTACAGCCATAATAAGGCCAAAAAAACCAGAAAATAAGATAAACCATTTATATAAACTATTTATTTGTTGTAATAGTAACGCTGTTAATAAAGGCTGAAGGCCTAGAAAAATTGAAAGTAAACCTGGTGATAGATGATTGAAAATAGCTAAAAAGTAAAATATTTGATATAAAACTTGTAACAATAAGCCTACTAATAGAACTCCTAGTAAGCTTTTTTTGTCTAAATTAAATATATTTTTATATTTATCTCTAAAAAAGATAAATATTATTGCAGATAATATTAAGAATGAAAAAAACGATCGTAGAGCCAAAAAAGACCATACTGATGAATATTCTAATCCAATTTTTACAAAAATTGCTCCACTACTCCACATAAGTAAGAAGAGAATAGGTATGATTATATTTTTCAATTTTTTCTTCTCTATTTTAATAAAAATTACCCAAGATATTTATCTTGGGTAATTTAACTTATATTATATTGCCCAATCATTTATGAAAAACCTTTCACCTATATTACGTTTTTCAGTTAAATATTCTTTAAGGTTCTTTATCTTAAGTGTAACTTCATCATTTCCAGCCTTTTGTGCGGCTGTATGAATCCAATTATAACATTCGGATACTTGAACATCGTAAATAAAATGTAATTTTGATAAAGCAAAAACTATATCCTTAAAAGTATGTTTTGAAATAATTTTTGATGTCGATTCAATTATCTCATTAACTCTATCATTTGTAAGCTCTTCACGAACTATTAGATAATCTCGCTTATAATCTAGTATTTTAGCTCTTTCTGAAAATATTGCCTCTGGTTTGAAGATATCGCTAAATATATAATCTAAACATAGGAACATACGGCTTTTATTTGAAAAGTTAATTGCGGCATGGTCCATACTTGCATCCAAAAACCAAACTTCTCCTTTAAGCATTTGAAAAACTCCACTTTCATCTGAGTGAAAGGAGTTTTTATTATCTTCTAAGGCAATAAAAACACGAAAATAAGTTACTTCTGGGCTCAATTCGACAAAGTCTTTATGAGGAATAACCATACCATCGATTAGACTTCTAGCCCTCACCATTTTTAAACTTTCTTTTGTAAAATTTTCATCAATAAGTCTGGATATATTAGGTAATTTATCTAAATATTCTGTTGAAAAACAATTTTCTGAATTTTTGTATTGAGTATCATCAGATTGCCCTGAGCTATTATATAAGGAAATATTCTTCCAATAACCTTGTCCAAACTCATCATATTCTTCCTGTTGCTTTTTAATGCTATTGATAAAGTCTATTTCTTCCGTTAAATTATAAGAACTTAAATCAATTTTAGCTAAAAGATAAGATGACATATTCAACTCCAAATATAATTTTGTTTGTGGATTGAGTATTTTTTATACAATACTTATTTTTAAAATTTTAATGTTGTTAAATAATTTTACTTTTTATTGGTCTATTTATAAATTAATCATACTAAATGAAATATTAATTTCATAAAGTTTAAATATTCTTCTGATTTTAAATTAATATTTATATCTTAATATGAAATTTTAATAAGTAAATAAGATTGATTTTTATTTAATAGTTGTTATTTTTTATTATTTCTCTTTAGTGAGGTAATATTAAGAATATTTCTATCATCAGAAATGTCTGAAATCCTAAATATTGCATATTACCCTTTCACTGCTGGCCTACATTGCCAGTCGGTTGTAGCAGGCTGACTTTACATACAGCACATCAGATTTACTCCTTTTGAGTTCTATGTATAAAAAACCACCGACCCCTCACGTTGCGGTAGGGTGATCTGCCCCTATTAAAGTTGGATAGCTAATTAAGTTGGTTTGAAAATGAATGATTTTTTATAAATACTCTGGGTAAGCAATGTAAGAAGACTCTACACATTCGAAGCCCATTTGCCGATAAAGACTAACCGCTGGGGTGTTATCAACGTCAACAATTAAGTGGGCAATCCGTCCATTTGCAACAATCCGATTAACTGCAAATTTTAAGATGCGTTCGGCAAAACCTTTTCGGCGATAAGTAGGGAAAGTATATGTGCCGCCAATAGAAACCAGACGATCAGTTTCTATGCCTAAACGCACAATTGAAACGATTTGTTGATCTGCTTCAAGCACAATAATTTTTTGTTGTTGAATTAGAGATACCCAATCAGGTGTTTCATTTACGGATCGCTCTTTATTGTATAGATGTTGATATTCATCAAGACGGGCAATATCCGAAAGTTCAGCCAAGCGCCCTTGAGCTTCAGAAAATTGGCGTGAGCAAACCATGATCCATTGATCATATTCTCGTAAAATACGCCCTTTTTGTTTTATCTTGACATGTAATAAGTCTCGCCCGATTGCGGTCGTTACAATCCGACGCGGTTGAAGCTGTAAAATTGAGGTACAGAGCAATGAACCAGATGATGCCTCTGACGGAACCCAGAAACAGGTGCCACCAGCAACGATGACCGCGACTCCTAGCAGTTGCTCGGCGTTTTGTGAGTTATACAACCGCAAGAGTTGCCACTCTGCATTGGTAGCTTGTGTTTGAGCAAGAAAGGCCATCGCCCCAATAGAATAATTGGACCGTTCATCAAGCCATTGAAAGATAAGTTGGTATTCTTCTGAACTGGTGGGAGGTCCCTTTATTATCATTATTAATTACCTATTCAAATCATGAACTCAATCATAATTCACTATCCTATATTTTTATTATCATGACATCGTTAAATTTAAGTTGAAGGTCTTTTTAGCTTAAATATCTAATTGAATAAACAACAATAATTATTTAACCAATTTCTATTCAACCTTACATTGACACTCAAAAACTCGCGGATTATCCTTTGCCTGCTGGCCACATTGCCAGCCGGTTTTAGCAGACCGCGGTACAGTGCATCAGATTTAATCCTTCTGAGGATGGAATCTGCTTGTATTCCACTCGTCTCCCTGACGTTACGTTATGGTAGGGCGGAGGGGGGACACCTTCGGGTGTGCTGGTTCTGTACCCAGTCTGCTAACCCCCCTTCGTTCTGCCACCATCTTTTAGCAGAGATTGGCAGAATTCTTATTTGTACAGGAATCCGTCATATGCGTACTATTTTATCTATCTCATTGGCAACCTTTGCCAAAGTCTTTACGTCCATACCCAACTGGTCTTTAAAACGGTTTAATCGACTCTAGGTTTTAAGCCATAGGTCATTACGACTAAAAAATCATAGCAACAATAAAACCCGAGATAGACGAGCACACCTTCTCGTGCGGCTTTTGCATGCCTGTTTTTAGCGCTCAATTTAAGAGCGACGGCATTTCTATCTCTTTTATTTACAACAAGAAATTATTTTAAACGGTATACATGAAAAATTTAGAAGCTTCCTTTCGAGCGACGCGAGCGCTATACACAGCAGCAGAGTTATTTAAACAACATGGCTTCAACAAGGTCGGGGTGGACCGAATTGTTCGCGAGGCCAAAATGACTAAAGCCACCTTTTACAACTACTTTTACTCCAAAGAAAGACTGATTGAAATGTGTTTGTTGGTTCAAAAAGAGCAGTTAAAAGAAAAAGTACGGGCAGTAAGCGAAGCTCGCCAATATCCAGATTTGGTTCATCAGCTCAGGCAAATTTACCTTTTACATGCTGACCTAAAAGGTGCCTATTACCTTTTGTTTAAAGCGATTTTTGAAATTAAAAAGCTTTATCCAAATGCCTATCAAACTGCACTCAGATATAGGCGCTGGCTTAAAAATGAAATTTTTTGGGTACTGAGGGAATCTAAAAAAAGAGCCACATATGAAGAGTCTGATATTTTTGTATTTATGATTGATGGCGCGATTTTTGGTCTTTTAGGTTCAGATCAGACAAAGGACAGAGATACATTGCTTGAGTATTTTTTAAAGCGGGTTTGATAGGGGAAGGCCCGACAGGAGTTGGGCTTTGTAGTTTATAATTACTTTTTTAATAAACTTTAGAAATTTATAATTTATTTCTCTTAAGTTAATAGAAAAAATATATGTTTGAATTTTTTATAAAATACTTGATATTAACTGTAATAAATTTTTATAAAGAAGACATCTTTTTCATTTAATAAATTATCAAATTTGAGGTCCATAAATTGAGTATATTTGATTTATTTTCAAAAAGACAAAAAAAATTACGGGGGGAAATTCCAGATGTTTATCAATATGAAGATATTCCTAAAACTCTCAAGATTCAAATTATTCATATTATAAGAGATGTATTAGGTAACGAGAGTTCTCCCTCTGCACACCAAGTATATGAGTTTATACATAAAACTTTATGTAAAGAATATGGACGATTTTCTTTAGGTGAACACTATGAAAGTGATCATAAGGTTATATTTAACTTTTTATTGAATGAAAAGAAACATGAGTATTGTTTAGATGTTATTGAAATATTTTTTAAAGTAATTAACAAGTATGTGAGAGAAAATGCACATAAGTTTTTTTCCTCTAAACAAACACCTGATAAGGCAATTGAGGAACTAAATATAAGGTTTAAAGAAGCTGGTGTTGGATATCAATTTGAGCAAGATGAGCTGATTAGAGTTGATTCACAATTTTTACATTCTGAGGTTGTAAAGCCTGTTCTTCAACTTCTTGGAAAAGATCGAGATTACCAAGGAGCATTTGCCGAATTTTTATCTGCACATGAACATTATCGGCATCAGCGATATAAAGAATGCTTAAATGAATGTCTTAAAGCATTTGAAAGCTTAATGAAATCTATCCATAAAAAGCATTCTTGGCCATTTAATCAAAATGATACCGCCAAAAAATTAATTAATAGTTGTTTAAATAATGGTTTAGTCCCTATATATCTTCAGAATCAATTTTCTTCATTGAATATTTTGTTAGAAAGTGGTGTACCTACAATACGGAATAAAGAAGGTGGTCATGGACAAGGACATGAAATAAAAGAAGTTCCTGAATATTTAACAAGTTATGCGCTACATTTAACTGCTACTAATCTATTATTTTTAATTAAATGCGAAGAAAGTATATAAGTTAAGGAGATGTTTATTTTGATGGATATAATAAAAAATTTAGCCGTAGTAAATACGGCTTTTCTATCATTTAGATAACTTTAATTTCTAGCGCTCACTCAAAACCAGCTTCTTAATTTTCACAGCTTTCTCAAAGTGATCTAGCTTATGCTCCATAATCCACCAATGCGCTGCTTCCATCAGTAGCTCAGGATTATCGTTCTTATTTTTAAAAAAAGCGTAAAAAGACAGACCGACATTGTCTCCCTTCTTTTCAATTTTATCGTCACATCCCTTAATAAAAATTTCTCTTAATTCATGTCTCATATTGAGTATCACTTTCAGTCTATAAAACTAAGCCGGCTTATTCTGCTCGCCCCATTGGCACATCATATCTAACAAAGGAATCAAAGACTGTCCTCTTTCTGAAAGACGGTACTCAACTTTTGGCGGAATTTGAGGATATTCTTTACGATGAATCAGTCCATCTCTTTCTAATTCTTTAAGAGTATTGCTGAGCGTTCTAAAAGAAATATTGCCAATACAGCGTTGCATCTCATTAAAACGCATGACATTTTTTTCATACAGCCAATACATAATAATCATTTTATATTTGCCATTAATTAAAGAAAGAGTGTAGCCAAAACCTGTCTCTTCTAATGGTGTATATGATGGAACGCATTCAGTCATTTTTAAAATCTACACTATCTTTTGGTATAGTATATAACATAAATTACCGTACTTATATTTAGGAAAGCACACTTCTATAATCGATTTATCAACTTTTCGATAAGAGTGTTTTCATAATGAAAAAGACATTAGTCATCGTTACTCATCCTCACATAGACCAGTCTGTTGTAAATAAAAGATGGGTAGAGGAACTAGAAAAACACCCAGACCAATTTACGGTTCACCAAATTTATCAAGCCTACCCAGATGGGGTGATTGATGTTGCCAAAGAGCAAGCATTGGTAGAAGAACACGAAAATTTAGTATTTCAATTTCCTGTGTATTGGTTTAACTGCCCACCGCTTTTGAAACAATGGCTTGATGAAGTTTTAACGTATGGGTGGGCTTACGGTTCAACAGGCGATAAGCTTAAAAATAAGAAGTTTATGTTGGCTGTGTCTGCTGGTGTAAAAGAAAAGGTCTATTCAGAGTATGGTGAATACAAGCTTTCTTTAGAGCAGATTTTTACTCCATTTAAGCTAACAGCTTTATATATTGGGGCGGACTATCAACCGCTTCATGCATTTTATGGTTTAGATACCAATCCATCAGAAGAAGATGATGTTCCGACGCACCAAGATATAGAAAATAATGCGGTTCAGTATGTTCAGAAGTTATTAGCGTTGTCTGAGTAATTTTTAAGGTAGGGAGGCCTAAGCGTGAGAGTTTGGGTCTTTTAAAAGTGAAAAATAGTTTTGCTATCTTTCTGATTTTCGATAAGTCATTTGCAAAAATCAAATTTGTCTATAAGTTGAAAATACAATAATACGTCTTTGGAAAAAATTATGAATATCGCGCCTTTTCCATTTCAAATTACAAACTGGGAAGAAATTGAAGTCACTGAATATAGCGGTGAAACTGGAAAAGCTTATTGGAAAACTCAATTTTTTGGTGAAGAAACAAATAAAATTAGAGTAAGACTTGTCGAGTACTCAGCAAACTACTTGGCTGACCATTGGTGTGAAAAAGGGCACATACTATTTTGCCTAGAAGGTGAGCTAGAAAGTAGATTGAAAGACGGACGAACATTTACTTTAACGTCAGGCATGAGTTATCAAGTAGGAGATAATTCAGAGCCACACCAGTCTTTTAGCCTGAATGGTGCGAAGTTACTTATTGTTGATTAGATTGTCTTTATTTAGATTTATTAAAAAAGTGCAATAAAAAAGACCTAAATCAAAACGATTTAGGTCTTTTTTGAATTCTGGCGGGAGAGAGGGAAATAACTTTTAACATTAAAATTTTGATAATTAATAAGTAAATAAAATAGGATTTTGTATTTTACCCCCAGTTATACCCCCAACTGATAGGAGGTAGGTGCATGTTAACCGAGCTGTTAGGTTGTAATTTAACATAAGTCATATAAGAACTTATTTGCTTTTATCACAATCATTATTTTTCTAATGAATGATCATTGCCCTGTATGAATAGAACAGTTTTACTATACTTTCGTTTAGAAAAGCACATTCTTTAAGAACACCCTAATAGGGTGTTTTTTATGCTGTTCTTCTGGGTTATATATAATTTGATAGCTTATATATCTTGGAATAAGTAAGAAAAAACCATGGAATAAGTATAAAAAACATTAGGAATTAGTGTCTTAAATATATGGAATAAGTATACTAAAAATTAGTAATATTTTGGTTAGTAATAAGGAGTTTCATTTGGAGAAGCGTAGGGCCTATGGGGAAAAACAGTCTCAAGAATCTGAATTAAACTGGCAGAATACTAATCAGGAAGCTTCTCATGAAGAGTTAGCTAATTTGATCGTTGCAAAATTATTAAGTAATGAAAGTATAAAGCACTTGACTTCTCTTACTAAGAAAGAAAAACAGCAAGCAGGTCATCAAACCTCTAATAATTTGAACTCTGTTGAGCGTAGAAAGAAGCGATTAAGTTTTTTATCTAAAGTCTCAGATGAAAAACATTTAATTATTTTTGAAAAAAAATTTAAATTTGTTCAAAGCTATTTGGATGGAGTGAAGATAGCAAATCAAGAGCTTTATGAGGACTTTCAGGTATATGGCTTTCCTGAAAAGCGAAGAATCAAAGAAGAGCAAGTTGATTTAGCTCAAAAAGTTCTTGATAGTTATAAAATAGATTTGCTTAATCGTATAGAAAAATTCATGTTGGTATTAGCTTTAAAACCACTACCTGCATTTATTGAGGAAAATATAGATGAGCAGAGAGTATTACAGGGTCTTGATAGAAGTATTACTTCTATCGGGAAAGAGTTCATTTATTTATTATCAAAATACGAAACGATTAGTAGGTTTGACCATGAATATTTGACTGTAAGTGTTAAAATTTTTGTCTCTTTTATTATAAATAGATTAAATCCAGAAAGTAGAAACTGTGAATTTTATTTAGATACGGATATTTCTAAAGAATCTATTTATGAATTAAATAATTTACTCTTTATGCTAAGAAAAGCTTTTATTCAAGGCCGTTATGATAATGTTTCAGTCGGTGCTCTGAAAGGTTTCTATGCGAATAGAGTGGGACCGCAATTTCGTAACTACGCGGAGCTTTATAAAACTCTTCAAAATTTAGAAGTTAAAGCAGAAAAGATGAGGTTAAGATTAAAACCTCACAAAACTAAGGACGTTGCAGTCTATAGATTCCAAGTAGAAATTTTTCAAAATAGCAAATCCGTTCGACATGATTTCTTTGGTGTTTTTCTTACCTCGTTGATTAAAAAAGCAAAGCAGCCAAATGGTTTGGTAGGATTGATTGACCATATCTACTTATGGAAAGAAATGGAATCCTCAACATTACAACTGGACATTATTTTATTTTTTGATGCAAATACACTGACAGTTCATAAAGATGAATCTTATTTATTCGGCTCGATAAAAAATAATTTTGAAAAACTAATAGGAACTCTTCTTGATAAGAAAAATAGTCATCAAGAAGCTAGTGATCATTTTAAGCATAATTTTAGTGTTACTCAAATTCCTATTCTATACAGATTTTTATCGGAAACGGTCTTATTACTGGAAAGCCGGGATCCAAGATGGAAAGAAATCGAAACTAAGCTTATTCCCTATTTCCTTATTATGGCCGGTGTTTATGAACGAGGATTTTCGGATAAAATTACAAATCGAATTGGTGGCGGCAGAAATGTAACATAAGCCATTTTAGGCTAATGAAAAGCATTTTTGATTACATCTTAATAAGCTAGTGGCATCGGATAACTGTACAAGTTTTAATTAATATTATATAAGCTCGATTTGCTGATATATGGAATTTGAGCTTATAAAAAAACTTTATTATCAAGAGGGGTGTTCCACCAGAAGGAGTTATCACATTGGTGTAATGACTTAGTTAATACACACCAACATATCCAATCTCTAAATCATAGCCTATATCCTATAACCCTATTATATATCTACTTAAAACCTATTACATAATCACATTACTTAACTATGATCTTAAAACCTTTAGGTAATTAATAACACCATAGCCACTTCATGTAGTCCTAAACAACTACAGGTAAGTGAGCATGAACTTAAGCCTAAACCAAAATGAAATCAGCGAAGCATCCCTACTGATGGCAATTGAAAGATTTGTTCTAACTAGTCTCGATGCTATAAAACAGCCAAGATCATTTTATGACACCTTCACAGACCTTCTCTTAGACTTTGATCAAGTCTATAACCCTGACTTTAGCTATACCTGTTTAATCGATCTATTTTGCAGTTTGCTCCATGACTACGATCTGCAATATGAAACCTCATTATCACTTTGCAATCGCTTGAAACGAAGAACCTTTAAAGACTGGCAAGCTTATTTCAATCAAGCTAGAGCCGATCACCTGAATGAATTACGCCAACATCGTTATAACGAAAGATTAAATGCTGCCAAGCTTGATAAGCGCCTTGAGGGAATATTGAAAAGCTATTGTGCTGTGCTGGTGGTACGGGTTGATTTAGCCTATGTGGTTAGTCCAGATATTGAACAGGTGGATAATGATTTAGAAACGCTTAGAAGAAAGATCAAGCGTTCTGAATATGGAAAGGATGTATTGCTACTGATATGGGCATTAGAACAAGGGGAGAAGAAGGGATATCATTGCCATATTGCATTGATCTTTAACGAGCGTAAGCGCACGAGTGCATGGAATATTGCCAAGGCTGTGGGGGAGTTATGGGAAGATGTTACAGCTGATGATGGAAGTTACTTTAATTGCCATGATCGTAAGTACCTAAGGAAATATGAAGAGTTAGATACCGTGGGTATTGGCATCATCTATAGTAAGGTCGATTATCAGGTGCGAAGAATGTGTTCAACGTTATCCTATTTAGCACGACCTGAAAAAGAACAATACCTTCGAGTAAAAACAACGAGGAAGATGCGTACCTTTGGCATGTCACAGCATTAATTGGAATCATACACAGATATGTACCATCTAGATGAGAAACATCTTCTCTTTATTGGCTTATCACATCGTTAAGCCTTTTCTATTTCAGAGGTATATCTTATGAACATTACTTGCCCAAACTGCCATTCAGAACATGTCATCCGTGTAGTACAAAATAACGCTTCACAGGCAGGAAATCAAAGTCTGGCATCATCAGCTTCGTTTGCTACGATGGGTGCAGCATTATCCAAGAGCTTGCCTATTTCACCTATACTGGGGGGAATCGCAGGAGCCGTAGTTGGTGGTTTATTAGGTTCAATATTTGGTTCTGGTTCTACTGCATCAATGCAATCTCATTTTCAATGTCAGGGTTGTGGGTTTACTTTTTATTAACGAAGAGAAAATGAATTAAGGGAGGATAAACCTCCCTAAACTTTACATTAAGGAATGTTCGTTAAAGAAGACTTAAGTGTTTAAAGCAATCCGCTTTTATGAACCGAACTTCCAGTCTCCTTGATCGGTAGAAACGACTATTTCAATAATCTTTGCTCGACCACAATTGTTCGTATCTACGGACATTGTTTGCCCGAAGCCTAGTCGTCTTGGTGTAGTTATTTTTTGGTATAAAGGGCAATTACCACGGTTGACCGTGACATTTGAAACAGAAACATCATCTACAAGTGATTGAATCTTAATGATCGACATGAATGAGTGATGTGGATTTTCTTCAACTACAACTTTTACAGGTGAGGTTTCTGGTACGTTGGAAGCTGTCTCATTTAGGTTTTGAGAATGATTGCCACGCTCAATGATGTTAAAGCACTCATCATTTAAAGTAGATTCAATATCTGAGGTTTGCCTATTCCATGACAACTGTTGGCTATCACAACCATAGATATCATCCGATTGATTATCCAAAAAACGGATGTTCCATGTATAAAGAAAAAGTTCTTCAGATTGCTGACGCAGGAATCTAACATTATCGACTGAAAAGGCGGTATAACTATCCGGATGTTTTTGATCAAGTAGGTGCTGTAAAGTTTCTTTACCATAGGTGGCAATGTCATTTTTGCCTTGTTCAATGAGCTGTTGTGAATCAGTTGTATTGGCTTTAGCTGTTTCAGTTTGAGCAGTATTTGAAGAAGCCTTGTCTGTCGATTCATTTTTGGTGCAGGCTTGCATTAAACAACTTACAAGCAAAGTAAGAATGATTTTATTATTCATGGTATTTCCTAAAACGTGTACTTCCATTAAATGCAGAAGTGATGGTTGTTATTGATGTGTCATGGAATAGCTTGATTACTTATGCTTTGGGTGATTCGCCATATTGATTTGCTGATGGATTACCTTCTTGGGCAGCCCAAAACAGCAGTAGTAGAACGCCTACAATTGGTACGAGAGCAATCAACATCCACCAACCTGAACGATCAATGTCATGTAGCCGTCTTACATTGACAGCAATATTCGGAATAAATGTAATCAGCATAGCGATTGTGGCTAAGTCTTCATTCATGAAGCTTAAAAGTAGGCTTAATAGCACACAGAATAATTCGAAAT
This sequence comes from Acinetobacter pittii, assembly GCF_022449185.1. Lineage (GTDB taxonomy): Bacteria > Pseudomonadota > Gammaproteobacteria > Pseudomonadales > Moraxellaceae > Acinetobacter > Acinetobacter pittii_I. Next base: position 246,882 of record NZ_JAKUKO010000002.1, read on the forward strand.
ACCAGAACTCACGTCGTCTTGCACGGCCTTTAAAATCTGCAAATTTCTTAAAGCAGGTAAATATGGCTTGTTGATAGTTGTCTTCACCTTGTTCCCATTTTCTAAAAGCCTCTTTAGCTTTATGTGAACTTTCTTGACTAGCGGGAGCTGTGTATGAAGAGTTACTTTGAGTTGGTGTATTCACTATGGCAGGAATTGGGTTGGCTGTTATTTCAAGATAAACCCCTATTGCTTGCCCCTCAGCATTTATCTCAAAATCAACTTCATAGCCACGGACTGGTGCTTGAGTTTCTTTCCACTCACTGCCTACAAAGTTATAGCGTTTGTGATCTTCGCCTGTAATGATCCCAGTATTAGTCTGGATTGAAAAATCAAGAATTCTACCTTTCATTGTTATGTCCTTGTTTTAGGTATTTGATAAATTGATATAGAAGTGAAAGATGCATTCACCTAGATTGGTTTAACCATCACTTCATGTCACAACACCAAACAGCTTTTATTTACTGTCTAAGCTCTAGAAGGGAATTACTCTTGCCCCACAAAACAAGGAGGCTGGTAAGAGTTACAAATTGTTAAACCCTAACGCCTATAAGGTATACAGAACATTTTCACTGGGCGTATTTATCCCTACTTCATGAAGCATAAGCAGAATAAAAGTTGATTGTGTTGGTGTATAAAAGTTTTGTTATTAGCCGAGTGGCTTATCTTTCAAGAGACAGGAGCGCACAGGTTTTCTGCCATCGAATCGATGAGCGAAAGAAAGGAAGGATGTCTTAAAACAGGAATTGAAATTAGTCATGGTAACCACTCCTATATAGATAAGAAGTTCTACCAGACATGATTTATTGATTAATGGTGGCAGAACGAAAGAGGGTTGACAGACCGGATTGGATTGACACCAGCACACTCGAAAGTGTCCCTCTCCCGTCCTACCGCTACGGGAGGAGACGAGATGTACCCTCAAAATTATCCCTCAGAAGGAATAACTCTGATGCAATCCAATAAACCGACCTGTCAAAGTCGACTGGCAATGTAGGCCAGCAACGTCATCATAATCTCTGAAAATGATCCCGTCAATTTACTGCGCGGTAAAGTTGCATCGTGTGTCTAAAAAATAATTTAAAAAACTTTCAGATATATACCATCTAAGTGAACTCATTCTGATTGAATCCATTTTCAGAAAACTTCCCGTTTTGGCCTGCTCCCCGCAGGCCTTTTTTTATGCAGCAATTCAATTTTTACATCTTAGTTATCGTGAATAGAGAGGTTACTTTATGGCACATTTAGTAGAAACAATGGCATTTGTTGGCGACACCCCGTGGCATGGATTAGGCAATCCACTCAGTCCAAATCAGCCGATAGAGGTATGGGCACAACAAGCAGGTATGGACTGGCGTATAGAGTCATCTAATGTCAGCTATATGGCAAAGAATGAGCGTGGGCAAAATATCCTTATGCCCTATGAGGAACAGCGTGTTTTATATCGTTCAGATACTCATGCACCGCTATCCGTTGTAAGTCAACGTTTTAAGGAAGTACAACCTAAAGAGATTTTAGAATTTTACCGTGATTTGACGGAGCAATCAGGTTTTGAGCTGGAAACAGCGGGTGTACTTAAAGGTGGACGTAAATTTTGGGCATTGGCTCGTACTGGGCAATCGGCAGCCCTGAAAGGCAAGGATGTGAGTAATGGCTATATTTTGTTGGCAACGGCATGTGATGGCACACTCGCAACCACGGCACAATTTACATCTATACGTGTGGTATGTAACAACACCTTGGCGATTGCTTTGAAAGGGCAGAACTCCAATGCAGGAGTCGTGAAAGTTCCACATAGTACCAAGTTTGATGCTGAGAAGGTTAAGCAACAACTTGGTATTTCAGTGCGTGCATGGGATGAACACATGTATGAAATGAAGCAACTCAGCCAGCGTAAAGTCACCCAGAGTGAAGCTGCTGCTTACTTCGATGCAGTGTTTAATAACACAACGATGAGCATTGTCGAACAGGATGACAACATCATTCAGTTTTATCGTGAAGTTGCTACTCACGCTCAAGCCAATAGTAAAGAAAAACCTGAACCCAATGCTAAATCCATGAGTAAAGCTATGGAGATGTTTAATGGACAGGGGCGTGGAGCAAACCTCTCTTCAGCTAAAGATACTGCCTACGGATTACTCTGTTCGATGACAGAATTTATTGATCACGAGCGTCGTGCCATGAGTATTGATCACCGACTTGATTCTGCATGGTTTGGTGCAGGTGCAATGATGAAGCAGCGTGGACTGGAACAGGCTTTAAGACTTGTCTCTTGATCTGAAAATACATCACTGATTCATGAAGGGTTGGTGATAACTAATTGTTTTAAAATGAAAGTTAAAAAGAAAAAACCATAGCTTCGGCTATGTTTTTTTATGCTCGCTATTTCTGAGTACATTCATTTATTTAATGAAAGATTACGACAAGTTTCGTCGTTCGTCTTTTCTTAACAAAAGATACTTTAACTAAGACATGGTAAACTTAACTTTATAAAATTATTAGGAAATAGCCATGAAAAGAGATTGGGATATTATTCGGGCAGTTCTTATCGCAACAGAAGAAGACCGCTTTGATGAGTATGTTGAAGAGTTAGAAGGCGATTCACTTGTTATTGGAAATACAGTTCTTTTAATTCAGGCAGGTTTTATAACTGGAGAAGCTCTACTAAGTCTTGATGGAATAGATGATGTTTCCGTGCATGATTTGACTTGGCAGGGACATGAATTACTAGATGTGATTAGAAGTAAACCTGTATGGGAAAAAATAAAAACAACGGCTTTAGAAAAGGGGCTTGAACTTACCTTTGATGTAGTTAAAGCGTTAGGTGCAAAAGCTATAGCACTTATTATTGGCAATTAATTGACTAGATATCATTTATAGATTGATTGTTCTTGTTAAAATAAAATTGGAAGAACTTAATTTTTAATAGTTTTTTGATAAATAAATAATTTTTTAGGGTACTATTGGATGGTGGACAGCTTCACGAGTGAACACTTTCGGTTGTTAGACCAATGGAAAGAACAAAAGAGGGATAATGTTAATGAGGAGCAGAATCTTGCGTATGATGAACTCAAAAGAGCATATGAAATAACAGAGCTGTGGGCGAATAAAGTAAAGGCTAAGCTATTTCCTGAAGGTTATGTCAAAGTTCGTAAGCGTCCAACGAGTCGGGCAAACTCTTTTTTTGCATATAACTGGGCACGTATATATCCAACGAAGAATTCTCCAGAAAAAATTGCTTATACAGTTGGTATAGATGTTGAGGGGTTTGTTGTCAAAATTGATACGGTTAATCTCAATGATAAAGATCCTACTCGTCGAAAATATTTTTCTATACGAGGGCAATATAATAACTCTTCCCCAATTATAGCAATGATTTCCAAGTCCGAAGGATTGTCTAAATCGTTAGATGAGTTGGTTGATTGGAGTATAGACTCTATCCAAAAATTCTCTCTTACTTATGATGAGCTTGTATCTAAGCTAAATATGAGAGCAGAGCAAAACAATGACACTTTCAATGATGAGGACCAATTTATGGGAGAGGGTATTATTACACAGCCCTTTAATCGTATTTACTATGGCCCGCCAGGCACGGGTAAGACATATCAAGTATCTAAACTGTTAAAGCAAGATTACGAAGTGCAAATGACAGCGATGTCTGAAGAAGAATGGAAAGCTCAATTTATTGAAGAAAAAGTTGCAGCATTGAAATGGTGGGAAGGAGTAGTTCTAGCTTTATTAGATTTAGGTGGAAAAGCAAGTGTTAGCCAACTATTGAAGCATCCTTTTATTGAGGCAATAGTATCAACGAAAGGTCGTAAAGATTATCTAAGACAAACCCTTTGGACTACGTTACAAGAGCGTACTATTGATGATTCTTCTACCGTTAAGCAAAAGTTACGTTTTAGTCCTCAAGTGTTTGATAAAGATGAAGAGTCATTTTGGAGGCTGGCAGGCGAATGGAGAGAGGCTTGTGCTGATCTTATTGCATTAATGGATGTTTATAGAAAAGGTAGTACTCATTCTCCAGAAATTATACGCCATCATAGTTTTGTTACATTCCATCAATCCTACGGTTATGAAGAGTTTGTAGAAGGCTTGCGTCCTGTATTAGATGATAATGAATCAGATGTTGTTAAATACGAGATTAAATCTGGAGCATTCAAGGAACTTTGCCGTAAAGCAAAACTGTTACCAAACCAAAGATTTGCTATGGTTATAGATGAAATTAACAGGGGTAATATTAGTAAAATATTTGGTGAATTAATCACCTTAATTGAGCCAGATAAGCGTGAAGGGCAGAAAAATGAAATTTCTGTTATTTTGCCATATTCAGGTGAATTATTCTCAGTTCCATCTAATGTCGATATTATTGGCACGATGAATACAGCTGATCGATCTTTAGCTTTCTTGGATACTGCACTACGTAGAAGATTTGAATTTGAGCCTGTTTATCCTGATGTTCGTAATGAAGCGAATGCTCCACTGTGTGGACTTCACGTTGTAGTAGATGAACAAGTCATAAATATTTCTCAGATGTTATCTGCTATTAATCAACGTATAGAAGTACTTTATGATCGAGATCATTCTATAGGACATGCTTATTTTACTTCCCTAATTAAAGCCCCTGATGGTGTTGAAAGATTAAAAGCATTATCTCTAATATTTAAGAATCGTATTATTCCCTTGCTTGAAGAATATTTTTTTGAAGACTGGCAAAAGATCCGCTTGGTTTTAGGAGATAATCAGAAAGTTAATGAGGAAAAATTTATAATTGAAATTCAAGAACATGAAGAGAATTTAAATAATCTATTCGGCAATAATCATGGTATGGGGCCTTATGATATTAAACCATCTTATGTGCTTCAGGATTCATCTTTTATGAACCCAAATGCATATATAAGTATTTATCAAACGTTGTTTCAGTAATGACTTGTTTAACAATATATGAATTTGATGCATTAACAACTGCCGATAAGATTGCATCAGATAGCAAAGGCGTACACATTGTTCCAACAAAAGTGTTTGATTGGTTAAGAGAACAATGTTTACGTATTGCAGATGTTGGGAATGCACCTTGGCTAAGATGGACGCAACGCCGAGGCCACCATGTTATACAGGTGACTAGTTTCGTGGGGGTAATACGTGCTCCAGATGGATTCCAGATAGAAGTACTTCCAAAAATTGGTAAGGCTATGGTCAACAGTACTATAGAAGTCCGTCAATTATTGATTGATATGTTGTGCTGTTTAAAAGAGTTTCGGCACATTAAAACTGATAGTGCAAAACTTTCAGCAACTCGTATGCCTTTACCTGAAATCTTTATAAGCGAGTTTCTACAAGAAGTTGGAATTATTATTAAACGTGGTATGAGGAGTGATTATCTTAGACGACAAGGTAATTTATCCGCTTTACGCGGAAAGCTTAAATTATCATCCCATTTACAGCAAAACCTATTTAGAGCGGATCGTTTTTTTACAGAATATGATGAATTTATAAATGATCGACCTGAAAATCGATTAATACGTTCAGCATTACGTCAGGTTATACTTTTAACGGAAACGCAGTTAAACCAACGCTTAGCTCGTGAACTAGATTTTGCTTTTACAGATATTCCTATTTCTACACAAATTAAAACAGATATTCAAAAAATTAGGCTGGATAGAGGAATGAGCTATTATGCACAAGCCTTGGCGTGGGCATGTCTTATTTTGAATGAAGAGTCACCATTAACAGGTTCGGGACAGTATTATGCTCCATCTTTACTGTTTCCAATGGAGGCAGTTTTTGAAGCTTATGTTGAAAAGCACTTATCAATGCAATTAGAGAAAGGTTTTAGTTTAAAGGCACAGGCACGTAGCCAATATTTAGTTCAACATAATAATCAAAATTGGTTTCGATTAAATCCAGATTTACTGGTTCAACTAAGAGGTACTACATATTTAGTCTTAGATACAAAATGGAAGCTATTAGATTCATCGAAGAAGAATGGACGTGAGAAGTATCAATTAAGCCAAGCTGATTTTTATCAATTATATGCCTATGGTCATCATTATCTTGATGGTAATGGAGATATAATACTAGTTTATCCAAAAACGGATACTTTTAATGATGTACTAGATGTTTTCGAATTTCCTAAGTCAAAAGGAATGAGGTTATGGGTATTGCCATTTTGCTTAAAAACACGAAAATTATTGGTGCCACAGTCAACTATAATTGATAATTATTTCTCAATAAAATAATTATAAAGGTATTTAAAGAGAACCTTTAATTTTAAAAAAATATTAAAAAATTAGAGTAAATGACACCACCTGTCAGTATGATGAGTAAAAATAGAACATGTTAGATATTTTAAAATAAAAGATGGCTTTAAAACTTTCTAATATCTAAAAGATTGTATAGCATCTTAAAGATTTCTAGCGAAATAAATGAGGTAGATATCGGGGTAAATATGAAAACGATTCTTTCAACTCATGAAAGATTGGCAGAGCGTTTAGTCAAAATTATTGTGAAATTAAATTCAGGTGAAAAACTGAGTATCCAAGATTTGGCGCAGGAATTTAAAACGCATCCTCGTACTATACAACGTGATTTTGAACGTTTGGAGATTACAGATTTACCTATTGTGCGCGATGAGGAAACGAAAAAAATCTATTTAAAACCAATAGCTCTAGGTAATTATGGAGTACATGATATAGTCCATTTTGCTCATTTGTCTGGTATCCAAAAATTATATCCTAAATTGAATGTTCCTTTTTTACGCGGGCTTTTGGACCAAAAGAATCCACAGACCTTTTCGGCAAAAGGTTATACATTTGAAGATACAACGCTTTTTACAGAAAATTTTCAACAATTAGATAATGCTATAAAGCAAGGCAAACAAATTCATTTTTTTTATAAAAATGTGATTAGATATGTGCATCCATATAAAATGATTCACCACCATGGTACTTGGTATTTAGCAGCTACTGAACAAGGAAAACTAAAAACTTATCGATTAAGCAATATTCGAGATCTAATTATTTTACATGACCATATTTTTGAACATAATTCTGAAATATTACAGTTATTAGACACTGAAGACAGTATCTGGTTCGGTTCAGAAAAGACAGAAGTAATTCTAACTGTTAGTCCTGATGTAGCTATATATTTTTTACAACGAATTTTGTTTCCTGAGCAAAAAATAATTAAAAAATTAGATGATGGAGCACTTTTAATTTCGTGCCGGATTAATCATTTTCAACAGCTTTTACCTTTAGTTCGTTATTGGATTCCACATATTAAAATTGTAAATCCAGAACCATTACAGGAGAGGTTAGAATATGAATTAAAAAAATATTTAGATATGAATAATTAAAAATTGAACTTTAAAGGTTAGTAATTTAAGTAATTCTAAATATGTTTTCTTAATTAGCTAATCTTTAGTAGGTATAACTCCCCCTTAAACTTAATATTGTTAAAAAGGATATTATCATGCCATTACCTTTTCTTCTAATTGGTGCAGCAGCAGCAGCTACAGCTGTGGGAGCCAAAAAAGCTTATGATGGACATAAGAAAAAAAATGATGCGGACGAAATTCTTGTAAAAGCAAAAGATAGATATACAAAATATAGAAACAGCCTTGATAAGGCGAATGAAGATGCTAGTTTTTCTTTAGAAAAACTAGGAGATTTAGAATTAAGAATTGGCGCCGATTTTGCGAAATTTGATAAATTGATTGAAGAGATTCTACAAAATAATAATTTTAAGAAATTAGGGAATATTACATTGGATATTCCTCAGCATAAGTTGAACCAAATCAAAGAAGTTGCAATTAGTGCAACAGATTATTTGAAGACCGTTGTTGCTGGAGGAGTTTCTGGAGCTGCAACTGGATTTGCAGTTTATGGTGGGGTATTAGCATTAGGTGCAGCTTCCACAGGTACTCCTATAGCAGCGTTATCTGGCGTAGCTGCATATAATGCTACTATGGCCGCTATTGGAGGAGGTTCATTAGCTGCTGGCGGTTGGGGAATGGCTGGTGGTGCGATGGTATTAGGAGGAGCTGTAGTTGCTCCTGTATTAGCCGTCGCTGGGATTGCTTATGGTATGCATGGTTCAAAAGCATTAAAAAATGCTGAAGATGTGGAAAAACAAGTTGAACGTGCAGTTAGTACAATGGCTAAAGCTAAACGTCAACTTGTAAATGTAAATTATTACTCAGAACAAATAAAAGCAGAATTGGAAAAAATTTATGAGGTATTTGGTTTATATGTATATAAATTACAAGAAGTTAATGAGATTGTAAAACAAGGTGATGAGGAGAAAATTATAGCTATTGTAGAAGAAGCTAATTTAACTATTCAAAATGGTATAAGTTTAGCAGCGATCATGGCAAAACTAATTTCAAAGCCTTTATTTAAACTAAAAGTTGATATAGATGGAAAGATCCTTATAGATAAAGATGGTAATCCAGAAATTTTAACTGATAAGGATGGCATGCAGGTATTAGATAAAGAAGGTTTGACAGAAATTCTTGAGGAAACCAAACAAAACTTTAAGGCTGCTAACTAAATAATTTATAAAGGGTTTGCTCTTTAGTTTGTATAAAAGTTAAAGAGCAAAGTAAAAGGAACACTATATGTCAGTAAAAGTTTTTGATTGGACACAAGAGATTAATCAAGTAATAACTAGGAGTTTGGTTACGACGTTCGGACTTGATTTTTTATTACTAGAAGATAAGAAAGGTGGTGATGTTGATACAGTATATAATGTACGTCAAGGAATTTGGGCAACGGTTGAAGAAAAACAAAAGTATATAAATAGAGAAGAATATAATTCAGATGCCTATCATCAAGATGTAAACTATATTAAAAAGGGGCATCAAGACAAAAAATTACAGCAGGAGGGGAGCTTAAAAGATCATTATCGTAAAAATAAAAATTTAGGATCTAAAGACAAGCGGGACCTTGATCATGTGATTTCAGCGTATGAAATTCATAATGATGCTGGGCGTATTTTAGCTGAACTGGATGGTGTGGTTTTAGCTAATAAAGATTCTAATTTATTTTCAACTGTAAGTAGTATTAACAGAACTAAGAAACAATATTCTGTAGATAAATTTTTGCAAAATTTACCTCAAACAATTAAAAACCGTGAAGTTGAATTAAGCAAGTTAGAACATAAATGTAAGACGATGCTACAAGATACTCCTCAACAGAAGCATCTATATCAACAATTACAGGATAAAATTAGAAAGAAACAGCAAGCCTTAGGTGAATTAAAACAGACTGATCAGCATGGTATGAGAAAAGTTGATCAGGAAGCAAGGGCAAATAATGAAAAGTATATTAATACGTATTATCAAAGTACCAAATTTTTTAAAAACAGTTTTGAGGCAGCAAAAGTTAAAGGTCTTAATATGGGACTAAGAGAGTCAGTGGGACTTATTCTTGCTGAAATCTGGTTCGAATTCAAAGAGAATATTCCTACTTTATTAAAAAAGTATAAGAATATTGAGTTTAAAATTTCTATTTTTTTTAAAGACCTACAGGATATTTTAATCAATATTGTTGAAAGAGTGAAAGTACGTTTTAAGGATATTGTTGAGCATTTTATGGAAAGTGCGTTATCTGGTTTTTTTGCTAGCTTGACAACAACAATTATAAATATTTTCCTGACAACTGCTAAGTTGTGGGGCAAAATTATTCGTGAAAGTTGGCTTAATATTGTCAATGTTACTAAGCTAGTTTTCTTTAATCCTGAAAATTTAACCACAGGGCAGCTTACTAAAGCAACGTTTAAAATTCTTTCAGCAAGTGTTGGTCTTCTTCTTGGTATGGTTGTAAATGAAAGTTTGGTTTGTTTAAAAACATTACCACTGGGGAATGAAATTTCTACATTTATAAGTGCATTATCAAGTGGTATCGTGATATTGGGCTTAAATTACTTTATTGAACAAAACCAAACTATGCAAAAATTTTGGGTATATTTAGATCAAATTAAAAATAAATATGAAAAGGTTTTAGACCACTTTAAAGAAATTAATATTGAACTTGATCGTTATGTGCTTGAGTTAACTCAACTTGAATTTGGAATTGATATAAATCAACTCTCAATTTTTGCAAGAAATTTAAGTTCTGCTACAGATGAGATGGAAAGAAATATCATTCTAAAACAAGAGATTGAAAAACAGTCTATTAAATTACCTCTTGAAATGGGAAATGTTGAAAGTACACAAAACTGGTTGTTAGGTTTGGCAAGAAAATGAGCAATTTCCCTTGTACTCAGTGTGGGGTATGTTGTAGACATGTGAACTTTTCGGAATTGACAGCTTATCTTGATCGTGGTGATGGTGTTTGCCGTCATCATGATATAAATACACATTTATGTACTATCTATGAGCATCGTCCTGCCGTGTGTCGGGTAGATATCTTTTATGAGCAATATTTCAAAAAACAGTATACGTGGGATGAGTTTATAGAACTTAACTTGATTGCCTGTAAGCAATTAAGTGAATTAGATAAAAATGAGTAGATTAAATAATGCAAAAAATTTCTTTATCTTTCTCCAAAAATTCAAAACGGTCCATCCAATTACCCTGATGCCTTGAATCTTTGGATTTATCGAGCGTTAAGTTGTAGTAGGCGGAACAAAATTAAGAATAGGATAGTAAATTTATTTTCTATTAGATCACATTTAATGTGATTCATATCCAAGAATTGAGTCATGGTATAACCTAAGATAAAGCTTTATATTTATGATGTGTATTATTTGATATAAAAATGAAAACTGCCCTTTCGTATAGAAAGGGCATGAACTTTTTATTTGGCAGGTTCACCATATTGGTTGCGATTCGAAGAACCTTCACTTGCCCACCAGTAGATCAGCAAGAATATACCGATGATGGTTAAACTAATTAAATACCACCAACCTGATTTTCCAATATCATGTAAACGACGGCTACTTACAGCGAGTGTTGGTATTACAGTAGCCAAGTAAACTAAGGCATAAAATAAAAATTCTGTTCCGAAGATCGCATCTAAAATCATGGCAAGCATATTACAAAGGACAACCCCTAAATTAAAAAACCAGAACTCTTTTCGTCTTGCGCGTCCATTGAAGTTAGCATAATTTTTTAAGCCTTTGGCAAACCAATCAAATGGGTTGTAATCATCTTCATTTTTTGATGATTGCTCTGTATTTTGAGTTGAAAAGGTAGAGGTTGCCTTTATCTCAAAATAAATCGCCACTGCCTGTCCTTGTTCATTAATGTCGTAATCGACTTTTTGACCACGTTGTGGCGATATAGTTTCCTTCCATTCTGAACCAGTGAAGTGGTAACGTTTCGTATCTTCGCCTGAAATAATTCCAGTATTAGTTTGGACGGAAAAATCAAGAACAATGCCTTTCATATTGACCCCATGATGATGTTGTAATCTTTATTAAATGTGTTTAGTCGAGTGTATTGAGGGGAATTGACAGGTTGTGTCCAGTTAGGAAGAGCATGTTAAAAATATAAAAAATAAATAAAATTTAAATACATATTACTTCTAAGAGAGATGTACAGCGTTGCAACGCATGTACAGGTCAATTGAAGAAACACTTATTTATATAAGGAAAATGATCATGGGTGCATTTATGAAATTTATATTGCCAGCTTTAATGATTTCACCGTTGGTTTTACCGTGATGTGGCTACTCAAGCCAATGGCAAAGAAAAATCTGAACCGAATGCTAAATCCATGAGTAAAGCTATGGAGATGTTTAATGGACAGGGGCGTGGAGCAAGCCTCTCTTCAGCTAAAGATACTGCCTATGGATTACTCTGTTCGATGACAGAATTTATTGACCACGAACGTCGTGCTATGAGCCGGGACCATCGTCTCAATTCAGCTTGGTTTGGTGCAGGTGGAGTACTTAAACAACGTGGTTTAGAGCAAGTTTTACGATTGATTACTTGAGATCCTTCATCTAAGTAGAAAGTGGTTTTTTACAGGAATGACCTATTGTTTGAGCGAAATGCGCTCGCTTCATTGATTAGGAGAGAAACATCATGAGTGTGTTCATAGGTCAAACTTTTCAGATGAACCAAATCATTAATATTAAGCATGTAGTTGAATTTACTGCTCTTAGTAAATCAAAAATCTATGAAATGATTAACAAGGAATCAAAGTACTATGATCCTACATTTCCTAAGCCAGTAAGGTTGACTGAAATGCGTATCGGTTGGTCTGCCTGGGAAATTCATCAGTGGATTGAGAGTAAGTTAGAAAAACGAGAAGAATAGGGAGCCTTTGCTCCCTTTTTTTATCTTTAAAGAGAGAGTATTTCTAAAATTAATTTACTGTTTAAGAATAGTATTAATTCCCTTTAGAGATTGTTCTGTGTTAGATTGAATAAATTTATAATATAAATCTAATATTAATCAATAGCATGTCGAGGGTATTATGAAGTTTGTTGATGCATTGGGTGTGTTGTCAAAATCTTCATCATATGCGGTATCTACAGAACACGATCTAGATGAAAATTTAGTTAATATAAAAGAAAATCTGTATGTAGATATGCCTATTGAAAAAGATGTTATGGAGCTATTAGCAGGAATAGCAGGAAACTCCCAAACTAAAAAAGTTATTTTTCTATGTGGAAGTAGCGGTGATGGTAAGTCGGAAATACTCCTTCGAGCTAAGCAAAAGTATGGCAATTCCCATATCAAATTTCATTTAGATGCTACACATAGTTTTGAGCCGCATGATACAGCTATTGGGACCCTAAATAAGGTTTTTAGAGAGTTTGAAGCGGGGAACCATTCTTTAGTGATTGGCATTAACATTGGGATGTTAGGTAACTATGCTGAAGAAGCGGAAAATCTTTATATCCGTGAAAAACTTAAAAAATATTTAGAATTAAAAGAAAATTCAGATGATGTCAATTTTATAAATTTTGAAGATTATCCGAAGTTTGAAATCACTGAAGATGGGTATAAGAGCGAATTTATTACTAGACTTCTACAGAGAATTACTTGCCCCTCATCTGAACTTTATCAGCTCTTTCTAAAAGATGGGCCTGAAGGTTTAAACAGTAAGGATCGGTTTAAATTCGTCAATTATAAATTACTATGCAATGAACAGGTACAAAAAGTACTCGTTGAATTATTATTAAAAATTAGATTATTTAGAAATCAATTTATTACAGCAAGAACATTTTTAGATCTAATCTATGAGTTAATTGCGAAAAAAGATTATTTATTTAACAACTTATTCAACTGTAATGAAAATGAAATTTTAGAAAAATCAAGTGAATTTGATCCATCTAGATTAAGAACAAAGACGATCGATCGATTTGTCATTGGTTATGAACTTGATAGCCTCCCGAATGATTTTGAGGTTTTTAAGCTGAAATTAAAAGCTGAGTTAATGATTGAGGATTTAAAAGACTCAACATCTTATATAAGATTGTTTTATATATTAAAATTCTTGGATTTGGGAAATAATTATCATAAAAATTTTACTGATGATTTTACTGAAAACCTATTATTGAATTATTTAAATATTTATAGGCATCATATTTATTATGTTTCGGTTAAATCAAAATCTGTACTACGAAATTTTTATAATAAAGAACTCATTAATGCGATTAGGGGGTATATTAACAAAAAAGCACCCTACTTAAAGGATGATCAATTTTTAATCTCTGAATATGATGAATATAAAGTAATTTCACATTTGAAACTTGGCCCTGATTTTTCTGCTATAGAAAAAAAGCAGCCTAAAAATGGTAAAGGCTATTTTGTTGTTTACATCCGGATTAAGGACTTTTCAGAAGAAGAAAGTGATCCTACGGTACAATTTAGTGTAGATATTAATTTGTATGAACTATTAAGCAGACTTAGAGCTGGATATAGACCAAATAAAAATGACAGAAGTGTGGTTGTTATGCTTAATGAAATCGTAAATAGGTTACTTAATTTTGCCAATAAGTCTAATCAAATTAATTTTAAGTCTATTTCGAATGAAATTAAATTTATTCGTGAAGATGATTGTATAGAGGTGGAATATTGATGGTGAGTTTGATAGCTGATCTAAGGCCAACAAGTAATAGTATGGCCAGCTTCTATCCTATCAGTACTAATGAAAATAGTAATGACTTCAATTGGGAGCATGTAACGAGCTTATTTTTAAGTGAGTTATATGGATTACTCTCAGAGAAAAAATTAAATAAGTTTGAAGAAGATTTGAAGAAATTTCATGCAATCTTTGAGCAAAATTTTAAAAATGAAATCCAAGATCAACAAGCTTGGGCAATGGTCAATGATATTTATTTTTTAAAAAATAATATTGCTAAGATTTCACCTAAATTACGTATTTTTTCATTATCTGATGATAGTCTGAATCTATCAGCTGAAAAGCGAATAGTAAGTCTTTTAAAAACTTTATTTAAGAAAGATTTTATCTATAAAAATGATGTAAATAATCTTAATTTTATAGAGCAGAGAATTTATGAGACATTTGAAAACTCCTTTCCCAGCCGCTTACCAGATTATGAAGCTTTACACTCTTATCTACCACAGCTTTCTAATATTTTTGCTGAAGACTTAATTTTTTTAACGAATTATTCAAAATATTTTTTAGAAAATATTCAACTATTTTTGGAGTTGTATACATTCTTATATACAGCCCAATTGTCTATCGTGATTAATGGTTGGAAAGAGGCTGATGCACCATCTATCAAAGACTGTTATTTTATATTAGACAGCGAAAAAGCAAGCCGAGAGCGGGCTTTACTGCAAAGAAGCGGCTATAAGTTAGTAGAAAAGGGATTAGATTCGATATTTCCAACTTTAGCTCTCTGTGAAGGTTTACAGAATAATAAAGGTCAAAAATTACCTTTATGGAAATTAGTAACGCAGTTAACCGATACTGATCTTGAAAACTTAGAGAGTTACTATCAAGCATTTGCTGATAATAGACGTTTAAAAATAAATAATAATGAATTTGATAATGTGGTTTCGGCACTTGAAGCATTACAACATTTATTTAAGGCTCAATTTTCAAAAGGTGAAACGAGAGCAAGTCGAAATTCAAATGTTGTTCGTGCAATAAAAAATATTATTTTAAAACCTTTTACACAGACTAGGGGAAGTGCCGGCACGGTATTTGTACTTGCTCAAGAATATTTATTGCTATTAACGAATTTAGTGATTGGTCAGAGAGAGAAGCTACGTTTATATGATGTTATTACAGGATTAGAGTTTCGAGGAATTTTCTTTGATAAGGAAAGTAGAAAAGCATTAGTTAGTTTTTATGAGCGTTTGGGGAATGTTGAAAAAATGAGTGATAGTGGGGATGCAATTTATGTCAAAAAAACAATATGAAGATTTTCTAGTTGAATTATTTTTTGACTGGGCAAAAAATTACTTAAGCATCAGTGAGAAACTCCACTTTAAATCACCAGATGATAAAAATAGCCTTAAACTTTTTGAAGCTTTTTGCCGTAAATCAGAATTATCATTCTATTTAGATAATCAAGAAATTAAATATTTTTTAATAAATGGTTTTAGGATTATACCAGTACTTCATTCTGATGATGCTCCTGGATACTCAGAAAATTATATTTCCTATTTGAGAGACCATGTATCAAGTCAAAAAGGAAACTTTAAGAATTCTATTTTACTCATCATACATAACTCATCTTTAGACACATTAAATAATTCATCTAGAGATTTAACTTTGCCAGGGAATATTTGGAATACTAAAGCAATTTATGTGGCTTTATTAGGGTTTATAGATGAAAGTTCTTTCAAAGAACATGAGATATCTAAGCATCTTTTAAGTCATCAGTTTGAGTTGATTTGTGCTGATGGAGCCACTATGTTCGGCTTTAGAGAGCTATTCAATGCTGTTCAAGATGGAAATATAGAGTTTAATGAACTTGGCTATTTAAACGATTCTGCACTAGAAAGTTGGAGTGAATGTAATATTAATCAAATTGAGAAAAGGCTTAATGAAAATAAAAGACTTAAGGAAGATATAGAATATATTATTGAACAATTCCCAACAGAGTATATTGAAAAGCTAGTCGATTTAGATTTCAGTGAAAAATTTATTGAGAAATTTTTTTCTAATGATGATTTAGAGTCATGGAAAAAGACTTTAGATTTCGGTGAATGTCAGCAAGAAAGAGAAAAAAACTCTATAGATCTTATAGAGTTTTCTGAATTGAATACTTATGAGTTAAAAAAATATCACCGAACCAAAGGAATTACTTCACAAAAAAATAGTTCGGCAAGTCGTGACCACCATTTGATTCTAGAAATTGCCCCTAATCAAACATTCATAAACTTTGATATTGTATTCATAAAGGGGCAGCTTTCTGAAGATGAAATAAAAATATCAAATAAATTTAAGAAGCTTTTTAATTTTAGAGTTAATAATCGTTTTAATAAAAAGACAGTTATTAGTTTAGAAACTGAGTTTGATGGAACACCCAAATATCTTAATTTTGAAATTAAAAGGGCGAAGCCGAAAGAATGCTTCAAATTTAGAGTACTATTAATTCCAGAAAATATTTTCCCAGTGAGTACATTTAGGGATAAATTTCTTATAGTACCTAATAAAGAATTGATCATTCTTGAGACAGACCAATCCGAATTCACTTTCGATTCATCCATTAGTACAACTTATACCTTATCTGAATGTGGTGAGATTATAAATACGAGTGAATTCGGTGCTATAGATTTTGATAAACCTCTAAATACAGAAGAACAAGTTAATTTTATTTTAAAGAGTAATGAGTACACTTTAACTTTTGAAATACAGGGTATTCTTTCAGTCTCAAGCCTAAATCTACCTCTAATTTTCAACCCGGAATCATATCAAGATTTCTTTGATGATCAAGTGTTTGGGATTTATAATGCGAAAAATTCAAGAATATCCTTCTCAGGTCGAGAATATAGAGCTAAGAAAGAATATAAAAAGTTACTAGAATTAGAAATAGAGCTTGTTTCTAAAAAAGTATTGTCTACAAGTACTATTCGTGGCGCTGAGATTTTAATTGATGATTTAGCATCCGATTATCCTGCACTAAGCATGGCTTATACGCAGCTTTACCGCTATTTAAAAGACAAAAATACAACTTTAAGTTTAGTTTCATGGGGTACAGAATTCAGGTTAGTGGTGAATCGAATAGTTACAGAATATGTGAAACTTATTCTTGCCATCCCCACTGAGAGAATGCTTTCACGTGAGTCAAAAATTCTTGTGAATCTTGGATTCTGTGAGCTAGATGGGGTGGAATATATTACCCCATTTCATCCATTAAACCTTTCCTATTTCTTAAATTTAATAAATGAATGTTTAAATGATTCTACAGATTCTTTTAAGACCTTACATGCAATAACTCTAAGACGCTTAAATGCAGAAGGATTAATTCCTTTCAACTGGCATGTTGAACATGAATTTAGTTATAGCCAAGCTGTTGTTGAACATCCTATGTGGATTCAGGTGATTCCACAGAAACAGACTCAGTTAAAATATATTCGACCATTGGTTCGACAAAAAACAACAGAGTTTGTAGAGGCTTTTAAGATTTTATTCAATCAAGGTGAAAGAGATACATTATTAATAAACTCAATTCATAATGGGCATAATCAGGAGCTATTCCTAGGCCTGGTTGGTTTTGTTCAAAAACTTAAGCCTCAAAATGTCCCTAATATTCATGTTAATCTATATGACGATGAGTTAAAGACGACATACTTTGATATAGTTGCTGATACAGTTAGTCAAACGCAGCTTAAGCAACTCTGTAAGCTATCATTATTGGATAATAGTCTAGATCAAATTGCTGATGTTATTCGCAGACGGATTACATATAGCAAATTTGAAATTAATGAAGAAGCTAATTTTGAGTATGCTCACCTGACATTTATACGCAATAATACCCCTGTTGAAGTAGCTCATGTCGATTTAAAAGCAGAAAAAACAGGAATTGCTTGTAATGGGTTATTAGCTGGGGATACCTCCTATAATCAGCAAAGTACATATTTCACGACAGCTGGCTTAAAAGGAATCCAATGTGATAAACCCCTACTTCAGATCGTTCAGCGTTATAGTGCTTTAAGTCATGCGGCATGGAAAAATCAGAATTTCTATGAGTCCAATGGGTTAGCATTAAAAGTATCAAATCAGTTACAACAATTACTTGATCGGGCCTATGAGGATAGTCTGTGGACAGTGATTATTGATCCGAAAGTAACTTTGGACTTTTTCAAAGCCAAACAGGATGTTGTGTTAATTCATTATTCTGATAACTATACAAATTCTGCGCATTATGATGCAATCACTGTAACCAAGCGCCGTGACCTTTATGATCAAATTTTAAGTCAAGGTCAAGCAGGACGAATTGATGAATTCAATGCTTTTAACGGCGAATGGCTTTTAAAGATGCTGACTCTTCCAGAGAAAGACCGACGAGAAAAGAAAAGTATTATTGCTGCTTATAAGTATATTAATTCACTTCTTTACAAGAGTGATATTACTTGGGTGCCACTCAGCGTTGCTGAAATGATCCGAGTCTCTGGCAATATTGGTTTAAAAATGAGTGAATCTGACTTTAGCACTTATTGTCAGGGTGAAAAATATGGTGTCATTTCTGATGATGTAGTATTTGTTGGGTTTAAAGATCAACAGATGTATTTACTACCATTAGAAGTAAAAGTTGGTCAAAAGCAAAGACATGATAAGGGAATTCTCCAAGCGGAAAAGTTAAAAAAATATCTAGAAACTTGTTTATTCGGTCGTCAGGATTTGATGGGATATATTTATCGAGGTTTATTCATTCGACAAATTATGATGCAGGTTGAGAAGTATCAGCTTTACCAGACCTATCCTGAAAATTACTTTGATGGTTTGCTTCAAAATCGAGAATGGTGGTTAGGAGGTAATTATCAGATAGCTAATATCAAAAATTATCCGAAAGGATTTGTATTAGCCTTTGTAGAAAGTGATACCTTCTTCCAAGAAAAATTTAATTTAGAAAATGATATTCTTGTAATCAAACTACCAGGCGCTTGTCAAAATAAATTTATTTCTACGTCTTTGAAAGTTTTGCTTGAAGAGGCTGACAGTAAGCACTTATTTAATATTCCAGACTCTTATATCCTTAATGGTAATACAAACTATTCACAGATTGATCTTTCAGATTCATCAGAGATAGGTAATGAACGACACATAATTTTTGAAGATTTAGTTCAAGAAAGTAATTTAAAAGAAGAACATCAGCAGAATTTATTAGATTCAAGTACTGAAATTAAACAACCTGAGGCCACTGAGATTATAAGGATGCCTGTTCCTCAAATTTCTATCTATGATGGTCCTTTACGTGCGCATTTTGGTGAAAATGCTATTACTCATGAACAGTTATATTGGGAGCCTACCAATACTGCTAAGTTTATGAATACTAATACAGGGATTATTGGCACGATGGGTACAGGTAAAACACAATTTACTAAGTCGCTCATTACTCAGTTGATGCAAAATCAAGAGTCCAATGTAAATTCAGCTCCTATAGGCATGCTAATTTTTGATTACAAATCAGATTATGTAGATGATCTGTTTGTTCAAATTAATGCTGTAAAAAAATACATACCTTATAAGTTGCCATTTAACCCTCTTAGCTTATTTGGAGATACACCATTACTACCTGTGCATACGGCTCGTGGTTTTGCTGAAACAATGGCTAAAGCTTTTAGTTTAGGTGTTAAACAGCAGGCGACATTACGTAAATTGGTATTAGATGCTTATGAGCAAGCAGGTATTGATAAATCAGATTCAGCTACATGGCATTTATCAGCACCCACAATTAAGGATATTTGGAATTTATTTGAAGCCACTGATCCATCTATAGATTCTTTATATGCTGCACTTGAAAGTTTAAATGACTTAGAGATTTTTGAGCCAGATCACAATAAGTGTTCAAGCCTCTACGATTTATTAGAGGGTGTATTAGTAATTGAATTAGCTAGATTTACACCTCAAGTTCAAAATCTTGTTGTAGCTTTAACTTTGGATCTTTTTTATTCACAAATGCAGAAACAAGGTAAACCACAAGTTCAAGGTGACTATAGACAGATTACGAAGATGATTCTTGTGGATGAAGCTGATAACTTTATGTCCCAAGACTTCCCAAGTTTACGTAAAGTCCTTAAAGAGGGACGTGAATATGGTGTGGGTCTAATTTTGTCTACACAAGATATTATGCACTTTAAAACAGGTGAGAATAACTATTCTGCGTATATTTTAACTTGGGTGATTCATCGGGTGGCGCAGATCAGCAATGCCGATATTAAAGCAATATTTAATATTGATGATAAATCCGAGCAAGAAAATTTGATGGAAACAATTCGTAAACTCGATAAGCATTATAGTTTATATATCGATGGGAATAAGAAACTTGTGAAAATGAAAGACAAAGCTTTCTGGGAGCTGTGTCAGCAACGTGAAGTTTCTTAAGAAGGAAAAAGAATTAGATAATCGTGAGTCAACATTCACTGAGGTCCAATTACGTAAACAGCAAATTTCTGCAGCTTTTTTAGCTGCAGAAATTTTGATATTGTGTTAGTGATATAATTTAACTATGCATGATTATGAATTAGAGGAGTATTTTAAATATTATTTTATCTTAGAGAGATTAGGTCAAGAGTTTTATATAAGTGGGGAACGAATTATTAAGTTATATGAAGCTGATAATAGATATTTGAAGAAGCCGCTTTTCTTCGTAGTGCTTCAGACTTATTAGGGTCTTTATTTGGTTTGTGTTTGTGATAAACATAAAAGAGTGAGTCTAAAAACAAATTTTCTCCTTTAAATTTATTTAATAAATACATAATTCGATTGAATAAAACAGCAACATGCTTATATATTAAGCATGTTGCTGTAATTTTTAATCATATTTAGCCTTTTTGAGGCAGCCTCTTTGTTAGAATATTTTATCCTCAATAGCTTTCCTGATAATACTGCGACCAGATCCTGAAGCATTTTTAAATTTGTCTTCAGTAAATGTTAATTCTGCCGCAGGTTCTAACTTTCTAGTGAAAAAATCTAGGCTTATATCTTTTTCTGATAGGGCTTCAGGTAAAATTTTTCTTAATATGTCGAATATGGCTTGCACTCCTACTGTCTTTATAATAAAAGAATTAGGCTTAGCATTTGACCAAAATATTTTTTCACAAGAATTTAGATAGTTTAGGATAATGGTATATATAAAATTATCATTTCCAGCTAAATAATATTCTCTAAGGATTGAGCTATCTCTTCGCTGAGAACGTTTTAGTATCTCTCTTTTTGAATTTTTATTACTTAAAAGGAAATTAGAATCTCGAGTTGGATTTGTTGAGAAGAGCTTCATGATTCCTTCCACAACAACAGCTGTAGATATTGACCATTTACCTCCTTCTAGTATTGCTGATAAAGCATCATCGGTCTTGGGTGCAATTTTAATTTTACCTTTAAGCGGTGATTCATCTAGTGTGGCTAGTTTTCTTGTAAAGAATACGGCCAGTTTATCTGGTGTCCAATTTTCTGATTTTTCTTCTGAGATATTGTAGCCATATAATTCATAAGTGAGACTTTTATCTACAGGCTTTTGTGTTGAGTTAATTGTGGCGAATAAGTCTGCTTGATAGGCTTTTGGTAAGTCAAGATAGATTGAACATAAAAGATGCATTTCTAATCGTTCAGGGTTTTTTAGATAATTACTTGTATAACTAAATAATCTATGTTGTCCATCAATTACTGCTGCAAGCTTTTCTTTAGAAGGAATGGTTAATGTATAATTAGAACTATTTTGGTCATCTGTAATATGATTTATAACCCATCTAGCATTTGATAGTTTATACTTTTCTATGTCTAGTTCATTTTTATTTAAGGATGAATCATCATCACTGTTTAACTCTAGAAACTCATCAATAGTAAAACCAGATGTATGAAAGTTTGCTGCTAAAATAATAGCATTTGGAAAAGCTGAGTCTTCACGGTCAATATACTCAGCAATTTGTTGAAGACGACTATCTTTTTTATCGCGTTGAGTTCCCTTTAATTCATAGCCTAATAGTGTTTTCTCAGCTCTCATACGATCACTAAAGCAGACTTCAAGTAATAATTCTGCTGGAAGAGAAACAGCGAAAAAATCTCCCAGAGGCTGGGTAACTTTTAGTGCAGGTACAGTAATTGGGAATTGCATTTTATTTTTATCCAAAATTATGATTTAAAGCCATCAGGAATATCGCCCTTCAGCGGTTCATTTAATTTTTCACCACCCAGTGATGCATGTTTAGGGGGAGTATCATATAAATCTATATTCAGTGATGACTGTACCCAAGCTGCCCATATAGTAAAAATTAAGATAAACAACATAGGAAGCCAAAATTTAAAACTGCTAAATTGAGGATCAAATATCAGTAGAAGTACGCAAGCTAAATTCACTAAGACAATGAAAATAATTAATGTTGATTTGGTATGCTGTTCAACATCATTTTTTGATAGACAAAGTTGAATTACAGAAGTATTAATTAGTGGGGGGGCAAAAAGTATTAATGCTGTCTTCATTGCACTTGAAGAGGATTCCTTTGCACTTAAGAATTTAATTAATTCAAACCAAAAACCCAAACCACCCAGAAGTAAAATTCCAAGAAGTAAATACATCCAGAATGTAGATTGATCTGCGGGCTTTTTAGTTTGGTTCCAAATAAATTCCCATGCTAAAAGGAATCCATTTTTCTTTGGTTGTGGATCATCACTCATAACTTTATATTTCAATAAATTTTAAACTGATAAGGGCATCTATATTCTTGCAAAATTAGTAATAAAATATAATTTTAATAAGTATAAACATAATTAGTTATAAATTAAAGTATTTGAACATAGGCGAAATTTTATAGAGGTAGACCGTTTGTTGATCTACCTCACACATTATAATTTTGCTATTAAACTTTCAGCGGATTTATAACGGACAGACATTGCTCCGATTCCTCTATGGATATGTCCACGCATACGGTCAAGAAGCACTTTATTTTCTAATGGCTCGTCTTGATTGTCTTCTATATATCTAAGAAGTGATAAAAAGAGTTCAGTGTTTTCACCAGTAAGCGTATAAGCATTAAATTCAGAGCCATCCTCGTTAGGTAATGGAATATTTCCTAAAGGACCTTCTTCTAAAGACATCATTAATGCAATGCGGCAAAGTAAGTTTGGTGTTAGGCCTGTACGTTGTTTTAGCATACGTAGTCGAGTAGTTGCCTCAGATGAAATTTTAAGCTTGCTGTAATGCAATTCTCTTCTCCGTATTCATACGTTTCAAATCGGTAAAATAACCTGACAATACTTGGGTCGAAGCCAACTCGTGATTATATTCAAGTAAATAACTTTCAGAGATATGAGTATTTAACTGATTCACATAGAGATCATCGATTTCTGTATCCGTAGAAAGAATAATGACTTGATGACTGACATGAGGAAAATATAACTTCATTAAGTTATCACGATGTTTCCGATCTAAACGTCCTAATGGCGTATCCACAATCATTGGTAAATGGCGGCCACTGGTCTTGGCTAGTGCCCATAGCATTGCTATCGCATAAATCTGTTTTTCACCAGCAGATAACGCAGACTTTTCAATGGACTGCCCATTTTTTTTGATCAGACATGTACTAAAATTTTTCGCATCAATTTGAATATCTGTAATAAAGTTCTTTTTGCGCAGAAGAGAGTTAAATATATCTACAAAATTATTACGTACTTGAATAATTTTTTGTTCAAGTAATGCTATTTCAAAATCAATAAGTGCCTTAATACCTTTAGCAGCTAATGAATTCTTATGATTTTGAAGCTCAAAATCAACAACGGCTTCATTTGCTAGTTTTAGGCTGCGTTCTACTTTTATAATGTCCCAACTTAGCTTACGATATTCTTCATCTTTTTGATTTAGAATAATATCTAGTTCGCCCAATTTGCGTTCCTTCTGAAGTAACTCATCTAAATAAGCGTTTGAATCCTCAGCATTCTCTGCACGGGCAATAGAGAATTCTGTTGCTTCTTTTTCCTGATACAGATGCACAAAATGACTATAAAGTTTTTGTACTTGTACTTTGGTGTTTAATTCTAGCTCCATTAGTTTTGCCAAAGATTCTTGAGGCTTAGTGAGCTCACTAAATGCAGGATGTGCACTTAGTTTTGATTGGGCATTAAAATAATCTTTAAGAAACTGATTTAGATTTTCCCAGTGATCTTCTGTCCATAATTCTTCTTTATGAGCTGAGCTATTTTGGAATGATAATAATGTTTGCTCAATAAGGAGTCTATTTGTAGATTGATCAGCTGATGAAGACTCTAAATGATTCATAAATTTAGAAATAAGCTTAGGTGCAAACAGAAAAGGAAGCAGGTTATTAGCTAAACTTGTAAGTTCTTGCTTACATCCATTAATTTCTTTATTCAGTTGAGACAATTTAGTCTTTAATTGATCATATTTTAATGCGATTGCTCCACCTTCTGATACAAACCGAAGTCTCTTTTGCTCAATATTTTTTAGTAAAGCTTGGTGTTCAAATTTAAGTTGAGCACATTCATTTTTTAAAGTAACTTCTTGAAGTTTAAGATGATCTAAACGTTGGGTAATAATCCCGATATCATTCTGACCACTATCATTTAATTTATGACGGTTTAGATAAGAATGCAGATCTAGACGTAATTTTTCTATTAAATCAATTCCGAGCAGATTTTTAATTGCATCTGATAACATTACATTCTTATCTTCAGCAATATCTTGAATTTTCTCACCATCAAAAAAGAAAAGTTGTGATATGCCAACTGGAATCAACTCTAATAAAAAGTTTTCCCACTCCTGTTCTGGTACGGAAGTAACAGTTTCACCATTCTTTCTTAAATCAAGACTCTCTCTCATTCGTCCATCTGAATCAATAGCCCATGTACGGCATACAGCAAATTCAGCGGGAATACTTCCTTCAGTATAAATAAAATTTAGTTCAATCTTGGATGTGCGATCCAGATGGTTTTGGTTCATTTTACTTAAAAGGTACTGATGATATTCTTTTTCGCCTATGCCTAAACCAAGTGCACGCTTACCATAAAGAGCCAAACGAATAGAGTCTAAAAAAGTTGTTTTACCTGAACCATTTCGCCCTCCGATTAAGATAATAGGTTTATTAGTAGCGGTTGATGATTTTTTGGGCTCAAGTAAAAATTCTGTATGCTGACTATATAAACCAATATTTTCAAGAATTAATGATTTAATAATCATGGTTTAGCTCCAATATTATTTAATAAATCTAACTGGCCAGAAGAAATTTCTTCTGTAAATGAAGATTCATCATCATCTACTTCGATAATTTCATTAATGTCCTGCTGAGAATTACGAGCAGCTAAGATACTTGCTAAATCACGCCATTCTTCGTTTAGAACTTTGCTGAGTTGATTATGAATATTGTGGCGGCGTTTTAAACCATGAGAAGCCTTTTCGACACCAATAAGCTTAACCATGAGTTCAGTAGGAAGGTCATGTTCTTTGCAAATTTTATCAAGCAAAGTAAAGTCTTGAGTGTTGTAAAGAACGCTATCTTCGATTTCCCAATCTAATTCAATACCAAGAATATTTTTAACGATTTGAGGAACAGAGTCCGCCCAATCGCCACTCTCTGAACGCCATAAACGTCGTATTTCATGTAATTCAGCTGGATGGATCAGAACTGGCGCTTCACCAATAGGCGCTTCAGCTTGTAATTGTTTTTGAATACCCAAAAGTTTACTGAGTAATTCTTTACGAAATTCCAATTTATAAGGACCAGGAACTAACTTGCCATTTGCATGATTGAAAGCGACCTGACCATTACGGCGTTTAAATTCACGATAAATAAATTTTTTCTCAGGATCTTGAGTTGATGATAGTAAGTCGCGATATTCTAGTAAGGGTTCAAGCCACTCTTCGCCGGATTCAACCATTGCTTCCATCGATTTGTCTTGCTGAACTACTGTACATACCCAGCAACCAAAACGTGAATTACCGCAGCTTGGAGTTGTTTTGTCGACAACAAGTGGACACTCTCCTGCTTGAGCATTTCTGTACATAGTAACTAATTCACGGTTGTCATTATTCCATGGTGATTTGCTTTGTAGTAAATAATTCCAAACGTCATCAGTTGTAAATTGTTCAATTGGCGCAAATACAAAAGCATTTAGGAGAGAGGAGTGGCGTGCAAGTTTAGTCCCTTTAATTTTGTGCATTGCAATAACTTGTGCACGTGTAGCACTTTCAGCTGAACGTACACCTAAGACCACAACTACTTCACCAAATTCAGCAACACGCTGTGTAATAAAGTCATTGGCAGGTTCAATCTTTAGTCGTTCAGTACACCAGCGGAATTTATTACTTGGGGCAGGATAGCCACGACCAATTAAATTGACCCAGAATGAACGTTCAACGCGTGGACTTACTTTTTGAACAATAAAAGGCATACCTTGTTCATCAGATTTCTTCTGAATGCTTTCTAGATTTTTATCGATATAACGAACAATAATAGGGGTTTCAACCAATGTATCTGAACTGATGACATATATGGGTTTCTTTCTTTGCTCAGTAGGTAAAAGTGCTAATGCATTCCATACTAATTGTAATGCACAGGTGGAATCTTTACCGCCCGAGTATCCTACGACCCACGGTCGTTGATCAGAAAGATATACTTCCTGAATTGACGCATGAATATCTTTTAGTGAGTTGGTCTCAAAAAAACTCATTTAGACCATCTCCTCAATGTTTGCTACTGTTTCGTGTTTAACTTTAAAAGAGTCCATCAATATATCTTCAACTCTTTGGGACTCGATACTCAAAGGTATTCCTAAGACTTTTTGAATGTAATTGGTCACTAGAACCAAATTGTTACGGGACTTATTGATTTTTCCTGCAACCAAAGCACGACTATCCCATATAGCCAAATTACTACGTGACCATTCAACGTGAATTAGTTTGCAAAGATAATTTTGCCAATCTTGAGGATATTCCTTCAATAGAATATTGCCAACTCTTGCGAGTGCCTGTAAAGCAATACCATGAGCGTGAATATAGTTTTGTCGCATTTGATAGGCTGTTGTTCTGCCTTCAATTAGGTCAAGCCAGCCAGGAATGTATTGTATTACTTCTTTCCAGAATTGAGTGGCTTTTTCTATAGCATCTTCCGTTTTAAGATCTGAATTTTTTGATATGAGGAGTTCTTTTGTTGCTTGATGTATCGAACTAAAAGTGAAAACTTTAGTTGAGCGGTGAGAAATACTCGATTTTTCAAAATCAGTATATTGTTTGAATAGCGGTATTGCATCAATTACAGACTTTGTAATATGTGTTTGTTCATCCCTATGGTTAAATAGTAATTTAATTGACTGAGCAGGTTTAACAGCATGCATATTAAGGTCAGCAAACATTTGTTGAGAACGTTTTAAACCTTTATCAGCATAAATCACTACTGAAATAGTTTCATCACCTAAATAAGGCTTAATTTTTATAGCTTCTTCAATTGCAGCACGTCTGTGTTGACCATCATTTATTAGAACCGTTGCATCTATAGAGATTTTTAGTTTTCCCATGTTATTGCATAATTCATTAGGTTCAAATTTAACCTCTCCATCTACACACGCGCACAGAGAGGACATAATGTATTCTTCGGGGTTCTCGGTTATATAGCGACTAATTTGAGGAATACGTGCTTTATTGAGAGTTCTTTGAGCTCGAAGTGGGGTTGGTAAAGATTCATCATCAAATTTAAAAAATTTCGGTACGAATTTAAGTGGCACCATAATGACGTAGTAAGCTGAACGTGCTTGTAGACCTTGCATCGCGACGAATTCGAACCAATTACCATCCATAATTGTACTACTTAAATTTATCTTAATGCGATGATCATATCATATGGACGTTAATATGCATCATTTGGACGTTTATTTTTTTATTTTTTTGCTCTGGATCTAAAGAAAAAATATAACGTTTATTATTAACTGTTGTATATAAGATTTACTAAATACGGAAATATTTCCAATCAAAAATGTTATGACTAAGAAATCCTTCTTAATCAAATTATAATTTTACTCTTGTAAATGGCCTAGTTTGAATTTTCAATTTATCAATTGAGCTATCCACTCATGAATTGGTTCAATTAGTGATAAATTTCTAAATCTGCAAAAGTATTAGCCACACTAAATTTCTTATGTAAGTGCAATTAGGTATAAAGTTAGGTTGTTAATCGCATAATTATTTTTTTGAAAACTGTTTTAACGATAAATCTGAGTAAAAATCAATCTTTTTCTTATGTTTAACTCACAATATACTGTCAGTGGATTGCATAAAATTATGTTTCATATCAGTAGTTAGTAATTGTAAAAATCTATAGCCAGTTACATTAATTTTACATTTTCTCTACTATACTTTAGGTTTTTAATTTATGAGTAAAATCAATATAGAAGAGGCTTTAATATCATCATCAAAAGTATTATCAGAAGACGACGTAAGATCAAAAATAGTTATACCTTGGTTAATAGAGCGCGGTTTTAATTTAAATGATTTGTCAGTTGAGTTTTCATTTTCTATCCGCTTTGGAAGATCAGTTGTAAATGTTGAGAAAGGAGGGATAATTAGACAACAAAAATCGACTAGTAAGCAAAAGGATTTTCAATATTCTTATTTCCGGCCAAGAGCAGATGTACTTGTTCGTAATATGGATGGAAAAAATCTGTTAATAATAGAAGTTAAAGGGCCAAACGAATCTTTGGATAATGACGCTAGAGACCAAGGTATTTCATATGCGCGTATGTTAGAAGGAAATATTGCTCCCTGTTTAGTTTTAACTAATGGAAAAGAAACAAAAATTTTTGATACACTCACAAAAGTAGAAATAACTGATTCTGAAATAAATCTAAATATAGGTTCTTATATACAAAATTTTAGAGTTGGTGAAGAGTATTTATCTTTACAGACAGAAGCTTTAGAAAATCTCATTTCTCTTTCATCCGAGAATCTCGTGTCTTTTTGTGAAGTACAAACAACTTTTCGTATGAGGCCTTTAAGAAGTGAAGATTTAAACTCAAATAAAAAATACATTCCAGCCTTATATATCGAACGGGAAGAAGCTAGAAAAAAATTACTGAAATTGATTGATGAGAGAAGTAGGCGAGTGATTTTAGTCGTTGGAGCTCCTCAGATAGGCAAGACAAATTTTATTTGCCATATGGTTGAGGATAGGCTGAAACAAGGAACCCCTTGCCTTTTTTATCCTGCTATAGGGTTAATGCAAGGATTATTAGGTGAAATAGCTGAAGATTTTGGATGGATTTTAAAAGATGGAAATAGCACTTCGAATTATATTGTTCAGAAATTAATAAATATTCTCCGTAAAGGAAATAAGCGACTTCTTATCTTTATTGATGGCTGGAATGAGGCAAATACAAAGTTAGCGAGAATAATAGATCAAGAAAGTGAAAGGTTGGCCTCTAATCATATTCAAATAATTATTAGTTTAACACATGTGGCGGCTAGTAGACTTTTGAGAGGAGAAGGTGGAAATCCATCTTTTATTTCAGAAGCAGCCTCAATTCCGGTAAAAGCTATTCAGCTTATTGAAATTAGCCCAGAATACGCTGATAACAGTCTCGATTCGAGTGTGATTAATATCAAAAAATATTCTCCTGGAGAATATGAAGAAGCATATAGAAAATATAGTTTGGCATATAATGTCAGAGTGCCAAATAGTCATCAAAGAGTCGATGATCCTTATACTCTTGGTATTGCAATGAATTTATTCCAGGATGGAGTTCTTCCTAATATTTTAGAAGAACCAATTCTATTAGAACAGATTATTAAGGAAAAGATTAATCGAACTATCGGGTTGGCAGAGCATAATATTCAAGTTTGTTTAACTATCTTGGCCAAAGAAATGTTTGAAAAGGATGCACCAGTTAAAATAGAAAGAGTTTGTAATCTATGGAATATTCCTTTAATTGAGAAAATCCCTTCTGGTTTTTTTGATGCAGCTTTATTGTCGCAGGTAACAAATGAACTGAATTCTCCCGCTATTGATTTTTACTATGGAAAAGAAAGGGATTTTATTATTTCTTACTGGGTTCAAGATTGGTTTTCTAAGCTTAAAAATAAGCAAGAAATTTCAAATATTTTTGATATGGCTGTTCAATCGAATGCAGGTTTAGAAGCATTAAGATGGTTTTTAAAACAAGTTAAACATATTGAGTATTTGCAGTTGGTAACTAAAAAGTTACCGAAGTATGAAAACCCAAAAATTCAGCAAATTCTTTTATCTGCTCTTTATGATATATCAGTTAAACATTTAATAAATAAAGAGGAATGGTTAAATTATGCAATAGATCAAGTATTCAATAATCAGTCTAACTTGGTAAAAATAGAGGCAGTTAAGCTAATCTCATTACTAACTGAGGATAGTGAAGAATTAATGTCAGTTTTGCCAGATGATAGTTCTTTAAAAAGTTTTATCGAAGCTATTCTTTCAGTAGATGGGGAATACTCTCTAGAATCCAAAGCTACAGGGGTAGTTGTACTGGATGCCTTACGATCATTACACTGGGAGCTCCATGAGGGTGATCCAGAAAAGTCTATTGTTACAAAGGCTCTAATGGATTTGAATTTAAGTGAATCTAGTATAATCAGAGAAAGTGCTGCTACATGCTTAGGTTATGTTTCACCATTTGCTTTGCTTGAACTTATTTTACTAAAAATTCAAAGTGGTATATTGGTGAATAAAATTGAAATGATAAATGAATACAACTTCGGTTTAGAAAATGCTCATACACAACTTCATGAAATGTACTATGGTCATATGTGTCCAGGTATTCTGGAGGGTATGCGAGAAGATCAAGAGATAGATGATTCATTAAAAAACGAGTATGAAAAGATGTATATCTTGATGCAGCCAATAGTTTCTATCTTTCCTCAAACAGGAGCAATATTGGGTTTGATGAGTATTCTAGAAGATTTAAGACCACAAAACTATATTAACGAAAAAAGTAGAATTGAAGTTCCTTTTTTGGACATATCTACACTTCAATTACCATTTGGTGATAAGTAATAAAGAAAACATATAATGATATTTTAAGCCTTATTCCTTAACCCATCAATAAAATCAGACCATTCTTGCATCATCTTAGCCCGATAATCTAAATGCTGTGCATGGTTGTAGGCTTGTGAAACACTATTTCCAACTCTATGAGCTAATTGGATTTCAATCGCATCATGCATATAACCTTGCTCATGCAGAGTAGTGGATGCAAGTCCGCGGAATCCATGTCCAGTCATTTTACCGTTGTAGCCCATTGTACGAATTGCACATAGAAGAGCATTACTACTAATTGGCTTAGCTGTACTGTAATTATAGAAAACATAAGGTTTTATACCTGTGATTGGTTGGATTTTTTTCAGTATTTCTAAAGCCTGTTTTGATAATGGCACAATATGAGGCATAGCCATCTTCATTTTATGAGCTGGAATCCTCCATAAATGATTCTCATAATCAATCTCGCTCCATTCCATCATTCTAAGTTCTGCTGTTCTGACAAAAGTGAGAGTCATCAATTGTAATGCTGATCGAATGATTAGATTTCCATGGTAACGATCCATACGTTCAAGAAAAGCAGGAAATTCGGAAATATCCAGTCTAGCCATATTTTTTACTTTACGTGGCTTAAGAGCCTCACCTAAGTGTGGGGTAGGATCATTCTCAATAATGCCTTTTCGAATCGCAAAGCGAAAAATACGGCCAGCTAAAGGAATAGAGCGTTTTGCCATTTCCAATGCTCCACGCTCTTCAATTTTCTTAGCGCAAGCGAGTACGTCTTTCCCTTTAATTTGATCAATTGGCATATTGCCTAAAGTTGGGAATAGGTCTTTTTCAAAAACAGATAAGTCACGTAAGTAGGTAGCCTCTTTAATGACTGCTTTACGATCTTGCATCCATTCCATTGCAAGAGCTTTAAAAAATATACTTTCATCTACTTGTAATTTTTTTTGTTTCTTTAATTCGTTCGGATTAATACCATTTTTTAAATTTAAGCGTGCTTCATCACGGATTCTTCTTGCTTGGGCAAGTGTGGTGTCAGGATATGTACCAATACTGAAAATATTTTCTTTACCATGAAAGCGAAATTTCATACGCCAATACATTCCACCTGACGGTGTAACTTCCAGATACATGCCTTTTTCATCAGAATACTTTGTTTTCTTTTCTAATGGTTTGATCTTTCTGACTTGGGCATCTGTAAGCATTGCGGCAGTTTCCGTGGAAATTTGGGGGTATAAAAATGGGGTTGATTTACTATACCCCCAGTTATACCCCCAACCAATCTAGGATTCAATGGTTATTATGGGAAAACATAAGACAATAAAAAAAGCCTAAATCCTTTAGATTTAAGCTTTTTGGAATCTATAAGATATCATAGAAATTAAATTTGGCGGTGAGAGAGGGATTCGAACCCTCGATACGCGCAAACGTATACACACTTTCCAGGCGTGCTCCTTCAGCCACTCGGACACCTCACCAAGGCGTGCGATAGTAACTAAAAAAACGAGTTCTGCCAAGTTGTAGTCAAACAGATTTGCAGAAAAACTTTTTAGCTAGTGATAATATTGCGGCATACAACGTTCTATTTTGAAGACAACATATGCAAAGCACTGCAAAAAAAGCCGGATTGTCAGTGATGACACTGGCAGCCTTAGGGGTGGTCTTTGGAGACATTGGAACAAGTCCATTGTATGCCATACGTGAGTGTTTCAGAACGGGGCATATGCCAATTAACGAAGCATCTGTTTTAGGTATATTGTCACTGATTTTTTGGTGTATGAATTTAAGTATCAGCTATAAATATGTTTCCGTAATTATGCGTGCTGATAACAATGGTGAAGGGGGGATCATATCGCTGTTGGCGTTAAATCTTCGCTCTACGGTCTTTTCAGATAAAAATAAGATCTATCTCATTGCCCTTGGTTTTATTGGCGCATCCTTATTTTTTGGCGATGGAATCATTACACCTGCAATTTCTGTACTCTCTGCGATTGAAGGTTTGAGTTTAATTACACCTGCTTTAGATCAATGGCTAGTTCCAATTGCATTAGGAATTTTAACTGCACTGTTTATGGTACAGCGACATGGTACAGCGACAATGGGGAAATTCTTTGGTCCAATTACCTTACTTTGGTTTATTTCTATCGGCTTGATTGGTCTATGGAGTATTATCCAAACACCATATGTATTGATGATGATAAATCCATACTGGGCACTGAATTTCGTGTTTGAACAACCAGCCGTTGCTTTTATCACCATGGGTGCTGTTGTACTGACGATGACAGGTGGCGAGGCGCTATATGCTGATATGGGACACTTTGGACGTATGCCAATTAAATTGGCATGGTTCATTATTGTATTACCATGTCTATTGTTGAATTATGCGGGTCAAGGCGCATTGTTATTGCGTAATCCTCAAGCGATTGAAAATCCATTCTATATTTTAGTTCCAGAATGGGCTTTGTTCCCGATGATTGGATTAGCCACAGCTGCGGCAGTGATTGCTTCACAAGCCGTGATTACAGGTGTATTTTCAGTTGCTAATCAGGCAATTCAATTGCGTTATTTACCTCGATTGACAGTTCACCATACATCAGACGTAGAGCAAGGGCAGATTTATCTACCTTTTATTAATTGGGTATTATTTATTTCTGTCTTGATTCTGATTTTACTTTTTGAAAGTAGTGCAGAGCTTGCTAGTGCATATGGTGTCGCGGTTACCATGACCATGTTATGTGGTACGATTTTAATCTCAACATTGGCTTATGGGGTTTGGCGTTGGGCATGGTGGAAAGTCGCATTATTTACTATTCCATTCTTATTCCTTGATTTAGTTTTTGTTACATCAACATCGCTTAAAATTTTAGCTGGTGGATGGGTGCCAATTCTAATTGGTGTCGTGGTTTATACGATTTTGATGACATGGAAACGTGGTCGTGAAATCGTATATAAGCGTATGGAAACCAATGCATTACCGATCGATTTATTCATAAAAAGCATTGGGATGAGTAAAGAGACACATTTTGTTCCTGGTGAAGCAATCTTTTTAACAGGTACTCCAAATATTGTTCCACATGCAATGTTGCATAATATTAAACATAATAAAGTGCTGCACAATCGTAATGTAATGCTCACGGTGTATACGCAGGATATTCCTTATGTAGCTGCGGCTGACCGCTTAAAAGTAGAGAAACTTGATGATCATTTCTATCGCATCTTTGTTTACTATGGTTTTAAGGATCAACCGAATATTCCAAATGCTTTGGAACAAGCTTATAAAGAGTTAGATTTTGAATTTGATATGATGCAAATGAGTTTCTTTATTTCAAGAGACCGTATTGTGCATACAGTGGGCGAAGGTATGTCTCCATGGAGAGAGAAACTCTTTATCTCTATGCAGCGTAATACTAGTCCAGTGAGTGACTTCTACCAAATTCCAACCAACCGTGTGGTTGAGTTAGGTAGCCAAATCGAAATATAAAAATTGATGTAATAAAAAAACCAAGACAGATGTCTTGGTTTTTTTATGGCTCTGATTATTGAGCTTGTTGCATTGGTGCATCTGCTGGTAAAGCACCATCTTTTGCCATCGGATCTGCCGACTGATTTGGAGCTGCCGGAGGCGGTGGTGTGTTTGGATCTTGTGGCGCTGGAGGCGCTTGATTTGGTGCAGGTGGTACTGCATCAGTTGGTGTTGCTGGTGGCGCCATTTCACCACCTGCTGGAGGTGCTGGTGGAACATCTGCCGGAATAGGAGCACCTGTAGGCGCTGCATTTGTTGGTGCAGCAGAAACTTGCTGTACTTGTCCGCTATTGACTAAATCGCTAATAGAACCAGGTTGGCCATTTACAGTGGTAGTAACTTTCACTTTAGACAAACTTTCTAAAGTATCTCCTGGCTGGACTGCTGGCTCAGCTAATGCTGCCATACTACACAATCCTGTGATTACGCCAATACCAATAATCTTTGAATGGATCATTAAGTGGACTCCGATTATATTTTTATCCAAATTTGTGGAGCTAACCATGTCATAAGCCATAAGTGCATTTCAACGAAAGATACGCAATTGACGTAATTCAATAGCCAAAGCCTCTCATAATTCCAACAGATTGTTACGTAAGGGGAAATAGAGTTACAAAAAAGATGACCATGTTTTAACCATATGAAAGATAAGAGATATACTTAAAAAAGCAGGATTGTTAAGCTGCGTCTGGACAGTAGTATTGATAGAAACATGGCAAGTAAAAAACGCAGTAAAGGTAAAAATTCATTCTCTCTAAGTGAGCATTTTGGCAAGATTATTCTTGCTTGTATTGCAGCTGGAAGCTTTGCAATTGCTTTCGGTAGTGAAAAGATTTCGCAGTGGTTTTCGCCTTTAAGTACTAACTCGACTTGTCTTAACCAGTTTTATCGAGAAGTTCCGCCTGCTTTAAATAAAGAAAGCTTAAAAAAAGACAGCTATCCACTGTGCTTTAATGGTTTTAATGTCCTCTATTCTGGCATTTCTAAAACACCATTATGGTCGGCCGAGCATTTAGATGCAGAACGTTTAAGTGTCAAAATTAAACGTGAAGATAACTTCCATGAAGAAACGCGTGTTCCTCAAAAGCATCGGGCACTGTTAAGTGACTATCGCGGTTCAGGCTATGACCGTGGGCATATGGCACCTAATGGTGATATGTCAAATAAAGAATCCCAATCTGATAGTTTCTCGCTCAGCAATATGGTGCCGCAAGCGCCTAAAAATAACCAAGAAGTCTGGCGTAAGCTCGAAGAAGCGACCCGTGCCATTGCCACTAAACAAAAACAAGATATTTATGTGGTGACAGGTCCTGTTTTTGAAGGCAAGCGTCTTAAGACGATTGGGCAGGGTGTAATTGTTCCAACTGCAGTTTATAAAGCGGTGTATATGCCAAAAACTGGGGCGATCGGCGCTTATTACGCACCTAATAATAACTCTCTACAAGTGAAGGTTGTGAGTGTTTGCTACCTTGAGGAGCGTTTAGGCGTCAACCTGTTCCCGCAGTTAACTGAGCAACAAAAGCGTAATGTCTATCGCCTACCTTTAACAGCGAGCCAAGTTAAACCAAATCAAAAGCTCGACTATTTGCATTGGGATGGCGAAAGTCAGTGTGAGCAAGACTTAAACGCAGAACAAATTCAAGCGCTACAAGATCAGTTTAAAAAGCAAAAAACTGGTTCTTCGGAGCCAATGGAAGCAAAAGTTCCAACAATTGATGAAGAAACCAGAAAGGCGATTGTGAAACAACTGGTAGAAGCCTTAGTGAACTATTTCTTGCAAATAATGAAATAAGCAGCTTTTTTGATTGTTGTTGCAATACTCTAATTGTTTAAAATAGAATCCATAGACAGATCTGTCTATAGATTCTATTTTAATAAGGACAATAACAATGTTTGCCTCGATGTTTCTTTTTTCATTTGCAATGTCTATTACCCCAGGCCCAGTCAATACTGTCATTTTATCGACCAGTTTAAATCACGGTTTAAAAAGATCTCTTCCCTATATTTCAGGGGCCACAATTGGTTTTACCTTGCTTTTAATTTTCATGGCATTTGGTCTTCAGAGTTTATTAACTCAGTTTCCTGTTGTATTAAAAATTCTTGCAGTTTGTGGAACGCTATTTGTTTGTTATATCGGGATTAAAATTATTCTTTCTGCTGCAAATATTTCTATTTCCAGTGTTCCTGTTGAACAGATGATTGTTCCCAATTTTAAAGATGGGTTCTTGTTACAGTGGCTGAATCCCAAAGCTTGGTTGGCTTGTGTGTCAGGCATTACCATGTTTACCAGCATTGAAAACCCGCAGTCGTTGCCGATCTTTATCGTTATTTACTTTTTTACTTGCTATGCGTGTTTGTTCTTTTGGGGGTTCTGTGGTGATAAATTTTCAGTGGTGCTCAATCAGGGCAATCGTTTGAAATATTTTAATATCTTGATGGGCGCTTTTTTAATTTTATCTGCTCTTTTAATTTTGATCGATTTTTTTTAAATTGACCGTATTACACTGTGACGATATAACAACGAGACAACACCTATGTTTAAGCCATTTGAAAAGGGTACAGAGTCTTCATCAATTGAAGATTTAACATTAGAAAATGATGTAGATTGCGTCAGTATTTATGGCAACTTGCAAATTACCAAAGATAAAGTCGGGTTAGAACAGGCAAAGGCATTGCAGAGCTTTTTAAACGAAGTGGTTACGGCTTTGGAAAAAGAAGAATTGCCTGAGAAAATTGAACGTCCAGCTGAACAAGAAATTAATAATCCGTTTTTATAATTTATGCATGCTATGCGTGATATTTAGTATGGTCATGCTGCCATACAGTCTTTAATACCACGTTAGATTTTATTGAATGTGTATAGACATTTTTTACTTTTGAAAGCCCAAAAGTAAACAAAAGGCTTTGTTGATCAGAGGGTACATCCATGTACCCCTGCTCAACAGGTGACATCCATGTCACCTTCCGCGATAGTAGATTGAGTCTAAGAACAGTTAATCTTTATCTCCAGCTACCACCTTATAAATAATTGCCCCAATCACAGCCCCTAAAATCGGTGCTACCCAGAACAACCACAACTGACTTAAAGCAGCAGTTTCAGCAAAGAACGCTACACCTGTACTACGTGCAGGGTTCACCGAAGTGTTCGTCACTGGAATACTGATTAAGTGAATGAGTGTTAAGCCTAAACCAATTGCAATAGGAGCGAAGCCAGCAGGCGCACGACCATGTGTTGATCCTAAAATAATGATTAAGAAGAAAGCTGTAAGTACCACTTCAATAATAAACGCAGAACCTAAACCAAATTTATTTGGTGATAAATCACCAAAACCATTTGAAGCAAAGCCGCCTACACCAGTGAAGCCTGCTTGGCCTTGAGCAATAATATAGAGAACAAATGCAGCAGCAGTCGCACCGACCACTTGAGCAACGATATAGGGAATTAAATCTTTAACATCAAAGCGGCCACCGACCCAAAGGCCAACACTTACCGCGGGATTAAAATGTCCACCTGAGATATGCCCTAGAGCATAAGCACCTGTGAGTACGGTTAAACCAAAGGCAAGGGCTACACCTG
Organism: Acinetobacter pittii; assembly: GCF_022449185.1. Taxonomy (GTDB): domain Bacteria; phylum Pseudomonadota; class Gammaproteobacteria; order Pseudomonadales; family Moraxellaceae; genus Acinetobacter; species Acinetobacter pittii_I. The sequence goes on from NZ_JAKUKO010000002.1 coordinate 285,134, forward strand.
CAAAGCCAATACCAAGTTCAGGGAAAGCTGCGGCTAATACTGCGCTACCACAACCACCAAAGACTAGCCAAAACGTACCTAGAAATTCAGCAAAATATTTATTCATTGTGATTACTCATCTATTGATCTATTTTTTAATTAGTGTGAAATATGTCACAAAAAATTAAGCATGTGACTATATGAAATTTTTGTTTTCAGTGTTGTTTTAATCAAGAAAAGATTTGTAAGTTTTGGTTGGTTATTCTTTGTATAAAAATTGATCCCTCCATTGCTGGGGTGTTTGATTGGTCCAATGTTTAAATGCTCTTTGAAAGGCACTTTGTTCTGAATAACAAAGTAAAAGTGCGATCTCTTGTAGGCTCAAATGAGGGTCTTTTAAATACTCGGTTGCGAGCATAAAGCGCACTTGCTGAACACGTTCCTGAAAGGTGGTGTCTTGTTGTTGTAAGTGTCGTTGGAGTTGTCGAACTGATAGGCCTAATTGAGCAGCAATATGTTCAATTTGATATTGATTCTTTTGTAGCCCAGTCAAAATCGAATGCTGTAAACGCTGATCAAGTTGGGTCGAATTTGGTAATTGCTCTAAAAGTGCTTGGGCCTGCTGAACCAATAGTTGCTGTAAGGTGTGGTCGGCGCTGCTAAGTGGCTTATGAATTTCTGTAATTGGAATGAGTAACTCTGTACGGGGCTGACTAAAACGAACGGGACATTGAAAGTATTGTTCATAGACTCTGATATTTTTAGGGGCAGCATTTAAGAAATGTACTTCATGTAAATGCACATCTTCATGAGACATAAAAAGACGTAAGAACTGAATCACCAACGCAATTGCGATTTCATCGGTAAGCTGAGTAGGGTGTAGCTCGGTCGCTTCCCAGCGAATAGAGCCATATCTCCCTTGTAGCTCAACCACTAATGGGCTCCCGTCATAAATTAGACGGTGAAAATCATGATAGCGAATTAAAGCTTCACCTAAGTTGTCGCAAGAGAGCGCGAGGTAAGCAATAATTCCTAAGTGTTTGGGTTGTACATATTTGGCAATTTCTAGACCTAAACCGGACTTCGGGTCTAGTTTATAAATCACTTCTAATAGATCACGCCAAACCACATAGTCAAAGCGTTCCAGATTTTGAACTTGTTCTAATTGTTCAGGAATCGCTAATTGATTGGCTTCGCAATAAGCTTTTAATAGATGTCCCAGCCCTCCATACACTGAGCCTGTATAATTCTTTAGTTGTGGCATCCCTAACCACCTCTTTCTTGTCGTGATTTGTCAATGAAACCATAAATTCTGGTCAATACCTAGCATAACGAATTTTATATGCTGAATAAAAAGAAAAAGGAGTTAGGTGATGTTAAAAGGGTTTATTGCCGGAATTGCAGTTGCAAATGCATTTGAATGGGTGGCACACAAATATATTTTGCATGGTGTGCACCGTGCTGGACAACCCCGCTATAGCCCAGTGCCCAGAAGCATGGAGTCACATTGGGCACACCATCGTGAAGTCCGTAAACAACAGTTTCATGATGATTGCTATGTTGAGGGCGTTGGTAACTGGCGAACTAAAAATGAGTTAATTTCGCTTGCTGTGGTGGCAACCGTTTCAAGCGCAATTTTCTATCCATTTTCAAAAGGCATGGCACTCGCAGCTTGGTATAGTGCTGGAAATTATTATTATATTCATCGCCGTGCACATTTAGAGCCGGATTGGGCAAAGCGTAAAATCCCGTGGCATTACGACCACCACATGAACTCTAATCAAGACGCCAATTGGTGTGTGACTAAACCTTGGTTTGATTATGTGATGGGAACACGGGTGGTGTCTTCAGCAGATTTAAAAGAACAAAATCCTTTGGGTGTTCGGTTGCCTACTTTATTTGCTAAACCGTTAACTCAAGCTGTAGAAAAAATCTTTCCAGCAAAATGGGTCGAGAAAAAAGAAAAACTAGAACTTCCTAGTGAAGTGAAAGAAATAGATGGTGCGGCATAAAAAATAAAGGGGCATATCGCCCCTTTAATTATGATTAAGCTTACAAGCGCATTTCGATGCCTTGTTCAGCCAAATATTGTTTAGCTTCTGGAATGGTATATTGACCAAAGTGGAAAATACTTGCTGCCAATACTGCATCGGCACCACCCTGTAGAATACCGTCTGCAAGGTGTTGTAAGTTGCCCACACCGCCTGAAGCGATCGTTGGAATGGTAACGCGGTCATTAATAGCACGCATTAAAGCAATATCGTAACCTGCTTTAGTACCGTCAGCGTCCATACTGGTAATCAGCAACTCACCGGCACCGTAGTCAGCCATTTTTACAGCCCATTCAATGGCATCAATACCCGTTGGTTTACGGCCACCGTGAGTAAAGATTTCCCATTTGTTGTCGCCAGTTTTTTTGGCATCGATCGCAACCACAATACATTGTGCGCCAAAGTGCTGTGAAGCTTCTTGAACAAATTCTGGATTAAATACGGCAGCCGAGTTAATACTCACTTTGTCTGCACCTGCATTTAATAACGCACGAATATCTTCAACCTTACGTACACCACCACCGACAGTTAATGGCACAAATACAGTCTCGGCCATACGTTCAACAGTACGGTAAGTGGTATCGCGTCCATGATGTGTAGCGGTAATGTCTAAGAAAGTAATTTCGTCTGCACCTTGTTCGTTATAGCGACGTGCCACTTCAACAGGGTCGCCAGCATCACGAATATCGAGGAATTGAACGCCTTTAACTACGCGTCCGTTATCAACGTCTAGGCAAGGAATAATACGTTTAGCAAGCATAGCTTTTTCCAAAAATAATCGCCGTTGGTGAAAGTTCCTACACAGGCGCTACACCTTCATGGAGGGAAGAGGTATTCTATCAAACTTCACAGATGTTTTTTGCAGGTTTTCCATGTCGGTTTATACCCCGTTGAGTTTAGATGAAGTTCGCACCTTTGCTGCACCTTATGGATTAGAGGTGTTGGAGCTGAACCCAATTCAGGGAGGTATTCAAAACACCAATTATTTTTTGGTTGATGTAAACCGCAAACAATATGTACTCACCGTATTTGAAGAGTTAGATGCACAAGGGGCGGGTGAACTTATTCCTGTACTTGAGCAATTAGGTACCCATGATGTACCCGTTGCAGTGCCATTAAAGCACAGCGGACAAGCGGTTCATGTGATTGCAGACAAGCCTGCACAAATTGCACCACGTTTAATGGGACACCATCCCATGCAAACTACAGTAGCGCAAGTTGCAGCGATTGCAGATGCACAGGCGAAACTGCATGTGGCTTTACAAGATTTTCCACTTGAACGTGAATATCGCCGTGATCATCAATACTGGACAGGTGTTGCAGAGCAGCTTAAACCAAATATGACTCAAGACGACCAAACGTTACTTGAGCAGGTCTATCAAGCTTTTAATGCGAAAACAGCGAAGTATTCAAATCGACCAACAGGTTTTATTCACTCTGATTTGTTCCGCGACAATACTTTGTTTGAAGGTGAGCAATTACAAGGTATTCTAGATTTTTATGAGTTAAATCAAGATGAATTGCTATTTGATATTGCGATTACCATCAATGATTTTTGTACCGAATATCCAGCGGCGCATTTAAACTCAGACAAAGTCACAGCTTATTTAGAGGCATACCAAAAAGTTCGTGCGCTGACTTCAGATGAGCTTGCATGTTTAGATGTATTCTTGGCAATGGCAGCTTGCCGTTTCTGGTCAATGCGTTTGCAAGTTGCTCAAAAAAATAAAGAAGAAGGACGTACTGGCGATGACATTTTGCAAAAAGACCCGCAAGAAATGCGAGCAATGATGCAAGACCGTTTAAGTCAGGTAAAAGCATAAAAGGGAATAAAGATGCGAGATCAGGGGCGCTTAGTCGAATGGTTCGACGAAAAAGGTTATGGCTTTATTCAGCCGGATGATGCTGAAAAAGAACGAGTCTTTTTGCATATCAAAGATTTTGCACGCCCCGGACCTCGGCCAATTATTGGATGTGCACTGGAATATCGGGTGATTCTCGATGAACGAGGCCGTTTTCGTGCTCAGCAGGTCACCTATTTAAAAGCATCTCAAACTCGAAAAGCGTCCAAGCCTGCAAAAGCAGAATCTTCCTTTCAAGCTAACCCTTGGTCTGCAATGCAAATGGGGATCGTGTTTTATTTCGTTTTAATGGGAATTATGAGTTTTATTCATATTTTACCCGCCTACACCTTGTTACTTGTTTTAATGATGAATGCCTTAAGTTATTGGCTTTATTCACAAGACAAAGAAGCCGCACAATTGGGTAATCGCCGTGTACCTGAACAAACATTGCACATTGTTAGCTTTTTAGGAGGTTGGCCAGCTGCATGGTGGGCACAACAAAAACTAAGACATAAAACACAAAAACAACCCTTTCGTAAGATTTATTTTTGTACCATATTCTTTCATTTACTTTTGATTTTGTGGCTAATTTCTCCTTTAAACGTATTGCGGGGCTCATAAAAGTAAATCGTTTTAATAAACTTGAGAGGTATAAAAATGAATAGTTCTATCGACCAAGATCCAAATCGTACTTTAACACTTATTTTATATGTACTTTATATTGTTGCCATTTTTACAGGCGGCTTACTTGCGGTTATTGCTTTAATTATTAACTATGTAAAACGTTCTGATGTACAAGGCTCGATTTTTGCGAGTCACTTTACGTGGCAAATCAGGACATTCTGGTGGTATTTGGCTTGGAATATTATTGCCTTTTTGCCGTTTATTTTCCTGTTCTTTACGGGCGAAAATACTAATCTATTTGCAGGCGTTGCCGTTTCATCGACCGTATTCTGTGTGGGCGTAATTGGCGCTGCGTGGATCTGGATTGTATATCGTGCCATTCGTGGATTGATTGCGTTAAATGATAACCGCCCGATGTATCAATAAATCATGATTATTGAACATGTGCATTTGAGTATAAAGCCTGGGCAAAGTGAAGCATTTCTTAAGGCATTCGAGCAGGCTAAACATATTGTTTATCCAATGGAAGGCTTTAATGCGGTCCAACTGATTAAGCATGCAACCGATCCCCATCATTATATTTTAATGATTTTCTGGGATGAAATTGAAAACCATACAGAAGGGTTTAGAAAGTCTGAGGCTTATCAGAAATGGAAAGCATTGCTCCATCCTTTTTATGATCCAATGCCGACGGTTGAGTACTACCAGCCTTGTATTTTATTGAAGAAAAAATAATAGATAAAAAAGAGAGCATTAAGCTCTCTTTTTTTATTCTCGAATTCTTTTAGTTTCTTTAATTGGCAACTTAAGTTTTAACTCACTGACTAAAACACCTAACACCACTAATGCACCGCCAAAAAGGGCAATCAATGGCAAACGCTCACCTGCAATTCGACCAATAATGCCAGCCCAAACAGGTTCGCCTGCATAGATAATTGCAGCACGTGAAGGATCAACCATACGTTGAGCCCAGTTCATCACAAATTGAATAAGCGCACTGGCTAAACCTAATGCAACAGCAAGGAGTACAAGTGGCCATGAAAATGTAGGAATTGCATGTTCACCCACTACAGGCATAATGGCAAAAGAAACCAGAGAAGCTACGCCGAGTTGAATGACGGTGACGCGACGTAAATTTACTTTTCCAGCAAAGTAACTAATAAAAATAATTTCTAAAGCAATCGCAAGTGATCCGAGTACTGTTACAAGCTGTCCAAAACTTAATGAAATTTGCTCAAAACCATTACCTGTCAATAAAATAAGGCCAGTAAAAGCAAGGACTGCTCCCACCCAAGTCATGATGTGTGGAGTTTTTCTAAAGATGAGCCACATTAAAATAGGAACAAGCGGTACATATAGCGCCGTTAAAAAAGCGGATTCACTACTTGGAATGGTTTGTAAGCCAATGGTCTGGGTGCCATAGCCTGCCGCAATTACAAGACCAATCGCACTACCCGCACCTAAGTCTTTTAACGTAACACCTTTCATACTTTTTAATGAAATAACAAGCAAAGTAAGAGCCGCAACAGCAAAACGGCAGCCTACAAAAAACATAGGCGATGAAAAATTCAGTGCATACTGCACAGTAAGAAATGTTCCACCCCAAATGATCGTAATCAAAATGAGGGCTAACTGTGGGGCTTTGCTTGAACTCAGAGAAATTGGTGACATACTCAAGTTAAATTAAATTGTGCAATATACTGCACATATTGCGCTATTCTTGTATTTTGTGCAATATATTGCTCATATTTTATTTACTACTTTAATTTATGAGCCAGTCGAGTACCGTTTTACAGCACGTAGGCACAAATATTCGTTCCTTAAGAGATGAACGAGATTTGAGTCAACAAGATTTGGCAGATCTGGCAGGGGTGAGTAGACGAACCATTGCTGCTTTGGAAACTGGGCAGGTCAATATTAGTTTGGCCAAACTCGATTCGATTGCAGCAGTGTTGGGTGTGGATTTTAAAACGATTGTGAGTGCACCTGAGCATAAAGAACATGCTGTAGTCAATGCACTTGCTTGGCAGGGGAAAGATGAAGAAAGTAAAGCAACCTTGCTCGCTTCAGTTCCCTCTCGTTCCCAAGTTGAGCTTTGGATATGGTCTTTGGCAGTAGGAGAGTCTTACGTTGCTGAAGCAGATGCAGACGGATGGCAAGAAATTATTTACGTATTAGAAGGTGAGCTGACCATACAATTTACAGATAGCAAAAAAATAATACCTGCTGGTTCATCTTTTATTTTTGAAAGTTCTGTTACTTATACTTATATCAATAGTGGTAACCAAGTGCTTAAATTTACTCGTAATGTGGTGTATTGATTTGGAATATATTTTCATGACAGCAATAAAAAAAGAGCCTAAAGCGGCTCTTTTTTTACATCTTAAAAATTAAAGACGGTTTTCATCTAACAAAAGCTGAGCTTCACGAAGGTTTAAAGTACCTTCATAAATTGCGCGGCCTGTAATCGCACCTAAAATGCCCGGTTGGCCTTTTAAGTTACGAACGTCATCAAGGTTGGTTACACCACCAGAAGCAATTACTGGTAAGCCTGAGTATTGAGCCAAGTTTACAGTTTGCTCAACATTTACACCTTGCATCATGCCATCACGTGCAATGTCTGTATAAACAATGCTAGACACGCCTGCATCTGCAAAGCGTTTCGCTAAATCAGTTGCTTTCACATCAGTAACGTTTGCCCAACCGTCAGTTGCAACCATACCATTCATGGCATCAATACCAACAATGATGTGGCCTGCAAAACGTTTACAAGCTTCTTCTACAAATTCAGGCTCTTGAACGGCTTTAGTGCCGATAATGACAAAAGTCACGCCAGCTTCTAAATAGTGTTCAATCGTTTCTAATGAGCGAATACCACCACCAATTTGAATTGGTAATTCTGGCTGAGCTTTAGCAATCGCTTCAACAACAGGCTTATGAATTGGAGTACCTGCGAAAGCGCCATTCAAATCAACCAAATGCAAACGGCGCGCACCTTCATTTACCCAATGCTGGGCAGTTGCAACCGGATCGTCAGAGAAAACGGTATCGTCTTCCATACGCCCTTGTTTTAAACGCACACATTTACCATCTTTCAGGTCAATTGCTGGAATGATTAGCATGCTTCCGCTCCTTGCTTCATCATGTTTATGAAATTGTGCACATCTTAGCAAAGTATTGATCAATCGCTAAGCCTTAGAAAAGACTTTTATTACTTTACGCTTGAAGTGCGGTTTGAATAGTTTGTGAAATATGAGCGGGTAATAGATTTTGGTTTCTGAGCTCTTCAAATACGAGTAATGCAGCATAAGCATCAGCGGCGGCATAATTTATTTGCTGAGATGTAAGTGGCTTTCGTGCCCAGTTTGAAGTTCCAACTTTTTTCGACTTTGCCAGATATTGTCCAAACAACAGTGCCACCGCTTTTTGTAAGCCCATTTGCTGTTTAAAACCAAAGTGACTAAACCCTTTGGCAAGGTCGACACAACTTTCTAGCTCTATACCTTTTTTATGAAAAATGTGCTTATCATTTTTAAGGCCAAAACCGACTTTAATTTGCTTCTGGTTAGATAAAATGGGCTGCAAGAATTTTAAAGTCGATGAATTGACATGAAATAAATAGGCTTTTTGTGGTGTAGCGAGTTGAATTAAATGTGGCCCAGTTGAGACTTCACCCACTTTAAATGTAGGTTTAGATTCAGAATCAAATCCCAAAATTGCAGCGTTTTTTAATTCTTCTTCAATACTTTTGCATTGCTCAATATTTTCAATCACCACAATATTGTGGTGGTTAAGATTTTCAAAAGGAGGAAGCTGCTGAATAGAGGCTTTATCAAGGAGGGCAACGGCTTCGGACATATTTAACAGCGTACAAATGAATTGGGCTATTCACTTTATATATGAATAAAGCCTAGAGGACTAGGCTTTATGAATGTCTTTAAAAATTACTGAGACTGAGAAGGTGTACCAATGACCACACTTTCACTTTTCTCGACATAGCCTTCATAGGTCGGAGACATGATTGTGGCAACGACAGCAAAAACCAAAGCAAGTGGAATTAGGATAATATAAATCCAGCCTAAAACGCGTTCCCAACCAGGAGTAGGGCGCTTTGGGCCGTAATCATTATTGCCTTCTGTACCTTTCGCCGCAAAGAGATAAATCATAAAAATCAGGTTTACGGCAGGGATCAGCATCAGTAACGATAGCCATCCTGTATTATTGCGGTCGTGCAAGCGGCGGATGGTAAATACAAAACTTACATAGAGGCAAACAATATAAAGAATGGCGATAACAATCATGCCTGCCGTAGAAAGACCCGTTAGTTCCTGACTAGATGTAAACCCAAAAGTAAAAGCGATGATGACAACGGCGATACCGATGACGAGTGAAAATAAGAATGTCCAAGCAGCATAAGAGAGTCGCCCAAAACGACCACTAGCTTTAAAGGGGGAATCTTGTTGAAGTGGTTGATTTTCGAAAGGTGAATTCATTTTGTTTTCCTGATCATTTGGTTTTATTTAAAAGTATAAATATTCAATATTTTGTTGAATAAAACATCATTCTATAAATGATTAGTTGTTATTGTAAATAAAAAAAAGATCAGGCCATCTAGACCTGATCTTTTTCAGTTTTAAATCAGTTTAAATATTCCATTCCACAAAGTTTTTAAGTAACTGCAAACCGGCAGTATGACTTTTCTCTGGGTGGAATTGAGTCGCGAATAAATTATCTTTATGAATTGCTGTGCAGAAATTCACACCATACTCACAAGTCGCAGCCACAACGCTTTCATCTTTTGGTTCGACATAGTAGCTATGTACAAAGTAGAAGCGAGCATCTTGTTCGATGTTGTTCCACATTGGATGGCTTGGGTCCATTTGGTGAACTTGGTTCCAGCCCATGTGTGGTACTTTTAAACCTTCCATTTGAGGGAAATGTTTTACTACGCCGTCAAAAATACCTAATGCGTCTACACCGCCATTTTCTTCTGAGCTTTGTAGTAATGCTTGCATGCCTACGCAAATCGCAAGAACAGGTTTATTAAAAGCAGCTTTACGTACAACTTCATCAATCCCTGCTTCACGCATACCTTGCATGCAGTCACGCATTGCACCAACGCCTGGAAAAACAATTTTGTCGGCTTGTGCAATTAACTTTGGATCATTGGTCACATCGACTGTAGCGCCCACATGCTCAAGTGCTTTAGCTGCTGAGTGTAGATTGCCCATGCCATAATCAAGTAACGCGATACGTGTCATTAGAGGCTACCTTTTGTCGATGCAATCGTGTTTTCTGCACGTGGATCAACTTCACATGCCATACGTAAAGCACGAGCAAGTGCTTTGAACACACTTTCGATTTGATGGTGGCTATTTTTACCTTTTAAGTTATCGATGTGTAAGGTCATAAGCGCATGGTTTACGAAACCTTGGAAAAACTCGGAAAATAAATCGACATCAAAGGTACCGATGCGCGCACGAGTAAATGGAATATCCATGAATAAACCCGGACGACCAGATAAATCTACAACAACGCGAGATAAAGCTTCATCTAATGGTGCATAAAAATGACCATAGCGTTTTAAACCTTTTTTATCGCCTAAAGCTTGTGCAAAAGCTTGTCCAAGCGTGATACCACAGTCTTCTACGGTGTGGTGATCATCAATCTCGAGGTCTCCGTCACAATGAATATCGATATCAAATAAGCCATGTCGCTTGATTTGATCAATCATATGGTCTAAAAATGGAACTCCAGTGTTTAGCGTGCCTTGACCAGTACCGTCGAGATTTAAACGAACTCGAATTTTGGTTTCATTGGTATTTCTAACCACTTCACTGATACGTTGCGTCATGGACACGTTCCTCAAAAAACGTCAAAAATGATTGGATGTTAACGACAATTTCGCTGTGACGAATTCGTGACAGCATCATAGTTTGCTCAGGAGGGTTAATCAATGCCTATTACCGTACATGCTTATAGTTCTCTAGATAATTCAGAGATCCGCGATCAGCTTGAGCGTTTGTATGATACAAGTCCGGAGTTTGGTGACGGGCACGATGCGATTGAACAACTTGAACAAGATTTACAACAGTATACCACGCTATACACTGCTGAATTTAACACCAAAATTATAGGTGCAATTTGGTCTTCAGGACAAGGCGAAAGCAAGGTTCTTGAATACATTGTTGTGCATCCTGCTAACCGTGGTCGTGGGGTAGCTGAGCGCTTAGTTGAAGAAGCTTGTCGCATAGAGGAGTCAAAAGGTGTTAAAACTTTTGAACCAGGTTGTGGCGCGATTCATCGCTGTTTGGCTCACATTGGTAAACTACATCACTAAAAGCTTCTATTATTTTGTGGTTGTGATTTAAAAATAATCACTTGTTACAAAAAACACGGAAGTTGCTTGACGTCTTCTTATAAACATTGTTTAATACGCCCACTTCGGCGTGATAGCTCAGTAGGTAGAGCAACGGATTGAAAATCCGTGTGTCCCCAGTTCGATCCTGGGTCTCGCCACCATTATTTGTGTTTTCAATCCCTGATCCCATCAGGGATTTTTTTTAAGTATAAAAAATACTCATTTAAATCAGAAACTCAGGATAATTGTTGACTATTGTTCTGAGATACGGCTTAATACAGGCCATTGGCGTGATAGCTCAGTAGGTAGAGCAACGGATTGAAAATCCGTGTGTCCCCAGTTCGATCCTGGGTCTCGCCACCATATTCGAAAAAGCCCCATACATAATGTATGGGGCTTTTTTCATGCCTGTTTATTTAATAAAAATATTACGACCTTACCTGTGTATAAATCTCATTTTATCCACAAGCAAAGAGGGTTATCCCCAATATTGCCTTAACTTTCTAAAAATGGCTCAACTGAAAACTTGTCTCTAATCGTGAGAACTATCACGAATAAGTCGTTTTCCTAAGCACACTGCTTCTACCTCGTCATAGCCAAGCTGTTCGTAAAAGTTCAACACATTCAAATTGTCTTTACGGACTAATAATTGAAGTTTTGGGCAGCCGCGAGCAATGAGGCGCTTCTCAAGCTGCTGAACGAGCGCTGTAGCGATTCCTAAGCGTTGTTGGTGGGGGTGAACAGCCAGATAGTTAATCCAGCCTCTATGGCCGTCGTAGCCGCCCATAAGCGTGCCAATTAGTTGCTCATCTTTAATAGCAACTAAAAACAAATCATCCTGTTGTGAGACTTTTCTGAAAATATCGGTTTCAGGATTATTCCAAGGACGAGTCAGACCACAGCTTTCCCATAAAATAACGACATCATCCAGATCTGCATTTGTAAATTGACGAATAATAAACATATGGATTTCTACTTTTTGTTTTGATGTGCTGAAAAGATAAAATAAAAATTTGGGCTTGAGCAGTTTTTTATTAATAATTTAGACAAATAAAAAAGCACCCCCGAAGGAGTGCTTGAATTAAACCAGTGATTTAAGCTGATTTTGCAACTGGTGCTGCTTGAAGCATTTGACCTGTTTCTTCGAAGTTTGCATGCCAAGACAATGCTTCACGAAGTAAGTGAGGAGTATGTCCACCTTTAGCACATGCACGGTCAAAGTAGTCATTTAATGCATCACGATAAAGTGGGTGTACACAATTATCGATAATAGCGCGAGCGCGTTCACGAGGCGCTAAACCGCGTAAGTCTGCTAAACCTTGCTCTGTCACTAAAATATCAACATCGTGTTCACTGTGGTCAACGTGGCTTACCATTGGCACGATAGAAGAGATATCGCCGCCTTTAGCAATTGATTTGGTCACAAAGATCGCTAAGTGAGCGTTACGAGCGAAGTCACCTGAACCACCGATACCGTTCATCATTTTGGTACCACACACGTGAGTTGAGTTCACGTTACCGTAAATATCAAACTCAAGCGCAGTGTTAATGCCGATAATTCCTAAACGACGAACCAATTCAGGATGGTTAGAAATTTCTTGTGGACGAAGCACTAATTTGTCTTTGTAAGCTTCGATATTACCAAAAACTTTTTCGCCACATTTTGCAGAAAGGGTAATTGAGCTACCAGAAGCAAATTTCATTTTGCCTGCATCAATGAGTTCAAAAGTACAGTCTTGTAGTACTTCTGAGTACATGATGAGGTCTTCAAAATCAGAATCTTTTAAACCTGTTAGTACTGCGTTGGCAATAGAGCCAATCCCTGCTTGTAATGGACCAAGGTTTTTCGGTAAACGACCTTCTGCAACTTCTTTATTAAAGAAAGCAATTAAGTGGTTTGCAATGCCTTGAGTCTCATCATCTGGAGGAGTTACTGTTGATGGTGAGTCATGTGTATCGTTAAATACAATACCTACAATTTTTGCAGGATCGATTTGGATTGCCGTTGTACCAATACGCTCATCCACTTTTGTCAATGGGATTGGAGTACGTGTTGGACGATAAGTCGGAATATAGATGTCATGCAAACCTTCAAAGCTTTCGCTTAAAGATGTGTTGATTTCAACAATAACTTTTTCGGCAAAAATAGCAAAGCTTGCAGAGTTACCTACAGAAGTTGTTGGAATAATACCGCCATCTTCAGTAATCGCAATTGCTTCAATAACCGCAACGTCTGGACGTTTAAGTTGCTGGTTACGCATTTGCTCAACAGTTTCTGATAAATGTTGATCAATAAACATAACTTCGCCGTTGTTAATCGCACGACGTAAAGTGTTGTCTACCTGAAATGGCATACGACGAGATAAAACACCTGCTTCCGTGAGTTGTTTGTCTAAGTCATTACCTAAGCTAGCACCCGTAATTAACGTGATTTTTAACGGATTTTTCTTTGCATGCTCTACAAGTGCTTGTGGAACAGCTTTAGCTTCACCGGCACGAGTAAAACCACTCATACCAACGGTCATTCCATTTTCGATGAATTGCGCAGCTTGTTCAGCACTGATGACCTTGTCATGAAGAGAAGCTAGGCGAATACGACTTAAAGACATTGGACATCCTCAATATTGTCAAAACATACGGGATTTTAGCTATGAAAAATTGAAAAGTGCATAGGTGTTAGGCTAAGGTCTAATTTTGTAAATAAATGGCGGTATAAATTATATTTATGGTTTTTATTTAATTGATTTTTATTGCTTTTATTTATCATTAAAACAAGGCTTTTAATTGCTGATTGATCAAATTAAAAGCGCTCACTTAATGTTTGTTTTATTTTTTCCAAAGGATTCGTCGTGGTATTTTCTTCGGTACTCGGTTTTGGGATTGGCAAAGAAATAATAACTTCTAAACCACCTTGTTCACGATTATGAATTTGAATCTCACCATGATGAATATCGACAATACGTTTAACAATAGCCAGCCCAAGACCACTACCTTGAATGGTTCTTGCTGAGTCTCCGCGAACAAAAGGTTGCATTAACTCTTCAATTTGATCTGCCGGAATGCCTTCACCATGATCAGCAACAGTAATTAAAATAGATTCATTTTCAACTTTTGCACTGAGCTCTATTGGTTCAGCACCATAGCGTTTTGCATTATTAATCAAGTTGGCAATCAATCTTTTTAAAGAAAGGCTACGTGCTGGAATAATAGGTACATCCTGCATCTCGAATTGAATATCGAGAGGTTTAAATTGCACAACAAGTTCTTGTAAAAGCATGTTGATATTGGTGTCTTTCAACTCCTCATCTGAGCCATCGCGCATGTACGAAATGAACTGATTAAGAATTGCATCCATATCATCTACGTCATAAACCAAACCTTCACGCAAAAACTCATCAGGCAGCATCTCTGCTGTTAAACGTATGCGTGTAAGAGGGGTACGTAAATCATGTGAAATACCTGCCAACATAATACGTCGTTCACGCTCAGTCTGATCGAGTGTATAGACCATACGATTAAAGGCTTGGTTTACTTGACGAATTTCTAGTGGACCGTGATTGGTATCAAGGTACGGCGCTGTTCCGGATTTACTGTATTCATTGGCAGCATTCTGTAAACGACGCAGAGGGCGGTTCATCTGTCGAACCAAAATTAAAATAATGATAGCCGACAGTAATGGAACACCCACGACCCAACCCACTAAAAGTTCAGGACTGTAGTTGGCATAGGTTTTTAAAGGCTCTCGAACCCAGTTTCCATGCATTTCAGGTGTTTGAATCCAAATGCGTGGGCTCGGTTTGAACTGGAAGTAAACGGTAACATCTTTAGTCCCAATCTCATTTGCCAGCTTTTTTTCGACGTGATTGGTAAAAAACTCGGCAATGACTTTTTCTCGGACACTTGGATATTCTTTGGGGTTGGTAACGTATTCAATACCGACTCGATTACGCAACCACGCATCAATATCTACTTCATTTTCACGATGAAAAATTCGTATATCAGGATTATTGACGAGCTCAAGCTCGACCGCAAGATAACGGGCGTGCTGTTGAATTTCAGGTAAATAAAGAGTGCGCCAAAAGAACCATAACGACATAAATAAGCTAAAGAACACCACCAGCAGTACCAAAATAGTGGTACGCATGGCAGCAGAACGTGGCTTTATTTTGTCGAGAAAACGTTCCCATCGAGTCCGTTTACGCTCTGAATAGGTCACGTAATCGGTAAAGTTCTGTGGGGCGATTGGTTCTAAACTCACTCTATCTTATCTCAAGCTTATTCAGCACCATCTGGAACGAATACATAGCCTACACCCCATACAGTTTGGATGTAACGTGCACGTGCAGGGTTATCTTCAATTAAACGACGTAAACGAGAAACTTGAACGTCAATTGAACGTTCCATTGCACCCCATTCACGGCCACGCGCTAAGTTCATCAATTTATCGCGTGTTAATGGTTCACGTGGGTGTTGTACCAATGCTTTTAATACAGCAAATTCGCCAGTTGTTAAGGTAACGATTTGTCCTTCACGTGTCAGCGTACGAGTTGATAAGTCTAGAGACCATGGTCCAAAGCTTACAACTTCAACTTGTTGGCTTGGCGCGCCTGGAACTTCACGAACTTGGCGACGTAATACTGCACGGATACGTGCTAAAAGTTCATTTGGGTTAAATGGTTTTGGCAAGTAGTCATCTGCACCAGCTTCAAGACCAGCAATACGGTCTGAATCGCTACCGCGTGCTGTGAGCATGATGATTGGCGTATCAATATTTGATTGGCGTAAACGACGGCAAATACTCAAACCATCTTCAACTGGCAACATAAAGTCGAGTACGATAAGTGAAAATAACTCACGTTGTAATAAACGATCCATTTGTGAAGCATCATGGGCAGTTTTTACAACAAAGCCTTTATCTTCCAAAAAACGTTGCAAGAGGGTACGTAAACGCACATCGTCATCGACCACTAAAATACGTTCGACACGGTCCGTTTCGTTGTGTACGGTTTCAGGATGTTCAGCAGGTACAACTAAACTCATGATGTACTCCCTTTTAAAGTCATAATTTATATATTATTGGGTCGGATAGGCTTATTGCCAACAAGCCCTCAGTATAATGCCGATGTTCTTGTTTAGACTATGTATCAATTTGCTCAAAATTACAATTTTCAAGGTGGTTTGAAACCAAAAAACAACATCTTAAGCCCATAATTTAGCAAAGACCGCCCTAAAACAACAAATAGTTAAATTTTCAATAAATTTCTAATCACTCAATAGTAATAACTAATTGTTTCAAATCAGTTATTTGAAATAAATATAATAGACTTTTGATTGCTGAATAAGATCAAAAAACTGAGTAGATAAGAAATTAGAAGAATAAAGTAGTGCTCAACCTTAATATTTTTGTCTTTTGGGCTATGTATCAATATGATCAATTTCTCATAAATTATATTAATTTTTTGTCATGTTCATGACATAAGTCATACGTTTATATTTTATAAAGATTAAAAGGTAGGGTTCAGTCTTAACTTTTTCATACTTAAACCACTGTTTTTACGTGCTCTAGTAGTCGTAAAAAGTATAAATATTCAGAGTCAATACAAAAAAACGTTTTGAATACGCAAACAAGTGTGGATTTTATGGGCTTGGTCTTTATAATCAGTGCTTTTAAACTTTATCCTTGTGGGATCAAACACGATGACTGACTTAGTTCAGCAGTTGGCAAGTGAGCTTGCCGTACGTCCAAACCAAGTAGAAGCTGCCATCCGCTTAATTGACGAAGGTGCCAGTGTTCCATTCATTGCCCGTTACCGTAAAGAAGTAACACAAGGTTTAGATGATACGCAGTTACGCCAATTAGATACTCGTTTAGCGTATTTACGTGATTTATATGAGCGCCGTGAAAAGGTCATTCAGTCATTGCAAGAACAGAATAAATTGAATGATGACTTGTTGGCGCGGGTGAATGCAGCCGAAACAAAAAATGCTTTAGAAGAAATTTAT
This sequence comes from Acinetobacter pittii, assembly GCF_022449185.1. GTDB lineage: Bacteria > Pseudomonadota > Gammaproteobacteria > Pseudomonadales > Moraxellaceae > Acinetobacter > Acinetobacter pittii_I. The sequence continues at coordinate 301,996 of NZ_JAKUKO010000002.1, forward strand.
GCACCGTATCGTCCTAAGCGTACAAGTAAGTCTTTTAAAGCAAAAGAAGCAGGTTTAGGACCGATTGCTGAGAAAATTATTGCAGAACAAGTTGACCCGACAGAAGCATTGGCTGGTTTTAGTCATGAAGACTATCCAGATGTTGAAAGTCAGTTAGATGCGATCCAGCATATTCTGATTGATGACTGGGCACAAAATATTGCGCTTACTACAGAATTAAAAGCAACTTTTGCAAAAACTGCGGTTTTAAAAAGTACAGTTGCTTCTGAAGAAAAGAAAGAAGTCGGTAAAAAATTCCGCGATTACTTTGAATTTTCTGAAGGTTTAAACAAATTACCTTCACACCGTTTATTGGCGATGTTACGTGGGCGTCAAGAAAATGTATTAGGTTTAAAAGTTGATGGTGAAGATGATGCACCATTAGCGCGTATTGAAACTGAATACAACCTTGAGCAAATTCAACCTCAAGCACGTCAGGACTTCTTAAAACAAACTGCAAAATTATTCTGGTTGGGTAAAGTTCGTCCTCAAATCGAGCATTCATTGCTAACAGAGAAGCGACTTACTGCCGAAGCAGAAGCAATGCAGGTATTTGCTGAAAATCTTCGTCATTTATTATTATCAGCGCCAGCAGGTGGTCGTACTACTTTAGGTGTTGACCCTGGTATTCGTACTGGTGTGAAACTTGCGGTAGTAAGCGATGCAGGTGATGTACTTGCTCACAGCACGATCTATCCATTTGCGCCTAAAGAAGATAAAGAAGGTTCTATTGCTGAGCTTGCACGTCTATGCCGTGAATATAATGTAGAGCTTATTGCTATTGGTAATGGTACAGCTAGCCGTGAAACAGAAGCTGTAGTGGCTGAAATGATGGCTGCTAATACAGACCTCAAATTAACACGCGTGACTGTAAGTGAAGCGGGTGCATCTGTTTACTCTGCAAGTGAGCTTGCTGCGGCAGAACTTCCAGAGCTTGATGTTTCAATTCGTGGAGCAGTGTCGATTGCTCGCCGTTTACAAGATCCACTTGCTGAACTCGTTAAGATTGATCCGAAATCAATTGGTGTAGGTCAATATCAACACGACGTAAATCAAACTGGTTTGGCTAAAACACTTGATGCGGTAGTTGAAGACTGTGTGAATGCTGTTGGTGTTGATGTAAATACCGCTTCACCAGCAATCTTGGCTTATATTGCGGGTTTAAACAAAGCAATTGCTCAGCAAATTGTTGAATACCGCAAAGAGCATGGTCGTTTTGATAACCGTCAAGCTTTGAAAAGCGTACCACGTTTAGGCGAGCGTACTTTTGAACAAGCGGCTGGTTTCTTACGTATCCAAAATGGTTCTGAACCTTTAGATGCTTCTGCTGTTCACCCTGAGAGTTATGGTCTTGTTGAGAAAATTGTTGCAGCAAAAGCGACAACTGTGAAAGACATCATTGGTAATACCGAAATCATTCGCCAAGTAAAAGCTGATGAATTTGTTGATGACAAATTCGGTTTGCCAACAGTACAAGACGTATTAGCTGAACTTGAAAAACCAGGTCGTGACCCCCGTCCAGAGTTCCGTACAGCTAAATTCCGCGAAGATATCACTGAAGTTGGTCAATTAACTGAAGGTATGCAACTTGAGGGTGTGATTACTAATGTCACAAACTTTGGCGCCTTTGTTGATATTGGTGTACATCAAGATGGTTTAGTTCATATTTCGGAATTAGCGAATGAGTTTGTTTCTGACCCGCATAAAGTTGTAAAACCAGGTCAGATCGTACAAGTGCGTGTTATGCAGGTTGATGTTGAACGTAACCGCGTGAACTTAAGTATGCGTGCTGAAGGTTCTGCACCTGTAAAAGCACAGCGTCCACCACGCCGTGAACAAAATACAGAACAGCGTTTTGAACGTAAGCCTCAAGGTAAACGTCCTCAACCGCGTAAAGATCAAGCTGAACGCCCTCAGCGTAGCAAGCAAGAGAAACCACAAGAACAAAAGATCGGTGGTTTAGGTGCATTGTTATTACAAGCAGGAATTAAAGGTTCTAAATAAGAGTCTTTAGTTATAAAAAGGCCTCCAATTGGAGGCTTTTTTATGGGTTAAATATTATGTTTTCAATAACTATATAAAAGCAAAATAAGAAAAAAATAATCGTAAAGATGAGGTGAATCTTAAGATCAACAAATCGTTATTAAATACACAATTAAATACACAACGTTATAGCATAACTAAACTTTAATGATATTCAGTTGTCCGACATCATCAGCCCAGCCTTGAAGCATTTACTCTCTTTCAGGCTGTAATAGTACAACTTTGCTTATTTCTTTTTATTATAAATGGTTGTTTTATGTCGGTTTTAAACCTGAAAAATAGATTTCATTTAAAAGACCTCTTGTCCGGAGTTGTCGTATTCCTCGTGGCATTACCGCTGTGTTTGGGTATTGCTTTAGCTTCAGGTGCTCCCATCATCTCTGGTATTATTGCAGGTATTGTGGGCGGCATTATTGTGGGTTTACTAAGTGGTTCTCACATTAGCGTTGCAGGCCCAGCGGCAGGGCTGACTGCTGTCATCCTTGTACAGTTAGAACAATTAGGCGGCAATTATGCCGCCTTTTTATTATGTATTATTTTTGCCGGTGTTCTACAAATTCTATTTGGATTATTTAAGTTAGGTTTTTTTGCGAACTTTATTCCAAATAATGTCATTTTAGGGTTATTAGCCGCTATTGGTGTCATCCTGATTGCCACACAATTACCTTATCTGTTTGGACTTTCTGATTTTTCATGGAAACAGGTTTGGACTTCAACACCAGATGCATTCCTTCAACGTTTTGATGGAGGAGCGGCACTTATTGGTTTGCTCAGTCTATTCTTAATTTTAGCATGGGATAGCAGTCCGCTTAAAAAACTAGCTTTACCTTCGGCTTTGATTGCGGTTGTGCTCGCAGCAGTTTTAAATTTTATTTTAGTGAGTATGGGCTCTTCATGGGCAGTACAAATTGATAACCTCATTCAATTGCCGAATATATTACAGGCACCCGAAAAAGTATTAATTTTCCCTGATTTTAGCTATTTAGCTGAGCCTATGATTTACACAGGGGCAATTACTCTGGCTGTTGTGGCCTCTTTAGAAACCTTATTGAATTTAGAGGCAGCAGATAAAATCGATCCTCAAAAACGCTCTTCTCCTCCTAATCGCGAACTCTGGGCACAAGGCACAGGGAATATCGTTTCGGGCTTAATAGGTGGCATGCCCGTGACTTCAGTGATTGTACGTAGTTCGGTGAATGCAAATACAGGCGCACGTAGTAAGTGCTCTACCATTATTCATGGGGTATTGTTGCTGTTAGCGGTTTTATTCTTCGTGCCATTAATGAACATGATTCCTTTGTCTGCATTGGCTGCGATCCTCATCGTGACAGGCTTTAAACTTACCCATCCAAAACTATTCAAACAGCTTTATCAAAAAGGTTGGAAACAGTTTTTACCTTTTATTATTACCTTGGTTGCAATTTTACTGACCGATCTTTTAATGGGAATTTTAATTGGTCTGTTCACCAGTAGTGCTTTTATTCTCTATGGCAATTTTAATAAAGGTATTCGTGTTTATAGAGAGAAGCGTTTGCATGGCGTAGTGACTCGTATTGAGCTTCCTTCCCAAGTCACCTTTCTTAACCGTTCTGCACTTATTTCGGCATTAGAACATGTGCATAAACATCAACAACTCATTATTGATGCAACCCAATGTGATTCGATCGATCCTGATATCTATCAAGTTATTCAAGATTATCAAAGTGAAACGGCTATTAAACGCCAAGTAAATCTTAAATTGGTCGGGTTCAAACAGCACTATCAAGACGTTGATGATGCGGTACTTGATATTGATATTAGTACACATGATTTGCAACAAAAGCTGAGTCCACAACAGGTCGTTAACCTACTTAAAGAAGGGAACGAACGTTTTGTAAAAAATGAACGCCTTCAACGAGATATTTACCGACAAATTCGTGTGACCGCAGATGAAGGACAGCATCCGATTGCAGCAGTTCTTGGTTGTATGGATTCACGTGCACCCACCGAGATGATTTTTGATGTGGGTATTGGTGATCTGTTTAGCTTACGAATTGCAGGTAATATTGCTGGGCAAAAAGTATTGGGTTCACTTGAGTTTGCATGTCAGGCCAAAGGTTCTAAAGTCATCGTTGTTTTAGGACATACCGATTGCGGTGCGGTGACGAGTGCATGTCAATTGCGTTTAGAGCAAAAGCAAGTGTCTGATGTGAAGGAAATGCCACACATTCAATATGTGCTTGGACCATTAATGCATTCGGTTGATAGCGTATATGACATTATGCAGCCACGTGAATTAGGTAATGCTTTTATTAGTCAAGTCACAGCAATGAATGTTCACTACAACATCCAGTACATTATTAATAACAGCAGTGTGCTCAAAGATATGGTTGAGCGAGGTGAGATTGTAGTTGTAGGTGCAATTTACGATGTAAAAACAGGACACGTTCAATTTCTTGATTGATCAGTTTTTTAGTTAAAAAAGCGCCTTATTTAAGGCGCTTTTTATTTGTTATGCGATTAACTCAAAATTACCAGTGTTCACCAGGGAAAATGCGTGCATAAGCTTTTTGTGCCCAGTTTAATTTCTCAGTTTTTTGTCCCTTCGCTGCATCTGAACTCGGGAATAAACGGAAACCAATCGACATAAACATATTATTGATGCCTGGCGCTACAGAATAAGTCATTGAAGCTAAGCGACCTAAGTTGGTTGCCATACGTTTTGGACGTTTTACAATTGCATAAGCAATTAAGTCAGCAGCCTGCTCAGGTGAAAGGGTTGGAACATATTTATAAATTTTAGTTGGTGCAATCATTGGGGTACGAACCAATGGCATATAAATTGAAGTAATTGCGATTTTGTGTGCATGAACTTCGGCAGATAGGCAGCGGCTAAATGCATCAAGAGCGGCTTTAGAGGCGACATATGCAGAGAAGCGAGTAGCGTTTGCTAACACACCAATCGAGCTAATGTTAATGATTTGACCGTCTTTACGCTGAATCATATGCGGCAAGATATTGAGAACTAGGCGAACCGCGCCAAAATAATTTAATTGCATAGTGCGTTCAAAGTCATGAAAACGATCATAAGACTCATGTACAGCACGGCGAATAGAGCGACCTGCGTTATTAATTAAAATATCAATGTGATCAACAGTCGCTAAAATTTCTTTAGATACTTGGTCAATCATTTCCATATCGTTAAGATCACAAGGGAAAATTGATGCCTTACCGCCACGTTTTTCGATATCTGCTTTTACTTCTTCCAAAGTTTCTTGAGTACGGGCAACCAGCAGAACATGTGCACCAGCATCAGCAAGTTTGTTTGAAATCGTTAATCCGATTCCACTCGAGGCGCCTGTCACTAAAATGACTTTATCTTGTACCTTTTCCTGGAACAGAGCTTCTAATTTTTTATTCACAGCATTTTACCTAAGTAGGGGCAGGGACTATTTATTCCGGTATGTAATTTTTATTTTTTACAACCGTAGGTTCATCCAGATGAACTCATAAATATTGTCCTTATCTTAATAGATGTTTAAAAATTGTCTAGTGTGTAAATATATGAAATTTAACAATTTATTTAGAGTAAAAACTCTAAAGTGAAGGTTTTGGTATTACAATATTCTATTCTTTATTCTAATCTTCTGAATAATATAATAATTGTTCAATAGATTTTCATTGATTCAAAGAAGATATAGTAAATTATGGTTTAATGACAGCAAGGATAATAATTGAAATAGTACAGATCAGTGTAATCAAGATAGCTTGTTTTTTTCTTACATTTATACCATTTGCGATCTGCCGTAAAAGCTTAGCTTGAAACCCGTGAATACCTGCCAAAATAAGTACAAATACAATTTTTGCAGGTAACCACTTTGAGCTGAACCATTGACCATGAATTGCTAATATTAAACCAGAAGCAAAAGTAATAAAGAGCGCCGGGGTCGTCATAGTTTGATCCCATCGGTATTCACGCTGAGCCCAAACAGGAATATGGATATTTTCAGTAATATCCAGATCTATTTTAAATGAAAACGAAGCCGCAAGAACGCCACTTATAAAAATAGTCATTGAGATTATATGTATAGCTTTAAGCCACGGATTTAATGTCGTAAAAAGCTCGATCATGATGATTGAGCTTCGTCTAAATTAGTCATTTTATTTTTTATAAATGATAGATTAAAGTAAACGCCGAACGGAATAAGGGTAACTACCACTAATCTTAATAGTTCTAATGGTGTCCATTTGCTCTCTGCTAACATTTGTACCGCGAACCATATATAAGTAAAAAATGTAAGTCCGTGGATAGGCCCCATAAAATGAACGCCTGTATCCCATCCATTGAAATATTTTAAAGGCACTGCAACAACAACCAATAACAGCAGAGAAACTGTCTCTAATAATGAAAAAAATTTCAATTTTTGAAATTGATTAATATTGAGTGTTTTTGGATTAAGCATATTTATTGATCCATATTTAGCCCATTTGAAGATTTAATTTGTCATTAATAAGAATGGGGTTAGATAGCTATTCATTCTATATTTTGAAAATAGACAAGCTGAACTGAAAGAATAGTGATTCCATTCTTGGTTTTGACATAAAAAACTTTTCTAAATCATTCTGTCAGGTATTAGACTTTTATTATAAGTGGCAGAAATGACAATAACCGTTCATTTACTGCCAATTTGATTTCTGCCAAAATAGGAAAAGTTTTTAATTGAGCTCTCACCAATGCATACGGTAGCCATTTTAGCTTTGCATAATTTCATTCCATTTGATTTGGGTATTCCATGCGAAGCCTTTGGTTTTGTACGGTTATTAAATGGTGAAACGGGCTATTGTGTAAAAGTTTGTGGTGAAGCTGACTATGTAAATACAGGAGCATTTACGCTTCAGGCTTATTTTGGGCTTGATCATCTTATTGATGCAGATACCATTATTATTCCCGGTATTAAAGATCCTAAACAGCCCCTTAATCCCAAAGTAAAAACTGCAATTCTTAAAGCGTGGCAAAAAGGAGCAAGAATTGCTTCAATTTGTTCGGGAGCATTTGTTTTAGCAGAAACGGGTCTTCTTGATGGATATCGGGCCACTACCCATTGGATTCTTGCAGAGGAGCTGGCTACTCGATATCCCAAGGTTAAGGTCGAACCCAAAGTATTATTCGTTGATGAAGAGCGTCTTATAACTTCAGCAGGGGCTTCATCCGGATTGGATATGTGTTTACATCTTGTGCGTCGGGATTATGGACAAAGCGTGGCTGCTCAGGCTGCAAAGCTTGCTGTCGCTCCATTAAATCGTGATGGGGGACAAGCGCAGTTTATCCAATATGAAATACCAGAGACACGTGATAGCTTAGCGATGCTATTGGAGTGGATGAACACTCATCTGGATGACGAAATTGATATTAAATTACTTGCTTGTAAAGCAAATATGAGCCCAAGAACATTTGCCCGTCGTTTCCGTGAACAGATTGGAACTACACCATTACAGTGGTTGCTCACCATGCGCATACAACGGGCTCGGGAATTACTTGAAACTTCTTCACAGTCGATTGAAGAAATTGCCATATGCTGTGGTTTTAATTCTCCTGTCACTTTTCGAACTCGATTTAAAAATAGTGTAGGTGTTAGTCCTAGCACCTATCGGGCTAAATTTATTTCTTATCTTTCATCTTGAATTAATTGTTTTGTATGAATAGATCAATTAGCTGTTTCAAGTGAATATAGATTTAAATTGAATTTAATATAGCCATAAAAAAGCCTCTATTTCCAGAGGCTTGATGAATAGTTTAAAATTTATACAGCTGAAAGTGCTTGGTCTAAATCGGCAATTAAGTCATCAATATGCTCAATTCCAATGGAAAGACGAACCATATCTTCACTTACACCGGCAGATTTAAGTTCTTGCTCATTGAGCTGACGGTGAGTTGTAGTTGCAGGGTGGCAAGCCAAACTTTTCGCATCACCAATGTTTACAAGACGAGTAAATAGCTGAAGTGCATCAATGAATCGAGTACCGCCTTCACGCCCATCTTGCACTCCGAAAGATAAAATTGCAGAAGGTTTACCTTTTACATATTTTTGAGCAAGCTGGTGCTGTGGATGATCTTTTAAACCTGCGTAATTCACCCATTTTACTTTTGGATGAGACTGTAAATATTCCGCAATTTTTTGCGCATTTTCAGTATGACGCTCCATGCGGAGGTTTAGAGTTTCTAAACCTTGTAAAATTAAGAAAACGCTCAGTGGGCTAATTGCAGCGCCTGTATTACGCAATGGTACAACGCGAGCTCGTGCTATATAGGCAGCCTCACCCAATGCTTCGACATAATTAACCCCATGATAACTTGGGTCTGGCGTGTTCAAAACTTTAAAACGCTCTGGGTATTTAGCCCACGGGAATTTGCCGCTATCGATAATCGCGCCACCAATGCTATTACCATGTCCACCAATATATTTGGTAAGAGAATGAATAACGATATCGGCGCCATATTGAAATGGTTTTAATAAGGCAGGGGTGGCAACCGTATTATCGACGATGACAGGTACGCCATATTCATGTGCGATTTTTGAAATTGCTTCTAAATCGATAATATTTCCGAGTGGATTCCCAATCGACTCAACAAAAACAAGTTTAGTTTTATCATCAATTAAATTTCGTAAGTTTTGAGGTTGTTGATAATCAAAAAAGCGAACTTCAATGCCTTGTTTTGGTAAGGTGTGGGCAAATAAATTATAAGTTCCGCCATATAAGGTTGAGACGGAGGCAATGTTGTCTCCTGCTTCTGTAATCGTCTGGATGGCATAGGTAATCGCTGCCATTCCAGAAGCCAAGGCTAAAGCACCAATTCCTCCTTCGAGTGCAGCAAGACGTTGCTCAAGCACAGCGGTAGTTGGGTTCATAATACGGGTATAAATATTGCCTTGAACTTTTAAATCGAAAAGATCAGCGCCGTGTTGTGTATTGTCAAATGCATATGATGTGGTTTGATAAATAGGGACCGCAACCGCTTTTGTTGTTGCTTCTGGAGTGTAGCCTGCATGAATGGCTAAGGTTTCATCTTTATAAGTCATGATTACTTCATCTTCGTGAGTTAAATATTGAGTGAGTCTAGCCTAAAAATTAAATAGAAAATTGCAAAAATTCTGGTTTGTTTTCTAATTTTAGGAATAAAGATAGAAAAATATACGCTGAAATGCTGTACAAATCTTATCCATAAACATTTTGCAACTTATTGAAAAAGAAAATTGTTTGATAAATCCGTACGATGGAAATCATAACTTCAAGTCATCGATGTTTTCAGCGTATAATACGCGCGATTATTTATCGCTTATGCGATGTATTGGTTTTTCAATTGAGGAGTCCTGCGTGGCCCAATATATTTATACGATGAACCGAGTGTCTAAGATGGTTCCGCCAAAGCGCGAAATCTTGAAAGACATCTCTTTATCATTTTTCCCGGGTGCCAAAATTGGTGTGCTCGGTTTGAACGGTGCAGGTAAATCTACCTTGCTTCGTATTATGGCTGGCGTAGATAAAGATTTCTCTGGTGAAGCTCGTGCACAACCTGGAATTAAAATCGGCTATTTAGAGCAAGAGCCACCTCTTGATCCGACTAAAGACGTTCGTGGTAACGTTGAAGATGGCGTGCGTGAAGCTTTAGATGCATTAGAGCGCCTTGATCAGGTTTTTGCAGAATATGCAGATCCGGATGCAGATTTTGATGCACTTGCAAAAGAGCAGGAAAAATTAGAATCAATTATCCATGCTTGGGATGCACATAACTTAAATAACCAGCTTGAAATCGCGGCAGATGCCTTGAACCTTCCAGCTTGGGATGCAGATGTAACTAAGCTTTCAGGTGGTGAACGCCGTCGTGTAGCACTTTGTCGTTTATTGCTTTCAAAGCCAGACATGTTGCTTCTTGACGAACCGACGAACCATTTGGATGCAGAGTCTGTATCTTGGTTAGAACGCTTCTTGAAAGATTTCCCTGGCACAATCGTTGCGATTACGCATGACCGTTATTTCTTAGATAACGTTGCCGAGTGGATATTGGAGCTTGACCGTGGACATGGCATTCCTTACCAAGGTAACTATTCTTCTTGGTTAGAGCAAAAAAATGCTCGTTTAGAACAAGAGCAGAAACAAGAAGAATCTTTTGCTAAAGCATTGAAAAAAGAACTTGAATGGGTTCGTTCAAATGCGAAAGGTCAGCAAAAGAAAAACAAAGCGCGTATGGAGCGTTTTGAAGAGCTTAACTCTAAAGAATTCCAGCAACGTAATGAAACGTCTGAAATCTACATTCCACCTGGCCCTCGCTTGGGTAATAAAGTTGTGGAAGTGGAAGGTATCAGCAAATCATTTGACGGCCGCGTATTGTACGAAAACTTATCGTTTACTGTACCTCCAACAGCTATTGTAGGTATCGTTGGTCCAAACGGTGCGGGTAAAACGACTTTATTCCGTATGATGACTGGCGAACAGCAACCTGATACAGGTACTGTGACTTTAGGTGAGTCAGTTAAAGTGGCTTACGTGGGTCAGATTCGCGACACTCTAGACAATAACAAAACTGTTTGGGAAGAAGTGTCTGGTGGTTTAGATATCTTGAAAGTGGGCGATTATGAAATTGCTTCACGTGCTTATATCGGCCGCTTTAACTTCAAAGGTCAAGATCAGCAAAAACGCGTAGGCGAATTGTCTGGTGGTGAGCGCAACCGTTTACAACTTGCGAAAATTTTACAGCAAGGTGCAAACGTTATCTTACTGGATGAGCCATCAAACGACTTGGATATTGAAACTTTACGTGCGCTTGAGGATGCAATTCTTGTATTCCCAGGTACAGTAATGGTGGTATCGCATGACCGTTGGTTCCTTGACCGTATCGCGACACACATCTTGTCATTTGAAAATGAACAGCCAGAATTCTACACAGGTAACTATGCAGAATATGAAGCATACCGTCAGTCACGTTTAGGTGAAGATGCTGTTCAAAAACGTACTAAATACAAAAAAATTAGCGGATAATCTCTGTTAATTTAAAAAACCAGCCTAAAGGCTGGTTTTTTTATTTCCTATTCAAAAATATTAAGAAATGAGAAATTAAAAATCTCTAAAGTGATTGAATTTATACTTATATTTTTAATTTATTAAGATTAATATTGTGTCTCAATTTATTAAAAGGTAAATATACCTCTTTGGAAAATCATGAAAAAAATTAAACTTTATACTATTGCTTTAGGGGTAGCTGTAGCTACACAACTTACTGGATGTCTTTCAGTAAAATCGTATGTTGATCCTGCTTATAAGTCTGTCACTTATTCGGAAATTAAAAGACCAGCTCAACCTATTCCAGTGGTTTTAACTACTGAGTTTCAGAGGAATGGAGAGGTTATTCCAAAAGCAGGTAAAGAACTACAATCTGCAGTTGAGCGTAGTTTAAGAGCAACGGGCGTATTTTCTCCAACAACTCAGTCGAATGGCGAGAAGCAGGCACAATTACATTTAACTGCGAATAATGTGGCCGATTTGGGTGAAGCTGCAGGTAAAGGAGTTTTAACTGGTTTGACTTTTGGGGCTGTTGGTAATGCGATTGCTGATAAATATGAGTTTAAATTTAATTATGTTGATGCTCAAGGTAAAGAAACTTCTCAACGTTACCCACATATGATTTTAACAACCGTTGGAAATAAAAAAGCGCCTATTGAGAATGTGCAGCCAATGTCGATCAATCAAGCATTTAATAAAGTTGTTGATGATGTTGTAATTCGTTTCTCTTCTGATCTGCAAAAACAGCAATAAATCCTAGATTAGATAAATAAGTCATTTGGAATAATATATTGCTAGTTGATTTTTATTTAAAAACCAGCCTAAGGGCTGGTTTTTTATTTAAGGATTTGGAAATATTAATTACTAAATTCGCCTCGTAAATCAGCCCACATCAGTGATGGAACGACCGTAATCACGTCGAAGGTCATGGCAAATGGATAGAGCACCATACGGGTTGCCTTTTTCAAAGGATGTTTTTTGGTAATTTTATTTTCCTGTTGCAGGATAATTGGATAAGGTTGACTAAATTTTTTTGCGAGTCATTTAAATCAACCATACGCGTGTTATAGCGTATTTGTAAAACACCATGAAAATGATTGGGATCATCCATGGTCAGTACCAGTGGGGATGGACTGGTCAGACTTCGTTGGTCTGCTGGGATTGCATGAAGAAGTTTTGATAGCTCAACGCTTCCCTCGGTCATTAAATAATTATAGTCTTTGCCTACAAAGATGATCCCTTGTTCTTGCTGGTTTTGAACAGCTTGTCCTAAAGCAATGATTTGATCTTTTGCTAAAATGAATTTCTCGGTTCTTGTGGTTTCGCTAGGTAAGGCTTCTGAAAGCAATGTCGTGGCACAAGCACTCAAATTTAAACAGACGACAACGAGGAGGGTGGAAAATACTTTATGCATTGCAGCAACTCAAAACAGGAAATTAATTTTTCTAAAGAAAAAACTTTTTTAAAACAGCGATAAATTAACCAAAAATCATTTTGTAATTTTATTACATTGGTATCGCTTGCTATAGTGACTTAGTGCAATTTACTGTACATGGTGTACCGTTGCCACGTTCTACAGTTTTTATGTCCGTCTTGTTTAGTTTGCTTATATTCCAAAGCTTATGGAATGTGGCAGCGGCATTTTGCGTGCATAAAAATCAGGAAAAGGCATTACAACATTTCGGTCATCATGCAGATTTAAATGTATATCAATCTTCAGACCATATACAGACTGAACATGTGGGTATTGTAGAAAATTCTGAGAATGCTCCATTAAGCTGGCAAGATCATCACGATCATTTACCTTCATGTTTTCATGTAGTGATGACTGAAAATGCACAACAAGCTCAAGAACCTTTTGTGCGTGTACATGAGCTTTCACAAATCTATTACTGGTCTAATTCTTATCAGTCTCCGTATCTTGGCTCTTTAAATCCTCCTCCTGTCTTAACCCTGCTATAGGTGGGGTAGCCGAAAAATAACCCACCAGAAATTTATTTATTTCAAAGGGTTATTTTATGCTTAATTATATGTGCAAACAAAGCGCAGCAATCTTCTATGTAGATTACTCGCTTAAACATTCACGTCTTTATGTTAATGACAAGACGGGATATAAGGTTCTGTCAAATTTTTCCGGAAAACAAAAATATCATTTTAATGAATCGGTTATCTCATCTCTGATGATTCACAGTGATGGAGGTTTATGGAAATGAATATTTTATTTTCTCCCCGTGTTAGAACTGTGAGCTCCCGAGTGATTGGGCTGATTTTAGCTATTATTCTTGCTTTAAGTTTTAGTAAATGGCATTTCCAGGCGACATTTATAGAACATATTTTATGGTTCTTTGGATGGTTTTTTGTGGGCATCGGAGTAATGGGAAGAATATGGTGCAGTCTTTACATTTCTGGATTTAAGAATGCCAAGTTAGTAACCGACGGTCCCTATTCTTTATGTAGAAATCCACTTTATCTGTTTAGTTATCTGGGTGGAGTCGGGATCATGTTGATTACAGAGACGTTTATCTTCCCAATATTATTCACACTTTATTTTCTCTGTTACTACCATTTTGTTATACGCCAAGAAGAAGCATTCCTGAGTGAAAAATATGGAACTGCATATTCAGATTATATAAAGACAATTCCACGCTTTTTACCAAGTTTCAAAAATTTTAAAGAGCCTGAGTTCTATCAGGTTTCACCGAAGCATTTCCGTGTTTTTTTGACGCAGGTGGTGTGGTTTATCTGAGTTGCGGCCTTAGTCCAACTTTTTGATGAGTTACGACTGCACGGTGTTCTCCCTTCATTGTTTAGTTGGTTCTAAAAATGAAATGAAAGTATATCCGCATGCTTCTTAGAGACTCAGAAGATTTATCCTAAATTGTTTAACTAAGGCATGCGAAAAATTAATTTTATTTCTGGGCTAAGCCCTTAAATAGATTCGGAATATTTAGATCTGGTGATTATTATGTCTATTAAACTAAATACAAAATCGGTTTTGATGGTTTTACTTCTTTCAACAAGTTTGGCTCATGCTGATGGAGGGTTAATTTTCCTCGAAAAGAATATTAAGTCTCAGCAAGAAACGAAAGCTAAAGCTGAAAAAAGAAAGAATCCTCATTTAACTTGTAAGCGTAAATAATTTTTTATTTTGTAGGAAACTAATTAATTAATAATTAGTTTCCTATGAGTAAAGATAAAGATTCTTAATGATTTATTCTTATCTTTACTCAGGCGAGGTTAGGATCGCTTCTATACTGTTACTTATAGATGTAATTTTATTACATGCCCACGGCCTGCTATAGTGGCTTTGTTCAACTTCTTAGTTTAATGGTGTGCTGTTGCCACGTTCTGCACTTTTCATGTCCGTCTTATTCTGTTTGCTTATATTCCAAAGTTTATGGAATGTGGCAGCAGCATTTTGCGCCCATGAAAATCAGGAAAAGGCATTACATCATTTTGGTCATCATGCAGCGTTGAGTTATGAAGCTTCACAGCATAGCCATACGGAAAAGACAGAGATCGCAGGGACTCATAAAGCTCCTTTAACCTTGTCTGATCATCATGACCATTTACCTTCATGTTTTCATGTTGTGATTGTAGAAGCACAAGAAAAGCTTGTTTCACCGTTAATACAGTCATCTGAGCCAAAACAACAATATTATTGGTCTAATTCTTATAAGTCCCCTCATATTTCTAAACAAGACCCGCCTCCTGTTTTAACCCTGCTATAGGTGGGGTAGCCGAAAATTAGCCCACCAGAAATATTATTTATTTCATAGGGTTATTTTATGTCTATTTTTTTATACGAAAAAAGTTTCGTTAGTCTGAGTACATCTTGGGTATTTAAATCATTAGTTGTTGCTGTTGCACTTTCAACTGGTGTCGTAACAAACGCAGCCAGTTCAAATCAGAACCTTGCTGAGAATACACAACCACAGCGTGTACAGAATGTTTTAACGTTTGAACAAGTACTCGATCAGGTTAAGCAGTTTCAGACTCAAACAGGAATTTGGCAAGCTCAACAAGATATTGCAGACAGTAATATCAAGCAGAGCCAGCTATGGGAAAATCCGACGGTTTCTGTACAGCAAACGGGTTTTAAATCTGGAAAAGATCAGGAGTTAGAACTTGGGATCTCGCAAAAACTAGATATTTTTGGTGTACGCTCCGCAGCAAAAAAACTAGCAAGTGTTCAGCAAAATCAGGTTGAGTTAAATCAGGTTTTATATGAGGCTCAACTGAAGCTGGCGGTAAAATATTTATGGTCACAAGTATCTATTTTAGAGCTTGAACATGAAGTTACTAAAGCCCAGTTAAGAACGAGTAAGAACCTTTTAGATGCGACCCGCTTACGCTTTCAGGCCGGCAGTATTGCTCAGGTTGATTTAGATCGAACTCTTATGACGCATGTTGAAAATCAGCGTTTATATCAGGAAGTTGAATTATCACTGAGTAGTGCTAAAAGAAAATTGGCTAACTTATGGGGTGAGACAGAAGATAACTTCACGTTACGTCCAGATATAAAAAGTGCGTGGCCTTTAAAAAATGAAAGTGATATCGACCAATATTTAAAACAGAATTTGTTAGAACAGTCCCTGCGGCTTCAAGCAATACAACAAAATTCTGAAATTAATTATTTAAAGGCAAAAAATCGGCCTACGCCTACTGTAAATATGGGTGTGGTTCGTAGTAAAACCGCAGAAACGAGCAGTACCGAAAATCAGATTCGAGTCGGTATAGCAGTTCCTTTAAACATTTTTAATCGCCAGCAATATGCCCTAAAAGTTGCTCAAAGCAAACTTAATTTAATTGACCAGCAGCAAAGCTTTTATAAAAAGCAAAGCGAGAATTCTATTCGTACTCTACAGTACGAGTTAGCGGGTTTAAAGCAGCAATATAATTTAATGAATGAGCAGCAAATCCCTTTATCAGAGACGGTACAGGAGAAAATGTTGCTTGGCTTTAAAGTCGGTAAATTTGCAATTACCGATGTTCAGCAATCTACACTTCAATTACAAGAACAACGTTTGAAAAAAGTTCAACTCCTTAAATCTGCTTGGCAAAAAGCAATTGAGGCAGAAAGTTTAGCTCTCGGGATCGATCCAAATATGGTGATGTCTGGAGATGCATTAAATCAAATTAATCAAAATTTATGGCAAGACACCTATAACTTGCCGACAGTTGGAGGGGCAGAGTAATGTCAGTTAAAAAAATGAAAAACCAATGGCTTATTGCTCTTTTGTTGCTGATTTTCTGCCTTGCTTTAAGTGCTTGGTTATTTTTCTCTGGAAAAAAACAGCCTAATACTGATGAAGGTGAAGAAGAGCATGCAGAGGGTGAAGCTGGTCATGAAGAATCTGAAAAAGAGGAAGGGAGTTTAAACCTCACGTCTAAGCAACTGGTTGAATATGGAGTGAAGTTAGAGCAAGTAGGACGTGGAGAAGTTGAACAGAGCCTCTCTTATCCTGCCAAACTCGTTGTAAATACGGACCAGCAAGCACATGTCTCTTCAACGTTTTCTGCGCGTGTAGATAGCGTAAATGTTGCGTTGGGACAACAAGTTGAAAAGGGTCAGGCACTTGCAACTTTATTTGTGCCGGATTTGGTTGATCAACAAGCTAACTTAAGCATGGCACAAGAAGCACTGACATTAGCCCAGCAAGATTATCAACGTGAAAAACAATTGTGGGAACAAGGAGTTTCAGCACGTCAAGATTATCAGAGAGCTTACAATGCCTATCGTCAGGCACAGATTCAGGTGCAGGCCGCAAATAGCCGTTTATCTGCTTTGGGGGCGAATCGCTCAAGTAAAGGCCGATATGTTTTAACTGCACCTTTAAGTGGTGTAATCAGTAATAAAGATATTGTCATTGGTGAGCAAATTGGTCCTGAAAAACAATTATTTGTTATTGATCGCCTAGATCAGTTATGGGTCGAATTTGTGCTACCAAGTGCAAATACCAATATTCAGCCTAATCAGGAAATTGAATTTAAATCACTGCAAACCAACAACATTTTTAAAGCACAGGTACAAAGCCTAACTTCAGAAGCGGATACTCAAACTGGTCGTTTACAGGTTCGTGCCAAGGTACTCACACCTTCAAAAGAATTACGTCCTAACTTAATGGTCAATGTGTTACTAAAACAAAATAATGCAGCGACTGTATTACGAGTTAACAAGACAGCGATACAACAGATTGATGGCAAGAATGTCGTCTTTATTGCAAAACAAGAGAAGGACAAAATTCATTTTGCTCCTGTTGCAGTTGAGTTAGGTAATTATTCTTCAGATGCACAATGGGTCGAAGTTAAATCCGGAATTACTGAAAAGCAGCAATATGTGACTCAAGGTAGTTTCTTGCTCAAGTCCGAACTTGAAAAAGGGGAGGCTGAGCATGGACATTAATAAACCTGATCTGCCAAAGGCTGAAGGTTTGTTTGATCGAATCATTCAGTTTTCAATTAACAACGCCATTTGGGTCATGATGTTTGTCGTGGCTTGGATTGGTGTCGGAATTTATAGCTACCAAAAACTTTCAATTGATGCCGTGCCTGATATCACTAATGTACAGGTACAAATCAATAGTCAGGCCAATGGTTTTACGGCACCTGAAGTTGAGCAAAGGATTACTTATCCGATTGAAAATGCCATGTCTGGTATTCCAAATCTTGAGCAGACGCGTTCAATTTCCAGATATGGTCTTTCTCAGGTCACGATTATCTTTAAAGATGGTACAGATATTTACTGGGCAAGACAGTTAATTAACCAGCGTTTACAAGAAGCTAAGAGTGCTTTACCCGATAGTATTGACCCACAAATGTCTCCAATTTCAACTGGATTGGGTGAGATTTATCAATGGGTGGTAAAAGCAGAGCCAAATGCCAAAAAAGCAGATGGTTCAGCCTATAGCGCGATGGATCTGCGTGAAATTCAAGACTGGATTATTCGTCCTCAGTTACAACGCGTACAAGGGGTAGCCGAGGTTAATAGTATTGGTGGATATAACAAAACCTATGTGGTTTCACCCGATCTGACGCGGTTACAGCAGTTGCAGATTCCACTCACTGACTTACAGGATGCGCTTCAAAATAACAATGAAAACCGCGGTGCTGGATTTATTGAAGAGAATGGTCAGCAACTCACAGTTCGTGTTCCGGGCATGCTGACATCGATACAAGATATCCAGAACGTTACGGTCGCCACTAAAAACGGTTTACCTATACGGGTTGCCGATGTAGCGTCAGTATCGATTGGTCATGATTTGCGTACAGGTGGTGCTACCTATAATGGACAGGAAACTGTTTTAGGTATCGCCATGATGATGATGGGTGAAAACAGTAAAACTATTGCCAAGGCGATTGACGACAAAGTTCAGGAAATTCAAAGATCACTTCCTCAGGGCGTTGTGATTGAAACAGTCTATGATCGTAGTAGCCTCGTAGATAAAGCGATTAAAACTGTAGCTAAAAATTTAATTGAAGGGGCGATTTTAGTCATCGTTATTCTTTTTATTTTTTTAGGAAATTTTCGTGCTGCTTTAATCACTGCTTGTATTATCCCATTGGCAATGCTTTTTACCTTAACAGGTATGGCAGAACAGAAAATCAGTGCCAACCTGATGAGTCTGGGCGCTTTAGACTTCGGGATCATTGTTGATGGGGCAGTTGTCATTGTTGAAAACTGTATTCGGCGTTTGGCTGAAGCACAGCATTTAAAAGGTCGTTTATTAACACGTTCAGAACGTTTCACGGAGGTCTTTCTAGCCGCTAAACAAGCACGACGACCATTAATATTTGGTCAGATCATCATTATGGTCGTGTACCTACCAATTTTTGCTTTAGCAGGCGTTGAAGCAAAGATGTTTCATCCTATGGCAATGACCGTTGTCCTAGCATTATTGGGAGCAATTATTTTATCTGTGACCTTTGTTCCGGCAGCAGTAGCTCTGTTTGTTACGGGTGAAGTGAAGGAAAAAGAAAGCCGCTGGATGATGACGCTGAAAAAAGGTTATGCAGGCTTACTCGATAAAGCATATGCCTTCCGATATGTTGTTGTCACAGCAGCGGTCAGCATCTTGATTCTTACTGGTGCAATTGCAACAAGAGTGGGGAGTGAGTTCGCGCCTCAACTCAGTGAGGGTGATTTTGCATTACAACTCATGCGTGCACCGAGCACAGGTATAGAAGAGTCGCTTAAGATTCAGGAGAATGTAGAAAAGCAGTTACTGAAAGCTTTCCCTGAAATTAAAGCCATTTTTGCAAGAACAGGAACAGCCGAGGTTGCTACCGATGTCATGCCTCCAAATATTTCCGATGGTATTGTTCTATTAAAACCACATGATCAATGGCCAAACCCTAAAGAAACGATAGATGAATTGCGTACCAGAATGCTGCAATTCGTGAATCAGATTCCTGGTAATAACAGTGAATTCTCGCAACCCATTGAACTACGTTTTAATGAGCTCATTTCAGGTGTCCGTAGTGATATCGGTGTGAAAATTTTTGGGGATGATATGCAAATCCTCAATCAGGAAGCGGAAAAAATAGCCCAACAGCTACGTAGCATTCCAGGCGCTAGTGAAGTCAAAGTTGAACAGACTGATGGTTTGCCATTACTTAATGTAGATGTTGATCATGCTCTGGCTGCCCAATACGGATTATCAGTCAAGTCTATTCAGGATATTGTCGCTGCGAGTATTGGAGGACAGAGTGTAGGGCAAATTTTACAGGGCGATAGACGTTTCGATTTCGTGATTCGCTTACAGGAAAACATGCGTACGCCTCAGCAGCTAGCACAATTACCGATTCGCTTACCAAACGGCGGTCTGATCCAGTTACAAGATGTTGCTAAAGTTGAGAATATTCTGGGCCTTGCTCAAGTGAGCCGTGAAAATGGCAAACGCCGAGTGATTGTGACGGCAAATGTGCGTGATCGTGACCTTGGGTCTTTTGTACAAGAAATGCAAAGTAAACTGGCGCAGCAAAAGCTACCTAGCGGTTACTGGTTAGGTTATGGAGGGCAATTTGAGAATCTTGCTTCTGCCACTGCAAGAATGCAAATCGTCGTACCGATGGCACTCATCATGATCTTTGTATTGTTGATGGCGGTATTTAGTAATTTTAAAGACAGTTTACTTGTATTTAGCGGGGTTCCTTTCGCTTTGTCCGGTGGATTAGTGGCTTTGTGGCTGAGAGATATTCCACTTTCTATGTCTGCTGGAGTCGGGTTTATCGCTTTATCAGGTGTTGCGGTATTGAATGGTTTGGTCATGCTCACATTCATTAAAGAGCTAAGAGCAACCCTAGATGTTCATACAGCAACTTGGAAAGGTGCTGTACTGCGACTACGCCCTGTATTAATGACGGCATTTGTTGCTTCACTTGGTTTTATTCCAATGGCTTTAGCAACTGGAACTGGTGCAGAGGTACAACGACCTTTGGCAACGGTAGTAATCGGTGGCATTATTTCATCTACGATACTAACGCTGGTTTTATTGCCAGTCATTTATCGATGGATGAATGAAAGCAAGACGAATAAAGTTGAGCATTCATAATGTCATCGATTTGAGATATCTTTTTTGATGAAAAAGTTTGAGTCAGAAAAGTATTTGAAACAGGTAAAGGTAAACATGAATTCATGGTTACTTTTACCTCACCATAAAGATAAATAATAAGGAGTCCGCAAAATGGGTGGACAACATGGTCATGACCATAGTCATGCTGTAGTGACTGAAGGTAATGCCAAGAAACTAACGATTGCCTTGGCGCTTACTACGACATTTTTAATTGTTGAGGTTATTGCAGGTTTAATCACACAAAGTCTGGCGTTGCTCTCTGACGCTGCGCATATGTTTACAGATGCAGCTGCTTTGGCAATTGCTCTGGTCGCAATTCAGATTTCAAAACGTCCCGCTGATAATAAGCGTACTTTTGGTTATCAACGCTTTGAAATTCTGGCCGCTTTATTTAATGCACTCATGCTGTTCGTGGTGGCAATTTATATTTTATATGAAGCCTATATCCGATTCTCTAAGCCACCTGAAATTCAAAGTGTGGGAATGTTGGTTGTAGCGACTATTGGTTTGGTAATTAACCTCATCTCAATGAAAATCCTGATGTCGAGTGCCAATAACAGCCTAAATGTGAAAGGTGCTTATCTAGAAGTATTGAGTGATGCACTAGGTTCGGTAGGCGTTATTATTGGTGCAATTATTATTTACTTCACTAATTGGTACTGGATTGACACGCTTATTGCGGTACTGATTGGATTTTGGGTGTTGCCAAGAACATGGGTTTTACTTAAGCAAAGTATTAACATTTTGCTCGAAGGTGTACCCGAAGAGGTTGATATTGAGAAGCTACGTGCAGATTTACTTTCTTTAAATGGTGTTGAGAGTATTCACCAACTCAAAGTGTGGGCGATTACGTCTAAAAACATCCATTTAACCGTGCATTTATTTGCACCTGAAGCTGATCGTACCAAGTTGTATCAAGATGCTGTTGAAATGCTTTCCCATGAACATGGTATTGGTGAAGTGACATTGCAAATTGAGGACGATGCCGAGATTAATTGTCAGCATATTGCTCAGCATGCTTCGCATAAACATGATGAAGCAGACAATGCACATTCACATCAGCATTAAGCTGATGTGAACAGTTTTTTTAAATTTCCCATTCGTTATTGCAGTCACGGCATTTCCAGTGTTTTTGTGACTGCATAAATGCTTGCATAGAAAGTTTAAAATCAGGCAAATCACGCCAGAACATAAAACCTGCCCCTACAGTAACCACAAATGCAACTACTGTTGCGATTTGAAGAGAACTACCTGCACCATTGCCAAAAATCCACATAAAGATGCTAATGACTACTAACAGTAAAAGCACAAAAATTGCAGGAATCAAGATAACCAGACTTTTAGGAACGACAGGTTTTGCGCTGTTCACGCCTTGGCTCACAGGCATAATTTTAACACTTTGACATTTAGGGCAACGATATTGCATGAGAACTCCACATTTAGTTTGAATCTATTCTAACGGAAATGTGCAGAAAGAAAAAAATTTGTAAGATATCGATGAAATGCGTTGAGTTAGCAGAAAAATTACTTATGAATAAACAAAGAAATATAAAAAACAGATGATTTATCCGTACACATAAAAATTAAAATAATATTGTAGAGCATGCTAATCTACAGAAAAATGAAGTGTGATTAGCACAATAAATGAGCTTAAATACTCGAATAGGATGTGGGATAAATATAAAAAGGAGAGAGGGACTTGGGTCAACAAGATGACAATAAGTCGCAGCCTACAACGACAGCATCGGTTTTAGCTACCCCAGATACCGCTAAACCGTCATTATCTCGTCGATTACTGCATAAGACATTGCAACATGCCCAAGATGCAGTTGGGTTTGCTAGCGACACGACACGTAATATTGCAGAGGTTGCTGATGCTGCTTTGGACGCGCTCGATCAAGTAACTACTCATACACGACGTGGAGTTGTCGGAATGACAAATCTGGCAGCAGGCACGGTAAGAGATATGGTGTCTGAAACCAGTGAAACAGCACGCCAAGTCGCGTTGATTATGGCGCGAACTTTTTTGGGCAAAAGTACCTTAACGTTGTACTTACCCGAAATGTTATTAAATAATCAAATTCGTAAGCGCATTGATCGCTCAGAAATTGATGATATTAAAATCAAGTGCGGCAATGACAGTTTCCAAGTCGAGATCGATGGGCATTATCATCGCTTCATGTATCGTTTGAGTTTAGATTTTAAAGTATTGGAATGTCGTATTGGGCAGGAAAAATTCTTACGCTTGCGACAAATGGATGAAAGTCTTGATGTTCAGATTCGACATGGCGGCACCTTGTCAAATTGGGCTGTGCGCCGTATTGGTCGAGTTGGTTTCGAAGTCGTAAATATGTTGCCTATTCCATCACTCATTAATCACTTGATTGGCGATATTCCCGGAATCCAACGCGATGGGCATCGCATGTGGTTTATTGACCTAGAGCAAGCAGGATTTATTGACTTTATTAACAACCGTTCATGGATGGTTGAAAAGCTTTTAAGTTTGACTGATTTTAGTATTTTACCAGGCTTGAATATTTTGAGAGAAAGTCGCGAGCTTGTGCAGCAGCTCGTAGATCAGTTTGAAATTAGAGGACTACGAGTGCAGTCAGGTCGCCTTGAAGTACAAGTAGGAATTGCGGGTTGATAGAGCATATGAAAAGCTAATCATTGATTGGCTTTTTATTTTTTTAGGCAAGAAAAAAGCCACTGACTTTATGCAGTGGCTTTTTAGAATTTGGCGTCCCTACGGGAATCCTTATTGGGTATTTATATTATTGATTTTAATAAAAATAAAATATTTTAAATCTATTTGATACCGTTATATATACCGTCAAAAAAACGAGCTGTAATTTTTAGTATGGTAGGGATTCATTTTAAAAATTATCTATTTTTTTAGAATTTTGATTGTAACAAGAATGTTATCTTTTGTAATCTTGACTATATTTTTTAAAGTTTTGAGCAAAAAGAATGGCTGATTACAAGGAACAATTAGAGCAGCAGGACACAAATAAATTTATTGAGAAGTTTATTGCTGATTTTGATTCAAAAATATTGAAATATCCTGAAAATGGGGAAAAGAACGATTACCTAAGTTTTGAAGAAAGCATTAAATTATTAGACACTCCTCCATACAAATTTAATGATTTGATTATTAGTGGTTCTTTAAAACCATGTTTTCCATGGAGTGGATTTCTTGAAGTAAAAAGAAAGATAAGTGTATACGAATATAGGAAATTATTTTATTCAGACTCTAGTGGTGATGATTTTGCTAACAATTTTATTGAAGAGCCTGATGTTTTAGTTAGAGCTTATGTAAATTTTAATGGTTATGTAAGACCCGTAGAGTCAGCTCACTATCTGAATGCTATTCTTGTTGGTGAGTCTAAAAAAATTGCAATCGAAGATGTATATTTAATTGAAAATCTAACATTGGATTCTATGGTTCACCTTATGGGTAATCATGGTGAACCGCCTAAAAAAGTACTAGGTAAAAAAGAGCTTTTTTGTAGAGATCAAGCGTACAAAATTTATGAGGCTGAGAACAACAATTACATTGATATAAAAAGTTATGTTTTTCTAAAAGATGATATTCAGCAACTTATTGGAAAAAACCAAAATATTGAAGTTGACGATATCAATGAAAAAATTAAAGCGGACTTACTAGCATTAAGAAAAAGGCGAAATGGTCAAGTAGAAGATATAACCACAACAACTAGAATTTATACAGAGGTTCCAAAGCTCATTATTGAATTAGGTTATCAACTTAATGCGTTGCCTCAAGTAAAGCAAATTAACGGTAGAAATGGTCGTGACGGTCTAAGAGTACAAGTGAAGTATCATATGGAACGAAATCATAAAGCACTACATAAGGATTTAATGCGTAATGAGAGTACCTTTAATCAAGTATGGACTGATCTAATGGGGGATATTAAGAAAATAATTATAAATAAATATAAATAAAACAATTAGATGGAATTTATTTTTAGAGTATTTAAGAATACTCTACTTCTTCATACTCCAATTCAAGGTGCATATTTGTTGTGTGGGGTAAGACCTACATATTCTTTAATTAATTTAAGAGACACATATGCAAAGTACCAATATTGGCAATGGTGACAGTTCACTATTGCCTAAAACAGGCTATATCTGCCTAAACGATATGCTTCCACATCTACCTATTAAACGTTCAACTGTTTGGAAGTGGGTTAAAGATGGTCGCTTTCCTGTTCCCGTGAAGATTCATACGCTAACTCGTTGGCGCTGTGAGGTCATTCACAGTTGGTTGAACCAGTATGGAGGCACGGAATTATGACGATGGAGGAGTTCAATAATGAAAAAGGCTATCAAGAGATAGCCCATTCAACTGATGAACAGAACTGCAATTCTGTCCATTCAGAAACTGATCAAATTGAGAGTCAATCAGTACTACATTTTAGCATTGTGAATAAGGGAGGTGAGAAAGAAGATTGTAAAACAGATGATCTAGTTATTGAGGGTGGGGGAAATCAAGTTGTTATCCCTGCTTGTATTAGCGGACCAACTGGAATTGTTAAAAATACTGTAGAAGATATTCCTCAATCAGAGATTATCCAAAATGAATTGCGAGGACTCCACCATTTATTTAAGGTGCGAGGGGAAGAATTCTTGTTTCTGACAGAACAAACTTTTTCAGTGCTCTTTTGCTGGTCTGTCTTAACTCGGTTTTTATCCCTTTACGATGAAATAAATGCTAAAGATTTGTATTTTGCTCCTATCTTGATGATTAATGCTTCAGGATCTGGATATGGCAAGAGTACACTTCAAATGTTTCTAGCTTGGGTGAATGGCATTAATGCTAATGAACGTGTAGCTAATGCTACACCTGCTGGATTAGTGCGGATGACTGATTCATCAAGAGGTCGTCCTGTATTTGCTGATGAAGTAGATGTACTGAAAAATGTCAAAGACTTTACAGAATACTTTAATAGCGGTTTTGAGCGAGATGGTCCAGTTACTGCTCGTGCTAAAGCATCTAAAAGTGTTTTTGGTTTTAAGTGTGTTTCAGGAATCAATATTGCTGAAAAGCTAGAAGTAGCAACAGTCTCACGTTGTATTGTTGTTGAAATGCAGAAAGTACCTAATGGGGTAAATCTCAAGAAGTACAAATATGTCGAGACGGCGGATTTAATCAGCCTTTCACATGCAATAGATGAAGTTATAAAGGATTATTACGATGAAATTTTAGAGTTCATTCAAACATTGAATGTACCGTTAATTGAATATATTGATAATCGCTTAGGTGATGTGTGGGAGGACTTACTAAAAATTTCTATCTTGCTAGGTGAAGATATTTACAACGATGTCACTAACTTTATGTTTCAGTCTGGCTTGGTGAAAGATAAAATTTTGGAAGTTGCAAATATTGATTTCACTAAGGTTAAGTATCCTATCCCACGTGAAAAACATGTTTCTCAAAAGCTTGTAATATTTGATGTGACAGATAAAACTACATGGGGGAACGTACCTACGAAAGTGTTTGTAAAAGCCTGTGGAGATTATCTAGTAGCATCTGATGATCTACGAAAGGGTATTCGCTCCATCGAATTGGAACGGTTTCAGGAAAAGCTTCAGCTTGCTGGGGTGCCAATTACATCTCGACTGATTACGCGGGCATTTAATGCTGAAACTGGTGTGCAAGTGGTTGATAAAAATGTTGATGGTAGTAGTGGTTATCTATTTACAACATTGAATACCATTAATCTAACATCAACTGAGCAACAAATTTATGATGGAATAATCCTTTTACTCAAAGAAAAGCAGCCTTTATAGGCTGCTTTTTTTGTTTGTGGTGTCTATAGTTTTTGTAGTCGGTTTTGAATTAACTCATTAAGCTTAAGGCCTTGATGTAGAGTCATTTCAGATAAAGTTGCTCTGAAATTTGTTCCTTTACCTGTCGCTTTTTTAAACTCTTTTGCTGAAATTGCTTTAAATCCCGTTTTGAAATTAGCAAGTTTTTTAGCATATTTCTCATCGGGTTGCCCTTTATAATCACTTATAATCAAATCACCAGTAGCATTTCCTGAAGCAACAAAACCTACACCACTTTGGTATAAGTAAACTTTATCTCCTTCACGGAGATTTAAAATTAAGTGCTTCCAACCAGTAACAAATGCAGCAGCTTCTTGGTTATTGATCATTTCAAAATGTGCTTCAGGATTGTTACTGTAATTAGTATTCAAAATAAAAACTTTCTGTTTAGTAAAATCGTTAGGTTCACGCTCATCATTGATAGGTAAATTTTCAGTATGTTTTTGAATAAGTTCATGGGTACGCCTAATACCATCCTTAATATACTCATTAATCAAAAAACTTTTAGATTTATCTAAAGTGATCGATAGTTCTTCAAGTTCATTAATTAGAAGGTTGGGTAATCTTATTGACACTGGGGTAGTTGAGCTTTCATCTACTTGGTTAAATAATGCTGAAGCAAGTAAGTCTGGTTTCATAAGAGGTCTATTTTTGTCATTTAATTTGTAATTTATATGTAATACAAATTGTGGTCAATAATATTTAATATAGAAGTTCATATTTAGAAAACTATTGACGTTTACAATAACCAACAATTATCATCTAGTCGCTGACCACATTGTCAGCCGGTCGTCGCAGACCGCTGTAATACCGCATCAGAACTATTTCTTCTGAGGAATGTTCTCGTGTGTAACTATCGTCCCTCGCTCGTTGCGGTAGGACGAGTGAGGGACACCTTCGGGTGTGCTTGTGTATTACCAAGTCTGCGAACCCTTGCTCGTTCTGCCACCATAATCAACGAAGGGACTTTATAATAATGAAACCTAATAAACTAATTTTAGGCGTTATTGCCTGTACATTAGGCGCGTCTATGTATGCTCATCAATTGCATGCAGAGAATAGCTTACAAGTACCTAATAATGGCAACAGCAAAGATAGCCAAACCTATAATCTAGTCTTTATTGATGAACATCAAAAAAGGGTTGATCGTCCTCCACAGCTTGTGCCTTCTAATTTATATAACTCAACGAACACCTTTACCCAAAGTGAAAATGGATACGCTCCTATACCTTATGAATCAATTTTGAGAGCTGTAAATTATGGACAGATCGATTATTGGGTAGAAAAAGGTATTCGTGCTTATCAGCCTTCAGAAAAAACAGGAAAGTTTTTTACATGGAAAGTAAAAGGAACGAAACTTTTTGGTTTAGATGTTATTGGCATTAAGCGCGGTGTTTGTGACATAAGTGGAAATGATAGATGTGGTGATGCAAGTCATACCGTCATTATCTTTGACGCTAGCACGGATAAAATAAGAAAAGAAATCAAAGAAAAAACACGTATTGATTATGGAAATTTAACAACCGATCAAAAGAAATCATATCCATATTTAGGTTCAATTAATTTTGAAGGTAAAGAAAAATCCGCTTTATATTTTTTAAATTAAAGCCTTCAGCGTTATTGATTTTAAATTGATTCCTAAAAATATTTCTAATATTTATCAGAATGATAAATGGGGTTGTTATGAAAGATATAAATGCGGTTGAACCAGTTAGTTTAATTATTCAAAAGCCACCATTGATCAATAGTCCTGTCTTTTTAGGTGCTGTTATTTTCTATACATCCATTATGGGTGTTGGTTTCTTAGTAGAACCAACATATGGTTTGATAGGGCTCTTCTTAATTGCTTTAATTTCTATTTTTAAAATTCTGTTTAAAAACTTTGCACTTATTGTTGGTATGATCGTATTGGGAGTGGTTTGTACGGCTATTCCATTTTTACTCATCATTTATATACCTATCTTAATATTCTTTTTCATCGCGAGATTAGGATACTTTATTGAGCATTGGCGCGTAGTTCTGGTTGGTCTGATTGTTTATTTCTTGCCTGTATTTATCCTTGTACAAGGGATGAAATCACAATCTTTCTTGATATTTCTGATTATTCCAACAATTTTATTTCCAATCGCAATTCATTACTTTTACAAGAACTATGATTATACGGTAGGGAAAATATTAGAGTTGTTTTCAGAAGCACCTATTTTGATCATATCAATCTTATTACCATTTCTGAAACTAGGCTTTTCTGTCGGTGATGCACCTGTAGCGGTGGAAAGTCATGTAATACCTGATGGGCATACAATGCCAACAGAAGCTTTAGCAGCTAAACCAATTAACCCTGTTATGACACCCCTTGTAAATAATGTACCAGTGGGTGTAGAGCATGTTGCTCTTGATCCTGTTACCCCAGTCGTTGTACCTAGTCACATCAATCCAAATTTCAATTTAGATAGCTTTTATCAAACTTTGTCACAAAGTCATCACTTGTTTGGTCAAGCAGGTAGTGAAAATATTATGTCATTTGGAGATAAAGTACAGATTGGTGTAGGTTCAGATCATATTGCGCTGGTCAAGGATGGCTTTCATGTCAATGTTTTGAATAGTGAGGGGCATCAAATTGGAACGATTGAAAATAATTTATCAGGTCACGGTGCACTAGAGATTAAAGATACTCATGGTATGAAAATGGGAGAAATTGAATTCTCTCAAGAGCAAAATACAATTGTGTTTAAAGATGCTCATAATCTTGTTGTAGCCAGTGTTGATCAATCGATTCAATCAGATTTATCTAAGAGCTTCTTACAAGCAGAACTTGATAAAACACAAGCTGCTTTAGATCAACTAGACAAGGGTCAGACTCCTATAGATCAACTAGGGAAAGAGCAAATTCCTGTAGACCAAATTGATCATGCTAATAGTATTAGTCTTGCAATGCTCTCTATTCTGGCAGTAGCTAAAGAGAAAAAGAGTGAAGACTTTGCTCAAGCAGCAATAAAAGATGTTAGTGAGACTGCGACAATTTCAGGTTTAGAAGATAATGTCCAGTTATGTGAATCATCAACATCAAATTTTAAACCTTTGCATTCAATAACATTGGCAAAATACATCGAGGAGCATTGTTCAAGAGAGTTTAGAAAGCATGAAAAAATCTTTGTATCTAAAAGATTTGATGAAATAGATGAAGCAGATTGGAAGATGATTTGTGAGTCATATAAAATTTCTAAAGATGATATAGCTTTTATTGCCTCCACAGCTCTTATATATAAAGGATCAAATGGCTTTCTTATTACAAAAAATGATGTGATCTATGCGCGAGAAACATGGTCGGAACCCGTTGGCTATCATGTATCACAAATTGCTGGTATCAAAAAAGGTGGTTTAACAAATTCGGAGAACAAATTGGATAGTAATAAAGTCTTTATTATTAATTTCGATGAAAGTGGAATGAAGCCAATTTTTAAAGAGTTGAATGAGCTGTTTATGCAATATCGAGAGTTGGTTTGAACTGGTTTTTAAGGAAATGCTTGATGGAAGATGTACTTTATCAAGCATTAAAACTTTAATTATTAGGTTCTAACTTTACATATTGAAATAAAATAAATGAATTAGTATTGAGGGTGTTGAACTTTCGGGTAAAATTATTTATTTTAATAAGTATTTGAAATTAAATAAATAACTTTATGTCAGGGCGCTTGAACCTTCAGGACTTTATTGCGCAAACCTATTGTTAAGGGCTTCTTCATTCAGCAATATAATTTCTGAATGAAGAAGCCTACACCTAAAATTTATCGTATAACCAATTGGCTCTCGTATAGTCGTACTCAATAAATTTACAGAATTAGGCCGACCTCATACCCGAGTTGTAACTTAAATTTGGGTGAGTTGGGGAGGTTTCAAATTATAAATTTTTGTGCAACAAAGCCTACTTGAAATAATAGATATAAAACAATAATGTAAGTCATTGATGGTATTGATTTATGCAAGAAATGGAATTACTTGACAATTACTATAATGAGCTTTGTGAGCTCATTTACAACATCACTTTAGATAAAAGTGGATGGTTCAATTTTTCAAAGAGGCTTTTGAATGTCTTAGATGTATCGTACGTACATATTCAAGCTATAGATTTCACTTATAATGTTCTATCTTATAGTAATGGCGTTGGTGTTTTTCCATTAGAAAATTATGCAGCTGCGGAATTAGATTATTTAAGATATCCAATAGAAGCAGATCCTCGATGGGGTAAATTTTTAGATCCAGATCGAGAAGGATGGTATCAATGCCATACACACGTTACAGATGAATTTGTTAAACAGTCTGATTTATATCAGAAAATCTTATTACCGATTAATTTAAGATATGTTGCTACCCATGAACTACTTTGGGACGAAAAGTTATGCGTATTTTGGAGTATTAGTACTTCTGAACAACGTCAACCACTAAGTTCCCAAGAACTAGAATTCTTGGATCGTCTTATGCCACATTTGAAACGTATCATGCTGGTTAAACGCGAGTTATTTGAGTTTTCTATAGATAATATTGTTGGGTATAATTTGATTGATAAGCTTAGTCAACCGATCATTTTGTTAAATTTGTCAGGTCAAATCATCCATTACAATCAGGCTGCTGATCAACTGTTGAAAGACAATAATCATATACAATCTAAAGATAATAAATTAATTCTACCCAGAGATGATCAAGTTAAATTATCAGATCATTTATATGAAATTGAAGAAATGTTCCGTTATAACCAAGAGCAGCTAAACTCTTGTAAAGATATTCTATTTTCAATATCAAATTCGGATTTAAAATTCACATCGAGTCTATTGGCTTCTGAAAAGGAAATGTCATTTTTTGGCATTCGTCCACTCGTAATGCTTAGTTTTGAGAAAAATGTAGGTAATTTAACGAAAGATAAGAGATCAACTCACTATAAGTTATTAAATGACGATCTAAAGGAAAAATATAAGTTAACAAAACGAGAATTAGAGCTGTGCCATTTGTTTGTAAACGGTATGAATTTAAAGCAAATTGAACAACAAATGGAACTTACACGTAGTTCAATACGTACTTACCTACGAAATATTTTTACGAAAACAGAATGTAATTCTCAGGCCGAATTGATGCATTTTTTAATAGGATTAAGTTCTGATTTTCAATAGGAATAACTTTAATTCAAACAAAGCTTAAATTTTTCTTAAAACATCCTTAAATGAGGATATGTATAAATTATGTGACTCAGTTAACATGAATGTGTGTACGATTTAATTCGGGGGATACACTGATGTTGGCCGAACAAGAAAATAAAGTGATTGGCATGATCTATGAGGCTGCCTTAAATCCAGGGTTATGGCAGGATGTGCTGACAGAAATTGCTGACTTTACAGGAAGTACCACAGCGATTTTTACTGCAACAGACCAGTTAAGTCCTAATTATGATTTTGTATTTACCCACAATATACCACCTGAAAGTATGCTGGCTTATCAGGATGAGCACGTTAAGGTTCTGGATATGCGGTTGCATGCACCGTATTGGATGGAAAAAGGTCTAGGAGATACTGTACTTAATACTTTTGCATCTTATGCTTCAATGCCAGAGGAAAGTGATGAATTTATATTTTACGAAAAATGTGCTAAACCGACCAATGTCAGTCATGTAGCAGCCGTTTTATTAGAGCGTAGTGCCTATAGTTGGGCAGTATTTGCGGTACACCGTTCACCACAATTAGATGAATATAGCGAACAGGAAGAAAAGATATTACAGCGTTTAGGCGTACATTTACGTCGAGCATTACAGATTTATCGTCAGATGACTATATTGCAGGAAGATAAGAAGAATATTTACCAAGTATTAGATCATTTTAAAATAGGCGTAATCTTAATAAATCAGGATTATCGTTTATGTTATACCAATGCAATTGGAAAAAAAATATTTGAAAATTCATCTATATTAGGATTGGATAAAAATAATAATTTAAAGACCTTAAAATTTTTTCAGGAAAAACTAAATCAGCTTATACGTAGTGCCTTGTTTGAAAATGATGACCTGAATAATGAAGCGGGGGGAGTATTGGCACTTTATAATGATAATCGCTCATTAATGTTGAGTGTTTTACCATTTTCAGAAAAAGACGCACAGTATCATCAAAAACAGACCGTTATTTTTGTGACTCAAACCAATCAACCACAATATCTAGCTAAAGATTATCTTATCCAAAAATATAAACTAGCTAAACGTGAACTGGAAGTTTGTGATTTATTTGTCAATGGTCTGAGTTTGGAACAGATTGCCGAACAAATGGACATTACCTATGGTTCTATTCGTGTCTACATTAAAAATATTTTTGCTAAAACTGAATGCTCTTCCCAAACTGAATTGATGCAATTGTTGATGAGTATCACGCTTGAGTTTGAGCATATTTAGTCATCATTTTTATCTTGGTTAGTGATCTTTAATCAAATCCATAAAGCAGTCGAGAGTAAAGGGGAAATATTTCACTACTGTTTTATGGAAAGTGGCTTGGTTTTTGTAGTTAAACTAGATTTTTATGCATGGGGATATTCCCATTTGGGAATGCCTGAGAAATTTTTTAGTGAATATACTGAAGTATATTTTAAAAGGAGATGGAAAATGAAACGTCAAATTTTATTGGGTTTGAGCGTATTAATGATGGCAGGAGTAGTTACGGCTTCTGATTATGATGGAACAGCAACAGGATCGCATTATAGCAGTAAAACCTTAGCTTGTAGTGATGCTCGTACCGAAATTCCTTATGGTGCTGTGCAAGTGGGGGGGTGTTATTGTGATGAACCTGATGATAACGGGCATTTTTGGACTTGTTATGTAGATTATCGTGAAAAATCTTCAAGTAGCAGTCGCTCATCTTCATCTAGCTCAAGCAGCTATTCAAGCGGTAGTAGCTCATACTCAAGTCCAAGTTATACACCGACACCATCATATGGCGGTTCATCAGGTCGTTTTACTCCAACTCAAATACCACGTAATCCTTATGTTTTATCTGGTCAACGTTAAGAATGGGTTTAAGCCATTTATTTCGTAATAAATGGCTTAATTTTAATATGTGGTTTTAGGAGAGAAAATATGAAAATATCAAATATTTTTTTATTATCTTTGATGTGTATTGGTTTTCAAAATATATATGCGGAAGATCGATATTATGTCTGGTGTTCACATCTCGATTTTAAGGCGGAAACAGCAAGTTTTTCTCCTGTTCGTTCTATTAGTATAAAAAATATGAATCAATTTAATAATGATGATTTGGTAAGTAAATATGCAGAAGATATTGGCAGAGCTGGAAGAACTGCCTGTTATGGTGGAAGTGATTATTCCGAAGTGGATGATGGGCGAGATCGTGGAATAAAATTTTCAGAGGATAATCATTGGAAAGTTGTTATTGTGGAGTGAAGTGGATATTTTGAATATTTAAGAAGATTGTATAAGTAAGTGTTATTACAAATTGTAAATTAAATAACCTGAGGTTAATAAATGAAGGAAATATCAAAACTAATTTTGATTGGTGTTTTGAGTGCAATGTTTGGCAATGTTTATGCAGGAAATATATATTACTTTTATTGTATGCATATCACTGCTGATACATCACGAGCCTATTTTTCTCCAGTTAGAACCGTGAATAAAAGTCGTGATGATATCAATACCATAGAACTAGGTCGACAATTTGCTTTAAGTATCAATAAACCAGGAAAAACATCTTGTTATGGTTATGATAGTGATAAAGTAGGTGATGATGATGAGGCGATAGAGGGGAGAGAAAAAGGCATTAAATTTCTAAAAAATAAAGGTCTTGTCGTGAGTAATTCTGATATGCAGAATTTTTCCGATTATGTCAAAAGTTTAAATGATTAATTAGACCTATTGCGCAAGTCGTTATTGCAAGTTGATTCAGTTTATCATTGCAGCAATTAACTTGATGTGTAAACCGATTCTTTTCCGTCTATTTTGATAGTATTCACTTAATATTCTAATTTTTTTCAATTAACTATTAATCTGTTCGATCAAAACTCGTATTTTACAATCATTTTATTTTGCTTTTTCTCAACTTTTATATAGAGGAATATGTACTAAATTTGAAAATAAAGGGTTTTAATTTTAGATTATTTGTTCAAGGATAATAAAAAATGGAAAAGTTAATGGTTTGGATTGCAATTTTAAGTGTGTTAAGTTTTTCGGGATGTAGTTATCATCAACTTTCACATGGAGAAACTAAACCACACGTTAGTTTTGTGAACTTAAGTAATCCAAAAAGTAATGCCACTGATGGTTCTACAATATATGTTTGGAGTCCAAAAAATAATGCTGCGGTAATTAATAAAGAGGGTAAAGGATGTATTCAAGGAGCTGATGTTTTTCATAATGAAGATATAAGCGTAAGTGTAAGTAATAAACTCTTGGAAATAATTAGTGGTGTTGCTGCATCTCCAAATGTTACCGCAGATGATAAATTAGCAGCAATTAATACAGTGAGTAAAATTGTTCAATTGAAAACAAATACAGAGCGAACAAGCTATCTTTCAATTGGTATGTTTGGATTATGCCAGCTATATGTAAATGGTCAATTGTCTAACAGTGACCTTAAAACATTAGTTAATACATTAATTACTGCATCTGCACAGGTGGGGCAAAAAACTGATCTAGCAATAGAAAGTTCTAATACAGCTCCATCAGGCGAAGAGAAGAAGTGAACTCTATGATATTGGATATCTTCATTATATGAGTATGAAACCTTTACTAATAATTATATTGACTCTCATAAGTAATTTTATTTATGCAGATTCCAATATCCAAAGAAGCGATATTTTTGCATTTGATCCAAGTCAGGCGTGTGATGTTGTAACACTTAAATTGGAAAAAATGGAAGCAGCATTAGATGAAAAGAAAATGACTATAACGGAGTTGCTGAAAAGTCTGAGAAGTGCCGCAACACCTACTGCCAAGTATGGAAATATCCTCTTGGATTATCATAGAACGCTAGATCAATTTAAATCTATGAAAAAAGATTATGATCAATTGATTTTAGAAAGAGAAAATCATTGTATGCCCAACTCAAATGAAAAAAGTACAAATTAGAGATGAGAAATCTATTTAAAAGAGTTTTATTAATCATTTCAGTATTTTGTATAAATGGCTTACTTTATGCCAGTCCATCATTAGAAAAAAAGCCAAAACTTTATGCGATTGTGATCGGTATTGGAGAATATCCAAAAGTTAATTTTTCTTCAAAATTCGCAAAAAAAGATGCAAATACTATCTATCAAAAACTAAAAGCACAAGTTGGATATACCTATACAGAAGGAAATATTAAACTTTTAAATCAACCTGAACAAACTTCACATACTTCTATCCAGCAGGCTTTTGAGGATGTGAAATCTAAGATAAAACCCATAGATACATTTGTTATGTTTATTGCAGGTGAGGCTGATCGTGTGGATGAAGAATATTATTTACTCACCTCAAAAACAAAAGATTTTTCAGCAAAACAATTACAAAGTACAGGCTTAAGTGCTACGCAACTAAAAAACTTGATCGCAAATATTCCTACGGCATACAAGCTTATTTTAATTGATACACCCATGAGTGATTCAGTTATGAAAACGACTGACCTATTTACCACTCACAATATCAAAACGTGTAAATCAGGCATGATACTAACTGCTGGGCGTTATGCAATTGATGAAGAATTTAGAGGGCATAGCCTATTTACCTATACGGTACTTGATGCTTTCTCTGGAATCGCAGATACCAATAAAAATAGTTTTATCGAAAGTAATGAACTTGCCCAGTATGTTGCAGCAGCTATTCCAATGATTGCTAAACACGCTTTTAATAGACGACAAACACCCTATATAGACCGATGTGCTGGTAATCTACGGTTTAAGAAAGTTCAATAAAAATTAGAGTGGGGAGACACAATGATGAAACTTTATATAAGCCTTTTAATTTTGATATTTAGTTTTTCTACGTACGCCAAAAATACAACTTTTCAGGATTATCCTGCACCAGCCTATGTAGGTAAAAATCAGCCATTAAAACTGACTGCGCAAAGTCAAAAATATCGAACTTTATTTAAACAAATGTCACAACAACAGCCCAACTTTGCAGGGCACTATGTCATGGAAACTGTCGGTTGCGGTGGAGGATGTAGCTTTGCTATCGCCTACAATGCGAAAACAGGGCAGAGCTTTATATTTCCCCATACCTTTGCTGATTGTTATAGTAAAGAAAAAGGCTTTAAACAAAATGATATTTTTTTTAAAAAAGATAACCGTTTAATCATTGCTGTGGGTAGTCGTTATGGGGATCAAGAAAAGTGTGAAACAGTATACTATCTTGTTGAAAATGCTCAGTTCAAGGAAATTTTTAAAAAATAGAGATAACTACACAAAATGTTTATACAAAAAGGAAAGATTCGATTTTCCCAAAAGGAAGTCTGGGATTTAGATACCCATTTAGCCAAAATTATTTATATAGGCTTGGTGCAGTTTAAACAATCAAAACGACAGGGTACGCCATCTTTCTTTTTAACTGCAAGTACGGTAGAGCATCCATTGGGCACAGTAATCGAAGAAACAAGACAAGTATGGGAAGAAACTTTAGATCAAATGATCTATGCTTTTTCACCACAACAGGAATATGACGAAATTGAACCGAGTATTTATGAATTAAAAATGATTGAAGATGTGGAGCGAAAAAATAGCTTTGATGACTGCATTCCAATCAAAGTACTCAAAATTCCTAAAGCTGATTTTACTAAGCAGGATATAGAGGCTTATAAAGAACGTAAAAACCGATGGGAACATCTCGATGTACAAAAACGGCAGCAAGGACGTGAGCTGTTTGTAAAGTATTTTAATTGTCTTTGGGATTGAATTAGGTCTTGTTGCATAAACCTATCTCTAAAAGCTTATTCAACAATATAATTTCAGAATGAAGAAACCTACACCTAAAATTTATCGTAGAACCAATTGGTCCACATGTAACCGAGTTCTCATTGCTAGCCCTCAAGAAGCGTTACGTGATTGTCTAAAGCATCCAAGTAACTTTGAAGACAAAAGTAGAGTACAGAATCCATGTGAAGAGGGTACAGATTGTTCTTATGCATGGGAATATGAACAAAGATGTGGATTCATTTTAGATACTTATTACCCAAACTGCTTCTTTGATGTTAGTTACTCTGTCCAAGTAAGCTGCTTAACAAGTGGTGAAAGAGTTTTACGTGATATTGACTATTGGGATCCGAATTTAAAATTTAAAGAAAAAACTACTCTTATGGATTTGAATTATTAGGTCAAGCACAGATTTTGGTTATTAGAATGCATCTACAGGCAATAATACTACTGAATATGTCATGAACTTTCACGAAATGTTTGATGAGTGAGAGATAGTATTTAGTTTTAGAAAGAGGAAAATCAAACTAGGTAGACTCCTCAGATTAATTTTTTTAAAATATTTATATATACTTTTGTCGTATTAAGCTGAAAAGTTATATTTTATATAGAATAATAGTTTTTTTAATTGAAGTAATAAAAATGATACCTAAATTCCTCATGGAACCATGTCAAGATAAGCTGTATTTATTTTTTGATGAAACCAATAATGTTAGAAAATTATCTTTAAATGTAAATAAGGATAATGGTTTAAATGATATTAATACACTTTTTGTTATTGGTGGAGTTTTTTTTAAATATAATGTTAATTGTGTTAGATTGAAGAAGTCATTTATAAGTTTTTTTGATGACAATAAGGTTAAACTTGATGGTATAAATAATGAATTAAAATTTAGTGAATTTTCAAATGGTGGTAAAGGTGAAAATGTTGAAAAAATTAAAAAATTACTTAATAGTAACAAGCTAAATATTTTATTCAAATGGATGTTGAAAAACAAAGTGTATATTCACTACTCATCAATTGATTTGATATATTATATATTTATTGATATTGTTGAGTCGGATCAACTAATTAAAGAAATAGAGCTGTATGAAAACCGCCTACCTGAAACAATTTTATTAAATTCAAAAGTTTCTGAATTTCATCTTGGTTTAAAGAACTTATTTGATAAAGTAGTACGATATGATCAATTAAATTTTTTCGTAAAGCTTCATGAGTTAAATTTTCCAGATATAAATAAAGTCGATGTAGATAAACTTCGGATATTAGTTAAGGCGCAATTAGATAATTATTTGAAGAATAACAAATTAACAGATATTGAATGTGATTATCTTAAACCTTTAGAAAGAATTTTAGATGCAAATGATTTTTATTTTTCACTTGATGCCCCAAAAAAAGAATACTGTTTGTTAGATAGCCTTACATTTGTTTACTTCTCAAGATTGTTAGATTATCCAAAATCAGTTCATATTTTGGATAATGAATATGATATACAAACTGATCTTTTTAATTATAAGAAAAAAGATAAGAAAAGTTTTAAAAAAGGAAGTGTATTGGGTGATCTCTCTAAAGTAAAATTTAACTTTTCAGACTCTAAGAAAAATTTTATTTTACAGATTTCAGATATAATAGTCGGATTTATAAAGGAAATTTATTTATTTTGTGATAAATCTAAGGTTGATGTAGAAAACTGGAAAGATATGTTGGAAATAATGGATAAGAACTTCACCGAAAAGCAAAGAAATACATTGATAATGTTTTGTAATATACATCAAAAGTCACTTCTTATAAGCAATGTTAATCAATTAACTACTATTCCATTAGATAGTAGAAAAAGGTTTGATGAATTAGTATGTTATTTTTGTGATAAGAATGAATCTTAGTCTTTATATGAATGTGCATAATTTTTTAATATATGCACATACATATTTTTTCAGTTTTTAGAATTTAATTTGTTATTTAAGAGTGTATAACATTCTAGCGCAATAATAGTAGAATGTATCATGAGTTTATAGCTGTATAAAATTTATGGAATATGAGTACAAAAACAAATACATTTAGTAGATTGGTCGCTTTGTTTCTGCTTTACATTTTTTTAGTAGCCGTTGGATTCTTTGTCTATGCGGTTATTATAGGGAAACTTGATGATGGTGAAAGAGGGGCGACTATAGCTGGTATCTTAGGATGGACTGCTACTCTCTATGCTCCCGTTGCTGCGTTCTTCATAATTGATGTTTGGAAAGATCAGGTAAAACACCAAAAAGCTTTAGATCACTTGTCGAATGCATATAGTTTAGTTGGAAAGTTTAACACAACATTGCAACGGTTAAGATTGGACCGTAGCTATAGTCATTTGGGAAGAATCTATAATAAAACTAGCTTTCTTGAGCTTCAAGAATATCTTTTAAAACTAGAAGTTCAATTTTTTGATCAAGTTAATATTCTGATAACTATTTATGATGATATACAAAATGAATTAAGCCTATATAAATTAGCATTAGGCGATGAAAATCTAGATTTTGATGAACTAACAAAAGAGGTTTTTAAAATTACTTACTATTTGAAAGATATATATAGTAAATTTATAGAACTGCACCTTGATGCAAAAGAGGAATTTAGCCCATATATATTGAAATGGTAAAATTAAGAGAGTTTAATATTCTATTTTATCAATTGAGTGGAATTAAGTTTAATAATAGAAATAAAGATTATATTGATGAGAATCTCACAGATATTTACTTTTTAACGCCAGAGTGGATTGTTAAAGTTATTAAATTTATTAAAGGAAAAATTATTCAAATGAGGAATGAACTTTAATTTTTATGACTGATAGTAGTTCAATTGAAAAATAAAAAAAGCTCTTCACTTGGGGAAATGAAGAGCTATAAACTTTAAATACGTACATAGTATATAAAATAATCTATTGGTTTTCAATACTGAACCATCTGTATTTTATATTAATAAAAGTAATCAATAATCTATTGATTGGTGTTTAAGTTGCTGTAAAAACTAGTGTTTTCACTTTTAGTTTTTCATGGCATTTCTATCTCATTTTAATAGAAAATTATTAAAAGCCAAATAAATTAAGAATTTTTTCCCACAAAGATAAATTTTTCACTTTACAGGTGTTCGAGAAATCTTGAATAGTTTTAGTTGCTGAATCAACGCAAAAATCTTTACCAAAGCTAAATCTATTAGTTTCTAGAACCACCAAATATGGAGTGTTATTTTTATACTTGAAATTATCTTTTATTTCATTTGTTGTAATACAATTTTTTTTGTCTGGATATCTTTTAGAGGCTAATATTGATGAAATACTACTAATTTTATAAAGACCAGAATTAATATTTCGTTCATAAAGTGTAATGTCGTAATCCCCACTTATGTTTTTATTGTTTATATAAAAACATGGAGAACTATCTTTTATTGTTATGTAGACATCTCCACCTGAATATTCTTTGCTCATTGCAAAAACTTGCTGTGAGAAGCATAAGCTAATTAGTATAAAAAGAGATTTATTCATATTATTTAAACCAGTAGTTTTCCTGACCCCTAGATAATGAAACTAATTGTTTGTTATCTGGGTTGACTAAAAATTCAGATAAAACTTGTCGGAGGTTAGGCAGATTCATAACATTTTGTTTATGAAGACGTGGGCTATTGTGAATAGTTTGGTATGTATGGGTAGCATCAAAATAGTGTGAAACAATTTCAGCTTGTTGTTCCATATTGTACTCATTAAATTTTTTACTTTTGTCAGCTAAGCTATACTCATAAGCTAAACTTCTCTGTGTGTATCCTCCATTAATTCCTGTGTTAATTCCTGCACGTGCATTATT
Source organism: Acinetobacter pittii (assembly GCF_022449185.1). GTDB lineage: Bacteria > Pseudomonadota > Gammaproteobacteria > Pseudomonadales > Moraxellaceae > Acinetobacter > Acinetobacter pittii_I. Next base: position 343,302 of record NZ_JAKUKO010000002.1, read on the forward strand.
AAAGCCATGTTGGTATTGCCATACATGTGTCATTTCATGGATAAACCAAATTTTTAGTGTTGCATCGACATTATCCAGTCCAAAATCTTTTGTGGCATTGTAATCTTCACTAGGTAGATGAATACTTCCAAAAGGGGTCATAGCATTTTTACTAGCATTTGGCATTCCTAGTAAACCGCCATTAATAATTTTTACTTTTGAATAGTCAATGGAATCTTTAAAGACTTCTCTCGCAAGTGTAATTTCACGAGCAGTTAAAGAACGTTGAGAACTAACTTTAACTTGTTTGATCTGATATTCATCTCCTATTCTTTTTGGTAATTTGCTTTTATCCTTTGCAACAATAGCCATTATGGTCTCCCTCTTCAGAATGTATAACTATTTCAATTTCTTCTTCATTTTTACTTGTAACTACTTCTGTATATCCTTGATCATCAGTTTTTCCGTGAGTACAAAGAGCACCTGATTTATAAATTTCATAGCATACATTGCTTAGAGGGGCTGCTGTTATTTCATCAATCAGTAAATATCTTTGGCCATAGTCATGTGAGTCAACAAAATTATCCTTATTATTAGTTTGTGAGGTTGCGCGAGAATAAGGACTACCGCTATCACCAACAACATGAGACTGTTGTGGTTGAATAGTCGCTCCACATGATAGCTTATCACCTGCATACGCTACTGGCTTACCATCCATAATGATATGGTCATGGCTTTTGATAACTACAGACCAACACCTGCATTTAGGACACATATGACCATCACCAGCTCTAACAAATAAGTTTCCCATTTGAGAAGTTCTCATTTGAGTAGATGGAATAACTCCACCATGATCAGTAATAGCATTGTGAATTGCAAAACCTTTAGCCATGTTCTACTCCTTAAAAATTAGTCATGACTCAAAAAGTTTTTAGGTATGGGCTGATCTTTGTAAATTCTGATAGCGATAGTAGTATTAGGACTATCAATAATTTCATCACCATTTTCTAAGCGACTCCCTACTAATGCTACGGGTGAGCCATCAACAACACATGCAGAACCAGCACCAGAGATAATCTTAGAGGTTGTACCATCTGCATAAATGACTTCATCACCAACACGAGCGATAGATGAACCACCAATTTTTCCTACATTAGAAGATGCATTAACTAAACCACCATTCTTAGATTTAGCACCATGTACAGCAACATGGTAGATAGTATGAGGTTTGTTATTCCAATAGAGTTGTTCAGCATTAGAAATTTTTTGAATATCATTTTCTGAAAGCTTTTCTAATTGTTCAATAGGAAGGTCTTTTAAAAAAATAGGACTTGTCATTATGTTTCCAGTTCTCGTTATTCAATTCAATAATATCAAAACTCTCTCAAATTAAAAAATAAGTTATATGTAAATAATAATATTGGTGTTAGAGGAGTAGTATTTTATTGTCTTCGGTGAGAGGGGGAATATATTTTAAGATGCTATTAGTACTATATGATGTAGGAGCATTACTGAACTTTCGCATAAAATTTAATTTTTCATTAAGATATTGAAAATAATATTAATTTTTAAATAAATTAATGTGTTTGATATGGTATGTCAGTAGTAATTCAGTGCATAATTTAACATCTTCGATATATCTACTTTTAGTAAATTAATTGTATGAAAAAAGAGCTAGTTAATAAAATTATAGTAGCATTTGTAATCTGTATGGTTATAAGTATCACTATTTGTGGAATTGCTTACTTATGGGATAGAAGTAGTGTAAATGTTTCTTTTGTAAAAGATGTATTTTCAATAGTAATGAGTATACTAGCTCCTTATGCAGCAGTTATATTATTTACTGATTGGAAAGAGCAGCATAATAAAACTACATATTCGTTACAAGCTAAAGATGTAATTGTTAACCTAAACGAAGATTTAAGACTTTTAGCATTTTTGTGTGCATTAATGAGAAGGAGGGATGGTACTGAAAAATTAAGAGATGAGCTAATTCCTAAAATAAATCAACGTATGAAAGATTTTACAGATCACAATTCTCTCACTATCTCTAGCAGTCATCTATTGTTTGTAATAACTAGAGATAATGACTATCAAAAAGTTAAGGTAAAATATGATTTATTTATAATGAGAATAGTAGTAGGTATGCAAAATATAATTGAAAATCAGAATTCAACTGTAGGGGATCTTCTTGGTTATATCGATCAACATAGATCATATATTTTTAAATTAAATGAAGAATTAAGCGAAGCATCAAGAAGTTATCTTATCTATAAATAAATTGGCTTAACTCTTTATTCATTTAAATTATAGTTTATTTTATGTTTTTAGTAGGTATTTTAATAACTCCAAAACCTTTATGTCTTATACCTTCTTTATCATCAACTTTAGCTAAGTAACTATATCTGTACATTGCATCTATGAATTGTTCTTCCGTTCTTAAGTAATGTACAGGGAAGTTCTTACCTTCTTGATAAGCAATAGTCCATCTAACTTCATTAGCTTGTCCGTTCGATTATTAGTTCTTCTTTTCTCACTCCATCCAACATAGCACATTCATATATCATCTTATAAACAGTGTAGTAGCTACGATGTACTTCAGCATTGTAGATGAACATGCAATGTAAGTGATGGTTATCATTTTCTGATAGTTCAAAGCTATAGAGATGTACTAAGCCTTCATCTTTAAACTTAGCTTTTAGACGGCGATTAAACTTCTCAATGCTAAAAGTATCCTTGTCTGTAAGTCCTATAGTGATGTGCATTGCTCTAGGTTTTGATATGTTCTTTAAAGACCAAAGCATTGAAGAGTGTATGGTTTCTAATGAACTCTTTCTTAGTGAGTAATGTGGGTTTACTTCATATCCTTTGAATGTTGTGGTTTTTAATAGGTATTTTGGATTAATCATTTATAATTTCTCTTAATTATTAGTTTATTGGTGAGTGTTGAGGTGTAGAAGGAATAGATATAAGAAGTATATATATCTATATAATACACGTCATAGATGAACTACTATGAAAAGCATATATGGTGGGGCTTTTACAGTATTGAATGGGTTTTTATACTAACTGAGATATGGGCTATTTTTAGATAAAGATGTTGGAATGATAGAAGATGTGAAATCATAGGGAATTATTTTTATTAAGATCTAATATATATTAGTGGTGTGGAGATGTCAAATTGATAGAATTTTTATGATCAACTAAGAGTGGAAACTAATATACATATTGTAAGCACTATAAGCTTCATACAGCCATTTAGTGGTGTTTGATATATCATTAATGCCATTATTTTAAAGTTGCTCTGAAGTGAAATGAGCGCAATATAGAATATGTTATGTTCTTAGATCAAAGACCTAGGTATGATATAGCCTAAGTGTATGGGTAATAAACACGGGCGATACCTGATTTTTGCCCCCGTACCCCTATATACTCCGTTTTAAGGGGGAGTTATTTGTGGTCGAGTATCTACTTCAGGATTAAATCGTATACAAGATTATGAGAGCCCTTATCGCCTCTGTTACTCTCATTACTAATAAAATTTTAACAGTCGTTGATGCCTTCCATTCATTGTTGCTCTGATTTTATGGTGATTTAATTGGATTTTAGTTAGTTTGCAACAATGAATGGAAGGTGAAATTTAAAAAGTCAATATAAAATAATTGTATTCTAGTATATAAGTCTAATAGTATTTGATGAAAATATTATTAAAAATAGTAACTTGTGAGAAATTTTAGATAATTCAGGGGGGATAATGTTTAACTTTCAAAACTTCATAGAAATTCATAAAAAAGCAATAACTCTAAAATCGAGTCAAAATTATAAACAACAACTTACTAAAGATGAGATGCAAGAAAAAATTAAAGAACTGGTTAAAGGGGAAGATTTTTTAAGAGAAGATATATTAAAATTATTGGAGAGATTTCATATCCAATATAAAAACTCAAAAAGTGTTAAATATTTAGAAATTTATAAGAATATTAAATATTTATTTAATTATTTTCAACATGAAAATGGTTATACGGGTAATAAGGATAATATTATAGAAGCCTATATTTACTCATTAAAAAGCATTGAAGGGGATAGTAATATTATAGGACTGGAACCTTCGGCTGAGGATAAGATTGAATGTTTATTTCAATCTATTTTATATTTTAGAAAAGCTGGTTTTAAAATAAATATAAATAATGGTGAAATTGTCTTTAATGAGGCTCCAAAAATAGCTAAAATAATTGACAGTAAAATGGAACTGTTAGGAATTTGGGGTGTTGAGAAAGTAGTAAAACGATTTAGAAAGTGGGAAAAATCAGAGATATATAAATATGTTGATGCATCAAAAAATATTATAGAGCCGATAGGATATATTTTTAAAAAATCTTTAAAACATCTTAACTCACCCAAAGTTTCTTTAGAAAATTGTGAAAAAATTTTTAAAGAAGTTCTTGAGTTATCATCGCATTATATATCAATGTACGGCGTGCAAAAATATAGCTATGCACAGTTTGAATACATATATAGTTCTCCTAAATCTATGATTGATTTACTTAGTAAGCAGGCACTTGCTGATCAAGCTTTTAAGGTTGAACAATATGATTCGGAATCAATTTTTTCCTTTATTAGTTATGTTCGAAAGCAATATGATTATAAAGAGATTGAGTATTTGTATGAAATTTCAAAAAATATATTGGAGTGTAAGAATAATATTCCCATTCTAGTTAATAAGAAATTGGATGACTTGGATAGAAAATATCATAATAATCTTGAGTTTAAAGTAAAAGATTTGTTGGTAAATAAAAATGTAAATTTAGATTTCGTCACTATTCATGATTTTGGCAATCTTAATTTTCTTGAAAAACCTTTCTTAAGCAATGAAGAGGGAAATATATTTTTTCTAAATCATAATTTCTTTTATGTAGGATTTTATAATGTTTTGTTTAAAATTTTATATTTAAAAAAGCAAGATAAAAAACAGGGTGAGCTAATTGAAAGATTTGCAGAGTCACAATTACATAAAACAAATGATTTATTTATTGAGGGAGAAAAGAAATATAAGGTATCTAAAACTCTTAGAGGAAAATTGAATATTCCATCACATGAGCTTGAGTCGGATATGATTGTATACAATGATAATTCAATTGCTTTTTTTGAAATTAAATTAAGAGAATTGGTAAAAAAATCTAAGGCAGGAAATCCCTATTCTATTTTAGAAGATTTAACTCAATCACTTGTTAGGTCTCAAACACAGTTAAATAAACATATGAGATTTTTGGTGGAAAACAAAGAAATAAAATTTAATTCAGATAAGTATTTAAATTATAATAATCAAAAAATTTTTAAAGTTAGTGTTTCTTCTTTAGATTATATGGGTTTGAGTTCAAGGCTAGTATATATAAATTTTCTTAAATTAATTGTAACTTTTAGATTGGTTGTTGATAGTAAATTTAAGAAGGAAATTGATTTTATAAATAAACATTTTGATGAATTCACTAACGAGATAAAAAATAATAATAAAGATGAGGATATTTTGATTGGGCATGCATTTAGGGATACTGCTTATCTTAATGTATTTCAATTAATTTTCCTTATTCATAGAAGCAGTTTGAAAAAAGTTAGCTTAATCGATGAAATAATGGAAACTAGAGCTTTTTTTCCAGATCAGACAGACTTTTATTACTATTATAAGTTTTTTGATTAAAAGTTTTTTTGTTTAGTTTAAATTGTACGTGAAAATTAAATTATTATCTTGTGACAGAATAAATTTTATTTACGTACAATTTTGAATTACCAATGAATATCTATAATCACTCTTTTATTAATATCGTACTGAATAGCAGATTGAGTCCGTTGGAAACCTCTAATAGATGTATGATCGGTATGGTCTACATAACCAACAATATCACCCTTAGAGTTAATAATTTTGTATTTGTAAATATCAGTTTCACCTACTGGGCCTTTTGTTTTATGGCTAATTTCAACAAGTGTTTCTCCAGAATTTAAAATGATTTTATCTTTTAACTCCATGTTTTGTTCTCCTATATTTCAACCAAAAACTCTTTTATACGAATTTTATCCTACATGGTTGTAGAATTTTTATTCATTATATTTCATTAAGTAATGTTTTAGTCAAATAATCTGCCCATATTTGTAGCATAGCTTTTCTGTTTTTCACGTGCTTAGTGCGATTGTAAGATTCTCCATTAGCGTCTCTTACTTTATGCGCAAGCTGTCTTTCAATCCATATTGGTTCAATATCAAGTTCTTCCTCAAGTATTGTTCTTGCAGTAGCACGAAAGCCGTGAGCAGTTTGCTCTCCTTTAAATCCAATCCGCTTGAGTGCTTCATTAACAGTGCTTTCACTAATGTAAGGTTCTTCACCTCGATTACTTGCAAATATGTATTCTCGGTGTCCTGTAAGTGGATAGAGTTGTTGTAGTAGTTCAATGGCTTGTGTTGGTAAGGGGATAACTATTTTAGGTTTATCTGTATCTTGCTTTGTAGCCTTTTGCTTTAACGGGTATATGTTTAATACTCCATCTTCTCTATTGTAGTCTGTCCATTTTATTGTTCTGATTTCTGTGGGACGTGAAAAGATGAATAAAGAAATTTTGACAGCACAACGTGTGACGAAAGTCATTCGAGTATCTGTATCATCCCATACAGCTTTGATGAGTTCTGAAAGAGCAGAGGGGTCTGTAATTGCTGCAAAGTTTCCACTAATCGGTTTAGGGAGTATCACGTCATGCGCTGGATTGATCAATATGAGCTTTTTCCGTCTAGCGTATTCCAGTATCTGCTTAACTGAAATGAGAACCTTACGGGCTAATTCAAGCGCACCACGCTCTACAATACGGTTTGTGACTTCATTTTCAATAACTTCAATTGAAAGCTGCGATATGGGCATATCTCCAATAAAGGGTAGTACGTCTTTGTTTAAACGGCGTATGACCTCACTATCTTTTTTGCCTTCTTTTTCTCGTAGTGCAAGCCAATCTTGAGTAATAAATTTGAAAGCATTGCTCATGCTTAATTTAGCTTGTTCTCTTTTAATATCACGTTCGCTCGCTGGGTCTTTGCCTTCTGCAAGTTGTAGCTTTACTTCATCACGGCGCTTTCTTGCTTGTTCAAGTGCAATTGTTGGATAAACTCCTAGAGCAAGTGTATTACGCTTTTTAGTGATTGGATTGGTGTAGTCCATGCGCCAGTACTTACTACCATTTTTATTGATCTGCAAATACAAGCCATCCCCATCGGTGTACTTGTTACTAGTAGACTCATCAAATTTTAAATTTTTTACTTTTAAGGCTGTTAGTCTATTTATTGCTCTGGACATAACTGTTTTCCCCTTAACGGTATCATGGCGGTATCAAGATATACCGTTAAATATACCGTTTAGAATGGTAGATTTGGGGGAAATATTGTGAACAGCTATAGACAACAAAAAACCCTTGAACTTAATGAATTCAAGGGTTTGTGTACTACCGTAGACTACAGTAGATTTGAATTTGGCGTCCCTACGGGGATTCGAACCCCGGTTACCGCCGTGAAAGGGCGATGTCCTAGGCCTCTAGACGATAGGGACTTATATGAGGCTAGTTACCTGCGCGCAGTAAACTGCTTGCCTAAATTCTCGGCAAAGATAATCAATCTTTGCTTTTCCTCGAATTTAGTGGCGTCCCTACGGGGATTCGAACCCCGGTTACCGCCGTGAAAGGGCGATGTCCTAGGCCTCTAGACGATAGGGACGTTTCAGAGGTGGGCGTATATTAGGTCGATTTAATAAAAGTGTCAAATAGTTTTCTGAAGAAATATTAAAAAAAACAGTCAAGCGATTAAAAATAACTCAAATTGTAGAAAATATATACATTTAGCCTTCATTTTTCTGAAAAGGTTCAATAATTGCCTTTATGACCGACGGATGTTGTAGATACCCTAAAATTTCATGCGGTTGGTTGGCAAAGGTATAAATTTTCTGATTGATAATGGCAGGATCAAAATTAAATGGGGCCTCGCATAAGGGAAAAGCGGTCAAAAAATCGTCCTGAGAGTAAAAATTAAACCAATCACCGTAAATACATGGCGGTCTAGAAATTGGACTCGGGAGCTTACTTTGAATCACGCGAAAAGCTAAAGGGGAAGCTAGAGTAATAAAACGCTTAACTGAGAATTGATAAGATGGATCTGATAATAATTGGAAAGCGATAACTGAACCAAGAGAGTGTCCGACCACAATATAATCTTCTTCTTCTCGCATTTTCTTTAAAATTCTTTGATGTACTTCCTCCATAAACTCAGGATTAGACAAATACATATACGTTTCAATCAGAAACTGCTGAATCAAACTTTCATGTAATTTAGGGAAGTTATTTAAAAGAACGACTAACTCTTTGAGTACGCGGTCTTTTACAAGCTGAGAAGTGAGATAAAGCCGTTCCGAAAAGCTTTTTTCAGATGGGTCTGTTGCTGGAGGTAATAAGGGAACAAATGGGGTGTGTTCTTTAGCTGGGGGATTGTTATGATGTAAGTGAATCGGCAAATAATTATTTAAAAAAGATTTAGGTAATAACGTATTAAGGTCTAATTGGTTACTTAACTGGTATTTGGTCATTAAGTCGCCATAAAATGGCATGTGGATATGAAGATCGCGGACATTAACTCTGCAAGGCATTTGTTTTAGGCCGAGCTTAAACACTTTTAACCAATGCTCTTTCAAGCGATGTGCTGTGTAGTTTTGTTGATTCATCCCATGGATAAATATAATTTTCATTCTATACAAGATTTTGTTTTTAATATAAATTTTAATCTACAACGGTATGTTATTTAAAACCAGTATATAGACAAAAAAAAGTGTAGCTTTTTGCTACACTTTAATTGAATAACGACTGGTTTACTCTTTATTACGATAAAAAATAAAATAACTGACATAACATAAAGCTGTAAAAATAAGACAGCCTACAAAACCAGCACGCATTTCAGGGTCTGCTGCCATACTTAAACAAGTAATAAAACAGAAAACAAAACCTAAAATTGGAACGATAGGGAATAAAGGTGCAGCATATTGTAAGTCTTTAACTGTATGTCCTGATCTATACCATTGGCGGCGGAAATTGAACTGACTTAAACAAATACTCATCCATACGATGACCATGGTAAAAGCAGCTACACCCAGCAGATTCTTAAAAATAGTCTCAGGTGCAAATTGCTCTGATAATAAACCTGGAATTGCACCGAACATGGTTACAACTAGAGCTACGATTGGTGTTCCACTTTTTGATAAAGTCGCAAACACACTAGGTAGTAATTTTTGTTCTGACAGCGACCACATCATACGTGAAGCTGCATATAGGCCAGAATTGGCTGCTGAAAGCAGAGCTGTGATAATTACAAACCTAATAATGTCATCCGCATATGGAATGCCAATATAATTAAATACCGTCACAAAAGGACTGCTACTTACGCCGTCACCGCCTAAACCTGCAAGTTGGAAAGGAAGTAAAGCACTAATAACAATGATGGTACCCACAAAGAAAATAAGAAGGCGCCAGATCGCGGCATTAATCGCTTTTGGTACATTTTGAGCTGGATCTTTTGTTTCGCCAGCTGCTACACCAATTAATTCGGTTCCTGAGAAAGCAAAGTTAACAATTAACATGGTCGTAAAAATAGGAATTAAACCATGAGGGAACCAGCCTTGAGCCGTAAGATTGCTAAATAGTGGAGCAGTTTGGGCACCATGGAATGGAATTAAACCAAAAATTGCTAATAAGCCAAGAACAATAAAAGCAATGACCGTGACGACTTTAACAAGGGCTAGCCAAAACTCAGACTCAGCAAAAATACGCGTTGAACTAATATTTAAGCCAAAAATAGTAACTGCAAAAATAATTGTCCAAATCCACATTGAAATCTGAGGGAACCATTCTTGCATGAGCAATGCTGCGGCTGTGAATTCTGTTCCAAGCGTTGCAGTCCAAGTTAACCAGTACATCCAAGAAATCATATAGCCTGTACTTGGACTAATGTATTTTTTGGCATAGGCACCAAAAGAACCTGAAACAGGCATGTGTACAGCGAGTTCTCCTAGGCAGAGCATGACCATGTAAGCGATCGCGCCACCAAGAATATAGGCAATAATTGCGCCAATAGCTCCAGTTTGTGAAATGACTTCCCCTGAACCTAAAAATAGACCAGTTCCGATCGCTCCGCCCAGTGATAACATCACAAGATGGCGAGTACTCATGGCTCTTTTTAAAGGTGCAGTACTGTTCTGATGCTGATGAGCATCTAGTTGATTGTCAGATGGCTGCATATTACACATTGAGAGAATTAAGAAAGACGCTATTTTAGATAAAATAGACAAATGTGCAATCTAGAAAGAGATAAAGAATAAACAGTAAGGTGACGATAGAGTCTTTTTATAATTTTTAAAGCAGAATATGGCGTCCCTACGGGGATTCGAACCCCGGTTACCGCCGTGAAAGGGCGATGTCCTAGGCCTCTAGACGATAGGGACTTGATGAGGCAAACACAAAGGAGCGTGGTGGAGTCAAGCGGGATCGAACCGCTGACCTCTACAATGCCATTGTAGCGCTCTACCAACTGAGCTATGACCCCAGTTTGTGTGAGCGCAATCTTAGGGTGAATGCGCTCACACGTCAACAAAAAAATGAATTAAACTTCGCTAGTTGCGTCATTTTTCGGCAATTTTAAGCTCTCATTGAGTTTTTCCCAATTTTTAACTTCTTTCTTGCTCGGTCCGCCCACAATTTCTAAGGCATGACGTAAACGAGCGAAAGTTAAATCAGGTCCAATCGTAACCATTGATTGCATCACTGGTGTTGAACTCGTTGAGCCGGCAATTGCGATAAAGAACGCTGGCATGAAATCACGTAATTTAATGCCCATCTGATTCGCAAGATCCATTAGGGTTTGGCTAACGGTGTCATTATTCCAAGTAAACTGACCTTCAAGACGCCAAATTGCAAATTGTAAACTTTGACGAACTTGCTCTTGAGTCAATTTTTTACTTTCAAACATTTCAGCAGTAATTTGTGGCATATGGTTAAAATAGAAACCAGCCCAATTCACAGCTTCTGAAAGTAAATTAATACGTGGTTGAATAGCGGCAGCAATGTCTTCTAAAGTGCTGCGGTCATTTTTCCATGTTAATAAGCGGTCTAATAGTTGCCCTGGAGTTAACCCTTTGATCCACTGACCATTAAGCCAGTTCAATTTTTCAACATCAAAAATTGGTCCACCTAGTGATACACGCTGAATATCAAAGTTATCCATCATATCTTGTAATGTGAAAACTTCTCTTTCATCCGGCATTGACCAACCCATACGGCCTAAATAATTTAACAAGGCTTCTGGTAATACACCGATGTCGCGGTAGTAGTTAATTGATGTCGGGTTTTTACGTTTAGACAATTTTGATTTATCTGGGTTGCGCAACAATGGCATATGGCAAAGAGTTGGCATTTCCCAACCAAAATATTGGTAAAGCAACTGATGCTTCGGTGCAGATGGAAGCCATTCTTCACCACGTAATACATGAGTGATTTCCATTAAATGGTCATCAACAACGTTAGCCAAGTGGTAAGTTGGTAAACCATCTGTTTTTAGAAGGACTTGCATATCGACTTGTGCCCAAGGAATTTCAACCTCACCACGTAGCAAGTCATTAAATTTACAAACACCTTCTTCAGGCACTTTCATACGAATGACATGAGGTTCACCCGCTTCAAGACGTCGAGTCACTTCTTCTTGAGAAAGTTTTAAACCACGGCCGTCATATTTTGGTGTTTCGCCACGTGCTTGTTGTTCAGCACGCATTTGATCAAGTTCTTCTGCTGTTGCGAAACAGTAAAAAGCATGACCTTTTTCAACAAGTTCTAATGCGTATTGCTTATAAATTCCCATACGTTCAGATTGGCGATATGGTGCGTGTGGACCACCTACATCTGGACCTTCAGACCAATTCAAACCTAACCAACGTAATGAATCCAAAATCATTTTTTCAGACTCTGGTGTAGAACGAAGTTGGTCTGTATCTTCAATCCTTAAAATAAATTCTCCGCCATGTTGTTTCGCAAAACACATGTTAAATAAAGCAATGTAGGCTGTGCCGACATGAGGAAAACCAGTAGGGGAAGGTGCAATACGAGTACGAACTTTCATAGATAAAGGGTCAGAATAAAAATTGAAACTATTATAACGAAAAAGCCCAGTATTCTGACGTTTTATTTAACGACAGTCTGGGCTAAAACTGAAACGAAGAGGGGATGTTTCAGATTTTAAGAAGCATGCGGCTGGAAGATTGCTTGAACAAAACGTGAAAAACGTTCGTGTTGTGCAGCAAGAAAATTTTGGGTTGGAGTAACGCGAATAGTATTAAGAACCTTAAGCTCATCATTTGTAGAAGGTAACACGATAGGGTTACGTTTCTGCTGATCTAAAGCTTTTTCAATAAGCGAAGTCTGTTTCTCTGAACCTGTTTTGTTTGGAGTGTCTTTAAGTACTGCTGCGGCAGAAAACTGTGATGCTAAACCGAGCACCAAACTTAAGCTTAAAGCTTTTCCATAATGAATTTTCATTGTTAATCATCCCCTCTGTTCATTACATTTCATCTATTTTTTGAGTTTAACAAAATGTAAAATTACGGTAATGCTACGATTTAAACATAAATATTAATAAAAAAGTGGAACTATGTCACACTTTTTACAAAATTTACCTATATTTTAAACTGGTCGACTCAAATGTAGACCCTATGTATCCTTTACGCTTCATTATTTAACAAATTAATGTGTAGATAAAGTGAAGGCTCTCATTAAGTTGTAAGAATAATTACAAAATTTTTCAAAAATGAAATAACTTAGACATTCTAAGCTATATATCTAAAAAAGATTAATAAAAAAGTTATAAATATAAGTAATTGATTGTAAAAAATAAAATTAAAAATATAGTTAAACTAAAACGAATGATGGATTTTGTAAATGAAAAAAATATCAATAATAGCTGTCGCTTTATATGTGGGAATAGCGACAACAGCGGCTCAAGCAGCGACCTCTTTTTTAAATGTTTCTTATGATCCGACTCGAGAGTTCTATCAAGAATATAACCAAGCATTTGGTAAATTTTGGAAACAGCGAACAGGGCAAGACGTTGAATTCAAACAGTCACATGGTGGATCTGGCAAACAAGCCCGCGCGGTAGCCACGGGACTTGAAGCTGATGTCGTAACGTTAGCATTAGCGAATGACATTGATGAGATTGTGAAAGCTGGGTTTATTCAGCCGAACTGGCAAAAAGAATTCCCAAATAATTCTGCCCCCTATACGTCAACTGTCGTGTTTCTAGTACGAAAAGGTAACCCGAAAAATATACGCGACTGGAATGATTTAACAAAACCAGGTGTGGAAATTATCACTCCTAACCCTAAAACAGGTGGTGCACCGCGTTGGATTTATCTCTCTGCGTGGGGATATGCTTTAAAACAGCCGGGTGGAAATGATGCTAAGGCTCGAGAGTTGGTGAAAAAGCTTTATCACAATGTGAAAGTTCTAGATTCGGGAGCCCGTGGTTCACTTACGACATTTGCCGAACGTGGCATTGGTGATGTTTTGTTGTCTTGGGAAAATGAAGCTTTGTTGGCAACGAAAGGACCTGATAAGGATAAATATCAAATTGTTTATCCATCAATTTCAATTTTGGCAGAACCATCTGTAGCGATTGTAGATAAAACCGTAGATAAAGATGGAAACCGGACCTTGGCAAAAGGTTATCTGAACTTTTTATATTCACCTTTAGGCCAAGAATTGGCTGCTAAACATTATTTCCGCCCACGTAATGCTCAAGTGGCTGCGAAATATGCAGCGCAATTCCCAAAAATTAAATTATTTACCATTAATGATGTGTTCGGTGGTTGGGCTAAAGCTCAGAAAACTCACTTTGCAAACGGTGCTATTTTTGATCAAATTTATGATGGCAAGCAGTAAATAACTAAGTTTTCTATGTGGCCGCTTATTTAATAATTAAGCGGCTTTTTTGAATTTTAAGATTTTCACATCTAATTTTTGATTAATTTAGAAATTACCCAATCTTTTTAATAAGGTGCTGATAAAGATATTGATGTAGTGGTCTACATCACCTTTAAAAATTATATATTGTAAAGCTAGCCCATAACTTAATGATACAAGCTCTATAACAATAGAATCATAGTCATCAGGCTCAGCCATCTGCATTAAAGAAAAAAATTGTTTCATGATCTTGGTTATTTCTTGCTGATGAGTTTTCCAAACCTTTTGATACTCCTCGGCGAATGTAAGATCACGTGCAGCAAATAGTTGTAGTTCTATTGATATCTTAAGCCATTCATCGTTTGTAAAAAAAGCTGTTAGCCATCGGCGCAGTGAATTGATTAATTGCTCAGTATTTGAAGGAGTACTGGTAAATATTTCTTGTAATTGTAAATTTTCTTTAGCGAATTGAAGTTCCATCAGCTCAAGTAAAAACGCTTCTTTATTATTGAAATTAGAGTAAAAGGCACCTTGAGTATAACCCGCTTGTTTAGAAAGATTCCTGATTGATACTGCGTTATAACCATATTCAGAAATGAGTGCAAACCCAGCTTCAATGAGATGCTGTCGAGTTTGTACCTGTTTTTCATTGCGAGAAAGAGTCATAAGAGCCAGATCAAATAATAGTTGAGATATCACTTGCTATCTTAATTTTTATAAGATATTTTCGCTACTTATTTATTCCAGATCTCACTTGATATTTGAATGTGCGGCAATAAAGGCGATATATGTCTCAACTTTCTAAACGTATTGTAGTTATTAATGGTCATCCATCCGATATCAGTTTTAATCATGCAATAGCTCACAACTATGTGGAGCATGTAAAAACATTAGGTGTTCATGTAGATCTCATAGAAATTGCGAAGTTGGATTTCGAGCCTAATTTAAAATATGGTTACGAGAAACGTATGAATCTGGAACCTGATTTAATGAATGCGTTGGAAAAAATTCAAGCCGCTGATCATTTGGTATGGTTCTTTCCAGTGTGGTGGGGAGGGCTTCCGGCTATCGCTAAAGGTTTTATTGACCGACTCTTTTTACCGAATCTTGTATTTAGTTACCGAGAAAATAGCAATCGTGTTATTGGCCACTTACACTCCAAATCAGCGCGACTCATTACTACTCTAGATCAGCCGGGCTGGCTTTACCGTTGGTATTATGGTGAACCAAGTACTCGTCAACTTAAAAAAGCGACTTTGCAATTTTGTGGGGTCAGTAGAGTCAAAGTTAATTATATTGGAACAGTGCGTGGAGCAAGTTCGGAACAAAGGCAAAAATGGTTAAATCAAATCGGTAACTATGCCAAAAAAGATTGCCAGCTCATCTCGTCCTAATGTAAATCCATGAGAGTCCCTAACGGAATAAGCGTAAAGGAAAAAGAGAATTTTTTAGGTAAAGCGGTTAATAATAATTTTTATAAATTCGTATTTAGCTACAAAAAATTATTCTAGGTTTCTTATTTTGCTTAAAAAGTGCTAACAAAACGGTTTTATCTATGAAAAATTAATATTTTCCTACAAAAAGCCGTTTGGCGTTGGTCATAAACAAGGTGATAATGTGCAGTTACATTTTAACGCTATGATTTAACACCTATGTCGCATATTTCTGTCTTACTTTCCGAGACCATTGAGAGCTTATTGGCAGATCGCACAACAGGGGTGTATATCGATGCAACCTTCGGACGAGGTGGGCATACACGTTTATTGCTCTCGAAACTTGATGAAAATGCACGAGTATATGCATTTGATAAAGACCCTCAAGCTTTGGAAGTCGCGGCTGCTTTGGTGCAAGAAGATCCGAGATTTACCATTATTCATGCCAGTTTTGCTGATATTAAAGAAAAAATGCAGGAAATTGGTGTGATGAGTGTTGATGGCATTATGGCTGATTTAGGCGTGTCATCCCCTCAACTGGACCAAGCTGAACGTGGTTTTAGTTTTATGCAGGATGGTCCTCTAGACATGCGAATGGATAATTCTAAGGGATTAACCGCAGCTGAGTGGTTAATTGAAATTGAAGAAGAACAATTAGCAAATATTATTTATCAATATGGCGAAGAACGTTATAGTCGACGTATTGCAAAAGCGATTAAACAAGCTGGAAAACTAGATACAACAGCCCAATTGGCAGAACTTGTTAAAACAGCTCATCCAAAGTGGGAAAAACATAAGCATCCAGCAACACGTACATTTCAGGCAATTCGTATTGCTATTAATAAAGAACTAGATGATATTGAAGTATTTTTACCGCAAGCTGTAGACTTACTAAAACCAAAAGGGCGTTTGTCTGTGATTAGCTTTCATTCTCTTGAAGATCGCTTGATCAAACAATTTATTCAAAAAGAATCGACTCTAGCAGAAGATTTTGGCTGGGGAATGCCTCAGCAACAGGTAGATACAAGAAGGTTAAAGAAAATTTCACGGGTTCGTGCGAGTGAAGAAGAAGTAAAAGCGAACCCACGTTCACGTAGTGCATGGCTTCGGGTTGCTGAACGCTTGGAACAAAAAGGCGCGTAATGAAAAGCAGTGATGAAATTGAAACCACCGAAAATAAAGTGGTGAAAAAAGTTGTGGCATACACCGTATTAGTGGCGCTTGTTTTTATCAGTGCCATGATGGTGGTATTTCAAGTGTTTGAATATCGTCATGATTATAGAGAGCTTAGCTCTTATATGCGTGAACGTGATGATCTCAATGCTGAATGGGGGCGTTTGCTTATTGAGCAACAAACCTTCGGTGCAACAGCACAGATTGGTACGCGTGCTGTAACCCAACTACGCATGTTTTCGCCACCTGCTGCAGAAACGGTGGTAATTTCTTTACCGATGACCTCAGAGCAAAATAAGTAAGGCCTTGCTGTATGGTAGATAAGCGAACAAAGCAAACACGGAAAAAACAGCAGTCTATTTCGGAAAAACCAACTCTTGCCTTTGATATGTGGCGGTTTTATCTGCTCTGGGCAACAGTACTGCTCTGTTTTGTTGTATTAATTGCACGTGCATTTTATGTGCAAGTGATTAATAAAGACTTTTTACAAAACAAGGCCAATGCCAATATTTTGCGTACGGAACGTATTGAGGCAATGCGTGGGGTTATTAGCGACCGTCATGGCGTGCCTTTGGCCATTAGTACGCCTATTATGAAAATTGTCATTGATCCGCGTGATTACTTTGATACCAAGCATTTATATGACGAAATTACAGCGGAATTAAAAAAAGATCCAAATAATCGTAAGTTAAAACGACAATTACCAGATAAAAACCTAAACCTTGATGAGTTAGCGGATGTGGTTGGTTTAGATCGTGCAGATCTAAAAAAACAGATGAATGCGCGTCCACGTTCTCGTTATTTGGTTTTGAAAAAAGAAGTGCCGCCACAGCAGGCAGATCTCATTACAAAGGGTAACTTCCAAGGCGTTTATGCTGAGAAAACATATAAACGTTATTATCCTCAACCGCAGCCAAATGCTCAGATTATTGGTTTAACCAATAGTGAAGGCCAAGGGATTGAAGGTTTGGAAATGCAGTTGAATAAACAACTGTCTGGGGTAGATGGCGAACAAAAAATTATTCGTGATAAACGTGG
Source organism: Acinetobacter pittii (assembly GCF_022449185.1). GTDB lineage: Bacteria > Pseudomonadota > Gammaproteobacteria > Pseudomonadales > Moraxellaceae > Acinetobacter > Acinetobacter pittii_I. Next base: position 360,940 of record NZ_JAKUKO010000002.1, read on the forward strand.
TAATCGCTTAAAAGTTTCAGAGGTTATTCGTGAAGGTGAGCCAGGCGAAAACATCACTTTAAGTATCGACTCTCGTTTGCAATACATTATGTACCGTGAGTTGACTGCTGCTGGTGTTGCAAATAACGCCCGTTCGGCGACAGCAATTGCTGTAGATGTTAAAACTGGCGAAATTCTGGCTATGACCAGTTGGCCATCTTATAACCCGAATGATAAAAACGGTTTATCTAATAAAGATGCCATGCGTAACCGCGGTGCGATTGATATGTTCGAGCCGGGTTCTACCATGAAGCCTTTTACAATTTCTGCAGCACTCGAAACTGGACAATATACTCCAAATACAATTGTCAACACTTCGCCAGGTTCAATGCGTTTAGGTTGGCATACCATTCGTGATACGCATAACTATGGTGCTTTGACTGTTAGTGGCGTAATTATTAAGTCATCAAACGTGGGTTCAGCAAAAATTGCGTTGTCGCTTCCGAAGGAAACTTTACCGAGCTTCTTTAGTCGTGTTGGCTTTGGTAAGCGGTCTGCTGTTAAATTCCCTGGTGAGAGCTCTGGTTTGTTACTTCCTGTAAGTAAATTAAACTCCTCCCAAATTGGTACCATGGCTTATGGTTATGGTCTAAATGCAACTATTCTTCAGTTAGCGCAAGGCTATGCAATGCTTGCAAATCATGGGGTAGAAATGCCTTTAAGCTTGCATAAGCTTGATCAAGCTCCTAAAGGTGAGCAAGTTCTTGCTCCAAAAATTGCTGATCAGGTTTTGCTTATGCTAGAACAGGTGACGATGCCGGGTGGTACTGCAAAGCAAGCTAATATTCCGGGTTATCGCGTTGGTGGTAAAACAGGTACGGCTCATAAACTTCGTGCAGACCGTAAAGGTTATTCAAATAATGAATACCGTGCTTTATTTGCAGGCGTAGCTCCGATTAGTGATCCCCGTTTAGCGGTTATTGTGGTTGTTGAAAATCCACAAGGCCGTTATTACGGTGGTTTGGTTGCGGCCCCTGTTTTCGCACGAATTATGCAAGAATCATTGCGCTTAATGAATGTGCCGCTTGATAAGCCCCTTGATACTCCAGAAAATCCTATTCGCAGGTAAGCTATGTCTGTTTCTTTCCAAGAAATTAATCCAGTCGAGATCGATGCACAGTGGTCTAAACAGCCTTTTCAAGGCTTTAGTTTAGATAGCCGTAAAGTTGAGTCGGGCCAAATTTTTATTGCCTTGACCAGTTATAGCCAACCTGAAAAAACACGTACTTTTGCTGAAGCAGCTATAGCTAATGGTGCGCTTGCAGTAATCAGTGAAACTGAGCTGGGTGTGACAAATGAGTGGACGTGTCCAGATGTACGTCAACGTATGGGTGAATGGCAAAAGCGTTATTTACAACAAACAGATGCAATTACACCAGCAAGTGTTATTGCTGTGACAGGGACCAATGGCAAAACCACAATTTCCCGTTTAGTTGCTGAATTAATTAGTTCACAGCAGCAGCGCTGTGCAGTAATGGGGACAACTGGAAATGGTATTTTACCGAACCTGACCCCTTCTACGCATACCACCCTCGATGCCCTACAGTTACAAAATGCTCTCCATGATTATGCGAAGCAGGGTGCAACTTTTGCTTCTTTAGAAGCGAGTTCACATGGTCTTGAACAAGGCCGCTTAAATGGCTGTGATATTGAAATTGCTGTTTATAGTAATTTGAGTCGTGATCATCTGGATTACCATGGCACTTTAGAGGCTTATGCAGAAGCAAAGGCTCTTTTATTCCGTTTTAGCTCTTTAAAAGTAGCTGTTATTAATTTAGATGATGAGCATGCTGCTCTCATGATCAATGCAGCAAAGCAAAATCCTGCTCAACCGAAAATTTTAACGTATTCACTTACTCAAAATACTGCTGATTATTATATTACTGACCTGAGTTACAGTTTAGCAGGAGCGACATTTAATTTAGTGAGCCCGCAAGGTTCTTTTGCTGTGCAAAGTCCATTGTTAGGGCATTTTAATGTCGAAAACTTGGTTGCAGCACTTATTGCTGCTGAGCAAGCAGGTTTTGATTTGGAATCATTAGTTAATTTTGTTCCTAAACTAATTGGTGCCCCAGGTCGAATGCAGGTTATTCGTGATGGTGAGCGTTTATTTGTTGTTGATTATGCGCATACACCAGATGCATTAATTCAAGTGCTTAAAACATTAAAACGTCATGTTTCTAATCAACTTTGGGCCGTATTTGGGTGTGGTGGGGACCGCGATCGCGGTAAGCGCCCATTAATGACTCAAGCAGCTTTAGACGGCGCAAATCCAGTTATTTTGACGTCGGATAACCCAAGAACAGAAGACCCTGAACAAATTTTTGCTGACATGAAGCAAGGAATCGACTTTTCAGGGCACCGTATGCATGAAATTCATGACCGCCGTGAAGCAATTAAATTTGTTACACAGCAGGCTCAGGCTGGTGATATTGTTGTAATTGCCGGTAAAGGACATGAAAATTATCAAGAAATTAATGGCATACGTCACTGGTTTGATGATGTTGTTGAAGTGCGTTCTGCGATTGATGCACAACATCACACTGTAGACGCTGCTTACCCTGCACAATAGGACAAATTATGCATACTTCAACCACCAGTACCGTGCCTTTGGAACCGTGGACAGCTCAACAATTACAACAGGCAACACAGGGCTACTGGCATAAAGATCAGATCCCTCAAACTGAAATTAAACGTATTTTGACGGACTCGCGTCATGCGGAAACTGGGGATGCCTTTTTAGCACTAAAAGGTGAGCGTTTCGATGCGCATGATTTCGTTGTGCAAGTTGCTGCAAATGGTTGTCAAATAGCTATTGTTGAACGTCCGCTAGATGTAGATATTGCACAACTCGTTGTTGCTGACACCCGATTGGCTTTAGGGCAACTCGGCGCTTATCGCCGTGAGCAAAACTCACAATTAAGGGTGATTGCCTTAACGGGAAGTAGTGGTAAAACTACAACCAAAGAAATGCTGGGAAGTATATTGTCGCGCTTAGCGCCGACACTAATCACCCGAGGGAATTTAAATAATGACCTTGGTGTACCAATGATGTTGCTAGAGCTTCGCAAGGAACATCAATATGCGGTGATGGAGTTGGGTGCAAGCCATCAAGGCGAGATTGATTACACATCAAAACTCGTTCAGCCTCATGTTGCGGGCATATTAAATATTGGTACAGCTCATTTAGGCGAGTTTGGTGGCCGTGAAGGTATTTGCCACGCAAAATCGGAAATTTATGGTCATATTTTACCAAATGGCGTTGCAATCGTGCCGCAACAAGATGACTTCACTGCCGAGATTCTTGATGCTGCAAAAGCTCATCGTATTTCTACATTTGGTGTAGGAGGCGATGTCTATGCAACAGATGTGGAGTTATTGCCTCAATCAACGAATTTTATCCTTCATACACCACAAGGTAGCAGTGCAGTTAAGCTTCCTTTTGCGGGTGAGCATAATGTTCAAAATGCGACCGCAGCTGTAGCTTTTGCTTTAGCAATTGGTATTGGACTAGAAGATATTGTCCAAGGTTTAGAGCAAGCTCAAGGAGCGAAAGGTCGTCTTAACTTTATTCAAAAGTCACCTTACTTATTTATTGATGATACCTACAATGCCAATCCGACTTCTATGCGCGCTGCTGCACAAGTGTTGTTGCAGCAACAAGGCGTAAAAGTGATGGTCATGGGGGATATTGGTGAGTTAGGTGATAGCAGTTGGCAAGAGCATCATGATTTAGGCCATGATCTTGCCGAACTTCCCTTAGATCATATTATTGCAGTTGGACAGTTCGCTCCAGCTGCTCTCGAGGGTGCAGACTCTCATTCTAATAAAGTGAAAGCATTTCAGACACAAGCTGAGGCGCTTCCATTTTTAATCAATCTAATCCAAACACATCAACCCCAGTCCATGAGTTTCCTGTTTAAAGGTTCTCGCTTTACTCATATGGAAACGTTGATGGCTGATTTGATGGAGAAACTTTAAATGCTGTTATGGTTGTTTGAACAACTTGCGGGCTATCACAGCTCGTTTCAGGTCGTTCGTTATTTAACATTACGTTCTTTACTCAGTGTATTAACTTCACTGACCATTGGTCTGGTCCTTGGACCGATCATGATTCGTAAATTACAAGCGTTAAAATACGGTCAGGCAGTAAGTTCGTTTGCTCCTGAAAATCATGCTAAAAAAATGGGTACACCAACGATGGGCGGAATTTTAATTCTGCTTTCTATTGGTATTAGTACTTTGCTATGGGCTGATTTATCTAACCCTTATGTCTGGATTGTGCTTGGTGTAATGGTTGTATTCGGTGCTGTAGGCTGGGCAGATGACTGGATTAAAATTCGCTATAAAGACAATGCGGGTTTACCTGCACGTAAGAAGTTTTTCTGGACTTCTGTTGCATCGCTGGGTGCTGGTATTGCGTTATATTTAATCGCAACTCAACAGTCCAATGCAGAACATACCGCCAACATGCTGGATTTATTGATTCCATTCTTTAAGAATCTTTCAATTCCACTCTCAATTGTTCCGTTAGGTCTGGCATTTATTGTATTTACCTATCTGGTGATTAATGGTGCTTCTAACGCAGTTAACTTAACAGATGGTTTAGATGGCTTGGCAATCATGCCAGTTGTTATGGTAGCTACGGGCTTAGGCGTATTTGCTTACTTGTCTGGTGATATCCGTTTCGCTAACTACTTACATATTCCATATGTGAAATATACCTCTGAACTCGTAGTAATCTGTTCTGCCATGATTGGTGCAGGTTTGGCATTCCTTTGGTATAACGCGCATCCTGCTCAAGTATTTATGGGTGATGTTGGTGCTTTAGCTTTAGGTGCGATGCTTGGAACAATTGCAGTTATGGTTCGTCAAGAAATCGTATTTGCAATTATGGGCGGTGTATTTGTAATGGAGGCAGTATCTGTATTCTTACAAATCGGCTCTTTGCGTATGCGTAATAAACGTGTGTTCTTAATGGCGCCGCTGCATCATCACTATGAAAAGCAGGGCTGGAAAGAAACGCAAGTTGTGATCCGTTTTTGGATTATTACAATTATATTAGTAGTTTTAGGTCTAATGACTTTAAAATTGCGATAGATCTTATTTTAGTGTCAATATAAAGCCAGTTCTACTGGCTTTTTTTATTGGAGAGGTGAATGACAAAAGTTGCTGGTCTAGACCAATTATCTGTGATTAATCAAAAAGTAGTTGGAGAGGGCGAAGTATTACCTCAAGTTGTACTTAAAGATGGAAGTCAGGTACAAACAGGAACTGTAGCGACAATGCTGCACAATATTGAATTGTATAATGCTGGGCAAAGAGGACAAATTGAGGAAGAACTAAAGATCGCAATTCCAACTTTAGTCAAGGTAGGTCTGTTTGATTTGTTTCAGGTAGATGAATGGATTAATGGTACAAATGCAGGTCGCACCTTTGTTGGATTGCATGCAAAGACTTATTTACAACAAAAAGAACAAGAGAATAATTAAACGTGGCTATGCAAATTTTAATGTGTCCTGTGTGTCGTCAGCCCTTAAATTTAACGGAACGAACTTGGCGATGTGAGCAAGGACATAGTTATGATGTAGCTAAACAAGGCTATGTCAATTTACATGTGGTGCAACATAAACATAGTAAAAACCCAGGGGATACGCCCGAGTCAGTAGATGCTCGACGAGCTTTTTTACAGGGTGGTTATTATCAGCCTTTACAGCAGGCTGTCGTCGCTTTATTAAAGCAACTAGATGTAAAAGCAATACTCGATATCGGATGTGGTGAGGGCTATTATACAAGTGCCATGCAGCAAGTCGTTGAGCAGTGTGTTGGAGTTGATATTGCAAAAAACGCGGTACAACGTGCGGCAAAACTCAACACTGAAGTAACTTGGGTGGTGGGAACAGGAGCAACTTTACCTGTGTTAGATCGGAGTATGGATGCTTGCACCAGTTTATTTAGCCCAATTCCGCAGGCAGAAATTGCACGTGTTTTAAAAGATGATGGCTATTTAATTGTTGTCACGCCTGCTTCTAAACATTTGTATGCGATGCGTGAGGCTTTATTTGAGCAAGTGAATCCTCACACACCAGAAAAGTTTGTAGAGCAGTTGCAAGATTTGTTTGAGCTAAAGCAAGAGCAAATTATTGATGCACCTTTTGTGCTTGAGCAGCAGGCTTTAAAAAATCTGATTGCTATGACGCCTTATGCTTACAAAGCTTCTCCTGAGCGTCGTTTGCAGTTAGAGCAGCAATTGAAATTAGAAGTAACGGCATCATTTCAAATTTATGTCTTTCAGAAGCGCAATAAAAAAGCCATCTAACGATCTATTTTAAGAGCGCAAAAAAGAAGCCATCTGATGATGGCTTCTTTTTTTGCTATTCAATCTGATTAATCAGATTCTCTAGTGCATCTTTTTCTCGCTTAGGAGCGGACTCCTGTGTAGGTCTCATGGCAGGAGGCACAGCTTTTGATGGAATAATAATTTCTTCACCTGGTAAATCGGAAAAGTCATTGTCATTGTTCAGTTTCGGTTGTGGCGGTGCTGGGCGATAGAGCGGACGCGCTAGTGGTGGTGCTGCACGATAAGTTTTCTTGTCGACTATTTCAGTAACGGCTTCTTGTTTGTCACGTGAAATAGGACCTTGAGCATCTTTGTCTAAGCGAACCCAAGATGCAGGTGTACCTTGCAATGCTTGACCCATAAAGTTAATCCAAATCGGTAATGCAGCAATACCACCATATTCACGACGGCCAAGCGTAGTTGGTTGGTCAAATCCAACCCATGTTACTGTTACTAACTTGCCGTTAAAGCCTGCAAACCATGCATCTTTTGCATCATTCGTAGTACCTGTTTTACCACCTAAATCACTGCGGCCAATTTTAAGTGCAGCACGACCTGTACCATGCTCGATAACATCACGTAAGATGTTCGCCATATCATAAGCAGAGCTTGATTTTAAAATACGTTGAGCTTGGCGATATTGACTGTTGTTTTTGTCAGTCTGTTTAAGATTAAGCTGCTTAGCTGCGTTTTCTTTCTGTTCTATGTCTTTATTCGTAACTTCAATAACTTCATCATCAGTCGTTTTAGGTTTTTGCTCATCATTTGTGGTGTCAGGTGCATTAATACATGGAATACACGCGTATTCTGGTTTGGCTTCATAAATGACTTTGCCGTAAGCATCTTCAATACGTTGAATGAAATGCGGTTGAACACGGTAGCCACCGTTTGCAAACGTTGCATAACCAGTTGCCATTTGAATTGGTAATACTTGAGGAGTACCTAAGGCAATGGTGTAGTTACGAGGAATTTGGTCTTCCTGTAAACCGAAATCCATAAATAATTGGCGAGTACGTTCAATCCCTACTGTTTGTAGAAGTCTTACTGATACGGTATTACGAGACAAATATAAAGCACGACGTAATGGGATCATACCTAAGTAACGCCCATCAGAGTTTCGCGGTGTCCATTTGCCAATCGTAATAGGGTTATCATTCACCATGCTATACGGTGTCATACCTCTTTCTAATGCTAAAGCATAGAGGAATGGCTTGATTGTGGAACCTGGTTGACGCCAGCCTTGTAAGGCGCGGTTAAATTTTGATTGGTAGAAGTTATAGCCACCTACGATTGCTTCAATTGAACCATCATTCGGGTTAATGGCAATGAGTTGACCTTGAACTTTTGGAATCTGAACTAAAGACCATGCGGTTTTATTATCATTTGGGCGTAAACGAACAATATCTTTAACTTTAACAATTTGAGACGCACGTGAAGGAGCACCACCTACACTATTTGCATTGCGATAGGGGCGTGCCCATGACATGCCAGACCATTGAACCGTAACGGTTGAGCCATCTTGCATTAATGCTTCAAAAGAGCTGCTATTTACCTTAGTTACTTGTGCAGGATAGGTGTTGGCATATGCTCTAAATTCAGTTAACGGTTTGTCATGTGCTTCTGCACCACGCCAGCCATGACGACGGTCATAAGCTTCAAGACCATCTTGCACAGCTTTTTCTGCAATTGCTTGGCGTTTAGCATTAATTGTTGTGTAGACTTTATAACCAGAATCAATGGCTTGTTCACCAAAATGCTTTACAAGTTCTGAACGAACCATTTCCCCAGCATAGGGATGAATATTATTTAAATCCCGATTGGGCATGTTTAAATTGATCGGTTCTGCAACTGCTTTTTGATATTCTGCTTGAGAAATATAACCCAACTGTAACATACGGCCTAAAATCCAGTTGCGTCGTTCGAGTGCACGCTCAGGATTAACTACAGGGTTATATTTAGAAGGTGCTTTTGGCAAACCTGCGATCATTGCCATTTGAGCAATGCTGAGCTCATTAATGCTTTTGTTATAATAAATTTTGGCTGCTGCCGCGATACCATACGCATTTTTCCCTAAGAAGATTTTATTCACATAGAGGCTGAGAATTTCTTCTTTGGATAAGTTTTGCTCAATTTTTCGGGCCAAAAAGATTTCGGTTATTTTACGTTTTAGAGTTCTTTCTGGGCTCAAATAATAGTTCTTTGCAACTTGCATGGTGATCGTTGAACCACCAGTCTGCACATCTGAACCTGTCACACTTTCGCTCAAAGCACGACCTAAACCCTTAAAACTGATCCCGCTATGTTCAAAGAAAGAAGAGTCTTCTGCTGCTAAAAATGCATGAATAAAAGCAGGGGGAATTTGTTTGTATTCAACCGGAATAGAAAGCTTACCACCGTACTCAGCAATCAGTTGATTGTCTGAAGTGTAGACCTGTAATGGTTTTAAGAGGGGAGCTTTTTTTAGTGAACTCATTTCTGGAAGCGATGGGGCGATATAGAGATACATGCCATAAAAGCCCATCGGAAGTGAGACTAAGATAATAATAATGATCAAAAAAATTGGACGCACGAAGCCCAAACTGGATAGCTTTTTCATGATAAGTAAGCTTTAATAAGATCGAATACAAACTAATTGTGGTCAGTATAGCCTTTAGACATGCGGATTGTTAGATGAGATATTGTATCCGTGTAAAAATAAAGACCTAGATTATTGGTTTGTAATTTTTTTTGGGGATAAAAAAATAATAGGACAATAGTGTGCTCAGGTTATATCGTAAACCGAATAAGGGGTTAATGGGCGTCGATATTAGTTCGACTTCTGTTAAGTTGTTAGAGCTCTCTGTTAAGAACGGTAAATATTGGGTAGAAAGCTATGCTTTAACGCCTTTACCTGAGAACAGTGTAGTTGAAAAAAATATCTTGAATCCAGAAGCAGTTGCAGAAGCTTTGGAACGGGCGATGAATTTAGCAAATCCCCATACCACTAACGCTGCAATTGCTGTTCCAACATCGACGGTTATTCATAAAACCATCGAAATGGATGCAGATATGAACGATGATGAGCGTGAAGTTCAGATTCGATTAGATGCGGAGCAATATATACCGTTCCCTTTAGATGAGGTGAGCCTTGATTTTGAGGTTTTACCAGATCGACTGCCGAATCCAAATCGTGTGAATGTACTTTTAGTCGCAACACGAACAGAAAATGTTGAAACACGCGTAGAAGTACTGGAACTGGTTGATTTAACGCCTAAGCTTGCTGATGTTGAAAGTTATGCTGTCGAGCGTGCTTTTAGTGTGTTTGCTGATAGCTTACCCATGGGTGCAAATACCATTGGTATTTTAGATATTGGTCATACCATGACGACATTATCGGTTATGCAAAATGGCAAAATCATTTATACCCGTGAACAAGTCTTTGGCGGTAAACAGCTTACTTTGGAAATTCAAAGCCGTTATGGTTTGTCATTAGAAGAAGCGGGACGCGCTAAAAAAGAACGTTCTTTGCCAGATGATTATGACATCGAAATCTTAGAACCATTTTTAGATGCTGTAGTTCAGCAAGCTGCTAGATCTCTACAATTTTTCTTCTCTTCATCCCAATTCAATGAAATTGACCATATTTTGCTAGCAGGTGGTAATGCCAATATTCCAGGGCTTGCTAAATTGTTGCAGCAAAAACTCGGTTACCGAGTCACTATTGCCAATCCATTTTTACAAATGGGTTTCTCTCCTCAAGTCGACGTTCAAAAAATCGAAAATGATGCTTCCTCATTAATGGTGGCATGTGGCTTGGCTTTAAGGAGTTTTGATTAATGGCAACAATTAATTTACTCCCTTGGCGTGATGGGCTTAGGGAGCAGCGTAAAAAACAATTTATTATTTTATGTTTTGGGGTCGTTGTTTTGGGGATAACCACTGTATTTGCAGGATGGTTTTATTTGAATCAAAAATTAAATGATCAAGAACAAGCAAATCAGCTCATCATCAGTACAAACCAGAATCTAGATCAACAACTTAAAACCTTAAATGGCTTGCAAGAACAGCGGGACGCAATTATTGAGCGTATGAAGCTCATTCAAGGTTTGCAAAGCCAGCGTCCGGTCGTTGTACGTTTGGTGGATGAATTAGTACGTGTGACCCCAGCAGCCATGTATTTGACTAAATTCAGTCGAACCGGAGATAAATTTACGATTGAAGGTAAAGCGGAAAGTCCAAATACAGTTGCAGAATTATTACGTAATCTCGAAGCATCGCCATGGTATCGCAACGCTTTTATGAGTTCTTTCTTGGCGACCGAAGAGAAAAAAGATAAGGCTGTAAGTTCTTTGCTTCCTCGAGTTGAAGATAGCTATGGCAGTTTTGTTGTTACTGTTGATGTAGGGGAAATGGGCGTGACTACAACAGATGATACCGCCAATACGTCTGTAGGTACGGATAAGGAGGCGGCAAAATGAGTCCTGATGAACTTCATGAGCTGTCTTTAGAACAAGCTCCATCTAAGAAAAAAAAGATCACCTTAGAAAAATTTCTTCAGCAATTTAACACGCTTGATATGAACAGTTATGGCAGCTGGCCATTATCTGTGAAAATTACGTGTTGGATTTTTATTTTCTTTGCTGTATTGGCTTTAGGGTATTTTGTTGCTATTCAACCAAAGCTACAAGCAATTGATAATGCTCAAGCACAAGAAAGTAATTTATTAAATGAGTTTCGAGAAAAAGACTCAAAATTACGCAACTTGCAGCAGTACCAGCTTCAACTTCAAGAGATGCAAGCCAACTTCAATCAGCAGTTAGAACAATTGCCAAAAGAAACCGAAATTCCAAGTTTAGTTGAAGATATTAATTTAACAGGGGTGAATTCTGGTCTGAAGTTTAAAAATATCCGCTTAGAAGATGAAGTGAAGCAGGAAATTTTTATTGAACAGCCTATTACTATCGAAGCAACTGGGGATTATCACGCTTTCGGTGCTTTTGTTAGCAGTATTGCGGCATTACCACGTATTGTGACGATGCATGATTTTATTGTTGAAGCTGCTCCTATTAAAGATAGTAAATCAGATATTCCTGTGCTTAATTATTCTATCAAAGCAAAAACTTATCGCTATATGGGCGCGGTTGAAAACCAAAATAATAGTGATCCTCAAGTAATAAGTGGTGAAAGTCAGATAAACGCCTCCGATAACCGTAATGCACATATTCCTTCTATAAAGAAGTCAAAGCGAAAGTAGGAGGATAACTAATGAAACTAAAGAAAATTTTACTTTCTCTGGGGATAGGCCTTGTTTTGGTTGGATGCGACTCTAGAATCGACGCCGTAAATCAGCAAATGGCCGATATACGTAATCAGCCACCACAAGCTATAGAACCAGCGCCTGTTTTTACGCCTGTGCCACAATTTAATTATGCAGCCCATCAGTTAAAGAGCCCATTTTTACCAAGCTCACTTGCTGCTGAGCTCAAAATTATGGCGGGGAAACGAGTATATCCGAATTTCTCACGAGCACCACAGCCACTCGAAAGCTATGCATTAGAATCTTTGAACATGAAAGGAAGTATGCGTAACAATCGCGGGCAAGTCATGGCTCTGATCCAAACACCTGATCAACAAATTGAGCGAGTGCAGGTAGGGAACTATATCGGGATGAATCAAGGCCGGATTACCCATATTGGTCCTACTCAGATTGACTTGGTGGAGATTGTCCCTGATGGGCGAGAAGGCTATGTGGAGAGACCAAGAACCTTAGTGTTAATTGGACCTGCGCCCTAAAATTTAGGGAATAACAAAGAAAAAATTATTTTTAAAGATTATTTATTGGGGATGGTTAGACAATGAATCACGTATTCCGTCAGTTTTCGATGGGGGCTGTAGCGATTGCAATTACGCAAGTTGCATCTGCACAGGTCAGCATGACCAATATTGTACCGACGCAAATAGCGGGCCAAGGTACAGAAATTCGAGTTATGTTTAATGGCTTGCCACCACAACCGCAAGCATATCAACTTGAAAATCCTTCACGTTTGATTTTAGATTTTAATAAAGCGCAGCAGAATTTAACACAATCAAAAGTAGCGATTGGAACGAATGAAGCGAGTTCGGTCGATGTAAGCTCTGATGATCAGCGTTCACGTCTAACTGTAAATTTGAAAGAGGCAGGTGCTTTTACAACTCGTATTGAAGGCAACACTTTTATTTTAAAGATTAATTCTGCGCAAGCTGTAGCTAAACCTGTAGCAACAAGTGCGGCACAACCCCAAGGCGTTTCAAATATCGGCTTCCAACGCGGTAGTCAAGGGGAAGGTCTTATTGTTATTGACCTATTGGGAAGTAACACCCCTGTTGATGTGCAGCAACAAGGTAGCAAAGTTGTAGTAAGAACTTTAGGTTCTAAAATTCCTACACATTTAGCTAAACGCTTAAATGTAAATGATTTTGCAACGCCTGTTTCGACCATTGAATCTTATAATGATAAAGGCAATGGTATTATTACGATTCAATCTACTGGTAGCTATGAATATATGGCTTATCAGGCGGAAAATAAATTAACAATTAGTCTAAAACGTCCACAGGACAAAAATGTAACCTCTTTATATAAGACACCTCATTATTCTGGTAATAAGCTTTCTCTTGATTTTCAGGATATTGAAGTCCGTCGAGTTTTACAATTACTTGCTGATTTTACTGGCATTAATATGGTTGCGGCTGACAGTGTTCAAGGTAATATCACTTTGCGCTTAAAAGATGTTCCATGGGACCAAGCGCTTGATATTATTTTAAAGACTAAAAATCTAGATAAACGAAGAAATGGAAATGTAATTTGGATTGCTCCAATTGCAGAGTTGATTAAGGCTGAAGAAGAAGAAGCAAAAGCTGTTGCGCAGAGCGTGAAATTAGCCCCATTACAAACTGAGTATATTCAACTTAAATATGCGCAGGCTCAAGATATTATGAGTTTAATTACTCAAGGATCAAATAATAGCAATGGTTTACAACGAACCTCTGCTGGCGCGACATCAACTTCGACCAATTTAAATACAGGTGTAGATAGTTTAGGGAATAACGTAGGAAGTTTATTGAGTCCACGTGGAACGATTACTCAAGATGATCGTACCAATACCTTAATTATTAATGATACAGCGCAGTCGATTGATCAAATTCGTAAAATGATTGATTTGCTGGATGTACAGGTTAAGCAAGTTATGGTTGAGGCGCGAATTGTAAGAGCATCTACCTCATTTACCAAAGAACTTGGCGTTAAATGGGGGATTTTATCTCAAGGGGTAAACAGTAATAACAGTTTGTTGGTGGGGGGGAGTGACACAACGCTTTGGAATTTAAGAGAGCCAGATGATGAAGGAAAGTACACGATTGAGCGGCCAGATAATTTAAATGTTGATTTGGGTGTTACATCAGCTGGAGCGAGTAGTATAGCTTTTAGTTTAATCAGTCTGTCTGATTTTATGCTTGATCTTGAACTTTCTGCATTACAAGCTGACGGTTATGGTGAGGTGATTTCCACACCTAAAGTGATGACAGCAGATAAACAACCTGCAAAAGTTGCAACAGGTCAACAGGTCCCATATCAAACTACGACTAATTCTGCTGCTGGTGCTACAGCAAGTACATCTTTTAAAGATGCACTTTTAAGTTTGGATGTGACTCCGAGCATTACGCCTGATGGTAAAATTCAAATGAAATTGGATATTTCAAAGGATTCGGTTTCTGGTGCGGCTCCTAATGGTGAGTTGATCTTAAATAAAAACAACATCAAGACGAATGTATTGGTGAATAATGGGGAAACGGTCATTCTTGGTGGTGTTTTTGAGCAGACAACCCTTAACTCTCAAACTAAAGTTCCATTCTTTGGGGATTTGCCGGGAATTGGTCGCCTATTTAGGAAAGATCAGAAATCAGATGATAAACAAGAGTTACTGATTTTCGTTACGCCACGAATTGTTAATGACACTTTGGTGAGAAATCATTAATATATTTTTTAATGAAAGCAATTGAAATAGGTGGCGCCTTGCCAAGCAAAGCGTTTGAAACCCTGCCAAATATTTATTTGGTAGGGCCCATGGGGGCAGGAAAAACAACCGTTGGACGTCATTTAGCCGAACTATTAGGGCGTGAATTTTTAGATAGTGATCATGAAATTGAACGCAAAACAGGCGCCACTATTCCCTGGATTTTTGAGAAAGAAGGGGAGTTTGGATTTCGTACTCGTGAAACAGTAGTGTTAAATGAGTTGACTTCCCGTAAAGCGTTAGTGTTGGCGACAGGTGGAGGTGCGATTACTCAAGCTCCCAATCGCGAATTTCTAAAGCAACGTGGTATTGTTGTTTATCTTTACACTCCTGTAGAACTACAATTACAACGAACTTACCGCGATAAAAATAGACCTCTATTACAAGTTGAAAACCCTGAACAAAAATTACGTGATTTGTTAAAAATACGTGATCCTTTATATCGTGAAGTTGCGCATTACACGATTGAGACCAATCAGGGTGCTGCTCGTGATCTTGCTCAAAAGATTTTGCAACTTATTTTGTCCAACCCGCTAAAATAGCCAAACTTACTTGTGGTTTTATAAACTCATGCAAACTTTACATGTTGAATTAGGCGAACGCCGTTATCCTATTTTTATTGGCAGTCAACTTGATCCTAAGCAGTTGCTTGAGCCTTATACTCATGGTCAACAGGTCATGATTGTGAGTAATGAAACGGTCGCTCCTTTATATTTATCTCATTATCAAAAAGCTTTAAAAAGTTTGGGTAAAACGGTAGCGACTTGTATTTTGCCGGATGGTGAGAAATATAAAGATATTCAACATCTAAATTTAATTTTTGATGCTTTGCTTGAAGCTGGTTTTAATCGTGATTGTACGGTTTTAGCTTTGGGTGGTGGTGTTATTGGGGATATGGCTGGTTTTGCCTCAGCATGTTTCCAACGTGGTGTTTATTTTATTCAGGTTCCGACTACCCTTCTTTCACAAGTAGACTCAAGTGTGGGTGGTAAAACGGGGATTAATCATCCTCTTGGTAAGAACATGTTGGGCGCATTTCAGCAACCTCAAGTTGTTCTGGCTGATATGGCTCAACTCGATACTTTACCGGATCGAGAGTTATCTGCTGGATTATCAGAAGTCATTAAATATGCCTTGTTGGGTGACGCTGATTTTCTCGTTTGGTTAGAGCAGAATATGGATGGGTTAATTGGGCGAGATGCTGAACTTTTAGCGGAAGCTGTTTATCGTTCATGTGCTCATAAAGCGCGAATTGTTGCCAATGATGAAAAAGAGCAAGGCGAACGAGCTTTACTCAACTTAGGTCATACTTTTGGTCATGCAATTGAATCTTACCTTGGTTATGGTACTTGGTTGCATGGTGAGGCCGTGGCGACAGGCATGGTCATGGCCGCTGATTTATCACAACGTTTAGGTTGGATTTCAAGCGATGATGTAGAGCGTACAAAAAAAATTATTCAACGCGCTAATTTGCCGATATCATGTCCAAAAATTCCATTGGATGAATTCCTTGGATATATGGCGCATGATAAAAAAGTTCTCAATGGTCAATTGCGTTTGGTGTTGTTAAAACAACTTGGTCAAGCAGTAATTACTAAAGACTTTGATGTTGAACTCATGAAACAAGCTATTTTGGCAAATCAACACGGATAATAAATTAAGGTAACACATGACTGTATCACGCACATTTTGGCAGAATGTTCAACAATATATCTGGTTAGTGGGTGGTGTCGTCTGCTTGTTTTTGGCTTTTATTTTCTGGGTAATGACTGATAGTAAGAAGCTTGTTGAGGTTGAAAAAGTAGCTGATTCAGATGCGCCTGTGCAAATTCAACCAGAAAAAGTGGCAACAACGGCTAATTTGGGGGCTTTAACGGATGAAGTTAGGCCTCTTGATTTAACGACCCGTGCAGTTGCTTCTGGTCAGCATGAGGCAGAGTTCCGTGGTACAAAATTTATTAATGAAAACAAGAAACAATGGACGCTTGAGCTTTTCCGTGCGTCTGATGAAGATATTATTAAAAACTTTTTAAAAAATCGTCCAGAACGGAATAAATTTATCTACTTCCGTTTAAGCGGAGATAAGCAATCTGAGCAATATGTTTTGACATATGGTGTATTTAAACGTTCTGAAGATGCAATTCAGCAGTTAACTCAACTTAATCTTGATTTACCTGAATCAATTAAACCTCAACCGCAACAATTTTCGACCTATGCGCCATTAGTCAATGATTTAGGGGCGGATGAAATGAAAGGTGGTATTAGCCAAACTTATGAAGTGCGGTTACGTCCAGCTGCTCTGCCCAAAATTGATGAGTCCTTACTCATAGGGGGCGGCGTGGCTACACAACCTAAAGTAACGGCTCCAGCAACAAATTCTACAACTCGTACAACGATTATTCGTCGAGATGCTGAGGGGAATGTTGTGGATGTACATCAGTCTAATTCGGCAGTTGATGTGGCTAAAAAGGCTCAACAGAATCGTACAACAGAACCTACAGCAAAAAATGCAACAAATGAGGGCACAAGAGGTAATTAATTATAAGGATGTATCGCACAAATATGGTGCAATAATAAAAAGAGTATATATATTTTGATCATATATGGTGCATATTTAGTCATTTATTAAAATGATAACGCGAATAAAACTTATCTATTTTCAATAATTATAAATACTTAAATGCAAAAAAATACATTGGCATAGTTTTTGCTTTATTCTTGTGCTTATTAATGTGCTGTAAACTATTTTAGCGCTCTAAAGAGTAAATTCTATGCAGAGTCGAGGGGTCGAACTGCTTTAAAAGAGTGCGAAATAAGTCAAAACATTTTTCTAGCAAAAACCAGTGTACGTAAAAATGGAACAGCGTATATTGGCTTATCAGCCCAAAAATTTTTTTTGTGAAACATTGAGCTAACTGTCGTCCGTAGGCACTATCGCAAAAAGAAGTTGTTTGTTTGACGCTCGAAAGAGCCTTATTGAAAGAAGGGTACGCTATGCACATGCCATCGCCTAATACTGTAGCTCCCGCTCAAGGTTTATATCAGCCTGATGAGTTTAAGGATAACTGTGGTTTTGGACTGATCGCCCATATGAAGGGTGAATCAAGTCATCATTTAGTTGAAACCGCGATTCACAGTTTAAGTTGCATGACGCACCGTGGTGGTATTGCCGCAGATGGCAAGACGGGAGATGGTTGCGGCTTATTATTGGCGATGCCAAAGCAATTTTTCCGTGATGAAGCAAAAAAACTGAGTGATATTACACTGAGTGAAATTTTTGCTGTGGGTACTGTATTTTTAAATACTGATCCGGCATTAGCGCAACATTCTAAAAATATTTTAACGAAAGAAATCGAGTCAGATGGCCTACGTGTACTGGCTTGGCGTGTTGTCCCTACAAATAACGATGCATTAGGTGAAATTGCGCTTCAATCTTTACCAGCTTTTGAACAGGTCATTGTGAACTGTCCAATGGGCGTGACTGAAGTCGAATTTAACCGTAAATTATTCTTGGCACGTCGTCGTGCAGAACAACAATTACAAAATGATCCGTCATTCTATGTGACTACGCTTTGTTCGACAGTAATCAGCTATAAAGGCTTGATGATGCCAGCTGCAATTGCTGAGTTCTATACAGACTTAGCAGATGAGCGCTTAAAATCACATATCGTGGTGTTCCACCAACGTTTCTCTACTAATACATTGCCGCGTTGGCCATTGGCTCAACCATTCCGTTACCTTGCACATAATGGTGAAATCAACACAATTACAGCAAACCGTAACTGGGCGTTGGCGCGTACTCCTAAATTTGAGAACCCATTATTACCAGGTCTTACTGAGCTTAATCCGATTGTAAACCGCACAGGTTCAGATTCTTCAAGCTTAGATAACATGCTTGAGATCTTGGTGGGTGGTGGTATGGATTTATTCCGTGCCTTACGTATGCTCGTGCCACCAGCTTGGCAAAACGTAGAAACTTTAGATGCAGACTTACGTGCATTCTATGAGTTCAACTCTAAACATATGGAAGCTTGGGATGGCCCAGCTGGTCTTGTGATTCAAGATGGTCGTCATGCGATCTGTATGCTTGACCGTAACGGTTTGCGTCCTGCGCGTTGGGTAATTACCAAAAATGATTACATTACCTTGGCATCTGAAATCGGTGTTTGGGGTTATGAGCCTGAAGACGTAGTTTCTAAAGGTCGTGTAGGTCCTGGCCAAATTTTAGTAGTTGATACTTTAACAGGCAAAGTACTTGATACTAAAGATGTTAGTACGCATTTGAAAAACATGCGCCCATACCGTGAGTGGTTACGTGATCATGCAATTCGCTTAAAAGCAGATCCAGAACTTGAAGAACAATTAGTCGATAAAGGCTTAACTGGCGATGCTTTAAAAGCGGCTCAAAAAATGTTTATGGTGACATTTGAAGAGCGCGACCAGTTGTTACGTCCAATTGCTGAAAGTGGACAAGAAGCTGTTGGTTCTATGGGTGATGATACGCCAATGGCTGTATTGTCTCGTCAAGTACGCCACGTGACAGATTATTTCCGTCAACAGTTTGCTCAAGTGACAAACCCGCCAATTGACCCGCTACGTGAGTCAATTGTAATGTCGCTTGAAACCTGTTTAGGTCGTGAGCAGAATGTATTTGAGCAAGGCCCTGAGCATGCTGATCGTATCATCATCTCTAGTCCAGTATTGTCAAATTCAAAAATGCAGCAAATCCGTAGCATTGAGCGTCCGGGTTATGAAGCAGTTGATATCAATTTAAACTATGCTGAAGAAGAAGGCTTGCAAGCTGCGATCACGCGTATCTGTGAAGAAGCGGCGCAAGCAGTTCGTGATGGTAAAACTTTAATTGTTTTAACAGACAAAAATATTCGTCAAGGTTTACTGCCAGCAAACGCAGCACTTGCAACAGGTGCGGTACATCATTACCTCATCAAAACTGGTCTGCGTACTGATGCAAACATCATGGTTGAAACTGGTTTTGCACGTGATCCGCATCAATTTGCGGTATTACTTGGTTTTGGTGCAACCGCAGTTTACCCATATCTTGCATATGACGTGATCAATGATTTGATCGCTAAAGGTGAGCTTTTAGGTGACCCAATCCATGCGCAAGCAAACTTCCGTAAAGGTATTGAGAAAGGCTTATTAAAAGTTCTTTCAAAAATGGGTATCTCTACAGTTGCTTCTTATCGTGGCGGTCAGCTATTTGAAGCAGTAGGTTTATCATCAGAAGTGGTAGATCAGTGTTTCTTAGGTGTTCCAAGTCGTATTCAGGGCGCAACATTTGCTGATCTTGAAAAAGACCAGAAAAAACTAGCAGCGACAGCTTGGTCAAATCGTAAGCCAATTGATCAAGGTGGTTTACTTAAATTTGTATTTGATAAAGAGTACCATGCGTTCAACCCAGATGTGATTAACGCATTACACAAAGCCGTTCGCTCTGGTAAATACGAAGACTTTAAAGAATATGCTGAGCTGGTGAATAATCGCCCAGTAGCGACTATTCGTGACCTATTTAAGTTAAAAACAACGAACTCAATTCCAGTTGAGCAAGTTGAATCAGTTGAAGATATCTTGCCTCGTTTTGACTCGGCAGGGATGTCTTTAGGTGCTCTTTCTCCAGAAGCACACGAAGCAATCGCAATCGCGATGAACACGATTGGTGGTCGTTCTAACTCTGGTGAAGGTGGTGAAGATCCTGTTCGTTACGGCACAATTCGTAACTCGAAAATCAAACAGATCGCATCTGGTCGTTTTGGTGTAACTCCTGCATACCTAACTTCTGCTGAAGTATTGCAAATTAAAGTTGCTCAGGGTGCGAAACCAGGTGAGGGTGGTCAGTTACCGGGCGGTAAAGTAAATGGTTTAATCGCACGTTTACGTTACTCGGTACCAGGTGTAACGCTAATTTCACCTCCTCCACACCACGACATTTACTCAATTGAAGATTTGTCACAACTTATCTTTGACTTGAAACAAGTTAACCCGAAAGCAATGGTATCTGTGAAATTGGTATCTGAGCCGGGTGTAGGAACAATTGCAGCGGGTGTTGCAAAAGCTTATGCAGACTTCATTACCATTTCAGGTTATGACGGTGGTACCGCAGCATCTCCACTTTCTTCAATTCACCATGCGGGTTCTCCATGGGAGTTAGGTTTGAGTGAGGCGCATCAAGCACTTCGTGTAAATGACTTGCGTGGAAAAGTACGTGTACAAACTGATGGTGGTTTAAAAACTGGTCTTGATGTGATCAAGGCAGCAATTTTAGGTGCTGAAAGTTTCGGCTTTGGTTCAACACCAATGATCGCTCTAGGTTGTAAATACCTCCGTATTTGTCACTTAAATAACTGTGCAACTGGTGTTGCAACTCAACAAGATCATTTACGTCAAGAGCACTACATTGGCGAGCCAGAAATGCTCATCAACTTCTTCCACTTTATTGCGGAAGAAACTCGTGAATGGTTGGCTGCATTAGGTGTTTCTTCATTGAAAGACTTAATTGGGCGTGTTGATTTACTTGAAGTATTACCAGGTGAAACTGAAAAACATGCTCACCTTGATTTAAGCGCTCTATTAACTTCGCATCCTTCTGCCGAAGGTAAAGCACAATATTGTCAAGTGGAAGGTAATGCACCATTTGATAAGGGTGTATTAGCTGAGAGAATGGTCGCTGAAATGCTTCCTGCAATTGAGTCGAGTGCAGGTGGTCAGTTCAACTTTAATGTTGTGAACTGTGACCGCTCAATCGGTGCTCGTGTATCGGGTGAAATTGCTCGTCGCTACGGCAACTTGGGTATGGAAGCTCATCCAGTTGTAATGAACTTAACTGGTACAGCTGGTCAGTCTCTTGGTGTATGGAATGCTGGTGGTTTACACATCCGTCTTGAAGGGGATGCAAACGATTACGTAGGTAAAGGTATGGCGGGTGGTCGTATTTCGATTTTCCCACCACAAGGTTCGCCTTTCCAAACACAAAACACGGCAATTATTGGTAATACCTGTTTGTATGGTGCAACTGGCGGTAAGCTTTTTGCAGCAGGTACAGCGGGTGAGCGTTTTGCAGTTCGTAACTCTGGCGCATTTGCGGTAATCGAAGGTGCGGGTGATCACTGCTGTGAATACATGACAGGTGGTGTTGTGACTGTACTTGGTAAAGTAGGCCATAACTTTGGTGCGGGCATGACTGGTGGTTTTGCTTATGTACTTGACCTCGATAATGACTTCGTAGATTACTACAACCACGAGTTAATTGATTTAAATCGTATCTCAACAGAATCTATGGAAGATCATAAAGAGTTCTTGTTGCGTATTATCGATGAGCATATCAAAGAAACAGGTAGTGCTTGGGCTTATAAAATCCGCAATGAGTTCGATTTCTACAGCCGTAAATTCTGGCTTGTGAAACCAAAAGCTGCTAATTTGCAAACGCTTTTGAAAACAACACAAGCTGACCCACAATAATTCCACGACTGCAAAGACATAGGCAGGTGCGGGCAACAAGGAAATCCGCGCCTACCCACGGAGAGAGACATGGCAGAACGCCTAAATAATGACTTTCAATTTCTGGATGTACCACGCCAAGATCCAGAGAAAAAAGATATTACTGTCCGCAAAGCAGAATTTGTGGAAATTTATAAACCTTTTACATCGGAAACTGTCACTAATCAGACTCACCGTTGTTTAGGCTGTGGTAATCCATATTGTGAATGGAAATGTCCTGTACATAACTACATTCCAAATTGGTTAAAACTTATCGCTGAAGGCCAAATTTTCCAAGCTGCTGAGCTTTGTCATCAAACCAACACACTACCAGAGGTATGTGGTCGCGTATGCCCACAAGACCGTTTGTGTGAAGGTGCTTGTACCTTAAATGATGGTTTTGGTGCAGTAACCATTGGTAATGCTGAGAAATATATCAATGACACAGCTTTTGCTTTAGGCTGGCGTCCAGATATGTCAGGCGTAAAATGGACTGACAAAAAAGTTGCAATTATTGGTGCGGGTCCTGCTGGTTTAGGCTGTGCGGATATTCTAGCTCGCGGTGGCGTTAAACCAGTTGTATTTGATAAGCGTCCTGAAATTGGTGGCTTACTTACATTCGGTATTCCAGAATTTAAAATGGAAAAGGATGTAATGAAACGCCGTCGTGAAATCTTCACAGGTATGGGCATCGAATTCCGTTTGAATACTGAAATTGGTAAAGACATCACGATTGATGAATTACTTGCAGAATATGATGCGGTATTCATGGGTATGGGAACTTATACCTACATGAAAGGTGGTTTCCCTGGTGAAGATATTGATGGTGTTTATGATGCACTTGATTTCTTAATCTCTAACGTGAACCGTTGCCAAGGTTGGGAAAAAGATCCAAGTGAATATATCAGCTTAGATGGTAAAAAAGTTATTGTTCTAGGTGGTGGTGATACCGCTATGGACTGTAACCGTACTTCATTGCGCCAAGGTGCTCACGATGTAACTTGTGCATACCGCCGTGATGAAAGCAACATGCCAGGCTCTGCGCGTGAAGTAAAAAATGCCTATGAAGAGGGTGTGAAATTCCTATTCAATCGCCAACCAGTCGAAATCGTTGGTGAAAATGGCAAGGTAACAGGCGTAAAAGTGGTAACGACACAAATGGGTGAACCAGATAGTCGTGGCCGTCGTAGTCCTGAGCCAATTCCTGGTTCTGAAGAGGTATTACCAGCTGATGCGGTTTTACTTGCTTTCGGTTTCCGCCCAAGCCCAGCAGACTGGTTTGGTAATGTGAATATTAATCTTGATGGTTCAGGCCGTGTTGTCGCAGCTGAAAAGCAAGAATTCAAATTCCAAACATCAAACCCGAAAATCTTTGCTGGTGGCGATATGGTGCGTGGCTCAGATCTTGTCGTTACTGCGATCTGGGAAGGCCGTCAAGCTGCTGAAGGCATTTTGGATTATCTTGGTGTTTAATAAATTAATTTGTTAAATAACTGAAAAAAGCCTGCTTCAAGTAGGCTTTTTTATTATCTACCATTAGTCACTTTGATGTTTTTGGCAAATATAATAAGCTTTTTTGCCCTTTTTAGCTTTTTAAGGTCGCGACATACTCGAAACTTCCTTCTTCAATACAGTAGGTGTTGAATATGAACATCGCAGGTATGACGGCAGAAAAATCATATTTAAATCGTCGAAAAGCGTTGGGTATTACAGTGCGTCGTCTTGAATTTAATCCAAAGGCAATCAAGCGGCACTATTTTGCAAATTCACCCCTCATGTCGCATTTTTTAACTGCACTCTCATCAACGTTTCCGGTGGGTGAGCAATTTTTTGTAAATAGTGTACGTAATGTGCGTGATAAAGTCTCAGATCCTCAGCTACAAGCGCAAATTGCAGCTTTTATTGGACAAGAGGCCATGCATTCCAAAGCACATGGTGAGTTTAATGAAGCTTGGCGACGTGATAATTATAATCTGGACAGTTTTCAAAATTGGCTAAATGAGCGCGATAAATATTTAAGAACAATTCCACCTAAACTGCAATTGGCATTGACCTGTGCATTTGAACATTTCACTGCTTTACTTGGGGGATATGTCTTACAACATCCAGAGTTATTAAAAACGCTAGATGAAGATGCGTTAAAACTTTGGGTATGGCATGCGATTGAAGAAATTGAACACCGTTCAGTTGCATTTGATGTCTATCAACATGTATATGGTGATGATCGTATCCGTCGCTTACTCATGCGTAGCGTCACTACTGGATTTGCGAGTCTCGCTTTTTATGGGACAACTCGTTTATTTTGGCAAGATAAATGGAATAGCTTACCTAAAATTGGGGGTAATTTATTTGGATTATATTTGCTGATGAAGATGCTTGTTCAATTAATGCCGGAATACTTCGCATATTACAAAAAAGACTTTCATCCGAGTCAAAAAGATTATGGCAGGATGGTTAATTATTGGAAAAGCTCTTTAGCAGAAGAATATCAAATGGCAAGTTTTGAACAAGAAAAAGATCAGCGATTGAGCTAATAGAGAACCGGATTTAAAAGTCCGGTTTTTTAAAATCAATAAAATAAAAGCAACACAATAATGCCTAATTCATCATACAATCAGGTAAAGAGGTTAAAAATATAAAGAAAAACTTGAGGATAATGTGACGATGAAAACGTTGAAACAATTTGCGATCGCAACAACACTTGCCAGTACCTTACTGTTTTCGGGATGCGGCTATAACACTCTACAAGTAAAAGATGAGGCTGTAACAGCAGCGTGGTCTGAAGTGCAGAACCAATATCAACGTCGATCAGATTTGGTACCAAACCTTGTAAACGTTGTTAAAGGCTATGCTAAGCACGAAGAGCAAGTATTAACCGAAGTAACTCAGGCACGTTCTAATGTTGCAGGTTTAAAAGTTGATAAAGAAGTTTTAGAAGATCCGGCTTTACTTGAAAAATATCAACAGGCTCAAAGTCAATTAACAGGGGCATTATCTCGACTCATTGCTGTTTCGGAAAATTACCCAGATTTGAAGGCCAATACTCAATTCCAAGAATTACAAGTTCAGCTTGAAGGTACGGAAAACCGTATTGCTGTTGCACGTAATCGTTACATTACAACAGTACAAGACTATAACTCATATGTGCGTCAGTTCCCGCAGGCAGTAACAGCAAAAGTAATTGGTATGCATCCAAAAGCCAATTTCTCTGCAGAAGCATCTGCACAACAGGCTCCAAAAGTTTCTTTTGATTAATTTTATAAATCAAAGGAGTGCCGTATGAGAAATACTCTATTGCTTCAATCAAAGCAAATTAAGGTCTTTGTTTCGACCTTAATTTTGCTCTGTTGTGGTGTTCTTTTTCAGAATACGGCATGGAGTGAAACTAATATTGCAACTGCTACCGATGAGGCTGATGCAATAGTTGCTGGCAAAATTATTCAAAAGCAACAAACTCAAGCTGCTGCAACTAAATTAGAGGGGCAAGCTGCTTCAAGTCCTGCTCCTCAAGTCCAAGTTGCGAATGATATGGCTGATGGTGAATCAATTCGTGGTTTGCCAACTTTAAACCAGCCTGTGATTGATCAAGCCAATATCTTAAGCGAGGCTGAGAAGCAGCAACTTAATCAAAAAATTCTAAGTTTATACCAACAAGGCAAAGCGCAGATTGGTATTGTGATTGTTCCGACCACTGGCCAAGAAGATATCTTTGATTATGCATTACGTGTTGGTGAAAAATGGCAATTGGGATCATCTAAACGTGACAATGGATTACTCATTGCAGTCGCTGTAAATGACCGCCGTATACAAATACTAACTGGTTATGGCCTAGAAGGTGTGTTGCCGGATATTGTGGCAAGTCGGATTATTCGAAACCAAATTACACCTTATTTTAAACAAGCCCAATATGCCCAAGGCTTGAGTGCAGGTGTGGATGAAATTGGAAGAATTTTAAATCTTGACCCGGAAGTAGCACAGCAAGCTGCTCAAGATTTAAAAGAACGTCAGCATAAAGCTGCAGAAGAGCAGCAAGCCAAGCAGACAACGCTGACAATGGCTTTATTTATCCTTGTTGCTGGAATTGTGGGTTCGTTTATTGTTGGTCGTCCGCTTAGTGCATCTACAGCAGGTGTGGCTGCTGCGGTAGCAGGATTCGTAAATGGGGCAGGGTTGGTCACTAGCTTACTACTTGGTTTTGGTATTTTCTTTTTACTCATTACATCAATTGCTCAACTTATTTTACAGGCTATTTTAAGTGGTTCTGGCGGTGGTGGACGCGGAGGAGGCTTCGGCGGAGGTGGCGGAGGCTATGGTGGCGGTGGAGGCCGTTTTGGCGGTGGAGGTGCTTCAGGCTCATGGTAACAACATCAGAAACAACACAAATTATTACTCAACCAAAAATTGAGGAATCTGTAGAGCCAAGCATAAAACGTTGGTTTAAACATCTATGCTATTTACCTGCCAGTAGTCGTTATTTTTCAAAACAAGATAAGCAAGCTATTGCAGATGCTGTACAGCAAGCAGAACATGGCCATGTTGGGGAAATACAGGTTGTAATTGAAGGCCATATTCCAGTGTCACAAGCCTATAGACAAAATACCCGTTTAAGAGCACAGCAGTTATTTGCAGAATTGGGCGTTTGGGATACTGCCTTAAATAGTGGCGTATTGTTATACCTAAATTTATGTGAACGAAAAGTAGAAATTATATTTGATCGTGGCATTCGAAATGCGACTAACGAGCAAGTCTGGCAACAGATTTGTGAAGCAATAGTACAGAAGCTTAAACAAAAAGAATATCAACAAGCTGTAGTAATCGGTGTACAACAAATTGGAGAGGTGCTGTCAAGATTTTATGACGAAAACATGCCTGATCAATCCAATGAATTGGGGAATGCTCCAATTATCCTTAATTAACTCGCCTTGTAACATTCCAGTATTAGCTAATTTTCATAATTTTACTTTTAAAGGTGACTGACAAAAAATGTCACCTATTTATTCATTTTTAAAGAGATTTTATTCACAAAAACAAATATAAAATTTGAAGTGGGTAATTTGTTTTTTTTAATTTGTGATTTGGTTTTATAAAAAGCTCTATGACATTTTTTGTCAATTATTTACAGAGAATATGTGTCTAATAATAATTTAATTTAATATAAGTATTTGTTTTTAAAAAATAATAAAAGTTGGCATGGATGCTGCAGTATAGTTAATAGCTGAAAAAGCTTATATAAAAACATACATACAATCTTTGGGGAAAAGGCTATGAATGCACAAAAAGGTTTTACATTAATTGAGCTTATGATCGTGGTTGCCATTATTGGTATTTTGGCTGCTGTTGCATTACCTGCATATCAAGATTATACCAAGCGCGCAAAAGTAACAGAAGGATTATCTTTAGCGGGAAGTGCTAAAACAGCGGTAGCTGAGAATGCCGCTAATGCTGCTCAATATGATAAAGGTTGGACTTCGCCTACAGCCACAGCAAATGTAAAAAGCGTTGCCATTGCTAATGCAACAGGTGTTATTACCATTACCTACGATACGCCAGTGTCTGATTCAGCAGCTAATACTTTAGTGTTGGAACCATATACTACCGATGGTGCTGGTAAAGCTGGGGGATTGCCTGACTCTACAAAAGCTTACACTCCACCAGAAGCTCAAATTCAATGGGCTTGTTTAGCGGCAGGTGCTACAGCTAAAGCAGGGACTACGGCTGGAACTTTACCTTCAAAACTAGCACCGTCTAGTTGCCGTTAAAAGTTAGATTACATTAAAAGACTGGTTTACCAGTCTTTTTTATTTTAGTGATAAGAAAGTGAGATTTTAAAGATGTCTAAAGGCCTTAAATTTTCTCTAAGTCATCTATTTATTTCTATAGTTGTGGCTTTAATAATTATTGCTTGGATCTTTCTTATTTGGTATCCCCAACCATTAGCTCAAGCGGTAGGTGTTACCTATATTTTTTTAATGATGGTTGCCATAGATGTAGTGTTGGGGCCTATTCTGGGTTTTTTTATCTATAAAGAAAGTAAAAAAACACTTAAATTTGATCTTGCCGTTATCATTTTAATTCAACTTTCTGCATTAGGCTACGGTTTATATAGTATTGCACAAGGTCGTCCTGCGTGGTTAGTGTATAATGTGGACCGATTTGAGCTAGTGCGTAATAATGAAATTATTGATGCAACTAATCAAAAAGTTCAAGCACAGTTTATGAAGCCTTCATGGTTTAAGCCTAAATTTGCAGCAGTCCAGATAGCTAAAAATAATGAAGAACGTAGCAAGAATATGTTTGAAGAGGTATTGGGTGGTGTTTCTTTAGCGCAACGACCTGAGCGGTATGTGGGCTTACCTCAAGTTAAACTACAAATCCAAAAACATGCTCAAAACTTAAATGAGCTTGAAAAATTTAATTCTAAACAGCGAGTAAAAGAAATTCTAAAAAAATATCCATCAGCTGATGCTTGGGTTCCTTTAAAAGCGAATGCTATTGATATGGTTGTACTGATGAATAGAAGTTCAGCTCAGGTGGTTGAAATCGTAGATCTTAGACCCTGGAAGTAAAAGTAAGACATAGCATGAGGGAATACAAATAGGACTTAATTATTATCATCCGCTTCCATGTATAATTCCCACAAGTTTTGGTCTCTAACCTCTCACTATGCAAGTATTCTTCCTATTTCTCGCTGCAATCCTGTTGGGTTCTGCATGGTTGTCTCCATTTCACTACAGCCCTTGGGTCATGTTCTCAAGTGAAGTCAGTACTTTTGGGGCTGGGTTATGTGTATTGGCGGCTCTAATTCAACAAAATATTAAAATTCCTAGAGCACAACTATTGTTGCTTCCATTTACTTTAATTCCTATTGCGCAGTGGGGCTTCGGTCTAGTTTTTGATTTAAGTACGGCCTTATTAAGTTCATTTTACTTGCTAGGTTTTTGGTTTATGGTCTTGGCTGGCTACAACCTATCTTTAGATCAAAAAAAGAGAGATCAAATTTTTTCAGGTTTTAGCTTATTAGTAATTATTACATCGCTATTAACCAGTCTTATAGCAATTTTCCAATGGTTGAATATTGAATCACATTTAATTTACACCCTTCACTTGATCGGTAACCGTCCTTACGGAAATTTTGGTCAACCCAACAACATGGCAACATTCTTAATTATTGGGTTGTTAGGATGTTTATACTTATATGAAAAGAATAAAGTAACACTTTGGTTATTATTGCCTTCAGCACTGATTATTTTGTTCACAATTGCTCTAAGTCAATCACGAACATCATGGATCGTTTTTCCATTCTTATTCATCTACTGGATATTTAAACAATTTGGGAAACAAAAAAGATTTGGAGTTTTTCAAGGTTTTTTGTGGTGCGTCGGTTTTTTTCTAATTGCGGGGCTAATCTTACCTTATATCACTCAATTTATTGAATTCTCTACAAATACAGAAATTACTGAAACAAGTTCGTTTGTCGCACGTGCGGGATCGGGGCATGAGCGTATAGGGATGTGGATACAAATATTACATGCTATAGCTCAGCAGCCATGGTTAGGATATGGATGGAGTCAAACCAGCGTTGCTGTAGTCGATAGTATCCAATATGGGACAGTGCATATATGGTTTAATAGTGCTCATAATGTGCTACTGGATATCATCATCTGGAATGGTGTCCCATTAGGCGCTGTAATCATTACTTACTTTGTTTTTTGGTTTCTTTGGCTAAATCAACAGGCTAAAAATACTATCTCAATTATAGCGATTATGATGATATCTGCGGTACTTATTCATGCTATGTTTGAGTTTCCACAGCGCTACGCTTATTTTTTGCTTACCTGTGGATTCCTACTTGGTATAGTACAAGCTCAGACTCCTGTGCTTAAAGGAATTGTCCTCAGTAAACATCTTCTTCGTTTAACGTGGGTTGTAGGCTTGCTGCTTATTATTGCAATTCTACGTGATTACAATGTCTATGTTCTGAATAGTAATTTGCTTTTTAATAATAAGCGTCCAAATGCTGAATTTATGGGAAGTGATAAAATTTTTGTTTTAACACAGTTTGAGCAGCGTTTACGTTGGATTGAACTTAATCCTAGAACTACCTTATCTGAGAATGATTTAGTGGAATGGGGAAATTTAGTAAAGAATAAAGCAACTCCATATAACTTACGTAAATACGCAAAATTGCTTGCTTACAATGGAAAAGTGGAACAAGCACAACAGCAGATATTCATTTTACAACATCTTTATAAGCAAAAAATAACGCTATCGGAATTACTAAAAGAGAAGTAATAAAAAAAATCCCCTTAAGTATAAGGGGATTTTTTTATGAGAAATTACATTTGGCTCTGGATATAATTTTCAATACCTACGCTGCCAATAAGATCAATTTGGGTATCTAGCCAGTCCCAGTATTCTTCTTCTTTTTCTAGAATTTCTTGAACAAGGTCACGAGTGACATAGTCTTGCTCTGTTTCAGCTAAAGCAACCGCTTTTTGAATTGCTTCTATATTTTCTTTTACTTTACGAATGTCACAGTGCAAAACTTCTTCTGTGTGTTGACCAATATAAAGCTTACCTAAATGTTGAAGGTTAGGTAGTCCTTCTAAAAATAAAATACGTTCAATGATTTTATCGGCATGTTTCATTTGACGAATTGATTCTTTATATTCAGCAGAGCCAAGCTGCTCAATTCCCCAGTCATTAAACATGCGCGAATGTAAAAAGTATTGATTAATTGCAGTTAAATGATGATACAGCACTTGATTGAGCTGATTAATGACATCACGATTGCCTTTCATTGTGGCTACTCCAAAACAATTTCTGCCTCAAACTTAATTAAGGCAATCTATAAATCCAT
This sequence comes from Acinetobacter pittii, assembly GCF_022449185.1. GTDB lineage: Bacteria > Pseudomonadota > Gammaproteobacteria > Pseudomonadales > Moraxellaceae > Acinetobacter > Acinetobacter pittii_I. The sequence continues at coordinate 391,700 of NZ_JAKUKO010000002.1, forward strand.
TTTAGTGAACAATCATGGAGATGGCGAGTAATTTATGGAACAGCAAATGAAAATCGCAATCAAAAACAACACAGTATTAGAAAGGATATTTTTATGTCAAAAAAAACCGCTTGAATGAGGAACTATAAATGTTCCGCAAAAAGCGGTGGAGGAGTCAATAAATTTTGTTAAATATTAATTTTTTATTATGCAGCTACAGAAATGCGAGCAGCAATTTCTGCTAATTCTTCGCTAATGATAGCGCGGGCCTCTGGTGCACAGCGTCCACAACATGTACCAAGATCAAGTAAATCGCGAATTTCACGATAGCTTTCAGCGCCATTTTCAACAGCGTCTTTAATATCCTGATCGGTAATGCCACGACACAAGCAAACGTACATGGGAGTGATCCCCAAATATAAATGCGATAATTGATATTATTGATAATTATTATCGTTTGTCAATGAAATTCATTTAAAATCTCATTTATTATTATTGGGATTTTGAATAAAAAAAGACCACCTAAGCGGAAATCTAATAAGAATTTAGATTTTTATACCAAGGTGGCTTGTATTTTAGAAAACTAAATAGTGAAATTTAGATATTTTAATTTTTATATCTTATTGATTAATAATTACAATCCCGTCCATTTCCACTAATGCACCCTTTGGCAAGCTTGCTACACCAAGAGCTGCACGTGCAGGGTAGGGTTGAGCAAAATATTCACCCATAATTTGGTTTACGAGTTGGAAATTTGATAGATCAGTTAAAAAAATATTGAGCTTAGCAATATCTGCAAGTGAGCCACCAGCAGCTTCACAAACTGCTTTTAAATTATCAAATACACGGCGAATTTGAGCTTCGATACCTTCTACAAGTTCCATACTGTATGGGTCTAAACCAATTTGCCCTGAAAGATATAGCGTATTATCTACTAAAATAGCTTGAGAGTATGTGCCGATAGCAGCAGGGGCATTTTCAGTATGAATGACTTGGCGGGACATTTGGTTCTCCTTGATTAAATCTATTTCCATCATAATCGATGATAGCTTTGGACAAAAGTATCATCGATTTAATTGATTAAGTGAATTTGGAAAGTTTGATTTTGTTAAGGAAACAAAAATTTATAAGCAATAGTCCCTATAAAGATTTAACTTACTTTTGAAATTTCCATTTGCGGAGCAGGAGCATCTAAACGTTCAATCCGTGGGAAACCATAGTGCATGCGTAAATCACGAATGACTTTTGCAATATGTTTTCGGTTATTCACTACAATATTCACAAAAGTTCTTTGCTCATTTGAGTGAACCATTTCTACCCCAGCGTTATTTTTACGACATTGATAGATTAGGTCTGATACCTGTTCGTCATTCATCGCCATATAAATAGCAAGGTATGCCGTAAAACGAACATCATCTACATCATCTGCTTTCCATTGAAGCGGCATAATATTTTCAGGGTGTAGATGTTGTTCATGTAGTAAGTTATGACAGCGAGTACGATGTACAATTAATCCACGACGTGTTAAGTGCCCTTGAATTGGATCGCCTAAGATTGGATTGCAGCAGTGTGCATATTTAACGTCGACCCCTTCAGTGCTTTGAATAAGTCGATCTGAGTTTTCTACTTGCGGATGTTTATCATGGGCAAACAGATGGTTTGCTACAAGTTGAGGTAGTAAATCGCCAACCGCAATTTGTTCAAACAATGTATTTTTATTATCGATATGGCGCCATTGCAATAGATCTAACCAATCAGCTTCAGAAAGATCATTGATTGATCGATTAAAGAGTTTTAGTGCTCGAGAAAGCGCTTGTGCACCAACAAGACGTTGTTCTTCGATATCTTGATCTTTTAGTACATGCTGTAATGCACGACGTGCTTTTTGCGTATTAATAAAGCTTAGCCAGTCTGGGTTTGGTGTCGCTAAAACATCCGTAATAATTTCGATAACCTGACCGCTAACTAATGGTGTAGAGAGTGGTTTAATCTCTCCATCGACTTTTGCACCAACCGCATGGTTACCTAAAAATAAACTTGCTGAATAAGCAAAATCAACTACGGTAGCGCCTTGCGGTAGCTCATGCAGTTGACCATGGGGCGTATATACCCAGATTTTTTCTTGGTGTAGATAATCAAGCAAATCATTAAAAGTTGTTTTAGCACATTCGCCGTCAATCAATGTATTTAAGTTCTGCATTGAAGCTTGAATAGCAGAGCGGCAAGTTTGCGGCGCATTTTCGCCTAACACTACCCCAAAACGGGCAGCTTTACGCATGAGTTCAGTTTGAATGGTAAGAGATAGTGTTGTTTTTTCGCCTTTAAGCTTTATCAGTAAAGACTGATTACCACCAGGTAAGGGGCGACGAATATGGTCTTGGTACTGGATAACCTGAAAATTTTCTCTTAATGCTTCTTCTAAGCGGTCACAGTCGGCAATGCTTTGTAGAACAATTTCAAAAGCATGACTATGGGTAAGCTCTTGGAGATCCATCTCGTTTTTAACGAAATGGCGTAATAATTCGATATTGTTATTTTTCTTTTTAATACGGCCTTGAATATGATAATTATGCAGAAGTTCAGCGAGGTTTTGTTCCCAGATACTTTGATATTTACAGCGTTCTGGCTTTGTTTGAAGCAGAGCATTCTGAACGTTATCAAACATATCAAGGTCAAGGTTTTGATAGCAGAGATTCTCTAGATTATCGCCCATTTCATTCATGCCGACTAATCTTGCCATCGGTACAAATATATCAAAAGTTTCTTGAGCGATACGGGCTCGTTTATCTGGGCGTAGAGCACCTAGAGTTGTCATATTATGATAGCGATCTGCTAATTTAATAATGATGACACGCGGATCTTGTAAGGTTGCTTGCAAGATTTTTCGGAATGAAGCTGCCTTGTTATATTCTTTATCGCTTGATTGGCTAAGTTTGGTTACACCATCAACTAGCTCTGCAACGGTTAGGCCAAACTTCTCAATAATATCTTCTTTTGTATATTGAGTATCTTCAATGACATCATGCAAAAGTGCTGCCATTAAAGTTTCAGCATCTAAACGCATGTTTGCAAGAATGCAGCTTACCGCAATCGGATGCAAAATATAGGGTTCGCCACTTTTACGTGTAATGCCAGTATGCGCTAGATCGGCAAAATCGCAGGCAGCAAGCACTTTTTCGACTTCACTTACCGATAAGTAAGGGTCGATAATTAATTTGAGCTGTTGCTTGGCTTGGCTGACCTCTTCGCCTGGCATAAATCACCCTTTTTCCTATTGCTGAAAAACTAAATCTATCTGCTTCTTAATGAAAAGCATATTGCGGAACTTGTCAATTTTTTCATTTGAAAAAGTGTATTTTTTTTTCAATGAAAATAATTGCTTTTCTCAATATATTTAAATATGGAACAAAGCCAAATAAAAAACCATCGCAGAAAAACGATGGTTTTTTTATGAAACAGGGTGAATTAGAAAGAAAAACCTTCTAAATTCAAGCTGTTTGTAGAAAGGGCAAGATCAAGACTAGAAGTTTGGTAATCTTGCTCACGTTGTTTAAGAATTTCTTTCGTAACGTGCCCTGCCGCGATTTCGCGCAAAGAAACTACAGTCGGTTTGTCGTTATCCCATTCTACAGTTGGCTCCATGCCTTGACGTGCCAATTGACGAGCACGTTTACTTGCAACGAGCACAAGCTCAAAACGGTTGTCTACATGATCTAAACAATCTTCAACGGTGACGCGTGCCATAAAAGTTCTCGTTTTGGAATGGTGAATTTGAACAGACTAAATAGTATAAAAGGCTTTCGATCTAGACTCAAGTTATTCCTGTTTTGGTTGAGGAGTAATCAAGTCCTGAATTAAAGTTTGATGACGTTTTGCTTGCTGAGATAGCACCAAACGGTTCGCCGTAATCACAGCTTCAAGCTCATGTAAGGCTTTATTAAAATCATCATTAATAATGATGTAATCAAAGTTCGTATAGTGCTGCATATCTTCTACTGCACAGCTTAAACGATGCTCAATGACTTCAACTGAGTCCGTGCCACGGTTAGATAAACGCTGACGTAGATCAAATTGAGTTGGAGGTAAAATAAATATTTGCTTGGATTCAGGGAAAAGTTTGCGGACTTGTTCTGCGCCTTGCCAATCAATTTCGAGTAAGACATCGTGTCCTTGAGCTAACTGTTGTTTTACCGTAGCTTGAGAAGTGCCATAGTAGTTACCAAATACTTCAGCGTATTCGATAAAGCCATCATGGTTAACTTGGTCTAGAAATTCATCTTTTGTAGTGAAGTGATAGTGAACACCATCTAACTCACCGGGACGTTGACCTCGGGTTGTATGCGAGACTGAAACATGTAAATTGCTCACACGGTCAAGCAGGGCTTTTACCAAAGATGTTTTGCCCGTTCCTGATGCAGCAGAAACGACAAACAATAGACCCGACATGATATTTTTCCTGATATGATAAAATATCTTCGCTATTGTAGTGTACCGTGCGTTTAAACTGAATAGTTTTAATTGCAAATATTCAAGAGAAATTCCCCTGTTTTATTAATTTTGAGGCTGTTATGGAAATTGTGTTAGCTAATCCGCGTGGTTTTTGTGCCGGTGTTGATCGAGCCATAGCAATCGTCAATCGGGCTTTAGAATGTTTCAACCCTCCTATTTATGTACGTCATGAAGTTGTACACAATAAATTTGTGGTAGATGACTTGCGTCAGAGAGGGGCCGTTTTTGTTGATGAACTAGATCAGGTTCCAGATGGCTCAATTGTAATTTTTAGTGCGCACGGTGTTTCAAAAGCAGTTCAACAAGAAGCTGAACGCCGAGGCTTAAAAGTTTTTGATGCGACTTGTCCTTTAGTGACTAAAGTTCATATTGAAGTGACTAAATATGCGCGTGAAGGTACTGAAGCTATTTTAATTGGTCATGAAGGTCACCCAGAAGTTGAAGGCACAATGGGGCAATATGACAAATTAAAAGGCGGTGATATTTATCTGGTTGAAGATGAAGAAGATGTTGCTGCACTTACCGTACGACATCCTGAAAAACTTGCATTTGTGACTCAAACAACGCTTTCTATTGATGATACAGCTAAAGTTATTGATGCTTTGCGTGCAAAATTTCCGCATATTCAAGGTCCGCGTAAAGATGACATTTGCTACGCTACTCAAAACAGACAAGATGCTGTACGTGATTTAGCTGAGAAGTGTGATGTCGTATTGGTTGTAGGTTCACCTAACTCATCAAATTCAAATCGATTACGTGAGCTTGCAGAGCGTATGGGTAAAGCCGCTTACCTTGTAGATAATGCTGATCAGTTAGAGCAGTCATGGTTTAATGAGACGTGTAAAATTGGTGTTACTGCTGGTGCCTCTGCGCCAGAAATTTTGATTAAACAAGTGATTCAACGTTTACAAGATTGGGGTGCTCAAGCACCGAAAGAATTAGATGGGCGTGAAGAGAACATAACCTTTAGTCTTCCTAAGGAATTACGTATTCATGTGACTCAAGCGTAAAGTGTGATGTATTTAACATACTGATTTTAAAAAGTTAAACAGATAATTGTTGATATGGCAGTTATCTGTTTTTTTATACCCTTTATCTGCTTTGTATTTGTTTTGTAAACATAAGGCGTAAAATTTAATTAATAAATAAAAAATTTTAAAGTTTATTTGGGGTGTGGGGATGAGGGGAATTATTCCGCAAGATGGGTTCACCTTGGTTGAGCTTATGGTGACGATTGCGGTCATGGCTATTATCGCGATGATGGCTGCACCATCTATGTCGAATTTATTAGAAAGCAAACGACTAGATGGAAACCAACGAGATCTAATCAATACTTTATCGGAAGCAAAGAGCCAAGCCATACTTGGTCGACAAGACGTTTCTATTAATCTGAATTCAACAGCTTTAAATACTCCCACTTCCTTGAATTGGAAAGCTGATTCCAATAACAGTCTTGAGCTTAAAAATATCGCTGCTGATGGTACGCAGAGTTCGTTAACAGCGACGACTTTAACTTTTAATGCGAATGGGGTGATAACCAACATCACCCAAGACACACTTTTATCTATTTGTAATTCAAAAATAAATAAAAAGAAAACTCTTATTTTAACAAAGCTTGGCACATTAATTTTTAAAGCTGAGGAGACATGTTAATGCAGGGCTCTAAACAAAAAGCTCAAGTTGGGGTGGGTTTATTAGAAGTGTTGGTTGCCCTAATTTTAATTGCGATAGGGGTTTTAGGATATGTTGCCTTGCAAGTCCGTGCTATGGATGCTTCTTCAGAGGCATTAAGCAAATCTCAAGCGATTATGATCATGAGAGGATTAGCAGAAAACATTCGCGTAAATAGTTCTCAAGCTAGTCAGTATCCCGCATTTGTCCGTAGTTATAGCAATTATTCATCTACCACCGCAGCTCCTACATTGTGTTTCAATGCGGCTTGTACACCTTCTCAGCTTGCCCAATTTGATGCATATCAAGCAGCAAGAAATGCTGATCAACTTGGCATGAAAATTACCATGACAAATTGCCCAGGGGTTACAAGCACAATGGCCCAGCAGAGGCAATGTTTGTTTGTTTTTTGGGGAAAAACCGCTCCAGTAATTACAACAAATGAGGGAGTCACGAGCGCGGATGTGTCGAGCTGTATGAGTACAAATGGCGTTTATGTCAATAATTCGAACTGTTTAATGATGGAGGCATATTAATGGCTCACTCATTTGTATTATTGAAACAACGAGGCTTTACATTAATTGAGCTGATGGTTGCATTGGCTTTAGGTCTAATTTTGGTAGCTGCGGCGACTCAATTATTTATTGGTGGACTTCTATCAAGCCGTCTACAAAAAGCAAATGCTGAAATACAAGATAGCGGTATTTTTGGTTTGGAATATATTGCCCGTGATATACGGCTTCTAAATTATGGAAATGTAACCAACCCAATATTAACTGATACAACCCCTTGGGGCGGTGTTGTATTAACTGGCTCCACTGCAACCAATAACAACAATGTTAATTTTGTCCCTAACGTTGGAACAAATACCTATATTGCTGACACATTACTTAGTCGTGGTGCTGGCGATACGGTGAGTACCGTGAGTAATCACTGGAAAGGTCTTTCAAATATACAGAACAGTTCAAATGCAGCTGTGCAAAGTGATCAGCTGACTATCCAATTTATTGCACCTACGAATATGACCAATTGTGAAGGTGTAAATGTACTTGCAGGAGATTTAATTGTAGAGCGTTATTTTTTACGTCTGGATAGTAATGGTAGTTCCCAGCAAGATTATGCACTTGCATGTGATGCAAATACTCCCTCGGCTGTAGCCACAGCTCAACCGACCACTATTGCTGGGTTGGGCGACGCTGGTCAAATTGTATTGCCGCGTATTGACCATTTCCATGTGCTGTTTGGTGCAAAAAATGCGGCTGGCAATTTTGCTTATTATACCATTCCCCAATATCGCGCTGCTGCACAGGCTGCACGAGATGCCACACCATCTGTGATGCCGCCACGAATTCTTTCAATACAAATATCTGTATTAGCGCGCTCTACTAATAATGCCCAAAACAAAGCAATAGATCCTGCGCAATCTTTTCTTATGTTGGATCAAACCGTGCATGCTTCTGATAATACAACTCGATTCTTACGCCGCACTTATAACTTAACAATTGCTCTACGCAATGCGATGGGGGAAAGTCTATGACCCATTTAATTCATAAAAGTAGGTCTAAAGAAAAAGGGGCAACCCTTATTGTTGTACTGATTATTTTATTGATTGTTATTTCTGTAGGCGTTTTAGCAATAAGAGTGGCTATTGTTTCTTTAAAAGTTGCTACCAATAGCCAAGTTAGCCAATTAAATTTTCAGTCATCTGACACTCCTTTAGAACTCATTGTGCAGATGAATCCTACCACCCTAACTAATATTACTAATGTGATTGGTGCCGCGCTTAAAGAGCATGAAAGTAACCCAGGTGCAGAATACAATTTTTGTTATAAGCCTGTTTCTACATCAACAAATTTTGCTCAGACCAGAGGCGCAAGTTTACTTCGAGCAGGAAGTGCCAATAATGCGGTTGTCGAAGATGGCGGAGTGGCGGGTTTCTGCGATTTAACAAGTGATTATGGAAGTAATCGTCAAGCAGTGGTTACCCAAGTTGCTGTAAGTGTTCCAACAGATGCTGCTAACGATATTCCAGGTTCAAATTTACCACGAGGAACAAACACCTCGGAAGGTACGCAACTACCTAAAAGCATGTTGTCTACGCAACGTATTCGAGTGATCACAACTGCGTTTTTGCCAGCCTATGCTTCTACCTCTATTGAAACTTTACAAAGAGATTGCTTAAGCACGAGTTCGGCAAAAATTAGCGACAATTTTGATACCGCATTAACGGCTAAACAAACATTGGCGGAATGTTTGGCAAATCATAACGTGCCTTTTAGTACTCAAGTTCAAGAATTTAACTATACCAATAAACTCACTCAAATTACGGCACCAGGTTCATAATGGGGAATATCGTGAAACTAAAATTGAAGAATTTTAAGCCAAATAATTTATGGTATGCCATCTGTTCGAGTTCGGTTGCTTTTACATGGCTAATGACAAGCTCCGTTGTGCAGGCGAGTGATTTACAAATTTATGCTTCACCTACAGCGGGTAAAAAAACCATTGTGATGATGTTGGATACATCAGGAAGTATGACCAACAATAGTTATGGCGAAAACCGTCTGGCTATGCTTAAAAATGGTATGAATGCTTTTTTAGCAAGTAATAATCCTGTTTTAAATGACACTCGTGTGGGGTTGGGAAATTTCTCTGCAAATGGTGATAGCCGAAGTGGGCAGGTTCTAGTGGCTGCCGCTCCTTTAGGAGATGCGAGTACGTTAAATACAGTGGGTTCTCAACGTTATAAATTAAAACAGGCTGTTGCAAATTTAACTGCTGGCGGGTCAACGCCTTCAGCACATGCTTATGCGGAAGCTGCTGCTTATTTGATGGGTACAACGACCTATTCAGAGGCAAATTATGCCATTCGAAAAGATAGCTATATAAAGCGTGTGCGAAAATCTGATAATAGAACGGAATACTCATATTGTACGAATTATCGCGATTCACAAATCGATACTACAAATCTATGGCAACCTTGTCGTTCTAATAACTATTGGAGTAACTGGTCAACTTCTAATCCGGGTGTGGATACGGCAACTGCTTATGATACTTCGTCGGATTGGACCTATTCTTATACTTATTACTACACCACTTTTAATTATGCTGTAGCAAATGCAGATAGTGGTATCCCAAAATCAAAATCAAACGATACAGCCAGCAATCCGAATATTGTTGTAGATAGAAATGCTTCTAATTTAAATGCTATTTACCAATCTCCTTTGCCTGCGGTGGCCAATCGCCAGAGTTGTGATGGGCAGGGCATTTACTTTTTATCAGATGGGGAACCGAACAATACAACAAATACACGTTCGGCAACTGTCATGTCGACAGCCCTAGGCAGCACTTTGGGAGCAAATTTTACTTGTTCTGGAGGTTTATCTAACACGACAGCAGACTCTGGTTGGGCCTGTATGGGGGAATTTGCAAAAAGATTATTTGATAAAACAAAAAATCCAGCTGGAGTTTCTATTCAAACAGCATTTGTCGGTTTTGGTAGTGACTTTTCTAGTTTAAGTTCTTCTGATGTAAAAAATGCCTGTCGTTTAAGTTCGAGAACCCAATCTGATCGTAAAAGTGATGATAATTGTTCGCCGAATCAGACCACAAATGCGGTCGCTGCACCTGGTTATGGAAATGGAGGATTTTTCCCTACCCAAAGTGCGCAAGGTGTAACAGATAGTGTTATCGCATTTATTAATAACTTAGATAAAGTTCCTTTAGAACCCTTAACCACAGGTGCTATCTCTGTTCCTTATGATGCACTAAATCCTAAAAATTTACAGGAATATGGTTACTTACGTGCTTTTGAGCCAAACCCGGCTAACACCTACTTAACATGGCGAGGAAATTTAAAGAAATATCATGTTGTTTTATCGGGAACAAATGCTGGCGCTTTTGAAGCTAATACTGGTGGGTTGGTTTACAACGCAACTGGGGCATTTAGAACGGGTACAAAAGATTATTGGAATAGCTCTACTTATAATGATGGAGGTAAAGTCTTTTTTGGTGGTTCATATGCAAAAGTTCCTTTACCAATTGCGGGACAAAATGAAACACGTGATGAAGAAGGAAATATCACAAAATATTATTACGCAGTACAAACTAAAATCCGCAACTTATTTACTGATGTTTCCGCCGTCGCATCAGATGGTAGCTTAACGAAGCTATCAACTTCTGGAACTAATTTGCTAAAAATTCCAGCTACTCCACCAGAAGGAACTAATCCTTTTGATAGTGTGGCTAATACAGCAAGTTATGTTTTAGGAAAATTTAATGCATCAACGGGACAAGATATTTTAAAAGCTTTCCCGATTAGCTTGAAATTAAAAATATTAAATTATCTAGGTTACTCAACTGATATTAGCGCTACGACTTTACCTTCGTCATTAGTTACATCGAATGAACCATATTTATCGATGGGCGGTAGTATTCACTCTTTACCGGTACAGCTTACCTATAATGGAACATTAGATGAAAATGGGAATTTAACATCTGCGCGTGAACAATCCATTCTCTATGGAACGATGGAAGGTGGTCTGCATATTGTGGATGCCTCAACTGGCGTAGAACAAATGGCTTTCGTTCCCGCTGATATATTAAATGATCCAGTTGCATCAAAAGCTTTAGTGGTTGGCCAAAGTGATGCCTCAGCTCCTGCTCACGGTATGGATGGGGCTTGGGTATCTGACCCTGCATATAGTATTACTACAACGGGAAGCGGTAGCTCAGCAGTATCAAAAGTAACTGCAAAGCAAATGAATATTTATGGTGGCATGCGAATGGGGGGCAGCAGCTATTATGGCTTAAATGTCTTAAATCCTGTCTCACCTAAGCTCCTGTTTAGAGTAGGAGCAGATCAAACTGATTATAGCCGTATGGGTCAGAGTTGGTCTAAACCTGTACTTGCAAATATACGTTATAACGGAGTTATTAAACGCGTTATGATTGTTGGTGGTGGCTACGACCAATGTTATGAAAACCCGAATATTACCTTGAGCAATTCTTGCTTTACGAATGGAAAAGCAAAAGGGAATGCTGTTTATATTATTGATGCTAAAACTGGGGAGCGCTTATGGTGGACTAGTGATACAGGCTCTAATATAGATAACTCTAATATGAAGCACAGTATTGTTAGTCGAATTAGTACCTTAGATCGAGATGCTGATGGTTTGGTGGACCATTTATATTTTGGCGATCTAGGTGGGCAAATTTTCCGTATCGATCTTAATAATAACCAGACAAAAACAAATTCAACTTATAGCAGTTTCGGTATTCGAGTTGTTCGATTAGCCAATTTAGCAACGAATGACTCAACTTATGATGCTTCGAATGACTATACCGCTGGGAATGCGCCGCGTTTTTATGAACCGCCAACAGTGACAATTCACGATTATGGTATCCACACCTTTATTACTGTAGGCATTGCTTCAGGGGACCGTAGTACACCTTTAGATGTTTATCCGCTTACAGGTCGTGAGGGAATGTCACCTAGCACGGCATTAAGCGGAAGACCTGTAAACAATGTCTATGGGATTATCGATAAAGACTTTATCAAAAAGAATCTGATGTCTTTAACTGATAGCCAGCTTGAAACGAAAGATATTACTCGATCGACGCTTCGAAAAAATCCACAAATTTTACGATCTGGAGAAACACGTGTAGCACAGATTTTCTTTCCCAATACGGGGACGGGACAAAACGGTTGGTATCGCTCACTTTCTAGTATGAGCGATGGTACCGAGAAAGCTAATAATAGTTTCCGTATTAAAGGAGGCCTTAAAGCTTTTGAAGAGCCTATGGCAATTACAGGGACTTTAATTGTGCCTGTTTATGACCCGCAGGGAACAGGCATTGTAGCGGCAGACCCATGTTTACCCCGGGTAGTAGGTGAAACTGACCAGCAGACGTTCTGTTTACCATTTGGCGCCTGCCTTAATTCTGATGGATCAATTGATCAGAATAAAGAGAATGGAAGTGGATTTAAAACACAAACTGGTACCAATTGCCCAGTAGGAGTTTCTGAATGTAATGAAAATGTTATTGGCTCTGGTATTCGTGGCGTAACATTTGTACCAACGGAGGATAACCCACCTGCGACTAATAGTTGTGGGAAATTAAAGTTGTCTGGTAATGAGCAAGGGACTGGACAGTGGCAATGTACGAGTCATTTAGTTCCTACGCGTTGGTATGAGCGTTATCGTTAAGGGAATGACTGATGAATAAATATTATATTCTGCGGTTTAATCAGGGTGTTACCTTGATTGAGCTCATGGTTGTCATCGTGATTGTCGCTATTTTTGCTTCGATTGCTATCCCTTCATATCAAAGTTATAGCCGTAGAGCGACGGCTTCTGCTGCTAAAGGTGAAATTCTAAAATTGGCAGAACAGTTGGAACGGCATAAATCCAAGAACTTTACCTATAGAGGATTTACCACCACATCTGTAACTTTGCCACGGGGTGGTTATACGATTGAAATTAGTGATGATACGACGACAGGAAATTTATTGACGAATGCTGCTGCAAATGGGCAAACATGGGTCATTAAAGCGACAACTACAGATTCAAGAAACTTTAATTTTATTGCTAAGAATTCAGGTTTGCGTTGCCAAAGTTTAACAGCTACGGCTGTTGATAATGACTGTGGTGGAACAGTCACTTGCAATGTATGTGAAACAAATAGTGAGAATTGGCAATGAAGAATGGTTTTACTTTAATAGAACTCATGATTGTAGTAGCAATAATTGCAATTTTAGCAGCTATAGCGACACCTTCATATTTGCAGTATTTACGCAAAGGACATCGTACAGCTGTTCAATCTGAAATGATGAATATTGCCCAAACATTAGAAGCAGAAAAAGTAGTTCACAACCGTTATCCGTCGAATGCGACGATTACATCGATTTATGGGTCTAGTGTCAGCCCTCAACAAGGCCAAGCCTTATATAGCTTAGCTTTTGCCACTATAACAGATTCAAGCTGGGTGTTAACTGCCACACCTATTGCTACTAGTTCTCAAGCTGGTGATGGGATCATTTGTCTTAATGATCAAGGGCAAAAATTTTGGGCAAAAGGTGCAACGAATTGTGCGTTATCTGCCGCATCAAATTGGCTACAGTAATTTTAAATTCAAAACTGCGGATAACTCAAAAAATAATCTTTCTTTCAGGGCGAAAATCACGTAGAATGTCGCCCTCTATGAAAGGGGTTTGAAGTGTTGCCGATGGTCGGTGCAGGGATAATCCGTAAGAATTATAAGGCTTTTATCATGGTTGTTATTCGTTTAGCACGTGGCGGCGCAAAAAAACGTCCATTCTATCAAATCGTTGTGACTGACAGCCGCAATGCACGTGATGGTCGTTTCATCGAGCGTATCGGTTTCTTTAACCCGACTGCACAAGGTCAAGCAGAAAAACTTCGTTTAGACGCAGACCGTTTTGCTCACTGGGTTTCTCAAGGTGCTCAACCTTCTGAACGTGTTGCTTCTTTAGCTGCTCAAGCTAAAAAAGCTACTGCATAATTTTTGTAGTAGGTAGCCCATGACATCAACACAGAATGTTCCCGAAGATCGTATTCAGATTGGACAGTTACGTTCAGCTTATGGATTGAATGGGTGGCTCTGGGTGTATTCAAATACAGAACCTATGAGCAACATGTTTGACTACCTGCCTTGGTACATTGAGACCAAGGCCGGTTGGCAAACAATAGATGTAAAACGTTGGAAACCACATGGCAAAGGCCTAGTTGTTGCGTTGAAAGGTGTGAGTGATCGCACTGGAGCGGAAAGCTTGGTTGGCGCTAATATCTGGATTGCTAAGTCTCAACTGCCAAAAGCAGATGTAGATGAGTACTACTGGTCAGATTTAAAAGGCTTAACTGTGTTAGGTCTTGATGAAGAAGAACAGGAAGTAAACTTAGGGAAAATTCATGAGTTGTTTGAAACTGGAGCTAATGATGTGATGGTGGTGCATGCTACCCCTGACAGCATTGATTCAGAAGAGCGCATGATTCCTTGGCATAAAGATGTAGTACAACGTGTTGATCTTGAAGCTGGTCGTATTTACGTCAATTGGGGCGTAGATTATTAATCCTTTTGGGATTAGTACAGCAGGAAAATAGAGGAGTCTGTAATGTTTTTTGCAGTCATTACGCTTTTTCCTGAAATGTTTGAAGCGATTACAGCCTACGGCATCAGCGGACGTGCGGCAAAACGAGATATTGTACAAGTCACTTGTATTAATCCTCGTGATTTTGCTGAGGGAAACTACAGAAGAGTGGATGAACGTCCATTTGGTGGTGGCCCCGGTATGGTGATGATGGCTGAGCCTTTGGCGAAAGCAATTTCATATGCCAAACAGCTTGCCTCACAAGCAGGACATGTTAATGTCCCTGTGGTGTATATGTCCCCACAAGGCAAAACCTTAAATGAACAGGCAGTAAAGCAGTTTGTCGATTATGACGGCTTAATCGTACTGTGTGGACGTTATGAGGGAGTAGATGAACGTTTGATCCAGCATTATGTTGACCAAGAATGGTCAATTGGTGATTATGTTTTATCTGGTGGTGAACTTCCCGCTATGGTGTTACTTGACAGTATTATTCGCCGTTTGCCGAATGTAATGTCAGATGAACAATCAGCAGTACAAGATTCTTTTGTTGACGGTCTTTTAGATTGTCCGCAATATACAAAGCCTGACCATTTTGAAGGGCTGGATGTGCCAGAGGTATTAAAATCTGGACATCATGGCAATATTGAAAAATGGCGTTTTTTGCAGCGATATCAAAGAACTCTAGAGCGCCGACCAGAGTTGGTTGAAAACGTAGAGTTGACTAAGCAGCAAAAAAAATGGCTAAAAGATACGCAAGTGAATAACGGTAACTCTTAATCGTTATTCTCAAGAACGAAAGTTCTGCAACAAGACGAGAAGCAATGCTTCGAGTTAAAGCATAATTCTATTTAATGAATAGTTTTATGTAAATTTAAAGGCTCTTTATAGACATATTGTCGTAAAGGGAAAGATAAACGGGTTGATATGCGCTTTAGCCTCTATCCCCAGCGGAAATTCAGACCTCTTCTGACTCCGCACATATTGGAGATTCCCACAATGAGTGGTAAACATCCTTTAGTTCAAGCTGTTGAAAATGCACAGTTAAAATCTGATATCCCTGCTTTTGCTCCTGGTGATACTGTCATCGTTCAAGTAAAAGTAAAAGAGGGTGATCGTGAACGTCTTCAAGCATTTGAAGGTGTTGTAATCGCTAAGAAAAACCGTGGTTTGAACTCTGCGTTCACAGTACGTAAAATTTCTAGCGGTGTTGGTGTAGAGCGTGTATTCCAAACTCACTCGCCAGTTGTTGCTAAAATCGAAGTGAAACGTCGTGGTGACGTTCGTCGTGCTAAACTTTACTACCTTCGTGACTTGTCTGGTAAAGCTGCACGTATTCGTGAAAAATTACCAGCTCGTAAAGCGTAAGCTTATAGCGAGTAAAAAAATGCGCCTTTTGGCGCATTTTTTGTTTAAAAACTATAGTCCTTGAAGTTTCAGACGATTTGCATGTTGACGATAAACCGAGACAGGATCGGAAGCAAAAATAGAACGTATACCAAGTACTTGGTTCACTTCATCTAAATGATTCCAGTTGTAATCATCACGAATTGTTTTACCAAATTTGGCACTGCATCGGGAAACAAGTCCATCATTATCACCAAATGGATCGACTACTAAACTACTGCCTGTAAGAGCAATATCAAATGGATCAAATGGATTGGTCAGCGCTTTATTCCCCGAGAAAGAATACATATAAATGCCTTTCTCTTGATATGTCCCTTCACCACAAGAAGTCGTTGGTACACCCATAGGGAACTGAGCATTAAATTGAGCTGAACCTTGAGTTGATAAGCTATGAGCACCTGCTAAAGAGTCGTGAGGATAGCTTGTTGGGTCTAGTCCTCCTGCCCAAGTAATTGCTGCTGAAAACCAGTTTACTAACGTTGCTATTCCAGACAGAGGAGTACCCTCAACTTTCAGGATAACATCTGCCATTGGTGATCCCTTATGAGGTGCACCTATCGTGGTGAGTGAGGCAACTTTCTCTGGCATGATGCCGGCCACATAACGAATTGTCGGGCCCCCATGGCTATGACCGATCAAGTTGACTTTAGGCTTACCGGTAATAGCAATGATCTCTTCTACTTGCTGGGCAAGTTGTTCACCACGCACTTCTGTTGAGTTAAAAGGTGACACTCTGGTTGCCCAGACATTTCCTCCATTACGAGCAAGATCCGGAAGAATTTGGTACCAGTAATCGAGACCAAGAGTATCTGTTCCAACTCGGTTAAAACCTGCCATACCGTGGTTAAAAACCAGTGGATATTTGGTTTGTGCATAAGATGAATAGACGAACGAGTTTTTAACTTGTTCAGCATTTGTGGCATGGGCCGCTGAAATACTCAATCCAGAGAGCATTGCAGCGCAAAAAAACGTTAACTTCCTTTTCATTTTTTACTCACTATTTTTATTTTGTATGAAAAGCAGCTTCTTACTGCTAGTGCTTGTTTAGCCAGTTCCTAAAAGAAAAGGCTTAATAATTAAATGGCAGTTCACCTCCCTGATCATGGACCGTTTCAAAAGTTCGAAGTCTTAATTGTTCTTGTGATGAGTTAAATTGTTGTTGGCGTAATTGTTGTATAGCTTGGTTTTTAGCACTATCGCTCATATTGCTTTTAATAATTTCATCTCGTCCACTCAAGTAACTTGTGACCCTTTGCTGCCAAGCACTACGCTGTGTATCTAAAGTTTCTAATCGTTGAGTCGCCTCGGCTCCAACAAGTGCTGTACGCATCTGCCGAAGTTCCTCTGCTGAACCATGACGTGCTTTAATTTGTTTGGTCAGTGCATGTAAGTCATCAAGTTTAGAAAGTTCTTGTAGGTTTTGTTGCCAGTCTTCAGGTAGTTGTTCAAAGCGTTCTTTAAGCTTTTGAGCCTTTTCAATTTCGCTTAAAGAAGAATCCTCAAGTATTTGCATACGATCTAGTGTGTAATTCTGATAGATATCTTCAGTTGAGAAGAGTCCATCAATTTCAGCAGCCGAAAAGAAATGTTTTCTTAAATCTTGAATTGAATAAAAGATTTTTTGAAAATAATTTTTATCTTGTTGTTTTGATGGAGGCGTTTGGATTTGAGCAAGCTGTTCACGGTATTTTAAGTAGCGGGTCCATAAATCCAGAATCTGTGAGCGAGCTGGTTCTAAATATTTTCCCTGAATAAATTGTCCAAAGTGATTTTTAATTTGCTCTAAATCATTTTCTCCATATTGAGTAATAAAATATTCAAAGCAGTCGCGTGTTTGACTGTTAACAACCAAATGTTGGGAACTATCAATTTTTAACTGACAGTTAACCTCAGTATCTAGCTGACTTTTACTATGGTAAGCATCTGCATTTAGCGATGAGTGATTTGTAGGTGGAACAGATGCTAAGTTTTTAGCTTCATCCTGATTTAGTTGAGTCGATGTATTTTTTGAATCAGGGCTTAACCAATAGACACATGCAATGAGGCTCAAAATAAAAAATCCGAGCACGCACCACAATACCTTCTTCTGCATCCCTTGCATAAAGATATCTTCCTTAAGTTTTAATTTGTTGTTTTTTTACTCGATCATTAATGTGCCATAAAATAAGTGAAAAGGCACCTAAATATTGTGAAAATATCTTGCCGAATTTGCTAACATGTCGGCACTTTTTTCTAGCTTTGTGTTCCAGTAAAAATGACGACAAAAAATCAAAAAATTTCTCGTCGCCATATCAGTGGTGTATTTCTATTAAATAAACCATTAGGCTTAAGTTCAAATGCGGCTTTGCAAAAAGTGCGTTGGTTATATCGCGCCCAAAAAGCAGGCCATACTGGAGCGTTAGACCCCTTGGCGACAGGTTTGCTCCCGATTTGTTTGGGAGAGGCGACCAAGTTCTCACATTATTTGCTGGACTCAACAAAGCGTTATCAAACCACTGTTCGATTGGGACAGACCACAACAACAGGTGATGTGGAAGGGGAGATTTTACAAGAGCGACCTATTCCGGTGCTTAGCCAAGAACTTATTGAACAAACCTTAGAGAAATTTAGAGGTGATATTCAACAAGTTCCACCCATGTATTCGGCTTTGAAAAAAGAAGGTAGGCCGTTATATGAGCTGGCGAGAAAAGGTATAGAGATTGAGCGTGAAGCACGTCCAGTCACGATTTACGCTTTAGAGCTTATTGAGTTTACCGAAAATACGATCACTCTGGATGTAACCTGTTCTAAAGGGACATACATCCGTGTACTAGGTGAAGATATTGGTGAAGCACTTGGTTGTGGTGGGCATTTAACGATGCTAAACCGGACTCAAACAGGACATTTTGAGCTTATCCCGAGTTATACCATTGAATATCTGGAAAGTTTAACAGAAGAGCAAAGAGAAGCTTTGCTACTTCCAGTTTATGCACCAGTTGACCATTTCTTAAAAATTCAGGTTCCAGAAGGGCGTGAAAAATATTTTTGCAACGGTTTAGAAAGCAATATTGAGCATTCTGCAGAAGCAGAAGTTTTGGTGTTTTCTGGTGAGCGCTGTTTAGGCTTAGCCGAGATTACCGATAAAAAGCGGTTGGTACCAAAGCGTATCTTAAATTTGTAGTAGATGTAGAGTATAGAGCATGGGCATGGAATGGGATGTTATCCTTAGTTTGATCTTTTTTGCGTTTACTGCGGGAGCGATTGATGCTGCTGTAGGCGGAGGCGGACTTATCCAGATTCCCGGAATCATGAGCACTTTCCCGACCATGCAGACTGCAACGGTGATTGGCACTAATAAAGTCTCATCCATTTTTGGTACGGCATCGGCGGCTTATACGTTTGCAAAACGAGTGAAGTTGCAATGGAAGCTTCTTGCTGTGATTGCTATTTGTGCTCTCATTAGCGCATTTGCTGGAGCAGCATGTTTATCACTTATTCCCCAATCGGTTTTACGTCCATTTGTGTTTGTAATGCTGATCGTAATTGCGATTTATACTTTACTTAAAAAGAACTTTGGGCAAGTTCATACCGAACAAAAAATTACTAACAAAATGTTAATTCTAGCGGGTATTGGTAGTTTGGCAATCGGTTTTTATGACGGTATTTTTGGACCAGGTACTGGTAGTTTCTTTATCTTTTTCTTTATCCGTTTCTTACAAGTCGATTTTTTGCATGCCTCGGCATTGTCGAAAATTGGTAATTTCATGACCAATCTTGCAGCGCTGAGTTTTTTTATTCCTACGGGTCACGCTATTTTGCATATTGGTTTAATGATGGCGGCAGCCAACGTATTAGGTTCTGTTGTTGGAGTGCGGACTGCACTCAAATACGGTAGCGGTTTTGTGCGTATTATCTTTTTAGTTTTGGTCAGTATCTTAATTTGCCGTTTGGGTTATCAGATGTTTGTGACTGGCTAAAATAGTATGAAAAGTATGAACTGATTTTAAAACAGCAGTTCATACTTTTATGTATCATTTGAAATTATAAATATAAAAAATTATTACAGAAATTTACTAGAAAGAAAACTGTGTAAAAAATAGTCTCATTTTAAGCTACGGAAACCCTATAAATTTCAACGTATGATAAGCATTGAAATAAAAAAGATTTTTTAGCTAAAAATGAGGAAGAGAATGAATATTTTCGAAGCATTAAGAGAAAGCCATGAAAATCAACGCAACCTTTCTGAAAAATTAGTCCAAACACATGGTTTAACCGAAGAACGAAAAGAATTATTTGATGCATTAAAAAATGAACTTTATGCCCATTCGGTTGCCGAAGACCGTTACTTATATATTCCTTTAATGTTTGATGATGTCGGTTTAGATATTACCCGACATGCTTTATCTGAACATCATGAAATGGATGAGTTGGTTGAGCAACTTGAAAAAACCGATATGAGTAGTCCTAGCTGGTTGGCAACTGCGAAACAGTTGAGTGAAAAAGTCCATCATCATTTAAAAGAAGAAGAACATAAATTTTTTCAGCAAGCTGGAAAAATTCTTAAAGATAGTGAAAAAGAAAAACTTGGTAATCAATATTTAAAGGAATATAAGAAGTATAAAAAACAGTAGTAGGATTATATCTATGATGCTGTTTTAGTACTTCTTAGAGTAACCCCAATTGAAGCGAGCATTACGCAAGCTAAAGCCACCCATTGCAGCATACTAATTTCTTCATGAAGTAATAAGAAGCCCGTTAATGCTGCTAATGCGGGTGCCAAACTTGTTAGGGTACCGTAAGTTAATTTATTAAGTTGTTTGAGAGCCATTAAATCCAGTGCATATGGAATAGCAGTCGCTAAAACTGCAATAAGTAAGGCTTTGCCCCAATACTGTGTTTCAAGTAATGCTGGGCCATTATACCAAACACCAATTGGTAATAAGGCGAGCGCAGATATCGCGATCGCAATTGTTAAGGCATGCATTCCTATATTTTGGGTCACGACCTTTTGACCAAAATAAATATAGAAGGCCCAACATAGACCTGCACCCAGTGCACAAGCAGCACCTACATATGAAAAATGATGCTGTGTTGAGTCTTGCCATGGCACCATGAGCGCAATGCCTAACATAGCAAATGCTACCCAAATGTAGTCACTCTTTCTTTTAATCGAAAGTAGAGCAAGACCTAATGGTCCAATAAATTCTAAGCCTACCGCGATCCCCTGAGGTAGTTTTCCTAAAGACGTATAAAATAAAATATTCATTAGCCCTAAAGATGCGCAATACATTAATAAATCACGCCATTTTAAATAGGGTAAACGAGACCAGATTTTCCACGAACGGAACATGATTGCAACAATAATAGTCGCAAAACTTAATCTTAAAATAGTAACCGTCAGAGGATCTAAAGCTGCAATAAGTTGCTTGGCAAATGAAGCGCTGATTTGATATGAAACCATCGACAAAATCATATATAGCACAGCAATAAATGGACGATTTTGCATGGAAAATACTCTAGCGCTTCATCTGATGTCTAAAAATAATGGTGGGCAATTGTAACGAATACTATATTTTAGCTGGCAGATTTCATTAAATTAACTTGCTGCTTTTTCACGTTCTTGGCGAGCTTTTTGGGTGGTTATGGTACAACCAACGGAAGCGGTAATAATTGTCGCAAGTGCTAACCATTGATTCCATAAAAGATATTCACCCAAGAATATAAATCCAGATAGTGCTGCAACTGCGGGCTCTAGGCTCATCAATGTTCCAAAGCTTAAAGGTGTCAAATTGCGCAGTGCTAACATTTCTAAAGAGAATGGGAGAGCACTGGCTAAAATAGCCAAACCAATAAAATAAAAAAGATAGGGAAGTTCTATAACTTGTGCAATTGAGCCTGAAAAAAAGGTAATGGGTAATAAGATGCACGCACCTACACTCATTCCTAAACACACAGTGTGATTGCCTGATATACCTGACGGTTTTTGTCCTGCAATAATATAAAGCGCCCAACATGCACCTGCACTCATTGCAAATAAAACGCCGATCCAATCCAAGCTATGAGCTTGATTAAAAGGGAATAATAAAATAAGCCCAACAATCGCAAAACTCACCCAAACAAAATCATATTTTTGACGTGCGTGGTAGAGCGCCACACTTAAAGGACCTATAAATTCAAAAGCAACTGCGATCCCAATCGGTAGTCGTTCAATGGATAGGTAAAAAAGTGCATTCATGCCAGCAAGCGCACAGCCATAGCTTAAAATTGCTTTCCAGCGGACCTGACTAAAATTAATCCGCCAGATTTTAAAAATTAAAGCCAGAATACATGCTCCAATACATAACCGCATTGCAGAAACAGTAAGTACTGGAAAGTTTTGAAATAGGACTTTAGCCAAGGATGCGCTACTTTGAACGCTTAACATGGCAAGAATAAGAAAGCCCAAAGCGTGTAGCTGAGTTTTCTGGCTTGAAATGGACATTTTATTATTTGATCAATTGGTATACTTTTCACATGATAATGTAAATACCCATAAAAAAGCCACAGACAATGCTGTGGCTTTTGAATTTACAGTTCGTATTAGAACAATACGCGCACGCGAATTGTACCTTCAACTTCATGTAACATATCTAAAGCTTCTTGAGAAGCAGAAGCGTCAACATCCATGACGAGGTAACCGATGTCACCTTTAGTCATAAGTGACTGACCAGAAATGTTAATACCTTGTTCAGCAAACAAGTTGTTGATTTTAGACAATACACCTGGCACGTTTTTGTGGATGTGCAATAAACGGTGTTGACCAGCTGTCAATGGTAATGCGATTTCCGGGAAGTTCACCGCAGAAAGTGTCATACCTTTGTCAGAGTAAGCAACAAATTTCTCTGCAACTTCTAAACCAATGTTTGCTTGAGCTTCCATGGTTGAACCACCAACGTGAGGAGTTAAAATCACGTTGTCTAAGCCGCGAAGTGGAGATTGGAATTCTTCACCATTTGCTTTTGGTTCTTTCGGGAATACGTCAACTGCTGCACCAGCAATATGACCAGACTTGATTGCATCAGCTAAATCTTCAATCACTACACATGTACCACGTGCAGCATTTAAGAAGATCGCGCCTTCTTTCATTTTCGCAAATTGTTCTTTCGTGAAGAAGTTACGTGTAGACGGAACATCTGGCACATGCAATGTTACAACATCTGCAGTTGCTAAAAGTTCATCTAAAGAACCAACTTGGCGAGCATTACCCATTGGCAATTTGGTTACTGCATCATAATAAATAACATGCATACCCATGCTTTCAGCAAGAACTGAAAGTTGAGAACCGATGGAACCGTAACCCACAATACCTAAAGTTTTGCCACGAGTTTCAAAAGAACCGACAGCAGATTTGTCCCAGCCACCACGATGACAAGCCGCCGATTTTTCAGGAACACGGCGAAGAAGAAGAATCGTTTCAGCAAGTACAAGCTCTGCAACCGAACGCGTATTTGAATACGGTGCGTTGAATACAGGAATACCACGTGCCATTGCTGCTTTAAGATCAACTTGGTTTGTTCCGATACAGAAACAACCTACTGCGATCAATTTGTTTGCAGCTTCGAAAACTTCTTCAGTCAATTGGGTACGCGAACGAATACCAATAAAGTGAGCATCTTTAATTGCTTCTTTAAGCGCTTCGCCTTCAAGAGCAGTTTTACGATAGTCAATATTGGTGTAACCCGCAGCGTTTAAAGTATCGACTGCGTTTTGGTGAACGCCTTCTAACAAAAGGAAACGGATTTTATCTTTAGGTAGTGAAAGATGTTGGCTCATTACGGCTCCGCTACAAAGGCCAAATTTGGTGGCGGTATAATAACATACTGGGCGGTGCTATAGATATTTCGTTTATACCATCGCCTTATGGCAATTTTATCTATGTCTAATCACTTCTGTTTATGGCTTGTCGAGCATTTTAAAATATGCTTGGTATGGGGGAAATGTGATTTTTCCCTGAAAGCCCCATAGAAAGCATTTATTTACGTTAAACATGTTTTGTAGTGACAGTATCTCTATTCTGAACTTTATCGCTTGCGCGGATACATGTAGAATATAGGAGTTCCTTGAACATTATGACTTTGCTCAGGTGAGAACCTTGAGAATTATGAGGTCATAGTCCCACCACAGTTTACTTCTTGCTAGGTCTGCAAACGATGAATGCTCCAGTCGCTTTAACACCTGAGTTACTCACCCAATTAACAGCAATCGTCGGTGAAAACCGTATTAAAACCGATGCTGATAGTCTCGAAAACTGGGGTAAAGATCATACCAAGCATTTTAATCCGAACCCATCGGTCATCGTTTTTCCGTCAACGACTGAACAAGTTCAGGCGGTTGTGAAGCTTGCGAACCAATTTAATGTTGCGATTACACCATCGGGTGGTCGTACTGGTCTCTCTGCTGGTGCGGTAGCAACCAATGGTGAAATTGTCATTAGCATGGACAAAATGAACCAAATTCTTGAGTTCTTCCCGGCAGACCGTATGGTGCGTGTTCAAGCTGGTGTTGTGACTGAGCAATTGCAAAATTATGCAGAAGAACAAGGCATGTATTATCCGGTGGACTTTGCGTCAGCGGGTTCTAGTCAGATTGGCGGTAATATTGGTACCAATGCTGGTGGTATTAAAGTTATTAAATATGGCATGACACGTAACTGGGTACTTGGTTTAACTGTAGTGACTGGTAAAGGTGACATCCTGCGTTTAAACAAAGGCATGGTTAAAAATGCAACTGGTTATGCATTACAGCATTTGTTTATTGGCGGTGAAGGCACATTAGGTTTAGTGACTGAAGCAGAAATTAAACTTGAGCGTCAACCACAAAACTTACAAGTTTTAGTTTTAGGTGTTCCTGACTTTGATGCAGTAATGCCTGTATTACATGCGTTCCAAAAAGACATCGACTTAACTGCATTTGAGTTCTTTGGTGAACTTGCAATGCAAAAAGTTTTAGATCATGGACATGTACAACGCCCATTTGAAACTCAATGCCCGTTCTATGTATTACTTGAGTTTGAAGCTCCATATGAGCCGATTCTCGATAAAGCAATGGAAATTTTCGAGCATTGTATGGAGCAGGGTTGGGTACTTGATGGCGTAATGAGCCAGAGCCTTGACCAAGTAGAAAGCTTATGGCGTTTACGCGAAGATATCTCTGAATCAATCGCGCCATTTATTCCATACAAAAACGATATTTCAGTATTAATTACTCACGTACCTGCATTTATTCGTGAAATTGATGCGATTGTTCAAGAAAACTACCCAGACTTTGAAATTTGTTGGTTTGGTCATATCGGTGACGGTAACTTGCACTTAAATATTTTAAAACCTGAAAACTTAACCAAAGATGAGTTCTTTGCGAAGTGTCAGGTGGTAAATAAATATGTGTTTGATACCGTTAAAAAATACGACGGTTCAATCTCTGCTGAACACGGTGTCGGTATGACGAAAAAGCCATATTTGGAATATTCACGTTCGCCTGAAGAAATTGAATATATGAAAGCTTTGAAAAAAGTATTTGACCCGAATGGTTTGATGAACCCAGGTAAATTGTTTGATCTTTAAATTAGATCTATTTTGTAGGACTACATAGTTTCTACAGAGTAACCGACAAAGCCATAGCATCATAAAGCTATGGCTTTTGTTTTTGGTGATAAAAATGCAACGTTTATTTTTAATTTCAGCGCTTTGTGCTGGGCTTTTCACTGGGTGTGCGACGACCAGTAAATTAATCCCTTTTGTGGGTTCTGAAACCCCGATGCAACAAGTACTTAAAGCTCAGCCTGAGATCGTAAAAGAGCACAATAATACCTCAGTTCAGCAAGTATTTAACCGAGTAGAATCTCCAACAGTTTCCCGTATTACCGTTATCCAAACAGGTTTAATGGATGATTCTGTTTCTGCAATCCGAACAGAATATTCATTTAAGCTAGTTGATGAAAAGTGGCAATTGCAAAATAGGCAAAAGAGCTATCAATGCGCGAGAGGGAAAGGCTCTAGAGGTTTTCAAACCCAGCTTTGCTCTTAAAAATAAAAAAGACGATAAATATATCGTCTTTTTTATAGTCTAAATTATACGCCGTTTTCTAAAATTTTAATTTTAACGTCAACTACATCATCTTTAACTGCTTCATGATGTGCTTGCATATGGGGCGTCGCTAAATGCGCTTCAAGATGGGCAACACTTTGCCATTTTTCTAGCATGACAATCATGTCAGGCTCTTGGGTTTGGAAGCTCGCATTTGATTTGTGATCAACTAAAGGTTCATAACCATGACAACCATCTTCTGCTAAAACAGTTGGAATGATTTTTTGAAAGGCATCCAATACGTTCTGGCGATGCTGTCCACCCGATTTAGTACGAATTTCCGCAATAATGGTTAGCATGGATTTCTCCTTATTAGGCTGTTGCAAATACAGTATTTAAGTGTGCTTTATATTCTTCAACATAACTATCAACGTCAGGCATTTTAATCACGTCATTTACAATAAATGTCGGAAGGGTGCTCATGCCTAAGAACTGATTGGCTTTATGAAATGGTAAATAAACACCATCTACACCTACGCCGTGGAAGAATTGATCTGCATCTTCAAATGCTTCCATTGGAGCATTCCAAGTCAATGACAGCATATATTTTTTGTCATGAATTAAACCACCTGAACCATATTTTTTTGAGGCATCAGAACGGCTACGCCCATCACTTGCATAAAGTGAACCATGACCAGTGGTAAAGACATCATCAATGTACTTTTTGACTGTCCAAGGTGCGCCCATCCACCAGCCTGGCATTTGATAAATAACAACATCTGCCCATAAGTATTTTTCAACTTCACTTTCAGCATCATAATTGCTGTCTGCACGGGTGACTTGAACTTCGTGGCCGAGTTCCGTGAGATGTGTCGTTGCTAGGGTGGTTAATGTGTCATTTAATTCACCGTTTGAGTGGGCAAATTGTTTCGCACCATTAATCACTAAAATCTTACTCATGGAGGTTGCTCTCATTAAATTCCTGTATTTGACGCATACTCTATGAGATTTACTGTTGTAGAAAAATGCAAGAATAGGAAAAATATTGTTGATAAAAAATCAATAATTATTGTGGGTTTTCTATTTAAAATTAATCTATCTCATTAATATCAATAAATTTATGTTTATTTACAAAGCTCAAAAGGAAAAAGTGGCCTATTATCTTTAGCATTAATTTTGAGTAAATAGAGGGGAAGAGTGATGAAAAAGAATGGTTTGTTGATTATTTTCAGCTTAAGCATATTAACAGCTTGTGCTCCACCTCAAAATTCTTCTACTCAACTTGCTGATAGTCCTATACAGGCTGTATTACTCGATCAACCAGATCTTTTAAATGATGCAAGCAATTTAGATATTTCACAGCAAATGAATGCTTCGGATGATCCTTTCAATGCTCAAGTTACTATTTTGCAAACAGAACCTAGTCCAGATGCGGTGTCGAAAATACGTACTGAATATTTATTAAAACGAGATCAGCAAATCTGGAAAATTGTGAATAAAAAGCAAAGCTATCAATGTACAAAAGGAGAGGAAACTACAGATTTTCAAGTTAATCCTTGCCCATGATGCTTAATTTTTTATCGAATATGTGGATAACTTTGAGTTTGTGCACAACCATAATTTGCATACCCTTTTGTGCAAAAAACTGAAATTTAAGCTTCTTGAAATTGCATGATTGCTGATCAATTTAAAAAGTGCTATTGTTGCGCTCGGCAATTGTGCCAATTGGTAAAAATTACCGAATCTCACGTCATATATTTTTTCTCGTTTTAGACACCTTGTGAATACGGTGTTTCACACTCTAAACATGCACTCTCACGGCATATAACAACTTAACTAAAGATTGATTGACCATACATGTCATCGTCATGACTACATCTTATTTTATAGGTAGTCGTACAGACATATGGCCGCTATTTTGAAGTGTACAACTCATGAAAAATATTCAAACGACAACGTTGAACCGTACAACGTTGATGTTTCCTTTGGCCTTAGTGCTATTTGAATTTGCGGTTTATATTGGTAATGACCTGATTCAGCCAGCCATGTTGGCAATTACTGAAGACTTTGGTGTAAGTGCAACTTGGGCACCATCTTCGATGTCATTTTATTTGTTAGGTGGCGCATCTGTTGCATGGTTACTTGGTCCTTTGTCGGATCGTCTCGGTCGAAAAAAAGTACTATTAGCTGGAGTTTTATTCTTTGCTCTATGCTGTTTTTTAATTTTACTGACGACGCAAATCGAGCAATTTCTAGCTTTAAGATTTTTGCAAGGAATTGGCTTAACCGTAATTTCAGCAGTTGGATATGCGGCTATTCAAGAAAGCTTTGCTGAACGTGATGCGATTAAAGTCATGGCACTCATGGCAAATATCTCATTACTTGCACCCTTGCTAGGACCTGTACTTGGCGCTTTCTTAATTGATTATGTGTCATGGCACTGGGGCTTTGTCGCCATCGCAGTATTGGCATTACTCAGTTGGATCGGGTTGAAAAAACAAATGCCGAGCCAGCACGTCAGTGTAACCAAGCAACCTTTTAGTTATCTTTTTGATGATTTTAAAAAGGTGTTTACCAACCGCCGTTTTTTAGGTTTAAGCCTCGCATTACCTTTAGTGGGTATGCCTTTAATGCTATGGATTGCTTTATCTCCAATCATTTTAGTAGATGAGTTAAAGCTCACCAGTGTGCAATACGGTTTAGCTCAATTCCCTGTATTTTTGGGTTTAATCGTAGGCAACATTGTCTTAATCAAAATTATTGACCGTTTGTCCTTAGGTAAAACCGTCATGATGGGTTTACCGATTATGCTCACTGGTACACTTATTTTAATATTAGGTGTGGTGTGGCAAACCTATCTCATACCTTGTTTGCTTACAGGGATGACACTCATCTGTTTTGGTGAGGGAATTAGCTTTTCAGTCTTATATCGCTTTGCACTCATGTCATCTGAAGTATCAAAAGGAACTGTTGCAGCAGCAGTTTCAATGTTACTGATGATGAGCTTCTTTGCAATGATTGAGCTTGTACGTTATCTCTATACGCAATTTCATTTATGGGCTTTTGCATTGTCTGCATTTACCTTTATTGCTCTTTGGTTTAGCCAACCGCGAAGTGCTTTGAAGCAGGAAATGCAAGAAAGACTGCAACAAGGCAACAATTAAATAAAAAAATACCGGAAGTGATATTCCGGTATTTTTTTATTCTTGTAAAATTTTTTCCATTTCTTCACGGTCTGCTTCATAGGTACAACCTAACAGTACCATTGGCTTTTTCCCTTTCATTTCTGATAAGTTCAAATTATGGTAAAAAGTAACCGAATCTGAAGTGGCGGGTTCTGTTTTAATTGTACGTACCCCTCTAAACAGAGGAAGCATTGTAAAATCAGGATGTTGAGGAATATCAAATTTCTTTGAAAGTTGCTGAACATTTACCTTACGAAAAACAGCAGTTATACCTTGACCAGCCAAAGCAATCTCGTTTGTCTTTAAGCCAAATAGCTCAATAGGTTGATTGGTTTTATACAAATAAATGAAAGGTTGGTCTGAATCTTCAACTCTTTTAAAGCCAAGCGCTGTTAAGTTCTCGTCATATTCGGAACCAAAATCTGAATAGGTCGCGTAATCAGATTGACACTCGATAATCTTTTTTAAATCATTTCTTTCAAACGCATAAGAATTACTACTAAGCATTATTAAAATCAAAGAAAGAATCGAAGGAATTTTTGGGAAATGCATTTTTATCCTCAATAAAAATCTATGTCTATTTAATCTCTTGTTCTAAAAGTTTACCCTTGAGAATTAATAATTCAGGCAAGGTTTCTAATAATAAACTAATTTGTTTTAACACGAGTGTGTAGTTCTCTGAAAAGTGCTTATGAGTAGTTAGGCTTTGAATTTGCGCTAAAGTCTGCTCAAGGAAATTGAAATCAATATAAGCCGGATCAAATAAGCTCTGTTTAAGAATTTGCTGACAATCCAGTAAGAGTTGTAATACCTGTTGATCATCAATTTTTTGTCGTTGGCTTCCTAACGCTGCTACGTAACTCAGTTGGCTGTGGCTATAAACCAGATAACGGAAAGCATAATGGATGAGTTGAGGGTTCGGGTTCGGTTCAGCACTTAAGCTTGAAATCATATTCGATAGTTCAATTTGCGCGTTATGTGCAGCACGGCGAATTCTACGATATTCGATGTCTTGATTTTTGCCATATTGATATTGCTCAACAATCACATTGAAATAATCTAAGGTTGCTTTGCTGCTTTTATTAATATTATTAGGGATGTTTCGAAAGTTCCAGTCGGGCCAAATAAAGTTTACGGCGAGCCATGCAATAAAGCAGCCTAATAAGGTATCTATCAGTCGAGGCAAAATAATACTGTAGCCAGCGCCTTTTAAGTTGAAAATTAATAGCACCATAAGGGTAGCCATGAGCGTAGCCAAAGCATATTTCTTTTGACGTAAGTAAAAAAAGCAGACTCCACAAATAATTGTAATGATGAGCTGGCCTTCAATACTCGGCACAAAATATAAAATAGGTATTCCTAATAAAACACCGAGTAAGGTACCAATCGTTCTTAATTTAAGACGGCTTTTAGTCGCAAAATAAGTAATCTGACAGACAAACAAACTGGTGAGTAAAATCCAGTAGCCATGCTGCGCAAAGGGTAACAGTGAAATTGCATAACCTGCGGCGAAAACCACAGCAATTCGTATGGCATGCCTAAACAGCGCTGACTGTGGCGTAAGTTGTTGCCGAAGTTTTAAGATAAGATCTGAAAATCCTTGAATATCATCATCAAGTAAATTTAAGTGTTCTTGTCTTGTTTGAGTGTTATTTTCAGGAACAGGTTGGGCATATTGCAGTTGTTCAAACTGTTCATGCATTCCTTTTAAATTATCAAAAATAAGTTTTAAATGTTTAACTTCAAAATTTTGTGGATGTTGTTGTATCCAATCTTTTAAAGAACTTTCCAAATGTCCTAGTACTTTCTGACTTTCTTGCGAAGGCTGATATGGCTGGTTATATAAAATACATTGAGCTAAGTCTTGGCATGCTTGTGCTTGTAGACGCAGGTTTTTTTGGAAACGGAAAATAAGATCACTACGGCTAAAATTCTGTTGAATATGTTCGTAATGTAAATAATTTGAAGTGGCTTGCTCGTGAATATCTCGTGCGAAAAAATATAGGTTTAGCCAATAGATGCTTTTATTACTGACTCTGGAAGCTTTGAGCCGAGTAAGTAGTGAACTGCGTATTTGATTGAGGCTTTGGGCAACTTGCGTATTTTGTAGCGATAATTCATATAAAAGCTGTTCAACATTCTCTTTATTGTCCGGATCAAACAAACGAGCTTTTGCTTGTAGTAGAACAGAAATTTCTTTAAAAATTTGTGAGAGCTTATCTTGTAAGGGAAGTGTCGGTTTAATAATAAAAAATAAAATAGAAGTTAAACCGTACCACAGAGCACCATAAACAAAATAAGTAGGTTGTTGATACCAATGTACGTATTCGCCTAAACCGAACATACTATAAATAGAGAGCAGAATCGTGCCAAAAGAAATCGTGGCATAACGTTGCCCTAAGGCGCCTAGTAATATGAAAAAAGCGCTTGAGATAGAGAGATATAAAATAAAGAAAATTTTGTAAGGAGCTAAAAAGCCAAGAATACTACTGACTATAAAAAAGAGCAGGCAGACATAGACCAAGTTGCGTAATCGAATACTTAAACGATCATCAAAGTCTGTTAATGCTGCTGCAATTGCGCCTAAGGTCACGGGAACAATAAGTTGATTATAGCCCAGCCACAGCAAACCTAAAGTTGTGCCAGTGAGTACAATCAGAATTTGCAGGCAATAAATTAAAATAGAGTTTGTCTTAAAGCTATTAAATATTTGGGTCAGATAATTCACGGCTTTTGTTCTAAATTAGAGAATACGTGAGAAAGCAGTATGTAACTTTAAATTTTTATTACTTCAAAAATATTATTCTTTTTATCTACAAAAGTCAGTCATTTTTTAAGATTTTATTAGACTTAAATCAAGTTGTAATGATCAATAAATTAACAAAATTGTGGATATCTTTTTAGATACCCACAATTTGAAAAATACATAAATTATTTAATCACACCACACGCAATTCGTGCTCCGCCACCGCCAAGAGGTTGAGGTGAGTCTGAATAATTGTCGCCACCAGCGTGGATCATAATCGCTCGACCTTGAATATCAGCAAGTTTCAATCGAGGTGCGATTACGGCAGTTGTTGCAACACCTGTATTATCGACAACTAAAACAGGTAGATCGCCTAAATGGCCAGTGGTTGGAGTACCATGATGAGGGGCTTGGTTCGGGTTATAGTGGCTACCCGCAGCTAAAGCAGCACCAGGTTTTCCATCTTTTACAGCAGGTGCACAAGAAGCATTTTCATGAATATGGAAACCACGAGTACCACTTGGTAAATCAGCAAGAGCAGGGGTAATAATTAAACCTTTGTCGCTATCTTGAAAGCTAATCGTACCTATTTTTTTTCCAATACCGTTAGCTGTCACTTCATTTACATCGACCACTTTTTTAGTGTGCATTGAGGTTAATGCTTGGGCTGTGTCAGATACAGTTTTAGTTACCGAACTACAGCCAACGGTAAAAAGGGCTGTAAGCGCACAGACTGCGCCAATTTTATTAAACATCTGCATGATTGGATGTCCTTATAAATATATATGATCGTTTGATTCAAACAAACAGAGGTCTGACCTACAAGTTAATTTAAATAGTTAATTTGTATCTAGAAACATTTTTAAATTAAATCTCTATGTCACTTTTCATCATTAGACGATTCACTCTCAGAATCATAAATCATGGTTGTTTTTGGCATAGGTTCAGGCTCAATCGTCTCATGTAACCATTCACGCCAAATTGCCAATAAAATAGCCAGAATTACAGGACCAATAAATAAGCCGACCAAGCCAAAACTCGCAATACCGCCTAAGACACCAAACATAATTAATAAGAACGGAATCTTGGTTGCACCAGAAATGACGAGTGGTCTAATCACATTATCTGAGCTACTGACAATCAGCACACCCCAAACGACAACACCAATTGCTTCCATAGTTTGTCCCTGAGAGAACAACCATAGACCGACACCTAAATAGGAAATTGGAGTACCAAATGGAATTAAAGCTAATAAGAAAGTAACAATCGTGAGTACCATAGGGTTTGGTACACCTGCTACGAAGTAACTTAATCCAGCTAAAACGGCTTGAGCAATTGCAGTTAAACCCACACCATATACGACTGCGCGAGTTGTTTCAGAAATTGTATCGAGATAATGATGAATACGAGGGCCAATGACCATTTCTAAAGCTTTACTCACTTGAGATAAAATCATTTGTCCATCACGATAGAAGAAAAATAGGCTAAATACTGCAAAACCAAGTTTGACAATATTTTTACTAATTTCACCAAGCAGCACGCGACCATAACTTAAATGGCTTTGTACCCAAGCCGCGATATTTTGAATCGTACTATTAGGGTCGTTGTTCAATTCATTGAGTGTACGAGAAATTTCTTTTCCTACAAAAGGAAGCTCGCGTATAAAATCTGGAACGCTTAAATGGCCCGAAAAAACCTGACGTTGTAAGTCAAAATATAAGTTACGTCCCTCATGCTGCAAAATGAAAATAGCGCATGTAAAGGGGATGCCAACCACCAAAATGACCAGACTAATCATTAGGGTTGCGTTTAAAGTATTACGTGATTCTCCAAAAAAACGCTGAATTCTTAAATAGATAGGCCAAGTCATATATGCAATGATGGCAGCCCAAAGTACAGGAACAATAAAATATTTCAGGATATTAAATCCTAAAAAAATCAAAATAAAAAACAGCCCAAACAATAAAACGCGCTGTAAATTAGGAGCGTATGGATGCACGAACAATATTTCTCTAATTTTCTACATAGAATAAAGTCATATTAACTGAAAAATAACCTGAGGCAAATTTTAAGGTCGTAATATAAAGAACCTTATACATCCAGTTTTAAAGGCTAAAATTCCTTTAAAACCATTCGGCTTTATCTTCAATTAACTTGTTTAGAACAGGTTGCCATTGATTTTGGATACTAATAAAGTTCTTTTGCGGTTTATCAAAAATGCTTAAACCCTGCATGGCTAAGCTGCCATACGCAGTGCGTTCAGCAATCCATGCAACAGGTTCCTGTTCAATTTTTTCAAAGAACTGTTGGATATCTTTTGAGCTTGCACTGTTTGGTTTTACACGGTTAGCAAGAAGCAAAATCTGTACTTTGCCTTTGCGAATACGTTTAATATCTTGTAAATGCTTCAAAAATCGACGAGTACTGTCTATGTCAAAAAATGAAGGCTGAAGCGGAGTAATAATGGCATGAGCTTCACTAATAAGTTGTTCAGCATGCTCACCTGAAAGTGCGCCAGGCGCATCAATAATTAAATAGTCCAGATTTTTGGGTGCATCACCAATTGATTTCTCATGACGCCAGTCTAGGCTTTGAATCGTTGCAACGGTATCGGGGCGCTGTTTTAACCATTGTAAAGCCGATTTTTGATTGTCCGAATCTGCTAATGCTACTTTATATCCTTTTTGTGCCAATGCTGTTGCCAACGTAATGGCCGTCATAGTTTTTCCGCATCCGCCCTTTTGATTTGCAATAAGTATCGTTTTCATAAATCCAGTTATTTTCAGCAGCACATTTGTTTATGTTTTATACCTTAGCATCTTTTTGTGTGAAGAAGATGACCACATTTGACAAAAGTTTAAGCTGTTTCGTTATTTTAGATATGATTAGATCTGTAATCTTAATTCGTGCTTTTTAAGGAAAATTTATGTCTGTATGGCTTGCCATGCTTATTGGTGCTGGAATTGGCATCATTATCACTACTCTTATTTTATCAAATACACGTAATGGACGAATTAAGGCTGAATATGAGCAATATATTGCTGAACTTGAACTAGAGCATCAACAAGCGCTTACTCAAGCACAAAAGAGAAGTGTAAATACAAGTCGTGCGGTGTTGAAAGGAAAAATGGCAGAACAATTTGCTCCGGTTTTGCCTGAATTTCAGTATTTACCAAGCGATGCAAAATTCATGGGCGATCCGGTGGACTATATTATTTTTGATGGATACACCGATTTTCGTGATGGAGATGGTACGGCAGAAGACATCAATATTATTTTGCTTGATGTAAAAAGTGGTGGAGCTAGACTTACGAAAGGCCAACAGGCAATTGCACAAGCTGTTCAACAAGGTAAGATTCGTTTTGAAACGTTGAGAATAGATTTCGAAGATTAACAAGCTGTTTAATTCAGCACAAAAATAGACGAAATTGATCTGTATTGTTACTAAATTTCGATATTTTTTTCATCGCTTAGAGCTATTATAAATTGAAGATCTATTCACATTGATCTAGTAATATTTGAGGTGTAACACGATGAAAAAACAACGTTTGATGATGGGCTTACTCGCCGTGATTGGCATGAGTTCAACATTTGCATCGACCTCAAGTGAATATAATATTGCCAATGGCTTGAGTCCAATAGAAAAAGATCAATCTATTTCTGTATTACAACCTTTTCAAGGCAATTTCAGAATCTTGGGTTCAAAAGTTTATCAAAATGATGAACAAGCTAAATTTTCTCCTATCGACTATGCCGTAAGTTGGGGATTGTTTGCACAGCCTGAAATCGCACGTCATATTTCAGTGAAACAATATGACCGTTATTTAAACTGGAAAATTCCTAAATTACCTGTTCCAGCAGAGCAAGCAATGCAAATGGTGTCTAACATGCACATCATTCCTGCGAACCCGGAGATTGCTCAGCAGATTAAACAGGTTAAACGTGGTGATTTAGTTTATCTAAAGGGTGACCTTGTCGAGATTAAAGACAAAAATTTAGTCTGGAAATCTTCACTTACGCCGACTGATACGGGTGATGGTGCGTGTGAGTTATTCCGCGTTCAGGCAATTCATTGGGTTGAAAAGCAAAATATATAATTTGAAAAAAAGCCTTCATAAGTTTGAAGGCTTTTTTATAACCACTACATTGCTTATTTCTGTTGCGATGCTTTCCAATATTTTAATTGATTTTGTGCTTGTAAATAGTCGGCAAGATCATTGATCTGTTCATCTTTATTGGCTTGCTTATCACTCAAGTGTTTTTCTTGGTTTTCCCAATATTGATAAAGTAGACCCTGAATGTAACGGCCCTGCTCAGTTTTTAAATCTAAATCTTTTAACATGGTCAGAGAAGAGCGCACATTATCGAGAGTACGCTGTTGCTCAAACTCTGTAGTGAGGGTTCCAGCTTCATGCATTTTTGCTAATTCACTTTCCATCTCGTCACTCATTTCTGTAAAGCGACGGTCATAATCCTCTAACAGCGCAATATCGTGTGCATCATCAGCAGTGGCAGGGAACGTCTTAACAGGTCTTTCATTCAGTTTTTCTAAAACCTGATCGGTAGATGAGGTGGCAGAAGGTTGCTCCGTCTTAGCAGGCTCATCCGCTTTTTTACAAGCAGTCAGAAATAGGCTAGAGCAAAGCAAAGACATTAATATGATTTGAGGTGTTTTCTTCATAACTTTCAACCAAACCTATTCACTAATTATTTAATGGGTAACGTACTTTTCTGAAAGTGATATGCATACGTAATATATGGAAAATCAATCTGATCTTGAGGACCTAATCCCGTAAAATCATAAACAATTTTTTCAAACTGTGCTTTGAGTTGTAATTGATCTTTTTCAGTCATTGCAGCAATAAAGCTCGTAGAGAGTAAACGTTTGCTTACGACTTGTTCGACAGAACCGTGTTGTGACTGTGTGAATGTTTGTAGGCTATCAAATACGAATAAATCTTGTTGTTCAAATACGCGTTTCCACTTTTCACTATGATAACGAGGTGTGTCACCTTCAAGTGG
Source organism: Acinetobacter pittii (assembly GCF_022449185.1). Taxonomy (GTDB): domain Bacteria; phylum Pseudomonadota; class Gammaproteobacteria; order Pseudomonadales; family Moraxellaceae; genus Acinetobacter; species Acinetobacter pittii_I. The sequence goes on from NZ_JAKUKO010000002.1 coordinate 428,370, forward strand.
AAGTAGGAAGTCAGCTAAAGCCTTGACCCAATCTGTACGTTCGTCTCGTTGATTCCAAACTAGCCCTAAATGTCCTTCTGGTTTTAATACTCTATGCATTTCTGTTAGGGTATCAAGGTTGTCAAACCAGTGAAAAGATTGCGCACAAACAATGGCATCAATTTTATGATCTTCTACAGGAATTGAATGGCTAAAAGCCTGTAATGTTTTGATATCAGGATAAACTTGTTGAAGCTGCTGTAACATCTCGCCAATTGGCTCAACTGCAATAACATCTGCATGCGTTTGTTTTAAGTAGGGTAAGAATTTGCCAGTACCCGATCCAAGATCAATAACAGTAGAGTTTTCCTGTATTTGTAGGCAATTTTGCAGCCAACTTACTATTTCTGCGGGATAATTGGGTCTAACTTGCTGATATAGTTCAGCAGCTGAACTGAAGCCTTTTTGAGCGGCAGGATGTAAGGATTGTGTCATATTTTGCGCTTTTTAATCTGACTGGCATCTATAAAATAAGATACTCCGCAATCATAAATTGGCAAAACACCTATTTTGTTTCATTTTTGACGTTGTATGTGGGAGTAAATTTTCTTTCGGTGTGAGCATGGATAAGCAAATTATTTTTGAAGACGAACACATTAGAGCCATTTTTTTACCAGGCGATTCTAATACATTAGTTCTCTCTTTTGGCGATTTGATTACCAGAGCGAGTGGCTTATCTATCAATGCTGAAAAGTCTCTAATTAAATACCAATATAATGTTATTGGGGTAATGCCAAAACAAAAATCATGGTTTCCTCAAGCAAGCATGATTGAGCTGGCAAAAGCAATTTCGCCTATTCTAGAAGGCTTTAAAAATATTGTGGGTTATGGCGGTTCAATGGGCGGCTATGCGGCAATCAAATATTCTAATTTATTGAATATGAACCGTGTGATTGCATTTGTGCCTCAATATTCAATTGACCCAGAGCATGTTGAAGACCGACGCTACGCTGAGTTTTTTGATTCGGTAGCAAACAAGGACATGCAGATTCAGCCGCAAGATGTCGATTCAGCGCGTGAATACGTTATTGTTTATGACCCATATTTCTCGATTGACCGTGAACATTACTTAAATATAAAAGAGCTGTTACCTAGCTTACATACGATTCATTTACCATTTACTGGTCATGAAGCATTGTCTGTACTGGCAAGCTCAAGTTTGTTGCATGATTTTATTGAACATGATTTCGATGAAATCTATTTTTATCAGCAAGTTCGTAAGGTCAAAAAGCAAAGTAAGTTTTACTTCCGTAATGTACTTGCGCATGTACTTTCACATCATGATGAAATGTTGTTAAAAATATTACGCCAAAATGATTTTCAGCTAGATGAACGTTATTTTGATAATCCACTTAAACAGGCTATTACACGTAGTCTGATAAAAACAAATCAAGCAACTGAGTTGGACTTTCAAAAGCTTGGTATTAAAGTACAAAGAACTCAAGAAGATGCAAATTATAAAGAAGGCTTGCAGACTAGCTTTGGTTTAATTTTGATATTTAACCTTATCAATTCAAAGTTTGAAAGTTATACAGTAGATACTCTACTGGCGAATAAATCTTATTTGGTTCCAATTGTGGCTGAGCAAACTGGTGTAGTGCGTATTGAATTAAATAATGAAATTTATTTGTTAGCGATGAATGATCGTAAGATTATTAAATTGTTCAAGAGTGAAGAGCCTTTAACATCGGATATGAGTCCTTTTGTAATCAAAAAATATTCGGATTCTTTTGCGATTAGCTATAAGCAACTAAATTTATCTTGTGATGAACAAGGGCTGTGTGAATTTACGGAAGGTTCAATTCAACCTACAGAACAGTTGACTACCATCAGCTATTAAAACTTTATAGTGTTTAAATAAAGCTCAGACCTTTAGGTTTGGGCTTTATTTTTTGCTGAAAAAATATTTTTTTATAAACTTATTTGTATATTATTTTAAAATTCATTATTTAAATAAATAGTAGGTTTATTATATGGTGATCTGCTGTATTTAAAGTAGGCATAACCAGTAATGTATATAAATATTATATTTAAAAATAAATGGGCTTTCATAATACATAAATTGTAGAAATAATATAAGATTAATTAAAATACAGTTATAGCTATAAAAGAATATAACTAAATGTTTTTACTATATATTTTATTTTTACCTGAAGAGCTTGGTTAAAATAAGTTCACTATTCAAAGATAATTGCATATTTATTTTTTTCTCCTAAAATGATTTTTTACTAAATTGTCGTTACAGTTTTTTATATGCAATCATTAAATTATCGGAATAATGATGCATCGCAACATGGAAGTTCTGCACCTTTGAAACGAGCAATGAGTACTCGACATTTGGTGATGATCTCCCTTGGCGGTGCCATAGGTACAGGTCTTTTTTTAGGGTCTGGTGATGTAATTTCCCAAGCAGGCCCAATTGGCGCAATTATTTCTTATTTTTTGGGCGGTTTAATTGCCTATACCGTGATGTTATGTCTTGGTGAGCTTGCGGTTCATGTACCAGAATCAGGTTCTTTTGGTGAATACGCCCGCCGTTATATTGGTCCGGGTACGGGCTATATGATTACTTGGCTCTATTGGTTAACTTGGACTGCAACTTTGGGGACTGAGTTTACTGCGGCAGCTTTATTGGTGCAGGAGTGGTTTCCATCTACCTCGGTATGGGCTTGGACTCTTTTTTTTGGCGCCTTAGTTTTTTTCCTTAATATCAGTTCAACTCGATTATTTGCCGAATCTGAATTCTGGTTGGCACTCGTCAAAGTTATTACAATCATCTGTTTTATTGGTTTAGGTTTGCTGGCAATTTTTGGTTTTATTCCTTACCACGGACATGAAACAGCGCCATTATTTAGCAACCTGACTGCTCACGGTTGGTTCCCAAACGGTCTCTTCCCAATTTTTGCTACTATGCTGATTGTTAACTTTGCTTTTTCGGGCACAGAATTAATTGGAGTAGCGGCGGGGGAAGCCGAGAATCCAGCACAGACAGTTCCTAAAGCAATCAATGCGGCTATTTGGCGTTTACTGATTTTCTTTGTTGGTACAATTGTGGTGATTAGTTCATTACTGCCGTTCCAGCTTGCAGGCCTTAGTGCAAATGAAGTAAGTAATAGTCCTTTTGTGACGGTATTTAACTATATTGGTATTCCATACGCAGAAGACATTATTCGCTTTGTAATTATTACGGCTTTACTATCTGCTGCAAATTCTGGTTTGTTTGCTGCTTCACGTATGATGTGGTCGCTTTCGGCGAAAAATCAGTTACCAAAAATATTTTCTAAATTAACTCCTTCTGGAACACCGATTGTTGCCATTACTGTAACTATGTTTGGTGCAATTCCTGGATTGCTTTCAGAACAATTCGCGCCAGAAACAATTTTTAAGAATTTGTTGGGAGTAGCTGCTTTTACGATGGTTGTGGTTTGGATTGCTATTTGCGTTTCACAATTTAACTTCCGTAGACAGTGGTATAAGTCAGGTAAAACAGCAAAAGATCTACGTTTTGCCGCGCCTCTTTTCCCTCTTACTCCAATTGTAGGTGGGCTGTTCTGTATCATTACCTGTATCAGTATGGTGTTTGACCCATCTATGCAAGTTGGTTTTATCTGTTGCATTATTTTTATCATTTTATGTTATGCAAGCTACTTCATTTTTTATCGAAAGAAAGATCTAGTGCAAAGCTAAGCTTTTTAGTCGAAAAATGTGTTTTAAAAGGTCCCGAAAGGGGCCTTTTTTGTGCCTTAGAGGAACTACAGAGGAGAGAATTTCTGTATTTTTTTTTAAAATGAAGTTTTATTTTTAATCATGAAAACAAATATTGTTTTATAAAATTACCTTTTATCGGATTGTTATTAATATTTATTTATTATTAATATTTGATTAAGTCTATGTTTAGCTTGGTTATTTGATAAAGAGGTTTTTGGGATTTTATGAAATATGAATTAGAAATGGACTTATTATAGATTTAATGTAGAGAGGGTATAGTTTTTTGACAATTTTACGAAGGTGATTAATTTTTAAGTTATTGTTATTTATAATTTTAATTTTTTGTATTTTTTTAAATTATGATTTTGTGTTTCCTATAAATTTTTTTTATTAAAGTTAAGCTTTTTTTAATATTTGTTGTTTTTTTATTATAAGGATTAGTGCGATTTGATTATTTTTTCTCTGCTTATTTATTTTAAAATGTTCTAAATGAGTGTGCTCTATGCTATATTTATTGGAAGATTTTATAGCTATGTTCCGGCTTAATTTTAAGCGGTATGTGTAGAGATAATTAATCTGTAGCATTATTGAACAATGTTTATTTTTAAAAAGACTAATGGAGGGATCTATCGATTAGTCAAAATAATTTTTATGGACATATGATTTTTTTATAAATCATCGTTCTTTTTAACTCCCAAACGGTTATGCCATTTCTTTTGTATTTATATTTCAACCGACTGGATTAAGTGGGTTGCGGTTAAACTTTGCTTTTATAAAGATAGCTTTATAAACAGTAACTTAAATGAAAGAAAGCTTGTAAAAGATATCGATATATAAAAGTAGATCATACTTTTAGTATCAACAAATGGAATTTAAAAAACCTAATGCTTTAGAAGAGCAGAAGGTTTAGTAAATAAACTAAGACTTTGTTATTGCAAGGTTTTGGTTGCTGAATAATAAAGACTACGGATTTATCAAATCTGAGTCTATGAAAGTATATAGGAAAAAAGATGTCAGATCTTTCATACGTAAACGAACACAGCGATGCATGGCAAACTTACTTGGCACAAATTGACCGTGTTGCTCCGTACTTAGACCACTTAGCTGAGTTTATCGACACTTTAAAACGTCCAAAGCGTGCGCTTATTGTTGACGTGCCAATCGTAATGGATGACGGTTCTATTCAGCACTTTGAAGGCTACCGTGTACAACACAACTTGTCTCGCGGTCCTGGTAAAGGTGGTGTACGTTACCATCCAAACGTTGATTTAAATGAAGTGATGGCGTTATCTGCATGGATGACAATTAAAACTGCTGTTTTGAACTTGCCATTTGGCGGTGCAAAAGGTGGTATCCGTGTTGACCCACGTAAACTTTCAAATCGCGAATTAGAACGTTTAACTCGCCGTTATACGACTGAAATCGGTCACATTATCGGGCCTCAAAAAGATATCCCAGCTCCAGACGTTGGTACAAATGCCAATATTATGGGTTGGATGATGGATACTTACTCTACAAGCCAAGGTTATACAGTAACTGGTGTTGTAACTGGTAAGCCAGTTCACTTAGGTGGTTCTTTAGGTCGTGTGAAAGCGACTGGTCGCGGTGTATTCGTTACAGGTCGCGAAGTAGCTGCAAAAATCAATTTACCAATTGAAGGCGCGAAAATCGCTGTTCAAGGTTTTGGTAACGTAGGTAGTGAAGCTGCTTTCTTGTTTGTTGAATCAAAAGCAAAAATCACTCACGTTCAAGACCACACTGGCACAATTTTCAATGCTGACGGTATTGATCTTGTTGCATTACGTGAACACGTAAATGCAAACCAAGGTGGTGTTGGTGGTTTCGCTGGCGCGCAAGCAATTGCTGATGAAGATTTCTGGACTGCAGATGTAGACATCATTATTCCTGCTGCGTTAGAAGGTCAAATCACAGTTGAACGTGCTCAAAAACTTAAAGCTAAGTTGATTTTAGAAGGCGCGAACGGCCCGACTTATCCTAAAGCTGAAGATATTTTAGTTGAGCGTGGCATTGTTGTGGTTCCTGACGTGGTATGTAACGCCGGCGGTGTAACTGTAAGTTACTTCGAATGGGTTCAAGACATGGCGAGCTACTTCTGGACCGAAGAAGAAATCAACGAACGTTTAGATAAGTTGATGGTTCAAGCTATGCATGACGTTTGGAATACAGCAAACAGCAACGCTTGTACTTTACGTACAGCAGCTTACATCTTGGCATGTGAGCGTATCTTAAAAGCTCGTAAAGAACGCGGTATTTTCCCAGGCTAATCTGCGGAAATTACTTTAGAAAAAGTGGTTTGAGCAAATATAAAGGATGTTATAGGGTTTATTTGCTCATTCCCTTTTTCTGAATTATTCAAATTTAAGTGTTATCGAATATATTAAATAAATACTGAGGTAAGCATGGAACAGCCAATTTCTGTAACTCGAAGCAACTTTAACGACTGGATGGTTCCAGTTTTTGCACCGGCAAATTTCATTCCGGTACGTGGTGAAGGTTCACGTATTTGGGATCAAGAAAATAAAGAATATATCGATTTTGCAGGCGGGATTGCAGTAAACGCATTAGGTCATGCGCATCCAGTGGCAGTAAATGCTTTAACAGAACAAGCAACAAAACTTTGGCATGTAGGCAACGGTTATACAAATGAACCCGTTCTACGCCTTGCAAAACAACTCACCGAAAATACATTTGCAGACAAGGTTTTCTTCTGTAATTCAGGTGCAGAAGCGAACGAAGCAGCATTAAAACTAGCTCGTAAAGTTGGACTAGACAGCGGTGTTGCTGGCAAAAGTGGCATTGTGGCATTTAACAATGCGTTTCATGGCCGTACCTTATTTACCGTTTCAGCGGGTGGTCAACCTAAATATTCACAAGACTTTGCACCACTTCCAAATGGTATCAACCATGTTGCCTTTAATGATTTAGAAGCTGCAAAAGCGGTGATTAATGAACAAACATGTGCCGTGATTGTTGAGCCAATCCAAGGTGAAGGCGGTGTTATTCCTGCTGACATCGAATTTTTAAAAGGTTTGCGTGCACTGTGTGATGAGTTCGGTGCATTGCTGATTTTTGATGAAGTACAGACTGGTGTTGGTCGTACCGGTGCACTGTATGCCTACATGAACTCTGGTGTTATTCCAGATGTGCTAACGACTGCAAAAGCACTAGGTGGTGGTTTTCCGGTCGGTGCAATGTTAACAACAGATAAATTTGCTCCGCATTTTTCTGTCGGTACACATGGTACGACTTATGGTGGTAACCCGTTAGCAAGTGCGGTTGCAGGTGCAGTATTTGAGTTTATTAATACGCCTGAAGTACTTGAGGGTGTAAAACATCGTCATCAATATTTCCTAGACGCATTAAATAAATTAAATACTGAGTACCCGATTTTTGAAGAAATTCGTGGTCAAGGCTTACTCATTGGTTGTGTATTAAAAGCTGAGTATGCAGGGAAAGCGAAAGACATTACCACATGGGCGGGCGAAGAAGGTTTGCTTGCTTTAATCGCGGGACCAAACGTGGTTCGTTTTACACCGTCTCTAATTATTCCTGAACAAGATATTGATGAAGGAATTGCTCGTTTAAAACGCGCATTGGCAAAGTTGGCTAAATAAAAAAAAGGAAAGCTAGCCATGATGATCGTCCGTCATGCCGAGTTTCGAGACCTTGAAGATATTTATAAATTAGCAGGTAAGTCGGGTGTAGGCCTGACTTCCTTGCCACAAAATATGGATACACTTTCGGCTCGAATTTCACGTACTCGCAATACTTTAAATGGCAATGTCCATAAAAGTGAACAAGGCTATTTATTTGTTCTTGAAGATACAGAAGCTCAACGTGTTATTGGATTAAGTGCAATTGAAGTTGCTGTAGGGCTCATTGAACCTTGGTACAACTTTCATGTTGGTACTCAAGTACACGCTTCAAAAGCATTAAATGTCTATAAGTCATTACCTACTTTATTTTTAAGTAATGACAGAACAGGTAGTAGCGAACTCTGTACACTATTTTTAGATCCAGAGCGTCGTGAAAACCAAAACGGTAAATTCTTATCGAAAATCCGTTTTATGTTTATCGCTGCCTTTAAGCAATATTTCGAGAAAAAGTTAATTGCTGAAATGCGTGGTTTCTCAGACGAAAATGGATGTTCTCCATTTTGGGATGCAATTGGTCACCATTTCTTTAATATGGATTTTTCGACAGCAGACTATTTAAGTGGAATTGGGCAAAAAGTGTTTATTGCAGAGCTTATGCCACGTTTCCCAGTCTATGTAGATCTCTTGCCAAAAGACGCGCAAGAGGTAATTGGAAAAATGCATCCACAAACTTTGCCTGCTTATCATGTGCTTGAGTCGGAAGGCTTACGTTATCAAGGATATGTCGATATTTTTGATGCTGGTCCAACCATTGAAGCCAATATTGATGAATTGAGAGCAGTAAAAGAAAGTCAGTTACTAAACGTCAAAATTACAAGTGAAGCTACGGTCGGTAAGACCCAATATCTCATTGCCAATGATAATTATCATGACTATAAGGCAATGTTGTTAAAGCTTGATCTTGTTGATAACACAATAAATTTAACACATGAACAAGCTGAAAAACTCGGTGTACAAGAAGGTCACGTTGTTCGTGTGTTATCACTAAATCCAATGGAAGTATCCTGATGTCAAACTCTTTATTTATAAACGGTGTCTGGTTACAAGGCAGCGGTGCAACATTTGAAAAAACAAATCCAGTTGATAACCAAACTGTATGGTCAGGTGCCGAGGCTACTGCTACTGATGTAGAGCAAGCTTGTCAGGCAGCGCGTACTGCGTTTCCAGCTTGGGCGCGTTTACCACTTGCAGAGCGTGTAGCGATTGTTGAAAAATTTGCCGCTTTGCTTGAAGAAAATAAAAAGCATTTAGCAGAAGTCATTAGCCAAGAAACCAGTAAGCCATTTTGGGAAACATTAACTGAAGTTCAATCAATGATTGGCAAGGTTGCGATTTCGATTCGTGCTTACCACCAGCGTACAGGCGAAAGCTCAACTGAAATGGCTGATGGTGTGGCATCTTTACGTCATCGTCCGCATGGTGTACTTGCGGTTTTCGGTCCATATAACTTCCCGGGCCATCTACCAAATGGGCATATTGTTCCGGCATTACTTGCTGGCAACACAGTTGTATTTAAACCAAGTGAATTAACGCCATGGACTGCTGAAGAAACTGTAAAACTTTGGCAGCAAGCTGGTCTGCCAAATGGTGTGATGAATTTGGTGCAAGGTGGACGTACCACGGGCGAAGCATTAGCTGCTTCACATGAAATTGATGGTTTATTGTTTACCGGAAGTGCAAACACTGGTTATCACTTGCATAAGCAAATGGCAGGTGCACCTGAAAAAATTCTTGCGCTTGAAATGGGCGGCAATAATGCATTGATTATTGATGAAATTGTTGATGTTGATGCAGTAGTTAATCTTGCTATTCAATCTGCTTTTGTTTCGGCAGGTCAGCGTTGTACATGTGCACGCCGTATCTTGGTAAAAAATGGTGCTGAAGGTGATGCATTTATTCAACGTTTTGTTGAAGTTGCTAAAAACCTAAAAGTTGGCCGTTGGAACGACGAACAACAACCTTTTATGGGTGGGGTAATCTCGTCAGTTGCTGCAACAAATATGATGCATGCTCAGCAAAAGTTACTTGAGCTGGGTGCAAAAAGTTTATTAGCAATGACGCGTCCTCAAGAAGACAGCTCGCTACTTACTCCGGGTATTGTTGATGTAACAGGCGTGAAAGATATTCCGGATGAAGAATATTTTGGTCCGCTTACGACCATTCAACGTTATGACAACTTTGATGAAGCATTAAAAATTGCTAACGCAACTCGTTTTGGCTTGTCAGTTGGTTTGGTTTCACCAAAACGTGAACTGTTTGATGACTTACTTATTGAAGCGCGTGCCGGTATTGTGAATTGGAACAAGCCATTAACTGGGGCTTCAAGTGCTGCACCGTTTGGTGGTGTAGGGGCGTCAGGTAATCACCGCGCGAGTGCTTTTTACGCTGCCGACTATTGTGCTTGGCCAATGGCATCACTTGAAAGTGACAGCCTAACCTTACCAGAAAAATTATCTCCAGGGATTGTGTTGCCTTAAACACTAGGGAAAGAAAAAATGAAAGGATATGAAGTAAACTTCGATGGTTTAGTGGGACCAACACATCACTACGCGGGTTTGTCGTTTGGTAATGAAGCATCGACAAAAAACCGTAATAATACCTCGAATCCAAAATTAGCAGCGAAACAAGGTTTGCTAAAGATGAAAGCCTTGGCTGACATGGGAATGAAACAAGGTGTACTTGCTCCGCATGAGCGTCCACATGTTCCAATGTTACGCCGTTTAGGTTTTACAGGTGATGACATTAGCGTTGTTGCTCAAGCAATGCGTTATTCACCAGAGCTATTATCATCTTTAAGTTCAGCTTCTCCAATGTGGACTGCCAATGCGGCTACTGTTTCACCTTCGGCAGATAGTCAAGATGAGCGCGTGCATTTTACAGCAGCGAACTTGAACAATAAGTTTCACCGTTCAATTGAAGCTGAAACTACAAGCCAAGTTTTACAAGCAATCTTTAAAAATGAACGCCACTTTGTACACCATGAAGCTTTACCACAAGTGGCGTTGTTTGGTGACGAAGGTGCAGCCAATCACAATCGTTTAGGTGGTGATTATGCTAAGCGCGGTGTTCAGGTGTTTGTTTATGGTCAACAACATTTAAATAATGGCTTGCCGGGACCAAAACGCTATCCGGCTCGTCAAACGCGTGAGGCAAGTGAAGCAATTGCACGTTTGCACCGTTTAGATGATGCACATACTGTTTTTGTTCAGCAAAATCCGGATGTAATTGATCAGGGCGTTTTCCATAATGATGTGATCGCGGTAAGTAACCAACAGGTTTTATTCCATCATCAACATGCCTTTTTAAATCAAGATCAGGCCTTTGCTGAAATTCGTCAAAAAATGGCAAGCATCGGTGAAGACTTTATTTCAATTGAAGTCCCTGAAAACCGTGTTACCGTTGACGATGCCGTAGCAACCTATTTATTTAATAGCCAAATTTTGACTCGTCCAGATGGTGGAATGACTATCGTTGTACCAGAAGAGTCTCGTCAAAATACAGCTGTGTGGGGCTATTTAAATGACATGATTCAAATGGGCACACCAATTGATGCTATTCAGGTATATGACTTACGCGAAAGTATGCGTAACGGTGGTGGTCCAGCTTGTCTACGTTTACGTGTAGCTTTAAACGAAACTGAGTTAAATGCCGTAAATCCAAAAGTACTCATGAATGATCAGTTGTTTGGCACACTCAATCAATGGGTTGATAAACATTATCGTGATCGTTTAGCACAAGAAGATTTGGCTGATCCGCACCTACTCATGGAAAGCCGTATGGCGCTTGATGAACTGACCAAAATTTTAGGTTTGGGTTCGGTTTATCCTTTCCAAAAATAATGAGGAGGTGACATGCAAGATTTTCTAGCATTAACCTTACAAGGTGAGCAGCCTACAACTCGCGAAGGAAAACAAAATAATTTTTCTTGGCGCTGGTTGGGTGAAGGACTTCTTGAATGTACGCCAAACGCACAGTACGACAAAGCTGTCGTACTGTCAGCTGGAGTGCATGGTAATGAAACAGCACCAATTGAATTATTATCTCATCTTTGCACGGATTTATTTGCAGGGCGTTTAAACCTTGCTGTGAGGTTGCTGCTTGTATTGGGTAACCCTTATGCAATGCGTCAAGGCAAACGCTATGTGCATGACGATGTAAATCGAATGTTTTGTGGTGGATATAAAACTCTAGCCGTGACTGAAGAATCAAAGCGTGCTGAAGTTTTAGAGCAAGTTGTCACAAATTTCTTTCAAGAAAGTGCAAGTGATGCTAAACGCTATCACTATGATTTACACACAGCAATTCGTGCTTCATTGTTACCAACCTTTGCTTTATTTCCCTATCAAACGCATGGCTATGATGCTGATTTAACAGCAAGTCTTGAAGCAGCCGATTTAGATGCTTTGGTTTATCACAATGCGGTAGGTAAAACATTTACACATTTTACGAGTGAGAATTTTAAAGCTGCGAGCGCAACTTTAGAGTTAGGCAAAGCCTTACCATTTGGGCAAAATGACTTGAGTCAATTTGCTGCAATTGATGAAGTTATTCGTAATGTAGTTTCTGAGCAAGCCTTGCCGCTACGCAATAAAACAAAAATTCGCGTCTTTAAAGTGTCTGATTCTTTAATTAAAAAAGATGAAGATTTTCAGATGAATTTATCTGCTGAAGCTCCGAATTTTTCGACTTTTACCAAAGGGGAAATCATTGCAACTCAACCTTCTGGTAATTATGTCGTTGAGCAAGATCAGGTCTGGATTTTATTTCCAAACCCAAATGTTAAGCTTGGTTTGCGTGCAGGCTTAGTTTTAACTGAAACGAGTTGAATACTTGATTTTTGACAAATAAAAAAGGGCAATTAATTGCCCTTTTTTATTTATAACTGATTAGTTAGTGCCGAAAAGACCTTTAACCCAAGATTTCTTTTCAGCTTTTTGTGTAGATGCTTGAGCACCAGCGTTTATATTTGCATTGGTGTTAACTCCAACAGGACCAACGTTAACACCAACATTTAAACCAGTTTGAGCATTAATTGCATGAGCTGGTTGAGCTGCATTTAATTTTGCTTGAGCATCAGCTTTAGTGTCAGCTACAAACTCTTTTTGCTCAGCTTGGTTTTGAGCTACACGAGTTTTTACAGCATCTACATGCGCTTGAGCATTAGCTTGTTTTTCAGCAGTAAATTCTTTTTGGTCTGCTTGTTTTTCTGCAACTTTAGTTTTTACAGCATCAACACGTGCTTTTGTATCAGCTTTCGCTTCAACTGCTAGGTTTTTAGTACCGTTTGCAGCTTTAGTCGCTACATTTTTAGTACCTGTTACTGCTTCGGTAGCAAAATGTTTAGTACCAGTTGCAGCTTTAGTTGCTACATTTTTAGTACCTGTCGCAGCTTCGGCAGCAAAATGTTTTGTACCATTTGCAGCTTTAGAAGAAAGTTCAGTCACTTTTCCTGTTGTTTTTTTTGTAGCTTTAACTGTAGTGTCAGCCGCTACATGACCAGCATGCTTTGCTGTGCTACCCACAGTATGTGCAGTATTTTTGACTGTATTGGCTACGCCACTAACAAGACCACCCGGTTGTACATTTACTTGAGCAGAAGCACCTGCATTAACGCCCGCACTTTGTGCAAAAATAGAGGCAGAAGCAAGAACACTTGCAGTAACGATAGCTGTTTTCATCATTTTCATTGCGATATCCTTCAAAGAATATACCCTTTTAGTGAGGTATTTCATAAACGCAAGCGAATCATAGCCAAGGAAATATGGGCTTGGGAACTAACTTCATCAAAATGTTACAACAGTGTTACGTTGAGTAAACAGACTAGGGATAAATTGTGAAGATTAATAAAAATTAATAATAAAGTGAAAAGGAACATTTATTTGTTAGATATTCTAATTAAGCTCCCTTGTCTTTCCTTTTTTAAAAAATATCCTTTAATTTTTTCTCTTTCGTTTTTTCCTGACTTGTTCTTTATATCTTTAAATGTGATGTGAATCTAATTATTTATTAGAGGAAACGGCATAATTATTGCTTATTATGATAATGGAGTGCTTTTTTAGTACTTTTTTGAACCATCTTCTGCCAGAAATATAAGTGTACAGGGCAGAACTGTATTTTTGTTTATTCGGGAAAAGGTACTTTGGCTTTTCTCAGGTTTGTATATTTCATGAAATAGAAATTTCACATGAAATATATTGAAAGAAATGACACTTTATTTCGAATAATCAAAAATAAAAATAGATATCTATAAACAAAAAAACAGAGATATGACAGATGAAAATTATTGCTTCCCTTCTTGTATTGGTCGGCTTGGTCGCCGTTGTTCTTTATCTTAAGCCAACAAGTGGTGCATCTGATGTGTTCAATTCTGCTTTACATGAGTCGAATTCGCCACAACCAGACACCGCGTCCTTTCTTTCTAAACTTAAGGAGCCTACTCAACCTAAAAATCTATCTCAACATTCAACTCATCCTCAATCGGTATCAGCTGATACCGTCCCTTTTTATGACACAAAAAGTGATCTTTCTATTCAACCGATTGATCCAGAAAAAGATCCAGCAAATGAAATAAAAGCGAAATAAGCAAATTGTTAGTTGAAAAACTACGGAGAAAAATAATGCAAAGTAAAACGTTATTTCTATTAGGTCTATGTACAATATTAAGTACAACTGCATCCGCTCTTCCTTTGGACTCTAAAGGTGCTAAACAGCGGTTAAATCAAGCAGCAAAACAAAAAGTATTTCAGGGCAAAATTGATTTGGATGCCTTGGTTAATAATGATTCGAATGATTTAATCGTCGAATACAATATTCCTTCGGTGAGTGTGCCTTCCGGTTTAGAACGGCGGAGTTATATTGCAACAAATAAAAAGAATATACAGGCAAGGTTTAACCGTGCTGGTGGTGTACAAGTACTTCGGGACTACAATAATTTGCCTTTAGCTTTCTATCGAATTAGTAATCGCGAAGCTTTGGTGACTTTATTAAATGATCCAAATGTTAAAGCGGTTTATCCGAACCGTATTAACCAGACTACGACCAATGAAAGTTTACCTTTAATTAATCAACCACAAGCCAATACCAATGGTTTTACGGGCGAAGGCTCTAGTGTGGCAGTGATTGATACAGGTGTGAATTATCTTCATTCTGATTTTGGCTGTACGGCAGTAAATACACCATCAAGCACATGTCGAGTTGTTTATTCATTTGATAGTGCACCAGATGATGGTGCTTTAGATGATGATGGGCATGGGAGTAATGTTTCAGGCATCGTATCTAAGGTTGCTACCAAAACCAAAATTATAGGCATAGATGTTTTTAGAAAGGTCAGATCCCAAGGTAAGTGGGTAAGCACAGCTTATGATAGTGATATCCTCGCAGGGATTAATTGGGCTGTAAATAATGCACAAACCTATAATATTAAAGCAGTCAACTTAAGCCTTGGCGTACCGGGTGTTAAATATACCTCGGAGTGTAGTGATAGTAGTTATGGAACTGCATTTGCCAATGCGCGAGCTGCTGGTGTGGTACCTGTAGTCGCTTCAGGCAATGATGCATTTTCAGATGGAATTTCATCTCCTGCTTGTGTTGCTGGTGCAGTAAGAGTTGGTGCTGTATATGACAGTAATATTGGTGGTGTGTCATGGGGGAACCCTGTGAAATGTTCGGACCCGACCACAGCAGCGGACAAGGTAGCGTGCTTTAGTAATGGTGGCAGTCTTGTGACTTTATTAGCACCGGGAGCAATGATTACGGCGGGTGGTTATACCATGGGCGGTACATCTCAAGCGACACCACATGTGGCTGGTGCAATTGCTTTATTACGAGCAAATCGTGTGAGTCCAACAGAAAGCATTGACCAAACGATTAGTCGTTTAAAAACGACAGGTAAGCCAATTACTGACCCAAGAACGGGATTGGTTTTCCCGCGTATTGATTTGCTGGCAGCAACAAATGGTTTGACTATTAATTAAATGGCTTATTTATAATTTTTTAAATTAGGTCCAAGAAATTTTTAAATAGCTATAACCCGTTGCAAAGGGTAACTTCTGCAACGGGCTTTTTATGAAAAAGTATTAATTACACTTTGCTAGATTTGCTGGATTAAAGTTGTTTTGGAGTTTCTTGAAATTATTCTGAATTTCTGGATCTTGAATATTAAATGTCGTTGAACTTTTGGTTGTAGAGTTGGTTGCCTGATTTAATATGCCTGATTCATCAGGATACTGCATAGTCGATGAGGTCGCTGAAATCAGACCATCATTATTAAAAGTCCAGTGCTCAGTTACATGTCCGCCCCCTAAATAGCCAGTAAATTCGATCATACAAGCCTGTTTATCTTGTTTAATGAGTTTGGCTACATTACCAGTAGTTGATGGATAAGCTTCGATATTCGTATCTTGTTCTAAAACTTGTGCCTGAGAATAAGATGAAGAAGGAGGTGTAGAGGTCGCACATGCAGTTAATGTTAAACAGCATAGTGTTGAAAAGAGGAGTTTTTGACTATTCATAGGGCAGATTCCCAGCTTTCTTATAGTTAATGACATTATTTCTAGATGAATATCTGTGTTTATAAGCGCGCGAAGTTATCGCGCTATCCAAAAAATTAGTTAGCTGTTGTGCTCGATTTACTTAGCTCACCTTGTTCAATTGGAATATTTTCACCATTTCGGCTACTGGTGATATTTTGTTTAGCTTGTTCTATTTTCTCTTCAGTATATGCTTTTGCAGTATCTACTTTTTGCTGGGCAACTTCTGATTTTTCAGCTGTAAATTCTTTAGTGCTTTGCCATTTTTCACTAATTTTATTTGACGTATTTTCAGAAGCACCTTGAATAGAGTTCCCTAGGTTTTGTATGCCTTTGCCTGTTTTATATAACAACACACGACCTAAACTTGGATTATCACCATAAGGTTGAGCTTTAGACGTTGTCTCATTTGTAGGTTGAGGCTGTGTTGTTTCAGCAAAAAGCGTCGATGAAGCCAATATAGAGCTTGCAATACATAAAACTTTTAAGGTTTTCATTTGGTTCAAACTCCCCAATGACTGCCAAAATATCAAGTGCTGATCTTACTGTTAAAAATAAACCTTGTGCAGCAATGAGATAAAACCCATACGATTTGATTACGATAAATCATCATTTATAACGCTAAGCCAATCATTGCAATGGTTCATAAGCTAAATTCAGTCTTAATCAATTCTATAAACATGTCTCTGGCTTTATGGTTGCTCACATTTTTGTGCCAAAAAAAGTGATTTTGCATAAAGGCAAGATATTCAAATTTATAACTATGAATATGGGCCAAATTTTTATATTGCTCATAAATGCTCTTGGGCACCAGAGCCACCCCTGAACCTGCACTTACGCAACCAATAATCGTGGCATAGCTGGTAATGCTGGTGATGGGAAGAGAGATATTCTTCAGTTTAAGCCATTCTTCAAGGGCTGCACGGTAAGGACAGCCTTCCGTCCACATAAAAATTTCTTTACCAATCAGGTCTTCTTGGCAATGAATTTCTCCCAAAGAGTGAGATGCGATTAAGACCATATCTTCTTGGTAAATACCGAGCTTATTGAGCATTGGAAACTCAATATTACCCGCGACAATTGCCCCATCAAGTTTATGCTGAGAAATATCGACTAATAACTGTTTCCATGTGCCAGTAATAATTTGAATAGAAACTTCTGGAAAACGTTGATGATATTTCGCAAGTAAGTTTGGCAGACGAGTGGTAGCAGAAGATTCAATTGCTCCAATTTTTAATGGGCCAGAAGGTGGGGCATCTGGATGAATACTTCGTTTTGCCTCATCGCATAGCGCTAAAATTTTATGGCAATAATCTATAAAGATTTCTCCTGATGGGGTGAGTTTTAAAGCTTTACCTTCACGATAAAACAAAGGTGCACCAAGCTCTTCTTCGAGTTGTTTAATCCGTGTCGTAATGTTGGAGGGTACACAGTGCAGTTGCATTGATGCCTTTGCCATTGTTCCGCATTCAACTACGGTTTGGAACATCTTTAACTGAGCGATATCCATGTTTTATCATTCACTTTTAATGAATATTCAACTCAATATAAGTTAATTTTATTCAACTATCCATGCGCATATGATGAAAGTGTTCCATTTCATTAGTGCAGATTTAACATGGCAATTTCTCTTGCTGCCGAAACCCAGCCTCCCGCATTTAAGCTCTATTTATGTATTGCTGTGACTGTCTTTTGTTGGGGCTATTCACCTATTGGCGTGCATAGTGCTTTGCATTCATATACACCGCAGCATATTGCCTTACTTCGCTTTTTGATTGCATCGTTTTTTTTACTGCTTTTGATCATGAAAAAAGGCATTCAGCCTTTAAAGTGGAAAGATGTTCCTGCACTTGCTGTATTAGGGTTTTTCTCTGTAACGCTGCATCATTTGCTGATAAATACAGGGCAGCAATATGTGACTGCGGTCGCATCTAGTATTTTGAGTCAATCCATTCCGCTATTTACCTTTATTATTTCCGCTTTGCTTTTTAAGGAAAAAATCAGTTTTAAACAGTGGCTATGTATTTTGTTGGGGCTTTGCGGTGCCGTGTTAGTAGTCGGTGGAGATCATGGTTTTGGTGTGCCGAGTCCTTATAGTTTATTGATTGTTTTAGCTGCAATTGCATGGGGTCTCTACTTTAATTTATATAAGAAATTTGCTTTAAATTACGATGCCTTGAGCATGATGTGCTACATCATTTGGTTCGGGAGCATTCCTTTACTGTTTTATAGTGCTCATTTATCTAGTGAAATTTTACATGCCACTTGGCAGGCCAATATGTCTATAGTTTTGTTGGGTATTTTCCCAAGTGCGATGGCTTATGTGCTTTGGGGTTATGTACTTAAAAATATGCCATTAACGATTGCATCGAATTTTTTATATTGTTCGCCCATTGTCGCAATGAGTCTGGCAGTTGTTTTCTTAAATGAAAAACCGTCAATGATGGTGCTGTTAGGTGGAGTGATTATTGTGGGGAGTTTGGTGTGGATGAATTGGGGGAATAGGCGTACTATCGAATAATCTATAGATCATTAAACTATCTATAGATTAATGCTAAGTCATACGCTATTTGCTTTAAGAGAATGAGATGATTGTTGTTACCTTGACCTATAAAAAACCATTAACCGAAGTTGATGCTGTACTGAAAGAGCATATTGCATTTTTAGATCATTACTATGAGCAAAAGAAGTTTCTAGCATCAGGACGTCGAGAAAATAGAGTAGGCGGGGTAATTTTAGTTTTAAGCTCTTCGGTTCAAGAAGCTGAAGAAATCATGAAAAATGATCCGTTTTATATTCATGATGTGGCCGATTATGATTTTATGTGGTTTGAGCCGTCGAAAAGTTTAGAAGAAATTAAAGAATTTGTTTAACTCAAAAAAATAAAGGGATCTATAAAAGATCCCTTTATTTCATAATAAGCTAATTAGCCCTGCAACACGCTCACATCAGCCACAGCAGTAAACAAGTTACGTAACTAAGCTAATAAACGTAAACGGTTTGCCTTCAGGTCAGCATCATCTGCCATTACCATTACACCATCAAAGAAGGCATCAATCGGTGGGCGAAGTGCTGCAAGCTCAGAATCTTTACTTAAACCATTTTCTAAAGCTCTGGCAAAAAGAAGAACAGCACAATAGCTCCAAAAATTCCGCTTAAGATCAGCCAGTCTTTTTTACGCATATCTGCAAGGCGAATCACCGAAAGATAAATACTGATGAAAAAAACCAAAACAAAAACCAGCAAAACTAGCGGATTATTGAAGAAGAATTTGCTGATGCCAAATAGTACGAAAATAATGGTACTAGAAACCCAATACAGCAGAGCCAAAATAAATTTGTTCACTGATAAATTATGAACAGAACGATCTAAACGAGGCAAAGTTATAGCTAGCATAATCAGCCCTGCGAAACCGCCTAGAATAGAGATAATCATAAAGAACAGGCCGCTCATATCTGGTTTGGTCTTTATATGAGGATATACTTTCCATAGACCATAACCGATTACCAGTAAAAGGGTGTGGCAAAGAACAAGATAAGCATCTATACGGTAAAACTTTTTAATTGAAGTGGTATTCATTATGATAACTGCTGATTTATTCTTAATATTAAAAAACCCCACTAATCTATAGAAGGGTTCTCATTAATTTACAACTAATAAAGGCTTAGCCCTGCAACACGCTCACATCAGCAACAGTAGTAAACAAGTTACGTAACTGAGCCAATAAACGTAAACGGTTTGCTTTTAGGTCAGCATCATCTGCCATTACCATTACGCCATCAAAGAATGCATCAATCGGCGCGCGAAGTGCTGCAAGCTTAGAAAGGGCAGCTGTGTAATCTTTTGCTGCAAGTAATGGCTCAACCACAGGTGTCACTGCTTGGAGCTCAGCAAATAATGCTTTTTCAGCATCTTCAACCAAGTTAGCTTCAACTACAGAGCCTTCAGGTGTTGCTTCTTTGGAAAGAATGTTCGCAACACGTTTATTTGCAGCAGCAAGTGCAGCAGCTTCAGGTAATGTACGGAAGTGGTTAACAGCATTTACGCGCTTGTCAAAATCAAGTGGAGATTTTGGTGCAAGTGCTTGAACTGCTTGAAGCACATCAACGGCAACGCCTTGGTCTTCGTACTTAGCACGGTAACGACCTTCCAAGAATGCAACTGCGTCAGTACGAGTTTTGTCATGGTCTTTAACGATATCGCCATAACCTCGAAGCGCAAGATTCACTAATTCTTCAATTGTTACGTCTAATTCATTTTCAATGATTAAACGTAAAATACCAATTGCTGAACGACGCAGAGCAAACGGGTCTTTAGAACCTGTTGGTGCTTGTCCAATACCGAAAATACCAACCAACGTATCTAAACGGTCAGCAAGTGCAATGGTTGTACCTGTTTTGGTTTTAGGTAAAATATCACCCGCAAATTTTGGTAAATATTGCTCACCTAAAGCTTCTGAAACTTCAGTGTTTTCGCCTTCAATACGTGCGTAGTAAGTACCTGCAATACCTTGAAGTTCCGGGAATTCACCAACAAGCTCAGAGGTTAAGTCACATTTAGCAAGTAATGCAGCTTTTTCAGCATCGGCTGGGTTTGCACCAGTGATTGAAGATAATGCAACAGCAAGTTTTGCAATACGTGTTGATTTGTCCCAAAGCGTACCAAGCTGTGCTTGGAATACCATGTTTGCTAGTTTTTCTTTACGAGATGCAAGCGGTTGCTTTTGATCTTGTAAGAAGAAGAACTCAGCATCAGACAAACGAGGGCGAACAACTTTTTCGTTACCTTCAATAATTTGAGTCGGGTCTTTAGACTCAATATTTGAAACAGTAATGAAGTAAGGCTGTAATTTGCCTTCCGCATTGATCAAACAGAAATACTTCTGGTTGTCTTGCATTGTCGTAATAAGAGCTTCTTGAGGAACAGCTAAGTAGCGTTCTTCAAAAGTTGCACGTAAAGCTACAGGCCATTCAACTAGACTTGTTACTTCATCAAGTAAGTCAGCTGGAACAATCGCAGTTGCGTTCACTTCATCAGCTAACTTTTTCACTTGTTCTTGAATAGTTGCTTGACGCTTTTCAAAGTTCGCAACAACGTAAGCTTTTTCTAAGGCAGCTAAGTAGTCATTTGCATGCGCTAAAGTCACTGCTTCAGGTGCATGGAAGCGGTGACCATAAGTCACATTGCCAGCTTTATGATCTTGAATCGTTGCGTCAACAATTTGGTCATCTTTAAGTAAGAGAACCCATTTCACTGGACGTACAAATTCGGTGCGGCTTGCCGCAGAACGCATACGCTTAGCAATTGGTAAGTTGTCTAGCGCAGTTTGTAAAATCTGTGGAAGTAAAGCGTCAAGGCTTTGACCTTTTACATCTTTTAAATAGCAAACTTTTTCAACTTTACCAGCTTGGAAAGTAGAAAGCTGATCAACTGTAATACCTTGACCACGCATAAAGCCTTCGAGCGCTTTAGTCGGTTTGCCTTCTGCATCATAAGCTGCTTGAACAGCAGGGCCATCAAAACGTTTTTGAGTGTCCGCTTGAGCAGCATCGATATCTACAATTTTAAGCGCTAAACGACGTGGAGCTGCATAGGCTTCAATTGATGCGAAGTTTAAGCCCGCATCTTTTAAGCCTTTTACCGTTTCTGCTTCTAAAGCATCACGTAATGTTTTCAAGCTTTTTGGTGGAAGCTCTTCACAGCCAAGTTCGAATAAAACAGTATGTTTGCTCATTAGTTTTTCTCCGCCTTTGCTGTTTCACTTTCAGCTTGTGCTTTTAGCTGTGCCAATACTTCATCACGTAGGTGTGGTTCTGCCATTGGGAAGCCAAGCTCTGCACGTGCTTGTACATAACTTTGTGCAATAGCACGTGCTAAAGTACGTACACGTAAAATGTAACGTTGACGCTCAGTTACAGAAATTGCGCCACGTGCATCAAGCAAGTTAAAGGTATGAGACGCTTTAACCACTTGCTCATAAGCAGGAAGAGAAAGTTTTGCTTCAATTAAACGGTTTGCTTCTGACTCGTAAAAATCAAACAGTTCAAATAGTTTTTCAACTGGAGCGTATTCAAAGTTATAAGTCGATTGCTCAACTTCATTTTGATGGAATACATCGCCGTAAGTCACAGTACCGAATTGGCCTTTCGTCCAAACAAGGTCATAAACCGAGTCAACACCTTGAAGGTACATTGCAAGACGTTCTAAACCGTAAGTGATTTCGCCTGTTACTGGGTAACATTCAACACCACCGACTTGTTGGAAGTAAGTGAACTGAGTTACTTCCATACCGTTAAGCCAAACTTCCCAACCTAAGCCCCAAGCACCTAGCGTCGGAGATTCCCAGTTGTCTTCTACGAAACGGATGTCGTGAGTAAGCGTATCAATCCCGATTGCTTTTAAAGAATCAAGATAAAGCTGTTGGATATTGTCTGGGTTTGGCTTAAGCACCACTTGGAATTGGTAGTAGTGTTGCAAACGGTTCGGGTTTTCACCATAGCGGCCATCTTTTGGACGACGTGAAGGTTGAACGTATGCAGCATTCCAAGTTTCAGGCCCTAAAGCACGTAAGAATGTTGCGGTGTGGAATGTTCCAGCGCCCATTTCCATGTCGTAAGGTTGTAATACGACGCAGCCTTGTTCGGCCCAATAGTTTTGTAGGGCAAGAATTAAGCCCTGAAATGTATCAATGTGCGAGATGGCGCGACTCATGTAGCATCCACGAATTTATGAGAAAAATTGCCCCTAAGTATAAGGATTTTGTAGGGGAGTGGCAAAGGCTTAATCACAGGAATATGTGTTTAGCCTATTTGTTTTCGCCTCAGCCGTTCCAAGCCTAGCCAGTAGCAAAAGCTGATAAATAAAATCATAAGATAAAAACTATAGATCTTATAAATATGCCACCAAGGAGAAGGGAATGAACCGACAAAAATTAAGCGTGTAACAGGGCTAATCAAAATCCAGATGACAGTTGCGCAGATAAAAATACTCATCAGATTTAAACGATTTTTACGCGCGAGAAAATATGAAGTGATATATGCGAAAGGAATAACCAGAAGACCATAAAAAAGTAAATAAAATAAGAAATGGGCTAGAAAAATAACTGCAACCGAATAAAGACTAAACTCCGCATTGAAGATGATTATTCCTAAAGCAGATATACTCAACAAAGGGATGGGAGCTAGCGCAAGTGCGCGAATAATCATTTTTTTGTTATATTGAGGCATATTAAAAATTATAGAATCGAGAATAAATTATGCTGAAATTTTGCTGCAAACTCATTGTTTTATCCAGCCTTTTTTGTAGTCCATGGTTGTATGCGCAGACCGAAGCTGACGAGCAAGATGAATACAACCAATGTGTAGAGCAGACCATTAAAGAAATGCAGCTTGAAAGTATTAATAACATGGTCGTGCATAGCTGTTCTGAACAAGCTAAAAAGACTTATGAAGAAAAAATTGTTGCTCTGATTGATCAAATTCGTACACAAAGCGAAGAATACAAACAGCCAGAACGTTACCAAGATATTTTAAAATCTCAGAGACTTTGGAAAGCTTATGTAGATCAGGAATGTAGTAATGCAGGTTCATACATTGGCTCACCGATGTATTCATATTGTCCAATGCAAGAGTATGCCGAGCGTGTAAAGCAACTAGAAGAATATGTTAATTAAGACGGATTATTTTAAACGTCACCTCATGACGCTGAGCGTACTTCACTGGGTTAAATTTAAGAGTGCAAAATGATATTTTTTGAACGATGCCATAAACGAGTCGTTTGATATGTCTGATCGCATTCGGGAAAAACTACAGATTCTTGCTGATGCTGCTAAATATGATGTGTCTTGTTCATCAAGTGGCAGTGACCGTAAAAATAAAGATAAAGGTTTGGGAGATGCCAGCCATTCAGGAATTTGCCATAGCTATACTGAAGATGGCCGCTGTGTATCTCTCTTAAAAATTCTATTTAGTAATGTTTGTATTTTTGACTGTGCCTATTGTGTTTCACGCCGTTCTAACGACGTTCAGCGTGCAGCATTTACGGTACAAGAGGTCGTAGACTTAACCATTAATTTTTATCGCCGTAATTATATCGAAGGCTTATTTTTAAGCTCAGGCATTTTTAAATCGGCAGATCACACGATGGAGCGTATGCTTCAAGTTGTAAAGAAGTTACGCCTTGAAGAAAACTTTAATGGCTATATTCATCTAAAAACCATTCCGGGGGCATCTCCTGAACTGATTCATGAAGCAGGTTTATATGCTGACCGGATGAGTATTAATTTAGAGATGCCGACCGAAATTGGGCTAAAAACTTTTGCACCAGAAAAATCACATCAGGAAGTGCAAAAAGATTTAGGTTTGGTCCGTGACAGACTGATTCAACTTAAAGATGAGCGACAAATCATTAAGCATGTACCGAAATATGTGCCAGCAGGGCAGACTACTCAAATGGTTGTTGGTGCTCATCAAGAGTCAGATCAAGATGTCTTGTTTATGGCAGATAAGCATTACAAAGAATTTAAACTCAAACGTGTCTATTTTTCTGGCTATATCCCAATTAATACCGAAAATAACTACTTACCCGCAGTGGGTTCTGCACCGCCGTTGCTTCGTGAAAACCGTCTCTATCAAAGCGATTGGTTGATGCGTTTTTACGGTTTTGAAGTTAATGAAATCGTCAATGAAAAACACCCAAATTTGGACTTGGATGTCGACCCAAAATTAAGCTGGGCCTTAAGACATCCTGAACAGTTTCCAGTAGATTTAAACCGTGCCGATTATCAAATGATTTTGCGTGTACCGGGCATTGGTGTGAAATCGGCGAAGAAAATTGTTCAGGCTCGCCGTTTTGGAAAAATCCATATCGATTTACTTAAAAAACTCGGTGTGGCCTATCAGCGCGCAAAATACTTTATTCGCTGTGAAGACAGTCCAAAATTCCAAAAAGAACTGTCTTCAAGTTTTATTCGGCAGCAGATTTTAACGCAGGGATCTTCGAAATATGTGCAGCAACTCTCGCCACAATTAAGCCTTGGGTTTTAGTCATGTTTAATGATGAAGTGGCTTACTATTTTGATGGTTCAATGGTTGGACTGTTGAGCTGTGTTTTTCGTGCATTTCAATTTAAAGAATTACAGGTCAGGCTTTGCTTGAATGATGCGGCTCAACATGGCTTATTTGCTGATAAAATTGAGGTTTCAAATAACGAGCAACATGCAGAACGTGTTTGGTCAGCGCTACAAAAAAAGCTTTCATCTTCTTCGCTAAAACAATTCTATTTTGCTTATTTGTCTGAATCTTTAGATGCCTATCAGCATTTATTTAATTACTGTATTTATGTGTTTACTAGCCATGTTTCCATAGAAAAAGATTATTCAAATCCTAGTGTTTTAGCGATTGCGCAGTGGACGAAAAAGGTCGGGCGAGAGAAGCATCGGATGGAAGCTTTTATTCGATTTAAGAAAACCAAAGATGAGCTTTTTTTGAGTTTAGTACGTCCTGATTTTAATGTTTTACCGCTTATTCAGCCACATTTTAAACGGCGTTATCAAGATCAACGTTGGCTTATTTATGATGAACAACGCAAATTTGGAATCTATTATGATTTACGTGAAATACATGAAGTTTCACTCAAAGCCTCTGAGGTTGACCGCAATTTAAAAAATGGGATGAGTCAAAGCTTTCAGCTTGAGCTTGATGAGCAGGAAGTTTTATATGATCAGCTTTGGAAGGATTATTTTAATAGCGTTAATATTACTGAACGCCAAAATATAAAACTTCATGTGCAATATTTACCAAAAAGATACTGGCGCTATTTAAATGAAAAATTAATTTAATATTAAAGTTTTAAGATAGTAAAAGTATATTCAACAAGTTTTCTGATAATTGAAAGATATAATTTAAATGCACTTTATGTAGCTTTGGGCGTATACTTTTGCCCGTTATAAATAACGGCATATCCCCTAAGGTGTACTGTGAGTGTTATACAGCGAGAATGGTTACAGATTTTAAAGCCAAATTTTAAGGTTTTACCCTTAAAAGAACGGTTACTTTGTGGCGTTGGAGCGCTATGTGGTTTAGCAATTTCCTCCTTAATTAGCTGGTATGTTCTCGGTGGAATTAATGCATGGTACATCGCCCCAATGGGAGCCTCATCCGTTCTTCTTTTTGCTGTGCCGACCAGTCCCTTGGCTCAGCCTTGGAATGTGATTGTTGGTAATACCTTAGCCGGAATTATTGGTGTAGCCTGTGCACAGTGGATTCCTGATTTAACTACAGCTTTTAGTGTCGCAGTAGGTTTTGCCATTTTTTTAATGATGACTACCGACTCTTTGCATCCGCCAAGTGGTGCAGTTGCGATTACAGCCGTGCTGGGTGGGGCAGCAATTCATAAGTTGGGCTTTTACTTTATTTTTTATCCAGTTTTACTCAATTCGTTACTTCTACTTGGGTTTGCTGTTTTCTTCAATCGATTGATTGGGCGACATTATCCGGTTACCGCGCATGTAAATGAACGTAGTAAAGACCCAACGCCAACTCAAAAAGTATCAATTCAGCCGAAAGATATTGAGTATGCATTAGGCCATCACACTGAACTTTTAGATATTAGCCAATACGACTTAGAAAAAATCATTTTAGAAGCTCAGGAACATGCCAATGAGCGTATGGTAAATCAATATATCTGTCAGGATATTATGAGCCGTGATGTGATTAAACTACATGAAGATGATGATATTCATCAGGCACTCGATAAGTTTAAACAAGTGAACTTAATGAGCCTACCTGTAGTAAATGCAGAAAACCATTTGGTCGGAACTTTAGCGTTATATGAAGTCGTAGAGTGGTTTAAAGGTGCAGCCGACCCAAGGAATTCTTGGCAGCATTACGTAAAACAAATTATGAGCCGTAGAGTGGTTACCGTACTGCCAACTCAACCTATTCAAGATTTGGTTCCATACTTTGTTGAAAAGTCTTTTAATTACATTCCTGTTGTTGAAGATCGTAAGCTTATAGGAATGATTAGCCGTGCAGATATGATTGCTGCATTACAGCAACAGTTAAATCGAAAGCTTTAATTTTTAGAATAAAAAAAAGCTACGGTTGATTAGGGGATGCAACCGTAGCGACCAAAGTTATGAATTAACGTACTTGTTCTTCATTTACTGTTCGGACGGATTGTCGATAGCCTTCAATATGTTCTGGCTGTTTTTTCGGAATCACTAACCATAAAACCAGATAAACTAAAATTCCTGGAAAGGCAGCACTCATAATTGAGATCAAAACAAAAATGACACGTAGTAAAGTTACGTTCCAACCAAAACGTTCAGCAATACCACCCATTACACCGGCGATCATGCTGTGTCGGTTCGAGCGATATAAACCAGAACTGGCCATCTAATTCTCCTTTAAGATAAAAGTTACAAGAAGCTATTGCCCTTGCTTAATAAAAATATGGAGACAAAATAACGGGTTTAAAGTCCTTTAAAAAGTAAAATAGTTAAAATATGTAAAGGATTGAAAGGAACGAAACCAACATCTACTAAAATGCACCCTTTCAGGGCTTAAGAGTTTAAAGCGGCAATCAGCTAATACTTGATTTGAAGTGTAAATATAGCTGTTGCTGTTATCTGTGAATAATGTATATGTCTTTGAAGTGGTCTCGTTTTTCAGTTAAGCATGTGGTTGTAGTGGCTGCGATGTGCATGACACTGAGTGCTTGCGATATAAACCATACCAATTCAAAAGATCACTCGACTACAAGTTCTAGTTCTAATCATGAAGAAAACTTAATAAAAAGTAGTACATCTATAAAAACATTGGATTATGTCGCTGGACGAACTTTCTTACCTGAAGATACCTCAGATCAAACCCAAA
Organism: Acinetobacter pittii; assembly: GCF_022449185.1. GTDB lineage: Bacteria > Pseudomonadota > Gammaproteobacteria > Pseudomonadales > Moraxellaceae > Acinetobacter > Acinetobacter pittii_I. The sequence continues at coordinate 456,198 of NZ_JAKUKO010000002.1, forward strand.
AATTAAACGCAGCCTCATTGCAATATGTAGGGCGATATCATACTCGTATTTCATGCGAGGATGCTTTTGCTGATTGTGAATCAGGCGAAGCAGAGTACATTTTAAATTTATTACCAAATGGGTCGGCTTATTGGAATGTTGTTCATTTTGGTCGTGTGGGAAGTAAAGACGGGGCTAAAAGTGCCGCTGTAAATCAATTATGTCCTACTCTAAATTGGAAAGTGGATGAAAAAGAGCGTGAGTTAACGATTCAATGTCCATTATCTAAAGTTAATTTTTATTTTAATATTGATTCAAATAAAAGATTGGTCACAAATTTAGAAAAATTACTTTATAGCGACTATGGAAAAAATCGTGAATTTTTAGAGCAAAACTATTTTGTTCCAAATCAGGCTTATGTTTTAACTAAAGAATAGATATCCGATAAATATAAAAAAAGAGCGCAATATTAAATTGCGCTCTTTTTATTTTATGACTTAAAAATCATTAGTAGTCGAAGCTAAAGTGTTCAACTGGTAATGATGTTAATGTGCGAGATGTAGTCACCATTGATTCTGCATGACCTTGAGCACGTGGCAATAAACGGTCAAAGTAGAAATCAGCAACTTTGATTTTTGCTTTATAGAACTCAGCAGTTTCTTGGCCGTTACCTGCTTCTAATTTTTCAGAAGCAACCACAGCTTGTTGAGCCCAGAAATAAGCCATCATCACGTAGCCTGAGAACATCAAGAAATCTACAGAAGCAGAAGATACGATGTCGCGGTCTTTACGTGCAGCAAGCATGATACGAACTGTTAAAGTGTTCCACTGAGCACAAAGCTTAGTTAAGTCCCAAGCAAAACGACGTAAATATTTATTACGTGCATGTGCAGCACAGAATTTTAAGATTTCAGCAGTGTATTCACGAACTACTTTACCTTTTGAACTTAACAACACTTTACGACCAATTAAGTCGAGTGCTTGAACACCAGTTGTTCCTTCATACAAAGTCGCAATACGTGCATCACGTGCGATTTGCTCCATACCCCATTCTTTAATGTAGCCATGGCCACCGTAAACTTGCATACCGTGGTTAGCAGCTTCTAAACCAAGTTCAGTTAAGAAACCTTTTAAAATTGGTGTATAGAAACCAAGTTTATCATCGTAGTCTTCAAAAGCAGCTTGATCACCACGTGCTAAAGCATCTGTCATTTTGTCAGCGATTTGAGCAGCGTAGTAAATCATAGAACGACCGCCTTCAGCGATTGCTTTTTGAGTTAACAACATACGGCGTACGTCTGCATGGTGAATGATTGCATCAGCAACTTTATCTGGATCTTTTTTACCAGAAAGCGCACGCATTGACATACGATCTTTGGCATATGGTAATGCGCCTTGGAAAGATAACTCAGCGTGTGCAATACCTTGAACAGCAGTACCAATACGTGCTGTATTCATGAAGGTAAACATTGCATGTAGGCCTTTGTTCACTTCACCGATTAAATAACCAGTTGCATTATCAAAGTTGAGTACCGCAGTTGCAGATGCACGGATACCCATCTTGTGTTCGATTGAACCACAAGCGACTGTATTACGCTCACCAACACCGCCATCAGCTGTAGGCATGAATTTTGGTACGATGAATAATGATATACCGCGCGTACCAGCAGGTGCATCCGGAAGGCGTGCAAGTACGATGTGAATGATGTTTTCAGTTAAATCATGTTCACCGGCAGAAATGAAGATTTTTGTACCGGTGATTTTGTAACTACCGTCTGCTTGAGGTTCAGCTTTAGTTTTTACCTGCCCTAAGTCTGTACCACATTGAGGTTCGGTTAAGCACATTGTGCCGCTCCAAGTGCCTTCAACAAGCTTAGGCATATATGTTTGTTTTTGCTCATCAGTACCGAATTGCAAAATAGTGTTCATACAACCAGAACTTAAACCTGGGTACATGGTAAATGACCAGTTTGCAGTACCCATCATTTCTGATTTAATCAGGTTTAAAGACATTGGAAGGCCTTGACCACCAAATTCTTCTGGGTAAGAAAGACCTTGCCAACCGCCCATTACGAATTGGTCATAAGCTTCTTTAAAGCCTTTAGGAGTAGTTACTTCGCCGTTGTCAAAATGGCAACCTTCTTCATCACCAGATTGGTTAAGTGGCGACAATACGTTTTCACAATAATCTGCCGCACCTTCAAGAATCATATCAACAGTATCTGGATCAGCATTTTCACCATTTGATAAAGTTTTATAGTGAGCAGGGTAATCTAGTACTTCATTCATTAAGAAGCGGATATCGTGTAGGGGAGCTTTATATGCTGGCATGGCTTTAATCCTAATTTTGAATCATTGTGGGATTATCTGTATCGATGATTTGATTATTCACTCGCATGATAAAAATACAATGTTAATCGCACCCGAAAGAAATGTCAGAAAAGCGAATTTTGTCGAAAATAAATACACCTGAAATTATAATTTCTGCTACATTCAGGACTTATACTTTTATGTGAAAAAACAACTAATTTTCTTATTTTTAGCAAGTTTTGTTAAAAAGATAAAGCGATAAGGTTTTAAAAAAGGTTATGCATTTAAAATATCTCAGTTTATGTTTATTTAGTTTAGGTTTGACTGCTTGTGCGCAGCATAACCTACGTCCATCGGTAGCATCTACTCAGTTAGATCAAAAAGTCATTCAGGGTATGAATGCAATATATGAATACCCAAGCTATGACTATCGTGGGCATTTTAAAGTTAGTGTTGATCCAAATCAGTCAAAAAAAATAAATAATGTAGAAAAAACAGTGCAGCTAGATGCTGCAGTGCAAAAAAAAGTAGATCAATATTTACGTGAACAAAAAATTAATTTGAATAAAAAACAGAAGCAGGCCCTGTATGCCGCAATTGCAAATGAGCAAGCGGACTCGGGCATTTCTGGTGAATCACGCTCAGAAAAAGTAAACGCCGTATTAATTAATTTGTTAAATGATCTTCAATTTAGTTACGATGGTTCGGTTCATTATCGTCAAAAAATGGGGTCTTTAAACCTTACAGCAAGGTATGAAAAACCGACGCTTTTGGTACAGGCAAAATTGCCAATGGTACTCGATCTGAAAGATTATAAATTTTACGTTAATTATTTCGGATTAATGCCTTATTTGGTCAACAAAGATAATCAAAATAATTTGGCGTATGTCGATTTTTCAAAATATAAAAATCTGTTCACGAATGTCGATATGAAGAAATTCGTTGAATATGCGAAAGCTTCTGGCGCTGTATCTTATCGTTTGGCTGAACCGCAAAATTTACAGCGCTTATCAGTTAGTGACGCTGAGCGTAAAGCGGGGATTGTAGAGAAGATTCGTTTAAAAGATACGGTTGAAGCGTTATTACTACAATCGGAGCTCTATAGTCAGGTCAATGCAAAATATTTGCAAAAAAATGTTTTTGGATTTGATGAAGAAAAAATTGCCGAATCTATAGCAACTGAATTAGCTGCTTCGGAAGCGAAGAGAAAGGTAGGTGGTGCTGAGGAGCAGAAAGTTTCTTCAGAAGATGCAGCAGCAGTTAGCCAACAACTTTACTCACTTATTAATGCTCATTTCGGCAATGCTTTAGATTCTGAGTATGGTGATGAAGACCAATCAAGTACAGTTCAAGATGAGGCAGCCGAAGAGGAAGCTTCTGATACGGCTCAAGCCGAAGATGTTGCTGTAGCAGATGCTGAAGAAGTCACACAAGATGAAGAAGTGGCTTCACTCACAGAAGATCAGTGTGTCGAATTACAGTCTCAAAAAAGTTCCGTTGCCTTAGGTGATATTAATTACTGTCAAATTTACGGTATTGATGTGCTTGATCAGAGCGCTGTAAATACCGAAAAAACTCAGATTAAAGCTCGTCAAGCTGCATTGAAACAAACTTTTGCTGCTTATGATCAAAACCAGTTTGTTGATGATGAAGCATTCAAAGCTCTATGGATCAAGCATAAGGCAGAAATTGAACAAGCTTTACCAAAACAACGAAATCCGGTTGCGATTGATGTCGGACTGGATGAAAAGGGCCGTTTAGTCAACGCGGATTATGATATTGCGTATACACCAGCTGAATTTAACCATCGCTTTAATATTAAAGCAGACATGCAAATTCTCAATTATGGTAAAGCGACCCCAATTAATCAGCAGCAGCTTAAACAAGCTAAATCAGTTGCAGAGGCAAGTAAGGGTTCGTTATTTGAAAACTTCGTAAAAGGATTTAGTGAAAAACTTGGGCAGAGTGACGTTTCTGAGCACCCAGTTGGCGCACATAGCGATGTACAAGATTTAGACTCGACTCTGGCGCTGTTGGCTAACCAAACTTATGATGCAACACGTGCCTATGATAAAACGTATAAGACTGTGTTTATTGCAAAATTGACTGCCGAAAAACCGTCATATATTCATTATTATTCAGTTCAACAGTTGCAAGAAATTGCCGAGGTTTATGCCTACTGGTTCTCTGAAGAAGAAACTTATAATCCTCAAGGTAAGGCTTTAGAGCGTATAGAAGCATTGCAGAAAAAGCATCATCTTGAGCAAGAAGACCAATTTGATAATGACTTAGGCCGAGCTGTGGACCATATTGTGATCACAACAATACAAGGTGAAGCTGGGCGTGAAGCATGGCAAAAACTACAGAAACAATATAAGCAACCTGAACAGCTTTTCTCAAAACAGTATCAATTAGAGTTTGAAAAACAAAATGGTAGTTCTGATGAAGAAAAACACTTGTTGTCAGAAACAGCTGATATTTTAGGTAAAGTTTATGTCGCTGCTCGCAAACAGCAACTTACGGAAAAAACAATTCAGAATTTAAAACCTGAACATAATGAATTTATTGATTATGAGATTTTCCGAGATGTTTATAAGCAGATGGTTGCAGCTAAAAAATAATAGCTGAGATAAAAAGAACCTACTTAAGTAGGTTCTTTTTTGACTTATAGAAAATCTTTTAATTCTGGCTTTACGCCATTCCAGATATAGAAAGCTTCAATGGCTTGGCCAACGAGCATGCCAAAACCTTCGGCATAAGGCACATTGCGTTGTTTAGCTTGCTCAAGGAAGCTGGATGGCTTGCCATAAGCCATTTCATAGGCATATTTGAACTCTAAATTTTCAGGTAGTTGTAGTGCTTCACCTGAAAGGCTTGCAGAAGTTGCATTAATTACAATATCAAATTTCCCTTCTAGCTCATTTAGAGAAATGGCTTGTAATTGAGCTTGCGGAACTGTCGCTTTTAGGTCATCTACAAGTTGTCCAGCACGAGCAAGAGTTCGGTTTGCAATCACAATCTTTTTAGCACCAGCCTGCACAAGCGGGTAAATAACACCACGAGTTGCACCACCAGCTCCTAAAATTAAAATGGTTGTATTTTCTAAGTTCCAATCTAAAGCTTGAATTGCGGCAACTAAGCCTTGGCCATCTGTATTGTCACCATGCAATTTGCCATCTTCCATCCAAAGTGTATTTACAGCTTTGGCAATTTGAGCACGTTCAGTCAGCACATCACACAAAGCAAAAGCCTGTTCTTTAAATGGTACGGTAACGTTCATGCCACTCCCGCCATTTTCAAAAAAACTACGCATACTCGGCTCAAAACCATCAAGAGGGGCAAGACGTTTTTGATAGTCGAGATCGACACCTGTTTTTTGAGCGAAAGCATGATGCAATTCAGGAGAGCGTGATTGTTCGATGGGGTTGCCAATTACTGCAAACTGTTTGGTCATTCTTATATCCAAAATTTTAAAATGGCATGAGGCAGATAAAGTCTGTACTGAATTTTCAGCAGGTCTCACTATAAGTCAAATTTTAATAAGAAAAAATATTTGAATGAGATTCAGAAAAGTGAAAATAAAAAAGGAGATTCTTTAGGGTGGAAGCCAAAGAATCTCCAAAAAGCAAAAAATTAAGCGACTTTTTCTTTTAGGTTTAACCAATCACGTGGTTTTAAGTAATAATCGGTTAAACGTTTCTCTGGTGAGTCTTCATCCCATTCTGGACGATATGACCAAGCTGCAAGATTAGGCAGGCTGACTAAAATAGATTCGATCCGTCCACCTGTTTGTAAGCCAAACAATGTTCCGCGGTCATAGACTAAATTATATTCGACATAGCGACCACGACGGTAAAGCTGGAACTCTCGTTGAGCTTCGGTATAAGGCTGTTCACGATGTTTTTCAAAAATTGGCAGAATGGCATTTAAATAACCATTACCTACAGCTTGAATATATTTAAAGCAGGTTTCGAAATCCCAGCAATTTAAATCATCAAAGAATAAACCACCGACACCACGCTGTTCATCTCGATGTTTTAGATAGAAGTAATCATCACACCATTTTTTATGTTCAGCGTAGACATTGTCGCCAAAAGGCTGGCATAGGTCATGTGCGGCTTGATGCCAATCGATAACGTCTTGTTCATCTGGATAGAACGGGGTTAAGTCAAAACCACCGCCAAACCACCAAATTGGATCTTGTCCTTCAGGTTCTGCAACAAATAAACGTACATTGGCATGGGAGGTTGGAATGTTTGGATTTTTGGGATGAATGACTAATGACACACCAAGCGCTTGTGCTTTAGCACCAGCAATTTGAGGATGTCTTTCTGTAGCAGAAGCGGGCAGTTTACTAATGTTGATGTGAGAAAACATCACACCACCTTTTTCAATCACGGTGCCATTTTGTAAAACTCGTGAACGACCACCACCACCTTCTGGACGTTCCCAATCATCAATAATGAATTCACCCGTACCACCGCCAGCTTTTTCTTGTTGTTCTAAACCAGCACAAATACGGGCTTGTAAATCGAGGAGAAATTCGCGGACACGTTGAATATCTGTTGAAGTCGGATGTTGCATAGTGACCCTCAAAGATGATTGAGATAGGAGATAGATACATCAAAACACAAAACCATAAAAAAAGTAAGGGATTTTTAAGAAATGTCTTAAGAATCCCTTCCAATTATTTTTAAGTTTATAATTTTGTTTTAGAAATCATCTTTTTGATAAAGGTGATCCATGCGTTCACGTTTAGTTTTTAAATATTGTTCATTAAAAGGATTACGTCCAACCGTTAACGGAACACGACCAACCACATTAATACCTTGATCCTTGAGTGCCTGAATTTTCAAAGGATTGTTAGTAATTAACTTAACTTCTTTTACTTTTAAGTGATCGAGCATAATGCTACACATGTCATAACGGCGCGCATCAGCTGGCAAATTTAAAAGTAAATTTGCATCTACCGTGTCATGACCTTGATCTTGTAAGGCATACGCACGAATTTTATTCGTAAGCCCAATACCACGGCCTTCTTGGCGTAAATATAAAATAACGCCTTGACCTGCTTCGTTAATGAGCTTTTGAGTTGCCTGTAATTGAGGGCCGCAGTCACATTTTAATGACGCAAAAGCATCACCTGTTAAGCATTCTGAATGAACACGTACTAAAACAGGGCCTGTGGGTGGATTTTCTAACCCTTTAGACAGTGCCACATGTTCTTCACCTGATACTGGATCTTGAAACACAGAAATATTGAATTCACCAAAAGCGGTCGGGAGTTTTGATGTTGCAATGAACTCTATAGGCACAGATTAACTCATCTTTTAACCGAAAACGGTTTAAAGTATAGCGTAATGCTGGGAGATTGGTCGAATTGTCATAATCATTTTGAGCACTAAGGTTTTCTTTTTTGTATAAAGAAGACGATAATAGTTGATAAATAGTCAGATTATTCAGGATAATCTGCCAACCATACCCATACTGTATGAGAGACTGCTTTGCATGACCTCGTTCGCAAATGTGGCTGATTGAAGGTGACTTCATTCGATTGTATGATCGACCCATTTTGACCCAGCTTAGGATTTGCCAGGCTTATAAAGGCTTTGCCACATATGTTGTATACCGAAATTCCAACTCAACGCCCTGTTACGCCATTGTTAGATGCAATTGATCATCCTCAACAATTACGTCAGCTCGAGCATAGCCAATTGGTTCAAGTGGCTGATGAGTTGCGTCAATATATTTTATATGCAGCAGGCCAGAGTGGTGGCCATTTCGGTGCTAACCTCGGCGTGGTTGAGCTGACGGTTGCGCTGCATTATTGCTTTAATACTCCAAATGACCGATTAGTTTGGGATGTAGGACATCAGGCGTATCCACACAAAGTCTTGACTGGTCGCCGTGAGCAAATGACAACAATCCGTGCTAAGAACGGTTTAGCAGCATTTCCAGCTAGAGAAGAATCAGTTTTTGATACTTTTGGTGTAGGGCATTCATCAACTGCAATTTCAGCAGGTTTAGGAATGTCTTTAGCTCGTCGCTATCAAAATGACCCATGTGAAGTGGTTTGTATTGTGGGTGATGGCGCAATGACAGCAGGTATGGCATTTGAAGCCATGAACGATGCTGTGGCACACGATGCCGATTTAATTGTTGTACTTAATGACAATGACATGTCGATTTCTTGCAGTACAGGTGGTTTTGCTAAGCATTTAGCTGCAATTTGGGAAAAAGGCCATTTAGTTAACGTCGATGAACATGGAGAGGCTTATGTACAGCCACATCCGAAATGGACGTACAACTCTCGTTTACATCAATCGGCAACAGATGCGGCCGATAATTTATTTAAAGCGATTGGTTTTGACTACTTCGGTCCTTTCGATGGACATGATGTAAATCAACTCGTTCAAGTATTTAACGCATTAAAAAAACGTAAAGGTCCACGCTTAGTCCACGTCTATACTAAAAAAGGTAAAGGCTTTACTCCGGCAGAAGCTGACCCAATTACCTATCATGCAATTGGCAAAATTAATGCGACTTCAGCAGGTAAAACGCCACCAAAATATTCTGATGTATTTGGTCAATGGTTGTGTGATGAAGCTGCACAGGATGAACGTTTATTAGCGATTACTCCAGCCATGTGTGAGGGCTCGGGCATGGTTAAGTTTGCTAAAGAATTTCCAAAACGTTTCTTCGATGTTGCAATTGCCGAACAGCATGCAGTAACACTTGCAGCAGGAATGGCGTGTGAAGGGTTAAAACCTGTTGTTGCAATCTATTCAACATTCTTGCAACGTGGTTACGACCAACTTATTCATGATGTTGCATTACAAAATCTTGATGTAACTTTCGGTATTGACCGTGCTGGTTTGGTTGGTGAAGATGGTCCGACCCATGCTGGTGCATATGACTATGCATATATGCGGACAGTTCCGAACATGGTCATCATGGCACCAAAAGATGAAAATGAATGCCGCCAGATGTTGCATACTGCCTATGCTTATAATGGGCCAGCAGCAGTACGTTACCCTCGTGGTGCGGGGGTAGGCGTTGAAATTCAGCAAGAGCTAACTGCTATTGAATTAGGTAAGGCAGAAATAGTCGCTGAAATTAAACCTGCTTGTGATGAGCAGATTACGATTTTAGCGTTTGGTAGTCGCGTTATGGTTGCGATAGAAGCTGCTGAGCAGTTTGCACAAAAACATGATGTTGGTGTGCGTGTTGTAAATATGCGTTTTGTGAAACCACTTGATGAAAAAATTATTCGTGATTTGGCTGAACATACACAATTATTTGTAACTGTTGAAGAACACGCGATTATGGGTGGTGCAGGCAGTGCAGTAAATGAGTTCATGGCACAAGAACAAATTGTTAAACCTATCATTAATTTAGGTCTGCCAGATTTGTTCTTACAACAGGCATCACATGGTCAAATGCTACAAGATTGTGGGCTAGATGCTAAAGGTATTTTGAGCTCAATTGAACGAGCTTGGCTTAAGCTAAATCAGGTGGTTTAAGCCTTTAATAAAATTTTTGAAACATTTTTTCCCATAAAGCGCATTCATTTGCTAAAATGTATGCGCTTTTATGCATTATTCTTTGTCAAAATCTTCAAATTTGTATTGTAGTGGGTGTTCAATGGAACCTATGGTGGTTATGGCTGCGCGTGCGGCTCAAACAGTTGGTCAAGAGCTTTTAAAAGCGCATCAAAATCGTCATAAACTCGATTTGCAAGTTGAAGAGAAAGGCATTGATGGCCCAGTAACACGTGTAGATCGTTATTTGGAACAATTGACGATTGATACATTACGTAAAAGTTATAAAAACCATAGCTTCTTAGGTGAAGAGTTCGGTTTGCAAGAAGGCAAAGGCCACGATGCAGACTGGTGCTGGGTAATCGACCCACTTGATGGCACGCAAAACTTTATTAATGGTTTCCCTCATTTCTGTATTTCTATTGCAGTTCAGCATAAAGGCGTTACTCAACACGGCGTAATCTACGACCCAGTACGTGACGAATTATTCTCTGCAAGTCGCGGTCGCGGTGCGGTGATGAACCAACGCCGTATTCGTGTAAATGTAAAAGATACTTTAGAAAATACATTCTTGGCAGTAGGCCATCCATACCGTGCTAAACGTGCTGGTGAGATCGTGTCTTATGCAGAACAACACTTTGCTTCGTTATTAGCTGTTACTCAAGCAGGCGCACAAATTCGTCGTGGTGGTTCAGCTGCCCTAGATTTAGCATATGTTGCTGCTGGTCGTTTTGATGGTTTCTTTGAACTTGGTTTAAAACCATGGGATATCGCTGCTGGTGAGCTTATTATTAAAGAAGCGGGCGGTGTAGTGGTTGACGCACGTGGTGGTAATGAGTCTCTTGAAAACGGTCAAGTGCTTGCAAGTTCACTCAAAATGCTAAAACCTTTAATGCAAACTGTAGTTCCAGCTTGGGGTCAAGCTGCAAAATAATTTAATTATTTATAAATAAAACCCTCTATTATCAGAGGGTTTTATTTTTTAAGTAATTGGTAAATTTTAGTTAGTTCAATAAATATAAAGAAAGTTGATTAAAACACATGACTTTTAATTTCTTTCTGCTATAATCCGCCCACGCACTTAAATTTCCGTTCATTACCTGAACATTCTGTTCTATTCATTGTAAGCGCACGCTGTCCATAGAGAGGACCATTTCTTGCGCCCCGATCGCTCAGCGATTCTTCAGGTTCGGCCGTAATCAAGCGTGCGTTTAGTCCACATCGTCGTTACTCGGATTGCTGCTGAAAAAAACGTTTCAGCTAACTTTGCTTTGCCGCTTTGTGCCGATGTCTATTTTGTATTTATTAAAAATGGAGCACCCACTAGGGTGAAACTCTCTATGAGCAAAACTTTTGCCGAATTTTCTTTGCATGAAACCTTACAACAAGCGCTTGAAGGTTTAGGTTTTACTACCCCGACTCCTGTGCAAGAACAATCTATTCCTGCAGCTTTAGAAGGAAAAGACCTTCTAGTATCTAGCCAGACTGGTTCTGGTAAAACTGCGGCATTTTTATTACCGACATTACATAATTTAGCTGGTCAAGAAACTTTTGTTCCGTTCAAAGAACGTATGAAAGCTGTGACCCAACCTAACATTTTAGTTTTATGCCCAACACGTGAATTGGCTCAACAAGTTAGCCAAGATGCGATTGCTTTCGTACGTCACATGAAAGGTGTTCGTATTGCTGCAATCATGGGTGGTATGCCTTTTGGTAAGCAAATCCAACAGCTTAAAGGCGCGCAAGTTATTGTTGCGACTCCTGGTCGTTTATTAGATTTAGTTAACCGTCGTCAATTAAAGTTAGACAAAGTTGAAGCTTTAATCGTTGACGAAGCTGACCGTATGTTAGACCTCGGCTTTTCTGAAGATTTAGAAGCGATCAGCGATTTAGCTGGTAACCGCCGTCAAACATTAATGTTCTCTGCAACTTTCGCTGACCGTATTATTCGTCTTGCTGAGCGCATGATGAATGAACCTGAGCGTATTGCAATTGAAACAGGTCACAGTACAAACACTGACATCACCCAAACTTTACACTGGACAGATGGTTTCGAACACAAGAAGAAACTTCTGACTCATTGGTTGGCTGATGAAACTCTTGATCAAGCGGTTGTATTCGCGAGCACTCAAGAAGATACAGATATGTTGGCTGAAGAACTTGCAGAAGCAGGTCACTCTGTAGTTGCACTTCACGGTGCAATGCCACAAACAGTTCGTAACCGTCGTTTACGTAGTATTCGTGAAGGTCGTGCAAAAATCTTGGTAGCAACTGACGTTGCTGCACGTGGTCTTGACGTACCGACAATTTCACACGTAATTAACTTCGGTTTACCAATGAAACATGAAGACTATGTACACCGTATTGGTCGTACAGGTCGTGCTGGTCGTACAGGTCAAGCAATTACTTTAGCGACTTATCGTGAACGCGGTAAAATCCGTGCGCTTGAAGACTATTTAGATGCACGTTTAAGTGTTTCTGAAATTGAAGGCTTAGAGCCATCTCCACCTCCTGCTCGTTCAGGTCGTGATGGCGGTGGTCGTGGTCGTGGCGGCAACGGTGGTCGTGATGGTCGTCGTGGTGGCGGTTTTGGCGGTGGTCGTCGTTTTGAAGGCGAAAGCAACTTCAAACGCCGTGAAGGTGGTCGTGATGACCGTCCACGTCGTAGCTTTGATGACAAACCACGTGGTGAACGTCCATTCGGTGGTGAAGATCGTCCACGTCGCGAGTTCAATTCAGATCGCCCACGTCGTGAAGGTGGTTTTGAAGATCGTCCACGTCGTGAGTTCAACTCAGATCGTCCACGTCGCGAAGGTGGTTTCAACGATAAACCGCGTTTTGACTCAAATGATGACAACCGTGGTAACCGCGTAGATTACAAACCACGTCGTGAAAATGGTTTTGGTGATCGTCCAAAACGTAATTTCGGTGGTGAAGATCGTCCACGTCGTAGTTTTGATGACAAACCTCGTGGCGAGCGTCCATCATTTGGTGGCGAAGATCGTCCACGTCGTGAGTTCAACTCAGATCGTCCACGTCGCGAAGGTGGTTTTAACGATAAACCGCGTCGTAGCTTTGATGATAAACCACGTGGTGAGCGTCCAGCGTTTGGTGGCGAAGATCGTCCAAAACGTAGCTTCGGTGGTGAAGATCGTCCACGTCGTAGTTTTGATGATAAACCGCGTCGTAAATTCGACCGTTAATCAAAAGTTCGTTTAAAGAAGGGCCAGTAGAAATACTGGCCTTTTTTATTTTTCAGTTTTGTTATAAAATAACAAAGTGTGAATTGGTTCAATTTTTTATTAAATAATGAGTAAAAGTAAGCGAAAACAAACAATAATGGCACAGTTGAAGAACTTATTAGTTCAGCACGGCTTGCCTTATCTTTTTATTGCACTTGTTTTGTGTAATGGGGTTTATTTTGCCTATGCTTTTATAACTGGAAGTTCTATTGAGCAGTTTCAAATTTCTGAATTAACCTCTTTTTACGAACATACCTCTTCTATTTCTACCAATTAAGTCAGTTTTGCTTTTGTCAAAATAACAACAAGTTTGCCAATTTTCAGTGTTATAGTATGCGTGCATAAAAGTGCAGGAACGATTGCCATTATGAATAATAAAACTCCTCTCTCGACTCAACCACTTATTGAAGTGAAAAATTTGAGTTTTAATCGAGGGGAACGCGTCATTTATGACAATATTAGTTTAAATATACGTCGTGGCCAGATTACGGCTATTATGGGACCTTCTGGTACAGGTAAAACAACATTATTACGTCTGATCGGTGGACAGTTAGTTCCTGATCAGGGCGAAGTTTTGCTCGACGGTAAAGATATTGCAAAAATGTCTCGTCAGGAACTTTTTTCAGCCCGTGCACGTATGGGAATGTTATTTCAGAGCGGTGCTTTATTTACGGATATGTCTGTCTATGAAAATGTAGCATTTCCAATTCGAGCACATACCAAGCTTCCTGAAAATCTAATTGCTGAACTGGTTGCATTAAAACTGGAATCAGTTGGTTTGCGTGGTTCTGAGCAATTAATGCCTACAGAACTCTCAGGCGGTATGAACCGTCGTGTCGCTTTGGCACGTGCGATCGCGCTTGACCCCGATTTAATCATGTACGATGAACCGTTTGCAGGGCAAGACCCTATTGTAAAAGGTGTTTTGACACGTTTAATCCGTTCATTGCGAGAAGCTTTAGATTTAACCACAATTATTGTTTCGCATGACGTTCCCGAAACCCTTTCTATTGCTGACTACATTTATGTTGTAGCAGAAGGAAAAATTCAGGGGGAAGGAACACCAGAAGAATTACAGGCATATGCTTCTCCATTTGTGCGCCAATTCTTAACAGGTTCGGCAGAAGGACCAGTTGAATACCAATTTAGTCATCAAGCCTATTTAGATAACGAGGTTCGTCCATGAATACGATTGCCTGGTTAGGTAGACTCGTTATTGAGCGGATTCGAGGGATTGGTGTTGCGGCACTAATGCTCTTACAAATTGTTTTTTCTTTTCCTTCATCTGGTGGTTTTGGACGATTTATTTACCAAATGCATCGGGTAGGGGTGATGTCTTTGTTAATTATCACTGTGTCGGGCCTATTCATTGGTTTGGTACTGGGTTTACAAGGATACTCAATTTTAGTGAACGTCGGCAGTGAATCAATGCTAGGCACAATGGTGTCTTTAACATTGCTGCGTGAATTGGCACCTGTGGTTGCTGCTTTATTATTTGCTGGTCGAGCAGGTTCTGCATTAACAGCAGAAATTGGTTCAATGAAGCAAAGTGAACAACTTGCCAGCATGGAAATGATCGGGGTTGACCCCTTAAAACAAATCGTATCACCACGTCTTTGGGCGGGAGTGGTCAGTTTACCGATGCTAACTGTCATTTTTGCTGCGATTGGTATTGTGGGCGGTAAAATGGTAGGTGTCGATTTTCTTGGCGTCGATGAAGGCTCATTCTGGAGCGGAATGCAAAACAACGTGCAATTTGGGCATGATGTCGTAAATGGCATTATCAAAAGTATTGTGTTTGCTTTGTTATGTACATGGATTGCGGTATATCAAGGATATGCGTGTGATCCGACTCCAGAAGGAATCGCAACTGCAATGACGAGAACAGTTGTATATTCTTCATTATGTGTTTTAGGTTTTGATTTCGTGTTGACTGCGGTCATGTTCGGAGGGATTTAATGAAATCACGTAGTAGTGAGCTGGCCGTAGGTATCTTTGTTATTATCTTCGGTATTGCCTTGTTCTTTTTAGCCATGAAAGTTAGTGGTCTTGTTGGTACTAACTTAAATGATAGTTATACCATGAAGGCTCAGTTTGATAACGTCAATGGTTTAAAGCCTCGTGCTAAAGTAACGATGAGCGGTGTCACAATTGGCCGTGTTGATTCAATTACCCTTGATCCAGTTACGCGTTTGGCTACAGTAACCTTTGGTTTAGATGGAAAATTGACAAGTTTTAATGCTGAGCAACTAAAAGAAGTTCAAAAAAATGCTTTAGATGAACTACGTTATAGTTCTGATTATACGCAGGCTTCTCCAGAGCAACAAAAAGCAATGGAACAGCAACTGATCAGTAACATGTCCTCCATCACCAGTATTGATGAAGATGCTTATATAATGGTTGCAACCAATGGTTTGTTGGGTGAGAAATATTTGAAAGTCGTTCCAGGTGGTGGTTTAAACTATCTTAAACGTGGCGATACAATTTCAAATACCCAAGGAACTATGGATTTAGAAGATTTAATTAGTAAATTTATTACTGGTGGTGGCGCAGGTAAAGTTGCCGCTGGTTCATCCTCAGCAGAAGAAAAAGCTCCTGCAAGTACCGACAGCAGTGCACAGCCGTCATTTGTTGAGTAAGAGTTTATTTGAAGGAGTGGTTCCAGGTGAATACGTTGTTTAAACAAACCCTGACAGCAAGTCTTTTGTCTACTATGATTGCAGGTACAGCTTTTGCTGCACCTTCAGAAGCACCACCTGATTTTATCAAGCGTGTTGCTGATGGCTTGATCGCTCGTTTAAAAGCAGATCATGCTAAGTTGCAGAACAATCCTGCTTTAGTAAAATCAATTGTACGTCAGAACTTAGACCCGTATGTTGATTCACAAGCGTTCACTCGTATTGTGATGGGTACTTATGCGACGAATCAGTATAGTACAGCTGCACAGCGTGCTCAGTTTGAAACAAACTTCCGTAATACATTAATTGAAAATTACGGTAGCGCATTTGCTAAATATACAAATCAAAGCTATACCATGCGTCCTTACAAGGCAACTGCGGGTAAAAACCCTGTAGTGACATTGGACTTTAATCACAATGGTGAAAAAATTCCTGTTTCTTTCCAGTTAGCTGACAAAGGTACTCAATGGAAAATCCGTAATATCAATGTCTCTGGTATTGATCTAGGATTACAGTTCCGTAATCAGTTCGCTGCAACAGTGAAACGCAATGGCGGTGATTTAAATAAAGCAATTGCTACGTTCCAACCTGATGCAGACGCGGCTGTTAATCAAAACAAAAAGAAATAAGTAGGTGACGTGTGGTTCAGTATCTCAACCAACAATTGGTTGTTTCGGGAAAAATTGATTTTGAAAATGCGGAACAACAGTATCAAGCAGGTTTGGCCATCATAAAGAAGCAGCAAAGCTTCCCACTTGTGGTGGATTTAACTGAACTTGAGCATGGTAGTACTTTGGCATTGGCTGTTTTAGTTCAATGGTTACGAGAGACTCCAAAAAATACTGGTTTGCATTTTAAAAATGTTCCTGAAAAAATGCTGAAGATCATTCAAGCCTGTCATTTGCAGGAAGACCTGCAAATAATCTGATGTTTTTGATGTAAAAAAAGCACCTATATTTAGGTGCTTTTTTATGCTCGAAACTAGCATTTTATTACAAAGCTTAGATCCATTTTTTCCAGCGGAAATAAATGATCGGCCCAATAAAGAAACCCATAATAATCAGCAAAACAACGAAGAAACTGGTCGTACCATGTGCAAAAGGTAATACGTCTGTGTTCATACCGTAAATACTGGCAATAAGCATTGGAGGAGCTAACATACTTGGTAAGATCGAGAATCGACGAATCGTGTCATTCTGTTCGGTGTTAATGAATCCGGACGTCGTATCAAGTAAGAATCGTACTTTTTGGAATAAGAACGCATCATGTTCTACCAGTGAGCGCACATCTTCACTGAGCTCTCGAATGTCTGCATCATAAATATGACTGCCTAATGCACGTGGACGCGATAAAAAAGTAAGTACACGTCGTAAGTCAATGAGACAAAGCTGTGCTTTTCCTAGCATGTCTTCTTGTTGAGCTAGGCGCGTAATCATGTCATCGAGATCTAGAATTTTTTCACGTTGGTGGTTATTAAGAACCTCTGTGGAGTATTTTTCTAAATCTTTGTGGATATCTTCTAAGATATCCGCAAGCTCATCGAGTTTTGCTTCAAGAAGGCCTAATAAGATCCAGGTAGGATCTTTATAGTCCATGTCATAGTCATTTCGGCGAGCACGGGCACGAAAGGCACGAAACGCAACTAGTTTTTCTCCGCGCATCGTAAAGAGGCGGTCTTTATGTAAAATGAAAGCTACGGTTTGCACCATGGCAAGCATATGTGATGACTCTTCAGCGTCTCCATCCACCTGATAATTTTTATTTTTCGTTAAAAAATAAGTACTGATGTGCAAAATACCATCATCATCACGGTAAAATCGTGCAGAAGATGAAATGTCTTCAAGCGACTTTAGTGTTGGTAAATTTTGGTCATAGGCATCTAATACCCATTGTTGCTCTTCTTGCGAGGGTGCAATAAGATCAAGCCAGACTAATTCGGGATGTAGATCAAATCCACCATTGATGGTGGCATCTTCCAGACTTCCGCGTTCTGTGGCATAAAAGGCTTCAAGCATGTGTCTTTTTTCCTCACGCAGTCTGATGGAAATGGATGGGTGTATTTTAGACAAGGATTTGCCGAAAAACACTTGCCAATACGCTATTTTGCAAAAAAAAACTCTATCGATAGTTTAGTTTGTCAGCATGACAGTTCAATAAAACGGTTTTTTACACTATGAAATCAATTTGTATTTTCTGTGGTTCATCTCTTGGTTCAAACCCAATTTTCCAAAAAATTGCCCAAGCTACAGGCGAGGCTATTGCAAAACAAGGGAAGACCTTGGTTTATGGTGGTGGTCGCTCAGGCCTAATGGGTGTAGTTGCCGATAGCGCCTTACAAGCAGGTGGACAAGTCATTGGCGTGATCCCTCGTGCTTTAGTTGATCGTGAGTTAGCTCATCCGGGCCTAACCAGATTATATGTGGTTGAAAATATGCATGAGCGTAAAACCAAGATGGCGGATCTTTCAGATGGCTTTATTGCTTTGCCGGGTGGCGCTGGTACATTGGAAGAAATCTTTGAACAATGGACGTGGGCGCAATTAGGGATTCATCAAAAGCCATGTGCTTTCTTAAATGTAGCGGGCTTTTATGAAGATTTACTTAAAATGATTCAAGGAACGGTGGATAATGGATTCAGCCAAGCACGGTTCGTTGATAAATTGATCGCATCAGACAAAATTGAAGATATTCTTCAACAGTTTGAGCAATATCAGGCTCCTGCTCCAAAATGGACAAATGCAGATGTTCAACCATAAACGAGGTTAAATAGGTGAAAACAATTACGGTCGCTGCCGCAGTGATCTTAAATGAGCAAAATCAGTTGTT
Organism: Acinetobacter pittii; assembly: GCF_022449185.1. Classification (GTDB taxonomy): domain Bacteria; phylum Pseudomonadota; class Gammaproteobacteria; order Pseudomonadales; family Moraxellaceae; genus Acinetobacter; species Acinetobacter pittii_I. The sequence goes on from NZ_JAKUKO010000002.1 coordinate 474,773, forward strand.
GCTTGTAAGAAAGCGTAATACACATGCTTTTATGCAAGTGGGTGGCAAGCTGGAACCTAATGAGGCACCAGAGATCACCATGCAACGCGAAATTTTAGAAGAAGTCGGAAGCTCTTGTGTGATTGAGCAATTTATTGGTCATTTCGAAACAGCAGCTGCGAATGAGCCAGATCATATTTTGGTGAGTCATTTATATCTAGTTCAGCTCGACCAAGCACCTAAAATTGCAGCCGAAATTGCAGAAATGAAGTGGATAGATTTAAATGATTCGGAAACTCAACTTGCACCATTGACCCGAGAAATTGTCATTCCTTGGTGTGAAGAGTATTTATCTACGGTGCAATAGCTTAACTCTTTAGTGTTGCCGCTAGGCACGCCGTATGAATGGATGTGCAGCCTAATTGTTTAAGGGCTTGACTGAGCGCATGAACAGAGCTTCCTGTGGTTATCACGTCATCAATAATGAGAACGCGGCGATAACGTCGTTTCTCTTGATGATGGGGTAAAAATTGTTGTTCTATATTTTCAAAGCGTTCTAGCCGAGTAAGTCCTTTTTGAGAGTGCTCATTTAAGCGTTGAATTGGTTGCCAAACAGGTATTTTTAAGTGTTTGCTTAAGATATTGGCGAGTACTAAGGATTGATTGAAACCACGCTCGATTAAACGTTGATTGGAAATGGGCATAGGTACGATCGCTTGTACCTTGGGAAATTTTAATTGTTTTAAAATTTCCCCTAATAAGATTTGATAATGTAATTTTTGTTCATATTTAAACTGCTGAATAATACGGTTAATTGGATAAGCATAGTCACAGGCTACAAGGACAGATTGATTATTACGTTGAATCGTTTGTTTAAGCCAAGGCAGCTGTTCCCAACAGTCTTTACAAAGTGAATATTTTTCTCGCGTACCTAACTCGCACAATGAGCAAGGTGAAAATAACTGAATAAGAGGTTGGAAGTTTAAAAAACTAAACATACGCGTAGCGAGGCGCCTCAGGAAGCCAACGTTTTAATAGAGCATCTGCCTGTTCTGGATAATCTTTTAAAACTTGCTGTGCCACATAGTGGGCTTGACTCAGTAGATGATCATCTCGCTCTAATCGGGCCACCCTAAATCCCATATCCCCAGTTTGTTTAGTTCCTAGTAATTCACCCGGCCCACGTAATTCCAGATCTTTTTCCGCAATCACAAAGCCATCATTACTTTCTCTTAAAATAGAAAGTCTCTCTTGTCCATTTTGAGAGAGAGGCGTTTTATATAAAAGTACGCAAAAACTAGCTTGAGCACCTCGACCTACGCGACCTCGTAATTGGTGTAGCTGAGAAAGCCCTAAACGCTCGGCATTTTCAATCACCATAATGGAAGAGTTAGGAACGTCTACTCCAACTTCAATCACTGTTGTTGCGATAAGAAGTTGTAATTCATTATTTTTAAATGCTTGCATGACGGCTTGCTTTTCATCAGCTTTCATTTTGCCGTGTACCAAACCAATATTGAGTTCAGGAAAGCGTTCTTTCATCTCTTGGTAAGTTGCTTCTGCTGCTTGAGCATCTAAAGTCTCAGACTGCTCAACCAATGTGCATACCCAATAGGCCTGTTTCCCATCTCTGCAATTTGAAGCAATACGTTGAAGCACTTCCTCTCGACGATCAAGAGGAATCGTAACTGTTTGAATTGGGGTACGGCCTGGAGGTAACTCATCAATTATGGATGTGTCTAAATCACCATAAGCACTCATTGCTAGAGTTCTTGGAATCGGAGTGGCTGTCATCACGAGTTGATGTGGAGTGAACTGCTCAGCACCTTTATTACGTAGAGCTAAGCGTTGATCGACACCAAAGCGATGTTGTTCATCAATAATCACTAGCCCCAATTTAGCGAAGCCAACATTGTCTTGAAATAAGGCATGGGTACCCACAATAAGTTCCGCGTGGCCTTCTTTAATTTGTTGTTCTGCTTGGGCACGGGCTTTACCTTTTTGTTTACCAGATAGCCATGCCACGGTTACACCTAATGGTTCAAACCAACGTTTAAAGTTTAAATAATGTTGTTCTGCAAGAATTTCAGTCGGAGCCATTAATGCAACCTGCCAATCTGCTTCTAAAGCATGGCAAGCAGCTACAGCGGCAACAAGGGTTTTTCCAGCACCTACGTCGCCTTGTACTAAACGTAGCATAGGTTGGTGTTGTTTTAAGTCATTTAAAATTTCTTTAGATACACGTTTTTGTGCATTGGTCATTTGAAATGGTAAAGCTTCTAATAGTTTTTTAGCTAATACTTGACTGCTTGAAAATGCAGGTGACGCAATTTGTCGAATATAAGCACGGCGATTAAGTAAACTAATTTGGTGCGCAACCAACTCTTCAAAAATAAGCCGTTGCTGTGCAGGGTGCGAGCCTTGAGCCAATTGCAGCATGTTGGCATCCACAGGAGGCTCATGAATGTAATACAAAGCCTCTTTAAGCGCATAGCCATTGGTATATTGCTTTGGGAGTAGCTCTGGTAAGGCATCACTATGATGCTTTAAAGCTTGTTTAACGTATTCGCGTAATTTGGGTTGAGTTAATCCATCCGTACTTGGATAAATTGCTGTCAGCTGAGTTTTTGGAAGGGGTGTATGTTCATGAATGAGCTGAATTTCAGGATGATACATCTCAAGGCCGCGAGCACCTACACGGACTTCACCAAAAATACGTAAGCGATGATCGGGTTTTATTTTATCAGTCAGGTTTTTATAAATATGATAAAAGCGTAAGGTGACTTTACCGAATTCATCTTGCACCAAGGCTGCCATAGATTTTCGCTTTCCGGGAGGGAAATCAATTGATTTGACTTCTCCTTCGAGTAAATAGCTCCGCCCAACCACCAGTTGATTCATTGGAATAATCGTACTGCGGTCTTCATAATCACGTGGCAGATGAAACAGTAAATCATCTGTGGTAAAAATATTTAGTTTTTCGAGTAGGGCTGCTGAAGCCGATCCAACGCCTTGTAACTGATGGACTGAAGTCATGTCCCCTCAACGAGTTTTCTATGCATATATTATTTATCGGTTATGGTAAAACATCTCAGCGTGTTGCTAAACAACTATTTGAGAAAGAACATCAAATTACCACAATCAGCCGTAGTGTAAAAACGGATAGTTACGCAACACATCTTGTTCAAGATATTTTTTCGCTCGATTTAAGTAAAATTGAACCTGTGGATGTCGTATATATTTTACTTTCTCCAAATGAGAGTACGGTTGAGGGCTATCAACATACTTATGTAGATAGTATTGAACCGATTCGAGAAGCATTAAAAATACATCCAGTAAAAAAAATAATTGTTGTCTCTTCTACGCGGGTGTATGGTGAAAATGCAGGGGAGATCATTGATGATTTTAGTGAAATTCATCCAAATGATGCACAAGGCCATATATTGCGTAATATGGAGTTACTCTGGCAAAAATATTATCCAACTCAATCTGTAATTGTTCGTCCTACAGGTATTTATGGAACTTCCATTGCCCGCTTAAAGAAAATGGCTGAAAATAATCAAAGTTATCCAAATATACATTATAGCAATCGAATACATATTGATGATTTAGCAAGATTTTTGGCTTTTATGGCTGATTACGAAAGTCATCAAGCAAGCTATATTGTGACTAATAATCAACCATTGCCTTTGCATGAAATTATTGTGTGGTTTCAAAAACAATTGGGATTGCCAGAATTAACTTTAGAATCAAACCAAATTTCAGGTAAAAGAATTTATGCAAAACATTTATCTACAACAGGTTTTCAGTTGGAACATCCAATTTGCTTTAATGACTATTTATTATGTTTAAATGTTCATAGCACTAAATGAAATTTTGATTAAACTTTAAATAAGAACATAAATACCTGATGAGGCAGTCAAATTGCCGATAAAGATAAAAAGGTTGAAAGTGAAAAAAATTTGTTTAGCTCTTATCTTGAGCGTAACAGCTGTTGCGAGTTGGGCTGAGGATCAGGTGTGGTGTGCCTATGATCCTATCGGGTCCCAAGGGGATATTACTCGCCGTTTAAATGACATTCGACTTTATGCCCAGCAATACCAAGTCAAATTTAAAGTGGTTACCTATCAAAAAGAACAGCAGGCCATACAAGCTTTTGATGATGGAAAATGTTCAGGTTTAGCTGCATCCAATTTCAATACTTATCGTTATAACCAATTTATGGGAAGTACTGCGGGTATAGGGCTTATTCCTAATAACCGTACGGCCAAAAGCTTTTTGCAGCTTTTAAATCATCCTACAATCGAGAAAAGGTTAGTTTCTAAGAATTATGAAGCTATAGGAATGATTCCAATTGGAACTGCTTACATGGTTCTAAAAAATAAGAACCTCTCTAGAGTCGCTCAATTAAGAAATCAGCGTATTGGGGTGCTACCTAACAATCCACCACAACAAGCACTGGTACGGAGTGTAGGTGCTCTGCCAGTTTATGTTGATTTATCTAACGCGATTGCGCAGTTTAAGCAAAATAAAATCGATATTATTGCTGCTCCCGTGTATGGTTTATTGCCATATAACTTACAAAAAGAATTTGGGCCGGATACTCAAGTCATCAATTTTCCGTTGGCATATTTCGGCGTCAATTTAATTATTAAGCCGCAAGCTTATCCTGCTAATTTTGGCCGGAAAATTCGAGGATGGTTTGTTCAAAATAGCCAATTGCTGACGAATCGTGCGACACAATGGGAAAATCATTTACCTGCTTATTATTGGGTAGATGTCTCTTTTTATGAGAAGCAAAGTTATGACGTGATGGTTGCCAAAATACGTAATCAGTACGTTCTTTCAGGTTATTACGATGCTTATTTCGTTCAGCTTATGAAGCGCTTACGTTGTATGGACGATCCACGTTATTTTGAATGTCCAATTCGCTAATAAAATAAAAGGCAACCGAAGTTGCCTTTTATTTTGAGTGAAGAATTTAAGCTTTTTTGCGTTTTAAACGACGTTTAGCTTGTTGAGATGCCATTGCTTCAAGAGCATCTTTCAATTCTTCGTCAGTAAAGGTGGTGATGTGCTGCAACATTTGCAAGGTTACTTCATCAAGCACCAACTGTGCGCCAGCAGCCATTTGACGGAAATTATCATCAAACTCAATTTGTCCTTGGTCATTGGTGCGAATGTAATTTTGTTGTGTAAGTACTTTTAAGAAGCTTTGGAATAAAGCTTTATCGAAGAACTCTGGCGAATTAAATTCATAGAGAACTGATAAACGTTGTCCAAGTAAATGACTTAATTCTTCAACTTGTTTAGCAGAGATATTACCTGAACCACGTTGGGTAATGAGCGCAAGCGTCATGTAGTAACGCTCAAGACTTTGCTTAACAGGAGTAGCTAAAACAACAAGCTGATTATGCTCTTCAGTATTTGGCGCAGAGCTAATCAAGTTACCTTCATCATCTTGTTGAATAAGGTTAGATTGAACTAGAGCATCTGCATATTGCTCAACTTGTGCCTTAAGCTCGCTACTCTTCCATTTAAGGAATAACTCAGCTTTCAAGAATGGATAGAGCGTATAGATGACATTGGTTAAATCTGAACGACTGATTTTTCCATTATGCTCAACAAGTGATGCTACTAGAGAAGGTAAAACAAAGGCGTGCAAGATATTATTACGGAAGTAAGTCAGAAGAACAGCTTGGTTATCTTCAATCGCAATAATATCGCCCAGTGCATGCTGAACGCGTTTAATGAGTTTAAGCTTTAAACCATACGCAATAATTTCTTTACCAGAAAGTGGTGTTACTTCCATACGTTGGTCATATGGGAAGTTTGATGCCAAGTTGCGGTAAGCTTCAAGTTGCTTAATACAAATTTCTTCATCAAGCGTATGCTTTGGAGTTGCAAGCAAAATAATAGAAAGTAAAGAAACAGGGTTTATCACCACAGCTCGGTTAATATTTTCTAAAATTGCATGTGCAGAGCTATTTACTGCATCTGAAACAGCTTGAGGAATTGGGTCGTCATTTTTCTCGATATAAACGTTTTCTGCATTATGTTGCTTAAGCAGATCATCAAGGAAAACGGGTTCACCAAAGTTCACGTGGACTTTACCAAAGATACGTTCAATTTTTCGTAAGGTTTTCACAATACCAAAAATAGATTCGGCTTCTTTTGGCTTACCTTGCATTTCGCCTACGTAAGTTGAGCCTTCCATAAGTCGTTCATAACCAATATAAGTTGGTAAGAAAACGATAGGTTTAGCACGGCCACGTAAATGGCTGTGAACTGTCATGGCAAGCATACCGGTTTTAGGCGGTAATAAACGTCCAGTACGTGAACGTCCACCTTCAATAAAGTATTCAAGAGGCGTGTTGCGTGACAAAATACTATATAGATATTCTTTAAATACAGTAGTGTAGAGTCCATTTCCACGGAAAGAGCGGCGAATGAAGAATGCACCGCCACCACGTAGAAGCTGTCCAACAAAAGGTAAGTTTAAGTTATCGCCCGCAGCAATATACGGAACCATTAAGCCACGTTTATAGATGACATATGACAATAGTAAATAGTCAATGTGACTACGATGGCACGGTGTATAGACAACTTCATAGTCTTTCGCTAGTTCACGAACCGTACTAAAGTTATGTACTTCTACGCCGTCATAAAGCTGGGTCCATAGGCGTGTTAAGGCAAGATCGGCAAAGCGCACTGCTGAGTGCGAATAATCCGATACGATTTCATTCACATAGCCAATCGCACGGCGTTCAGCTTCAAGCATGCTCACTTTTCCGCGAATACTTTCACGGCGGATTGCTTCTTGCACATCACGAGATTTAACAACCGATTGCATGACATTGCGGCGATCCGACAAATCGGGGCCTAACACGACTTCACGCTGACGGTCTAAATAATCATTTAACGTACTTACAATATAAGTTGCTGGTGAAAGATTTGGATAATGCTGCTGTGCATATTCAACCAATTCACGTAGCGATTGTGGTTCATGAAATTCTAAATAAGACTGACGGCCATGCAAACCAATATTAACCAGCTGCTTAACTGTGCTTGGTGTTGCCCATGTGTCTGAAAATAATAATTTAAACCAAGAATCTTCTTTATCTGGCGAACGGCCCCATAAAACTGTAACCGGAACAAGCTCTATATCAAGTTCAGGGTTTTCTTGTAAAACTTCAATCAGTTTTATTAAACGCGGTGGAAAAGCATGAGGAGGCGGATTCAGTAAATTATTTTCATCATTGTGCTGTAAAAATAAAACTGATGCTTTTTCCTGATGAGTACCCACAATGAGTGGGTCTAACGCAGGTTTTAAATTTAAACGACGCGTTTCTCCATCAACCACTAAAGCATTGCTTCGAGAGTGGTTTTGTAAGACGTAACAAACCACTTTTTGGCGGTTAGTTTTTGCTTCTGTTTCTGTTGTTTCTGATACTGGTTCAGTAGGAACTTCCCCAAGAACATGTGGTGTTACCACGAGGTCAAGTAGTTTACTCGAAAGCCGACGATACATTTGACCAAACCCACTCTTGGACATAAGAACTCCTACTTCTTAAAGACAAATCCCAGCACCAAATGCAGAGGGTAATTATTTTGCGGCATTTATTAAAAAAAACAATATGCTACTTTCTTATAAATTATAATGCTTTTGGCATATTTTATCGTTAAAAATCGTATTTTTAGCTGTTATATGAGCAATCTTCGTCAGAAGTTGACTGATTGTTCCATGTTCAAATAGTTTTTTATGGCACAATAGATTCTACACATCTGTACTTTAATACGATTTTTTACCTGAAATATGAAGGTATCTCTCATGAATGCGTTAACCCAAGAACTTGTCGATCTTCTTACTTTAGAAAAGCTAGAAGAAAATATTTACCGTGGCATAAGCCGTAATCTCGTCGGTAAACGTGTCTTTGGTGGACAGGTTTTGGGTCAGGCTTTACGTGCAGCATCTTATACAACCGATCGTCCAGCGCATTCTTTGCATGCATATTTTTTATATGGCGGCGATATTAATGCCCCAATTATCTATGAAGTAGACCGTTTACGTGATGGGAAGAGTTTCGTAAGCCGTCAGGTTCGTGCTATTCAACACGGACGAGTTATCTTTTCGGCGATGGTTTCTTTTGCTAACCCCGAAGAAGGCTTGAACTATCAACATCAAGAACCAGAGTACCCTGCACCAGAGACTCTTAAATCTGAAAATGAGCTCAAAGAAGGTATTTTAAACTTCGTACCTGAAAATGTTCGTGCTAGTTTTATGCGTGAGCGCCATGTAGAAATCCGCCCAATTGATCCGGTAAATCCGTTTCAACCGCAACCTGAAGCGCCGTATAATGCGCACTATATCCGCACACATGACCGTATTCCAAAACAATTAGATGATATTGCTTTGCATCAAGCAATTGTTGCGTTTTATTCAGACTTTACCTTAATGACAACTGCTTTAAGACCGCATGGGCTTAGCTATATTTCTCCAAGTTTGCAGTGTGCGAGTATTGATCATGCCATTTATTTCCATCGCCCGCTGCGTGCTGATGAATGGATGCTTTACGATATGGAAGCCACGGTCAGCGCAGCTTCTCGCGGCTTAAACTTTGGACGTATGTGGCAAAATGGTCAGTTGGTATGCAGTACCGTACAAGAGGGTTTAATTCGTTTGCGGGAAATTGAAACGCAATAAGCTTATTTATAAAGCCATCTGATTAGATGGCTTTTTTATTTTTAATTGAAATGATGTGACAAAAAATTGCTCGTATGAAAAGCGCGCTCATGTCATATTTGCAAAAGGATTGCCAACTGAAAAAAATAATGCTGATATGAACTTAAACACACAAATTCTTATTGCGGCCATTTTAGGCTTAGCCTTTGGTTTTATATTAACGTTGTATCCTGATACTGCGTTTGTAAAACATAGTTTATATGGGCTGGGCATATTAAGTAGTGTCTTTATTGGTCTGCTTAAAATGTTGTTGGTGCCTTTGATTTTTAGCTCGATTGTTGTGGGTGTCTCTAATTTGCAGGCTGGTGGGCAGTTAGGTCCAGTCTGGAAAATTACCTTTTTATGTTGTTTGACCACAACAACATTGGCTTTAATTTTAGGTATAAGTTGTGCTCATCTATTTGAAGTAGGGCGGGGTATAGATATCTCTATTTTTCAGTCATCTATGCAGAATTTTCAGACACCAGATAGTTTGAATCCTGCAAGTTTTTTCACTAATTTTATTCAAAATACATTAATCAACCCATTTAAAGCATTTAGCGATGGTAACGTTTTAGCTGTTGTGGTGTTTGCACTATTTGTTGGTGTTGCTTTAGTCCATGGCGGTGAGCGTTTTAAAAGTATTCGCGTATTGAGTCATCAATTTTTTGAAATGATGATGATGCTAGTCGGCTGGGTAATGAAGCTAGCACCTTTGGGTATTTTTGCTTTATTAGCAAAGTTAATGGCAACGGAAGATATTTCGGTACTAAGTCGTTTGGCTGAGTTTGCTGTTGTAGTGACAGGGACTACCATTTTTCATGGTGCTGTTGTTTTACCATTACTACTTTGGATTTTTGGCCGCATGAGTCCTTGGACTTTTTTCAAAGGAACACGTACAGCGCTAATTACAGCATTTGCAACCAGCTCTAGTTCTGCCACGATGCCACTTAGTATGAAATGCGCACAGGAAAACTTAGGCGTTCGTCCGCAAACAGCTGGTTTTGTGATTCCTTTAGGTACACAGCTTAATATGGATGGCACTGCACTATATGAAGCAGCCGCTGCATTGTTTGTCGCAAATTTGGTAGGGCTAGACTTAAACCTGACACAACAAATTATTGTGTGTTTAACAGCAATGATTGCATCACTAGGGGCCCCTGGAATTCCAAGTGCTGGTATGGTTACCATGATTATGGTTTTACAGTCTGTAGGTTTGCCGGCTGAAGCAATTGCAATTTTACTTCCGATTGACCGCCTATTGGATACGGTAAGAACAGTGGTAAATGTGCAGGGTGATATGATGATTAGTGTGGTTGTAGATCGATATACCAAAGATAAAGATATCAGTGTCTAATCTCCTAAATAAAAAAGCAGGATTTTAAATCCTGCTTTTTTATTTTTAAGCTGCTTGTAACTCGGCTCTTTTTGCTGCTGGAGATTGCGATAAATAACTTACCGCATCTTCAGTGCTGCCTTCCTTGACTGGATCATACCAAGGCATGAGGTAATCAATTTGTTGGGCAATCAGCCAAAATGGATTTGGTAAAACCTGATTATCTTTTCTGCTAATTTTATACCACTCTACAGCAACCCATACTGGGAAAAATCTAGATTTAGCCGCGTCTGCAAAACGTGGATCTTGTTTCATAATATGTGCAGCACCATCTACCCATAATCCAAGTACCAGTACAATCACTGCGAGGCTTAAATAGTAGCGTGGAATATATCCACCACCCAAATGGCGATATAAATCAAAAGCAACGGTACGGTGTTCAATTTCTTCTGAACCATGCCATTTAACCAGATCGACCATTTCAGGGTCAGCACCTAATTCTTCCCAACGCTTGTTATAGAGTGCATATTTCCCTAATACACAGGTCATATGCTCAACAGTTGCAATAACGCCTAAACGGAAAAGGTCCCATTGTCCTTGTAGAAATTGAGGGACTTCTTTATCAAATGGTTTATCTGCTAAGGCAGTAGTAAATAGATAATTCATAATGTCCAGATTTCGCTGGATATCAATATTACGTCCACTTAAATATTCTTTATTAGCAGACGTATGGGCGTTGGCGTGCATAGCTTCCTGACGGATAAATGCTTGCACATCCTGTTTAAGTTTTTCGTCTTTAATTTGCGGTAAAACTTTATTGTACAAACGACAAAACCAGAACTCTCCGGCAGGCAAGATGTTATTAATTTCATTAATAAAATAACTTGCGAAAGGCTGATTTGGAATCCAGTCAACAGGGGTATCTTTCCAGTCAAATTTTACTTTACGTGGAAGAATTTTATAGTTAATAGAAGAACCTAAAGCCTTGTTCTTCAAAAAAGATAACAATTTCATCATTTAGTCCTGATTTTTAACTCGATGAAGTTATAACGAGTATAAAAAAAGCCCCTACATTTGTGTTTAGCAATAGGGGCCAATTTGAAAATAAATTTAATAAAGAAATTGTATCTGTTTTGACGATTTACTCTTCAGTATCCTCATCTGATGCTTCAGGGATCGCGTCAACGTCAAATTCCGGCTCTTGATCAAGCGTAAAATGCAGGCGTCCAGCCATAACACTTGCTAGCTCTTCTAAACCTAATTTATTAAGTGATGAGAAAAGTTGAATCGAGAAATCAAGCTTCATTTTTTTCAGTTGTTGCTTAACTTCTAATAGCACTTTGTTTGCAGGGCCACGATTAAGTTTGTCTGCTTTCGTTAAGAGAATATGAACAAAGAGATGACGTGAATAAGCCCACTCTAGCATCATCATGTCGAAATGCTGTAGGGGATGGCGAATATCCATAAGTAATACTAAGCCTTGTAAGCTTTTACGATGGATTAAATAGTTCTCTAATTCTTTTTGCCACACCTTTTTCATATCTTCAGGTACAGCTGCATAACCGTAACCTGGAAGATCGACTAAACGCTGATCAGGATTACCTAGACTAAAGAAGTTAATCATCTGCGTACGACCAGGTTTTTTAGAGGCGCGCGCTAACTGTTTTTTATTGGTTAATGCATTGATAGCACTAGACTTACCGGCATTTGAGCGCCCTGCAAAAGCGATCTCGTAGCCACTATCTTCAACACAAAGTGCCAATTTAGGTGCACTCATTAGAAACTCAGCTTGGCGTAACCAGTTGAGTGATTGCACAGCATATGCCGTGATCGCTGGATCTGGTTTCTTTTCATAGCTGATCTTTTGCTTGGGTGCGAGTCTGGCTTTGGTGTCTTTCGATTTTTCACTACGACGCATAAAAAATAACTTTTTAAATGAGAGGGCTCGCGCCTAGTATAAAGGAGCTTGGGTATTCTTGCTAATTTTCAATAAGTCGACTTATCAAAATCAGTAGAGCTTAGATTTGTAAAAATGCAATAGGGGAGTTGGCAGGAGCGGATTTTGATTGCTGCAAAACTTCTCCGAGTGTGTATTGATCTAGGCTTTGATAAAAGCTTTCTAAAGCCTGATCTAAAATACCTTTTAAACCACAGTGACTACGTAATACGCAAGGTGGCGTATTACATTCAACGATTTGATTGTCGCCCTGTAATATTCGAACAATTGAACCTAAATTTGAGTTAAGTGCATCTGGATTTAAGCGAATTCCTCCACCTTTTCCACGAATGGTAATAATCCATTCCTGCTTGCCCATGAAGTGAACAACTTTAACTAGATGGTTTTGTGAAACATGCAAATCTTTCGCGATTTCTGCAATCGTGTAGGGTGCATCACTTGGGCGTGCAACATACATTAAGAGACGTAATGCATAATCGGTAAATTTATTAAGCTGCATGATCACCAAAAATGGAAGAGATTAAAAGGATGATCATCTTAGCCTGAAAGTCTAAATAAGAAAACTTTCAGGCAAGAGGTTTTTACATTACAGCGTTAAAGGGGCTGAAACCTGTACTTGATCACCCACTCTATAATGCTCAAGTAAAATATTAGCAACCGAAAACTCAGTATGATTTTCTTCAGGCTGCACTTCAAAATGATATGAGTTATCTTCTTGAGCTTCAGTAAATTTAAAAGCTTTCGGTTGTTCAAGTTGTTGTTCTGGAACTTGTACTTTAACTGAAATAAAAGCGTTTGCAGGACTGGTTAGTACGTCCTCATGATCAGTTGCTTTTAAAGTGAAGCGTTTGCCAGATTCCAGAGGATCAATTTGAGTAATTTCAAATGAACGCCAGCCAGCCCATCCACCTTTTAAACTTTCAAGTTGTTCGTATTTTTGTTTTTCAACACCAATCAAGATATCAGCCAACTGTAAGTATGCTTGTTTCCACGCTTCAATAAGCTCTGATTCGAATGGTACGTTGAGTACTTCACTAATTGAATGAAGCAAGTTGTCCCCAACAATTGCATATTGGTCTGGTTGAATATCTAAGCTCACGTGTTTAGTGGTGATGCGTTCTACCGCTTTAGCTAGAACAGTAGGGTTCTCAATATTTTCTGCATAAGCAAGCACAGCAGCTGCAAGAGCACGTGGCTGACGTAAGCTGGTTTGGTCATCTAAATTAAAAACATTTTTTAATTCGGGGTTGTTATTAAGCATGCGCTTATAAAAGTATGTAGTCAGCGTAACGCCGTGTTCACGTAAAACCGGTACAGTAGATTTAACAAGTTCAATTTGTTGTGGAGTCATGGCTAGACCTTATTTATCTGGCTATATAAGATGTATTTAAAATACATCTTTAAAAAATTAATGGCAATAACTTTTTTATAAAAAACCATAAAAAAATTAGGGGATATAAAATCCCCTAAAATTAACGCAATTTTTTTAATATTTTTATTTACCAAATAAAGAGCCGAGCAAGCCCCTTACGAGTTTTTGGCCGGTACTTCCTCCTAAACTGCGTGCAGCACTTTTGGCAAAAGTTCCCACAATGTCTTGTGTAAGTTTAGCTCGTTCACGGGCTGCTCTTTCTTCCTCTTTTAATTGCTCACGTGCCAAACGTTCCTGCTCTTTAGCTTGCTGTTTTGCTAAAGTTTCTTGTTGTTTTGCAAGTTCGGCGTCTTGCTGCTGTTGTTCGCGTTCAGCAACTTTATTCTGTAGCATTTCATAGGCACTATCACGATCTACAGCTTGTTCATAAACCCCAGCAATAATACTTTGCGAGATTAAGGCCTGACGCTCTTCTGGAGTGATCGGTGTAAATGCAGAGTACGGAGGCATAACCCAACCACGTTCTACAATCTGTGGTGTACCTTGCTCATCTAGACAGCTAATTAATGCCTCACCAATACCAAGTTGGGTAATAGCTTCATCAACTTTAAACTCGGGATTAGCACGGAAAGTGTCTGCTGCGGTTTTTACAGCTTTTTGATCTTTAGGGGTGAATGCACGTAATGCATGTTGAACGCGATTACCAAGTTGACCAAGAACGCTTTCGGGTAAATCGAGTGGGTTTTGAGTAATAAAGTAGATACCCACCCCTTTGGAGCGGATTAAACGTACCACTTGTTCAATTTTGTCTTGTAGAGCTTGGCTGGCATTATCAAATAACAAGTGAGCTTCATCAAAGAAAAACACGAGTTTAGGCTTATCCATATCACCCACTTCTGGTAGCTGTTCAAATAACTCTGAAAGCATCCATAAGAGGAAAGTGGCGTATAACTTAGGCGTATTCATGAGCTTGTCAGCAGCAAGAATATTGATATAACCGTGACCGTTTGCATCGGTTTGGATAAAATCCAGAATATTTAAAGCTGGTTCCCCAAAGAACTGTTCTCCACCTTGGTCGGCAAGAGCGAGTAAGTTGCGCTGAATGGCACCTAGGCTGGCTGGAGATAAATTGCCATATTCAGCTTTAAATTCGGCTGCATGTTCACTCACAAAAGTGATCATGGCTTTTAAATCTTTAAAGTCGACTAAAAGTAAACCTTGGTCATCTGCAATACGGAATACAGCAGATAAAACACCTTCTTGGGTATCATTTAAGTTGAGTATGCGAGCCAATAAAATTGGCCCAATTTCAGAAATAGTGGTTCGGATAGGATGGCCTTGCTGACCAAATAAATCCCAAAAAACAACTGGGCTTGCTGCAAATGGAACATTATCAATTTGTAAAAGTTTTAAGCGTTCATTAAATTTATCCGAAGCTTCACCAGCTTTTGCGAGGCTCGAAACATCGCCTTTAGCATCGGCAAGAAATACCGGCACACCGATTCGAGAGAAACTCTCTGCTAAAACTTTTAACGTAACTGTTTTACCTGTACCTGTGGCGCCTGCAATAAGTCCATGACGGTTAGCAAACTGGGGAAGTAAAACAATTTCTTTTGATGTGTCCTTAATATTTTTAGCAATAACAATCGGTGTACCCATATATTTTTATCCTATGGCTTGAGTCACTATAATGTTGTCGTTTTACAGTTGTTTCAGTGCATTTTCGATATCTTGTATCAAATCTTGCGGATCTTCTAGTCCTATACAGAATCGAACCAATAATCCTTGTTGTAAATGTGTATTCTCAAGTTTTCTCATCATTTTTAAATCATAAAGCATAATCAGGCTAACGGGTCCACCCCAGCTAAAACCGAGCTTAAATAACTCTAATGCATCGCAGAAACGACGTACTGCTGTAATGTCATATTCAGGTTTAAAAATAACACTCACTAAACCTGCACTTTGATCAGTTGTGCATATTTCTTGCCAGTATTGATGGCCTGGTGAGGATTCATCACTTGGGTGTAGAACTTGTGTAAATTGGCGTTGGTCCTTTAGCCACTTAAGTAAAGTTTGAGCATTGGCTGACTGTTGTGCATAGCGTAAAGACATATGAGCAAGGCTGCGTTGAACTTGAGCCGCATCATCTCCTGAAACTGCAATACCTAAAATGGCATGTGTGCGGAATAGGCGGTGATGAAGTTTCTCATCACGAGTTACAATGCTGCCCATTAAAATGTCACCACCACCACTTGGATATTTTGTTAGTGCGTGAACGGTTAAATCGACTGATAGATGTTCATCAGAAAAATTAAAAGCATTAAACGCAAGCCCAGCTCCCCAAGTATTATCTAGAGCAGTCAATACACCATGTTTCTTAGCTTTTTTGACTAGATTTTTAAGATCAGGAAACTCTAAAGTAACCGAACCTGCAGCTTCTAACCATAATAGTTTACTTCTTTCGGTGGGTTGAAAACTTGCAGCGTCAATGGGGTTATATACTTTAACAATAATGCCATATTGACTTTGTAGATAAGTTAAATGTTCTAGATTTGGCCCGTAAATATTGTCTGGAACCCATACTTCATCATTAGTGCTTAAAAATGCTGAGTTCACAATATTAATTGCGGATAGGCCACTCGGTGCAAGCAAACAATGCAAACCACCTTCAATTTGCGCAATATTGTCGCCTAAGGTGAATGTAGTAGGGGTGCCATGTGTTCCATAGCTATAGTCATACTTATCCGTCCAGTGACGATCAAAAAGGTGCGAAGTTGATTTGAAAATAATAGTTGATGCGCGAAATAAGGGAGGTTGCACTGTTTCAATGAATTGCGGAGCCTTTCTTGGGGCATGAATGAGACGAGTCTGGAAATCGTTATGCTTTTTCATAGTGCGTTATGTTTTAAATGATAAAGTTAGATTAAGAGAAATTTAAATTCTTCGCTAGATTTATAAAGTTTTGTAAGACGTTTCGTTACAGTAGACCTATAAAACAAAAACTTGGCTTTATTTTTGCAAAGACCACTACAACATTCTAACAACAATAGGTTTAAGCGCATGAAGTCGCATTTAAGAGTTCATTATTTTCAACATATCGCGGGTGAGGGTTTTGGGAGTTGTTATTCATTTTTAAAAGCTCACCACGCGACTATTAGTTCTACGGAGTTTTTTGCACTTCCGGTTGATCGGTCACTTGAAATAGAAGCTTTACCACAAATTGATGAGGTTGACTTATTATTAGTCATGGGTGGCACCATGAGTGTAAATGATGAAGCGAATTATCCATGGCTTAAGATAGAGAAAAGATGGTTGCGTCGTTACTTAGCAGCTGGAAAGCCTGCAATAGGTCTCTGTTTGGGTGGGCAGCTAATTGCTAATGCACTAGGCGCCGCAGTCAGTCGAAACCGCTATCAGGAACTTGGCTGGTCGACAGTTCAGAGGGTGGCAAATTTACCTCAAGACAGCTTTCCTTTACCTGAAAAGATAAAGGTGATGCAGTGGCATAGTGAAACATTTGAAATACCCAAAGGTGCTATACACTTAGCTGAGAATATAGCTTGTCGTAATCAGATGTATCAAATTGGAAAAAATGTGCTTGGTTTTCAATTTCATCCAGAAATGACACCAGCAACGTTAGAACTCTTGCTTGAAAATGAAGAAGAGCTATCTATTTTTAATGGGGAATATGTTCAGCCTGTGAGTGAACTACAATATTCAGAAGCACAAAAATTTGAACAAGGTAATCAACTCTTAAATAAAGCGATTGAGTTTGTCATAAATGCCTAGAGTGAGTTGAGAATACTAGGTTAAAGTGCGTTTTGAACAAAAAATAGAAAAAGAGAATTGCATAAGACTTAAACAATCGTTATAATGGGCGACCCTCAAAAGGAGGGGCATTTACTGCGAAGAAAGTAGTAAATGTGCATTACAGTCGTGGCATCGATCATGACCTTAGTGATTTTCACTGCCTTTGACACTTACCAATGGGTGAGATGCGTCAAGGGTGATTCTTTATATGTTTGGCTTGGAGTTTACTGGTATGTCTAACCAGAGAATTCGTATCCGTTTGAAGTCTTTTGATCATCGTCTGATTGATCAATCTGCTCAAGAGATCGTAGAAACCGCTAAGCGTACTGGCGCACAAGTTTGTGGTCCAATTCCGATGCCTACTCGCATCGAACGCTTCAACGTTCTTACTTCACCGCACGTTAACAAAGATGCGCGTGACCAGTACGAAATCCGCACCTATAAACGTTTGATCGACATCGTTCAACCTACAGATAAAACTGTTGATGCATTGATGAAATTAGATCTTGCGGCTGGTGTTGATGTTCAGATCGCTTTGGGTTAAGGCTTTCGGTTGATTAACTTCTAAGTTAATTAGGCCGCTTTTTTAGAGGTTTATGCACATGGCTATTGGTTTAGTCGGTCGCAAATGTGGTATGACTCGCATCTTTACAGATGCAGGTGTTTCTGTACCTGTTACAGTCATCGAAGTCGATCCAAACCGCATTACGCAAATCAAAACACTTGAAACTGATGGTTATCAAGCTGTTCAAGTAACTACTGGTGAACGTCGCGAATCTCGCGTAACTAACGCTCAGAAAGGTCACTTCGCGAAAGCTGGTGTTGCTGCTGGTCGTTTAGTTAAAGAGTTCCGTGTTACTGAAGCTGAGCTTGAAGGCCGTGAAGTTGGCGGTACTATTGGCGTTGATTTGTTCGCAGTTGGTCAAATTGTTGACGTAACTGGTCAATCAAAAGGTAAAGGTTTCCAAGGTGGTGTTAAACGTTGGAACTTCCGTACTCAAGACGCTACTCACGGTAACTCAGTTTCTCACCGTGTATTAGGTTCTACAGGTCAAAACCAGACTCCTGGACGCGTGTTCAAAGGCAAGAAAATGGCTGGTCACTTAGGTGATGAACGCGTAACAGTACAAGGTCTTGAAATCGTATCTATTGACGCTGAACGTTCTGTTTTAGTTGTTAAAGGTGCAATTCCTGGTGCAACTGGCGGTGACGTGATTGTACGTCCTACCATCAAGGCCTGAGGGGAAATACCGTGAATTTGAAAACTGTTTCCGGCTCTGCTGTTGAATTGTCTGAAGTTGCTTTCGGACGTGAATTTAACGAAGCTCTTGTACACCAAGTTGTTACTGCTTACTTAGCAGGTGGTCGTCAAGGTACTCGTGCTCAGAAATCACGTGCAGACGTTTCTGGCGGTGGTAAAAAGCCATTCCGTCAAAAAGGTACTGGTCGTGCTCGTGCGGGTTCTATTCGTAGCCCTATCTGGGTTGGTGGTGGTAAAACTTTTGCTGCTCGTCCACAAGATTGGTCTCAAAAAGTAAACCGTAAGATGTACCGCGGTGCAATGCAATGTATCTTAGCTGAACTTGTTCGCCAAGATCGTCTTGTATTAGTTGAAGAGTTTGCTGTTGCAGCTCCAAAAACTAAAGAATTGCTTGCAAAGCTTAACGACTTAAATGCTGCTCGTGCATTAATCGTTACTGACGCTGTAGATGAGAACTTATATCTTGCAGCACGCAACCTTCCGCATGTAGATGTGGTGGATGCAACTGCAATCGATCCTGTAAGCTTGATCGCGTTTGATAAAGTTGTGATGTCTGTAGCTGCTGCTAAGAAAATTGAGGTAGAACTCGGATGAACAACGAACGTATCTATCAAGTCCTAAAAGGACCAGTCTTCTCAGAAAAGGCACAAGTATTAGGTGATACTGTTGGTGTTCAAGTATTTAAAGTAGACATCAATGCTACTAAACTTGAAATCAAAAAAGCAGTTGAAAAACTTTTTGGTGTAGAAGTTGTTAAAGTTAACACAACTATTACTAAAGGTAAGACTAAGCGCTTTGGTCGTACATTGGGACGCCGTTCTGATGTTAAAAAAGCATACGTCACCCTGAAAGCTGGCCAAGATGTTGAAATGGCTGACTTGGGCGATACCGCTGAAAGCGCAGCGGAATAAGGACGAAAATTATGCCGATTCAAAAATGTAAGCCAACGTCTCCAGGACGTCGCTTTGTAGAGAAAGTGGTTCATGACCATCTTCACAAAGGCGCTCCTTACGCACCGTTGGTTGAAGCTAAAAAACGTACTGGTGGTCGTAATAACAACGGTCACATTACTACTCGTCACGTTGGTGGTGGTCATAAACAACACTACCGTATCGTTGACTTTAAACGTAACAAAGACAGCATCCCAGCTGTTGTAGAGCGTATTGAATACGATCCAAACCGTACAGCACATATTGCTTTGTTGAAATATGCTGATGGTGAGCGTCGTTATATCATCGCACCTAAAGGCTTACGTGCTGGCGATAAAGTACAATCTGGTAACGATGCTCCAATTCGTCCAGGTAACTGCTTGCCACTTCGTAATATGCCGATCGGTTCTACACTTCATAACGTTGAACTTAAAATTGGTAAGGGTGCGCAATTAGCGCGTTCTGCTGGTGCTTCTGTTCAGTTGTTGGGTCGTGATGGTTCTTACGCAATTATTCGTCTTCGTTCAGGCGAAATGCGTAAAGTACATGTTGAATGCCGCGCTGTAATTGGTGAAGTTTCTAACCAAGAAAACAACCTTCGTTCATTGGGTAAAGCTGGTGCTTCGCGCTGGCGTGGTGTTCGTCCTACCGTACGTGGTATGGCGATGAACCCGATTGATCACCCGCACGGTGGTGGTGAAGGGCGTAACAAAGGTATTCAACCTGTAAGCCCATGGGGTCAAAAAGCTAAAGGGTACAAGACACGTACCAATAAGCGTACGACTAAGATGATTATTCGCGACCGTCGCGTCAAGTAAAGGAATCTGACTAATGCCTCGTTCTCTGAAAAAAGGCCCATTCGTCGATGCGCACTTGTTCGCTAAGGTTGAAGCGGCTGTTGCTAGTAACTCTCGCAAGCCGATTAAAACTTGGTCTCGTCGTTCGATGATCCTTCCAGATTTTGTTGGTTTAACAATTTCTGTTCATAATGGTCGTAACCACGTTCCAGTAATTGTTACTGAGCATATGGTTGGTCATAAACTCGGTGAATTCGCGCCAACTCGTACCTATCGTGGTCACGGTGTTGACAAGAAATCTAAACGTTAATAGGTGTCATGATGGAAGTAACTGCTAAATTACGCGGTGCCGCTATCTCGGCACAGAAAGCACGTTTGGTTGCAGATCTTATTCGCGGCAAATCTGTTGCGCATGCTTTAAATATCTTAAACTTCAGCAATAAAAAAGCTGCTGTTTTAGTAAAAAAAGCATTGGAATCTGCGATTGCAAACGCTGAACACAATAACAGTTTAGATGTTGACGATCTTAAAGTATCTACGATTTACGTTGACGAAGGCATGAGCCTTAAACGTATTATGCCACGTGCTAAAGGCCGTGCAGATCGTATTACTAAGCGTACTTGTCACATCACCGTTAAGGTAGGGGTTTGATATGGGTCAGAAGGTTCATCCAATCGGTATCCGCCTAGGTGTTGTGAAACGTCATAACGCTAACTGGTATGCGAATCCGAAACAATACGCTGAATACTTGCTTAAAGATCTTCAAGTTCGTGAGTTTTTAACTAAAAAACTTAAGAATGCGATGGTAAGCAACATTCTTATCGAACGTCCATCAGGCGCTGCTAAAGTAACTATTAGCACAGCTCGTCCTGGTATCGTAATCGGTAAAAAAGGCGAAGATATTGAGAAATTACAGCGCGAACTTACCAGCATTATGGGTGTTCCAGCGCAAGTAAGTATCAACGAAATTGATCGCCCAGACTTAGATGCGCGTTTAGTTGCTGAAGCAATCGCTTCTCAATTAGAAAAGCGTGTAATGTTCCGTCGTGCTATGAAGCGTGCGGTTCAAAACACTATGCGTGCTGGTGCTAAAGGTATCAAAGTTGAAGTGTCTGGCCGTTTAGGTGGTGCAGAGATTGCTCGTACAGAATGGTATCGTGAAGGTCGTGTACCTTTACATACGCTACGTGCAGACATTGACTATGCAACTATGCGTGCAGAAACAACTTACGGTACGATTGGTGTTAAAGTTTGGATTTTCCGTGGCGAGATTTTAGGTGGCATGAAACAAGTCATGAACCCTGCTCCTGCTGAAGATCGTCCAGCTAAACGTGGTCGTGGTCGTGGTGAAGGTCAAGAGCGTCGTGGTCGTCGCGGTGACCGTGCTGCTGACAAGGGAGAATAATCCATGTTGCAACCTAAACGTACCAAATTCCGTAAGGTGCACAAAGGCCGTAATACTGGTCTAGCGCATCGTGGTAGTACAGTATCATTTGGTTCGATTGCAATCAAAGCAACTGAACGTGGTCGTATGACTGCTCGTCAGATTGAAGCTGCACGTCGTACTATTAGCCGCCGTATTAAGCGTGGTGGTAAAATCTTTATTCGCGTATTCCCGGATAAACCAATTACTCAAAAGCCTCTTGAAGTGCGTATGGGTAAAGGTAAGGGTAGCGTGGAGTACTGGGTTTGCCAGATCCAACCAGGTAAGATCCTGTACGAAATTGAAGGTGTGAACGAAGAATTAGCGCGTGAAGCATTTGCTTTAGCTGCTGCTAAACTTCCGTTTAAAACCACTATCGTGACTCGGACGGTAATGTAATGAAAACTAAAGATCTACGTGAAAAATCGGTAGAAGAGTTGAAAGCTTTGCTTGATGAGCAACAGCTTAATCAATTCCGTCTTCGTATGGCGAAAGCAACTGGTCAGTTGGGTAAATCGCATGAAGTGCAAGTTGCTCGTAAGACAATTGCTCGTATTAAGACACTCCTTACCGAAAAACAGGGGAACGGACAATGAGTGAAAAAACAGTCCGCACGTTAACCGGCAAAGTAGTAAGCGACAAAATGGACAAGTCTATTGTTGTTCTTATCGAACGCCGCGTTCAACACCCGTTGTATGGCAAATCAATTCGCCGTTCAACTAAGTTACACGCTCATGATGAGAACAATGTTGCTAAACTTGGCGATGTTGTGACCATTAAAGAAAGCCGCCCAATTTCTAAAACTAAAGCTTGGACTTTAGTGGAAGTAGTTGAAGCAGCTGCTGAGTAATTCGACGTTCTTGTTGCATCATCGGTCAATTTCGAGTACTCTTTGAGCCTTTCGAAATTGTGACCGGTGATGCTCGGTTTTGGAGTAGGGCAATGATTCAAACCGAAACTATGCTCGACGTAGCAGACAACAGTGGTGCTCGCCGCGTACAATGTATTAAAGTACTTGGTGGTTCACATCGTCGTTATGCTTCTGTTGGCGACATTATTAAAGTTACTGTAAAAGAAGCAATCCCACGCGCACGTGTTAAAAAAGGTGACGTGATGAATGCGGTTGTAGTTCGTACTAAATTCGGCATTCGTCGTCCAGATGGTTCTGTGATCCGTTTTGATGATAATGCTGCAGTTATCCTGAACAACAACAAAGCTCCGATTGCTACTCGTATCTTCGGACCAGTGACTCGTGAACTTCGTACTGAACAGTTCATGAAAATCATTTCATTGGCTCCTGAAGTTCTATAAGAGGCAATCATGGCTAAGATTAAAAAAGGCGATCAAGTTATCGTGATCGCAGGTAAAGAAAAAGGCAAACAGGGTACTGTATTGTCTGTTTCTGAAGACCGCGTTAAGGTTGAAGGCCTTAACTTAGTGAAGAAGCATCAAAAGCCGAATCGTGTAACTGGCGCTGAAGGCGGTATCGTTACTCAAGAAGCTTCGCTTCATATTTCAAACGTGGCAATTTTAAATGCTACAACCCAGAAGGCTGACCGTGTTGGTTACCAAGTGATTGATGGCGTGAAAACTCGCGTTTATAAATCAAATGGTGAATCAGTGGCGGTAGCGAAGTAATAGGTTGAAAAGGCAATGGCCAGACTTAAAGCACGTTACAACGAAGAACTTAAAGCGAAGTTACAAGAAGAACTTAGCATTAAGAACGTGATGGAAATTCCACGCATCACAAAAATTACCCTAAACATGGGTGTAGGCGCAGCTGCAACTGATAAGAAATTATTAGATGGCGCTGTAGTCGACATGCAATTAATTGCTGGTCAAAAACCAGTAATTACACTTGCTCGTAAATCTATCGCTGGTTTCAAAATCCGTGATGGTTGGCCGATTGGTTGTAAAGTTACTTTACGTGGCGACCAAATGTACGAATTCTTGGATCGTTTGATCTCAATCGCAATCCCTCGTATCCGTGACTTCCGTGGTTTCTCTTCGAAATCATTTGATGGTCGTGGTAACTACTCAATGGGTTTGAAAGAGCAAATCGTTTTCCCTGAAATCGATTTCGATAAGATTGATCGTATTCGTGGTATGGATATTACTATTACTACGACTGCTCGCACCGATGACGAAGGCCGTGCGCTTATGCGTGCATTCGGCTTCCCGTTCAAATAAGAGGTCGATATGGCTAAGAAAGGTATGATTAATCGCGAATTGAAACGCGAAAAAACAGTTGCTAAATACGCTGCAAAACGTGCTGAATTAAAAGCTACGATTGCAAACGTAAATGCAAGTGAAGAAGAGCGTTTCGAAGCGATGTTAAAGTTACAAGCATTGCCACGTAATGCATCTCCGGTACGTCTTCGTAACCGTTGTGGTTTAACTGGTCGTCCTCATGGTTACTTCCGTAAGTTCGGTTTAAGCCGTAACAAATTACGTGACACAGTAATGCAGGGTGATGTACCAGGCGTTGTTAAGGCAAGCTGGTAAGGAGCGACTAAATGAGTATGCAAGATACCGTTGCCGACATGCTAACACGTGTTCGTAACGCACAAATGGCTAAGAAACAAACTGTTTCTATGCCTTCTTCTAAGTTGAAAGTTGCAATTGCAAACGTACTTCAACAAGAAGGTTATATTTCAAATGTAGAAGTTGCTCAAGAAGAGACAAAATCTACTTTGACAATTACTTTAAAATATTTCGAAGGCAAACCAGTTATCGAAATGGTTAAACGCGTAAGCCGTCCAGGTCTTCGCCAATACCGTGGTAAAGATAAACTTCCAAGCGTTAAGCAAGGTTTAGGTATTGCAATTGTTTCTACAAGCAAAGGCATCATGACTGATCGCGCTGCACGTGCTGCGGGCGTTGGTGGTGAAGTTATTGCTTTTGTTTCTTAATAGGTGATTCCTCATGTCTCGTGTGGCTAAAGCCCCAGTAACTGTACCTAATGGTGTAGCAGTTACTCAGAACGGCCGGCAGGTCGAAGTGAAAGGCAGCAAAGGTACATTGTCTTTCAACCTGCATGCGCTGGTCGAGCTAAAACAGGAAGAAGGTAAACTTCAACTTGCTCCAGTTAAAGAATCGAAAGATGCTTGGATGCAAGCTGGTACTGCTCGCGCTGTATTGAATAACCTTGTTAAAGGGGTTAGTGAAGGCTTCGAACGTAAGTTGCAGCTAGTTGGTGTTGGTTATAAAGCTGCGGTTAAAGGTACTGTTGTAAACCTTAACCTTGGTTTTTCACACCCAATTGACTACGCTTTACCTGAAGGTGTAACAGCGGAAACTCCAACTGCTACTGAAATCATTTTGAAATCAGCAAACAAGCAGTTGTTAGGTCAAGTAGCGGCAGAAATCCGTGCATATCGTTCTCCTGAACCATATAAAGGTAAAGGTGTTCGTTATTCGGATGAAGTCATTCTTCGTAAAGAAGCTAAGAAGAAATAAGGCGCGAGGTTCTTATGAACGAAAAGAAACAATCCCGTTTGCGTCGTGCGAAAAGCACACGCTTGCACATTCGTGCATTGGGTGCGACTCGTTTGTGTGTAAACCGCACTCCGCGTCACATCTATGCTCAAGTTATTTCAGCAGATGGTGGCAAAGTTTTAGCGCAAGCTTCAACTTTGGATGCATCTTTACGTAGCGGTACTACAGGTAATGTAGATGCGGCTACTAAAGTAGGCGCTTTAATCGCAGAGCGTGCGAAAGCAGCTGGTGTAACTAAAGTTGCATTTGACCGTTCTGGTTTTAAATATCATGGTCGTATCAAAGCCTTGGCTGATGCTGCTCGTGAAAACGGCTTGGAGTTCTAATCATGGCTAAAGTTGAACAAAACGAAGGTCTTGTTGAAAAGCTGGTTGCCGTTGATCGTGTAGCCAAAGTTGTTAAGGGTGGTCGTATCTTCTCTTTCACAGCATTAACTGTTGTGGGTGATGGTAATGGTCGTGTTGGTTTTGGTCGTGGTAAAGCTCGTGAAGTTCCAGCTGCTATTTCTAAAGCGCTTGAAGCTGCACGTCGCAACATGATTACTGTAGACCTTGCAGGTACTACTTTACAACACCCTGTGAATGCTCGTCATGGTGCAAGCCGTGTATATATGCAACCTGCTTCTGAAGGTACTGGCGTAATCGCTGGTGGCGCTATGCGTGCCGTTCTAGAAGCTGCAGGTGTACATAACGTACTTGCTAAATGTTATGGTTCTACTAATGCTGCAAACGTAGTAAACGCAACTTTCAAAGGTTTGCGTGATATGACTTCTCCTGAGAAAGTCGCTGCGAAACGTGGTAAATCAGTAGAAGAAATTCAAGGGTAATCAATCATGAAAACGATTAAAGTTACCCAGACTAAATCTTCTTCACATCGCTTGAAAAATCACAAGCTTTGCTTACAAGGTTTAGGTCTGCGTCGTATTGGTCATACTGTAGAAGTGCAAGATACGCCTTCTAACCGCGGTATGATCAACAAAGTCTACTATATGGTTAGTGTAGAGGAATAAGCCATGACTCTGCGTTTAAATGAACTTGCGCCTGCAGAAGGTGCAAAACGTGAACACCGTCGTTTAGGCCGTGGTATTGGTTCTGGCGTTGGTAAGACTGGTGGCCGTGGTGTCAAAGGTCAAAAATCACGTAAAAGTGGTGGCGTTCGTCCAGGCTTTGAAGGCGGTCAAACTGCGATTTATCGTCGTTTACCTAAATTCGGTTTCACTAGCCAAATCGCTTTAAAAACTGCTGAAGTACGTTTATCTGAGTTAAGCAAAGTTGAAGGCGACATCGTTAGCCTAGAAACTTTGAAAGCTGCGAATGTTGTTCGTCGTGACCAAATTCGTGCTCGTATCGTACTTTCTGGTGAAATCACTCGTGCATTCACTGTTCAAGGTGTTGCATTGACTAAAGGCGCTAAAGCTGCGATTGAAGCGGCTGGCGGTAAAGTCGAGGAGTAATCTCGAGTGTCTATGTCTCCTAGTTCTTCAGGTCATGTCAACATGATGAAAGGTCAGCCATTTCACGTGAAATACCGTGAAATTATTCGCCGGATGAGTTTTCTAATCGGTGCATTGCTGGTCTTTCGACTAGGAGCGCATATTCCAGTACCAGGCATTAATAATGCTGCGTTAGAAAATTTATTTCATGCGAACCAAGGAACTATTCTTGGGCTATTCAATATGTTTTCTGGCGGTGCTTTAGAGCGAATGTCTATTCTTGCTTTAGGGATTATGCCGTACATTTCTGCGTCAATTATTGTGCAGTTAATGTCTACTGTAATTCCATCACTTGAAGCCTTGAAAAAGGAAGGTGAGCAAGGTAAGCGTAAAATTAATCAGTATACGCGTCAAGGTACATTACTACTTGCTGTGGTTCAGGCTGTTGGTATGTGTGCTGGCTTAATTGGTCAAGGTATTACTTTGACAAATGGCCTCGCATTTTACGTACCAGCTGTTACTTCTTTGGTTGCGGGAACAATGTTCCTAATGTGGCTAGGTGAACAGATCACAGAAAGAGGTATTGGTAACGGTATCTCAATGATTATTTTTGCAGGTATTGTTGCTGGTTTGCCTAATTTAATTATGCAATCTATCTCTTCTGTAGATAATGGTCAGACAAGTTTGATTGGTCTTGTAATCTTTGGTCTTTTGTCTCTAGGTGTATTGGCAGCTATTGTGTTTATTGAAAAAGCACAACGTCGCATTCCAGTAAACTATGCGCAAAAGCAACAGGGGCGTCGTATATTTACAGCACAGCAGACGCATTTGCCATTAAAAATTAATATGGCTGGTGTTATTCCTGCGATTTTTGCAAGTTCTTTACTCTTGTTCCCAGCAAGTCTTGGTCAATGGGTGGGAAGTGCAGATCCAAATGCTGGTTTTATTAAAAGCAGCTTACAAGATTTAGCTTTAGTATTGTCGCCTGGACAGCCTTTGTATTTGGTGCTCTTTGGTGCGTTAATTATCTTTTTCTGTTACTTTTATACGGCTTTAGTATTTAGCCCTAAGGAAGTATCAGAAAATCTAAAACGCAGCGGAGCTTATGTGCCTGGTATTCGCCCAGGTGAGCAAACTGCTCGTTACTTAGATCATATTCTTAATCGTTTGACGTTTATTGGTGCGATTTATATTACGGTCATTTGTTTAATGCCAATGATTCTACAAAGCTCTTTTGGGATTCCATTCTATTTGGGTGGTACCTCATTATTGATCGTAGTTGTCGTGGTTATGGACTTTATGGCTCAGCTACAAGCGCATTTAACATCTCATCAATATGATAATCAAACATTAATGAGAAAAACGACTGCTCATCCTAAGGGATAAGCGCACTTAGAGGTTTCATCATGAAAGTACAAGCTTCTGTAAAGAAAATTTGTGGTAGCTGTAAAGTTATCCGTCGTAATGGGGTTATTCGCGTAATTTGTAGCGCAGAACCTCGTCATAAGCAGCGTCAAGGTTAATCTAATCAAGACCTGTTGATTTCAGTAGGCGAATTGGGTTAATATCCGCCCCTCAAGATTTTTGTGGGGCGGTTGATTATCTCTACTGCCTTTTTGGAGAAAGTGAATGGCTCGTATTGCCGGTGTAAACATTCCGGATAACAAGCATGCTGTTATCTCCCTCACTTACATCTTTGGTATCGGTCGCCACACTGCTAAGAATATCTTAGCTACAGTTGGTATTACTGAAACTACTAAGATCCGTGAGTTGGACGATGCTCAGCTTGATGCGATTCGTGCAGAAGTTGCTAAGGTTCCTACCGAAGGTGACTTACGTCGCGAAATTTCCATGAACATTAAACGTTTAATGGATTTGGGTTGCTACCGCGGCCTTCGCCATCGTCGCAGCTTGCCTGTCCGTGGTCAACGCACCAAAACTAACGCACGTACCCGTAAAGGTCCGCGCAAACCGATTAAAAAGTAAGATTTCTGGAAGCTAAAAGATGGCTAAAGATACTCGCACACGCAAGAAGGTCACTCGTACCGTCTCTGAAGGTGTTGCACACATTCACGCGTCTTTTAATAACACCATTGTTACGATTACTGATCGTCAAGGTAATGCATTGGCTTGGGCCACCTCAGGTGGACAAGGCTTCCGTGGTTCACGTAAATCAACTCCGTTTGCTGCTCAGGTAGCTGCTGAAGTTGCTGGTAAAGCAGCTTTAGATTACGGTTTGAAAAATCTGGACGTCCTTGTAAAAGGTCCTGGTCCAGGTCGTGAGTCTGCGGTTCGTGCATTAGGCGCAGTGGGTTATAAGATTAACAGCATTACCGATGTGACTCCAATTCCTCACAACGGTTGCCGTCCACCTAAAAAACGTCGCGTGTAAGGAGAAACATTCATGGCTCGTTATATTGGTCCAAAATGCAAACTCTCTCGCCGCGAAGGGACAGACCTGCAACTTAAATCTGGCGTTAAACCATTTGACGTCAAAACTAAAAAAGCTAACAAAGCACCTGGTCAACATGGTCAGGCACGCGGTGGTAAGCAATCTGAGTATTCACTACAATTACGTGAAAAACAAAAAGTCCGTCGTATTTACGGTGTGTTAGAACGTCAATTTAGTAACTACTATAAAGAAGCAGCTCGTGTTAAAGGCGCAACAGGTGAGAACTTGTTGAAATTGCTTGAAAGCCGTCTTGATAACGTTGTTTATCGCATGGGTTTTGGTTCTACACGTGCAGAAGCTCGTCAGTTAGTAAGTCACCGTAGTATTACTTTGAATGGTCGTCGTGTAAACATCGCATCTATTCAAGTTAAAGCTGGTGATGTAATTGCGGTTCACGAAGGTGCTAAACAACAATTGCGTATTAAAAACGCAATTGAGTTAGCTGCACAACGTGGTATTCCAGCTTGGATCGAAGTTGATCATTCTAAGCTTGAAGGTACGTTTAAAGCTGCACCAGATCGTTCTGATTTACCTGCTGAAATCAACGAAAGCTTGATTGTAGAATTGTATTCTAAATAATCCTTGAGGTAGCAATAATGACGCGTACTGCAAACGAGTTTCTAACTCCGCAAGCGATCAAGGTCGAAGCGGTAAGCGGGACCTCGGCAAAAGTGATTCTAGAACCTTTAGAGCGTGGTTTTGGCCATACTCTAGGTAATGCTTTACGTCGCATTCTATTGTCTTCTTTACCTGGCGCTGCTGTGGTTGAAGTGGAAATAGAAGGTGTCGAGCACGAGTACAGTACTTTAGAAGGCTTGCAGCAGGACATCGTCGAGCTCTTGCTGAACCTAAAAGGATTGTCTATTAAGCTGTTCGATCAAAATGAAGCATATTTAACATTAGAAAAACAAGGTCCTGGCGATATTACTGCTGCTGACCTTCGTTTACCTCATAATGTTGAAGTGGTTAACCCAGAACATTTAATCGGTACTTTAAGTGCTTCAGGCTCATTAAAAATGCGCTTGAAAGTTGCTCAAGGTCGTGGTTATGAAACATCTGATTCTCGTTTCCCTGAAGGTGAAACACGTCCTGTTGGTCGTTTGCAATTAGATGCTTCTTATAGCCCGATTAAGCGTGTTTCTTACACCGTTGAAAATGCGCGTGTAGAACAACGTACCGATTTAGATAAACTGGTAATCGACCTCGAAACAAATGGAACGGTTGATCCTGAAGAAGCAATCCGCAAAGCGGCAACAATCTTGCAACAACAAATTGCAATTTTTGTTGATCTTCAGAAAGACCAAACTCCAGTTGCTCAAGAGCCTCGTGAAGAAGTTGACCCAATCTTGCTTCGTCCAGTAGATGATCTAGAGCTTACTGTTCGTTCTGCTAACTGTTTGAAAGCAGAAAATATTTACTACATTGGTGATCTTGTTCAACGTACTGAAGTTGAGTTGTTAAAAACTCCTAACCTTGGTAAAAAATCGTTAACAGAGATCAAAGATGTTTTGGCATCGAAAGGTTTACAACTCGGTATGCGTCTTGAAAACTGGCCACCAGCTAGTCTTCGTATGGATGACCGTTTTGCCTATCGTAGCCGTTAATTAAGTAGGACTATCACCATGCGTCATCGTAATAGTGGTGTGAAATTAGGCCGTACAAGCAGCCATCGTAAAGCGATGTTCCAAAACTTGGCTAATTCTTTATTTGAACACGAGTTGATCAAAACAACTGTGCCTAAAGCTAAAGAATTACGTCGTGTTGCTGAGCCTTTAATCACTCTAGCAAAAAACGATACTGTAGCAAATCGTCGTTTAGCATTTGCTCGTACTCGTAATGCTGCAACTGTTGGTAAATTATTTACCGTACTCGGCCCTCGTTACAAAGAACGTAACGGCGGTTATCTACGTGTTCTTAAAGCGGGCTTCCGTGCTGGTGATGCAGCACCGATGGCTTACGTTGAGCTTGTAGATCGTGAAGTAAACACTTCAGCTGAATAATTGATTTTATTCAAAAAAAGACCGGTTTTATACCGGTCTTTTTTATTTCTAGTCATAAAATAAATTATAAAATGTCCTCAAGTGACATAAAAAAGTAGATAAACGGTCAAACTTGACATTGTGTATTGTCAAAATTGTGTTTTAATAAACTTATATTCTCAACCATGGGTATAAAAATAAAATGGAAAAGCAAGTTGATATTTTAATCATTGGCGCAGGTATTTCAGGAATCGGAATCGCTGCCCATTTGTCAAAAAATTCACCACAACGACAATTCGAGATTTTAGAACGTCGTGAGTCTTTTGGTGGAACATGGGATCTTTTCCGTTATCCTGGTATCCGTTCAGATTCAGATATGTCTACCTTTGGTTTTAACTTTAAACCATGGTGTAAAGCGAATGTATTAGCTGATGGTGCTTCTATTAAAGGATATTTAGGTGAAGTAATTAATGATTTTAAATTAAAAGAAAAAATTCATTTTGGTCATCGCGTACTTTCTGCTAATTATGATTCGGCTTCAAAAAAATGGCAGGTTGTAGTCGAAGATAGCAATAAAAAACAGCAGACTTGGATTGCTAACTTTGTTGTCGGTTGTACAGGTTACTATAATTATGATCAGGGTTATGCGCCTTCTTTCCCAAATCAAGAAGCATTTAAAGGGCAACTCATTCACCCACAGCATTGGCCTGAAAACTTAGATTATGCAGGTAAAAAGGTGGTTATTATTGGTAGTGGTGCAACAGCGATTACTTTAGTACCAGCAATGGCTAAAGGTGGGGCTGGTCATGTGACGATGTTGCAACGTTCACCAACGTATATTGCTAGCGTTCCTTCTATCGATTTCATCTATGAAAAAACGCGTAAATTTATGTCTGAAGAGGCAGCTTATAAATTTACCCGTGCCCGCAACATTGGTATGCAGCGCGCTATTTATGCGTTGTCTCAGAAACATCCTAAAACTGTACGTCGCTTACTTTTAAAAGCAATTGAAGTACAGCTTAAAGGTAAGGTTGATATGAAGCATTTTACGCCTTCATACAATCCTTGGGATCAGCGTTTATGTGTAGTGCCAGATGGGGACTTATTTAAGATTTTACGTGAAGGCAAAGCGAGTGTAGAAACTGATCAGATCGAGAAATTTACTGAAAAAGGTATTTTACTTAAATCTGGCAAACATCTGGATGCGGATATCGTTGTTTCTGCAACAGGACTACAAGTTCAGATTATGGGCGGAGTTCAGGCAACTCTTGATGGGAAACCAATCAACTCATCTGAACATATGCTTTATAACGGCATAATGCTAAGTGATGTTCCGAATATGGCTATGATTATTGGCTATGTGAATGCCTCATGGACACTCAAAGTGGATATCGCTGCCGAATATATTTGTCGCTTATTAAACTATATGGACAAAAATAGTTATGATGAAGTGATTCCATCGGGCGATAAGACTGTGATGGAAGAAGATACCGTAATGGGCAAACTATCTTCAGGTTATATTAACCGTGCAGCACATGAACTTCCTAAACAAGGTAAGCGTGCTCCATGGCAGGTGACTAATAACTATTTAGAAGATAGAAAGTCTTTGAAAAATGCAAAATTCGAAGATGGCATTCTTCATTTTCATAAGCGTTCTGAAGCAAATGAGCGTAAACCAAAATTAGTATCTTAATTCGTATGAAATAAGAAAAGGGGCGTAATGCCCCTTTTTTTATGAAACTATTAAAGTGTTCTTGAAATTAATTCTTTCATGATTTCATTTGTACCTGCATAAATTCGATTTGCTCGATGATCAATGTATGCACGTGCAATTGGATATTCAAGCATATAGCCATAACCACCATGCAATTGAAGGCACTCATCTACAATCTTCGAGAACATATCAGAAATTTTATATTTAGCAGCAGCTGCAGCTTCTACACTTAATTTTTCTTCAAGTTGTAATTCCATACAACGATCTAAATATGTCCGGCAGAAATCGATTTCTGTTCTGAGTTCAGCAAGTTTAAAACGCGTATTTTGAAATGCACTAATAGGTTTACCAAAAGCCTTACGATCTTTTGTATATTGAACGGTATGTGCAAATGCTGCTTCAGCACCTGCTTGACAAATAATAGCAACTAACATTCGTTCCCATGCTAATTCTTTCATGAGCATGATAAAACCCATACCTTCCATGCCTAAAAGATTTTCTTTAGGAACTCGAACGTTATCAAAGAAGAGTTCGCAGGTATCTTGGCCTTTCATACCAATTTTGTTTAGAGGTTTACCTTTACTAAAACCAGCACGATTTGCTTCTACAATAATTAAGGATAAGTTCGCCGAACCTTTATCACTATTGCCAGTCTTACAAACGACTACGGCCATATCGCATAAGTAGCCATTTGTAATAAAAATTTTGGAACCATTAATGACATATTCGTCACCATCAAGTACGGCGGTTGTTCTTACCGCTTGTAAATCTGAACCAGTACCTGGTTCTGTCATTGCAATAGCAGTAACAACTTCTCCAGTTGCCATTTTGGGTAACCATTTTTGTTTTTGCTCTTCATTACCAAAATTATTAACGTAATTAGCAACAATATCGGAATGTAGAGAAAAACCAGTACTTGAGTCCATCGCATACGCTTGTTCTTCTATAAGAATCATACTGTATAGGCGATCTACCCCAGAGCCACCATATTCCTCTGGCATTGTGGTGCAAAGAAGACCTAGTTCTCCAGCTTTATTCCAAAGATCTCGGTCAACATGTTGCTGCTTTTCATATTTTTCTATATTGGGAACGACTTCCTTTTCATAGAATTTACGCACTGTCTCACGGAAGGCTTCGTGTTCTTCATTGAATAATTGTCTTGGTAACATATTTGGAATAGGACGGATGGCACCAGATTGCATTTGTATTTCTTCCTTGGTTCAGGTGTGATGTTATGCCCTAAACATACGTAAGCATTTCATGCCCCACAATGTGATGAATGCTCAATTATGCAGACAAGATGATAAATTTGGTCAATTTGATATTTTTAGCGATCTTTAGGATGTGATCAGGTAAACTAGGCGCACTATCAACGCAGATGGGGACGTAAATGTCTGACGAAATGACCTTGGAAGAACGTAAAGTAATTTATCGAGCACGCCGCGGCTTAAAAGAAATTGACGTCTATTTTGACCCGTATGTAAAAAATTATTATTTAAAAGCTGATCCAGCAGAAAAAGCATTATTTGCGGAGCTAGTTGATCAAGAAGATCCAGATTTATTAGATTGGTTCATGGAAGTTTCTGAACCTCCACGTACTGAATTACGTGAATTTATTTATAAACTAAAACAGTATGTGCATGGCTAAACTGTTTTGATAAAAGAATTAAATTTTGAGCTGAAATATAGCCGTGTCTCGGTAATATTTCAGCTTTTTGTTGGTTTGGGTTTAGCAATTTTGCTTTATCAGTTATTAACGCCGATATGGTGGCTATGTGCTGTCATTCTTCTATTTATTGGTTTTATTTTCTTTTTAAAGCAAGCACAAATATCTCAAATTGAATATTTAGATCAAAAATTATGGTCGGTTGCATATTTCTCGAAAAAAGAAATTTACCGCGCGGAAATTACTAAAATAATTGATTATCAGTTATTTGTGGTTATTTATCTTGAAGAAACTCCTACGAACATAGCTATTGTTTGGTTCGATCAGCTTCCTATTCAGCAGTGGAAAAGATTAAAAGTTTTAGAAAAGCTCTATTAATTGTTAGACAATTCTACAATTGTATATTTATTTAAAAATTATAAAAAACAAAAACTTAATAATTGCTTTCTTCATTAAACTTCGGATTGTCTAATTAAAATATAGAAAAAAGCCAAGGAAATATGATTGTCTGACAATTTCGCGTATGGGTAGCTATTTGATCGGTTAAAGTACAAACACCAACGTAAAGTGTGTCGGAGGTCTCAAAATGGAGATGCCAACATGGTCGTTCTTGGTCATTGCCATAATTCTGGCAGTGGTGATAGGAAGAGCAGGAACTTTACTCAGGGAACATCTTAACAAAGTTAGTTTTAACAAGGTTAAGAGACAGAGGATGCGAGGTCGTCGATCAGTCAATTATTAAAATTGGTTAATCGATTAATTTCATCAAGTGTCCAGTTTATAACTGGGTGCGATTGTAGTAAGGAGGTCTCTCATGGAGATTTCAATGTGGATGTTTCTGTTAATTGCAGTCGTTATGGCTGTAGTAGTAGGAAGAGCAGGAACTTTACTTAAGGATTATATAGAACAAAAATAATATAAGCCGTTAAAAGCTTATCCCAGTTAATAAGTAGCATGTGCTGAACCGTCGCAATGCTACTTTTTTTTGCCTAAAATTTCTGTTTCCTCGAAAAACTGTCAATTTTATCTGCTGTGAAGTGTGTCAAAGTATAAGCGCTACAATTAGAGTAATTACTCTTTTATTCAAGATATGCATCTGCTAATGTACATCTGAAAAGGAAAAAACAAATTACATAGAGGACAGGAAGATGTCTAAAGTCCAAAAAATAAGCCAAGGTTTGGCGGTGAGTTTTCTTGCAGCTTCAGTTTTATCAGGTTGTTCATACGTCGTGAAAACCGGAGCAAATGTTGCTCTAGGTTTTACGGAAAAGCACGTCGTTCCACCTATTTTGGCAATGCAAGATGCTGAAATGGTATGTAATACCGGTAGTGCGTTAACACCTGCAATCATGTCTACTAAAGGGATGGGTGCAGATCCGACACGTGTTGCAGTATTAATGTATGCAGCATCAGGTGTATGTGCGGAAAATCAAGCTTTAGAACAAGAATTGCGTTATTTACGTGCTTCAAAAGCAGGGCAGGTAACTGAAGCCCAAGATGCACGTATTGCACAGAAGCGTTGGGCAGCAATTGCAGCTGAACGTCAGTATACCGGCTATAAGTTATTTGCCGATCGTTGGGAATCTAAATATAAATATCACTTAGGTGATTCTTGCCCAACGATGCGTAATGATACTGATCAAACCGTTTATTTACTTGGCATGATCAGTGGTCTTCAGGCTGTGACCAACGATATTAACTCAGGTGGTGCAGTCAATGTTCCTAAAGATATCGCTGCTATCGTAGAGCGTGGCATGGTTTGTCTAGATAATGAAAAATTCTGGGGCGCCCCTAACGCAACGCGTGCCGTTATCTGGACTTTATTGCCAGGTGCTGATGAAGGGAAGCCTGATCCATACCAAACTTTAAAACAGTCAATTCAGATTGGTGAGAAAAAAGGTGTTCGCCTATCTCATGCCTTATATGCCGTAGCTGCTCAAGCAAGCGGTGATGATGCAAAAATCCGTGATGCATTAAGATCTTATGCAGCGTCTCAAGCTGATGACAAACCTGTTAATCCTAACTTTAAGTTAATCGATAGTATGGCTGGCCTTATTGTACGTGGTATCTCTGACCGTTACTGGACTGAACATACTGGTGTACGTACCGGAGATGATGGCATGTCTCATTTCTGGGATGATAAGAATGAAGGTGCAGCAGAGCTAGATGAGTTGTTTGATGGGGGAGCCGCTTCTGAAGTTCCTGCTGATTCATCTGCTCCACCAGCAGCGCAGTAAAGAATATTTGAAAGGCTAACTTCTTGCGAGTCTATTGTTAAGTTCTACAATAATCGTAAGAAGTTTAATTTCAAGGAGTGTGCCATGAAGGATCATGTACTGAATAGTAAAGTGCTTTTGGTCGCAGTGTGCATTTCCATATCTGCTTGTCTACAGGTGTTTCCTGATACTTTTATTTATTGGCGCGAAAGTTTACTTGGCGAATTCTGGCGTTTATGGACTGCACATTGGGTACACGTTGGATGGGTTCATTTCCTTTTAAATATGATGGCATTCGCCTGTTTACCCTTTATCTTTCCACATACAAAAGCATGGCATCTTCTAAGTCTACTTTTGCTATTGCCACCCTTTATTAGTTTGGTGTTCTACTTTTATTTACCTTATATCGAAGCTTATGCGGGCCTGTCTGGCATCTTACATGGGCTCTATACAGCGGTTGCTTTAGTCTATCTGCAATATCGTAAAGAGCGAAATTTTGCTCTGCTGGTTTTAGGGTTAATTATTGCCAAACTTATATGGGAAAACACTTTTGGGCAAACAGGGACTGCTCAGTTAATAGGGAGTCCAGTTTTAACTGAGGCTCACCTATATGGAGCAATTGGTGGCGCAATCTTTGGAGGATGCTATTGGCTTTTCCAGAGATTAAAAAAGAAACATTGACAATACAAACTGTTAAAAAAGAGATTTTAGTCATTCTTTATTAATAAAGTTTGATGCAAATTTGATCGTTGAATAAAGGGATTGGTAGAAGGGGGATGGATTTAACCCCTGACCAAGAAAAATTGCATGACTCAATTCTTTAATTTTTAGGGACTTGAGAGAACAAAATTGGAATATTTATGCAAGAACATCAAGAAAAAAGATCTGGATTAGGTCTGCTGGGTTATATCTGGAACGAATGGATCTCAACATTCGTCATCCTCATTCTGCTATTAATGACGCTAATTATTGGTACCGGGGAAATGATCCACGGACAATTATTACGTATCGGGGAACGTCTATATGGCGACCCTGCTACAGGTATGCAATATTCTTTTTTGCGTGCTGAGCCTGAAAAACCAACTTGTGATCGACATCCAAATATCGAGGCTCAAGTAAAAGAACAAATGAAAGCGAATGCGTCTGATGATTTCGCGAGTTTCTTTGGAGCTGCATCGGAAAGTGATGTCCGTGCATCACTACTCGCAGCGCAGCAACAATGTGATGAAAAATATCAGTTCTATGATAAAGCTATCGCTTATATGGATGAACATCCAAGTATCCGTACGTATCGAACAATAGAAACCTCTTTTTTTGGTCTCTTTAAATTTGGTACTGAAAATAGGGCAATGCTTTTAGTTGTGATGGTTGTTTTGGCCGCGATAACTGCGACATTGAAGACACATCATATCGGTTTACGTAGCCCAGCAACGAAAATTGATTTTCGTGTATATTCAATTGCGATGTTATTTGCTAATGGCCTTTTAACATCATCAACGATTAGCCAATACCGTTCGGTAACGGGTTCGGGGGTACCTGTAGCAATTGAAATGCAAGTGATTTACTGGTTATGGATTACGTTATTTGCGATTTTGACATTAATCAGTTTATTTCAGTTGATTAAATCTCCAACCCCGACGAAAGAAGGGGGAAATCTTGGGCTTGCTTTCTTAAGTGTGCCGCTCTATGCCTATATGGCAATTATCACTGGTGTGGCGTTTACTTTCTTTATGGATTATCCAATGGGCCAAGGGATTTACCTTGGGCAATTGGTTGAATTCTCAAGTATCTTTTTAAATCTTGCCCTATTTATCTGGGCAGGTATGTTACTTAAACAAACACGTATAGTTGATTTATTTCTCAATATATTACGACCTTGGAATCTAGCACCTGAAACTTTAACTTGGTTAATTCTAATTGCAGCAGCTTTACCTACAGCTTACACAGGAGCTTCAGGTATTTTCGTTATTGCTGCTGGGGCGATTATTTATAAAGAAGTCTGGAATGCAGGTGGGCGCCGTCAATTTGCATTGGCAGCCACAGCCATGTCTGGTTCACTAGGTGTTGTTTTACGACCATGTTTGCTGATAGTTGTTGTTGCATCTTTGAATAAAGAAGTCACAACAGATATGTTATACCACTATGGGGTATATACATTTTTATTATCATCAACTTTATTTTTGATAGTTTCTTTATTTTTTGCTGAGCAAAAATTCCGTATCGCACCAGTAAAAATCGCTTTTCCAAAATCTTTACGTGCTTTTGTTCCAGTATCTCCATATATCGTTATTTTTATCCTAATCTGGT
Source organism: Acinetobacter pittii (assembly GCF_022449185.1). Lineage (GTDB taxonomy): Bacteria > Pseudomonadota > Gammaproteobacteria > Pseudomonadales > Moraxellaceae > Acinetobacter > Acinetobacter pittii_I. The sequence continues at coordinate 513,623 of NZ_JAKUKO010000002.1, forward strand.
TGTTTTATAAGCATGCTTTGGCAACAGATTTAAATGAGTTCACTGCACCAGTGATGATGCCTGTGATTTTATTATTAATGGTGTTATTTGATAAGTTACGTAGGGAGCCTGCTCCGCTAGCACCAGTTGGACATTGGGATAGTACTCTTAATGTTTATACTGCTCCAACAGATGGCTCTCAACCTGTACCTCAAGTAAAGTCCACAGATGATCCACGTAATCCTGAGCGTAGAGTTTCTTTCCGATCAGCTTTACATACAGCAACAAGTGAAACTGTTGGACATATTGGTGCACTAGTTATCCTAATGGCATTGTCTGTAAGTGTCGGTGGATTCTTAGAGCGGATTGAAATTATGGAGGCTTTCCCAACAGATATTAATAGTTTATTTGTTGTAATTTCTCTTATTGTCGTTCTGATGGTCTTTGTGGGTATGATTATGGACCCATTTGGTGCTGTTATTTTAATTTCAGCAACAGTGGCACCAGTCGCATACAAATATGGAATCGATCCTGTTCATTTCTGGATGATTGCCTTAATTGGTTTTGAGCTAGGTTATATTACACCACCTGTTGCTCTGAATCATTTATTGGCAAGACAGGCGATTGGTGATGATGAGGTAGCTAGTGCTGATGCAGAAGTTCGCCATAAATCATTCTTCTACCGCTTCGAGCGATGGGTACTTCCACTAATTGTAATGGTGCCTGCAATGCTTATCATTGCTTATGCACCTTACTTCTTTAAATTATTCGGTTGGTATCACTAATTTAATGATTTGAAGTAAATTTCTTGATTAGAAAAACACCCTCTTTAAGAGGGTGTTTTTCTGGATGATACAATATGAGTATTTTGCATTCGATAACAATCTAATTTTCTTCTTAAAATTAGAAAGCTAAAGATGTATAGCTTTAGTTTTTTTAAGAGCCCATTAAAAAACTATTGCTGTTTAAGCTGAGCTTCCAGCAATTTAACTTGTTCTTCCTTGAGTTTAGTTAATTGATCCGCATCTGCATGCTGAGCTTTTAAGGTTGCTTCCTGATCTTTTAGCTGCTGATGAATATCTTCAAGTTTAGATACTTCTTCTTTTGCTAAAGACTCTTGGGCAGGGACAGGCTCTTTAAGCACATTTTCACTAACAAGTTGCTGAGAACTTGCATTTTCAGCTAAAGGTTCAGAACTTGGTAATGGCTCAGCTGGTTTCGGTTTAGCAGGAGCAGGAGTCGAGACAGGTTGTGGATCAACCAGTGGTGCTGACGACTCGGTTTTTTTAAAAAACCATTGCGCTGCAAAAAAAAGCACTACGAGAATGCTTAAGCCCCCAATTAAAATCCATAATAATTTTGAGTTTTGTTTTCTTTGTAGTGACATGTTTAAGACCTTTAGTCGGGACGACGTGGCTTGAACTGTATTACTCCAATTTCATCCGGTTCAGCAGGTGTTTCAGGCTCATCAACATGAGTCGGACGATTTTCGCTATAACCGCATTCGATACATTCAATCCATTCGTCTTCTGCGGTGGTTAGCATGATAATCCGATCCATGGCTTCACATTTTGGACATTTTGCTCCAGCAATGAAACGTTTTTTCATCTTTATCACCCTAACCACACGATCAATTTAGGCCCATAGTTTAAGCGGTTTTGTTATCATTCGTCCAACCTTGATGACGTAACAATGCGTCAATTTTAGGCTCGCGCCCACGGAAATTCACAAATGCCTCAAGCGCAGTGTCTTTTCCACCCACAGCTAGAATTGCCTGACGGAATTCTTTACCCGTTTGAGTGTTAAAAATGCCTTCATTTTCAAAACGATCAAATGCATCGCTCGCTAAAACTTCTGCCCATTTGTAAGAGTAATAACCTGCGGCATAACCGCCAGCAAAAATATGACTAAAACTATGTTGGAAACGGTTGTAGTCGACAGTAGGAACGACCGCATATTGCTTACGAATATCGTTTAAGGTTTGCTGAATTTGCTCACTGTTTAGTGCAGGTGTTTTTGTGTGAATGGTCAAGTCAAACAACGCAAATTCAAGCTGACGCAAAGTTTGCATACCAGATTGGAAGAATCGAGCATTTAATAAAGCATCTAGTAATTCTTGTGGCAAAGTCTGTTTACTATCGATGTGTTCACTTAATACGTCTAGACTTTCTTTATCCCATGACCAGAATTCCATAAACTGGCTTGGTAGTTCTACTGCATCCCAAGCAACGCCATGAGTTCCTGCAACCGAGATATTATCTACTTCGGTCAACATATGATGTAAACCATGTCCGAACTCATGGAACAAAGTAATGACTTCATCATGAGTCAATAAAGCAGGTTGGTCACCTACTGGAGGAGTAAAGTTACACACCATATAGCAAATTGGTTTTTGTAAGCCATGAAGTGTTTGCATGCGCGAGCGGAAGCCATTCATCCATGCGCCACCACGTTTGCCTGTACGTGCATAGATGTCAAAGAAGAAACCACCAATCACTTGGCCTTGGTCTTCTAATTCAAAATAACGTGCATCTGGATGCCAGACAGGTGCTTGTCTTTCAATAATGTTAATGCCGTATAGACGCTGCACAATCTGGAATAATCCCTGAATAACTTTAGGTGCAGGGAAATAAGGTTTTAATGCTTCTTGAGATAAGTTGAATTGTTGCTGTTTAAGCTTTTCAGAATAGTAAGTTGTATCCCAAGGTTTAAGCTCATCCACACCATTTTGTTTAGCAATATCTTGAAGTTCGGCAACTTCTTGAAGCGCAGGAGCACGCGCATGCTCTGCTAGGTCAACCAAAAACTCATGTACTGTTTTTACGTCTGGTGCCATTTTACTTGCAAGAGAATATTCAGCATAGTTATTGAAACCAAGTAGTTTCGCCATTTCCTGACGAAGACTCAAAATTTCTTCCATAATTTTGCTGTTATCAAACTCAGTTTGTTCAGACTGATCAGATGCGCGAGTCACATAAGCTCTATAAAGCTCTTCACGCAATTCACGGTCATCTGCATAAGTCATGATTGCAAAATATGCTGGGAAATCTAGAGTTGCGACAGCTTGGTCAAGTTCGCGTTGTTTACCATACTGTTTTAATAACTCAATATTACTTTCTGGAAGACCTTTTAACTGATCTTCGGTAAGTGGCTTAAAGTAAGCTTGTGTTGCATCAAGAACGTGATTTGAAAAATCAGAAGAAAGCTGTGAAAGACGCGCAGAAATCTCTGCATAACGTTTTTTCTCTTCGCCTTCTAAAGCGACGCCAGAAAGTTTAAAGTCACGCAAAGCTAGACGAATAGCACTTTGTTGGGCTGGGCTAAGAGACGTATAACTTTGACCATCATGGATGTATTGATAAGTTTGATAAAGCGCCGTGTGTTGACCAAGCTGAGTGTAATATTCACTTAATGCTGGTAATAACGATTGATAGACTTCTCTCGTTTCTGCATTGCTCATTACCGCGTTTAAATGCGATAAAACGCCCCATGATTCACTTAGATTATTTTCAAGTGTATCGACTTGCTCAAGTACTGCAAGTTGCTGAGCTGTATCTGTAGGTGCAGCTGTAAGAGTATTTAAAAATTCCTGACCTGCTTGAATCGCTTGTTGGATGTCTTGTTTTAAATTTTCTAATTCAATTTGATCAAAACGCGGAGTTGGTAAAGTCGCTTGCTGTAAAGTCATTGCTAATAGCCACATTATTTTTTAAACATGGTATTAGATGTAGGTCCTCTCAAGTCGGAAATCAAGCTTAATGTGTAAAATAACCCTTTTAAAAAGAAATAAGCCTCCTATTGGAGACTTATTTTTGAAACGTGATAATTATTTACTCATTATTCAGCCTTTGATTTTGCATTCGATTTTTTCTTTTTAGGCTTAGATTTTTTCTTCACCTTTTCTGATTTAGTCTCGGCTTTTGCTGAGGTTTTCTTACCAGATTTCTTGGTGTAAGAACTTGGCTTACTTTTTTCTTTCTTTTTGTGAACAGGTCGCTCACCATCACTACTGACAGTTGGTTTACTGAAAACTTCTTCAGTCGCCTGCGTAGTAGTTTTAGTTGTACGCGGCGCACGGCTACGAACTACTCGGCCTGCATGGGTAACTTGCTTAATGAGCTGGAAGTCAATTTTACGTTCTTCCAGATTGACACCAGCAACCTGAATTTTAACTTCATCACCCAAACCAAAGACTTGACCACGATTTTGACCTACTAGATTTTGGCTCGCTTGGTCATAAATAAAGAAGTCATCGCCGAGTTGGCTAATATGAATCATGCCATCGACATATAGATCTTTCAGTGTCACGAATAAACCAAATTCGGTCACCGCACTAACAATACCAATAAATTCATCACCTAGATGCTGTTGCATGTAGTGACATTTCAACCAAGTCGTTACGCTGCGAGATGCTTCATCAGCACGGCGCTCGGTTTGAGAGAAATGTTCACCTGCATCATCTAGTGCCGCACCAGAGAGTGGATAAGGCTTTTGTTTCAAATGTGCTTTAATGGCGCGGTGTAACAATAAGTCTGGGTAACGACGGATTGGTGAAGTGAAATGCGTATAAGCTTCATAAGCCAAACCATAGTGCCCTGCATTTTTTGCGCCATAATAAGCTTGCATCATTGAACGTAATAAGACGGCATGAATACTTGGTGCATCAATACGATCTTTAGTTGCTTCAATTACTCTTTGATAGTCTGCTTGAGTTGGCTGGTCAGGGAAGGGTAGACCCAGTAATTTAACAAAGTCTTTTACTTTCTGAATACGTGAGAACTCTGGAGCTTCATGCACGCGGTATAACATTGGAACATCATGTTCTAATGCATATTCAGCCGCAGCAACGTTAGCAAGTAACATGCACTCTTCAATGAGCTTATGGGCTTCATTACGTGTACGTGGCAAAATTTCTTTAATCCCACCTAACTCATCAAAAGTCATGTAAGTTTCAATGGTTTCAAATTCCATTGCATGACGATCAGCACGTAAATTTTTCAAAATCTGATAAAGCTGGAAAAGCGTATTTAAAGATTTATGAACATCACGGTCTTTTGGAATCGCATCTGTTGCGCCGTCAAAATATTGTGCCACCTGTGTATAGGTCAAACGCGCTTTTGAATGCATCACTGATGGATAAAAATCGTAACCAGTTACGCGGCCTGTACGAGAGAGTTTCAAGTCGCAGACCATACATAAGCGGTCTACATGAGGGTTCAGAGAGCATAAGCCATTTGACAAAGCCTCTGGTAGCATCGGTAATACAAAGTGCGGGAAGTATACCGAAGTACCACGTTCCTCAGCTTCTTCATTAAGGGCTGAGTCTAAGCGTACATAATGGCTAACATCAGCAATTGCGACCACTACACGATAACCGCCACCTGGACGTTTTTCTGCATAAACCGCATCATCAAAATCTCGAGCATCTTCACCATCGATCGTAACTAATGCTAAATCTCGTAAATCAATACGGCCTTCGCGGTCTTGAGCAGATGGTTCTTTAAAACTTTCAGCTTCTTTTATAACTTCATCTGGAAATTCGTAAGGTAAGCCAAACTCAAGAATAGTCTGCGGAATAATAATTTCTGTATCAGCTTTGTCGGCCATAGATTGAATAATATGCGCCGTCGCAAATTCTTCACGAGTCGGATAACTATCTATTGCGACACGTAGCATATCGCCAACATTTGCTTCAGCATGCGTTACCAGTTCTTTTTCTAAAGGAATAGGCTGGTGCTGATTTGGATTGTTGGGCTGAATAAAATATTCGCCATCATGAACCGACAATTTACCAATTAATTGTTTAACACGATGTTGTAAAACTTCTGTGATAAATCCCCAAGGTTTGCCTTTACGGTCAACCGAAGTCTGTCGCACTCTAACTCGGTCACCGTTAAAGACTAAACGTAATTCACGTTCAGGAAGTAAAAGGTCACTTTGACCATCAATATGCGCTGTGCCTAAACCTTTACTATTGATATAAACAGTTGCTTCATAGGTCGGTTGATCTGCCACCAACTGAAATTTAAACCCGTCTTTCATGATTTGACCGTCACGAACCATAGCACTTAAGCGATGACTGAGTGCTTCAATACTTTTTTGGTCATGAATATTAAAATGATCGACAAGTTCTGCATGAGATTGCGGTGTCTGCAATTGTTCCAATGTATCTAAAATAAGAGTACGGCTTGGAATAGGATTGTCATAACGTTCAGCTTCAGCTTTCGCTTCGGGGTCAGCCCAGTTTTTTGTCATGTCGTTTGGTTTCACGCTTGGCAGATAAGTTTAGCATAAGTCATGCAGACCCGAACTGCACGTTTAGGTTTGCAATAATGTGTTATGCACTACAGTATTTTGATGAAGAAATAATATCTATCTTAACAAGCGTTTGATCGAAAAAGACGAAAATAATGAGAAAATTGCTTAAAAAATAATTCATTGAACTAAAAAACAAGAAAATTTCACTATGATGACTTGAACAATAGGGTTTTAGTTTGTATTATGGCGGCTCGTTCCGGTGAGGTGGATGAGTGGCTGAAATCACTTCCCTGCTAAGGAAGCATACCTATTACTGGTATCGAGGGTTCGAATCCCTCTCTCACCGCCATTTACTTAATGCGCTCATAGCTCAGCTGGATAGAGCACTTGGCTACGAACTAAGGGGTCGGGAGTTCGAATCTCTCTGAGCGCACCAAGTAAAATAGAACGAATCGCTGAAAGGCACACAAGTTACGCGCTCATAGCTCAGCTGGATAGAGCACTTGGCTACGAACTAAGGGGTCGGGAGTTCGAATCTCTCTGAGCGCACCAACTTGAAGAATTAACCGCTTTTATAGCGGTTTTTTTGTGCCTGTTTTTTAGTACTTTAAAAAATCTAAATTTATAACTTTTTAATTATATTAGAGATAATCATAAATGAACTTAGCTTTATTTGACTTTGACGGCACGATCACTGACAGCGATACATTCAGTCTATTCCTTAAATTTTCTTTAAATAAAAAAACTCAAATACTAGGTGGTATTCGACTTGCACCTTATATAGCGGGTTATAAGTTTGGATGGGTAACCGATAGAACTATTCGAACTAAACTCTGTCAGGTGGGATACGTGGGCTATGATGCAGATTACCTAAAATATATAGGGCAAGAGTTTGCTAAAAATATTCTTCCTAGCTGTGTGCGTCAAAATGCTTTGGAGCGTATTCTTTGGCATAAACAACAAGGTGATCAGGTTGTGGTTGTATCTGCATCATTAGATGTTTATTTAGAAAGCTGGTGCCAATCTTTAGATTTAGAGGTTATATGTAATCAACTTGAAATACGTGATGGTATTTTGACAGGTGATTTTATTAATGGTGATTGTGGTTATTTAGAAAAAGTAAATAGAATAAAAAACAAATATGATTTAACTCAGTATTCTACAATTTATGCTTATGGTGATACACCTAATGATTATGCAATGTTAGAGCTGGCGCATAAGAAATATTATAGATGGGAAGAAGTGAATTAATATTTAAAGATATATTAATAAATAAAGCCACTTGTAATAAGTGGCTTTATTTTAATGACTTATATTAAACAGTATTGAAAGAGTTTTCTAAGAAGTTATCGGTAAGTAATGATGTAGGTACGATAGTATGCGTTGTATTAGTTACGCTTGATACTGTCGACGTTACTCCACCGAGTAAGCTACCACCAGTTAATCCACCTAGTAAATTAGAAATAACATCTAATCCGCCTTCACCAGTCACACCGCCCGTTAAGCTACCCACGATATCTGTTACGATGCCGATAGGGTTGTCTGTACCGCCAGTAACGCCACCAGTTAAGCCGCCTAGAAGGTCGGTCACTAAGCCAAGAGGGTTATCACCATCTACGCTACCAGTTAAACCGCCAAGTAAATCAGTGACTAAGCCTAGTGAGCTATCCCCACCAGTTACCCCACCAATAGTTCCTGTCAATCCGCCAATGATTTCTGTTACTAAACCAGTAGCAGTTGTGCCATTTGTAATTAGCGTATCGAGAACACCGGTAGCAGATTCAGTAGCACCTTGAATGTCACCACCCACTAGATCAGAAATGACTTCAAGCGTACCATTTACTGTGTCACGAGAAGTTTCGAAAGTTAGAGTACCAAGATCAGCAAGTTCAGAAACAGGATGTTCTGCTTGTGGAAGAATACTGATAATTGTATCTGCAACTGTATCAATGCCAGTGTTGATAATTTCAGTTTTTAAGCTTTCTACGCCCTGAAGAATATCAATACCGCCTTGAACAACATCAATCACTGGAGAGATTGGAGAGGTTCCACCACCGATACCACCAGTTACACCGCCAATAATGTCAGTAATTACTTCAAGTGGGTTACCGTCAACACCACCAGTTACACCGCCGATAATGTCAGTAATTACTTCAAGTGGGTTGCCGTCAACACCGCCAGTTACACCACCGATAATGTCAGTCACGACTTCAAGAGGATTGCCACTAACACCGCCAGTTACACCGCCGATGATGTCAGTAATTACTTCAAGAGGATTGCCACTAACACCGCCAGTTACACCGCCGATGATGTCAGTTACGACTTCAAGAGGGTTACCGTCAACACCACCAGTTACACCACCAATAATGTCGGTTACCACGCCAAGTGGGCTATCACCACTTGTTGCGCCGCCGATAATGTTATTAATAATTCCAGTAGCTGTTGTGCCATTTGTAATAAGCGTGCCTAGAATACCAGTGGCAGATTCAGTAGCACCTTGAATATCACCACCGACTAAATCAGAAACAGTTTCAAGAGCACCATTTACTGTATCACGAGAAGTTTCGAAAGTTAAATTGCCAAGATCAGCTAGGTCTGAAACAGGATATTCAGTTTGTGGAAGAATACCAATAATAGTATCAGCAACAGTGTCGATACCAGTATTGATGATCTCAGTTTTTAGGCTCTCTACACCTTGTAGAATATCAATGCCGCCTTGAACGACATCAATTACTGGAGCGATTGGGGATGTGCCATCACCGATACCGCCTGTTACACCGCCGATGATGTCAGTCACAACTTCAAGAGGGTTGCCATCAACGCCACCCGTTACACCACCCACTACATCGGTAACACTTCCAACCACACCAGTGACAATACCTGTAGCAGTTGTACCATTAGTGATTAATGTTTCAACGACACCAGTAGCAGACTCAGTTGCACCTTGAATGTCTCCACCCACTAGATCGGAAATGACTTCAAGCGTGCCATTTACTGTGTCACGAGAAGTTTCGAAAGTTAGAGTACCAAGATCAGCAATTTCAGAAACAGGGTGTTCAGTTTGAGGAAGGACACCAATGATAGTATCAGCGACAGTGTCGATCCCTGTATTGATGATTTCAGTTTTTAGGCTTTCAACTCCCTGAAGAATGTCGATGCCACTCTGAACAACGTCAATAACCGGAGAAATTGGAGAAGTTCCCAGATCAATACCGCCAGTTACTCCGCCAATAATATTAGTTACTGTGTCTACAGGACTTGTAGAACCGATACTGCCAGTAACAGTACCAACGGCATCAGAAACAAGGCCTGTTGTGGTTGTTGTCAGGGTGTTCGTTACCGTTGAAATTACATTAGAGAGTAAACCTGATGTAGAGATATTTACATCAGAAATGTTTATATCAGAAACGTTTACATTAACAGCGGAACCTGTGTTTACGTTTGTGTTTACCGATACAATATTACCCAAATCTTGAGTAATTTTTGATATCGAAGATACGAGATTTGTTAGTAAGAACATGTTGGTCTATTTCCTATATAATTTTGTATTTTTAAGTAAGTATTATTTATTGCGCTACATAATTAATGAGATGTGTATCTCAATAATTGGAATTTAGTATTGGTTAGATCTCAAAAGCTGTCAATGTGTATTTTTAGTCACATTTTTTGTTATTTAATAATATTTAAAGAAGTAATAATTTATTTAATTTAGACATAAAAATAATAATAATTTTTATATTATATGATTTTAACTAATTATTTTTTTAATCATATTTTCACTTATTTGAAGCATTATCTTGGTTGAATTTCAAACAGTCTTATAATGGTTAGGTTCAACCAGAAATATATTATTTATATAATGTTGACTAAAACAGTAGCCTTTATCTTTTAGATAAATGGCAAAATGCTTCAAAAATTCTATAAAACTTATTTGAAAAAAAATATTTCAGATACATCTTTGGTGAGCAAAGTTTCAATAATTTTAGCTAAAAAGCTATGTAAACTAGAGGGATGGCTAAGAACTAGACGTTTGATGACAGAAAGATGAAAAAAGGCTTCCTAAGCCTTAAAAAATGCGTATAATGCGCAACATCAAGTACGCGCTCATAGCTCAGCTGGATAGAGCACTTGGCTACGAACTAAGGGGTCGGGAGTTCGAATCTCTCTGAGCGCACCACTTGAAGAATTAACCGCTATATATAGCGGTTTTTTTGTGCCTGTTTTTTATTATTTCGATTTAAAAGCTAGTGCTCATGGCAACTAGCTCTTAAATGATTTGTAGTTGAAAAAATTAGCCAAATGTTTTAAAACGGCTTTCGTCTTCAATAAAAGCTTTTTCACCTGCTTCGCCTTCAATTGAACCAAATACTAATTGGGCTCTTAGTTTCCATTGAGCAGGAATATCAAAAGCAATATTAATTTTCTCATCGATAATTGGATTGTAATGTTGTAAAGAAGCTCCAATACCTTGTTCAGCCAATACATTCCATACTGCAAATTGGGCAATTGCTGTCGAGTGTTCAGACCAGACTGGAAAATTATCAGCATACAATTCAAATTGCTCTTGTAGACCTTTAATCACATCTTGATCTTCAAAAAATAAAACTGTACCAGCACCCGCTGCAAAACTTTGAATTTTTTGTTCAGTTCCCGCTAGTGCTTCGGCAGGAACAATCGTTTTTAATACATCTAAAACAATATTCCAGAAATTTTGATGAGACTCATTAAATAAAATCACAACGCGAGATGACTGAGAGTTAAACGCTGACGGGCTATGTTTGACTGCTTCTTGAATTAACCCTTCAATCTCCGAAGGAGTATGTTGTAAGTTTTTCCCGATCGAATAAATAGAACGACGTTTTTTAATTAATTCTAAAAAGCTTGGCTGATTGAAAAGAGGGGACTCTTGAGTGGCTTGAGTAACCACATCTTTTGAGACTGTTGCTTTTTGTTTTAAGCCAAATAATTTTGCAAAGAAAGACATGAGACATTCCACTAAGAAGTTGATGCTCTTATTGTAGAAATTTTAAAAACTGAAATAAGCTCAAAAAATATGAATCTACGTTCCATATATGCAACGTAGTTGATCTTCGAATCTCATCATAAGCTCCACTTTTAAACAAAATAAAAAATAGCCTTTGATTCATTTTAAAGCTGAAATGAATATGCTCTAATAGTTTCGATTTATTGAGTATTGATGCAGTGCAATGACTGAGCAAAAAACAGCTTTATCTTTACGTTACTATTTGAATTTAGAAGAGTCACAAGATGGATTTTCATTAGTGACATTTGGGAAAAAGCAATTTACCCGTTTTCTTACACCTGCAATTAGTATCGCAATTATTATTTGGGGATTTTATTTAGGCCTCTCTGGTGTTGGACGATATTATGTCGGGTTAGGCGTGTTTTTTCTGGTGATGCAAGGTCTGATGCGTTACTGGCTTTTACCCATGTTATTTAAGCGTCAATTTGTTCGTTACCAGTTTGGAAAGAGTGAGCAGGGAATCGACTTATATCAAGATTACTTTGAGCTTTATGCCAATGGTCGTAAGCAGGTGATGCAATATACGGATGTGCAAACTTTTGCTAAAGGTAAATTGACCTACATGCTTGAGCTAAAGAATAAAACTGTAATTATTGTACCAAAGCGCGCATTTGCACAGGTTTCAGATCAAACCATATTCGAAAATACATTTAAGAAATAAATTATTGGAATTATTAGCCGCAACAACAAAGGAAGCCTCATGAATACACGTCCTTCAAAAATCGTTTGCGTGGGCAGAAGTTACGCCGATCATGTCAAAGAATTAAATAATGCTATGCCTGACAGCCCTATATTATTTATTAAACCACCGAGTAGCTTGATTGGTTTAAATGACGGTATTTCTTGGAATCCAGCGTGGGGCAGTTGCCATTTTGAATGTGAGTTAGTGTTACGTATTGATCAACCTTTGAAAGGTGAAACTGACCCTGAAAAAGCTTTAAAAGCGATTGGAGCAGTAACTTTAGGTCTTGATTTAACAATGCGTGATTTACAGAATGATCTGAAAAGTAAAGGCCACCCATGGGAGCGAGCTAAAGCTTTTGATGGTGCTTGTGTTTTGGCAGATTGGGTTGATACAAAAGAAATTACAAATTGGCAAGAGACCAAATTCACTTTCCATATTAATGATGAATTACGTCAAGATGGTAATACTGCACTGTTAATGTTTACTATTGGTGAACTTTTAACTGATATTAATCAGGTTTTTTCACTAGAACCAGGTGATGTGATTATGACTGGTTCACCTGCTGGGGTTGGGCCATTACATGCAGGCGATCAGTTGAAAATGACATTAAAAGGTGCAACACAAGATTTTGCATGGGAAACTTTTGTAAAAGCATAACCCATTCCTAAAATTGCCAATTTTTAACCCTATTATTTTTTAATAATAGGGTTTTTTATTGAGTAGGAAAGAGTGTCTATACTATTGAAGAGTTCTACTTTCTTATTTCTCTTCAAAAATTGTTGAGAGCGGAATAGAAAGTTTTGCTGCTAAATAATCATTAGATTCGACCAAGGCAGGTCCTATTTTTTCCATCCATTCATCGTCATCGTGTACATTTAGAACATCTTCACGTAATGGCAGAGGGTATGGAAGAGCAGTGAAAAAGCTCCAGAAATCAACTTGGGATAAATTGCGCGCGAGAACATATTCATCTTTATCGGTACGTTTAACCAAATTTTGCTCTTCAAGCAAAAGTACATAAGCTGGCCAGCGGCCAATTTCTCCACGACCTAAAATTTCTAAAGCTTCTTTGTCACTTACACTCTCACCGAGTTTCTGTTTTTTATAAAACAGCTCAAGAATATCTAATAGCATTAAAACAGGGTGACGTTTTTGCTCTTTACCCGAATGAAATGCAGTTAAAGCAAAACTCACCTCTACGCCTAGCAAAATAATGTTCCATGACAGGAATATCCATAGAAGGAAAATTGGCACTGCTGCAAATGCACCATAAATAATTTCATAACTAGTGAAATTTGACATCACAAAGCTAAAGAAATTTTTGAGTATTTCAAACAGTACTGCGCTTAGACAAGCAGCAATTCCTGCTGCATAAACTGGGACTGTGCGATTGGGAATGGTCCAATATAAAATGAAGAAACCCAAAATAGTGAGGACAAAAGAAATTAGCCAGAGTAAAAATGCCCCATCAAGTTGATAACCTGTAAAGTTATTGCTTAATAAGTTCATCGATGCAACTGTTGATGAAATAACAAATGCGCTTCCTAAAATAATGGGACCTAAAGAGATGATCGTCCAATAGCGCATAAAGCCCATAATACCACTACGAGTTTCTTTTACTCGCCAAATACGGTTAAAGACGGTTTCAATTGAGGTCAGCATTAAGACAGTAGTAACGAATAAAAAAAGCACACCAATAACGGTTAAGTTGCTAGATTTTTCTGTAAAAGCATTTAGCGCTTTATCAAATGCGATCGTGCTTTTCGGTAAAAAATTACTATAGATTAAATGTTGTAGCTGTTGTCTTGCGGGTTCTAATGCTTTGATTGAAGAAATAATTACTAAAAAAACTGTTAACATCGGCACAACTGCGAATAGCGTTGTATAGGTGAGAGAGCCAGCTTGTTCACGGCACCGATCAGCTTCAAAACGCTTAAATACATATAAAACGAACTGAAACCAGGTTTTATTATAAAAAGGAAGCTTACTTAAAAAACGTTGTAACATGCGTCGTCTATCCCGATTTTTTTAATCATCATGTTGGGCGATTGATAGCTTATCAAAGTATGAGCTTAAGAACTCAAATCGTAGATTAAAGCAAAATAATAACTTATAGAATTAAAGTCGTTCTGTAAGTTTACTATGTGCTATAGAAAGAATTGTAGCCATAAACTTTTTTCAAAAAAGTAGGCTTTCTGTTGTCTGAGCAAGGGTTTACCAAAAGTAGATAAACTTTTTACTCAATGAGTCCGAGAAATTTGCTCATATTATCTTTTGTGCTACCTCATCAATCACCTCTAGAATTTCATAAAATTGGTTTCGCCAAAAAAATAAAAAATCCCGTATAGTGTCTTTTTAACAAAATTTATGAAACCGATGCAACCTTACATTCTTGTACTCTATTACAGCAAATATGGTTCTACTAAAGAAATGGCTCATTTAATTGCCAACGGTGTTGAGTCTGCGGGTATGTCAGTGAAAATTCGGACAGTACCAAATATTGCTCCAGCTGTCACAATAGCCGAGCCAAGCATTCCGGAAGAAGGTGATATCTATTGTACGTTAGATGATCTAGCGAATTGTTCAGGTTTAGCGTTAGGTTCTCCAACTCGCTTTGGCAATATGGCAAGTGAAATGAAATATTTTTGGGATCAAACAACCAGTCTTTGGCTCAATGGGGCATTACATAATAAACCTGCTTGCGTTTTTACTTCTTCTGGTTCAATGCATGGTGGGCAGGAAAGTACTTTACTCACTATGTTACCGCCGTTATTTCATCATGGCATGATGATTTTGGGATTACCTAATGCAATTCCAGCCTTATCTAATACTAAAACAGGTGGAACACCTTATGGCGCAAGCCATGTAAGTGGACCGCGTCATGACCAGAACTTAAGTCAGGATGAAAAGATTTTGTGTGAAGCGCAAGGCAAACGTTTAGGAGAGATTGCTAAAAAGCTTTTAGATTAATTTTGAGCAAATAAAAAAGAGCGGATATCCGCTCTTTTTTAGGTGTACATTTTATTCTTTTACAAAAGTAACTTTGCCATCTGTAAGAGAGTGAACACGTGCTAATGATTCAACGCGGTAGCCTTTTTCAAGCAATAAATCACGACCTGGTTGGAATGATTTCTCAATCACAATACCCACACCTACAACTTCTGCATTTGCTTGGTGAATTAAATCAATCAGGCCTAATGCTGCTTGACCATTTGCCAAGAAGTCATCAATAACTAATGCTTTATCAGTTGAATGAAGATGTTTATTTGAAATCGCAATCGTGCTTTCAGTTTGTTTAGTAAAACTAAATACTTTAGAGCGATATAAGTCATCTTTTAAGGTCAATGACTGATATTTACGAGCGAAAATCACAGGTACACCAAGTTCCAAACCTGCCATGATTGCAGGTGCAATACCTGATGCTTCAATGGTAATAATCTTGGTAATCCCTGCATCTTTAAAGCGAGCGGCAAATTCTTTACCAATCTGCTGCATTAATACAGGATCAATTTGGTGGTTTAAGAAAGCGTCGACTTTCAAGACTTGATCAGATAGAACGATACCTTCTGTTAAGATTTTCTGTTCTAGTGCGTGCACGAGAGAATCCTCTAGACGGATGCTTTTTAAAGCAAATGCGTATTTTAAAAAGCATCCAAAAAAATGCAAGCTTTAATTCGTTTTACCTGAATAACTTGTTAATAACAATCCATAAGAAGTTTTACCATCAATATGACTGACTTTAACTGGTAAATAATCTAATTTCGGTGCTAACCAAAAGATTGTACTGCGTTCAGGTTTGTTGTGTTGTAAAACCACTTTAATGGTATCGAATGTTCCATAAGAGGTTTTAATTTTCTCATTACCTTGTTTTACAAATCGACGGTTTTCAACTTCTTTTGCATCTGCAAGTGGATAAGAGGACTTCAGTGAACCATTTTTTAAGTCTTCACGCAGTTGTAACTCTGCGTTTAACTCATCAAGGACGCCTGCCTGCCAAGCAAATGAACGAGCTTTATCATCTTTCTTGGTAGAGATAGTTTTGCTATTTGGATTAAAGTTAATACTCATGGTGTTGTTATGAATCAAAATTTTGCTGGTACGGCTAAAACTTTGAGACCCAATTTTACCATTGGTGAAACTAAATTTACTTGTTTCACTTGCGGATGCAATTCCACCTGCTTTTGCAGTGAATTTATAAGTCCAGTTATTCCCTTGCTGGCTTAAGGCACGTGTAGCCGACCCCATACCTTTATTATTATAAGTAAACTGATAATTTGCCTGAAATGGGCTCATGGCAAGTGCATGGCTTGAGAAGCCTGCAAAAAGCAAAGTTGTTGAAATACCTGTTGCGATGCCAAATGATTTCAGAAATTTTGTTGCCATAAGTAAATATCCTTGTACAGACTAAAAAGTCAGTGCTGATGCATCTGTAACTTAAACATATTATGCCTGTTGATCATGGAGAAAAAATCAGGATTTATGCTAAATGTGTAATCTATTTGTGTTTTTTGGCAGTCAATTCATCTTCATTTATAAATGGTTTATTCATCTTTCTGCTGAATTGGTGTTATTTCAGAATCTGCAAATTCTTCTTCAAAATCGTCGTCCTGATCACGAGAAAGCAAGGCTGCTAAATTCACATTTCCAAATACAACTAACTCAGCTTCACGAACTCGTGCGTAATTTATATGTACTTTGCCTAATGTCTCGATGATGCTGGCTTTTTTGCCAAACCAACGGTTGAGATCAAGAAATATGAGTTCATCGCGTTCTTCTGCTACATTGAAACGTTCAAGAATCATCCCCAAAGGATCTTTTTTCAAAATTTTATGGTAGTAAAAAACTGCGGCTTTTACGGCGATCTTTTGCCAAAAGTTTTTATATTTCGCTTCAATAATTTGTGTATTACTAATTTGTTCAAAAACTAAAAGTTGTTGTTCTTTATTAAATTCCATCTGGATCAGTTTTAAATCAACCGATAATGTGGTTTCTAAACCTTTTACATGCATGGTTGCATATAATCTTAACCAGTCATGATAAAGATCTGCATGTAGGTCATCTAAAAACTCAACATTATTGGTCACGTAACGTTGCAAAGTAGCATTCAGAAAGGTTTGCGATAATGTAAAATCTCTTTCTTCCTCAATGAATGCTTCTGCTTTTTTATAGACTTTTTGAAGGCGTCTGACTAATGAGGAAAATAGCGTTTGCATAAAAGAACTTCCAGAAGATAATTTACTAAAGAGCCAACACAATCTTTATTATGATAAAAAACGGGTTTTGATATTGCAGTGTAACAAATTTAATTGATACATTTTGACAAAATGAAAATGGATAAAACCCTATATTTGAAGTGAATCACACTTTTATCCATATTTGAATATCAGTTTGTATTTTATTCGGTATTAAACCGTGGGGAAAAGGCATCTATATGCTTTTAAGATTATGTTGAACAAAAGAAGTTTATCCATAGAGCCTTTTCATCATTGGTGGCAAGACCGAGTCTTTATTGTTGCAACAATATTGGCAATCTTACTGCATATTTTTGTATTGCTCATTCACTTTGCCATGCCTAGTCCATCAGAGCAATCTACTAAAGAAATTGCAATTTCAATTCGGCCAAGCAATGAGCCAGTTGTTCAGGCAGATTTTTTAGCGCAAGCAGATCAACAAGGCTCGGGCGCATTTCGTGAAGCTCATCGGACTTCTAGTGATACTCCAAATCCGATGCCTAATGATGCTTCAACTGGAGATACTGAGTTAGAGAGTTTGCAAAAGATTCAGCAACAAAGAGAGCTTAAATTTGAAGAAAAAGTTTTAATGACGGTTTTGAGTTGGCAGAAACAAGCTGATGCGAGTCAAAGGAAAAAAGAACTAGAACAATTACAAAGTCAATTTCAGGCAAAAGCTGCAATGGTCGCGAGCCTAGAAGCTCAATATTTACAACGTCAGCAAGATTTCAGTCGTCAACAAAAAATAAAAACAGTCGATGGTATTCAAGCCAAGAAAGATGCTTCAGCAGCTTATTTAGATAAGTTCCGTGAAAAAGTAGAGTTGTATGGTAATCGCTATTATCCGGAAGAGGCCAAACAACAACAGCTAAGAGGTGAAGTGCGTTTAATGGTTATTTTGAATGCTCAAGGCGGAATTCGTGCAATCCGACTGCTTGAAAGCTCAGGGCATTCAGTTTTAGATGAAGCTGCAAAAGCTTCTGTACGTCGTGGTGCGCCATTTGGTCGTTTTGATAGCAATATGAAAGATATTTCTGAGCTACGTATTATTCGTACTTGGCGTTTTGATCCAGCTGAAGCTGAATTTGAAGTTCATTAATGAAAAATGTGGATAACTTGTAGGATATCCACATTTTTTAATGATCACATTATTCCTAATAAGGGTTAGCAATATCGAGTTTTGCTAAAATTTCAATTTCTAAGCCTTCCATCTCTTCAGCATCTTCATCACTGGTTTCATGGTCATAACCAAGCAAATGTAAAACACCATGTACTAACAGATGTGCAAAATGATTTTGGGCAGTTTTTTGCTGCTCTAATGCTTCTTGTAATACCACTGGAATACAAATAACCAAATCACCCAATGGTAAGGCATCTAGCATTGGTAGAACTTCTTCTGGAATATCACTTGGAAAAGATAAAACATTAGTTGGTTTATCTTTTTCTCGGTACTGCAAATTGAGTTGCTGGCTTTCATCCAGATCAACGCAAGCAACTCCAATTTCACAATCTTCTTTATAACCAACGTGGCGTAAAGTTGTCTCAATAATTTTTTTGAGTTGAGCTCGTTTGAGCTCTAACTCAGGTGATTGAAAGTCTTGTTGTAAACTTAAACTGATTTTCAAAATGAATCCTTAGGGTCTGTTGAACATTCACAGATGATTGCGACATCGAGTGTTTTTTAGATGATACTAGGCGTGGACTATGAGATTTAGTTATTCTAAATGAATAGTTCACAACGACGTAGCAGCAAAAAACACTTTTGTCCCGAAGGGTTGTGGCTAAAATTATCTCAGACTACGTTATGAAACTTGGAAAGGGGCTCGCCATTCCCTACATTTCATGCCTTGCCTGCTTAATTGTAGCCGACAACGCAATCCAATTTTGAATATTCAACAAACCCTAGGCATCCTGATGTTGCAAGTCTGCTGCTGTATCGTTTTCAGCAACTAATGCTTCTTGACGTGCTTTACGTTCAGCACGTGCTTCAGCATTAAGACGCTGTTGTTCACCATCCCAACCTTCATACGCTTCAACAATTTTTTGAACAAGTTGATGACGTACAACGTCACGGGAATGGAAACGGGTAATATGAATTTCTTTAATGTTCTCGAGTACACGTAGTGCATGTGCCAAACCAGATTGTTGGCCTCGAGGTAAATCTACTTGGGTAATATCACCTGTAATCACTGCACGAGAACCAAAACCTAAACGGGTCAAGAACATTTTCATTTGTTCAGGCGTTGTGTTTTGAGCTTCATCCAAAATTACAAATGAATGGTTAAGTGTGCGACCACGCATATATGCAAGAGGTGCAACTTCAATCACTTGACGCTCAATTAACTTGGCAACTTTTTCGAAGCCGAGCATTTCGTAAAGAGCATCGTAAAGAGGGCGTAGGTATGGGTCGATTTTCTGAGTTAAATCACCCGGTAGGAAACCTAGCTTTTCTCCAGCTTCTACAGCAGGACGTACAAGTAAAATCCGTTGGATTTCGTTACGTTCGAGCATATCTACTGCGGCGGCAACTGCTAAATAGGTTTTACCTGTACCCGCAGGGCCAACACCAAAAGAAATATCGCTTTGCAAAATACGCTGTACGTAGCGTTTTTGATTAGCACCACGTGGATTAATACGACCTTTACGAGTCTGGAAGTAGACATCCATTGGTGCATCATGCTCATCCATCTCTTCTCCAACCAACTCGAAATTACGTTCAGTTTGCGAAGATTGAATTAACAGATGTAATAGATCGGCACTAATTTGCTGGGATACCTCAGACTCTTCATAGAGTCGTTGCAATAATGCTTCGGCTCTCCCAACAGCATCAATCTCACCATCGATATGAAAAACATCTCCACGATGAGTAATTTTGACATCTAAACGCTGTTCAATTTGCTTAAGGTGCCCATTATAGGCACCCAAGATGCTCTTTAAACGTTCCATTGAAACTTCAGGAAATGTTACGGTACGTCGAATCGCTGCAGTCAAGAGAAAACCTTTCAGTAGACTTTAGAATACCTCTACATTACGCCACGTCAGGCTCAAGATTCAAGAGTTCACCGTAAACTAAATTTAAAGTTTTAATTTCAGTAATCTCGATCTCTGCAAAACGACCAACCCAAGCAGCATCACCTACAAAAGTGACTAGACGTGTATTATCGGCTGTACCTAGTAAAATATTAGGGTCTTGATCAGAGACTTTTTCAATAAGAACACGTTCAATTTTGCCAAGCATTGCATCAGTTTTTTCAATGCTAGACTGTTTAATCACTTTTTGAACTTGAGCTAAACGTTCTTTTTTAACGTGTTCAGGCGTAGTATCAGGTAAGTCTGATGCAGGTGTACCCGGACGTTTTGAATAAACAAAGCTATATGAGTGATCAAAATCTAAGTCTTTGATAAATTGAAGTGTTTCGGCGAAGTTTTCATCAGTTTCACCAGGAAAACCAATAATAAAGTCACTCGATAAGTGCATATCTGGACGAATTTTGCGTAGCTTCGCAATTTTATCGATATAAACATCAATCGTATGATTTCGCTTCATTGTCTGTAAAACATCATTAGATCCACTTTGAACAGGCAAGTGTAAATGTGACACCATTTGAGGCAAATCTTCATAACACTGAATTAGCTCGTCAGAGAACTCAAGTGGGTGCGATGTTGTATAACGTAAACGTCCAATACCTGGAATTTCTGCAACGAGTCGTAACAATTCAGGGAAAGTACAGATGCCACCTTCGAAGGTTTCTCCGCGGTAACCATTTACATTCTGACCCAGAAGTGAAATTTCACGTACACCTTTTTCAGCAAGACCTGCAATTTCTGCAAGTACATCATCTAATGGACGAGAAACTTCTTCACCGCGTGTATATGGAACTACACAGAAAGAACAGTATTTAGAGCAGCCTTCCATAATAGAAACGAATGCTTTAAAACCTTCTACACGTGGTTCAGGTAAAAAGTCGAATTTTTCAATGTCTGGGAAAGAAATATCAACCAGTTTGATTTTATCTTTTCTAGGTTTTTCTACTTGAGCATTATGTTGATCAAGCATTTGTGGTAAACGGTGTAATGTTTGTGGACCAAAAATCATGTCTACATAGGGTGCACGTTTTTGAATGTTGTCACCTTCTTGAGAGGCAACACATCCACCGACACCAATCACAAGATCAGGGTTTTTATCTTTTAGTTTGCGCCAGCGGCCTAATTCACTAAATACTTTTTCCTGCGCTTTTTCGCGAATAGAACATGTATTCATGAGCAGAATGTCTGCTTCATTAGGGTTGGTCGTCAAAACGTAGCCGTGAGAATCCCCTAAAAGGTCTGCCATACGGTGACTGTCATACTCATTCATCTGACACCCTTGAGTTTCAATATAAAGTTTTTTTATTGAAACATCAGTGGTGTGCGTTGGCTGGGTAACAGTGTTTTCTGAGGCAGCTTTGGCACCATTGGGAATGAAGGTTTGAACCGTCATGCAGGCTCCTAACAGATCGATCTAAAAAGAATAAATTGGCCCAAAATGGGTCAAACCATTTATTATAGCAGTATTTGAGTTGAACCGATAACAGTAAACTTTCAGAACATGACAAGGTTTTTGTGAAGTAAATTTAGGTGGATTTTAATGATGTTGAATCATAGAGTTACATAACACAACAAAAGAAAGCACGAAGAATAATTAAACTATGCGTTGAAGGTGAATAGTCAGGGTTTAGCACATATATGAGACAAAGTAGAAAGAGCTCATCAATCCATAGTCGTATAATGAAAAATAAATATATGCATCGTAGCTGGTTAGGAGCTATGTGTTTACTTGGGTGTTCATTTACTTATGCTGCTGAAGAGCAGTTCAATGATGCATTAAATGCTGCAAATAGTGGTAATACCGCGTTATTAGACCAATATCAGCTTGCAATGCAAAATGATGTGTTGGGATATTACCCAGAATATTGGAAACTTAATACAAACCTTGGGTTTCAACCTGCTGCCTCTATCATAAGTTTTGCTCAACGCTACCCACAATCAGCAATGGCTGAAAAATTATCAGCAGATTATGTTGAAGAAAAAGTTAAACAAGCTGACTATGCATCTGCTCAACCTGTCTTATCTTATGTCACCAATCCTGACCAAGCCGAAAATTGTGCTTTAGCACAGGTTCGGGCGAAAAGCGGTGATGCATTAGTTTTTGCTGAATATAAAGATGTTTGGTTAGCCACTGAGTCGCAACCAGAATCATGTGTTGGACTAGGTCGAATGATGCTGTCTAGTCCATTAATGAGTACACAAGATAAGCAGCAACGTCTATGGGTACAATTACGTGCTGGTTTATCTGGACAGGCTCTTGCGACTGCTCAAAGTTTAGGAATAAATCTTTCCTTAGCTCAGCTCAATCAGATTCAGGCGAATCCACTGAATTATTTATGGTCAGCACCAAAAACTAATGATGTAGATTATGCTTATTTGATTTTTGCATTAGGCCGTCTAGCAAATAATGATTTAGGAAATGCTTTTGCAAATGTACAGCGAGTAGCGCAAGGTACTCCAGAAAGCGTACAAAAATATCTATATCGAACTGTAGCTTATATTGGCGGGACTACGGTAATGAAAAATAACTTTAACCGCGAAGTCCTTCAATATTTTGACGCAAGTTATGGTTACCCGTTAAGTCCTGAAGAAGCTGAAATTTATGCGCGTCAGGCTATTCGTTTTAGTGCATGGGAAAGTTTAATTCGTGCAATTGATAGTATGACGGTTTCACAAAAACAAGAAGATCGTTGGCAATATTGGTTAGCACGTGCGACAGAGCAACGTGGTGATAGTAATTCTAAAAACACGGCACAACGTATTTATAAAAGATTAGCTGAAAGTGGTGATGATTATCATAACCTTCTTGCAAAAGACCGTTTGGGCGTGAGATATAATCATCAGCCTTATAATGATGAGCCAACTGCAAGTGATTTACGCCGTCTAGACCAAAACATTCACTTTAACCGTGCTTTTACTTTAAGACGTATTAATGCAAATCCAACTTATACCAACCGAGAGTGGAACTGGGCAGTTCGCCAAGCCTATCTTCAGCATGACGATGGGTTACTTTTAGCTGCAGCAAAGCGTGCTCATGATATGGGATGGTTTGATCGGGCAATTTATGCAGCAGATCGCACAACAAATAAGCACAATGATACTTATCGCTATGTGACTCCCCATAAGACTAATGTCGTAAGTCATAGTTACAATGCAGGAATTGATCCAGCGTGGGCTTATGGTTTAATGCGTCAGGAAAGTCGGTTTGTTACCTCTGCACGTTCTCATGTTGGAGCAGGCGGTCTTATGCAGATTATGCCTGGTACAGCGAAGTTGATTGCACGACAAATGGGTGAAACTTATAATCCTGCTGCATTAAGTGAAATGAATACCAATATTCGATATGGAACATTCTATTTATCAATGATTCAGGGACAATTAAGCAATAACCCTGTTTTGGCAACAGCAGGTTATAATGCAGGGCCTAATCGGGCTAGACGTTGGCAACCGGACTATCAACCCATTTCGGCTGACCAATATACAGAGACAATTCCATTGTTAGAAACCAGAGACTATGTCAAGCATGTTATGACGAATGCAACACATTACGGCGTAATATTGGGACAGGGAGCTCAGTCGTTATCGCAACGTATGAAAGTCATTCCAATGCGTACGTCGCCTTAACTTAAGGTGGTTGATGATGGATCTTCTTTTAATTGGCATATTCAAGTTTTAATTAAATGAAATATAGATATTTGGAACTTCGTTCAATTTTGCAACTTGCATGGTGGTTTATCTGTGCAGGGCTAGGATTGATGAGTTCCGTTTTACATGCCCAACCTGTTAATTTACAGGGGTATGTTATGCATGTGCAAATGACACCAGCTGCATGTGCATTAGATCCTTCTAAACAAAAACAACGTAAATGTCTTGAAGGATATTCATTGACAATTACAGGTCTAATGCCAGAAACAAATCGAACAGATTGTTCGACAGAAAGTTCGGCTTCTCTCTCTCCATTGCAAGCCAAAGTTGTGGCTCGGGTTATGCCTGATAATAATGCTCGTGTACAGCTATGGAAAAGTGTAGGTGGATGCGTTCCTATGAATGCAAGCCAATATTTCCGTACGGTTATCAATTTTGCTGAGCGTTTAAAAATTCCAGCTAGCCTTACAAGTTCAACAAATGTTGAAATGCAGCAATCCGCATTAAGACAGCAATTTGTTCGTCTTAATCCGAGCTTACCTCAAAATGGTATTCGTTTTAGTTGTCAATTGTCACGTTCCGATGTGGTCTTAACGGAAGTAAAAGTATGCTATACCGTAAAAGGCCAATATAAACAATGTGCAAATCATGTGGTATCGAATTGTCCAGGCGAAATCATGATTAAAGGTAGTTACTAAGGGTAATGATCATTTTTTAATAAAATGATGATCATATATTAAATTTATTTGTAAAGATTAATTTGTATTTTCTATCAGACTTTTGGTGAAAACGAGTTGCTTTTACATGCATCTGCCAAATCTTTAGAGTACAATCTTTGCCGTTTATGATGATTTGGTTAGATGGAATTCCTATTTAGCCCGATTAAGGACACTCATTGGAGACAATTACATGAAGCAACCCGTTCGTGTTGCCGTGACTGGCGCTGCAGGTCAAATTGGTTACAGCTTATTATTCCGTATCGCAAGCGGTGAAATGTTAGGTAAAGATCAACCTGTTATTTTACAATTGCTTGAAGTTCCAGTTGAAAAAGCACAACAAGCGCTTAAAGGCGTAATGATGGAACTTGATGACTGTGCTTTCCCTTTATTGGCTGGCATGATCGGGACTGATGATCCGAAAGTTGCATTTAAAGATGCTGACTACGCTTTATTGGTAGGTTCTCGTCCACGTGGTCCTGGTATGGAACGTGCTGACTTGTTGAAAGTTAACGGTGAAATTTTCATCGGTCAAGGTCAAGCATTAAACGAAGTTGCTAGTCGTGACGTTAAAGTGTTAGTGGTAGGTAACCCTGCAAACACTAACGCTTACATCGCAATGAAATCTGCACCAGATCTTCCGGCGAAAAATTTCACAGCAATGTTGCGTCTTGACCACAATCGTGCGTTAACTCAACTTGCTCAAAAAGCTGGCGTTGCAGTTTCTGATATCGAAACAATGACAGTTTGGGGTAATCACTCTCCAACAATGTATGCTGACTACCGTTTTGCAACTGCAAATGGCGAAAGCTTAAAAGACAAAATCAACGATGCTGCTTGGAACAAAGATGTGTTCCTTCCAACTGTTGGTAAACGTGGTGCTGCGATCATCGAAGCACGTGGTTTGTCTTCTGCTGCTTCTGCTGCTAACGCTGCAATTGATCATATGCGTGATTGGGCACTTGGCACAAACGGCAAATGGGTAACTATGGGTATTCCATCTGATGGTTCTTATGGTATTCCTGAAGGCGTAATGTTCGGTTTCCCTGTAACAACTGAAAACGGTGAATACAAAATCGTTCAAGGTTTGGAAATTGACGAATTCAGCCGTGAACGTATCAACGTGACGTTGAACGAACTTGAAGAAGAACGTGCTGCAATTGCTGACATGTTGAAATAATTTATCTTATAGATAAATGTAAAAAAGCACTCTCTTATAGAGTGCTTTTTTATTAAAAAGTTAGAAAGGGAACACAAAAAGCAACAAGAAAATATAGACACTATCATGCAAGTAAAAACGTTTTGTTGTTAGATTAGTTAATAGATGATTTAAAAGAAGTTATAGGAGAATAACAATGTTTGAACAGCAACCGACTTTAGAGCTTTTATTTGATCAGTTGGGTTTAGATTCTGATGAGGCAAGCATTGAAAATTTTATTAAGACACATCAATTGCCGGCCGAGCAAAAATTACATGAAGCGTCTTTTTGGTCAAAGGGCCAAAGCGATTTTTTGAAGAGTCATTGGGAAAAAGATGATGAGTGGATTGTGGTTATTGATGAGCTTAATGAACAACTGCATGAAGACAGTGTGAAAAAATAATTTCAAAAAAATAAAGCCTGTTTTACAAGTAATACGTAAAACAGGCTTTATTGCATTAAGAGTTTAATGTGTCTTTACTTTTAATTTATCTTTATACCATGGCTCATGACGTACAAGGTCAAATACTGGTTGGCCATGAAGCAATTCAAGATCACATGTAGACGTTGATAAATATTTAGTTAACCAATGTCGGGTTAATGCTGACTCTTGTCGTGCTGCTGACGCATATGCCAAGAAGAAATAGATATCAGCATGTTCATGATGTGCTAATGGCTTCAAAATTTGTTGAGTAATCAGCGCAAAACGTTTTTCTTTATTTAGTTCAAAATAAAGCATATAGGCTTTGGCTAAGTGTAAAGACAAATTAAGATATAAGCTCAAAGGCATTTCTTCATATTCCATACGAGCTTGTTCAAGTAAGACAATAGCTTCTTGTAAGAAATGAAGTTGTTCTTGGCGAACACGACTTAATATTACAAGTTGCATGCGTAACTCAGCACGCTCTAAAGCAAGCTCAGGCGTATTTTCAGTCAAATAAAGTTGGTCTGTTTCACCAATTCGGTTCACAATTGTTTTACTTTCAATAGACATACGCCATCACCTTTTCTAATCAATAGCTTTTATATCGGGTTCATTTATCAAATTTAAAGAGTAACCTTTAAACCCAAATAGAATTTCCGCTACGAAGCCAAGCCGTAATAGATAGCCTTTGTTGTTTTGAAGTTAATACTTCATGTAATAAATCACTTTGAAATATTACTAGTCGATTGGGTTCGGGATTAACAATATGCCATTTCTCATTTTTATCTTGTAGTCGCAATTGTCCCCCCCAATCTTCTTGCCATTCTGGATGTAAATAATAGACAGTTGAGATAATACGATCATTTTTTTGTTGAGGATTGTCTCGGTGTAAAGCATAAAATTCACCCAAATTATAACGGGCAAAATGAGCTTCAACCTCTTTAATTCCTAAATAGAATGCTTGATTTAGACTTTGTGAAAATAAAGTTAAGGTTTCAATATGTTGCTGAGCAATAGGGAGCTGATCATTAATCCAGAGAATATGGTCACTACGAATATTACTTACAACACCATTTTGAATGCCTGCTTCTCTAAACTCACCCATATGATGGCTACATTCTTGAGAAACCTGCGCGCGATATTGATCTGAATATGCTTGATTTATAATGGCAAAGCCATGCGCATTTAAATCATCTAAGATTTGATCCAAATTCCATGAATCAGGAAGTGAGTGAGAGTGCATATAACCTCGGGTAGATCGTAAAAATATCAAGCACCTCTATTTTAGATGATCACAACCTTACGAAAGAATATTTTTTTCATGTTAAACTATTTGTTGAATTGAGGAATTAAAGTCAACATGAATTACCGTCACCATTTCCATGCGGGCAACTTTGCAGATGTTATGAAGCATGTGCTTTTGCTACAGCTTCTCAACCGTTTAAATGCTAAAGATAAACCTTATCGTTATATCGATACGCATGGAGGGGCAGGCAAATATGATTTATCTCTGGCACCTGCACAAAAGTCTGGAGAGTTTCTCACAGGCATTCATCGTCTAGTTCAACTATCTGATATGGAAAAGCGTCAGGCACCTGAAGCAATCCAGCAATATTTGAAGTTAGTAGAACAATTGCGTTCTGAAGAAGGTAAGGGAAGCTATCCAGGTTCTCCTTGGTTTGCTTTGCAAGGCATGCGTGAAATCGACAAGGCGACTATATTTGAAATGCAGCGCGATGTATTTCAGCAATTACGCCATAACATTCGTGATAAACGTGCAGGTTTACATGAGCGTGATGCATATGAAGGCTTGCTTGGCGTAATTCCGCCAAAAGAAAAGCGCGGTCTGGTTATGATTGACCCTCCTTACGAATTAGAACGTAAAGACTTTCCGCAATTAGTTGAACTTTTACAACAAGCTTATAAAAAATGGCCCACAGGCGTTTTTGCAGTTTGGTATCCAATCAAAGACCGAGCGATGATTGAGCGTTTTGAAAAGAAAATGTTTAAAACGGGTATTCGCCGTCAGTTAGTTTGTGAAATTTGTGTGTGGCCAGATGACACCCCTGTAGGTTTAAATGGTTGTGGTCTATTAGTGATTAACCCACCTTGGCAGTTCTCTGAACAAGCAGACCAAGCACTACAATGGTTATTCCCGCATCTTCGCATGCAAGAAACTGGTGGTCATGCTGCTGTTCGCTGGTTGGTAGGTGAGTAACAGTTAACTTAAATCAATGCACATGTTTGGAATAGAAAATAATGACAAATGCGCCTAAACCAGAGCAAGATTTAACTCATAATGAACATTCATTTGATGGGATTACATTTGAAGTGGTTGAAGAAGAAGATAATCCGGAAGGACAAAAAGTGAAGCGCCGAGGTATTTATCTTTGGCCTAACTTAATTACAACCGCTGCTCTGTTGTCCGGTTTCTATTCCATCATTGCAAGTATGAATGGGGATTTTAACCAAGCGATCTATGCCATTTTTATTGCAGCGTTATTAGATGGCTTAGATGGTCGAGTTGCTCGAGCGATTGGCGCACAAAGTGCTTTTGGTGAACAATATGATTCTCTCTCAGACTTGTTAGCTTTTGGTGTGGCTCCAGCAATGCTGATGTATAGCTGGAGTTTGCATGATTTAGGTCGTATTGGTCTGGCTTGTTGTTTTGTTTATACAGCCTGCGCAGCCTTCCGACTAGCGCGTTTTAATGTGCAAATAGGCGTTGTCGATAAACGTTATTTTATCGGCATTGCAAGTCCACTCGCTGCTATTATCATTATTTCACTCGTCTGGGTTGCTCGCGATTATCCTTTCATTTTTGATTTACGTGATATTGCGATTCAAACTATTAATGCTGTTCTTATGGTAATTGTGGGATTACTCATGATTTCCAATATTAAATATTATTCTTTCAAGCAGATGGATCGTAAACGTGTTCCTTTTGTAGTTATGTTGCCAGTAGTACTGATTTTTGCGGCAATCACTTATAATATTCCAATGGGCATTTTGACAGTTTCAATTATCTATGCTCTATCTGGTTTTGTTACGACTTTATTTGCACGCAAGAGTAATGAAACACTAAAAACATAAAATAGAAGAGGTTCAGTATGCCTAAGTTGATAAGTGAAATTAATCAATTACAGCAGCTGGGCCCTAATGCTAAAGAGGGGGTTGTTTATCAACCTTCTCGTGGCTTTTTTAAAATTGTTTATCAAGGCTTGATCCTTCCAAATTTACCAACCCCACTTCGTTATTTTAATTATATTAGTTTAGTGGGACAGCCACGTATTCCTCTGTGTTATAACGCCCATAGCATTACAACTTCAGCTATCGACACTGCAACAGTGCTTGTAAGTAATAGCCAACATAGTGTGGGACATTTAAAAACATATTCTATTCGACGCCAATGCCAGTTTGATTCGGCGCTATATCAATTTGATAAAACCGACCTGATTCAATGGCAAATTCCCATGATTCGCCTTCAGCGATTAGACTCGGAAATGGGGTGTGATCTTACAATTCAGATTCCAGAAAATATATTTAATGCCTCTGCTTTGCAGTGGGGCGTTTCTGACTATTGGTCAACACTATGTATATGTGAAGGTGAAATTTTTTATAAAGGACATAAATATCAAATTGAAGGGTTGGGGCGATTTAAACACGCGCGAGCTTTGCACTTGCCGTTCTTATCTTTATGTTTCTATACGTGCCAAATTATTAACTTAAATGAAACGACGCAGCTTACATTCTTACAAATAAGAAATCAGTGGAATATCATCCTATGTTCAAGATTAGATATTCAAGAATTTGGGAAGCCTGTTGAAAGTTTTACAGAAGACGTAAATTTACATATCCACCGAGTTTATCCAAAGGTTAAAACACCGAATGGTAAAGAGATGTACTTGCCTAGGGAGTTTTCTTGGCAATGTGAGAAAAATGGAAAAATAATTTTTGAACTTTATGCACAAAGCCGAGGTGACTATAAGTTTGGTTTGGCGGCGGGATATGTGGGAAGCTTTCAATATCAATTAAGCTGGAATGAACAGTGTCTGCAAGGAGAGGGTGGATACTGTGAATATATCGATTGTCGCCCACTTAGATGGCAAGAAAAGAATCAAGACGAGAAAATTTTAGATAAATTGATGCTTTTACAACCATGTTTATATAAAAAATGACTATTTTTATGATTTTTGATTAAAAAGCGAACTGTTGTTCAACTAATATTAAAAAAGGTATTGCAAAGGGAATGTAATGGTCTATAATGCACATCCATCGGCGGTGATGCAGATAGAAACTTGTTGAAAAACAGTTACTTGGAATTGAGTTGATTGCTTTAAGTGATGAATTTGATGGTAAGTTGGTTTGAGAGATAAGTTTTAAAAATATCGAAATTACCTGTTGACTTTTAAGAGATTAAGAGTAATATAGCCGACCTAGCTTGCTGGTGACGAACCAGTAAGAAGATCATTAAGAGAATTGAAGAACAACTTGTGTGGATTTTTACTGATTGATTAATCGAAATAATTTTCATTGATTGATTGGTTTAAATTACTCGA